>MKVT01000019.1 GCA_001898935.1 Paludibacter sp. 47-17
GTAAAAATAATGTTTAGGGAACATAACAATAGCATTATAATAAGTGAAACGGGAACAGCAAAACCAAACCTTGTAATTTATGATGGTGTAGGAAAAATATGTTTTAAAGCCGACTTGCAAAATGATGTCCCCATGTCCATATCAGAATTGAGACCCGGCATTTATCTTCTTGTAATCCAGCTTGACTCTAACTTTATCAACGTAAAATTCAATAAAAAATAATGATATGAAACGAATCATATTGATGTTATTATTATTCAATTTTGTGGTCCTAGATGTTCTTGATGCGCAAATCAGGTGTGACCTTCTTTATGATACGATTAACAATGGTTATAGAGTAATGAGTAATGATCTGAATTGGTCAAACTATACTGATTATGACTGTAATAACACAACTATAAAAGTAGTAAGGCTTACATTTCACATTATACAAAAAGAGGATGGATCAAACAACTTTCCCAACAACTCAACTAGTAATGAGTTTCTCAGTGTAAGTACAATGGAAACATTAAATAATTCGATGAGAGAAAATGCAGTAATGAACTTAGATGCACATCTAGCACCTTTCCAACCTGATACAAGGATCAGATTTGAACTAACAAATATTTATTATTGGAACGATGATTATGATAATGAGTATAGAACATATTACTCTAATTATTACAACAATGTTTACTATGTTTTATATGGCAATTACTTAACTGCTAAATATGTGACCAGCAGGCCCAATGTTATGTTTAAAGATAATTCTATACATGTATTCTTTTGTATGGGTGGATCTTCAGCTGGAGGACATACCACATTAGCTAGTTCAAAATGGATGGTACTAACTAACATGAGCACTAGTCATCCTGCATTCACATTTCGAACTATAAAGCATGAAATGGGACATATTATGGGATTAGAACACTCATGGATTGCTAATGATGGGTGTGATGATACTCCTCCAAATCCTAATTGCTGGGATCAACATAATTGTGATAGTGTGCATTCAAATAACACAATGGACTATAATAATTGTCAATGTGCTTTTACTCAATGTCAGATCAATAAAATGCATTATTATTTGCTGGGCAATGCAGGTGTTGTTAATGATTGTATAAAAGGTGATTTAACCTTTGATAACCCGTATCTGCAATCTAACTCCGATTTTCTATGTAATGGTAATAATAATGTAAGCATAGTCAAAAGTCTTCCTTTTGGAGTTACCATGAACTGGTCTATAACTCCAACAATAAATAATGTTGTGACACAAAGCACGGGAAACACCTTTTCAATGTTCACAGATACACCTATTAAAGAAATTGGCCGGATAACATCTACGCTAAATTATGGCACCTTAGGCCATAATGATTTACAAAAAGATATTTATCTGAATGGGTTTGATGATGTAATTATTTCTGGTAATTACTTAAATAACAATATAGTTGGAAAGAATATTATTACAAATGGTCAATCAATAAAAATTCAGTCAGGAAATAATATCTTTTTTTATCATGATGAATCTGTAGTACTAAACCCTGGTTTTGAGGTCGAATTAGGAGGGCAACTATCTATAGTAAAGAAATTTGATGAATGCAAATAATGCTTTTTAAAGATTTTGAATAGATTTTACATCTCACACGGTATGTAAGCATTTTGAGCTATTAATACATGTTTGTTCGGTAAGATTTGTTCGGTAAGAGGTATCAAAACTACAATGAGCACTCCAAGAAGTTACAAATTATAATCTTTAAGTCTAAAAGAGCCATTTCTAACTCTGATAGTGAGTATTGAAATGGCTCTTTATGGGGATTTTGAGAGAGGTCAACTTTAAAATTAAAAGTTTCTTTCTTCTGAATTTGAGGTTTGACACACCCTCAAAAAGAATTATTTTTGTCTAAAGCCCGTAACGGTTATTTAGGACTAGCCACTGTCGCTCCACCGGCAATTTGAGTACAGAGGCTTCTTTTTTCCGTCCTGTGTGGAAACAAAGAAGCTCTTTTTTAATGAATATTCGTCTATTTTTTTTATCATTGTTGATTGCAGCTGCGGGCGTTGTGCAGGCTGGCTCCATCCATCTTATTATCGGTACCGACGCCGGAGAAAAAGAAAAATATGCTGCCGAAGCGCTGAGTAAACAGCTGACGGAATCGGGATATGTGGTAACAATGGGCAGCTACACCGGCAAACTGCCGCGCGTACAGCATATCGTGCTGGTGAACCGCGAGCAGGCATCGACGCCGGCTATCTTGAAAAAACTACGGATGGAGCTGCCTTCGGATATGAAAAAAGAAGGATTCCACATCCGTACCAACGGGAAAACCACCCTGGTGTGCGGTACCGATGGCAATGGTGTCATTTACGGCAGTCGCGAACTCATCGATCGTCTGCAGGACCCGGCCGAAGACGATTTTCCGGCCTGCCTTACCGATGCTCCCGAAATGGTATTGCGCGGCACCGCCATCGGAATTCAAAAGCCTTATTATCTGCCTGGTCGCACTGTATACGAATATCCCTATACCCCCGAGGTATTCCCCTGGCTGTACGATAAAGCTCAGTGGATCGAATACCTGGATATGCTGGTGGCCAATCGCATGAATTCGCTGTACCTGTGGAACGGGCACCCTTTCGCTTCGCTGGTACGCCTGAACGACTATCCCTTCGCGGTGGAAGTCGACGAGGCCACCTTCCGCAAAAACGAAGAAATCTTCTCCTTTCTAACCCACGAAGCCGGCAAACGCGGCATCTTCGTGATCCAGATGTTTTACAATATTATCGTTTCGAAACCTTTTGCCGAGCATTACGGAATTCCTACGCAGGAACGGCATGTGAAAATCACGCCCCTGTTGAAGGATTATACCCGCAAAAGCATCGCCGAATTTATACGCAAGTACCCGAATGTGGGTTTGCTCGTTTGCCTGGGCGAGGCCATGAGCACCATCGAGGATGATGTGATGTGGTTTACCGAAACCATTATCCCGGGTGTGAAGGACGGGTTGAAAACCCTGGGCCGTACCGACGAGCCTCCTATTTTGCTGCGGGCTCACGACACCGATGCCCCGGCGGTGGTGCAGGCGGCGCTCCCCCTGTATAAGAATTTATACACCATGCACAAGTATAATGGCGAGAGCCTGACGACCTACGAACCCCGCGGACCGTGGACAAAAATCCACACCGATTTGAGTTCGCTGGGAAGTGTACACATCAGCAATGTGCATATTCTGGCCAACCTCGAACCCTGGCGCTACGGATCGCCCTGGTTTATTCAAAAAACGGTGAATGCCATGCATACTATTCACGGAGCCAATGCCCTGCATCTGTATCCGCAGGCTTCGTACTGGGATTACCCCTATACGGCGGATAAATTGCCCGATGGAAGCCGGTTGAAACAAACCGAACGCGACTGGATCTGGTTCAAGGCCTGGGGACGGTATGCCTGGAAAGAAGGCCGGGAGCGGACGGAAGAAATCGCGTACTGGAACCGCCAGCTGGAAAGTTATTATGGCGTAAGCGAGCAGGAAGCGCGACATATTCAGACTGCTTACGACGAAACGGGCGAGATAGCCCCGAAACTCTTGCGGCGATTCGGCATCACCGAAGGCAACCGTCAGACTTTGTTGCTGGGGATGTTTATGAGCCAGCTGGTGAATCCGTATAAATACAAGATTTACCCCGGTTTTTACGAGAGTTGCGGTCCGGAGGGTGAAAAACTGATCGAATACGTGGAGAGGAAGTGGAAAAACCTGCCGCATGAGGGCGAGCTGCCGCTGGATATAGTAGCACAAACCTTGGCACATGGCGACAGGGCGCTGGCAGCAATGGAGCAGGTGAAAGGCGCTACACGGAATACGGCAGAACTGGAGCGGCTCCGCAACGACATCCGCTGTTACCGCGAATTTGCGCATTTCTTCGGCAACAAGGTGAAAGCTGCCGAGCTGGTGCTCGATTACCAGTGGGGAAAGGACATCGGCAAACTGGATGCTGCTATTCCTTTTCTGGAAGCGAGTTTGAAGCATTACGAGCAATTGGTGGAGCTCACCCGCGACAGTTACTGGTATGCCAACAGCATGCAGACGGCACAGCGCCGCATTCCGATCGGAGGCGACGACGGCAAGAATAAAACCTGGGAAGAATTGCTGGTGCATTATAAAAAAGAGCTGGCGAACTACCGGAACAACCTGGTGTTGCTGAAAGATAAGAGCAAGGGACAACCGGAGCGAACGCCGGAGACGCTGAAACCGGGGAAGGTAGAAGAATCGGGGGCGACAGCCGCAAAAACCCTTCTTCTCAAAAAAGGCATTTCACTTTATCCCGATATTTCTTCCGAAATTCTTGAAATCGCTCCTGAACTGACCGGATTACAAGCCCGTAGTTTCACGGCTGAAGAACAAAAACAAGGCACTTCGCTTCAATTTAGCTGCGACAAACCGGTTAGCCTGCTCGTGGGTTATTTCCGCGACGACCAGAGCAAATATGCCAAGGCGCCCACGCTGGAAACCGATGCTTCGGCCAATTTGTACGGTCAATCGGATCCGGTGATTACCAATGCCATTCGTTTTGCCGAACTGCCTGCCGTAAACGTACATGCCTACCGTTTTGATGCCGGACAACATCAGCTGAACTTGCCCCGCGGGTTGTTACTGGTGCTGGGTTTTACTTCCGATCTGCCACAGGTACGCAATGCCGGACTGGCCGGAACCGGCGAAGAAGAGACCATGGACTGGATGTTTTATTAAGAAGCAGGATGAAGCAAGTTAAACACAGTGGTTTCGGGCGAGTGCAGGTGCTTGGGATGCTTCTGACGCTGGCGGTAACGGTTCAGGCCGGGACGCCCGAGAAAACACCTGCCCGCGAAGTTACGCAGGAAACCATGGCCCGCATTTACGAAGAAATCCGTACGCCCTACAAATACGGATTAGCCCTTGCTCCGGCCGACAACCGGCATAAAATCGACTGCCCCACCGTGTTCCGGAAAGACGGCAAATGGTACATGACGTATCTGGTGTACGACGGAAAAAGCGGCAAAGACGGTCGCGGTTACGAAACCTGGATGGCCGAGAGCGACAACCTGTTGGAATGGACCACCAGGGGACGCATTTTATCGTTCCGCGACGGATTCTGGGACGCCAGTCAGCGCGGTGGTTACCCGGCACTGCCCGACATGGAATGGGGAGGAAGTTATGAACTTCAGACCTATAGGAAGAAATATTGGATGACTTATATCGGCGGCGCCAATCCGGGCTACGAAACCGGTCCGCTGAAGATAGGCCTGGCCTGGACCTCGGCCCGCGATCTGCTGAATGCCAATGAATGGAAAGCGCAGGATAAACCCTTACTTTCGCCCGACGATGCCGATCGGCAATGGTTCGAAAACATCACCCTGTATAAAAGCACGGTGTATTACGACAAGGACAAAACACTCGGAAAACCCTTCGTAATGTTTTACAACGCAGGCGGAGTACACCCCGACACCAAGGTAAAGGCCGAGCGCATCGGCATCGCTTTGTCCGACAATATGAAAAACTGGACGCGTTATCCCGGCAATCCCGTGTTTACCCACGAAGAAGGAATCACCGGCGATGCCCATATCCAGAAAATAGGCGATGTATACGTTATGTTTTATTTCTCTGCCTTCCGTGCCGACCGGCCCTACAAAGCTTTCAACACTTTTGCGTGCAGTTACGATCTGGTAAACTGGTACGACTGGAAAGGCGACGATTTGATCATTCCTTCGAAGGAGTACGATAATTTATTTGCCCATAAAAGTTATGTGGTGAAGCACGATGGCGTGGTGTATCATTTTTACTGCGCGGTGAACCAACATGACCAGCGGGGCATAGCCGTGGCTACCAGCAGGCCGGCGGGAAGGTCGCAGCTTCGTTTTCCCGATCCCGAAATCACCGGACGACGAACCATTATTTCCCTGGACAAGGATTGGGAAGTAGAACATCAGGAAAAAACCCGGCGGGTAAACATCCCCCACAACCTCGATGATTATTACGGATACCGTCAGTTGGTGCATGGCAATCTGCACGGCACCGCCACCTATCGCAAGCAATTCACGGCTCCGGCCATGGGAGCCGGTAAGCGCGCTTTCATCCGGTTCGAGGGAGTCGGCACCTATGCCACGATACGACTGAACGGAAAGCAGTTGGGACGGCATCCGGTGGGACGCACCACACTTACGCTGGACATCAGTGAACCGTTAAAACCCGGCGCTACCAATCTGCTGGAGGTGGTAGCCGAACATCCGGAGATGATTTCCGACATGCCCTGGGTATGCGGGGGCTGTTCCAGCGAATGGGGATTCAGCGAAGGATCGCAACCCTTTGGTATTTTCAGGCCGGTGACCCTGGAGATTACCGACCGGGTGCGGGTGGAACCCTTTGGTGTACACATCTGGCACAACGATGCGGTGGACAGCGTGTTTATCGACACCGAAATCAGGAACTACGGAAACGAAGCGGTTGAAATCGAACTGGTGAATAAACTCAACAACGACGACGGCATCGGATTCTTCAGACTGGCGCAGAAAGAAACCTTACAAGCGGGAGAAACACGGGTGATCAGGCAGTCGACCGCGGTAAAAGACCCTAAACGTTGGAGCACAGCCCGGCCTTATCTTTACCAGCTGGCCACCATGATTAAGCAAGGCGATGCCCTCACCACCGACGAAGTGACCACCCCTTTCGGATTCCGCACCATCAGTTGGCCCGTGAAGCGTAACGACGGCGACGGACGTTTTTACCTGAACGGCGAGCCTGTATTTATCAATGGGATTTGCGAGTACGAGCATCAGTTCGGACAGTCGCATGCCTTTTCGCGCGAGCAAATCAAAGCGCGGGTCGATCAGTTCCGGGCGCTGGGTTTCAATGCCTTCCGCGACGCCCATCAGCCTCACCATCTCGACTATCAGGCGCATTTCGACCGGCAGGGAATCCTTTTCTGGACACAACTATCGGCACATATCTGGTACGACACGCCTGAATTCCGCAGCATGTTCAAGGAGATGTTGCGCCGCTGGGTGAAGGAACGCCGGAACTCGCCCTCGGTGGTGATGTGGGGATTGCAAAACGAAAGTACCTTACCCGAGGCCTTTGCCCGGGAATGCAGCGAAATGATCCGCGAGATGGATCCGACAGCACGCAGGATGCGGGTGATTACCACCTGCAACGGCGGGAGCGGAACCGATTGGAACGTGGTGCAAAACTGGAGCGGAACCTATGGCGGCAAGCCCGATAACTATGCACGCGAGTTGAGCCGGCCCGACCAGTTGCTGAACGGGGAATACGGAGCATGGCGCACCCTCGGATTTCATCAGGAGCCACAACCCTTCAGGGCCGATGGCGACTGGACCGAAAGACGGGCCACGCAATTGCTGGAGCAAAAAATACGGTTGGCCGAATCGGTACGCGACAGCGTAAGCGGACAGTTTCAGTGGATCTACAGTTCGCACGACAATCCCGGACGGCGTCAGCCCGACGAAGCATTTCGCCGGATTGATAAAGTTGGCCCCTTCAACTACAAAGGACTGACGACACCCTGGGAAGAGCCCACCGATGCCTGGTACATGTACCGCTCCAATTACGTTTCGCCTGCCACCGACCCGATGGTGTACCTGGTGTCGCACAGCTGGCACGACCGGTTTACCGCGCCCCGCAAAGCCACCCTCGAAGTGTATAGCAATTGCGACAGCGTGCGGCTTTACAACGATGCCCTGACTCAAAACGACACCCAACCCACTTTCCTCGGCACCAGACACAAAGGCGGCAAAGGAACCCATTTCAGTTGGGAGGATGTGGAAATCCGCTACAATGTGATACGGGCAGCAGCTTATTACAAAGGCAAAGTGGTAGCCGAAGATCTGCTGTATTACAAAGCGTTGGAAGAAGCGTCCGGGTTTGAACAATTAGCGGACGGCAGCAGGACTCCAAGCGGACAAACCACCGTATCGGATAGCAAGCAACCAAAAGCTACCGGCAATTCTCTCTTAAAAGGAAATTCCTCCTTGCAGTATCTGTACCGCATCAATTGCGGAGGCGATGCCTACACCGACGAATTCGGACAACAGTGGTTACAGGACGACACTTTGTATTCCCGTTCGTGGGCACAACGTTTCGCCGGACTGAATCCTTTCCTGGCCAGTCAGCGCGTAACCCGCGACCCTATCCGGGGCTTACGCGACTGGGACTTGCTGGGCCATTTCCGCTTTGGCCGGCACGAGTTGAACTATAATTTTGCGGTGCCCAACGGCAACTATACTGTTGAATTGTATTTTACCGAACCCTGGCATGGCACAGGAGGAAGCGAAAAAACCGACTGCGAAGGCTGGCGGATCTTTGATGTGGCCGTCAACGACTCGGTAGTACTCGACGACCTGGACATCTGGGCCGAAAGTGGTCATGACGGCGCCCTGAAAAAAACAATACAAACCCGTGTAACAGCTGGCAGGCTCACGATCAGCTTTCCGGAGGTAAAAGCAGGTCAGGCGCTCATTTCGGCAATTGCAATAGCCACCGGAACAGCTCCCGGTGCGCAAGGCAATGCACAGCCCGATGGTACTTCGACAAAGCACAGCGAAAAAACTCCGGCCCGGCAACACACAGCCGTCGGGAGCACTACGCTTCCCGCCGGTTTCTGGTCGCAGGCCGATACCGACCGGACAGCCAAATTGCCGGCAGTAGAACTTCCCAACGAAGCCCCCACCCGGGCCAGTATGCGTTATGAAGCCGAGAAAGCCGGCTTAAAGGGCCCGACAAAAGAAACAACCATCCGGAACCGAACCGGAATACAATGGACGCGATCGCAGGCTTCGTCGATCAGCTGGACTGTGCAAACCGGACTCGCCCAGGTGTACGCCCTCCGGTTTCATTACCTCAACACCCGGTCAACGCCCATCGATGTAACGCTGAAGTTGGTAGCACCCAACGGCAACGTGATTCGCGAAAGCCGGCTCAGCTTCCCGCCGGCGCCCGAAAAATGGAGGATCGTAAATACTACCACCGGCACCTTTATCAATGCCGGCGAATATCAACTGATACTTTCGGCCAACGACATGAACGGACTCGCGTTGGATGCTCTTGAAGTACAATAATTCTTTTCAGCAATAGTGAATGTAAGCTCTAAAAAAAACCAGCAAAACACATGAAACACCTCTTTCTTTTGGCATTCTTAGCAGTGAGCACAGCTGCCTTCAACCAAAACGGCGCAATCCTCATCACCGAATTTATGGCGGTTAATTCCAACGGCATCACCGACGAAGACGGACAACGATCGGACTGGATAGAGATTTACAACAATACTGCAGCAACCATCGATCTGGCCGGATGGTCGCTCACCGACAAGGCCGACAACCTGCGTAAATGGATTTTCCCATCGGTAATGCTGGAGAAAAACAGTTACCTGATCGTATTTGCCTCCGAAAAAAACCGCCTGGATCCATCCGGGAAACTGCATACCAACTTTAAACTTTCCGGTTCGGGCGAATACCTGGCGGTGTGCACGCCCGAAGCGGCCGTTTCGCATGCGTATACACCAGCTTACCCGGGTCAGCGGAAGGATGTATCGTACGGCTTATATCACCAACAAGAAGTTTTTTTCGACACTCCAACCCCCGGCGCCGAGAACACAGCCGGCTCGGCTCCTTTTGCCCCGGTGTTTAGTGTCACCAGAGGTTATTACGACACTCCCTTCACCGTGGAACTGGGAGTAGCCGGCGGCCAGGGAACCGTGTATTACACCACCGACGGCACCCGTCCCACCGCTACCACCGGCAAAGCCTATACTGCGCCGGTTAGCATCGCCACTACTACGCCTTTGAGCGCCGTAGTGATCAACGCTGCAGGCATCAGCAGCGAAGTGGTAACCCACACCTACCTTTTTCTGCAGGATGTAATCAAACAGCCCAAAGCGCCGGCAGGGTATCCCACCGACTGGAAAGAATCGGATGCCGGAAGCTCCATCACGGCCGATTACGAAATGGATCCGCGTGTTACCGGAAATCCGGCCTATGCGTCGCGCATGGAGGCCTCGCTGAAATCGCTGCCGGTAATGCATATCGTAACCACGCCCGGCAATCTGTTTTCGAACGTCGAAAATGCCACTACCGGCGGAATTTACATCTTTACGGGCCTGCCTCACACCGAAAGCAAAAGCTGGTCGAGGCCTACTTCGGTGGAATATTTCGATCCCGAAAACGAGCAGGAATTTCAGATCAACTGCCGGCTGCAACTCCACGGCGGCAACAGCCGCCGGCCCACCAACAGTCCTAAACACGGATTCGAACTCAAATTCACTTCCGCCTACGGACCTTCGAAACTTAATTTCGACATCTTCCGCGAGAAAGGAAGCGCGAAAGAATTCAACTCGCTCATTTTGAGAGCCGGATACAACAACACCTGGGTGAAAAATGCGGCGGCACAACAAGTGCTCGGCCAGTATCTTCAGGATCCGTTTGCAAAGACCACCCAGCTGGACATGGGACAGGTGGGGCCCCGCGAACGCTTTGTACATCTCTACCTGAACGGATTGTACTGGGGTGTTTACAACCTGGCCGAAGAAATTGACAAAGACTTTATGGAATCGTATTTCGGCGGCAGCGATGCCGATTACGATGTGGTAAAAGAGCAACAAACCACCACACCGACCGATGGAACGATGGCAGCCTGGAACAACCTGAAATCGCAGATCACAGGCGTGGGCTCCTCAATGGCCAATTATTTCAAGATACAGGGCCGGAATGCCGACGGTAGCGTGAACAGCTCGTACCCTAACCTGCTCGATGTGGACAATTACATCGACTACATGCTGATCAATTATTATATCGGCAACAAGGACTGGGATAAAAACAACTGGGCGGTGGGCCGGAACCGGGTAAGGAACAACGAAGGATTCCGCTTTTTCTGCTGGGATGCCGAAACTTCGATGGTGGCGCTTACCGACAATCTGATCATTACCGGCACCTCGGGCAACCCGGCTGCATTTATGCAGTACCTGAAAAAGAACTCCGAATTTAAAGTAAAGATTGCCGACCGGATCAAGCAGCTGATGTTGGATCCGGGAGGGGCGCTTACACCAGCCGAAATTGCCAGACGGTATGATGCGCTGGCCGATGAAATCGAACTGGCGATGATCAGCGAATCGGCGCGGTGGAGCGACTGGTACACACCCTATACTCCTTATACGCTGAACGACCATTGGTTGCCTCGCAAGAACGACCTGATGACCAATTATTTCCCGCAGCGAACCGATGTCCTGTTGTCGCAACTCAAGGCGGCAGCGTTGTATCCTTCGGTTGATGCGCCGGTGTTTTCGCATGCCGGCGGAACATATTCCGAAGCGCTGAATCTACAGATCAGCGGCACGGGAGGAAGCATTTATTACACCACCGACGGAAGCGATCCGCGGGTAGCCGTTACAGGAGCAGTGGCGGGCAACAGTTACTCATCGGCCCTTCGTCTGGCCACCAACACTACGGTAAAAGCTCGTGTGAAAAGCAGCAGCGAATGGTCGGCCCTCAGCGAAGCCAGTTATATTTTCAACTCCGTCAACGGTATCGACGATCAGCCGGCACTTGCGGCGGTTTACACGGCCTGGCCCAATCCTTTCTCCGACGAAATCCGCATCCGGGCAAGTCTGCCGGTGGGAGGTGAATTGACAGTCGATGTGTATAGTGTGGACGGACGCAGAATCACCCGGCTGTATGAAGGAGTGGCCGCCAGCGGCGACACGGAGATGGTGCTTGTGGGAGAGGGGTTGCAGAACGGCGTTTATTTGTGCAGGATGGTGTATGCCGGAACAGTGACAGTGCTGAAAGTGGTTAAGCGGTAAAAATTGAGAAGCAAGAGACTGGAGGAGGATGAATATGAATGGTATGAAACTACATGGTTTTTTATCCGGCAGGCAGTTCCACCCGGGGATCATGGTTGTGCTACTGTCGGTCGTTTTGTCGGCCGTACGGGCTGCCGAGGTCCCCGACTGGGAAAATCAGCATTATCTGCAGTACCGGAGGGAACCGGCGCGTGCTGCTTTTTTCGGCTACGAACACGCTCCGGGCGACCGCTCCTTCCAACTCAACGGCGAATGGAAATTCCGCTGGGTACCGGAACCTGCACAACGATCCGCCGGTTTCCATCTGCCGGCATTCGACGACCGGGGCTGGGTGAATTTTCCGGTTCCGGCCAATTGGGAGTTGCACGGATACGGCACGCCCATTTACATTTCGGCCGGCTATCCGTTTAAAATCGATCCTCCGAGGGTGACCAGCACTCCCGATGTGCGCTATACAACTTACAATGAACGTAATCCGGTGGGGCAATACCGCCGTTGGTTCACGGTGCCCGGTCGGTGGAAGGGGCAGGTGTTTATCCGCTTCGAAGGGGTGACATCGGCCTACTATGTATGGATCAACGGTCGGAAAGCGGGTTACAGTCAGGGCAGTACCGAAGCAGCCGAATTCAACATCACCCCCTTTATAAAGAAGGGCGACAATTTAGTGGCCGTGGAGGTGTACCGCTACAGCGACGGCTCTTACCTCGAAGATCAGGACATGTGGCGGCTGAGCGGAATCCACCGGGACGTAACCGTGTTCACCACTCCTTCGTTGCGTATTTCCGATTTTCGTATCGAAACAGTACTGAAACCGCATTGGCTTCATCACTCGCTTACCCAAAGCGATTCCGCCCTCCTGCTCATCGACCCGCTCTTAAGCAGTTACGACGGGCGACGGGCCGAAGGTTACCGTATTCGCGCCCGTATCGACGGATTATTCGATCAATCGATCGATGCCGTCGAAGTATTGAACCAGGAGGCGAAAGGATCGGTGCTCAACACCTGGTATCCGCAACGCGGCGCACGCAAAAACGGCCGGTTCCGGATTGCGCTGGGAAAGGTGAATACCTGGTCGGCCGAACATCCCCATTTATATACCCTGTATCTTGAATTAACCGACTCCACCGGCACAACGGTAGAAAAGATCCGGCACCGGATCGGATTCCGGACTTCGGAAATCCGCAGCGGACAATTGTTGATCAACGGCAGACCGGTGCGTTTACGCGGGGTTAACCGCCACGAACACGACCTCCACACCGGCAAAATCCTATCGCGGGAAAGCACGATCCGCGATATCGTACTGATGAAACAGGCCAACATTAACGCAGTGCGCACGGCCCATTATCCCAACCATCCTTTGTTTTACGAACTGTGCGATTCGTTGGGCCTGTACGTGATGGACGAAGCCAATATCGAGACCCACGGTTTGCGCGGAAGGCTGGCGAGCGATCCCGAGTGGCATGCGGCTTTTCTCGACCGGGCGGTGCGGATGGCTCAGCGCGATAAAAATCATGCTTCGGTGGTGATCTGGAGTATGGGCAACGAGAGCGGCTACGGTCCCAATTTCGCAGCCATCTCGGCCTGGTTGAAAGATTTTGATCCCACGCGTCCCATTCATTACGAAGGAGCACAGGGCGATGAGGGACGTCCTGATCCGCCGGCGGTGGATATGATCAGCCGGTTCTACCCCCGGGTGAAAGGCGAATATTTAAATCCCGGCATTCCCGAAGGAAGTGATGCCGAGCGTGCCGAGAATGCCCGCTGGGAGCGGTTGCTGGAGATTGCAGAGCGGAAGGGCGACGACCGCCCGGTGCTGACGAGCGAGTACGTGCATGCGATGGGGAATGCCGTAGGGAATTTGGATCGATATTGGGAAGAGGTGTATGGGAACAGGAGGATGTTGGGAGGTTTTATCTGGGATTGGGCCGATCAAGGTATCGCCCGTTTCGTGGATAAACGGCTGTCGGTCGCCTACGGAGGCGATTTCGGCGACTACCCCAATCTGAAAGCATTCTGTCTGAATGGCATCGTGATGAGCGACAGGAGCCTAACCGCCAAATATTTCGAAGTAAAAAAGGTATATCAGCCGGTTCATTTTGAGGACCGGGGCGACTCGGTTTTGATTATCAACCGACATCATCATAGTTCGTTATCGGAACTCCGGTTCGAATGGGTAATAACCGATGCAAAAGGGAAGAGCCATTCGATTCCCGTGGCTGTGCCGGATGTAATGCCCGGCGATTCTACCTGGATCGGACAGTATGCAGGATTGAAAAATCCTAAACCGGCTGACAAATTGATTCCTCGATTGTTTGGGGAAAAATTAATCTCGATCCGGTGCGTACTTCCGGAATCCTCGAGCTGGGCCGGGAAAGGATATTGCATTGCCGAACAGCAGTTCAGCTTTCAAACGGAACACATAGAGGACAAAACGAATCAGGATCCGGCCAACTCGCGCGGAAAGAAGCGTGCTGAAATTGCCCCCAAGGAACTGAAAGTATCTGAAAATAAGAACGAATTAACCCTTCAAGGAGAGGAGTTTTCGATCGGCTTCAACAAAAAAACGGGTAGTATCGCCGACATAAGGCATAAAGGACATGCTTTGCTGGCTCAATTGCCTGCCGAATCGGGTATTCCCGCTTTTTTCCGTGCGCCTACCGATAATGACAAAGGTTTCGGCAACTGGCTGGCGAAGGACTGGCAGCGCGTGGGACTCGATAAACCGGTGGTGAGTGTCGAACAATTTTCGACGACAAGCACCTCTGAAAGTATCGATGTCGAAATTCATTTCCGACACCGGTATGGCGATGCAACGACAGGGGAAATACGATCGGTGGTGCATTACCGGGTGTACCCGGAAGGAAAGATGGAGGTAAAAGCCAGCTTCAGCGTCAAGGGGCAACTTCCCGACCTTCCCCGGGCAGGCATGAAATGGATGCTGGCCGGCGATTTACGGCAGCTCGAATGGTACGGACTCGGCCCGCACGATTCGTACTCCGACCGGAAGGCATCGGTGAACAAGGGGTTATGGACCTCGCGGGTGGAAGATCAATACACGCCCTGGCCCCGTCCGCAACATTCGGGCAACAAAGAAGAGGTAAAATGGGTCCGGTTGAAAAATGTTCAGGTCGAAGGGGGAGCTGAAGCCCGGCGACGGACGACTGGCACCTCCAAACCGGAAAAGATTTCCCGTCAACTTATTTTTGAAAATCCGGCCCGTCCTTTTTCCTTCAGCGCCACTTCTTTTACCGAAGAGGAGCTGGCCTCGAAGCTGCATCATCACGAACTACTGGAAAGCAATGCCACCGTCGTGTACCTCAATTCGTTCATGATGGGACTGGGAAACAGCAGTTGCGGTCCGGGAGTGTTACAGCAATTTACGTTAATGCATTCTATTCCGTCGCTCGAATTTAGTGTGCGATGGACCAACAATTAAACTACTACATAAGATGTCAAAACTAAAAGGAATTGTGCCGCCGCTGGTGACACCGCTTATCAACAACACCACCATCGACACCGAAGGACTCGAACGGCTCATCGAACATGTTATCGCGGGAGGAGTACACGGAATTTTCATCCTGGGCACCACCGGCGAAGCGCAAAGCATCAGCGTGGAGCTGCGCCACGAAATGATACGGCAGTCGGCGAAAATCCTCGACAGGCGCGTACCTTTGCTGGTCGGCATTTCGGACACCTCGCTCGAGGACAGCCTGTCGCTCGCACGCCTGGCAGCCGACTCGGGAGCCGATGCGGTGGTTTCGGCCCCGCCCTACTATTTTGCAACCGGACAGGCGGAGTTGGCCGAGTTTTACGAACAACTGATTCCGGAACTTCCCTTGCCTGTCTTTCTGTACAATATGCCTACTCATACCAAGGTGTCGTTTGCACCGGCCACTATCCGTCGCATTGCCGCGCATCCGAAGGTAATCGGGTTTAAAGACAGTTCGGGAAGCGGGAGTTATTTTCAATCGGTAATGTATGCGATGCGCGACCGCGACGACTTCGCACTCTTCGTAGGGCCGGAAGAAATGATGGCCGAATCGGTATTGCTGGGTGCCGACGGCGGTGTCAACGGAGGAGCCAATATCTTCCCCTCCTTATATGTAGCTTTGTACAATGCCGCGGTAGCAAAAGACGTGGACAAGGTGCGCGAGTTGCATCGGAAGGTAATGCAGATCAGTGCCACCCTCTACACGGTAGGCAGTTACGGATCCAGTTATCTCAAAGGAGTAAAAACAGCCTTGTCGGAGCTGGGCATATGCAACGATTTTCTGGCTGCTCCGTTTAATAAGTTTGATGAAGCCCACAAGGAGAAGATACGAACTGCGCTGACGGAATTAGCCCGCTGATTGCAGGGCAGTTACCTACGAAAACCCTGATACCGGCGGCTTCACTGCGTTCAGCCTGACAATAGCTTTCGCACAGTACTTTATATTCTAAATTCATAGCATTATGCCTTTATTCGATCTTCTTGTATTCATCGTTTTCACCCTCGGCACCGTGCTGTTTGGCGGAAGTTTCGTTCGTAAAAACAAAAATGCCGCCGATTACACCAGCGGAAGCGGGAGTATGCCCGGATTCGTGGTGGGGATGTCGGTATTCGCCACCTACGTAAGCAGCATCAGTTTTCTGGCCTTACCCGGCAATGCCTATGCAGGCAACTGGAATTCGCTGGTATTTAGCTTCACCATTCCCCTGGCAGCTATCGTGGCCGCCCGTTTTTTTGTACCCTTCTATCGCACCATCGAAAGTGTATCGGCTTATAGTTTTCTCGAAACCCGATTCGGCTATTGGGCCCGGGCCTATGCGGCTATTTGTTATCTGCTCACGCAGGTAGCCCGAATCGGCTCGGTAATGTTCCTGATGGCGCTGCCGCTGCATACTTTGCTGGGCTGGAGCGTGAGCGGCATCATTCTGTTTACCGGAATTGCCGTTATTTTATATTCGATGATGGGAGGTATCAAAGCGGTGATCTGGACCGACGCCATACAAGGCACCATTCTGATTATCGGCGCATTGGCCTGTGCGATTATTCTACTGGTTGAAATTCCGGGAGGTATTACCGAGTTGATCGAAAAAGGAAGGGCGGCTGGAAAATTCTCGTTGGGCTCCTTTGGCGCCGAACTCCATACTTCCACGTTTTGGGTAATGATTTTATACGGGACCTTCATCAATCTTCAGAATTTCGGCATCGATCAAAACTATATTCAGCGCTATAAATCGGCCAAAGACCTGAAAAGTGCCCGTTTTTCGGCTTTGTTCGGCGGATTGCTGTACCTGCCCGTCAGTTTCTTGTTTTTTATCATCGGTACCGCTCTGTTCGTATTTTACCAAAGCACTCCCCTGCCCCCGGATATCGCCAGCGATCAGGTTTTTCCGTATTTTATCGTGAAGGTATTGCCCGATGGAGCCACCGGTTTACTTATTGCAGCGATCTTTGCAGCAGGGATGAGCACCGTTTCGACCAGCATCAACAGTTCGGCAACCGTAATTTTCACCGATTTTATTACAAGGAAGCACGAAAAGGCCGCGTCCGACACGGCGATCACTCCACGGGGGAGAATGACCGAAGCAAAGCAGCTGAAAATACTTCGCATCGCCTCTCTTCTCACCGGCCTCGCCGGGGTGGGTGTAGCCCTGGCCATGATGTCGGTAAAAAGCGCCCTCGATGCCTGGTGGAGCCTGGCCGGCATTTTCAGCGGCGGCATGCTCGGTTTATTCCTGCTGGGCTACCTGAGTCGCAAAGTGCGGAGCTGGCAGGCCATGGTAGGCGTAACCGTCGGAGTGCTGCTCATCGGCTGGATGAGCCTGAGCGGACAAACCCTGCTGCACAGTTACCTGACAACGGTGCTCGGAACGACAATCATCGTGGTAGTGGGCCTGGTATTGTTCCGGTTAACGGTGAAAAATCCGGCTGCCGATTTTTTAAAATAAATTATTTTGTGCGTCCCATCAAATTAAATATCTTTGTCTGCACTTTTCTGGAATTAATCACAAAATTGACATAAAAAATTTTCATTTGCAGATGGATAACGATTCTGATTGGTTGAAGAAGATGTCCAAAGATGATATGGATGCTTTTTCGTATATATTCAGAAAGTATTATAAGGATTTGGTTTTGTTCGGAGGAGCTTATCTGGCAAATAGACAAACATGCGAGGATATTGTTCAAAATATATTTTTACGATTGTGGGGTAACCGCAAAAATATCAGCATCGAAACTTCCTTAAAGTCATTTCTGTTAAAATCGGTTCAAAATGCATGTCTCGATGAGTTAAGACATAAAAAAATCATAAGAACACATGAAACATACACAAAAACCTTCGGGACTACTTTTGACGTAGATACGGTCGATTATGTGCTTTATTCGGATTTACACAATCACTTACTACACTCCTTGGATGAGCTACCTCACACGTATCGTGAGGTATTCGAAATGAATCGTTTTGAAGGTTTAACGTATAAAGAAATTGCAATCAAACTGGACGTTTCGGAAAGGACGGTCGAAGTACGTATCGGCAAAGCCTTAGCGTTATTACGACGGTACCTGAAAGAGTTTCTAAGCGTCTTGGTTTTTACCAGGTTGTTAAACTTAGTGAATTTATAGATGTAAAATTAATTCTGAAACGTCGTTAGATCGTAATTAAGGTTTAAAAGGACACAGGCAGTTGTTGGCAAAATGCAGAACATTGAAAAAATAATTATTAAATCATTTTCAGGAGAAATTACTCAGGAAGAGAAAACCCTGTTGAGAAATTGGTTGAATGCAGGCGATGAGAACGAACAATATTATGCACAGTTAAAGAACATCTGGCAAGTATCGGGAGTGAAATTTACTCCCGACGAGATCGATGCTGAGAAAGCTGCAAATCTTGTTCTGGAAAAAATTAACAACAAGGCCTCCTTATCCCGGAACAGGAGCTTATCGCTATTAGTATGGTGGCAACGTGTTGCAGCCATCATCGTGTTACCGCTGTTGTTCGCATTGGTGTATTTACTCGGCAGCAAAGGATGGGCTGACGATACGGAGATGGTTTATCAGGAAGTTATGTCGCCGCCCGGCACCTGTTCGAAAGTCAAGCTGGCCGACGGAACAACCGTTTGGCTGAACGCACAAAGCGTACTGAAATATCCTGTTGTTTTTCAGGAAGATAAACGAGAAGTCTTTCTTGCGGGCGAAGCCTATTTCGAAGTACGATCGGACAAACGACATCCATTTATTGTAAAAACAAAAGTGATGGATATCAAAGCGACCGGAACGGCATTCAATGTGGAGGCGTTTGATTCGGAAAACATCACAGCTGTGACCCTTATCGAGGGAAAGGTAAAGGTCAATATCAAAGGGCAGAAAGGGTTGGACATGACACCGAATCAACGTATCAGTTATGACAACAAGATTGATTCGTATCATATCGAAACTGTAAATCCGTATAAATGGTATGCATGGAAAGACGGAGTGCTGATGTTCAGAGACGATCCGTTGGAATATGTTTTCAAACGAATAGGATTGACCTATAACATCCATATCGAGGTCAAGGATAAGAAATTAGCCGAACACCCCTACCGGGCAACATTTGAAGGAGAATCGATTGATGAAATTTTAAGACTGATAAAAATGACGGCTCCGATCGAATATGTTACCGAGGAGCGGATCATGACACAAAACGACTCGTACAGTAAAAGGAAAATCGAAGTTTATAGGGTGAAAAAATAGATTGAATCAGTATAAACAACCAGCCCACTCAAAAAAAATAATTTTTTTGATGTGGGCTTTTCTTTTACAAACGTCTTTAAACCAGAGAGGATAAAAATGGTTTGTCAAAACCGGTTTATCATCCGCCAAAAAAACCAACATATAAATAATACCAATTACGCTTTATGACTACATCAACAGACCGTCCACCTCCCTAAACTCAGCTCTTATTACGCACTTCCAACTAATTAAATCGATCATCAATTTAAATCAGGATATATGAATTTAACACAACAAAAGTCCGCAATACACCAAAATCACATGTTAAACAAAGGGTCCTTTTTCAACTTTTTATCAATAACTTTTTTTCTGTGTTTGTTCCCGGTCTTCCATCCGGTGTATGCACAGGATGCTGAAAAACTCTCGATCAACGTAAAAAACACGTCGTTGGAGGAAGTTATGAATCTTATCGAAAGCCAATCGAAATACAGGTTTCTGTTTAATAAGCAACTGATCAATGTGAATCGTAAAGTCTCTGTCAACTACAACAGCAAAGATATTAAACCCATTCTGAGCCAGCTGTTCCGCAATACGCCCGACACCTTTAGCATCAACGGCAATCAAATTGTCCTCACTGTCAAGTCGGATAATGCGCAGAAAACAGCCCCTGTAAAAAAGATCGATATCTCCGGCAAGGTGGTGGATGTAAAAGGCGAGGGCTTTATCGGAGCAACCCTGAAAATCAAGGGAACTTCGTCGGGAACGGTAAGCAATGTCGATGGTTCCTTCGCACTTCGGGTCGACGAGAATGCTATTCTGATTGTGTCGTACATTGGGTACCTGACCCAGGAAATTAAGGTGAATGGGAAGAAAGTGTTCCGCATTGTAATGGAAGAGGATAAAAAGATGCTGGACGAGGTGGTGGTGGTGGGTTATGGTACGATGAAAAAAAGTGATCTGACAGGAGCTGTAAGTTCGGTAAAAACAGAGGATTTGACCATTACTTCCGATGCTAGTATTGGTCAGTTGCTGAAAGGAAAAGCTGCCGGCGTCACCGCCATATCCACGAGCGCCCAACCCGGTGGAGGCGTCAGGATATTAATCCGGGGTGCAGCCTCGATTGATGCAAGCAACGAACCGCTGTATGTCATTGACGGATTTCCGATCTCCAACGATTCGCCCGAACCCGGGAACGGCACCCAGTACTCCTACGGAAGCCGTAGTCATTTGAATTCGCTCAACCCCAATGACATTGAATCGATCGAGATCCTGAAGGATGCTTCGGCCACTGCCATATATGGTGCCAGGGCTGCCAATGGCGTGGTACTTATCACCACTAAACGGGGTAAAAGCGGGTTGAAACTGAATTATAGCGGAAGCTATACCGCACAATACATCGACAAGCCTTTTGAAGTGTACGATGCCACCAATTATATGATTCAAACGAATCAGATTCTCAGGGAACGATGGCTTCGCGAAAAAAAATTGTATCCGTACGGAACAACCGATCCGTCGACTGTACCGGCATTTTCGGGACAGCGTTTCACGCAGGACCAAATCGACAATGCAGGGAAAGGTACTAACTGGTGGAATCAGATCATGCGTCCGGGCAACGTGCAAAACCACAATGTATCCATTACGTTCGGTAACGAAAAAATGCGCTCGTATGTTTCGCTGGGGTTGTATAACAACAAGGGAGTTGTGCAGGGATCGGCTATCGAACGTATCTCGAGTAAAATAAATCTCGACTACACGATTAATAAATACCTACAAGCCGGGCTTTCGTATATGGGTGCTATTATCAATAATAATAACGTGCAGATGGGTGAAGGTGAATGGGGCGATTCCAATATGATTATGTCGGCATTGCTCTACGACCCCTCTGTGCCGATTAAAGATGAAGATGGCAACTACAGCGAGATGAGCTGGTACGCTAATTTGCCTAACCCCGTGTCGTACCAGGAAGTGAGTGATAAAACCAAACAAACCCGGAATCTGTCCAATTTTTATTTGCAGATCGAACCGGTTAAGAATATGCAGATTAAATCGTCGATAGGATATGACGGACAGTCGAGCGTCAGGGAGACCTATTTCCCGAAGGTATTCTTATTGGGAAAAAACAAAGACGGGCAAGCTTCCATAGGACAGGCCAGTCGCGAAGATATGCTTTTCAATACCGTAGCAACCTATACTTTTGATGTGGAAACAAAGCACAAAGTCGTTCTTATGGCGGGCTACGAATACCAACAGTTCAATGCTAACGGTCATTCGCTCGGTGCATCCGACTTTTTTACAGATGCTTTTTTGTACAACAATATCGGTGTGGCAAATCAGGAAAAGTATGCCATCGGTTCTTACAGAAACAGAGAAGTACTGGCATCCTACTTCGGGCGGATGAATTATAATTTTCTTGAAAGGTATTTGCTTACGCTCAACCTGCGTTACGATGGTAGCGATAAGTTCGGAAAAAACAACAAGTGGGGTTTTTTCCCGTCGGCCTCGGTAGGTTGGAGGCTTTCGGAAGAGAAATTCATGAAAGGGTTCGAACAGCTTTCGAACCTTAAAGTAAGGATCAGTTACGGACAAACAGGCAACAGTAGTATCGGCAGCAATGCCTTTGCATTTTACGATCCCAGTTCAAACCGTTTTGCCTTCGACAGTTCTCCCGTTACAGGCGTCGAATTGAGCCAAATCGAAAATAACGACCTGAAATGGGAGACAACAACGGAATTAAACCTGGGACTGGATTTCGGTTTTTTTAACAGTCGAATCTCCGGTAGTTTCGAATTTTTCAACAAAACGATCAGCGATTTGCTGGGTTCCCGCGACCTACGTTCGTGGATGGTGGTTCCTACGGTATCGGCCAATCTGGGGCAAACCCAGAGTCGTGGTATTGAGTTAACTTTGAACACAGTTAACATAAAAACTCATGATTTTCAATGGAGTACCGATTTCACATTCACACGTTACCGCGACAGATGGAAAGAACGTAGCCCGGACGTGGTGCTGAGCCCATGGCAGAAAGTCGACGATCCTATTCGGGCCATTTACTATTGGCAAACCGACGGAATCATACAAATAGGAGAAACCGTCGATCATATGCCGAACGCTGTTCCCGGCAATGCAAAAGTAAAGGATGTAAATGGATTTGATGAAAATATGAACTACACAGGTTATCCTGATGGAATCATCAATGAAGCCGATATCGTATTTTTAGGCACCTCGGATCCCGATTTTTCAGTGGGACTCAACAATACATTTAAACACAAAGGCTTCGATCTGAACATCTACACTTATGGTGTTTTTAACCAATTGGCATTCAATGGCGTAAAAAGAAAATATATCGGTTACAGCAGCCATATGGTGGAAGACGGAACAAACCTGTGGGTAGAAGCCTCCAAACGCTGGTCGTCCGAAAATCCCAATGGTATTTATCCAAGCGATGCTACCAACTCATACATGGGAGCCGATGCCTGGACACTCGAAGATGCCACCTTCGTCCGTATCAAAAACATCACCCTGGGCTATAACTTTCCAAAACAATTGTTGACGAAAGAAATCAGAAGCGTAAGGGTATATGCCGATGTTCAAAATCCATTTTTATTTACCGGATGGGAAGGAATGGATCCTGAAATAGCCGGATCCAATAAGGCTCCCTATCCCAATCAGCGTTCATATTCCATCGGTGTTAACTTAGAATTTTAATAACTCTGCATAAAATGAAAAAACATCTTTATACAATTATCATAGCTGCTTTGCTTGTTGGGCTTCCCTCTTGCGAAGGGAATCTTGAACCTGAAGTTTATAATCGATTATCGCCCGGCAATTATCCTGAAACGGAGGAAGATTATCTGACATTGGTGAATAATATTTACGGACAATTCAGGTATAATAATGCCTGGTATCGTTACTCCTGCGATCCGCAATCACGCCTGATTCTGGGGGAGATCGGCACCGACGAATTGTACATACCCTGGGAGTGGGCGCAACGTCCTCAGTCGACTTTCGATTTTAATCCGGGCTACGATTTGTTTCATAATTTTTATACCAGAATGGTGCCTTCGGTCACTAAGGCTACTTATACCCTGGCGTTGATTGAAGAGTCGGATTTAGAGGAACAGATGAAAAACAGATTAATGTCGGAAGTAATATGCTGCAGGGCGCAATGGTTGTACGATTTAGGTTCCTTCTACGGTCCACCTCCGGTGGTGCTCGACAAAGAGAAAGCGAAAAATCCGAAGGAACTGTACTTTCCGCCCCGTTTGTCGGAAGAGGATTATCTGGCTTTTGTAGAAGCCGATATTACCTATGCCATGAAACACCTCCCTGTAAAGTATGAATCCGGAGCCGACTATGGAAGATACACAAAGGGGGCTGCCGCCAGTATCCTGATGAAGATGTACATGCAGCACAAGCGTTTTGAAGATGCGGTGAAAATATCCGATAGCATTCTGACCTACGGCTATGGTCTTGTAAGCGAGTATTCAAAAATATGGGACATCAGCAACGAGAAGAATGAAGAATGCATTTTTGTGCTGACAGCCCCGAGCAAAGAACATGTAAATGCCAATATCTACAGGGCACATGTCCTGCCATCCGACTGGGTTTCATTAACCGGAGCCAAGGTGGTTGCCTATGATGGATACCGTGTCCCATGGGCTATCTACGACAAGTTTGACAAGGAAGATAATCGCTTGTCGACCTTGATTAAGGATTATTATATCCTGAGAAATAAAGTTCCGACACTGGTAGATGGCCGGAAAACCGGACGTTTGCGCAACGGAGCAATCCCTCTGAAATATGGTGAAGATCCGGCATCGGACGGATTATTCTGCGGTACCGATGTGGTTTTGATCCGATATGCCGATATCTTGTTACTCCGCGCCGAAGCTCTCAATGAACTCCACGGACCTAATCAGGAATCGATCGACCTGATTAACCGGATTCGCGATCGCGCCTTCAACAATAATCCGGCAAAAAGGGTGAATCTGGCGATGTTTGCCGACAAACAAAGTCTGAAGGACTATATTCTTCAGGAACGTCAGTTTGAACTGTTGTTTGAGGGAGAACGGCGGGCCGACCTTATCAGGCACGATAAATATATAAAACAAGCTCAGGACAGAGGAGTGACCAATGCGCAGCCCCATCATGTACGTTACCCGCTGCCAAGCTTTATTATCATTGAAGGACAAGGAAACATCAAACAAAATTACGGCTATAATTAACGCTTTCTATTATCATAAAACAACTAAAAATCAGTATTAATTTTAAATTATCTAGTCATGAAAAAAAACTATTTATTTTTAATTGCTTTGGTATTCTCGGTATCATTGTACGCACAGCAAATCACAGGCCTGCAGGTTCTGGAGGTATTGGCAAGTGACGACTTTGAAGATGATGCAGCATGGGTCAATTTTGATCAGCAAACAGGTATTGATGTGAAACTGAACAATGCATTAGGCGGCACCCAGGAGTTTAACTGGTCGAACGATTGGGGTGGCGCCTGTGTGCATGGTGGAAAAAGTGCAGTGAGTGGAAATAATTGTATTCAGTTGCATTGGGGTGGCACAGTCAGATTACAGGGATTTGAAATCAACCCCGACAAAGTATATCAACTGGAAGTAATGGTGCATCCTCTGGGTGGAAAATCAGGAGAATGGAACAACTGGGGAGCTGTGCACCTGTTTATCTTCGATCAGTCGAACGTATGGCAGACACAGGGCGTCAGAGTGAGAATAAGTAATAATGGCGAAGGGGGAAGTCCTGCCTTGCTGGCACTTGATGTCTGGGAAGGAGAGCAGGGAACGGAACGTCCGGTGAATCTTCTTCAATTTTCAGATAAATGGACGGAATACACGGTTGATGATGCAAAAGACGGCACACCCAATTTCTGGATACCCTTAAAGCTTGTTTTCAAAGGTGAAGGATCGGTTGAAAAACCACTCATCATCGATTTTTATCTGAATAATAAATTTGTCGCCACACAAACATTTGATGATATTTACTGGCTCGGCGATAGTATGATCGGTATTCAAAACGGATCAGACAATGCAGATGTCTGCCGGTATGATAATATCAAATTATCGGTACTAGGACTGGGAACAGGCCTGGAACAAACCCTTGCGGAAAAAATTTCAGTTGCTCAGTTAACCGACGGCAATCTGCAGATTGACAGTGAAATGCATGGAGAAAATATTGTCTACACGGTGTATAATATCTCCGGAATTGCACTGAAGAAAGGTAATCTTTCGAACCGGATTACAGTAGTTAATTCGGACGATCTGACTTCAGGAGTGTATATCGTACAGGTAAAGGATAATCACAGCGGAAATTCGACCACGACTCGTACCATCATAAAATAGTAAGCTAAGCCGAGCCGGTCCGATCGGTTACTTTCAGACCGACTCGGCTGTTATAATTTATTTTTCATGCAAAAATCTGTCTTCTTAATATTTCTTTCTATCCTACTATCCTACAGCATTTTCTCTCAGGAGTTGAATCTGAATGAGCGATGCCAGGCACTGCTCTCAAATCCGGAGACAGGAATGGTACCATCGGTCGACGGGACTTTCGACGCTGCTGTGGCCGAACGAAACACCAAAGCGATCACAACCGCCCTGAGCCGTTTGGGGAAAACGCAGGATTTGTTACTGCCGGAGGGAATTTATTACGTTACTACTATTCTTGTTCCTAAAACAATAAGAGATTGTACGATAGCCGGTGCCGGCATTGGGACGACTACGTTGATACGTACCCCTTTTTCCTGGGATAACAATACGCAAGGCGATTGTCCGCTTCGCACCGAGGTTTTTTTGGCTGAATACGTAACCGGATTCGAATTGCGCGATATGACCCTCGACGGGAGCAGTCAGTTTATGGCTATATCGGGCTATGGACAATGGAATACGGCTACAGGAGAATTCTCGAACGGTCTGCCTCAATTTCCAACCTATAAAACCAACGATTCTTACACAGCTTCTGCCGGAAGCCTGGTATCCATCCGGTTAAGCAACGATATCGCTTTCGAGGGGGTAGAGTTTAAGAATGGATATGGCTGGTGTATTCTGTTAGGTAAAATCAACGGATTCACTATGCGGAATTCCATCATTGACACGGGTAATTTATCCACCGAATTCAAGGGACATTTTAATGCACCGCCCAATAATCAGGTAATGCATATGCATACCTCGCAGGATGGACTCCACTTGGTAAACGTAAGTAATGTGTTGATCGAATATAACGATATACATTCCGAGGACTCGGCAATTGCCATTGAATTCAATCCTTCGTGGAACTGGGGTGGATATGATATTGTAGAAAATGTGGTTGTACGAAATAATTACGTGAGCACTATAAGTCCTTCCGATCCGGAGAAATTAATGAACGACGACGATGTACTATACGGGACAGGGCTGGCTGATGCATGGATGGGACAAAGTGCGGTGGATATTTTTTACAATGAACATTTTGATGCACAAGGCACTAGCTATTACGACGGCAGGACATATTTCAGGAATATCGAGATCAGTGAAAATGCTTTTGAGAACGTGCGGCAGGGGGTACGATGTGGCTTCTTTATCGGCGCTTCATTAGGGCATTTTAATCACCGGATATTTAATCTTACCATAAAAAACAACACACCTGAATACAGGGCAGGAAGAAACAAGGACAGGCCGGCCGGTATCCGTAATGTATTTAAAAACACGCATGCCAATTCGTGGAATAAATCGGGAGGGGCCGGTATTGCGGTACGTTATACCGACTCTCTCACTATTTCGAACAACCACATCGAAAATTGTGTCGGAGGACTGGGGATCAGTATCGAAAACGTGACGGATTTTACGATTGTAAACAACTATATTGATAAAATCTCGGGCAAAAGTCTCGGCGATCTGGGATCGCAGTGGAACGGAGGCGAAGGTATCAGGATAAACAACCGCTATCTGACAAGCGATCCGAATATGGATAAGGGCTATTTTAACGCAGGTTATTTTCGGGTAGAAGGCAACAGGATCGGAGAGGTCGAAACCACTAAGATCGCGGTGCTTACGACCAAAAACGGGACGATTAAATTAGACGCAAATCACGACCTGAACGGTATAGCATTGTGCGCACTGGAAAATGGAATATACAGGGCCAATGTAACGGGAATCGACTGGGGTGGCGAATGCAGCACATCCGTAGGCGGGATCTCCGGCAATCAGCCCGATTTTATATTGCATCCCGGCAATCTCGTTTCCGGCGATCTGATTATAGAACCGGCTCAGCCCATCGCTGAAAACGCAATGGTTGATTTATTCAACATGCAAGGAAAAAACATCTACACCAATATTTTATCTGCCGGGTCGACTTTAGTGCCGATGCACCATTTATCCAACGGAATATACTTGTTATCGGTGGATGGACAAAAGGAAAAACAACTTATAAAAATTATAAAACAAAAAAAATGATGGCAATACGATTGAACCTGCGATTTCTTACATTAATAGCTGTCCTTTGCAGTATGTTCTTTACGGTGGGATGTAAGGATGCAGAAGTGCCCGACGGCATACAGGGGGTCTCGGTAAGTGCAACAACACTTACCATGGGAATCGGGAAAACCCGTCAGGTTTATGCTTCGGCATTTCCTCACATGCCCGAAGGCGATCAGATCAGATGGTCGGTGGAAAACCCGGCAATAGCTACTGTTGAAGATAAAGGAACGCATAACGGCATAAGTATGGCAACGATTACTGCTGTAGGATTAGGCAAAGTTGTGGTGATAGCCGAATCGGTAACCGACGGGACTAAAACAGCAGAAATTGAAGTGGATGTGGTTGAATTTACATTTGAGGATCTGGCAAAAGGTATGGATTATCAATCGGATGAATTGATGACCTACAGCGTACCCGACGGATATCCTCAGGAAGGAACTCCGCTGTTCAATGTTGCCATCAACACCAAATTCACAGGCGTTTATACCGATATAAATGCATGGCAGAAACTAGTAAGTTTCGCTTACTTCGATTTTAATCCGAGCAAGGAAGCAGAAGTGGAAATTACGACGACAAAATCATTCGGGAGTTATAAAATACTGCCGGAATCGGCCAACATAACTTCGACCCGGGAAGGGAACGTCATTCGTTTTAAAGTAACAGAAGCATATCAGAACCTCTCGCTTGTATTTGACAACAACTATAAGGGCAATACCCTTCATCTTTTTGCCAATGCCATCGATACTGATGCGCCCACCGCATCGAACGATAACCTTATTTATTTCGGGCCGGGATACCATGATCTGGCCAAAACCCATGGCGGACGGGTAGTGACCGGCAACAAGGATGTGTATATTGCCGGTGGGGCTGTGGTGAATGGAGCGATGGTGGTAAGTGGCAACGGAAATCACGTGAGCGGTCATGGAATAATGATGAAGACAAGCCCGAACGACCTGGTACTGATAGCCAATTATGCCAGAAATGCGGTGATTGAAGGAATCATCGTTTGTAGTCACCGGAACGGAGGATGGACCGTAGGAATGCATGAAGCTTCGAATATCACGGTACAAAATGTGAAAGTGGTAAGTACACGTTATGCCAGCACCGATGGATTCGACATTGTAAACTCCAACAATGTGACAATGAAAAACACCTTTATACGTTCGTGCGACGACGGGATTGCCATTAAGGGACTGATCAACAAGATACCATCGCTGTGTCCTCCAAATGAAAAAATGCTTTTCGAGAAGCTTCAGATATGGAATGACTGCAACAACGCGATGTGTTTAGGAGCCGAAACCAGGGCAAAGCAGTATGAAGATATCCATTTTAAAGACATCGATGTACTGTTTTCATACGACGACCGGGATCATCACGCTACCCTCGATGAACGATCGGTAATGAGCATCGTATGCCTGGAAGGTACCTACTTCAGGAACATCAGCTGGGAGGACATTCGTGTGAACCGGTGTGAAAGGTTGATTTGCCAGACATTTAAAGACGATTTCTGGTTTGGTTCAATCAAGGGCAACCAAAGTACCGAAGGTGGTATCGATGGAGTTACTTACAAGAATATCACCGTAGCTTCGAATAGCGGAAGTAAAATTGCCAATGAGATCTTGCTCAACGGTTGGTTCAAAGATGGAACGCCCACTAAAACAATCAATAATGTTGTTTTCGAGAATGTAACCATTGAAGGGAAACGGGTGGACAACGAAAGCGCCATTAAAACAAACAATACTCCGGAACAGCAATTAGTCACCAACTTAATTTTTAAATAAAATGCATATCATTTTGAAAAACAGCGCATTAACGATCACGATATTGTTAATGTTGACTTCCTGTGCTGCAAAGGAAGCCTATATATTCTCTTATTTCAAAGGGAACGGAGAAGATGGATTACACCTGGCTTACAGTGAAGATGGTTACCATTGGACCAATTTGTCGGAGGAATCTTTTTTAACCCCTGTTCTGAGCAATGATAAACTGATGCGCGACCCCTGTATTATTACCGGGGGCGATGGCCGGTTTCACATGGTATGGACTGTCAGCTGGACCGAGAACGGAATCGGTTATGCTTCGTCGGACGATTTGATTCACTGGTCGGAACAGTTGTTCATACCTGTTATGGCACACGAGGATGGAGTACGGAACTGTTGGGCTCCTGAAATTACTTATGACAGAATCAACGATGAATATATGATTTACTGGTCGTCGACGATTACAGGTCGTTTTACCGATAAAAACCAGAGCAGTGAAGAAAGTTACAATCATCGTATTTATTATGTTACAACCAAGGATTTTATTACTTTCTCGGAAACAAAGTTGTTGTACGATCAGGGTTTTAATACAATTGATGCTTCGATTGTATTCCATGAAGGAAAATACCTGATGTTTATCAAAGACGAGACTTTGTCGCCCGTTCAAAAGAACATACGTATCGCTTCTGCCGATCAGCTGACAGGCCCTTACTCTAAGGCATCGGAGCCGCTTACAGGTCCGTATTGGGCCGAAGGTCCCACATCGGTAAAGATCGGTGACACATGGCTGGTTTATTTTGACAAGTACAAGGAAGGTCGTTTCGGAGCCATACGTTCAAATGACCTTAAAACCTGGGAAGACATCTCGGACCGGATTTCTTTACCTGATAGTATTCGTCATGGCAGTATACTCGAAGTCTCCCCTGAAATCATAGAAAACATCAAGAAAAGTGTGAACCGGTAATTTCAGTCCTGAATTTATAGTTTGAAAAAAGTATTCATGAAAAAGATCATATTCCTGATAGCCTTTATCGGCTTTGTTTTGAACGTGCAGGCAAAAATTGTTCTCCCGGCCATTTTCGGAGATAATATGGTGTTGCAGCAACAATCGGATGTTTCAATCTGGGGATGGGGTAAGCCTGCCGAAACAGTGAAGATTGTGCCGGGTTGGCAGACGGGCGATACTGTCGCCGTAAAGGTATCGGGGGAAGGTGTGTGGCGCGCCAGGATTCGTACCATCGGAGCAGGAGGACCTTATACCCTGCAGGTATTTGTGTCGGCAACAGACAAAACAGTAGTTAACAATGTTATGCTGGGCGAGGTCTGGTTGTGTAGCGGGCAGTCGAATATGGGCTGGTCGGCAGCCGAAAACCTCGTGAATAAAGAAGCGGAAATCGCAGCAGCCAATCATCCCGACATACGTATTTTTCACGTGCCGGCACGAACCGCGACTTCACCTCAGGTGAATTGTGATGCGCAATGGGCCGGGTGTACCCCAACCACCATGCAACGTACCAGCGCGGTAGGTTACTTCTTTGCCCGCCGGTTGAAAGAATACCTGAATGTCCCCGTCGGCATTATCGTGGCGGCATGGGGTGGAACTCCCTATGAAACTTGGACAAAAAAGGAGTTGATCGACAGCCATCCCTTGCTGAAAGTGTATGCTCCTGTAAACGAAAACGAGTGGCGTCCGAACCTGCCGGGCAGCTGCTACAACCAGATGATTCATCCTCTCGTACCTTATTCCATTTCAGGCGCTATCTGGTATCAGGGTGAAACCAATGTGGGGCATCCTTATTATGCGACGGGACTTCAAACCATGATCAACGGATGGCGTACCGATTTCGGGAAGGAATTCCCTTTTTACCTCGTGCAGATAGCTCCTTATACGTATAACTCGACCTTTAACGAACCTGCATTGCTTCGCGAGCAACAGGAGTTGGTTACGAAATCAGTGCCTCGTACGGGTATGGTTGTGGTTTCCGATCTGGTGCACGACATTAAAGATATTCACCCCATCGATAAACAAAACGTAGGACTGAGGTTAGCCAATCTGGCCCTGGCCGAGACCTACCATCAACCGGTGCGGGGATATCTGAGTCCTGTTTTCAACTCCATGCGTATTGAAAAAGGGAAGGCGATAATCACATTCGACAATGCTCAGGACGGACTGATGGTGAAAGGGAAAAAGATCACCGGATTGAAAATAGCCGGTGCGGATAAGAAGTTTGTGGAGGCAGAGGGTACTGTCCGGGGCAATAAACTGGTTGTAGCTTCACCTAAAGTGAAACAACCTGTTCACGTGACCTTCTGCTTCGACGACGCTACGGTAGGCAATCTGTTTTCGAAAGCAGGTTTGCCTGTAGCTCCTTTCAGAACTAAGCCGGTCAATCCGGCATCGGAACTCATCGTAAGCAGTCCCGATACGCTGCTAAAGGTTAAAGTGTTATCAGAAAAAGGAAGGTTGTATTATACTGCCTCCTACAATGGGAAAACCATTCTCGAAGACTCTCCTTTAGGATTAATTACCAGCACCGGCGATTTCAGCAAGGAGATGAAATTGGTTCACTCGAGCTATGAAAAGCTGGATGAAACCTACACGCTTCAACGGGCGAAAAAGAGTGCATTTCATTACAAGGCTAATCAGCTGAAATGTACCTTCTCCAATACAAACGACCAACAGATGGAACTTATCTTTCATGTAAGCAATAACGATATCGCATTTTGCTACGCGTTAAAAGATAAGGGAGAAAGCGCTGCTTGTATCGTTGAAAAAGAAATTACCGGATTTAATTTTCCGTCGGAAACAACTACTTTCCTTACTCCGCAGGCCGCTCCCATGACGTTCTGGAAGCGTACGAAACCAAGCTATGAAGAAGAGTATGCGGCCGATGAACCTATAGGCACACCTTCGAAATACGGGCTGGGGTATACTTTTCCCGGATTGTTTCGTGTGGGTGAACATTGGGCTTTGGTATCGGAAACCGGAGTAACAGGAGCTTACTGTGCCTCGCGCCTGAGTGAGGCAACAAGCGATGGTATTTATACGGTGGTTTTTCCGGATGAAAGAGAAAATAATGGCATCGGTAATGCATCGCCTGTTGTCTCCCTGCCGGCAACCACCCCCTGGCGTACTATCACGATAGCCGACCATCTGAAACCGATCGTGGAAACCACCATCCCCTTCGATGTTGTACAGCCTTTGTATGAGCCCTCGATAGAGTATAAATCCGGACGTTCGACCTGGAGTTGGATCATGTGGCAGGACGAAAGCATGAATTGGAACGATCAGGTCGCTTATATTGATTTCGCCGCTTTGATGGGCTACGAATATATATTGATGGATGCACTTTGGGATGAAAGAATAGGTTACGACGGGATGGAAAAACTAGTTAACTATGCACGTTCTAAGGGTGTTGATGTGTTCTTGTGGTACAATTCCAACGGGGTGTGGAACGACGCTCCGCAAAGCCCGAAAAACAAGCTGAATACTGCACTGGCCCGTAAGCAAGAGATGAAGTGGTTGAAACAAGCCGGGGTGAAAGGGCTGAAAGTCGATTTTTTCGGGGGAGATAAGCAGCAAACCATGCAGTTGTATCAAGATATACTGGCGGATGCGAACGAGCACGGGCTGATGATTATTTTTCATGGCTGCACGCTTCCCCGCGGGTGGGAACGAATGTATCCCAACTTTGTCGGAAGTGAGGCGGTGCTGGCTTCCGAGAATCTTATCTTTACGCAGCATGCCTGTGATACGGAGGCTTATAATGCCACCTTGCATCCATTTATCCGCAACGCGGTGGGTAGCATGGAGTTTGGACCCGTATTGTTGAATGAACGCCTCAACCGGAACAATGACGGCGGCACTATTCGACGTACCACCGATATATTTCAAATTGCGACCGCAGTGTTGTTTCAAAGTCCTGTGCAAATGTTCGCCATTGCTCCGAACAACCTTACCGATGCCCCCTGGTTTGTCATGGATTTTATGATGAGCGTTCCAACGACCTGGGACGAAACGGTATTTATCGACGGCTATCCGGGTAAATATTGTGTTTTAGCACGCCGCAGTGGAGAAAAATGGTACGTGACGGGTGTTAATGCACAGAAAGAGCTATGCCGCATTAAAGTAAAACTGCCTATGCTCGAGGGTAAAACCTTTATGAAATATTACGACGATAAGGATCGAAAGGCACATGCTGAAAGGATGACCTTGCACCAAGGTGAAGAGGTAATCCTGGAAATCCAGCCCGATGGAGGCATTGTTCTGGCAACACCTTACGAACAACTGTGGAATTCAGAGCAAAGTAAGAATGCCGATTTTCAACAGAAGGCGACCGGTGAGCATTTTTCATCATCAACACTCCAAACGTATGTAGTACCCGATGCGTATCCTCAGGAGGGAGCTGCACTTTATACCGTAGCTGTCAATGGTAAATACACGGGAGTTTACACGGATCTGAATGCGTGGAAAGAGTTGGTAAGCTTTGGCTATTTCGACTTCAAGCAGGGAAATGAGGTTGAAATCAGGGTGACGGCAGCCAAACCCTTCTCGGGCTATAAAATTCTACCCGAATCGAATCCGATCCGTTCGCAACGCGAGGGACAAACGATTAGTTTTACATTAAAAGATGCCGATCGTTTTCTTTCCATCGTTTTTGATGATGATTACAAAGGAAGCACCCTGCATCTGTTTGCCAATTCTATCGACCAGAATGCGCCTGTGAAGGGGGATAATCAGTTAATTTATTTTGGTCCGGGATACCATCAACTAGAGTCGCCGTTGAAAATCCCGGCAGGTACTGATGTATATATTGCCGGCGGTGCGGTTGTGAATGGAAATATCGAGCTGAGAAATAATCAGGGAAGCAGTATAAAAGGAAGAGGTATTTTAATGAGTACGGTTCCGGGTGGACTGGTATTGGGTGTAAGTCATAGTTCCGACATTCAACTCGAGGGAATAATTGTTTGCAGTCACCGGAATCCGGGCTGGACAGTAGGACTTCATCAGGTATCCAACGCCAGGGCTGATAAGCTCAAAATTGTCAGTCCGAGATATGCCAGTACCGACGGTTTCGACATCTCCAATTCTAATCATATCCGAATAAGGAACTGTTTTGTCAGAACCTGCGATGATGCAATTGCGATTAAAGGGCTGGTGAAAGGGAGCCCGGCAGATTGTCCTCCGAATGAGCATCTTTACTTTGAAAATCTGCAGCTCTGGAACGATTGCAACAACGCGATGTGTCTGGGAGCCGAAACACGTGCCAGCAAGTATGAAAATATACATTTCAGCAATATTGATGTACTTTCTTCCTATGACGACAAATATCATCACGGAAAACTCGACGAACGTGCGGTGATGACCATTGTCAGTCTCGAGGGGACTTATTTTAACAATATTAGCTGGGAAAACATCCGCGTCAACAGGTGCGAACGGTTGATTTGCCTTACATTTAAAGATCAGTTCTGGTTTGGATCTATCCAGGGAGACCAAAGTACCGAAGGGGGAATCGAAAATGTTGTATTTAAAAATATTTCCGTTGCGTCGAACAGCGGGAGTGGCATTGCAAACGAAATACTTCTGACAGGCTGGTTGAAAGAAAACGAGCCTACAAAAACGATTCAGAATATTTCATTCACCAACGTCACTGTTGAAGGCAAACCTATTATGAGCGAAAAAGACATTAAAACAAACAATACACCTGCGAACCAATTGGTGCAAAACATTCGATTTTCGTACCCTTAACGTTGGCTTACTTTAAAATCGAGGTACAAACCGACTTTTAACTGGTTGATTTATGATGGTACTCCTTGTAATCAATGGCAGGGAAAATGTTGGCAGCATTGGGACCAATTTCAGTAAAGGCCACCCGGATTTCTCCGGATGGCCTTTGCTGCTAATTAACACACTATAATTTCGTTTCGTTTAAAATATCCCGATGTAAAATTGCCCTGCGGCTCCTTTGAGTGTGGCGCCGGTGGTAAATCCATCGGGCGAAGTGGAGGCAGGGTCGAACATATAGATATTTCCGTCGGTGCCTACCGGAGCCAGGGCCATGTAGAACTTGCCATCGTTGCCTTTTACACTGTACTGGTATTGTTGTAACCACAAAGCGCCGGGAATGTTCATTTTAATAGCGGTTCCGTTGTACAAATCCACGCGGGCTACACCCCAGGCCGCAGCTGCGGCGCCGTTGCCTTTTGCAAGATCATAATAAGGGACATATCCTATTCCGTTTCCTACATAGAACCATCCGTTGGAAGCCACCTGAATCCCCAATCCTAATTTTTCGGAAAGGTTGAACACGAAGCTATTGTCGTAATCGTTGTTCTTGATTTTCAGGATAAAGGCGGGCGATCCGGCAATCTGGTAGATATCGCCTTTTTCGTCGGCATGGGCTACCGGGGTGCGGTATCCGTAGGTCGAACCTTGCGCTACCGTCGAAGTGATTACCTTCGGATTGGTAAGCGAAGGATAATCCACTACAATACTCATCGCACCATAAGGCAGATTCACATTTTTGCCGGTAGCAGCGTCGTATTTACGTTTGGCTACCCCATAAAATGCTTTGCCGTTTTTCACAACCGGAGCATCGATACGCCATACGTGCAGGTTTTTAGCCGAATCGTCGGCATTTCTGGGGATTTCAAAACGTTCTACCGCTCCCATCGCCATTTTATTTTCCAGATCGATGGAAACCAGGTAGGCCGTGGCAGCCGTGTACGAATAGTCGGCGCCGGCTGCATCCGTGTATTTATGTTCGGTAATAACGTTGTGCAACAAGGCCGCATCGTCGTCGACCTTGGTCCAGCGGGGGTGTGTGGTTCCGATGGCATATTGAACATTGGTTTCGTTTATTTTGGTGTACGATTGTCCGCCTTCCACCGAAAACTTAGCCACCGTGCCGCCGCCATAATTCAAATTATACAGGTATTTGCCGTCGTTGGAAGCATACACCCGGGCGGTACGGGTCGACGGCACTTCAAAACCGTAGCCGTCGAAACTGATGGTTCCTTTGGTGAGGTCGGGAACGGCCTGACTCAGGGTGCCATCGTCGCCCCCTTCACCAATCGCCATTACCACGTGGAAAAAGGCTTTTCCATCCTGATTCGCGTTTTTTTTGTCGTCGATTTCGTCGTCGCAACTTACCAAACTTATGAGTGCTATCGCCATAAAAAGGCCGAAAAATCGGCTGAGAATATTCGTTTTCATACAGTAATAAATATTTAAAAATTGGTTGAATAATAATCGTTACAGAATCTTGATTTAATGGAGTTTATACGATAATTTTGCATAAATTGCCCTGCCGGGTTTCTGAAGCGCCCAATTGTCGAAGGCCTGGGCATTCAGTAAATTTTTCCCGTTCACACTGAAGGTGAACCGCTGACCGGGGAAGCTGTACATAAGCCCGAGGTCGTGAATCATCTGGGTAGGAATCACAGCCTTACCTGCCCCGCCTATGCTTTCCCAGTTGCGGAAAAACTCGTGTACATAGCCGAAATTATAGTTGAGTTTCAGGCTGGAATTCTGTTGGAAAATGTCGCCGAAGTCGTACTCGGCATAAGTATTGGACGTGAAATAGGGAGCATTGCGAAGCCGGTCGCCGTAGTAACTGTATTCCACGCCATGCGAATCGTACCGCAGGTTGTAGCGGGCGTTAAAGAGCGAGAGGTTGAAGTTGACCGTCAGCTTTTTACGGCAATCGTAATTCATTTCCAGGTCGAACCCCCGGCTCAGGATCTGCCCCAGGTTTTCGAACGAGTAGTTGCCGGTAGCCGAGCTCTCGGCGCCGCGCATAATCATGTCGCGGATATCGCGGAAAAAGAAGTTGAGTTCGGAGCGCAGGTGATGGTGCTGCTTTTCGACCAGCGTAGCGTTCATTCCCAGGTTGAAATTATTGGCCCGCTCGGGAAGCAGGTTATAGGCCGCATTTACATTATCGGAGGTATTACCGAGCAACTCGGTACTCTCGGGCAGGCGAACCGCTTTTTCGTACGATGTCAGCAGATTGATTCCAGGCTTGAGCGCATACGAAAGCGCGAACCCATAACCGTTGTTGTGCACCGATTTATCTACGCGCGAAGAAGTCAGCACATTGTTCACTTTCACCGGATCGGCCAGACTCACCTCTTGCAGATACAGTTTCCAGAAGGTCGAAACTTTCAGTTTATCTTCCAGCAAACGGGCATCGTAGGTAAGCCCCACGATTTGCTTGGTCAGGTAGCGCGTTTCGGTCAGTTCCTGTTCGGCGACAGGTAACAGCGGATCCGCAACATCACGGGTAAAACGGTTGAGCAGGTAATTGGCACTCAGGCGATGACCTTTCACTAGTTCGTAGGCCATATTGACTCTTCCTGCCAACGTACGTTCGGTATTATTGGCAAGTGTAGCCTTTCCGGCTTCTCCCCCACCCACGTTCCAGGTATAATAATCCTGAGTACGTTCGTTCCAAAGCCGGTTTCCCAGCCAATTGTAAATATAAGGTACGGTATCGTTCACCCAGCGCCGGCCTTCGGTGAACGACACAAACGCATTCACATCCAGTTGATCAGCGATAGCCCTTTTGTCGTACTTCAGGTTCAGCATGCGGGTGGCCTGACCGGTACGGCGATTGCCATACACCACCTCCATGGTCCCTCCGTGCTGCACATCCTTGTCCATATCCGAAAGCAGCATACCCACCAGGAAACGATCGGCCCATTTCACATTCGTAAATCCCACATCGGCATTCATTCCGTACGACTGATAACTATCGTGGAACCGGCGCGCTTTCACGTACTGAAGCGACCAGGAGGGAGGTTCCGACACAAACACCTGATCGCCCCAGACTTCATAATTATTATCGGTATAATTATAAAAAGCCGAACCCAATACGGTAAACCCCGTCGAATCGTTGCGGTAATTGGCGTTGATATTGGCCTGATGAGTATTGAACGAGCCGAACGAATACGATGCCACCACCGAGTTTTTCGAACGGATATTCTTTTTCAGCACCACATTGATGGCCCCACCCAGGGCATCTTCGGAAAGATGGGCAGGCACGACACCCTTGTACACCTCGATCCGTTCGATTTGTTCGGGAGCCAGGCTGCTGAGCGAAAACGACGAACCATAGTTCCGCACCGGAATACCATCGATAAACACCCGCACCGAGTTGCCCGACAATCCGTTAATAGTAAACTGATTGGCCGACCCCATCCCTCCGTTCTGACGAATCCGGACCCCGGCCGTACGGTCGAGCAGCTCCATGGTTTGTACCGACTGAAGCGCCATTTGCTGCGTTTCGACCACCCCCACCGAATAGCCGCTGCTTTTAAGTACCTGCGTTTTCGATTGCGCTTTCACTTCCACCTCCTCCAATTGTTTAGTAGTAGAAGTAGCCATGAGTTCGATTCCAAAACGAAGCTTTTCGACTTTCAGCTCCACGTTCACCACTTTAATATCGCTGCCGAAAGGTTTTACGATGATGGCATGATTTCCAAACGGAACATTCTCGAGCAGGTAGTGCCCGTTTTCGTCGGAGATACCGTAGATATTCGTGTTATTCAGATTGAGCACCACGTTTTCGGCCGGAGTACCGTCGGTATAGGTAACACGGCCGAAGATGACACCGGTGGTAGCTGCCGCAGCTAAACAACTCATCGTCAACAAAAGGGCAAGTATAGTGAATCGGGAGATATTCATTTTCGAGAAGTAAGAATTTCGATGCTGCAAAGTAATTTCAAATTAAAGGGGTCCGCAATCACTAAAAGTAATGAAAATGCCCGGTTACAATTCACTAAATATGGTGATTGCAGCAGCGTCGGAGCGTAACGATATTTGTAACATCGAATCAGCTGTAAACTTCAGCTGATTGATTCGACAGCAACTCTTTAATACATCTAATTGTAAATGAGAAAATTAAGTACTTTAACGCTGGTTTTCACCGCTCTCTTCCTACAAGCGCAAACCGGCAACAAGCTTCACGATCCGAATTTCTGGAGGGCCAATCCTTCGTTGAACGAAGTAAAACAAACCATTGCAGAAGGGAATAACCCGGTTGCTATGAACGCGATGGATTTCGACGCCGTATCGTTGGCCATCAACAACAACGCTTCGGCCGAGGTGATTGCCCATTTATTACAACTGGAAGGCAATCCGGTTACCAAAACCACCAATCATATGCGCACCTACCTGCATTGGGCATCGGCGCGGGGGAATGCGGCCGTTGTACAGCTATTGCTTGAAAAAGGATCGGATGTGGCAGCAGCCGATTCGCATGGCGACAGTCCGCTGCAGTTCGCAGCCAATTTCGGCATGAACCAACCCGCCATTTTCGATCTCTACCTGAAAGCCGGGGTGGATTTAAAACAACGCAACAAAAACGGAGCAACCTACATGATGTTGGGTATCCCTCACGACTCCACCTTTGCCCTCACCGATTACCTGTCCAGCAAAGGACTATCGCTTAACGACACCGACAACAGCGGGGCCACCCTGTTCGACTACGCTGCCCGTACCGGCAATATAGGTACGCTGAAAGCCTTGCGGACAAAGGGAGTGAAAGCCACCGGGAAAGCGTTACTGTTGGCAGCACAAGGTACCCGTCGCGCCGCCAACGGCGTGGAGGTTTTTAAGTATTTGCTCGAAGAAGTGAAACTGAAACCCACCGTTACCGATGAAGAGGGAAACACCCTGCTTCATTTGGTAGCCCGGAAAGCCAATCAACTGCCGGTTGTCGATTACCTGATGGGCAAAGGACTGAATCCCAACACACCGAACAAAGAAGGAAGCAATATGCTGATAATGGCCGCAGGAGGCAGCGACAGCGAACTGATACATTTACTGTTGCATAAAACACCCGATGTCAATACGAAAAACAGCAAAGGCGAATCGGCATTAACAACAGCGGTTAATTCGGGAAGTACCGAAATTGTGCGGATGCTGCTCGGACACAAGGCCGATGTTCAGGTGCGCGATGTGAAAGGCAATCACCTGGGATATTATCTGGTACAATCGTACCGGCCGGCGCGGGGAACAGCACCGGGCAATGCAAGGCCAGCTCCGGCAGCCACAACAACTTCGGCCAACCGACCGGCTCCTGCTTCGGCCAACCGGACTCCCAACATTCCTTCCGACGACTTTACCGAAAAAATGAAACTGCTGATTTCCAGCGGCCTCAACATTACCCAGCCGATGGCCGACAAAAGCACCTTGTATCATATCGCCGCTCAAAAGGAAGATATCGAACTGTTTCGCAAGCTCAGCACCCTGACCATCGACATCAATGCCAAAAACTCGGAAGAAATGACCGTATTGCATAAAATTGCGCTCACGGCCCACAACGATCAGTTACTGAAATACCTGATCGAAAAAGGAGCCGATAAATCCATCACCACCGAATTTGGCGAAACGGCCTACGATCTGGCAGCTGCCAACGAATATTTAATCAACGCAAAAACCGATATTACATTTTTGAAATAATATGAAATCTTTTAAAATAGCTTTTTTCCTTTTAGTTGCAAGCACTACGCTCACGGCCAACACTTACCGGTGCATGATACAAATGAATGCCTACAAAGGCGAAAGTGCCTACGTGGTAGCATCGCTTATCAATCCGCAGGGCAAGTACGAACGTACCCTGGCCATACTGGGTCCCGATAAAAAATGGTGGGACAGTCTCACCGAATGGTACAAAGCCCAGCAGGTGAAAGCTGAAAAACTCGATGCTATTTCGGGCGCCTCCATCAAAGGTGGCGACCGTCGCATTATCAGCTTTACCATCGACGACAAAATAATGAACAAAGGCTATAAACTGCGTTTCGAATCGTCGGTAGAAGACCAGAAGTACGTGGTAGATGATGTGGAAATCCCGCTTACGACGGCTCAGCTCACCACAAAAGCCAATGGAAAAACCTATATTAAACTGGTCAAAATCAACAAAGCTAATTAGCGAAGCGTTCCCATTAGGCGCCAGCGGAGCGCGCCGTACAATCAGCGAAGCGTATCCATTAGGCGCCAGCGGAGCGCGCCGTACAATCAGCGAAGCGTTCCCATTAGGCGCCAGCGGAGCGCGCCGTACAATCGCGAAGCGATTCCATTAGGCGCCAGCGGAGCGCGCCGTACAATCGCGAAGCGTTCCCATTAAGCGCCAGCGGAGCGCGCCGTACAATCAGCGAAGCGTACCCATTATGTTAAAAACCTCCTGGCGGCTGGCGCACCTTGCACTTGCCGTCGTTACATTTATATCCCTCTTCATCGCATCGCTCACCGGAGTGGTGCTGGCGTTGCATGCGGTAAACGAACGCTCGGCAGCTACCCGCGAAACCATGCCCGGCGATTCGCTCGACAAACCCATCACACCGGAAGAATTAAGCCAGGCAACATTCGCCAATCTCGCCGAATACCTGTCTTTTTTAAAATCCAAGCACCCGGGACTTACTGCCGTCGACATCAACAAGTACGATCAGGTAATTATCGAAACCACCGACGAATCATTGAACCAGCAGCGATTCATGATTCATCCTGCAGACGGACGCATCCTTAGCTCCGAACGCATCGACCCACCCTTCATTCAATGGAACCTATCGCTTCACCGCTCGCTCTTTCTCCACGAAACCGGTCGGTTCATCGTCGGAATCGTCTCCTTTTTATTCATCATCATCATTATTTCCGGAGTATTATTGATCCTGAAGCGTCAGAAAAAACTGCGGAAATTCTTCCGGAAGCCCAAAGGCGGAAGCCGTACGGCTAAGTGGCATGTGCGACTCGGACAACTCTTTTTCATCCCGTTGTTGATTACTGCGCTTACAGGCACTTATCTGTTCATGCAGCGCTTCCAGCTATTACCCGAAAAACCGGCTGTAACCACTTCCTACCTTGCGGGAACCGGCGGTCACCAAACGGGAACCGGCGATCTGCAGGACGGCCTCACAGAACAGCTTCCGGAATCCACAACCGAAAAACGACAATTGGCCGGTTTTCCCGCTCTGCAGACCATTAAAGTCGATCAACTGAAACGTGCGGTATTCCCCTTCTTCGACGATCCCGAAGAATATTACACCCTGCAACTCGCCGATCGCGAGCTGGTGATTCACCCATACAGCGGAACCCTGGTAGAAGAAACGCGCTACCCGTTTCACGCCCTGCTCGGACAACTCAGTTCCGAACTGCACACTGGTTCGGGCAACAGCATCTGGGCCATCCTATTAGCCCTTGCCTCCCTGAGCATCATCGGTTTCATGCTTACCGGCTTTGCCATTACCTATCAACGCCTTTTCAAGCGCCGGAAAAACCAGGCGAAACCGGCTGAGGCCGAAATCGTGATTCTTACCGGAACCGAAAACGGCAGCACACGCCGCTTTGCCGAAGCCATCCACCAACAGCTCGCCGCCGGAGGATTCAAAGTGTATTCCGACGACATGAGCCGTTACACCACCTTTCCGGCCGCGCGCCACCTCCTCCTCTTCACCTGTACCTATGGCGAAGGCGAAGCACCGTCGAGCGCCCACCGCTTCGAAAAACGACTCGTCAACCATCCTCAGGAACACGCCGTCTCATTTTCGGTGATTGGTTTCGGCTCCCGCCACTACCCCGATTACTGCGCCTTTGCCTTCCGCACCCACGAACTTCTCAACCGGCAATCCTGGGCCCGGCCGGCAATCGCCGTACATACCGTGAACAAACGCTCCGCTTCGGAATTTGCCAACTGGGCCGCCGCGTGGAGCGAAGCAAGCGGGATCAGACTGGAAAGTTCGCAGGAGAGCTATAAGTTCAGGAAAACCCGTTAAAGGAGCCTCGCACACAAAATTTTCCCGATTTCAAGGAAGGACGGCAACCCTCTTTTCTCGTCGATCGGCACGAGCAGTTCTACATCCGGAATTGCCGGAATGAGCAGTACTATTATCCGGCTCTACCAAAAGCGCCCGATGATTTATTTCAGGTTTGACGCCCGGACGGAAATCGCCGGCGATGTTATTTTTTTGCTAAATATCAAACTTGCTTTTCGGAGAAACTATAAAAAGTTGTAAGTTTGCAGCAAACTTTTTATAATGTCGGGGTTTCTCACACTTGAACAACAGTATATTCACGAACTGAACAGAGGATCGTATCGTGCTTTCGACGCACTGTACACCCTGTATGCGCGAAGGTTGTATGCTTTTGCCCTGAAAATGACAAAATCGCCGGCCGATGCCCGCGAGATTGTGCAGGATACTTTTGTACGTTTGTGGCAAAACCGCGAGAATGTGCTACCCGAAGAGTCGTTTCAAGCTTACCTTTTTACCATCGCCAGGAATGCCATTTTCAACAAAATGCGCAGCCTGATCAATTCACCCGTATTTGTCGATTATATCGATTACATGAATGAAGCAGCGGTTTCGGAAGACACGACTACTTCCACCCTCGAATTCGATGAATTCCGCCGCAAACTCGAAGCGGCCAAAAAATCGCTTTCCGATACACAGCTGAAGGTTTTTGAGCTCAGCAAGGAATGGGCGCTTTCACATGCCGAAATTGCCGGCCGGCTCAATCTGAGCGAGCAAACCGTAAAAAACCAGCTTTCGATTGCACTGAAAATCCTCCGAAAAAAGCTGTCCGACAGTGCCGGAATGTTTGCTCTTTTCTTTCTGTAACACCCCAACTTATTCCTGAAATTCGCTTTTTCGTTGCTTTTAATTTTAAAAATATGTTTTACAACATATAAAATTAAAGGTACGTTTCCAATGTCTCAGTGTATAACTAAATAGAAGTATAGTATGAAAACTAAAAAAATGACCGATTTAGTAACAAAATATTACGAGAACCAGCTTTCGGCGGATGAACTTTCGGCGCTGAAGGAAAGTATTAATGCGGCATCGGACGAAGAGCTCGAAAAAACCCTGAGTGCACTGTGGCAACAGGAAACAGGGAACTTTGCCGACGAAGACACAATTCTCGGAATCAAGCAGGACATCGACCGGTTGAACGCGCGGCAAAAATGGCAGCGCAGGAAGCTGATGCGTATCTTATCCAGAGCTGCGGCCATCATTGCCGTACCCCTGATTGCTGCGTTCACCATCAACCTGCTCGACCGGCTTCCCGCACCTGCGGCCAGCGATATGATAGTGGCGGTTGGTCCGGGCGAAAAAGTGAATATTGTATTACCCGACGGTACCCGGGTAAAATTAAACTCCGAAACCACCCTGAACTACAGCATCAACGATTTCAACCGCAAATCGCGCGAGATCGATCTCAGGGGAGAAGCCTATTTCGAAGTGGCCCGCAACGAACGGAAGCCATTTATAATCAAAACCAACTCGCTCGATGTGAAGGTATTAGGCACGGTCTTCAACCTGCAGGCGCGGGAGGACGAGCTCACCACCGAAATCGATTTGCTGGAAGGCGAAGTGGCACTGACTTCTACCACCACCCACCAGCAGGTACGATTGTATGCCAGCCAGCGGGCGGTGCTCGACAAAAGCACCGGTTCCATACGGATTATTAAAAATGCTCCGCCAGTGGGCGCTGCCTGGGTAAAAGGGGAACTGGTATTCCACGCAACCCCGGTACGCAATGTATTTAAGGCCATCGAACGCAATTACGGAGTAAGCATTCATTTGGATAAGGAAGATACTATTGACAACGACCTGTTTACCGGCCGATTCTCGACAGGCAATCTGAATGAAACGCTCGATATACTGAAAATGCACTATCGTTTCAATTATCAGATTAAAGGGAATGAAGTGGCCATCAGTAATTTCCGGCTGAATCAACGTAAAAATTAATACTTCATAAAACACGAATCGAATATGAGTTACAAAGGAAACGGACTGTTGTTGATTATTTGTTTGCTGTTCCTGATCGTACAGGGCAGCAGGGCGCAGACCAGAACCATCAGCGTGGATGTTAAAAACGCCAGTCTGGAGCAAGTATTGAGCCTGATCGAAAAGCAATCGGACTATAAAATATCGTACCGCAACAGCATTCTGGACCGGAGCCCGGATATCACCCTGAAACGCGAAAATGTGGCGGTGGAAGAACTGTTACAGACGATACTCACACCCAAGGGATTAAAATACAATATCGCAGCCGGCAATTCCATCGTGATTACCCGCGACGACGCTTCGCTCCGCCAATCGGCACCTGTCGGCCGGCGCATCACCGGACTCGTTACCGATGACAAAGGAGTACCTGCCATAGGAGCCAATATTTCGGTCAAAGGATCTACTACCGGAACAGTAACCGATATCGACGGTAAATTTGAACTGGAAGCTCCTTCTAATGCTTCGCTTGTGGTGAGCTACATCGGTTATTATACCGAAACCCTCGAAATCCGCGATCGCTCTCACATAGCCGTTCGGCTCCGTGAAGATACACGTCTGCTCGATGAGGTAGTAGTGGTGGGTTATGGTACACAGAAAAAAGTAAACCTCACCGGCTCGGTGGCCATGATTACTGCCGATGAACTTAATTCGAGGCCGGTATCGAGTGTAAGCAGCGGTCTGCAGGGACTCCTGTCGGGTGTTACGGTGGTGAATGCAACCGGCCAGCCCGGAGCCAACAGCACCAGTATCCGGATTCGCGGGTTGGGAACCATCGGTAATGCCAATCCGCTGATTCTGGTCGATGGTGTCGAAGGTGATATGAATAACCTGAACCCCGAAGACATTCAGAGCGTATCGGTACTGAAGGACGCTGCCTCTGCTTCGATCTATGGCGCCCGTGCGGCTAACGGCGTCATTCTGGTTACCACTAAAAAACTGAACACCAAGGATCAGGCCCCCACCATTTCGTTGAATGCTTATTATGGTTCGCAAACGCCTACCCGGTTGCCACGTATGGCCGACGCCCTCGAATTTATGACGCTCGACAACGAAGCGCGTACCAATGTAGGAACGGGTATTGCCTGGATGGATTACCACTTCAATCACGTACAGAACGGAACAGCTCCGAACTATTTCGGCAATACCGACTGGATCTCGGCGGTACTGAGCAGCAACGCCCCGCAGCAAAACTACGCGGTAAACGTAAATGGGAACCTGGGACGGTCGGGTTATTTAATGTCGTACCGTTATTTCGATCAGGCCGGACTTACAGTAGGAAATTCAACCGGCGAAGAGCGCCATAACCTTCGTTTCAAAGTCGACTCGCGCCTGCTCGACAAAGTCGAAATCAGTTCCAACATCGGCTATACGATGCGTAATGTAGTATCGCCCGTGGGTTCGCTTACCAGTGGTGGCGGCGCCATTTATACGGCCATGCGTATTGCTCCCAACGTCCCGGTTTATTACACCGATGGCTCGTGGGCCTACGGAGGTGGCAATACCAATCCGGTGGCTATCCTGTACGACGGAGGCACCACAACCCTCGATGCCGACGAGATGTCGTTGATGAGTACGGCAAAGATCGAGTTACTAAAAGGCTGGGATCTGTCGGCCACCTACAGCATGGTGAACCGCAATTCCCTGGCGGAGGTATTACGCAAATCGATTCCTTTTGTGAATCCCGAAACGCCCGAAAGTCCCGTCTACATCTTTAACAATCCCAACAGTCTGAATCTCACCGACGTGCGTCAACGGCAGCAAACCCTGATCGTACAATCCAATTTCGATCTGAATTTCGGGAAACACACCCTTTCAGGAGTAGGCGGCTTCTCGCAGGAGTGGTCGGTGTTCCGTAGTTTTGAAGCTTCGCGGATCAACCTCATTACCGAGCTGAATCCGACCCTTAACCTGGGATCGAAGGAAGGTATGAGTAATACCGGAAGCGCTTCTCAATGGGCCATCCGTTCAGGCTTTGGCCGGTTGAATTACAATTACGACGAACGATACCTGGTCGAGTTTAACCTGCGTTACGATCTGTCGTCGCGCTTTCATCGTTCCAACCGGGGAGGACTTTTTCCCTCTTTTTCGGGAGCATGGCGGATTACCGAAGAAGAATTCATGAAGTTCTCGAGGGATATCTTTGATAATATAAAAGTGCGTATGTCGTGGGGGATGCTGGGTAACCAATACGTGGGTTCTACCGACTATCCTTATTTATCGGTACTCAACGAAATCACCGGTTTGCCCGCTATCGGCACACTGGGTACTACGGGATATACACAAACTACCCTTGCCAACCCTCTCCTCACCTGGGAGAAAATCGACATGCTCGACGTAGGCATCGACTTCACCTTGCTCAAAAACCGCCTGAACATCACTTTTGACGTGTACAACAAAAACACGAACGGAATACTGTTGCAGCTCAACTATCCCAGCCAGATCGGCGCCCGCCCGTCGGAGCAAAACGTAGGTTCGGTGAATAACCGCGGTTGGGAAACCGACATCAGCTGGCGCGATAAGATCGGAAAACTGCGTTACGGCGTGTCGTTCAATCTCTCGGATGTAAAGAATAAAATTACCGATCTGGGAGAGACTTCACCCGATTTAAGCTCGTACCAGATCCGGCAGGTAGGATTCCCTATCGATGCTTTCTACGGTTATATTGCTGAAGGGCTGATGACACCCGACGATTTTAAGGTATATGATGCGGATGAAAATAAATATTACAGTCCGAAAGTGCCCGTAGTAATGGGCCCCGATTACCAGCCCGGAGATATCAAATACCGCGACATCAGCGGTCCGAACAACGAGCCCGACGGACGCATTTCGCCCGAATACGACCGGGTAGTGCTGGGGAGTGCTATTCCACGTTACACCTACAGTCTGAAAGCCGATCTGGCCTACAACGACATTGACTTCTCGTTTGCGTTGCAGGGAGTGGGACAAGCCAATGGTTACCTGACCGGCTCGGCGCGTCATGCTTTTCAGGATATGGCGGCTTATCCTCAAAAGATTCACCTGGAACGCTATAGTGCCGCAAATCCCGATCCGGATGCAAGCTATCCCCGGTTGACCTACAATACCGATTTCAATCAGTCGACCTTTTCGACCTACTGGATGGAAGATGCTTCTTATCTGCGGTTGAAAAATGTGCAGATCGGTTACACCTTACCGGCGGAATGGACCCGGAAAGCCCGGATCGAAAAGTGCCGCTTTTACGCGTCGGGCGACAACCTGCTTACCCTGAGCAATTTCTTCTACGCCTACGATCCCGAAACGCCTATTTCGCGGGGCGGATATTATCCACAGATAAAAACCTTCGTGGTAGGAGTAAACCTTACATTTCAATAATCAGACAAACAAATTGGTATGAGAAAATACATCTTTCTATTCGTGACACTGCTTGCTCTTAGTTCATGCAACGACGATTTTCTGGAGCGACCTCCGCTGGATACCCTTACCAACGATAATTTCTGGCAAAACGAAGCGCACCTGCGCAGTGCCGCCAACTCGCTCTACTCGGCCCTTAGTGGTAAAGATTTGCTCAATATGTTCGAATCGATGGGCGAAACGGCTCCGTGGGCCATCACTACTGCCTACCGTACCATCGGAGGCGGAAATTATTCCACCGACATTGCTCAGGTCAACAACATCTGGGTCAGGGCCTATTACAACATCGGCCGGTGCAATTATTTTCTGAACAATTACCGGCGCGCCTCAACTGTAACCGAAGCTGTACGTGAACGTTATGCCGCCGAAGCCTTGTTTTTCAGGGCCTACGATTACTGGCTGCTCACCACGCTTTTTGGTGATGTTCCCTATATCACCGGCGAACTCAATGTGTATTCGCCCGATGTGTTCCGGGGCCGCGATGCAAAAGCAGCCATCATCGACAGCATTGCTGCCGACCTGGAGCGAAGCTACAAAAACCTACCGGCCTTTATTCAGCCGGCTTCTGCCGAATTCGGACGCATCTCGCAGGGAGCAGCGCTTACCCTTCTTTCGAGGATTTACCTGTACAACGAACGCTGGAATGAAGCTGCCGGTGCGGCACGCAGAGCCATGAACCTGGGATACAGCTTGTATACTACGGGCAATAAGGCCAACGATTACCGCAACCTGTTCAATTTTACCGGACGAGCGTCGCGGGTGGGCTCCAACCGTGAAACGATTCTGGCTTATGTGTATAATTTCGATCTGGGAGAAGATGCCCGTACTTCGCACAACCTGTCGCGGGAGCTCTGGGTGCCGAACGACTATTCGCGCTTTACTCCTACCAAACGGATGATCGAAACCTGGCTGACGGCCGATGGTAAGGTGTGGAATCCGGCATCGGTATCGACCTACGAGGAGGTATTCGAAAACCGCGATCCCCGTATGAAACAGTCGGTGTTGCCTCCCAATACTGCCTGGGAAGGCCGGAAGGATGGAAATCCCAATAATACAAATTCTGCCGTTTTCACCTATCCGAAGTTTTCCAACGATAAAGACGGATGTATGACCTATTCGGGTTATTATCTGTACAAATACGTGGAGCCTTCGAAGGTAGGACAAGTGAGTCAGGATGATAACGATATTATTTACTTCCGCTATGCCGAGGTATTGCTCAACTATGCCGAAGCGCGCGAAAGAGCAGGAGCTCTTACGCAGGCTACACTCGACAGTACCATTAATCTGCTGCGCGACCGGGTGGGGATGGTACCGATGCAACTGTCGGCACTACCGGCCGGATCGGATATCCGGAAGGAAATCCGCCGCGAACGTACGGTGGAACTCTTTTTCGAAGGGCACCGCTACCCCGATCTGATTCGCTGGCGAGAAGCTGAAGTATTGGGCGAAGATTTGCTCGGCGTTAATCGCCGCTGGCTCGATCCGGCAAAATTGCCTGCAGGCATACTGAATACCCTTAAATGGAAAAATGTGGGCGGCGACCAGTACCTGATCATTGAGTCAGGACGTACGTTCAATCCGGCCAAGCATTACCTGTTGTCGTTGCCTTTTACCCAAATGCAGCGCAATCCCAACCTCCGGCCCAATAATCCGGGCTGGGATTGATAAAAAACAACGCTTCCCTATGATGACACGGAAATTGCTCCCGAACAGAACAAATCAATTTATATCGTAATGAAATTACCACGTTCTAAAATAATCTGTAAATTCAGTCTTTTACTGGTATTAATACTGGCAACACACCCGGGTATGGCTCAACAGCTTTCACTCCGGATTATGTCGATGAACATCAAAGAGGGAGGTAAACCTGCCGGTTTCGATGCATTGGCTTATGCCGGCTGTATCCGTGAGTACAATCCCGACGTGGTGGTATTTCAGGAAATGGACAATTTCACCACCCGCAACGGGAAAAAGGATTTACTCACCGAACTGGCTGCCGAACTGGGAATGTTCCCTTATTTCGGGAAAGCATTCACCTATGCCACCGGCGACTTTGGCAATGCTATTTTATCCAAATACCCTTTTTACAATGCCCGGACCATCTCCTCGCGTCCGGCCGGAGCCAACGAAATGCGGGCTTGTTCGTGGATCGACATTCTGCTTCCCGGAAAACGTAAGGTAAGGGTGGGAGTTACCCATCTGGATGTAGCCAGCGATGAGCAGGTGCGCATCAGCATGCTGGCCACCATCAATACGCAGATGCTGACCGACAATAGCCTCCCGACCCTGCTGGCCGGCGATTTTAATGCGACGCCCGACTCCGAAACATTGAATTATGCCCGCTTCCGCTGGCAGGACATTGGTGACGGTACCGGCAATACCATTTCGAGTACCAATCCAACCAAACGTATCGATTATGTGATGGGCTATCCCAAAAGCTGGGTACGGAAAAGCTACCAGGTGGTGTGCTTCCCTCATTTGTCCGATCATTGTTTTATCGTAGCCGATGTCGAACACCCGTAAAATGTATAGCAGATGAACCTACAATATTTGTTTCAATGGATGATGCTGCCGGTAGTGTTGCTGGCTTCCTGCAAAGACCCCGTCCCCGACACCGGCTTTGTGGCTCCCGATCCGCCGGCCGAGGTCAACGATCGGAACCTGATTAGTCTGGAATTTTATTCGCGGCTCAACGATGAAACCCTCTTCGGACCGGATGGATACCAACCGGTTGTGGAGCGCATCAACACCACTACCTCAGCGCTGGCGTATTTTTTCGATCGTTCCGATGCATGGATCGGACAAAAATCGTCTGTCGTGGACATAGCCCTGAAAACCAAAACCAAATCGTTTTTTGTGCAAAACAATCTTAGCGCTGCCTCTGTCGAAGGTACCGGTATAATTGTTCGTCCCATTATCAACGCTTTCGAAGGTTTCGTGGCTCCCGACACCCTTTTTGCCGGAGGATGTACCCTGATAGCTCCGTTGGGACAACCGGTTACAGTAACCCTGATGACCTGCAGAATAAATGGGAAACAGCAATTCCGGCCACTGGTCAACAACCTGGGCGACGGACTGAAAACCAACCGGGTGCTGATCGGGGTTATCAGCAATGCGTCGGCAGAAGAGTTCGGCCGGTATTTGAAATACAACCTGAAAGATTTTCGGTTATCGTTGTATAAACCGGGTGATTCTTCATCGGATTACCAGCTTTTTTTTCTTACTCCGCTGAATTTCGTTTTCCGCGGGGCTGTGGCTTCCACGGTTGGAACAGTGCCCATGTATGAATGTACAATTGAATACTTACGTTAATGAATAGAAGGATGAAAAAAGGATTTTGGATAAGCCTTGTGGGATGGATGCTGGCGGCGCAGCTGCTGGCTCAATCGACTCAATTGAAGGTAATGACGTATAACCTGCGTTTTGGCGAGCTCGCATCGCTGGAGGAGATGGCTGCTTATATCAGCAATCAGCAGCCCGATCTGGTAGCGTTGCAGGAATGCGATTGGAAAACGACGCGGACACGCGCCCCCAAACAGGCCGGAAAAGCATTTGTCAACGAACTGGCCTATCATACCGGACTTTTCGGACTGTATGGAAAAGCCATCCATTATGCCGGCGGTTATTATGGGGTAGGTATTCTTTCGCGGTATCCGATCATTCGCTCCGAGCGGGTATATCTTCCCAATCCCAAACCTGAAAAAGAACAGCGCGTACTGCTGATCGCCGACATCGAATTGCCCGATCATTCGGTGGTGACTTTTATCTCCACCCATCTGGAAGTTTCGTCGGAAAAAACCCGCATAGCACAGATTGAGTTCATCAACAAAAAAGTGAAAGAGCTGCAAACGCCGGTGATTCTGGCCGGCGATTTTAATGCCATTCCATCATCGAAGGAGATAAAAACAGGATTTGCACATTGGTTCAACGCCTCCGACACTACCTTCACCTATGCCAGTAATAAACCCGAAATTAAAATTGATTATATCTACGGCCTGCCCAAGCACAGGTTCAAGATACTGAAAACCAGCACCGACAACCGTTGTATGCTGTCCGACCATTTCCCGGTACTATCCGTTATTGAACTAAAAAAATAATCCGACAATACAATTACTAATACAAAATTCATAGTTTATGAAAAAGCTCAATTTCTTATTTCTGATCCTTTTATCGGTATCGTTTGTGTTTATTTCCTGCGATAAAGACGATGTGAAGGAAGCCAACGTGCAGTTTACCCTTGAAAAAACAGCACTCGATGCTGTTACATTTGCCGAACCGGTTATCGTTAAAGGAACCATTACAGCCGACAAGGCGATTACCGGCATTTATCTTACGGGAGTTAAAAAGGAAGAAAATGTGTATGTAGCCAAGGGAGATCCACAGGAGTACAAAGCCAACGGACAGACAACCGTAAAGCTCGATATGGAATATTTTGTCGACAGTAAGGAAATTACGCATATCGAAATAAAAGTTGCGGTGGGCGATGCTTCCAAAAACGCATACATCAGCGTAGCGTCGGTAACCGGCGAAGCAAAAGGTTCGGCGTTTCTCGGACAGGTAATCCTGCGTGCCGACACCATGGTATGGAATGCCGAAAACCGTCCCGACGTGTATACCACTCCCAACACCGGTGCCGAAGCGAAAACAGCTTCTTTCTTTTCTATTCACGGAGTAACGATCAATGGCGTTAAAAAACACGTTCTTACCGGCGACGAGCTGCGCTCGGTTCAGGGATTGAACGCTAGTTTTGCCTTTGTGAATGTATTGCAGAATACGGCTAATAAAGCCTACATCGGCAGCCAGCGCGGTTATATGTTTACGAATATGTGGCCATCGCAGTTGGGTGGCGGCACCACAGGCCGTCAGTGCGACCTCTATGAAATTGGAGGAAAAGCGATTCGCCTTGCCAATGTCGATACCACCTCATTCCGTATCGTAACCGGTTCGTGGATTGGCAACGACTGGAACGAAGCCCGGTATAAATTCGTGGATTCTCTTTTCCTGGTGATTGCCGACGAAGCCACTTCGGAGGCTGCAAAGTTGAAAGCTTACCATCAGTTGGGTAAGATACAGACTACCCTCGACAATGCCACACTGGGCGAACAAAACAATCCGACCAACCTGGGAACTCTAAATTTTGCCCGTCGCAGGGCCAATGCCGGCACTTCGGGTACTACTGCTATGGTGGAACAGTTCCGCGCCGGCGACTATATCGTATTGAAAAATATTAAAGGCGGTAAGCTGTACTACGGAATTATGCAGATTGTGCAAATGTACGACGATACCCAGGCTTTTGTGAATGTAGAAGGCGTAGGTCAGAAAATCGGTCAGGAAGAAGCCAAACAACTCTTCCACAAACCTCTGATCCTGAATGTAAAAGTACAAACACAACTCTGATCGTTCAACCGGGATAAAAAATCGCATCACCATGAGTATCCTCTCCATTTCAGTTTTGGTTATTCTCAGCATCGTGCTCATTATCGTGCTTACATCCATAGTCAGGCTCAATGCTTTTCTATCGCTGTTTGTCACGGCCCTGCTGCTGGCGGTAGCCACCCTACCCGATCGTTCGGTAGTGGAGATACTTCAACAAGGCTTTGGCTCTACTCTGTCGTCGATAGGCTTCCTCATCATTTTCGGAGCTATCATTGCCGTGGTGCTCGACCAAACGGGGGGTGCCGTGAGTATTGCGACATCTATCCTGAGAAAAACAGGCGCTCACAAGGCAGCTCCGGCCATCGGAATCACAGGTTTCGTAACCGGACTGCCCATTTTTTGCGATTCGGGTTACATTATTCTGAGCGGACTCAGCGGTTCGTTCAGTGCAAAAGGGAAAGTGGCCCTGCCCCTGATTGCATTTGTGCTGGCAACGTCCCTCTATTCGGTTCATTGCCTGGTGCCAACGCATCCGGGGGCGCTTGCCGCTTCGGGTATCATGAATGCTAACTTGGGATACCTCATACTGCTCGGTACCTTATTTGCCATCCCGGCTACTCTCACGGCTTACTGGTGGATCAGGTGGAGAACCGGCAGGCAATTGATGCAGGAACCTATGGTACCCGCCACACCCGATGAACGGGAGCTTCCGCCGGTATGCCTGGCCTTGCTGCCTGTGCTGACTCCCATTCTGCTGATTGCCGTCCGCTCCTTGCTCACGATCTTCGATGCCGGGGATGCGAACATGATTACCCGGGTACTGTCATTTATCGGGCAACCGGTGATGGCCCTGTTCACGGGAGTCGTGCTGAGCTTCCCGCTCCTGGGCAAGCCCTCTGTCGACAAGCTGAATCAGCTGCTCGAAAGCGCCCTTCAGAAGGCAGGCCCTATCCTCATCGTGACCGCTGCCGGTGGCATGTTGGGAATGGTAATCAAGGAAACGGGCGTAGGAGCTTATGCCGGATCGCTGCTGCTTCATACAGGCATCGGGCTGGCCGTGCCTTTTCTGATTGCTTTTCTGATGAAAACAGCCCAGGGTTCGTCCACTGTTGCCATTATTACTGCCGCGTCGCTGGTGGTGCCGATGTTACCGTCGCTGGGACTCGATTCGGAAAACGGGAAACTCCTCGCGATGCTGGCAATGGGCGGTGGCTCGATGATGGTTTCGCATGCCAACGATTCCTACTTCTGGGTGGTATCCCGCTTTTCGGGAGTAAATGTCGACACCACGCTCCGGATTTATTCATCGGCAACGGTGGTAATGGGTGTGACGGTGTTTTTGCTGGTGTGGATAAGTTCATTTCTGATGTTGTAAACGATGCGAACAACAGCGGAACATATTTTCCGGGCAGGCGTGAAGGCGGTAATGCCCGATCAGCTCATCCGATCACAGGTTTTTCTTTCGGAAGGAATACTTACGATTTGCGGCGAAGCCTATACGCTCTGTAACTTCCGCAATATCTATCTGTTGGGCGCAGGAAAAGCTTCGGCGCTGATGGCCCGGGAGATTGAAAATGTGCTGGGAGATGGCATCACGGGTGGAGTTATCGTTACCAAATATGGTCATGGATGCAGCCTGAAGCATGTCGAATGTATCGAAGCCGCCCACCCGGTGCCCGATGCCAACAGCTTTGCCGCAGCTGAGTCGATGCTGGCTGTTGCCGAGCGGGCAACAGAAAACGATCTGGTAATCTGCCTGTTGTCGGGAGGCGCTTCTTCGCTGATGGCTGATTTGCCCGGCGACCTTACGCCCGATGCATTACAGCAGACCAATGCCTTGCTGGTAAACTCCGGTGCATCGATAGCCGAGATTAATACGGTACGCAAACACCTTTCGAAGCTGAAGGGTGGTCGGCTGGCACAAACCGTATTTCCCGCATACTGTGTTGGTCTGATACTTTCGGATGTGGTGGGCGACAGTATGGAAGTGATTGCTTCGGGCCCCACAACCCCCGACACCACGAGCTTTGCAGATGCTTTTACCGTATTGCAACGCTATCGGCTGACGGATATGCTGCCGGAAGCAGTCGTCAGCAGGATCAAAAAAGGGATGGCCGGAGAAATCGGTGAAACACCCGATGTCCATCACCCCTGTTTTGCCCGGGTGAAGAACTATAGTATCGGCAACAACCGAAAGGCGCTCGAAGCCTCGGCCCGGGCAGCTGCAGACCTGGGTTTTGCCCCGGCCATTGTCACCGACAGCCTGCAGGGTGATTACCAAGCCGTAGCCCGCTTTCTGCTCGGACAAATCGCCCCTACTGCTTCAATGGAAAGGCCTGCCTGCCTGTTGTTTGGAGGAGAACCCACCGTAAAGGTCACCGGGCAGGGACTGGGAGGACGCAATCAGCACCTGGCGCTGTACCTGGCTACTTTGTTACACGAAGGCCGCGAACATGCGCCGCAAAACATTACGATACTGTGCGCCGGAACCGATGGCACCGACGGACCAACCGATGCAGCAGGCGCCGTGGTCGATGCCTACAGTCTGCAGGAAGCCCTGAAACGCGACGATGCTCCGCAGAACTACCTCGACAATGCCGATAGTTACCGTTTTTTTGAAACCTACGGAGGCCATATCCTTACCGGGAATACGCAAACCAATGTCATGGATATCATCATTATACTTTACAATTACCCACTTTAAAAACAACTGATCATGAGAACAAAAACGTTACTTTTTAGTTTATTCGTTGCAATGGGACTGCAGATACAGGCAGCTACCCTTACCGTTACCAACAACAATGCCTCCGGAGCGGGCTCCTTTGCACAAGCCTTTACCGATGCGGTGGACGGCGATATTATTGTGTTCAATTTTGACGGAACCGAACTGTCGCTCTCTGATGCCATCCCGATGAAAAGCATTACCATCGATGGTTTCAATACCTTTAACGGATATAAAATGGTGCTGAAACAGACGACTGCCTCCAAAAGTTTCTTTACGCTCACTTCAGGCATCACCGCTACTTTCAAGGACATCGTATTCGACGGTACCGGGATATTGGGCAACACCGCTCTTACCGCTGCCAACGGTTCGACCCTGAATATCGACGGATGTATCTTTAAAAACATCAACGCACAGGCCAATAACGGTGGCGCAGCACGTATTCAGGGAGTAGCTACCATTACGAGTTCGTTGTTTGAAAACAATATTACCGGCGGTGGTTACGGCGGCGGAGCGCTTTGTATCTACAACGCGGCTACCGTTACAATCGACCAGTGCAGCTTTGTGGGAAACACTTCAAATGCCAGCGGTAACAGCGGAGGAGGTGCCATCGTGGCAAGAGGAACGGTAGCTACTGCCTGCAATGTAACCATTACCAATTCTACTTTTGCCAACAATTATTCCGGCAAAACAGGGGGAGCCATCCTATCCTCGGTTCAGAGTTCTACGGCGTATACCGCCAACGTTACTGCCGTTAACTGTACCTTTACCGGCAACCAGGGCGACGGGGCTATCAGTGCGTTGACCACTGCCAACGGTTTTGCAAATGTATTTCTGGTAAATGCGCTGGTGGTTAACAATATAAATGTTGCCGGCGATGCCTATTCCGATCTGCTCGAAACAGCTGGTTCCAACCCGGCTACGGTTGTAAAGATCGATCCTTACCATGTCATGTACACCACTGCATCGGCCACCGTGGTTACCAACGGCCGTAATTGCATTCAGGTGGCCGACCCTGCCACTGCTGAGATTTTCAAATCGCTCGAAACTTTTGCAACAAACTACAAACGTCCGGTGCTTTCCGAAATCAGCGGCAATAAAATAGCCGAACTCATTACCGGTAGTCTGGCTCTCAATGCCGGTGTTGCAACACTTGCCGGCTACACCATTCCTTCGGTCGACCAGCTGGGAGCTACCCGTCCGGCAACTCCCTCCATAGGTGCCGTTGAATATGTTACCGGAACAACAGTTGTTTCGGAACACGAAGACGATAAGCTTACAGTACGGATTGAGGGTCGTACAGTGGCCTTTACCGGTATCGAGGGAAATCAGGAACTGCTGGTGTATTCGATGGGAGGGCAACTGACCGGCCGGTATACCATCGGCAACGAAGAACCGGTTCAGCTTACACAGCCGGGGCTTGTGCTGATGAAGATTCAGAACAACACGTACAAGGTTGTCGTACGATAACTCTTGTATTCAACACACGAAACATGCAGAATCGCTGTTCACCAACAGAAGGATGAGGCATGTTTCGTGTGCCTACAAACGGATTGTGGTCTTTCGGGGCACAAACGACATGATATAACTAAATGATAATTTACAATGAACAGACTTGATTTTTTAAAGCGGATGGCCTGGGCGCTGGGCGGAGCAACCGTGCTGGGAGCCGACACGACCCTTTTGCATGCCGCTCCGAGTGATAAGAATATTATGCCCCGGCAGGGAGAAGCATTCGATGAGTTTAAGGCCGATATTCAGGGATTGGATGCGCGGGTGGATAAACCGGTTACGGTTATCATTATTGGCGCCGGGGGACGTGGAAATGCCTATGCCACGTATGCAAAGCGGTTTCCATCGGCAATGCGTATTGTAGGCGTCTCCGACATCAACGAAAGCCGGCGGAAGAAAATGGCCGATGCCTTCTCCGTTAAAAAAGAAAATCAGTTCGGCGATTTTTCCGAAGTGTTTAAACGGCCCAGGCTCGCCGATGCGGTTGTCATCAGCACCCCCGACGACGTACATTATGCACCCTGTATGCTGGCGCTCGAAAAAGGTTACCAGGTATTGCTCGAAAAGCCGATAGCTCCTACCGAAAAAGAATGTACCGACATCCTGGCTGCCGCCAAAAAACACGACCGCATCGTGGCAGTATGCCATGTGTTGCGGTATGCTCCCTATTTTATAGCGCTCAAACAGGCAGTCGACTCGGGAGTGATTGGCGATGTGGTTTCGGTGCAACACCTCGAACCCATCCTGTTCGACCATATGGCGCACTCCTATGTGCGGGGCAACTGGCACAATTCGAAAGAAACCACCCCGATTATTCTGGCGAAATCCTGTCACGACCTGGACATTATCCGCTGGCTGGTGGGTAAACCCTGTACACAGATTTCGGCCGACGGAAGCCTGAGCTACTTCAAGGCATCACGCATGCCGGCCGGTGCTCCTGCCTTCTGTACCGATGGTTGTCCGCACGAGTCGACCTGCCCGTATTCGGCCATCGACATCTATGTGCGCCGCAAACGTATGCTCAAAGTGTTCGATTTACCGGAAGAAAAAGATGAATTGATCCTCGAAAAACTGCGTACCACCAACTATGGCCGGTGTGTGTTCCGTTGCAACAACGATCAGCCCGATCATTACGTAAGTACGATGGTGTTCGAAGGCGATGTTACCGCCTCGTTCAACATGGAAGCATTTACGTCCTATTCGGGCCGGCGTACCCGCATCATGGGTACACAGGGCGATATTGTGGGCGACATGACCGAATTTGTGATTACCGACTTCCGTACGAAGAAAAAAACGGTATGGAACCAAAAGGTAGAAGAACTGGAAGCCTATAAGGATGCCGGCCACGGTGGTGGTGATCTCGGTTTGGTTCGCGATTTCGTGAAGGCTGTAGCGGCCGGAAATGCCTCCTTGCTTTCGAGCAGTATCGATGCCTCGGTCGAAAGCCATGTGATGGGATTCCGGGCCGAAGAAAGCCGTCGGTCGATGAAAAAAATAGCAATCCACTAAATGCAATGAAAATAAATCGGTTCTGGATTGCTCTGGTTTTGTTCCCGGTGTTGGCGAATGCCGGGAACATTACCTTTATGACGTATAACCTGCTCACGAATAGCGGATTGAACTTTCAATCGCTGCGCATTGCCCGCCACGCACAGCTTATTGCAGCTACCGGAGCCGATGTGGTGGCTGTGCAGGAAGTAGTGGGAGCGGCCAATTTCAACACCCTGAAAAACAATTCTGGACTATCGGGGTCGTGGTTCGACATAGCAGGAAACGGATACGGCATTGGTGTGCTCTGGAATCCGGCCTTAGGAAACCCCACCCTAACCAATGTGAAGGTAAACCCCACACCCGGTTCCACCGACAAGGAAAGCCGCGCCTACATCATTGCCGAATTTCCCCATTTTTACTTTATCTCCACCCATTACAGCCTCAATGCCGTCGATCGCGACACCATGACGGCCCGCATGATCCGTTTTGCCAACCAGGCCGGAAAAACGGTGTTCGTAGCCGGCGATTTTAATGCTCAGCCCACCTACCGGGCAATGGTCACCTTTAAGAACAACCATTTTGCGATTCTGAACGATCTTGCTGAATACACCTATCCCAGCTCAGCACCCGCTTCGGTTATCGACATGATACTCGGTTACCGGAAAAACAGTACCGATGCCCCATATACCGTTGTTTCACGGGGCATTCCCGTACCTCCCGCCGGCCTGGTGCTGAAAGATATTTCCGATCACCTGCCCTACCTGGTCAAAGTAAATCTTCAGGCAGAAGCCCCCAACGCTACTCCTGCACCTCCCACCGCATCCATCCGCCTTGGTATGCTCGGCCGCAAGCTGAGCATCAGTTCACCCGGCAATCCCCTGCACATCGAGGTATATACCCTCAACGGTTCATGCATAACCCGGCTTAGCACCCACAGCAATGCCGACATCGACTTAGCTCCCGGCTCGGGGAGTTTATTGATTGTATCGGTCAATGGGGAAAGGTATAAGGTGGGGAGAAGCAGCGAAGAGTGATGTCGTGGTGGATGAGAAGATAGAATGCGTTTATGCTCAACAGAGAAAGTTTTAGACATACTCGTTCTGCAAATAAAATTAACAAACAAGTCCAAATATGAATAGTATTTTGTAGTTTTGTGGGATTGAATTGAGAGAACAAAAACTATAAAATGGCTATCAAAAAATCGGAGTTATACAGCACTCTTTGGAAAAGCTGTGATGAATTGCGTGGAGGAATGGATGCCAGCCAGTACAAAGACTATGTGCTGGTGGTTTTGTTTGTAAAATACGTAAGCGATAAATATAAAAACGATCCGGATTCGTTGATAGAAATTCCCGAAGGATGCGGTTTCGATGATTTTGTAGCGCTGAAAGGAAAATCGAATATCGGAGAAGAAATCAACAAGAAAATGGCTGCCCTGGCTGAGGCCAATGATTTAAGCGGCGTGATCAATGTGGCCGATTTCTGTGATGAGCAAAAACTCGGTAAAGGCAAGGATTTGGTCGATACGGTGAGTAATCTGATTGGAGTGTTTCAATCCTCCGGATTGGATTTTGGGAAGAACCGCGCCAACGACGACGACCTGATGGGCGATGCCTACGAGTACCTGATGAAACATTTCGCCAGCGAGAGCGGCAAAAGCAAGGGACAGTTTTACACGCCTGCCGAAGTTAGCCGGGTGATGGCCAAAGTAATAGGCCTGCAAAACACCAACAGCAAGAAAACCACTATTTACGACCCTGCCTGTGGATCAGGCTCTTTGCTGCTCCGGGCTTTGTCGGAGACACCCCACGGTGCTACACTTTACGGACAAGAAAAGGACAGCGCCACGGTTGGTTTGGCCAAGATGAATATGATTTTGCATGGCGAAGAGCTGGCAGATATCCGGCAGGGCGATACCATCAACAATCCGCAGTTTAAATCGGCAGATGACAGTAGTGCCCTGGCTACATACGATTTTGTGGTCGCCAATCCACCTTTCTCCACCAAGTCATGGCTGAAAAGTGCCAAGGAAGAAGATGAATTCGGCCGGTGGAACAGCACCATCGGCGTGCCACCTGAGAAAAACGGCGATTATGCCTTTTTGCTGCATATTATCCGTAGTCTGAACCGCAACGGACAGGGAGCCTGTATTTTACCGCACGGTGTATTGTTCAGGGGAAATGCAGAAGCAACGATTCGTAAATACATCGTTGAAAAAGGCTATATCAAAGGTATTATCGGTTTACCTGCCAACCTGTTTTATGGTACCGGTATTCCAGCCTGTATCATTGTGCTCGATAAAAAAGATGCTGCCAATCGCAAAGGCATTTTTATGATTGATGCCAAGGCAGGATATGCTAAGGATGGTCCTAAAAACCGACTGCGTGAGCAGGATGTGCGCCGCATTGTGGATGTGTGGCATGCGCATAAGCCGGTGGCACATTTCGCCCGTTTCGTGGAGAAGGAAGAAATTGTGCGCAACGATTATAATTTAAACCTGCCCCGCTACATTGAATCGGAAGATGCTGAAATTCTGCAGGACATCGAAGCACATCTCCGGGGAGGGTTGCCGCAACACGACATCGAACAACTGCAGCATTACTGGGATGCCTGTCCGGCGCTGAAAGATACATTGTTTGCGCCCATTACCGACCGACCGGGCTATTTCCGGCTACTGTGCGATAAGTCGTTGATACGTGAAACCGTACAGCAGCACCCCGATTTTGTGGCGCAAACTGTAGTCTATCAAACTCACTTCAACGAATGGAAAACACAGGTGTTACCCATGCTCGAAAGTATGGGTGCCGATACCCGTCCCGCGAAACTGATACAGGAAATCAGTGACCTCTTGCTGGAGAAATTCAGGGGTGATGTGTTGCTCGTAGAATCCTACGATGTATATGAACAATTGATGACCTACTGGAACGAAACCATGCAGGACGACAGCTATCTGATTGTAGCTGAAGGCTGGAAAGCAACCTTATACACGCCGCAACCGGCAGCCAAAAAGGATAAAGAAGGTAACCTGAAAGCCGTTAAGCAAAAAGTACCAGTTACGCCCGAAGATGTTGTATGCGATTTATTGCCCGTTTCGATTGTCATCGATACATACTTTTCCGAGCTCAAAGCATTGACTATTGCTGCCGAAGAAAAAATAGCCGAAAATGAAACAGCGTTAAGCGAGCTGCTCGCAGAAGAAGCCGATAATTATCTCGACAGCACCAACTTTGCCAACGATACCATTAACGACGGCAATGTAAAGAAACGCATCCACGACCTGAAAGGTACACCCGATGCAGAAGCCGAAATTACTGTGCTCGAAAAATACCTGCAATTGAAAGAAGACATAGCCGATGCGAAACGGGTATTGAAAGTTATCAAAGGCGATTTGTTGAAGAAGTTGACTGACAAATACAATGCGTTAACCGAAACAGAAACCCGCTCATTAGTCATTGAGAAAAAGTGGTTCGCCACCCTATCCGAACGCCTCAACACCGAGATGCAGCAAATCAGCCAGAACCTCACTACCCGTGTAAGCGAACTGGCCGAACGCTACGAGCAAACGCTTACGGAAATTGACTGGGAGATTGTGGAGTTGGAGGAAAAAGTAAAGGGTCATTTGCAAAAAATGGGATTTATGCTGTAAGCTATGGAAGATAGTAAAAAAACATATTTAGATACAGAGTTTGGGAAAATACCTTCTGATTGGGTTTATTGTACTTTTAAAGATGTATTAAATACTTTTTCTAGTGGAGCAACACCTTACAGAGCAATTCCCGAATACTACAAAGGAAAAATCAGATGGATATCCAGTGGAGAACTAAACTATAATGTTATTTATGATACAATAGAACACATTTCAGAAACTGCGGTAAAAAATACAAATTTAAAAATGCATGAATCGGGTACATTTCTAATGGCTATTACTGGCCTTGAAGCAGAAGGTACCAGAGGTAGGTGTGCAATAGTAGGTGCACCGTCAACCACCAATCAGTCATGTCTTGCCTTAAATGGAACTAAAAAATTAGGAACTGATTATCTTTTCTGGTTTTATCGTCAATGGGGTGATTATTTAGCATTTAAATATTGCCAAGGAACCAAGCAACAGAGTTACACAGCAGCCATTGTAAAAAAATTACCAATATGTTGCCCCAAAAACACCAAAGAACAAACCGCCATCGCCACCGCCCTCAGCGATACCGATGCCTTAATTGCTGCCTTAGATAAGAAAATTGCCAAAAAGCAACAAATCAAGCAGGGCACTATGCAACAACTGCTTACAGGCAAGAAAAGATTGCCGGGGTTTAGTGGGGAGTGGGTGGAGAAGAAGTTGGGAGAAGTCGGGAAAATTAGCATGGGTCAATCACCTTTGTCACAGTTTTATAATTGCGAAAGAAGAGGTCTTCCCTTAATTCAAGGAAATGCTGATATTGAAAAAAGACAAACAATCATTAGGGTATATACATCTCAAGTTACAAAAATGTGTGATATTGGGGATATCATTTTATCAGTTCGAGCTCCAGTTGGCGCAGTAGCAAAATCTACGTTAGCAGCTTGTATTGGTAGAGGTGTTTGCGCAATAAAATCAGAAAATGACTACTTATTTCATTACTTGGTATCTATTGAGAACGATTGGGGTAAATACTCAAAAGGTTCAACTTTCGATAGCATAAGTTCTAATGAATTATATGAAGTTGTTTTGTCAATTCCTGTATCAGAGATAGAGCAAAACGCTATTGCCCAAATCCTCACCGATATGGACAATGAAATTGCACGGCTTCAAAAGGATCGAGATAAATACAAGGAGATAAAAGCAGGGATGATGCAGGTGTTGTTGACGGGGAGGATGAGGTTGGTGTGAGAAGAAAATCTTAAAGTCTAATAATATGCCTATAAATCAATTAGTAAATTATTGTCTTAGAATTTATGCCAAAGCTAGAAAATGTGAAGAATGTGGATTGATTTGTTCCAATAATTGTAACACATGTTTAGAAACAATTCATAATGATTTTACTAATCTGCGAAGTTATGATTGCCCACATATGATAAACTGCTATACATGTAGTTACAATTACAAATATGCTTCTGAAATATTTTATGCTTTTAATGCCTTGGTTAGTCACCCTAGTACAAGAAAGGACACTTTTAAAATATTAAGTATTGGATGTGGAGCTTGTGCTGACTTGTTTGGTATTCATCATTTCTTAACTACAAATAGTAGAAATGTGCAACTAACCTATACTGGTGTTGATTACAATGATAGATGGAGTAATATACATAGAGTTATTGATAGAATTTTTATATCATACTATCAAACTGAATTTATATATCAAAATGCATTTGACTATATAGATGGACTCGATACGGTTGATTTCAATGTCATGATTCTTCAATATATTTTAAATGAAGTAATTAAAAACAACAATCAAGATGGAATAAATAACTTTATTGATAAATTAGTTGAAGGAGTTATTGAAAAACTGCCATCAGGTTCTTTAATTATCTTTAATGATATAAATCACAAATGTGTTAGAGATTATTATCCAATAATTGCCAGAAAGGTTAAAGTTAATAATAGTATTTTAGAAGCATATCTAAGATTTACTCAACCAACGACTCATACATTTGGTGGCAACACTTTGCCTAGTGATGGATTAGTTTTCGCAACTCATGCTGATACAAGATTTAGAGTTAAAAGCCCTTGTTCTAGTTGTATTTATATTATTTATAAACAATAAATTATGATACTAAGTGTAAGTCGAAGAACAGATATCCCTGCATTTTATTCAGAATGGTTTTTCAACCGTTTAAAAGAAGGTTTTGTTTATGTTCGTAACCCAATGAACATACACCAGATAAGCAAGGTTCCAATCAATCCAAAAGTGGTAGACTGCATCGTGTTTTGGACAAAGAATCCAAAAGCAATGCTTTCCAGATTACACGAGATAAAGGAGTATCATTATTATTACCAATTCACCATTAATCCATACAATCAGGAACTGGAAGTCAAAGTTCCAAAAAAGGATAATGTAGTTGAGACTTTCAAAGAGCTTTCTAAGAAGATAGGTTCAAACCGTGTAATATGGCGCTACGACCCAATATTATTTACTGATAAAATTGATATCGCTTATCATGTAAAATACTTTGAGGAACTGGCCAAAAGATTGGAAGGATACACACGCAGATGTACGATCAGTTTTGTGGACTACTATCAAAAAACAGAAAGAAACCTGCGAGAAACTAAAGCTCGTGAACTTACAGAAAATGAAATTTTTGAACTGTCTGATAAACTATTTCATATAGCTAATAAATATGGTATGTGCGTTCAAACATGTTCAGAAAAAGTTGATTTGGAAAGTCATGGTATTGGACACGGGAAATGTATAGACGATAAAATTGTAGAAGAGTTGTTGGGATGTGATATTAAAATATCAAAAGACAAAAACCAACGTAAAGAGTGTGGTTGTGTTCAAAGCATTGATATAGGTGAATATAATACCTGTGGGCATAATTGTTTGTATTGCTATGCAAGCTTCAACAATGAATTGGTTGACAAAAACAGAGTAAAACATGATCCTGAATCTCCTTTACTAATTGGGCATGTTCAAAGTGATGATAAGGTAAAAGACAGAGAGGTTTGTCCATTGAAAAGAGATAATTTGTTGTTTTAAGCGCTAAAAAACTGAATATGAATAATCTTCTTACCAGCATATCATTTACAATAAGTTCCAATAAAGGAGTTTATGCATTGTTATTGGGATCAGGTATTTCAAAAAACTCAGGCATTCCAACTGGTTGGGAAATTGTCCTAGATTTGATAAGAAAATTAGCTGCACAAACAGGTTCTGATTGTCAAGGAAATGAGCTAAATTGGTTTGTTGAACAATATGGTGAAGAACCGGACTATTCAAGTATCTTATCGAAATTAGTTCTTAAATCTTCAGAAAGAGTTAATTTATTAAAACCTTATTTTGAACCTACCGAAGAAGAGCGTGAAAATCATTTAAAAGAGCCTAGCAAAGCGCATAAAGCTATTGCACAACTTATAAAGGAAGGATATATTAAAGTGGTTATAACTACAAATTTCGATAGACTTCTTGAAAATGCTTTGCGTGAAATTGGAGTAGAACCACAGGTCATTAGACATGCAGATGATGTCGATGGAGCAATGCCATTAGTTCACAGTGATTTTACACTTATAAAAATAAATGGTGACTATTTAGATTCCAGATTTTTAAATACAAAGCATGAATTATCTGATTATCCTCAAAAACTGAAAGATTATACGCTGAGAATAATCAATGAATATGGATTAATTACTTGTGGTTGGTCAGGAAAATGGGATACCGGGTTAGTAAATACCATTCGCCAATCTGAAAATTTCAGGTTTAGTAGTTACTGGACTTGTGTTGGAAAATGTGAGCAGGAATTAGAAGAATTAGCAAATTTAAGAAAAGGCCACACTGTTGAAATTACAGATGCAGATTCATTTTTCACAGAAATATCTGAAAGAATTGATGCGCTGAAAAAGAATCAAAACAATCATCCACTTAATTCCGATATTGCTGTAGAGAGATTGAAACGCTACATTGTAAAAGAAGAAAGCAAAATTCTTTTACATGATTTATTTCATGAAGAAATGGATAGGGTTTATAATCAATTGCAAAAAATTAATGATTTCAGTTTATATCCAGATAGTACACATATTCTTCCTCGATTGCAACAATATGAATCAATTTTGGAGATATTACTTCCGATGGTAATTAATGGGGTTCAATGGAGTAATCATAACCATTATCCAATATTTATCAAACTATTTAAAAGGTTAGGAAGTCCAATAGACAGTGTAGGAATGTCCTATGAAGTTACAAGAGAATTTCAATATTATCCGGTATTACTATTACTGTACTCAATAGGAATCTCAGCCGTGAGTTGTAAGAAATATGAGTTGCTACATAAAATTATGCATGTTAAATCATACAATTACAATAATAGTCACTCTAATCAGTCTTTATTAATTGAAAAAGCTAACACAAATAAGATTGAGAAAATGCAATTAAATAAAATATTTGGTGTAAACTATCAAACACCAATGAGTAGTTGGTTAAATGAGATTTTGAGACCCTATTTAAACCGATTTATACCTAATGAGAATGAATTCAATGATACATTTGACGAATTTGAATACTTATTATCGTTGAATTATTGTGATATCGTTGAGGATAAGTTTGGAAGAGAATGTTGGGTTCCAAATGGAATTTATATATGGAGAAGGAGGACAAACATAGACGAATATGTCTTAACTAAGCTGGCCAAACAATCTGAAAAAATGAAAAATGATTGGGAGCCAATAAAAGCAGGTATGTTTAATGGTTCTTATGACCATTTTATTGAAATCAAGCAAAAAACAGACAAGTTTTTAAAAGAGATTGAACATTATTATCGGTAATTTAAAAACCTTAAATTTGGCTTCAAACTAACAGATAAGGTTCCACAAAATAAATCATTATATATTAAGCCAATAAATTAATACTATCTTCCAGAAAATTTCAAATCGTATGACCAACTATGATAAAGAAAATGTAACTTTGTGATTTAGAAGTAACAAAAACAAACAATTATGATAACAAAGATTGAGATTGACGGCTTTAAGTCGTTTAAAAATTTCAGCATGGAATTTACTCCTTTTACAGTAATCGCCGGAATAAATGCATCTGGAAAAAGTAATTTGTTTGATGCTTTAGAGTTACTCTCTCGCCTTTCTTCTATGAGTTTACGGGATGCATTTCCAGACACACGAGGAACAGTCAATGAGCTTTTTACCCTCATTGACGAGGATATCTATGTTGATACCATGTCTTTTGCTGTTGAGATGTTGGTGGAACGTAAAGTAAAGGACAATTGGGGCTTGGAAGCAGAAATAAAATCGCCCAGGCTAAGGTATGAACTTAAAATTGAGCGAAAAAAGAATAGTCGTGGTTTTGATGAGCTCTCTATTTTACATGAATACTTGGATAAAATCTCAACAGAGAATGATTCCTGGTCAAAGAAAATTATACCCCGGCAGAAACAGTATTTATGGAAGAGCACACAAAAAGGAGGTTCTTCAAATCCATTTATCAATACAGAGATGAAAAATGGCTTACCATCTATTTATATCCGACAGGATGGTGGGCAGGGAGGAAAAGCGACTCCAGCTCGCACAGTAAGCCAAACCGTTTTGAGTGGAGTTAATTCAGTAGATTTTCCACATGTTTTTGCTGCCAAAGAGGAAATGCGTAATTGGCGTTTTATGCAGCTCAATCCTGAAGACCTTAGGAAACCTACCATTCAGGATGCCAAAATGAGTTACGATATCACGCACAGTGGGGCCAATCTCGCTTCGGCATTGTTCCGGATGAAAGAAGAGGACGAATATATTTTGGTTGAAATAGGCAGAGAACTGATAAAATTTCTCCCGGAATATGTTGGTGTGGATGTTATTAATGACGAGGCGAATAAACAGTTTATTATCAAGTTAAAGCACAAAGATGGTAAGGAATTTTCATCAAGGGTGCTCTCTGAAGGAACCTTGCGTTTGCTGGCGCTTACCATCATGCAATTTGACGAAAAACACAAAGGATTATTATGTTTCGAAGAACCTGAAAATGGTATACATCCGCAGCGTATAAGACTTATGACTGAGTTACTTTATAACCTATCGGCCAATTTTAGAAATGATGACATGAATTTACGACAGGTAATAGTTAACACACATTCTCCTTTGCTGGTAAGAGATATGCTTAATATCACAGGTACAAACACCAATAGCGTTTGGCTTTCTAAAATGACAACATTGATAACTGAGATAAACGGAAAACGCCAAAAAATTAAAATAACCCAAATACATTCAGTAAGTCGTAAAAGAGAGTATAGCTTATTTGAGACCACGCAGATGAGTTTAGCTGATCTGGAGAACTATCTGAACACCTTAAAAGAAGAACCTGAACTAAATGATTAATTTATGCCTATACAACTTTTTATTGGTTTTACCGCTGAAGGTTCAACCGACACAAGATTTTTAACCCATATTATTCAAAACGTATTTGAAGAAATAGCCCTCGAATGTCGAACTGATGTTGTAATTGAAGATGTTGTATCTGTTAACGTACATAAAACTGAATTTACAGAAACGATGCTCAGAGCATCTAAACAAGCAGCCGAATGTGGGCTAACAGTATTGTGTGTTCATGCAGATGCAGATGCCCGCAGTATTGAAAATGTAATGGAATACAAATTCACCCCTTTAGCACAAGCACTGTTTCATTTTAGTAGTGAAAGTTATTGTAAGGCAATTGTACCAGTTATTCCCATACAAATGACAGAAGCATGGATGATGGCCGATAAGGAGTTGCTCAAAACTAAAATTGCAGCAAAAGGATTAAGAGATGCAGATTTAGGATTACATCGTAGTCCTGAATCATATGCCGATCCAAAACAAATCATTGCTGAGGCAATAAGAATTGCGCAGTCCAACAGAACAAGACGGCATAGAAATGAACTAACTATTAATGATTTGTATGCTGAAATGGGACAAAACATTTCATTGCAACGACTGAGAGAACTCCCGTCATTTTGTCGGTTTGAAGAAAATGTAAGGGTTGCTTTCAGGTCGTTGGGTTACATAGATTAAATAAAAAATATTCATCTTGTTTTATGGAAACCAAATACAAAACAGCAGACCTCAATAACCGCAAGCTTCTGGCTATGCGACCATTGCCGCCGGAAACACTGAAGTCGTTGCGTGATTATTACCGTGTTGGTCTTACCTATAGCAGCAATGCGCTGGAAGGGAACAGCCTGACTGAATCGGAGACCAAAGTGGTGATTGAAGACGGACTTACCATTGAAGGTAAGCCATTGCGCGACGTATATGAAGCGGTTGGTCATGCACGTGCTTACGATTACTTACATCAACTGGCAACTCATAAAACATTGGAGGAGAAAGATGTTTTGGAGCTGCACCGGCTATTCTATCTGCAAATTGACTCCGAACAGGCCGGAAAATACCGGACTGTGCCGGTGTTTATCAGTGGAAGTAAGTATCCCGTAACACCACCGCAGAAAATTGCTGCAGAAATGAAGAAATTCGTGAACTGGTTCAATAAACAGGAACTCAAACTGCATCCGGTTGAGTTTGCTGCGCTGACACACAAAAAGTTTGTATTTATCCATCCTTTTATTGATGGCAACGGACGGCTATCACGATTGCTGATGAATCTGGCATTAATCAGAAACGAGTATAGCATTGCCCTGATTCCGGCAGTGTTACGACATGAATATATTGCTTGTCTTGAGATGGCGCATGCTGACGATAAACCGTTTAAGGAATTTGTAGCTGACAGGGTTGTTGCGACACAAATGGATTTACTTCGGTTGTTGGATAATGGCGGTGTAAACTTACATAATGGCGGTGCAAATAAACATTTTGACTCTGAAAATGGCGGTGTAAAATCGCTTGAGATTCAACTTCTACGCCTTATTGAGTCGATGCCGGGATTAAATGCACCTGCTTTAGCTACTACATTAAATAAAAGCCTTCGCACCATTCAGCGTTATTTGAAAAAACTGACGGATGATGAGAAAGTGATGTTCAAAGGGGCTGCAAAGAATGGTGGTTATTATATTAAAATCGAATAAAGTACACATTCCATGCAAACCAAAAACATCCTCCTCTTCAACCCTGCCGGTAAGAACGCGAAAGTAAGCGTTTATTTTCAGGATGGCACGTTTTGGCTTACTCAAAAGGCAATGGCAGAACTGTTTGGTGTCAATGTGCCAGCTGTGAGTAAGCATTTGAAGAATATCTTTGAAACGGGCGAGCTAAGTCCCAATTCAGTTATTTCCAAAATGGAAACAACTGCTGCTGATGGTAAGAATTATGAAACTACTTTCTACCGCCTCGAGGCCATTCTTGCTGTAGGTTACCGCGTAAACTCTTCGCAGGCAACTGAGTTCAGAAAATGGGCTACTCAAACTCTTAACGAATTTATCATCAAAGGTTTTGTGATGGACGATGAGCGGCTGAAACAAGGCAAAAGTTTTGGTCAGGATTATTTTGATGAATTGCTGGAACGCATCCGTGAGATACGGGCGAGCGAACGGCGTTTCTATCAAAAAATCACTGATATTTATGCGCTCAGTACCGATTACGACAAAAACAGCCAGCAAACCAAAGACTTTTTTGCAGCTGTCCAGAATAAGCTGCATTGGGCAATTACCGGTCAAACTGCTGCCGAAATCATTTATTCCGAAGTTGATGCCACCAAACTGTACATGGGGTTGAAAACATGGAAAGCGGCTCCGGATGGCAAAATCTTGAAGAGCGATGTGTCGGTGGCAAAAAATTATTTATCACACCAACATGTTGCGGAACTTAATCGCATTGTATCGGCGTACCTGGATTTGGCCGAAAACAATGCACAGCGGGGAATTGCCTTCAACATGCAGCAATGGGTGAAATTTATCGATGGTTTTCTCGAACTCTCGCACTACCCTATATTAAAGGAAAAAGGGAAAGTCAGTATGTTGGAGGCCAAACTGAAAGCCGAACAGGAATATGATAAGTTTCGGGTAATTCAGGATAAAAATTACGAAAGCGATTTTGATAAGGAGATAAAAAAAATATCGAAGGCACAGGAGAAGAAATAAGCGTTAACCAACACAATACAGCCTATGGAACCAATCGGCTCAAAAGAAATCATCACCCAAAAACGAATCATCAGACTATTTCAAAAGGAATTGAAATATAGTTATGCGGGTGACTGGTCGGACCGGACAAACAGCAATGTGGAAGAAGACTATTTACGCAAGTATTTAGAAGGCACCCGCAAATACACTCCTGCCGAGATTAATGGCGCTATTGCTCAACTGAGAAGAGCTGCGGATAATGTCGCGGCAGGTTTGTATCACGCCAATAAAGAAGTGTATGGATTGCTTCGGTACGGGGTGAATGTAACAAGCAGTGAGCGATACAATCCAGGGAAATCCATCAGCAGTGGCACTAAAAAATATGCACACCTTATCGACTGGCATAATCCGCTGGCCAATGATTTTTATATTGCCGAAGAAGTTACCGTGAAGGGGAATAATACCAAACGCCCCGATTTGGTGATTTATGTCAACGGCATCGCACTGGCTGTGATTGAATTAAAGCGAAGCACAGTTTAGGTGCATCATGGTATTCGGCAGAACTTAGACAATCAATCGAAAGAGTTTATTCCTAAATTTTTCACCACCGTACAATTGCTTTTTGCCGGCAACGATACCGAAGGGTTGCATTATGGCGTTATAAAAACCAAAGAGAAATTCTGGTTGCGTTGGAAGGAACCAGATCCGGATGTTGTCAATGAGTTGGATCGCAGCGTGCTTCAATTTTTCGACAAAACACGCTTACTGGAATTTATCCACGACTTTCTGATTTTCGATGCCGGTGTAAAAAAAGCCGCCCGTCCTAATCAGTTTTTTGCCATACAGGCTGCTAAACCACGAGTAAAAGCCAAAGACAGCGGCATCATCTGGCATTCGCAGGGTTCGGGAAAGAGTCTGACCATGATATGGTTGGCCAAATGGATTCGGGAACACGAAACTGATGCCCGCGTGGTGGTAATTACGGATCGCGATGAATTGGACAAGCAAATAGAAGCCGGATTTAAGGGTGTGGACGAAGCTATTGAACGCTCGGAATCAGGCGATGCGCTGATTCAAATGTTGAACAATGCAAATCCATGGCTAATTTGTACGCTGATTCATAAATTCGGGAATAAAAACGACAGCGACCTGCCGGAAGTAGGCAATAAAAAAGCCCAAAAATCGCTCGAACAATACCTGCTGGAGGTGCAGTCGAAACTACCAAATGATTTTAAGCCCAAAGGAAATATTTTCGTATTCGTGGATGAATGTCACCGTACCCAGGGCGGCATGTTGCATGAGGCCATGAAATCCATCATGGGCGAAAAGGTGATGCTGATTGGTTTCACCGGTACACCATTACTGAAAACCGACAAGAAAAATTCGCTGGAAACTTTTGGAACTTACATTCATACCTACAAATTCGACGAAGCTGTTCAGGATAAAGTGATTCTCGATTTGCGCTATGAAGCACGGGATGTGCCGCAATATCTGGGCAACAAATCCAGAATCGACGAGTGGTTCGAAAGTCGTACCAGCGGTTTATCCAATGTGGCCAAAGCATTGCTGAAAGACCGTTGGGCAAAAATGGAAAAACTTTTCAGCAGCAAGGAACGCATGCAGCGCATTGTCGCGGATATTTGTCAGGATATGGACACAAAACGCCCCCTGCAATGCGGTTATGGCAATGCTATGCTGGTGTCGGACAGTATTTATCAGGCTTGCCGCTATTGGGAATTGTTTCAGGATACCGATTTGAAAGGACATTGCGCTGTGGTGACCAGCTACGAAGCCAATGCATCCGACATCAAGGATGAAGCAACCGGAGCCGGTGATACCGAAGAAAAGGTGAAATACGAGATTACCAAACGGATGATGGGCGAGAAGACGCCTGAACAGTTTGAAGCCTGGGCCAAAGCAGAGTTTATCAAACATCCGGCTTCGATGAAGTTGCTGATTGTAGTGGATAAGCTGCTTACCGGTTTTGATGCACCGGCTGCGACCTATTTGTACATAGACAAGCCCATGCGCGATCACAATCTTTTTCAGGCCATTTGCAGGGTAAACCGGGTGGATACCGATGACAAGGATTTCGGGTATATCGTGGATTATCAGGATTTGTTCGGAAATATCCGCACTGCCATCGAAGATTATACTTCCGAAGCTTTCGAAGGGTACGATAAGGAAGATGTTACCAACTTATTGACCAACCGACTTACCGAAGGACGAAAAGGCCTTGAAGAAGCCCTGCAGGCAGTGGTTACACTCTGCGAAGTGGTTGAACCACAAACCCGCGAAGGATTCTTTGCTTATTTCGTTTATCAGGAAAGCACTGCACCCGAAGATCAGACAGCCGAAACAGAAGCCAATGCCGAAAAGCGTGAAAAGCTTTATAAGCTGGTTTCGACCCTTGTGCGTCGTTATATCGACATTGCCAACGATATGACCAAAGCGGGTTATAGTTCATCCGAAGCTGCTGAGATCAAGAGATTGGTGGATTTCTACAACAATCTGAAAGACGAAATCAAGCTGAAAAGCGGCGATGCGCTGGACTTGAAATTCTACGATCCGGCCATGCGCCAGTTAATCGACAATTATGTGCGCGCTGAAGATAGCGAAGAAATCTTCAAATTAGAAGATATCTCGTTTCTTGAATTGCTTGCCATTGAAGGCGAAGATGCCATCGGGAAGTTGCCAGGTCAGATAAAAAACAACCAACGCTCGGTGGCCGAAACATTGGTGGCCAACATGCGCAAAATGATTATCGCTGAACGACCCAACAATCCTGCTTATTATGATAAAATATCTGAGTTGCTCAATCAATTGATTCTGGATCAGAAAACCGGTAAGATGGATTATGCTGAGATGATTCGGAAATTAATCGAAAAGGTGAAAGAAGTCAGGGGTAAAACTAGGAAAAAATACCCTTCAACGATTAATTCAGCAGGAAAACAGGCTTTGTATGATAATCTTGGGAAAAATGAAGGACTTGCTATTTCGGTACACGAAGCAGTGGTGGCATATGCCCGTCATGGCTGGAGGGATAACAATGTTCCGGGTAAAATGAAAGAGGTTCGTAAGGCTATTAAAAATGCACTCCCCGATAAAACAGATGAAGAATTGAGTGAAATTATGAATATCATCGTCGCGCAAAAAGAATATTAATGGAAATTTTACACATCAGAAACATATCGGTTGAAGTAGAATGGAAAAACATAAAAAACATCCATCTTACCCTATATCCTCCCGATGCGCGAATTCATATTTCGGCTCCGGTATCAATGACGAAAGAAGCCGTTCGATTGTTTGTGATTTCCAAACAACAATGGATCAATCAACGCGTTGAAATGATAAAATCGCAGTCCCGACAAACGCAAAGAGAATATGTTTCAGGTGAAAATCATTATTTCAAAGGAATCCGATACCGGTTGAATGTTTTTATTCGTAATGCACCTCCATGCGTAACACTAAGTGGAACACGCTACATTAATTTACAGGTACGTGAAGGAAGTAATACGACAAAACGAGCAGAAATTATGAAAGAGTGGTATCGCAATGAATTAAAACAAGTCATAGCTCCTTTGATTGAAAAATGGGAGGAACTACTTACTATCAATGTAAACCATTGGGAAATTAAACAAATGAAAACGCAATGGGGAAGCTGTAATCATAATGCCAAACGGATCATTTTTAATTTAGAGCTCATCAAAAAACCAACTCACTGTATCGAATATATTGTCTTACATGAAATGCTTCATCTGATTGAACGTCTCCATACATCCCGATATATTGCATTATTGGATATTCACATGCCAAATTGGAGAAATATTAAAAATGAATTAAATGAGTTTATAGTATAATCTTCTTTTTTCAAAAACCTCTCCCCCCGGTACAATTCCCCTCTTCTTCCGTCTTCTTTCCAGAAACTTACTACAATATGAAGCGGATTTTTATACTTTTACTGGCCCTGACGGGTGTTTTTGCGGTGGCTCAGCAGCACACCGAGCGGGTGTATTTATCGGGACGGGGTGCCGATGAGCAGGTGATGTGGGATTTCAAGGTCGATAAAGGGATGCAGGCGGGCGTGTGGTCGAAAATTGCGGTGCCTTCGTGCTGGGAGCTGCAGGGATTCGGTCAATACCAGTACGGTATGAAATTTTACGGCAAGGCTTTTCCGGATGGCGTGGCCGACGAAACGGGTTATTACAAGCATGAGTTTTTTGTGCCGGCCGAATGGCGCAACCGCCAGATTGAGATCGTTTTTGAAGCTTCGATGACCGATACGGAGGTGAAAATCAACGGACAAAAGGCGGGTGCGGTGCACCAGGGAGCTTTCTATCGTTTTTCGTATAATATTTCGGAACGGGTGAAGTTCGGGGCCACTAACCTGCTGGAGGTGACGGTGGCAAAAGAGAGTACCAACGCCGGAGTGAACCTGGCGGAACGGCGTGCCGATTATTGGAACTTCGGCGGTATCTTCCGGCCTGTTTTTCTGGAGGTTAAACCGGCAGTACATGTGCAGAATATCGCCATCGATGCGGGAATGTCGGGCCGTTTCCGCTTTCGCGCCGGCTTGAACCGGGCCGGAGTGGCTAAAGCGCTCAACGTGGAGATTTTCGGGCCGGTGAGCAAAGGCGGTCACGACCCGCTGGGAGCTTCCGGTCGGGCTGCTAAAAAGCCGGCTTCGGCAAATCAGAACACACATCCGGCTAAAGCGCTCATCAGTAAAACCTTTCAACTGAAAGAGGGAAGCGATGCTGTGCTTGCCGAACTGCAGCTTGCGAATCCGGAATGCTGGACAGCCGAAACGCCTACGCTGTACAAAGCTGTTTTTTCGCTCACCGATGACAATGGTAACATCATTCATACCGAGAATCAGATTTTCGGATTTCGCTCGATTGAAGTGCGCGAGAGCGATGGCCTGTACATCAACGGGGTAAAGGTGAATATCCGTGGCGTCAACCGCCATAGTTTCAGGCCCGAAACAGGCCGTACTTTATCGCGGCAATTCAATATCCACGATGTGGAATTAATTAAAAGTATGAATATGAATGCGGTACGCCTATCGCATTATCCTGCCGATCCGGAGTTTCTGGCGGCCTGCGATTCGCTGGGTTTGTATGTGATGAACGAGTTGGGCGGCTGGCATGGAAAATACGATACGCCTACCGGAACAGGGCATATCCGGTCGATGGTGGAGCGCGACCAGAATCACCCTTCGGTAATCTGGTGGGCCAATGGCAACGAAAAAGGATGGAACACCGAACTCGATGCGGTATTTGGCCGGTTCGACCTGCAACAACGCCCGGTACTTCATCCGCAGGGCAATTTCGGAGGCTTCGAAACCATGCATTACCGTTCCTACGGCGAATCGCAGGAGTATATGCGTTTACCGGAGATCTTTATGCCCACCGAGTTTTTACATGGATTGTACGATGGCGGTCATGGTGCGGGCTTGTACGATTACTGGGAGATGATGCGCTCGCATCCCCGTTGCGCCGGCGGATTTTTGTGGGTACTGGCCGACGAAGGAGTGAAACGCACCGATAAAGACGGCTATATCGATAATATGGGAAATTACGGTGCCGATGGAATTGTAGGTCCGCATCACGAAAAAGAAGGTAGTTATTATACGGTGAAAGAAATCTGGAATCCGGTGCAAATCGTGGCACATCAACTTGAAAACGAAGTTGGCTTCACCATTGAAAACCGGTATAATTTTCTGAATATAAACACCACCCGTTTTGAATGGCAGTACGTCAATTTTCCGGACATTCGCGATGAAAAAGGAAAGAAAGTAGTTGTAAAACAGGGAACTTGCAAAGGTCCGGATATCGCACCGGGCACAAGCGGAACCTTGAAAACAGGAACACCGGCAGCAGCAGATGCGTTGTTTTTAACTGCTTACGATTACCGTGGAAAGGAGCTCTGGCGCTGGACATACCGGTTGAAAAACGGCACAGCAAAGAAAATGGAGAGCCTTCCTTCCACCCTACCGCTTTGGCGCGAAGACTCCGTACACTTAACTGTTTCCACTCACAACCAACAGTTTATATTCTCAAAGAAAGAAGGAGTATTAACACAAGTCAAAATCGGCCAGCGCACGATCAACCTGGGTAATGGACCCCGTTTTGTAGCTGCACGACGGGCCGATCGATCCTTCGACCAGTTTTACAACCACGATGACGAGCATTCACGTCAAAAAGAGCGTACCTATACCCGCTTCGAAGATGCCGGGAGATTTACAGGATTTACTATTAGCACAGAAAACAACCTCTTAAAAATAAAGGCTTCGTATCGCCTGGGAAACCTACAGGAAGCCAACTGGACTATTCATACCGACGGCACCGTTGAACTCGATTACCGCTACAATTTCAATGCTGTGGTCGATTTAATGGGTATTCAATTCGATTACCCCGAAGAAAAAATGCAGAGCAAACGCTGGCTGGGCAAGGGCCCCTACCGGGTGTGGCAAAACAGGCTGCAGGGTCCGGTGTACGACTGGTGGCAAACCGATTACAACGATCCGGTTCCGGGCGAATCCTTCACCTATCCCGAATTCAAAGGCTATTTTGCCGGAGTGGAAGCAATGCATTTCACGACTGCCGAAGGTGCAATAACGCTGTACAACGAAACACCCGAAAGTTATATCGGTGTATATCAGCCCCGCGATGGCCGCGACCGGCTGTTGTACACCCTTCCCGAAACAGGGATTTCGGTACTGAACGTTATTCCGGCCGTACGCAACAAAGTGAATACCACCGATCTGATCGGACCATCGTCGCAACCGGTATGGGCCAAGGGCGATCAAACAGGAAGGATAATTTTGAAATTCAGGTAAGATGAAAATGAAGCCCGGTCACCTACAATCAATCGCACTGGCAATTGTGCTGTGCTGGCATCCAGCCATCGCGTTTGCCACAGGAAATGTTGTGTCGCAGTCCGCCAGCCGGTCATCGCTTTGGAACACCTTCACCAATCCTCCCGACGAAGCGCGCCCCTGGACTTTCTGGTACTGGATGCATGGCGCCGTATCGAAAGCCGGAATAGCTGCCGATCTGGAAGCGATGAAAGAAATCGGTCTCGGCGGAGCCTACCTGATGACCATACGGGGCACCGAAGGTACCGATTATGCGGGCGCAGTAGATCAACTCACTCCGGCCTGGTGGGAGATGATCCGCTTCGCGATGCACAAGGCCGATAGTCTGAACCTGAAGCTGGGAATGCACATCAGCGATGGTTTCGCCCTGGCGGGAGGTTCGTGGATCAGGCCCGAAGAATCGATGCAGAAACTGGTGTGGACCGACACCATTGTGGAGGGAGGTAAAAAGATAAACATGCAGCTCCGTCGACCCGAAACCCTTGCCGGCTATTACCGCGATGTGGCGGTGTATGCGGTGCCGGTACAGGGGAAAACAGATGCAACCCAAGGGGGAAAAATGCCGGCCGGATCTCTCCTGTTCCGCGACATCGCACTTGCCCGCCCTCTCATCAGCTCCGACAATCCCGAAGATCCGGCACCCTTCACCCTGAAAGGCAGAGCTTTCCGGGCCAGCGACCCCTGTTACATCCAGTTCGAATACCCCGAAAGCCATCTGCTTCAGTCGCTCGAAATTATCCCATCGGGCAACAACCTGCAGTCGCAACGGCTTCGGTTACTGGTGAGTAACGACGGACAGTTGTTTCGCGAACATTATCAACTCGAGCCTCCGCGGCAAGGTTGGCAAAACACCGGTTTTAACTATACCTATTCCATTCCCCCGGTTGAAGCCCGTTATTTCCGTTTTCGCTGGACCCCCGAAGGCACCGAGCCCGGCAGTGAGGAGCTGGATGCCGCCAAGTGGCGTCCCCGGCTGAGCATCGGCGGAATCAAACTAAGCTCCCAGGCACGGATTGCACAGTGGGAAGGCAAATCGGGACTGGTGTGGAGAAAAGAACGGTCGGGGAACAAAACCGAAAACCTGAATATCCCGCCCGTGAGCTCGGTACTACGAATCCCGGTGGGTGCGACCACCGCTCACGGAGCAGCCGGCCGACCGCAACACTCCAATCCTATAGCCGACGATAATTTCACATTTACCCTTCCGCCCGGCCACTGGCGCGTCCTTCGTTTCGGACACACCTCCACCGGCCATACCAATGCCACCGGTGGGGCCGGACGTGGACTCGAATGCGATAAATTTTCGGAACAAGCCGTACAGAAACAATTCGACAACTGGTTCGCCGCCGCTTTTACCTCCACCGACCCCGAACTGGCCCGGCGGGTGCTCACCCATATGCACATCGACAGCTGGGAGTGCGGCAGTCAGAACTGGAGCCAGCAGTTTGCGCAGGAATTTCAGCGCCGCCGGGGCTACGACCTGATGCCCTGGTTGCCCGTGATGGCAGGATTTCCATTGGAAAACGGGCAACAAAGCGAAAAAGTACTGCTCGATGTGCGCACCACCATCAACGAACTGGTACAGGACGTTTTTTTCAAGACCTTTTCGAAAAACGCCCGGGCCTATAATTGCCGGTTTTCGGCCGAATGTGTCGCCCCTACTATGATGAGCGACGGAATGGAACATTTCCGGCACGTCGATTTGCCGATGGGCGAATTCTGGCTGAACAGTCCGACTCACGACAAACCCAACGATATGCTCGATGCCATCAGCGGTGCCCGAATCTATGGAAAAAATATTATTCAGGGAGAAGGATTTACCCAATTGCGCACCACCTGGAACGAACATCCGGCAATGCTCAAACCCCTGTTGGAACGCAATTTTGCAATGGGTCTCAACAAACTCTTTTTTCATGTGTTTGTGCATAACCCCTATACCGATAAAGCCCCCGGCACTACGCTCGACGGCATCGGACTGTATTTTCAGCGCGATCAGACCTGGTGGAAGCAGGGTAAAGCCTTTGTCGATTACATAACCCGCACGCAGGCTTTGTTGCAAGTGGGACACCCGGTGGTGGATATCGCCGTCTTTACAGGAGAAGAGATGCCCCGCCGTGCTCTGACTCCCGACAAATTAACCGAACTTCTGCCCGGACTTATCGGCGAAACGAAATTAAGGGAAGAAGCTGTCCGGATGGCCAACCTGGGGCAACCCATCCGCGAACTGCCTGCCGGCGTATTTCATAGCGCCCATATTTTCGATCCTACCCAGTGGGTGGATCCGTTGAATGGCTATTCCTATGATTCGTTCAACAAAGATGCACTCGTAAGACTGGCTAAAACCGAAAACGGGAAAATGGTTTTTCCCGGAGGTGCGGCGTATGAGGTGGTGGTTTTTCCGGAAAATAAGCACTACAGCGAAGCGGTGAATCAAAAAATGAAGGAACTACGCCAGGAAGGTGTGAATATTCCAATATTGCCGGCCGGTTCGTCGGCGCAGACCTTTCCCGCCCCCGACCTTATCGCTCCCGAAGCCATCGCCTGGACTCACCGCCGGGATAAAAACACCGACATCTATTTCATTTCCAACCAGCAGAACAAGCAGCGCGAGCTCACTATTTCGTTGCGGACCGACCGTTTTACCCCTCAGGTTTGGGATCCGGTGAGCGGCGCAAAACTCTATTTTGAATGGAAACGAGAACGAGAACGAACGCAGATTAAGCTCGCTCTGGCAGAATACGGTTCGGCTTTTATCGTTTTTCTCCCGGAAGAGGACGAACCCTCGCCGCAGTTACAGGTTACTACGCGTCGTTCTCTTTCGTTAGACAACCGGCCCTGGCAGTTGAATTTTGTTCGAAATCGCCTGATCATAACCTCCGATTCTCTTTTTGACTGGTCGAGCCACACCGACCCCCGTATCCGTTATTATTCAGGTTCGGTGGTGTATCGCACCCAATTTGAATGGGATGGAACAGCTACCGGTGCAAAACTCGAATTTCAGGAACTCTACAACCTGGCTTCTATACGCATCAACGGCACCGACTGTGGCACACTTTGGACCAAGCCTTACACGATCGATATTAGCAACGCACTTAAAAAAGGCAGCAACATCCTCGAACTGGAGGTAACCAATACATGGGCCAATGCCCTGCTGGGGAACGATCTGGGAGTAGCTCCTTTCGAAGGCATCTGGACCAATGGTAAGTACCGGAAAAAAGAGCGCGAAACAGAACCGGCAGGAGTGAAGGGAATACGGATCGTTTCGCCCTGACCAGGGAATCAATCGATTGCTCCCAACACAACCGGCCCGGTCGGCAAATGCGGCGGCTTAGCCGATTTTCACCGAAGTCATGGTAAGCGCTCCGGCCACCGGCTTATCGTTAAACAATACCGCTTCTTCGTTTTTATCCTGAAGCGCCAGTACGTACAACAAAGGCAGATAATGTTCGGGAGTGGGGATGGCCAGGTCGAAAGCACGGCCCTGGCTACGGAAATCGATAAGCGACTCATGATTCCCCGATCGAATCCATGCACGCATTTTCGTATCGGCCTCCTGTGCCCAATCGAAGGCAAAGGTTTCGTTCAGCCGGCGCCAATCCACCATACGCAGATTATGCACCATATTTCCACTTCCCACAATCAACACATTTTTGTTCCGTAATGCCCTGAGCTGACCTGCCAGTTCGTAATGATAGGATGCCGGCTTGGAATAATCGATACTCATCTGAATAACAGGAACGTCGGCATCGGGATACAAATGCTTGATCACACTCCACGCTCCATGATCGAGTCCCCAGTTGTGATCCATTCCCACCTCGGTAGCGGTAATGAGTCGACGCGTTTCTTCGGCAAGGGCCGGACTACCCGGCGCCGGATATTGAACTTCGAACAATTCGCGCGGAAATCCGCCAAAATCGTGAATGGTACGCGGTTTCGACATGGCCGTCACATAGGTTCCCCGCGTTTCCCAATGAGCCGAGATACACAAGACAGCATCCGGTTTCTGCAATTGATTTCCCATTTCCCGGAAACCCGCTACAAATTCATTTTCTTCGATGGCATTCATCGGACTACCGTGCCCCAGAAACAATACCGGCATCTTTTCGGAGTTGGTTCCCGCTTCAAAAAGCTTACTCAATTCATTTATTTTCATCGCTGCAGCTGTGAGTGGCGCCAGGGCCATCAGTTTTAAAAAATTCTTTCGGTTCATACTTCCTGATTTACAGTGCAAAGATGCGCGAAAACCGGCGAGATGGAAGTACAAATATCAGGAAGAAGGATGCAAAAATCAGTGCCCGATTCTTTTTTTCAAGGTTTCATTTCTCAATACTTTATTTCCAGTCGAATACACAAACTCAGGGATACAGATAATCCGACCCGGAAGTTCATAACGTCCCAACCGGTTTTTCATCGACGCAACCAGTTCTTTTTGAATTTCTTCCGACAGTTCGCCTGCTTCGACAACCAGTACCAACTGCTCACCCAGGGCAGGATGCGGAAGCGCACTGATAAAAAACGGCAACTCAATCAGATCGTGCAATTTACGTTCAATCTGTTCCGGAAAAAGTTTCACTCCTCCTGAATTCACCACCCGGTCGTATCGGCCGAGCCAACGAAACAGATCCGGATCGTGCAGTTCCACCAAATCGTTCGTAACCAGTGTACCGGTATAAAGATGCGGTGCAACGATCTCAAGACAGCCCCGCTGATCCACACTCAACCCTACACCCGGTAAAGCTCTAAAATACTCCGATTTATCGGCGCCGTTCAGTTTTCGCACTGCAATATGCGAGGCGGTTTCGGTCATCCCAAACGTTTCGTATATAGCTATGGGCCAATCTCTTATCAAACCCTCCATAGCAGGAGTCACCTGACTTCCCCCTATGATTATATTCGTGATGGAAAGCGACGAGATCGTTTTATAAGAATGCGTCAGCTGATACGGCGTGATAGCGGTAAAATCAATTTTCAAGCTCGCCACTTCTTCAAACGGATTGGAGGAAGGCTTAACAGCAACGAGGGTATACATTCCGGCTATAGCCCTCACCACCATCATCTTACCCGCGATATACGAAGCAGGCAGGCAAAGCAGTGCTACACTCGACTCGTCGAGTCCGAAAAAAGCATTGGTCATCTGAGCCGACCGCAACATGATTTGCTTGGGCATCTGAATCAGTTTGGGCTCGCCCGTCGATCCTGAAGTTTTAAGCTCTACAAACGAACGGTCGTCGCACCATTGTTCCAGAAAACCTACAATTTCCTGTTGCCAGGCTTCGGTTGCAAGTTCCTTTACGGCTGCCAGAATCAGGGAAGGAGAAGTAGTTGTGAACGTTAATTTCATGAATTGTTAATTATCGATTAAAAGCATAGCAAAAGTTATGAGCGCCCCCAAATAACCACTAACCAGTAATAATTACCTGTGCGTCTTTTATAGCGAGCCACGAGGGTATATTGTTCGTATACAACTGCCCGGTGCCCAATCCCTGGGGAAGCGGATTTCCCAGGGTAAAGGTCCATTGTGCGATGGCATTCAGCCCGATGTTCGCTTCGAGCGCCGAAGTCACCCACCACCCGGTACCGGTAGCACCGGCCGCATCAATCCATCGTTGTGCGCCGGCGAAACCGCCCAGCAACGAAGGTTTCAGAATAATATAAGCAGGTCGGATATAACGCAATAATTCTTCCGCCCGATGAGGTGGGTACGCAATCAGCTCTTCATCGAGGGCAATGGGAATGGGAGATGTCCGGCACAATGAAGCCATCGCATCGGGCTGTCCCCTACGAATCGGTTGTTCGATGGAGTGCAGTTGAAATGGCGCCAACTCACTTAATTGATCCAGGGCCCTCTCAACCGGGAACGCTCCGTTGGCGTCCACCCTGAGCTCCAGCGATCCGGGCGAAAAATGACGCCGGACCGCCCTTAAAATATCGAGTTCGGTATCAAAATCGAGCGCCCCCACTTTCATTTTCAGGCAGCGATAGCCTTCGTCGAGTTTACGGGCAATTTGCTGTTGCATAAACTGTTTGTCGCCCATCCAGATTAACCCGTTGATAGGGATCCCTTGTTTACCGAGGGTGAAATCGGAAGGAAAAAGAAGGTGGGGGGCAGATAGAAAATCGTCGCAAGAGGCGTAACCGGATCTGCTTTTTGTTTCAACTTTTCGCTGTAGCGCCTCCTGCATGGCCATTTCCAACCCGAACCGGACGGACGGAAATTCAGTCAGATCCACCTCGTCCAGACGATTTCCCTGGTTTATGGCCTCACAAAGCTCCTGTAATTTTGCTTCGTACCGTTCCATCGGGTCGGGACTCAAACCGGGGATCGTAGAACATTCGCCAACGCCGGCATAATCGCCGCAATCATCCCGCAATACAAGAAACGAAGAAGTTTTTTGAAGCAGAACGCCCCGTGAAGTTCCGGCCGGGAACTTAAAATCGAACGTACGGGTGAAATAGCTGGCTTTTACCATCTTATTGAATAATTAATCCCAACGCCAACAAAACAGCAAATAATAAACTGGCCATCGACAAGCGTTTGAGTTCGGGGAACAACTGTACATGTTGCGTAAAGGTTTGAACGGCCCTCAGGTTTTTGAACATCAAAGGGAACGACGCCCAGAAAATCCATTGCCAATAGCCGGAATATTCCAGCAAGGTAAAAATACTTACGGCGACATAAGCTCCCAGCAACAAAAAAGCGTGATACAAACGGGCTTTCGGCACTCCGAATGCCACCACCAGCGTTCGTTTCCCGGTTTTTTTATCGGTTTCGTAATCGCGCAGGTTATTCAGGTTGAGTACACCGACGCTCAAAAAACCAATGGCCGATGCAGGCAACAACAAAGACCAGCGAAAATGAAAGGCATGTAAGAAATAAGTTCCAATCACTCCCACCAGACCAAAAAAGAGAAACACAAACACATCACCCAGGGCTTTGTATCCGTAGGGATTTTTTCCAACCGTGTACCTGATCGCAGCGGTAATAGCACCCAGCCCCAATACGGCGAAGACAATTATCAACGGTAAATTATCGGCTGTCAATCCCGCACGGTTCGAGAAGCCTTCGACCAGCAACCACACACCGGAGACAATGGCCAGCACTACCACCACCACAATTCCCCGCAACATTGCCTTCGGACTTATTTTCCCCGATTGCACCATTCTGCGCGGGCCAATGCGTTCGGCCGTATCTTTACCGTTTTTAAAATCGCCGTAATCGTTGGCCATGTTCGACAAAATCTGCAACAGCAAGGTAGTAAAGGCTGCCAACACCAGTACCGGCCAGCGGAACGCTCCCGCCGCCCAGGCCAGTGCACTCCCGGTAATTGTATTGGCCAGCGCCAGCGGAAGGGTTCGCAGGCGCATGGATTCGATCCAGTATTTCATTTTTTAACTTGTAAATTGTTACTTATCCAAGGGTGTGCAACTACACGAGCACCGATAATTCACAATTATGACCTCAAGGGAGTTTCGGGTATTTTTTAAAATCGGGCTTGCGTTTTTCGAGGAAAGCCTTTTTACCTTCATGGGCTTCCTCGGTCATGTAGTACAACATGGTTGCATTACCTGCAAGCTCCTGAATACCTGCCTGTCCGTCGAGTTCGGCATTCAGGCCGGCCTTGATCATACGCAGCGCCAACGGGCTGAGCTGCATCATCTCCCGGCACCATTTCACCGTTTCATCTTCCAACCGATCGAAAGGCACAACGGTATTTACAAGCCCCATCTCCAGCGCCTCGGCTGCCGAATACTGGCGGCACAGGAACCATATTTCGCGTGCCTTTTTCTGTCCCACCACCCGGGCCAGAAACGACGAACCGAAACCGGCATCGAAACTTCCGACGCGGGGACCGGTTTGTCCGAAAATAGCATTATCGGAGGCAATCGACAGGTCGCACACCACGTGCAGCACATGGCCGCCCCCAATGGCGTAACCATTCACCATGGCCACCACCGGCTTGGGCAGACTGCGAATCATTTTTTGCAAATCGAGTACATTCAGACGGGGAACCCCATCTTTTCCAATATAGCCTGCAATATTCTTCACGTTTTGATCGCCTCCGGCACAAAAAGCCTTATCGCCCTCGCCGGTAATCACCACCGTAGCAATATCCTGACTATCGCGGCAAAAGGCCATCGCCTGAATCATTTCCTTGATGGTATCGGGCGTAAATGCATTGCGGTAACGCGGGCGATTGATCGTAATTTTCGCTATCCCTTCGAAGTATTCAAATTTAATTTCTTCAAATTCTTTAATGGTAGTCCAGTTTCTCATTTTATTGTAGTGTTTTAAATAATTGCTTATAAGAACTTACATTGATGGCGCGATCGGTGCGTACTTCGAGCACTGCCGCGCCGGGAAGGGCCAGAAAGCCGGCAAAAGTTTGTAAAGCTGTTGCCGCAGCACGCGATTGCATCGCATGAATGGGCCCCGGATCGGGAGTTGCCGGTTCGCCGCTCAATCGCCGGTATTCAATCCCGTAGGCCTTGCATAGGGCTTCCAAATCGACCGAATGCGACGCATCGAAAAAAGGCTGGCATCGTTCGATCACTTGCTGGTCGCCAATCATGCTGAAAATATTAGCCCCCTCATTATTAAGGACTACTATTTTAAGGTTCGACGGAAAGTTGGTATTCCACAAACCATTGGAATCGTATAAAAATGATAGGTCGCCGGAGATGAACAAGGTGGGCAATCCTGAAGCCAGGGCCGAACCGGCGGCCGTAGCCACGCTGCCTTCGATCCCCGAAGTGCCTCTGTTGCAGAAATACCGGAGATCGGCTCGCGTATCAAAAAACTGCGAAATCCGCACCGGGGTACTGTTGGCCAGCTGCACCACCCAGCCCGGAGGAACAAGCGGGAGCAAATCGCGCAACACAGCGATATCGCAGTGCGGCAGTCGGCGGAAGTAAGCCGACGAAAGGGTGCGGATACGTCCGGATACCGAGGAAACGAGCGACCGGTAGGTACGCGTTGCGCCGGACATCACCTCCGGCAGCTTTTCCTCTGTGACAAAAGAAGGTCCAACGTCACGACCGCGGCCGGGAAGCACCAGCTCCAACAGCCGGCTCCCTTTCACCGGCACGATATGCGTGAGCGCCCGGTAGGTGTCGGCATAAGGCAGCTCCGTCTGCAACTGCCAATGCTCGGCCGGCTGGTACGTTCGCAAATAGATTTTTAATTGCTTCGACACCACCGAATGACCGATGGTAACCAGCATATCGGGGCGGAGAGCCGCTTTTTCATCCTCAATCAGTGCTGCAAAGAATAAATCAGGCGTGGAAACAATACCCGGACCGTTGATATTGGAAAGATTTTCGGCTATCACCAGGGTCTCTGTCGTATCGGCAATCGCATTCAACAAGCTGTTCACCGCCTCATCCGGATGCCCTGTGCCGACCACAATCATCCGCTTCGACGCTTTGTTCCACGACGACACGAACAAACCGGCGGTTTCGGCAGCAGGCAGCGTGTCGGTGGCTAAGGTGCGCAGAATACGGGGCGGAGGAGTATGGCCGGGCATGTCGACATACAACGGTTCGGAAAGAGGCACATTGATGTGTACCGGTCCGCGGGGAAATTGAAGGGCGGTATCGATAGCCTGAGCCACGATCCGGTCGGAAAAAGCAGCTGTCGCTGCAGAACTGGAAACACCATTCCCCGCCTGGGCGGGCTCCCTGTCCCGGTCCGTAGGGAGCTGAAACGATCCTTTTATGTAGTTGGCATAGATATTCTGCTGGCGGATGGTCTGTCCGTCGGACTGATCGATCCACTCCGAAGGACGATCGGCAGTAATCACGATAAGCGGCAGGTTTTGATAGTACGCTTCCACCACCGCAGGAGCAAAATTAAGCACCGCAGAGCCCGAGGTACACACCAGCGCCACCGGTTCGCGGGAATATTGGGCCATCCCCAGTGCAAAAAATCCCGCCGACCGCTCATCGGTCACCGGAAAACACGCGATTCCGGGTTGCGCCGTGAGGGCCAGGGTCAGCGGCGTATTACGCGAACCCGGCGCTATCACAGCCCTGCGCACTCCCAACGCAGCACAAATCGCAGCCAAATGTTTGATATCCAGTCGGAACAAAATCAGTACATATTAATTATTAATCGCAGGCCACTCTTATAATTGACAATCATCGATTACATTAAGCAGCGTTTTCATTTTATTCTCCGTTTCCTGCCATTCCTTTTCGGGATCCGAACTCGCGGTAATCCCGGCCCCGCTGTAGAAAACAAGTTGATCGTCGAAAAGTTGCATGCAACGCAACATGACATACAAATGTGTCTCCTGCCTCATGCGTACCGGTCCGGCCAATCCACTGTAGTAACTCCGGTTGTAGCCTTCCGATGCCTGTATATACCGTAGCGATTCGTCGCGCGGCAATCCGGCGATGGCCGGCGTAGGATACAGGGCCGCCGCGAATCTTCCGCGCGAAACCCTCAGGTGATCCGCATCAAACTCAAAAGCCGTAGCGAGGTGTACCAGATTACCGGCCCTGAAATTCTTCGGCCCGTCGATCACCATATCCTCCACGCCCATCTTATCGAGCAATTGAACAATATAGCGCGACACAAAGGCCTGTTCGGCAATCTCCTTAACGCCCCAGCAGGTATTCTCCACGGCCCCACTTCCCACAGCCTGGGTGCCGGCCAGCGATAACGTTACAATACGTCCATCCGTCTCGCTCATTAAAATTTCGGGCGTAGCCCCCAGCCAGCTTCCCACGCCCGGCAGCTGCCAGTAAAAAATCATGGCGTGGGCATAGGCCTTGCACAAATCGTCGAACAGCTTTTCGGGCCGAAAACCTTCGGGACGTTGCAACTGCTTGCTTTTCGAGATAATAACTTTGGAAAACTCGCCTTTCCGGATGGTATCCACAGCCGTCCGCACCCGTTCTACATACGCATCGCGGGTGACCGTCGCGGTTGTATTGCCGGGAAAAGGCAGATGTTGAAACAGCGTGCAGGAGCGCAGCTGATCGCCGGCCAACAGCAGGGCTTCGTCCACCGCACATTCGATATCGGGACGAAGCAGGTAGGTGGACTCTCCTCCGTTGACGGGAAAGGGCGCCATCAGAAAGCCCGGAAGCGACGGTAATTCAGCCACATCGGCGAGCTCCATGGGCATCGACGAATATTGCAGCATCAGCCGTGCAGGCGCATCGCCGGGCAGCCGGTACAGCGCAAAAGGAATATGTCGTTCTCTCAGCAGATCGAACAATCCGGTTGAATCAATCTCCGACATTCAGCTTGGTATAACAATAGTATTGGTAACCCGGCAGTAGGATACCGGTTTTCCTCCTTCATCCGTGATTTTCACTTCCCACACATGGTGCAGGCGGCCGCGGTGCAGGAGCCTGGCCGAAGCGGTAACCACCGATCCGGCGCGCGCAGTACCCACATGACTGGCATTTACTTCGGACCCCACCACGGCAGCGCGGTCGTTGTCGAGCAAAGCCCACGAACCCGCGCTTGCCACCGACTCGGCCAGCGCCAGCGATGCACCGCCGTGCAGCCGTCCGAAGGGTTGCACATGCCGCTCATCCACAGGCATCAACGCCACGAGGGCAGCCTCCGAGATCTCCACGAACACGATGGAGAAATGTCCCATCAGGTTGGAAGCCGTGAGCGCATTTAATGCTTCAAGCGATTTCATACAGCAGGAAGTTTATTCATTATCGTCGCGTTCCTGACCGAAATCGGGCATGCCGTCGGCCGTCCAGCGCAGCACCCGTACACGGGTATGCCGGTTCGGGTCGTAGAGCGGTTCGCCCTTGATGTCTTTATAATCGCGGGCATGGTATACGATCAAATCGGTTTTACCATCCTCGGCCTTGACGAAATTATTATGACCGGGCCCGAAACGTTTCAGGCGCTCGTTGGTATAAAACACCGGCTCGGGAAGTTTATTCCACGACGAAGCTTCGGTAAGATCGGCATTCTCGTCGGCCCACAACAACCCAATGCAATAATTGGCATCGGTGGCGCTGGCCGAGAAAGCGACAAATACTTTTCCGTTACGGATCAGAACCGCCGGGCCTTCGTTCACCCGGTGACCTCTTTCTTCCCATTGATATTCGGGAGTTGTAATCACCACCTGTTTCGAATCGAGGGTGGTAGGATTAATCATTTTTGCAATAAACAAGCTGGTATTCACTTTCGCAGCCGGAGCACGGTCGGTCCAGATCATGTAGCGCTGGCCGCGGTGTTCGAAGGTGGTGGCATCCAGCGAAAACTGATCGATATTGCTTTTCACCTGCCCCTCTTCGGTCCATACCCCTTTTGTAGGGTCTTTGGAAGGGTTGGAGAGTGCATACATACGGATTTTCCACTTCTCTTCGGCCGATCCGGCAGCGAAATAAATGTACCACTTACCGCCGATACGGTGCAATTCGGGCGCCCAGATATGATTTCCCATAGGACCCTGCGACTTTTTACGCCACACCACTACCGGCTCGGCCGTTTTGATTCCGTTGATGGTTTTTGATTTACGAATCTCTATACGATCGTACTCGGGAACAGTAGCGATGAAATAATACATCCCGTCGGCACGGGCGATGAACGGGTCGGCACGTTGCAGCGCCAACGGGTTATCGTACTGAAGTGTCTTCGGTTTTTTCGCCTCCACCGAAGGCGCAAGGAGCACCATCAGTGCCAGCAATACACTACGAACTAGAACTTTCATATTTTACAACTTAATTAAAAAAAAGATTCGACCTCATTGCCCTGAACAGCGGCGACTAAAGCCAGCCTTCGGACACAGCTACAAAATTACGAAAAAATTTCAAGGCACAAGCACTTTCTCGTAGGCGCGGCGCGGCGAACCGCGAAAGTATACCTGGCCGCAGTAGATAAATCCGAGCTTATCGAAAATGTGCAACATGGCATGGTTGTCGTAATTGGTATCGACGCGAACACTCGCCACATTCCATTCGCGCGCCTTATATTCAGCATGTTGCATCATGGCTGCCGCCAGGCCCTGCCCCAGGTGCGAATCGGCCACCGCAATGCGGTGCACGGCCACATAATCGCCGCCGGTGAGCCATTTTCCGTGAAGGCGCTCGTATTCGGGCTCGTCGTTGATTAATATTACGCCATAGGCCACCACCTCTCCATCCACCACCGCCACATTGCCGGCCCCTTTTTGAATATCCAGGCCGATGACGTCGGGATTGGGATAACCATCCTGCCACTGAATACTGCCATCGGCGCGACGGCGGCGGATGGCCTGCTGAATGATCGTCCAGATTCGGTCGAGATCGGCTTCGGTGGCTTTGCGGAATTCCACATCCGGTTTTACTTGCATCATCTTCTTTCTGATAAATTCATTTTATACAGAAACAACACACACGATCCGATTCTGTTCAACCGGCAACTACTTCGGGGCGGCAACAACGAAAACGGGCATCATCTTTTCCGACGACACCCGCTTTTCTGAATCCACAAAACAGATATTCCTGGTTTACATAGCTTTAAATATTATTGAGTGAACTTTTGTATCCTTGTCAGTGGTAAGTTGCAACAAGTACAGGCCCTGCCAACCACGGTTTAATAATTCAAAGCGAGATTCACCCTGCTGCATCTCCATCCGTTCGAGCATCACCAGTTTACCTGTCAAATCCACCAGGCGAATGGTAAGCGGTGAGCCGGTATCGCTTTTTAATGTAAGTATTGCTTTTTCTGCCACCGGATTCGGATGTACAAGCACTTCGAATCCAGCTGTCCGACGAGAAACCAGATCGGTAATTTCTGCCTTTGTTTTCAGTGGGACAGTGATAGTAGTATCGGTATCGCATTCAACCCGTATAGCTGTAGCATGAGTCCACGAAGTTGCACCATTATGATAGGTATCGACCCATGGATTCTCAGTCCCGTTGGAATACTTAAGGAAGTGAGCTCTGAAGATATAATCGCCATCGGGTAACCCGCTAAATACAGCCCTATCTCCGTACATGATTATCGAATCGTATAAATCGTAGGTATCGGAACTATTCTTTTTATATAATTCTCCCTGAATATCGTCGTAACCAGCCACACAACAAGGCGACAACGTAAACACCAGATTAACGGCCTTATTCACCACTCCTACACTATCGATAATAGTGCAACCGCCATTCGACACCTCACAGGTATAAAGCCCTTCGGCCGACACGACAATAGAACGGGTGGTAGCTCCCGTATTCCATAAATAGGTATATTCCGGACGATAATAAGCACTCAGAGTGACATCTTCTCCCGTACATTTGTAAACAATAGAGTCGTTAAATGCATGCTTTGGCATTACATAGGTATCAATATGAACGGTATCGCGGGATGAGCCCAATTGATTCGTCACTTCTACCCAATAATCGCCGGTGCCTTTAAGAGGGATGAGTTGCGATTTGGCACCTGTACTCCATTTGTAAGACGCACCGGGAAAATATCCGGCATCTAAATATTCGTTGCTGTTGGCACACACAACACGATCCGGTCCAAGATTTACTACCGGTTTTGCGGTCACCTCGAAATACAGCTGAAGGCGCATGATTTTCACTACCGGATGCCCGTCGCGTTCCACCACCAACGAATCGATTTGTTCGCCCGGGAGCACCGGAAAATGAATCTCGCGATAATAATACTTATTCCCGTATGCATCGGATTCATAATCGAAAAAACCGGAATTATCGGTACCTTTCAGTGCCATTGAACCGACAGTCTGATTGGAATAATAGGTCTTGATAAAAAGCTCGTTCCGCAGCCCCTGGAATGCATTGGCCGACACCCGAACCACTACATCGGTGATACGTGCACCCGATGGAAAACCGGAGAAATCAAAGCAGGCTTTTTTCTGAGAATAGGGATACAACGAATATTCGGTAGCCTGCCACAACACGAGCGCTGTAGTATCGGCCGACGCATAAGGCACCGAAGAATAGTTGGCGGGAGTCTCATACAAACATTCATCGGTATACTGTTGTACCGTAAAATCGACAGCCGATTCTGTAAAAGTATCACGACTGTAAAAACGATGCGTATAATAGGTTCGTTGGGCAATCAGGTCCGACATACAGGGAATCGCAGATTTCACAAAACCGAGTTGTTGAGTTCCCTTGTGCGCATATTCACTTTTCTTAAAATCAAGAGTGGAAATAGAAGAGCCCGTACCGGTGGTAAACTCATACCGGGCATCGGTAATCGGAAAAACATTTCCACTTAAATCGGTGAACGACCCCGCTGCAATAAGCACTTCGTAGGTTGTTGCCGGCAAAAGGCTCGTATAGCGAATAGGTTCAAGATAGGTAGTCATACTGTCGGTATTCACCCGATTTCCACTGCCCCAGGCATACACCATTTCGTTGTTGCTTTTCTTCAGAATCTGAACCGAAAACAAATCGGTGAATGCTACTTTTTCGTTCCAATCCAATCGTACTGAAGGAGTAAGAGTTACACTACTGTGCGTGCCCGGGTATTGAAAAACCAAACAGGGTGCCTGTGTATCATTGTTCACTATATTTTCCGCAAATTCGCTCCATACAGGCGCTGCTTTATAAAGCTCTATAGCCGATTTAGGCACCATCACTTTACAAGTTGTTCGGCTTACTCCGTAAAGCGAGCTATAGCCAAGAACCGGAGGAATCGGATTATCGGAAAAAATAGTATCAAGTCCTGTACAATTGGCCAGTGCATCGACATCCATCGATACAAGCGTAGCAGGCAGATGAATAGTTTTAATTTTTTTACACGAAACGAAGGCTTCCGGCATGATAGTCTTAGCCACAGGCAACCTGACTTTTTCAAGGTCAAGGCAATTGTTAAAAACACCATAAGGAATGGTATCGCGCAGGATGATAGCCGATGTGACACCCGAAGAAATAAAGCTACCTATTCCGAACGATAGAATAGAAGCAGGCAACACCACCTCCTGTTTCATAGCCACACATTCGCGAAAAGCATACGTTCCAATTCGTGTGAGCGAAGTGGGGAAAGCCCTGTATCCCGGGAGTTGGGTACACAGGAAAAACGCCTCATCGCCCAAAGTCGTCAATCCATCGGGAAAAACCAGCGAATCGCGCAATCCGGTACATTCGGCAAAGGCTCCATTTCCGATAGTAAGCAACCCGGAGGGAAATTGCACACCGGTAATTTCGTCGCACCTTCCAAATGCGTCTGCATCAATCTTCGTAATACCGGAAGGAATCGTAACCGATCCGGTAAGCCCCGAATTCTTAAACGCTTCTTTACCTATAGCAGTAATCCCCGAAGGAAAAACCACTTTTTTAACCGGCGAATTACGAAGGCCGGCATGAGGAAATTCATTGGCTGCATAGAAGGTAAAATTATTCACATGATACACCTCCCCATCGTACTCTTCGATGGTAACACCCGCTAAATTCAGCGAATCGAGCAACAAGAATTTACGAATATAAATAAAATCGTACGCATTGAGTTTACCGGTAACGGTTAATACCTTCACCGTTTCGTAATCGGTCTGCGATACTTCCAGACCGAGCAGTCCGGCCGTTTCGTTGTGAACTACTTTCACATCACCCTGCGAAAAAACACTCTGAAGTAAAAAAAGAGCGCTCAACAAAAAGGAATAAGGTTTCATCATGATCAACTATTAATTTAATTACACCAGGAAAAACTGATTACAAAATTAGATAGTCATCAAAAAGAATATCCCGACAGTTGATATTAGCATCAACGCAGTTGACAACTGCCCGTGAAAAATTTAAATCCGTGCAATGGCATCCAACACCCTTTCCTTATAACGTGTAGCCACGGGCACTCTCGAGCCATCGGCCAATGCCAGTGCTCCTCCATCGGTTTTAAGAAAGGAATTCACCTGGCGAAGGTTCACCATATGCGACTGATGCGAGCGCACAAAACCCTTACCGGCAAGCATTCCATCGTATTCTTTCAAGTTATGTGACACCACGATCGGTTTACGGTGTTGAAAAAAGAAGGTAGTATAAGCCCCATCGGCCTGGAGGCGAATAATTTCTGTCAGAGCTACCACATGAATCGAATTGGCTGTTCTCAAAACAATGCGTTCCTCACTTCGTTCCGGGTTTAGATTTTGCATCAGGGTTTTTAACTGAAGTACCGTTTCGGAAGCGCCGTGTTTACGAATCGCTTTACGGATAGCATCGGCAAATTCAGCTTCGGTAAAAGGTTTTAACAGAAAATCGAGTGCGCTGAATTTAATCGCCTGCAACGCGTATTTTTCATGAGCAGTAATGAAGATGATACTGAAAGGTATCTCCGGAAATTTACGAAGTAAATCGAACGCCGAACCATCGGGCATATCCACGTCAAGCAATACCAAATCGGGGCTAAACAATCGAATCGAGTCCCAGGCCTCTTCCACCGAAGATGCCTCGGCACAGAGGTGTAATTCAGGGAAGTATTCGTTCAGTAACCGTCTGTGGTGATTACGGGCAGGGATTTCATCGTCGGCAATCAGGATTTTCATAGGTAATATTTTTTACGATCAACTTTCAGCATCATACTTGCAGGGCACGACCATACGAACACGCGTTCCACAACCTAGTTCAGGAACCGGGCTTTCAATCAGCAAACTATCGGCACTATTTCCCTGCATATGCAATCGTTCGCGAGTAATATTCAGGGCCATCGAACGATGTTCCTGCGAGCTTTCCTGTATACCCCGACCGTTGTCGGTAACCGTAAGAATCAGTTTTTTCCCCACCAGAGCGAACACCACTTCTATCCTGCCATTTTCAACTCCTCTTACACCGTGCTCCACCGCATTTTCCACGAAAGGCTGAGCAATCATGGGAGGAATTTCCAGGCTTTCAGGATCCAGATCACCTTCGGTTCGCACAGATACCGAAAAACGATTCCCAAATCGCAACTGTTGCATCAGCAGGTAATTGGTGAGCAATTCAATCTCGTCGGACAAGACAATATACTTTTCAGTAGAATATTCCAGAATCTGGCGCATAAGCCGGGCATACCGGGTAAGATAATCCGATGCTTCGCTGCTCTTATCGGCCTGAACATACTGATTAATAGCATTAAGCGTATTGAATATAAAATGTGGATTCATTTGCGAACGAAGCAATTTCTCCCGCAATTCGGCCTGTTGTTTACGGTTTTCGGAGAGTTTTCGCCGCGACCACAGAAACCAGATAGCGGCCAACGACAGAACGACCACAGCCAACATAATCAGCTGCATTTTCCAACGCTCCAGGCGAATTGTTTTCATCCGGTTTTCATAATCGAGCCGCTCGATTTCTTTTTCCTTTTCGGCCGTTTGGTATTTCACTTCCAGATCGTGCATGTTTTTTTCAACATCAGCACTTCGAAGCGAATCCATTCCTTCTTTATAAGCGTTGTAATGTTCGTAAGCCATTTTCCAGTTTCGCGAGCCCTCGCCGATACGCGCCAACGCCAAATGCGCCTGATTTTCTTCTTCCGGATAATACTTTAATACCTTCGCTTTTGCCAAAGCACCGGTAGCATACTGCGTGGCCAGATCAAATCTCTTCATCTTTTCAAGAATATTGGCCGCATGAATACGATCGAGGATCTGGGCATACACTTTTCCTGTACTATCTGCAATTGAAATCGCTTTCAGGATGTCGTTCAAGGCTTTGTCGTACTTTTGCTGACTCATGTACAGTAAACTTCGGTTCGAATAGGCTGTTCCCTGCCCTGTGAGATACTTATTGGCCACCGAAATATGCAACATTGAATCGTACCAGGCTAACGCTTCATCGTTGCGCCCCCGTAATTTACAAATTCCTCCCAGGTCGTTAAAAATGGCCGCTTTAGTATGAAACCGACTGTCTTCCAGCGTTTTCGAAACCTCATAGGCTTTACGGACATACTTTTCCCATTTATCGGCATCCGTTTCCTTGAACAATTGTCCGATATGCTGATAATAATAATCGAGGTTCCGACGGTTACCCGAAGCAATTTTATTTTCGAGCGCTTTCAGTTTGTAGGCGATGGCTAATTTCAAGTTGCCGGCATATTCATATTCCGAACCCATGTTCATCATAATCATAGCAACTTTATCGGCGTTACGAATATCATAAAATTCTTTCAGGGCTTTATGATAATAACTCAGGGCTAACGGACGGTTACCGGAATAACTCGCATTGGTAGCCAATAAATTATATAAAATTCCGGTTTCGTAACGATCGGCGGTCGCGACAGCCAGCGACACGGCCCGAATTAAAATACTATCGCTGGCGTTAAATTCCCCGGCTTCACTCAACGAGTCGCCATAAAACTTCAAGGCTTTCATCCATGTTGCCGTATCTCGTTCATGCTGGGCCTTCAGGGCTTCATGTCGATACGACTTCCGGGCTAATACTGCATTTCCCGACAACAGCGCAACAAAGAAGATAAAACAAAAGGTGTTGAATAATTTCATACGATAGTTTTACTTTTTTACGGGACGTATGGAACTCACATGCTAGGATTATGCGGCTACTGCACAAAAATACAAAAAAGATTTCAGAACCACACCGGGAAGAGGACAAAACACAACCGGCTGCGTCTACTATTTTTAAACCTATAAGCACAGAGAACAATGACAGTACGTAACATTTCACTTTTTGCTCTATTCATGCTGGGCGCGGTGGTTAGTTTTGCGGCTATCCGTCTGCCGGCGCAGTATGGCCACCATATGGTCATCCAACAAAACACCAAGGCATTTTTCAGAGGATGGGCCACGCCCGGAAAAACGGTGACGATGCAGGCTAGCTGGGCGGCATGCAAACAAAGTACCCGTGCAGCGGCCGACGGCAGCTGGAGCCTGTGGGTACCTACGCCCGCTGCCGACGGGAAGGCGCACAGCATTCGCTTCAGCGACGGCCAGGAGTTGACCCTGATGAATATCGTGCTGGGCGAAGTGTGGCTGTGTGCGGGACAGAGCAATATGGAGATGCCGATGAAAGGATTTAAAAATCAGCCGGTGGAGGGATCGAACATGGAGATACTGAAGAGCAGTTACCCCTCGATCAGGCTCTTCACCGTTAAGCGCAACTCCACCATCGCACCGCAAACCGATATAAACGGACAATGGCAGGAGGCTGACCCGGAAACGGTACGCGAATTCAGCGCTACCGCCTGGTATTTTGGCAAATTGATACACCAACTGGTGGATGTACCGGTGGGATTGGTGGTGAGCGCCTGGGGCGGATCGAGCGTGGAGGCCTGGATGAGCAAGGATATGCTTTCGGGTTTTCCGGAAGTAAAAATCCCGGAAAACGAACAGGCGATTATTGAAAAAAACCGCACTCCCACCACCTTGTACAATGCTATGGTACAACCGTTGACCGGCTTCCCGGTGAGAGGAATAATATGGTACCAGGGTGAAACCAATTACGACCGGGCCCACAGCTACACGGCCATGCTCACAACGATGGTGGAAGGCTGGCGAAAGGCATGGCGCATCACACCTGAAATGCCGGCAAAAGCCGGGAAAGGCGCCGGAACCACCCACGAACCAGGGGGCGGCGATGTCCTGCCTTTTTATTACTGCCAGATCGCACCCTACGATTACAGCCTGATTACCCCTCCGGGACAACCCGTGATCAACTCGGCCTACTTACGCGAGGCACAACTCAACGCGAGCAAGAGCATTCCATCCTCCGGCATGGCCGTATTGCTCGATGCCGGCCAGCAGGAAGGAATACATCCTCCCTGCAAACAACTTGCCGGCGAACGGCTGGCCTTGCTGGCACTTGCAAAGACCTACGGCATGAAAGGATTTGCCAGCGAAAGCCCGGAATACAAATCGATGGAAATCAGCAACGATACTCTGATCGTGAGTTTTGATAAAGCCGATATGTGGCTCACGGCTCCCGGCGGCGAATCGAAACTGTTTACCGTAGCCGGGGCCGACCGTGTTTTCTATCCTGCCCGGGCCTGGATAGTGCGCAGCAAGGTTTATGTACACAGCGAGCAGGTAAAACGGCCTGTGGCAGTGCGCTATGCCTTCGGCAATTACGTGAAGGGAGACTTAACCGGCACCGAAGGACTGCCCGTATCGTCGTTTCGCTCCGACGACTGGGAATAATGAGATCAGCTATGAAGAGCCTGTTTCATACCGCACTGGTTACCACAGTTGCACTGGCCTGTTTAGTACTTCAGCCGGCGGCAGCTAACCGCTTGCCTGCTATCGGCTCCAACCCCGGAGGCCTCGCTGCCGATCAGGCGGCCTATCCGGCAACACCTGTTCCGGAGGATTATATCTGGACGAGTCCCTCCCGTAACTCCTCGGAATCGATGCCTTGCGGAGGCGGCGATATCGGGTTAAATGTATGGGTCGAAAACGGAGTGCTGTATTTTTACATAGCCCGGAGCGGCGCCTGGGACGAGAACAATACCTTGCTGAAGCTGGGACGGATGCGTGTGGAGCTCCAGCCCACTCCTTTTCCTGCGGGAAATGCCGGCAGCGCTGCCTTCGAGCAGCGACTCCAACTTTCGGAAGGTTCGGTGCAGATCAAAGCGGACGATGCGACATTGCTTATCTGGGTGGATGTACATAAGCCTGTGATTCATTGTAGTATGCAATCGAAAACGCCACGGAGGATGCTGGTGTCGTACGAAAGCTGGCGTGCGGCCGACCGGGCGCTCGTGAAAGGCGAAAGTCAGCAAAACACTTACAAATGGGCGCCGCCTGCTGGCTTGCTGATGCGTCGCGATTCGATGGAGGTGCAAGGCAAGCGGCTGTATTTTTTTCATCGGAATCCGCAGGAGACCGTGGTTGAGGTCGCGTTGCAGCAACAGGGATTGAAAGAAGCGCCTTATAATCCGCTGGCCAACCTGGTGAGCGGCGGGATGCTGATGAGCAAGGAACTGGAGTTTGCCGGGATCACCCACTTGCATGAAACAACCCCTCACCCATGGCAGAGTTGGAACTTCATCAGCCGGCCGGCACTGCGCTCCGGAGGTTTCGCGTTGGTGCTTCACAATCAACAAACCACCGATATCGCCGACTGGAAACAGGCCCTGGAGCGGACGGCGGCGGCTATCGGGAAACACGACCGGCGCAACACACAGGCATGGTGGAGGCAATTCTGGGAGCGCAGTTTTATTGTCGCCACCGGCGAGGCAGCCACGATGGCCCGTAACTACACCCTCTTCCGCTATATGCTGGCGTGTAATGCCTACGGATCGGCTCCCACCCGGTTCAACGGCGGACTATTTACCTTCGATCCCGAATATGTCGACGCTACCCAGGTCTTTACGCCGGATTACCGGAAGTGGGGCGGCGGTACGTTCACGGCTCAGAATCAGCGCCTGGTGTACTGGCCGATGCTGAAAAGCGGCGATGCGGAACTCATGAGACCGCAGTTCGACTTCTACCTGAACATACTACCCATGGCCGAATTGCGCACCCGCACCTACTGGAATCATGCAGGCGCCTGCTTCACCGAACAGCTGGAAAATTTCGGTTTACCCAATCCTTCGGAATACGGATGGAAACGTCCGGCTGATTTCGACAAAGGAATTGAGTACAACGCATGGCTGGAGTACCAGTGGGAAACGGTGCTCGAATTCTGCCAGATGATATTGGAGACAGGCCGGTATGCCGGTGCCGATATCGGCAAGTACCTGCCGCTGGTGGAGAGTTCCGTGTTGTTTTTCACCAACCATTATGCCTGGAGGGCCCAACAACGCGGAAGAAAAAAGCTGGATGGCAACAACCAGTTGATCATCTACCCGGGCTCGGCCTGCGAGACGTACAAGATGGCCCATAATCCGGCCAATACGATCGCGGGATTGAGGCGGGTGTTGTCGACTTTAAAAGAAGTGAAGCAAGCCGGTAACACGAACGGCCGGCTCCCGGAACAGGGTGCTTCGGCAACCGGACATTCGCTGAGCATGACTGAAATCGATTCGCTGTTGCAACTTATTCCTCCTCTTCCGCTTCGCGAGCGCGACGGCCGGCGGATGTTGGCGCCGGCCTTATCGTGGGAACGAATCAACAATACCGAGGTTCCGCAGCTGTATCCCGTATTCCCCTGGCGCTATTTCAATGTGGCCAACGATAGCCTGATGCTGGCCCGCAACACCTGGTACCACGACGAGGATGCGGTACGGTTCAGGAGCACGGTGGGCTGGAAACAGGATAATATTTTTGCAGCCTGCCTGGGTTTAACCGCCGAGGCCTGGGAGCTCAACCGGCAAAAGCTGGCCGACGGCCCCTACCGTTTTCCTGCTTTTTGGGGCCCGGGCTTCGACTGGTCGCCCGATCACAACCACGGGGGTAGCGGCATGATCGGCTTGCAGGAAATGTTGATGCAGGAAACCGAAACCGGCGAGTTGCTGTTGCTTCCCGCCTGGCCGGTGGAGCAGGATGTACACTTCAAGCTGCATGCCAGCGGAGGAAGAACTGTTGAAATACAAGTAGTAAAAGGGAAAATAGCACATAAGAAAATTACATTGAAATAAATCCCGCTTGCATTTTTTGCAGATCGGTACCAATCAATTAATTCAAGCAGTGATTTTTACCTTTAACAACGACTCCCCCGTATTAACATTATTATCTTTTCACCTCAATCATTTTAACAAATGCTGCTATCGGAATGGCATTAACACTGTTCCCCTCTGCCAGAAAAAGCACTTCTTTTGTTTTCCCTATTACTTTGCCTGTTTGGCGCTGACTATCTGAAAAAATGACCTCAATTGGATGTTGTTCCAAAATTTGTTTTTTTGAAATCTTCCCATATGTATCAGCAGAAATAGACAGGTAAAGAAGAAATATGAGTCCAAACGAAGGATATCTAACATAATTATACCAGTTTTTTTTGTTTAATCCGAAAACTGATTTTGAATATACTGTCGGATATTTCCGCTCGGCAATCAAATCAAATTTTAAAATCAGATAGGTTATAGTTAAAGAAAAAACCGTATATATCAGTATTTTCAAATCGGAAAACGGAGCAATTAAAAAATCGAACACATCCGCATATTCAAAGATGTTAATTCCAAATGTCGAATACTTGTGATAAGTAAAAATCATTCCTATACCAATAGCAATGAGATAAGAAAGTGTCAAAAAAGGCTGTAATTCTTTCAGTATTACTTTATAGGTATTTTCCCAATATTTTGTATTTGTAAGCATAGCACCATATTATATTTGTTTATTGCGGCATGCATAAAATTAAAATCCCCGTTGTTTTGCAGCCCGACCCGTTTCTGCTCTCCCGTTTAGCATTCCAAAAAAACAAATGATTCATATCATAGCCCGGTTACACTAACAGAAAAGTATCTAAAGGTCGCGCACAAAAGTAGCAAATTCACCGCAATATTAATTCACTACTGCCCAAAAAGTTTAAAACTGGTTTGCTTGATCCTGTTGCAAGGTTATTGGAATTGATATGGCCGCCAATAAGATTGAAAATGGAAAGAAATTTTATGAGAATCACCCCCTGAAATCAAATCTGACGCTGATTGCAGCGGATATCTATGATATAAAACCCGGAGATATTGCTGCATTGGACCTGATTATCATGCGTGATACAATTGAGCATATTCCTAATCAGGAGTTATTTTTGGGAAATATGAAAAAATACCTGAAGCCGGAAGGAAAGGTTTTTTTTGCTTTTCCACCCTGGCGAATGCCTTTTGGAGGTCATCAGCAAATTTGTAGCAGTAAGTTTTTAAGTAATATGCCCTACATTCATTTATTACCACCAAGGGCTTTTAGATCTATTTTGAAAATGTTCGGCGAATCGGATGATACAATTTCAACACTGATTGAAATCAGAGCCACCAGAATCAGCATAAGAAGATTTCATAAAATTCTGGAAAACAACAAATTATCGATAATAGGCCAGGATTATTATCTCATTAATCCAAATTATGAAATCAAGTTTAAACTGAAAGTAAGGAAGCTTCCAACCATCTTGAATATTCCTTATATCAGAGACTTTTTTACTACTACCTGCTATTGTATGGTAGGCGTATAGTATTGTATATTCATTGCTGTACCGGGAAATTTCACTATCAAGTAAGTTGCCTGCAAGAGTCTCCTCCTCCGAAACATTAAACGACTCGGCAGGTTTGAAAGTCCCGGATGTCTCCTCTTGTGAAGAAGATTTGTCTGATAGAATTAGAGATTATATGAAGAGTTGGTTTCAGTCCCTATTTCTTCTTCGCGATTATACGCAGCAAATAGTCACAAAGGGCGATTCAGATCTGCATTCTGCAAACTTACGAGTTCTGACCGAGACATGTTTTTTGCGATATAACTTACTACATTTCAAATCATTAAACACTATCGAAGTTTTTTTATCCAAACCCTAATGATATAATATTACTTCATTCTCTATCTGTTTATTGGATAGTGATACAATAATGCGAATCTATACTTCAAATAAATAACAAAATATATACATTTGATATTTTTAGTTAAATAATTGATTCATTTTCCTCGACGTTGATATATTCAAAAATATTTCGCTTTCTGACATAAAAATCAAATAGATTTATACCACAAAATGGACAAAAAGATATCATGTGACCACCGGATAACTTTGAGTAAACAAGACTGGGTGGCAAGAGAGGAGGCATTATAAAAAATCTGTATGGCACATTCGACCATTTTACAAATCTAAACCTACCAGTATCAGGGTAAGCATAACGAATTTTTAAATAGTCTGGTTTGAAAGATTTAATACTGACTAGGTAGTGTAAATTAAACTGTGTCAGCTAAAATTCTTTTTAAATCTCCAGACATTAAACTATCCGATTTTTAAATAATGGATAATGAAGATCTTGAGTTTTGTTAGGCGATGGCAAAAATAATAAATAGTACGGACATTTGTATGATTTTACAATTTTATTCAAACAAAGAGAATCTTTCCGGGAACTTAATTGCCAATTGTTGAGCAGTTAAACCCCAGTTTGATAAAGGCATGGTCCATTTCTTTCGGATATTTCGGTATGCCAGATACACTAGTTTTTCCAATGCCGTATCATTGGTAAATACGCCTTTGTTTTTGGTAACTTTCCGTATTTGACGATGATAACCCTCCACAGTGTTTGTGGTATATATTATTCTTCGGATAGCATCCGAGAACTCAAAGTAGGCTGTTAGTTTTTCCCAGTTATCACGCCATGATTTAATGACCATCGGGTAATCTTTGCCCCATTTTGAATCCAGACTATCCAGTTCAACTGCAGCTTGCTCTTTGCTTACAGCCTGATAGACCAGCTTCAAATCTTTCATAAACATCTTCTGATTTTTGCTTGCAACATATTTGATAGAATTACGGATTTGATGCACTACACAGGTTTGAACCACAGTCTGTGGAAATACACTTTTTATTGGGTTTGAACCTGCTTTGACATACGTCCATTACGACGATTACCCGTACTACGCTCCTCAACGTTTAAATGAGCGTCCATCTCGCCTTCTAAGGCAGCATTGAGAATGTTTTCCAACAAAGGAGCAAAGGCTCCATCTTTGCCCAATAAGGGTTTGCCAGATTTAATCTACTCTAACACTTTGGCTTGAAAAGCCTTGTAATCAAATTCTTCCATAAAATAAAACGGTGTTGTAAAATTATAAAATTATTTTTATTCTTTACTGACACAGTTTATTTTACATTCTCGATTGTATGCCTGGTGAAATATACATTGATCTTCTACCAATTAACGGATGTTTGAAATAACCATTAATAATTTCACCTTTACTATTGATATATTTTCCATAGCTATCCATACCATAATCATTTGTGCGAGTTGTTATTGTATGAACCTCCTTTCCTTCTTGAAATCCATTAAATTCATTTTTATTCTTTCTCTTAGTATATCATCGTTTGAATCAGTCGTCGTAAGGTTATTGTATATTTTGGCAAGTTTTAATGCATCTTCATAACTTATTTCGGATAATGCACCTGATTTTTGTTCAGAGATAAAACTTTCAAATTTACAACTCCCCCCAATGCTCGGATCAAAAGTAAGCCCTGATTCTCCCTATGCATTCCTAGAAAATTTGCGCTCCATCCGCCGTTCTTGCTCCGACTGACTCCCGCGCTTGTAAGATTAGTATTGAAACCCAAAGCCCCTCCACCACCTCCAAATCCCAATCCTCCACCTGCTATCAATCCTGCTTTCGTATCGTATCCGCCGTAAGCATAAACTCCCATCAGAGAAGTATTCCCGGTAAAGCTCCAACTGTCATTCTTAGAATTGTAACCGACAGTACCACCGAAACTGGCAACTCCATAAACACCTAATCCTTACAACTTTAAAGTATCTGAGCAACTCGTTTTTATTATCTTACCTGACTTCTTATCCACTATAACATTTATCAGAACTTCTTTTTTGCCTTTTCTGTCAACATCCTGTAAATAAATATATTTTACATGATTACTCCCAACATTACAATAAATATCTCCATAGCTAAAATCTTTATATCGCACTTGAGAGTATTTATTGTTTTCTTCAGATAATAAAGAATATACAGTGAAATAATCGTCAGAGCGTAGAATAAATAAAAAATCAGGATAATCATCATCATTAATTTTTAAAGTATCAATAAATTCATAATCTCCATCTCCACCACAGTTTCTAAAAATTAAAATTTTATCCTTATATAATTCTATCAACGAATTATATTCGCAATATCCAATAAGCAAATCATATCTATCAAAATTATATTTGATTTTTATATCATTTTGCGAATGGCATGATGTCATTAGTAAATAAAAAAATAAAAAAATAATAGTTTTCATTGGAATTCAATTTGTTTTTAAAAATGAGGCATCACAAATCCCATTAAACCGTTTGGTAATGCTCTCCATACAGCAATATGTACATGTGTTGGCGCATAAGAAGGAATACCGGCTCTTCCCATAGATCCAATTATTGATGTGCCTGATGAAACTTTGTCTCCGACAACTACGGCACTCTTTGATAAATGTCCATAATCCACATTGTAGATTTTATCGTTTATAACTGATTGTGTTCTTACAGCATTTGGGCCATAAGCTTTACCTAATCCTACACGTGTAACTTGTCCATCATACATGGCAGTCACTTTATCTCCTACTTCTCCACCGTAATCAACTCCAAAGTGTGGTTTGGAGTCTCCATTAGCATAGCTTCGTGTCATACCATATTTTCCATAATCCTTATTTGATGGTAAAGTAGAAATTTCTCCAGTTTCTGTTGGTCTTGCTCCTGCTGGTATTTCCTCGTTGAGGAATCGCCCAGGGCCAGCATATCCTCCCGCTTCACTAATTCGCCCATTCCAGAAACTCGCATCACTCTTTACAGCATCTATTCCAGCAATAGTACCACTTATCAATCCTGCAACAAGTCCCCCGATTACTGCACCTTTTAACCCACCAAGTAAAACATTATTATTTGTTCCAATATTATTCAGTGTTCCGGAAATAAATCCACCAGTTGCCCCCCCGGCAGCTCCTGCAATAAAACCGCCCGCAAATCCTCCTATGGAAATAGAACTTGCAACTACTGCACTAACAGCCGCTCCTGCAGCACCCGACAATCCTCCAATTAAAGCACCTTTCAAAAATCCTCCCCAATAACTTCCACCAGCTCTGTCAGCTTGCATGCCTCCGAAAAATCCTCCTACCATTGCACCAACAATAATCGCTGATACAATAAATTCCCCATCCGGATCGACATATTTAAACGGATTGCCGTAAGCATACGCATACCTGTTGTAATTCAACCAATTCCCCGGTGCCTGTACAAACGGGTCGGGCGAGAAGAACTGC
>MKVT01000020.1 GCA_001898935.1 Paludibacter sp. 47-17
TAATAACCCATATCCGGGGTCATAAACATGGTTGAATAATACCATTTTGCCCCAATTTGAGGTAAAGGTGTATTTGCTGATCCATAATGCTAGATACATAGCATTACAAGTATTAAAAACAGATGTTTTGTTTTCATGAAAAAATTGTTATTTAGTTAAAATCATTCTTTTCGTATCAATCACTTTACCATCTGCAATCAAAGCATACAGATACATGCCTGCAATTAACTCGGAGCCTTGAATAATTACATTTCCTTTTCCTCTTTCGGTAGCGGGGTAACTTTTCAATTGAACTCCATTCATATCATAAATATAAATTGAAGCATTTGTAATTGTGGTTGGTAGATAATACGTGATTGTAGTTGAGGTGTTGAAAGGATTTGGCACATTTTGATCTAATACAGGAGTGATGATATCGGTTTCATCTTCGTGAGATGCAGCTTTCTTTGTGCCCGAATTTAATGTTTTGATCTGTCCGCTTAAAGCTTCAATTTGTGCTTTTTGCTCTTTCAAAGCTTCAACCAATACAGGAATTAATCCAATATAATTCACATAGTAATAACCAAGTGTATCTTGACTAACTAACTCAGGGTAAATTTCTTTTAGCTCGTGTGCCAAAAATCCGAATTCTTCTTTGCCCGTAACAGTTTTCCTGTTAGATTTCTCATATTTTTTTATAATATTTCCTTTGTCATCTAATATGTCTTGTAAGGCAACTTCTTCTTCTTTCGAATGTTTTTTATATGACTTTCCATTTAATTGGTATATTTTTTCAAATTTACCTGTCAGCTCTTTAATATCTATTTTCAAACGTTCATCGGATGTAAGCTCAAGGCCTGAGGAATATACTTTCCCATTTACATCTACACAGATCTCGGCATGTGTGGGGACTTGTCCTACTCCAATAGCCCCGGAAGGAGTGAAAAACATATAGTAATTTCCTTCTCCATTGTTAGGGCTTGGCCATGGTTTCCAAATATTCAGATTTTCACCCCATACCTCAAGCCCCCATTTTCCTTTGTTAAATCCAAAGTATTGAACCGAATTTGGTTGGCTGCCCAACCAGATATTTGCATAGCCAGTATACCCAACACTGACTGACCCTGAATTTGGCGTTGTGCCTATTACCTTTAGTTGTGCACTGACGATACCCAATGAAATTGTTAACGCCAAAATTGAAAATACATTCCTTTTTGTTTTCATAAATTTCATGTTTTGTGAATACTTTAGTTTTCTTTATTGTAGTATTCTGATTGTAAACTAATTTTATAGTTAAGCACATCGTTTTGTAAACAAATAGTTTTAATGATTTCTCACTTCATATGTATTTCCACTAGTACATTCAAACCCTGCATCAAAAGTAACTTCCTTACAATCAAAAATCACATCTGCGCCATTCTGAATAAATACGTCTCCGTAAGGTTTAGTCGTAGTTACGTGATTTCCTACAAAGATATTTTTACCTCCAATATATCTGTTGGTTGATATCGTTTCATTTTGGATATAAACATCTTGACTATAATCTACAATTGCTCCATTGCCTGTATTAGTTATTGTTGATGAACAAGAAGGAGATAAAAATAAATCAGGATTTGCACCATAGATTGCACCATCTTCCAAAACGATTAAACTTGTGTAGTTCTGAAGATTTATATTTGCGCCTGATTCAACACAAATATGACCTCCTGATTTGATTACAATTTTAGCATTTCCAATTAGGTTGAGATTTGCACCGGCTTTAATTTGTAAAGTAGAGCCGGCTTCAATAGTGATTATTCCACCATTTTGAACTGAAAGTGTTGAATTAGTATTCAAAACAAGAGAACTTTTCTCCTTTACTATAATAGCTGAATTTGTTGCTAAATTACATATTGAATTTGACTCACAAGTTAAAAATGTTGTTTTGGCAAAATAGTTTGAAACAGGGTCTTTGTCAATTTGATTTGGGGTTTTGCTTTGTTCGAGAGTTAGAGTTCTCCCCGTTAATAAATTTAATTGTTCTATTAAAACAATATCCCCTGCCCAATTAACATCCTGTTTTATATCATAATCATCCCAACGTACTTTTACCATATACGATTTCATTCCTGTGTTAGATGGGTAAGGGTCAATCATTTTGATACTTAATCCAGTGAGATGTATTTTTCTTGTATCTTTATGGGAGTTCGATGCATAAAAACTTATAGTAGAAGAATTGGGATATCTATATTGTACTGAATGAAATGTTGTTGTATTAACGGCAGATGGATTTGATGAAATATCTAAGAATACTCCATCGGAGGTCGGTATATAAGGGTCTAAATCATCTACACACCAAGGAAAATTATCATATAAGACACCGCCCTTTAGTTTAGATCCCATGTAATTATAATTATATAAATGCTGTAACTTGGGATATGATAAATCTCCTTTATATACTTCAGTTAAATCATTTACTCCCATAAACGGATTTTGACTAATATATTCAAATCTCGGTCTGCCATTAGGTCCAGCCCAAGATAAGCAGTCGTTATACATGCCAATTTGATTTACATTATAATTACCTTCTGCCGAAATTTGTCTTAAATTATCCTTTTCATTACGAGGGTATATTAAATTTATATCAGTGCTTTCTAAAATATCTTTACCTACTTGATAATAGCAAAAGATGCCTGGTTGATTAAAGTTTCTACAATTCTCATTAATAAAACCGTAATTATCCAATTTGTCATTTTTACCGCATTGATGATTTTCAAGCCAAATATATTGCTCTGATGAATATTCTGTATCTTTATAAGGGTATTTTATTCTTATTGCATCGCCTGTTGTTACGAAGTCTCTTAAATTAAAAATGCGTTCACCCGAAAATTGTGTGTTAATCTCACCATTTTGCCCATCGCACTCAATCTGATAAGTATTGTTTGCAGGATGCCAGCCAAGCCTCCATCGCTCATATCCATTACAAGATCTTAATCCTCCACCAAATAAACCACCATAACCTCCCATCTGAACACCTAAAAATGTATTCGTAAAGCTATCTCCTATATGGTTTCCGCCAGAGGTATGAAATTCATTTCCTCCTAAAAAATAATGTGCTATTTCATGTTCAAGTACACTCTTAGTGTTAGCAATATTACGACTTCCTACGCATTGATAAGTCCCTGCGTTATCGCTATTAGTAGCGGTACTATAGCCATAATAACCATTGCCTATTTTTAACATTTTGCTTGGACCAATATAAGAATAACCATTGCCAGGAGCCACATCGCCATGGGCTAGGGTAGCGTTTCTTATTAAGAAATTTGTTAAGTCAATTTTATTATCAGGAACCAATGGTTTTACCAACCCTTTACTGCTCAAAGAACAAAAATCATAATCGCTGATACTGTTGTGGTTGTATAATGAGTTTAAACCACCATTTTGATTAATATAGCTGATGACAGAATCCATTAATATGAAACGGCTAAATGAACCGCCCGGATTATTGGGGGTAATCTGCGACTGTTTAATATTTACGACTGTAAAATCACTCAATATAATTAGCTGGTTAAAGGATGATTCAGCATAAAGCCTTGTTATACAACCATTGTAAGGAGGCGAGTTGTTGACATCGAATAAATCCAGTAAATAGTTTGGGGGATTATTATTAATACCTTCGGTTGTTGTATATCCCCATGCATCACCTGTGTTTGGATACGGATTGGCAGCCGGTGTCTGGTCGTAAATAATATTTACAGCGATAGTTAATGCTCTGAAAACTCCCTTTGTTGGAAAAAGAGCTCCATTTGTGCTGCAATAAGTTGTTTTGCTTGTATTAGTTGGAGATTGTATTGCTATTGAAGTATCGTTGCTAAGACAATACGTTTCATAATAATTAATTTGTGATGAAGCATAAAAACTTAAAAACAGCCATGCTATAGTTATAGTTTTTTTCATCTTTTATTTGTTTATAAGGTTATTTTAATCGACTTATATTCCTTGTTGTCGCGATTGTAAATTCGTGCGATATAAATTCCGCTTTTAAGTTCTGTAATTGGAATTTGAATTGACTGCCAATTTACAATACTTGATTTTTCTGTTTCTCTGCCTGAGATGTCGAATAAGCGCCAGGTACGATGTGCATTTTCAGTAAAACTGATTTCTATAAAATCTGATAGTTTTGTAATTTTATATGTATCTGTGCTTATGTCTCGTATTTGAGTGTCGCCACAAGCACAAGTATAATAGTCATTGATACGGTAAAAGTACGAATCGTTTGAGTAACATATTAAGAAGTTATCATAAGGGGGTCCAGCAACAAAAGTTCCTGATAAAATATATCTACTCGGTCCTATGCCTTCAATAAATGTAAGTGTACGCCCAGCCGGCTCTATGTTTTTAAAGTGAATATGCTTCCGCCCATCTTTATACGTGATGCTTTCTACAGTATCAATTTCAAATGGAAATGGATGTGTAAATTCATCTCCAACTTTCAAGTCCATGTCAACAATCAGGCGTTCTATGTTTTCATTAGTGTCAAGAAGATACAGTTTTGAGGCATCGCTACTCTGTCGGATAAACACATTTTTTATGCTTCCTGAAAATACATTATATTCTCTCCATTGCTGAATAGCATCGGTATGATGCGCCTGTATTAAAAAATGTGTTGTCCATAACTTTTTATAGGCGAGTTGATTGATTATGGTATCGCCATAAGCGTCAATTTCATCTATGCAGCAGCCGTCCTGAGGTGATTCGTATGCCCATTTGGTAATTCCCTGAGAAATAAATGATTTGTATCTTTCTTGTCCAAAAGACAACAAAGAAATTAATAGACTGCATGTTGAAAAAATAAGTTTTCTTTTCATAATGTTGGATTTATTTCGTTAGTATCATTCTTTTCGTATCAATCACTTTACCATCTGCAATCAAAGTATACAGATACATGCCTGCAATTAACTCGGAGCCTTGAATAATTACATTTCCTTTTCCTCTTTCGGTAGCGGGGTAACTTTTCAATTGAACTCCATTCATATCATAAATGTAAATTGAAGCATTTGTAATTGTGGTTGGTAGATAATACGTGATTGTAGTTGAGGTGTTGAAAGGATTTGGCACATTTTGATCTAATACAGGATAAGTGAGTGTGTAAGTTTCCTTAGGAGTTGTTTCATTTGTGCCAACTTTCTTGATTCCGGAGTTATTTCCGTTATAAAGTAATTTCAGAGTTTCAATTTCTGCTTTTTGTTCTTTAATAGATTGTATTAGTAATGGGATTAAGCCAAGATAATCTACAGATAGATATCCATCAATATCTTCATAAACCAGGTCTGGATATGTTTTTTGTAATTCCTGAGCTATTAATCCATAATGTTTTTTCTTAAATAGTTGGGAGTTTTCATCAAAATATGGAGTCTCAGTTTTAGCCGAATCTTTTGGCGTTTTGTAATAACGCTGTTCTAAATTATATTCAACTGGATTTAAAGCTAGTATTCCATTTGTAGATTTAGATTGATCCATTGATACGATATTTTTTTTATATCTTTTATCCGATGATTGTATAAATACAGTTGCCTCTATTCCACTGGTTGATTTTACGCTGCCCACAAAATATCCGGCATACATACCGTTAATTTGTATCTCAGGATAGGATGTGGTAGAAACCAGTCCAATAACACCAGCCCCGTATGAATTCCCTGCTAATTGTCCAAGTACACCATAATTATATCCGGAACAGCCATTCCCAGCCAAACCAAGTATTCCAAAAGTTCGTGCGTAGGGCATGCTGTTTGAGCTGTAACTTTGTCCTTTTATTCCAAAGTTAAAGGAAGGTCCGTTATAACTAGGATAAACCGAAGCATCAATTCCATGAAACATCATCCCTGATCCTGATGGTGAAGTTTTTTCAACTTTTAATAATGTATTATAACCGGTAAATCCAATGTATGCTTGATATGAAGTTGAACCAATACCCCCTATTGATAATGAAGATAATGGAGTGCTAGTACCTAAGTTAATGCCAACTTTGCCTGTGCTTGAAACTTTTAGTTGAGGATGAACTGTAATTGAAATAATAAGTAAGACAGTTGTACAATAAATTTGTCTTGTTTTCATAACTTAATGTTTTGTGAATACTTTAGTTTTCTTTATTGTAGTATTCTGATTGTAAACTAATTTTATAGTTAAGCACATCGTTTTGTAAACAAATAGTTTTAATGTCTCGAGAGTTTTGTGCTGTATTCTTTCCTGTATTTAGGTTTCTACTATTCTTCAAAACCGAAATATTGTCGTAATCTTAGCTTGTGTCCATAGCTTTCATTGTTTTCGGCTTACTACCAACATATTTAAATTTCCAGCTCCCTTTTTCTGTAGCTACAGTATCATTGTTTATTGTCCTGCTTAGCCGAACATAAACATCCTGTTAGCTTGCACGTGCCCAGTATTGCAAGGCCGGATTGATGGTTTTAATCCCTATGTTCATACAGGAAAACAGGAGAGTGGTGTTTTCTGTAATCAATCATCATTTTATAGTTTGTTACAGTGCAAATATATAATATATATTTATAAAAAACAAATAAACGTAAAAATATATGTATAATCCTGTTTCTTTGATTTAAATAGTTTATAAGCAGGGTGTTAATGCAATCTTATGGAGTGCGGATTTATAAAGTGATCTGTAAGCTTGATTTGGAGTAAAGTGTTTAAAAACAGATAGTTGTGATGTATTGGAAGCGAGTGCATTCGCATGCGAATGGTTTTATATCCAATATTCCTGTGATGCCTTTCCAAGATCGGAAGATGGAATGAGCCGGACTCCATACACATTAAAAGCTGGTACGGAATCAAAAAGAGGTTTTACCCTACGGTGTAATGAAAGTAGTCAGTCCGAAAAAGCTCGGATCATAAAAAAGGGAATGGACAGTTGACGGTAGCTCCTCCAACTGTCCATTCCCTTTTGATGGCTTCCTTGTTCAGTGTATTCTCATTTTGCCTTGTACGAAACGGTTACGCTGGCATTCCGCTCGATCTTGATCCGGTAACGCATTTCTCCGATTTTCTCAACAATTCCGCTGCTGGACTTGGGCTGCGTACGACTTTCCACCTCCAGCCAGCCGGTGCCGCTGCCTCCGGTAACGCCGATCGTGCGCTCGTCCATTTTTACGCCGATGTTTCCATCGGGGGTGGGTACCTGGCCTTCCATCCACTTCAGGCCACCCAGGTTGGGTTTTACGAGGTACTCGCTGTATCCCGGTTTAAGGGGCTGTATACCTAAATAGTATTTCCCGAGCAGATAAACGGGACTGGCTCCCCAGGCATGGCAAAGGCTTTTTCCATAGGGCCTTCCGTACATTGCTAAGTGTTGTACTCCGTTATCGCCGGGATTGTATTTTTCCCAGAAGGTGGTAGCGCCTTCGCGCAGCATTCCGCCCCAGTAGGCTTTTATTTCCTGCATCACCCTGCGGTGCTCGCCCAGCGCACACAGTGCCTCCAGTTCATAGAAACGCATGTAGGGTGTGGTGATTTTCAGAATGCTGTCGTTGAGCAATACGCTGGTTTTGACCTGACTTTTTTTTGTTTCCGGAAGGTAATCGTAAAAGATGGCAAACATGTTTGCATAGCGGGTCACCGCCGGTTGCTGCTGCCCGCCGATCCGGTTATGCACCAGCGCTTGCCGGTCCTTATCCCAGAATGCCGGTTCCAGCTGACCGATGAGTTGACGCGCTTTTTGCCGGTAAATGCGGCTGCTTTCACGGTCGTTGCTGAGTTCGGCGCATTTTGCCATCGTTTCTAAGCTTCGTGCAAAAAGCACCTGCTCGTAAGCCAGTTCGCCTTTTTTATCCAGGTAGCCGTCGGCCCAGTCCACAAATACCCAGTCGCCCGTCATGCCTTCTACCATCCCGTTGACATTGGTGCGTCCCAGTACGTATTCCATCATGCTTTGCATCAGGGGATATACCTGGCGGATGAATCCGGCATCGCCCGTATAAAGATAGTAGTCGTAAATCGAAATAAACCAGTAAAAAGTGTAATCCATGATGGTGTTGGTATGGCTGGTCACCGGATCTTTCCCCCGCAACAGCCAGATGGTGTTCCTCACGGTTTCGGTATCGAAATAGAGGTAGTAATTCATCAGGTAGCTCTGGATAGCATCGCCGCTCCAGGTCCACCGGTCGCGCTTAATCCCGTCGATGAAAAACTCGCGGGTGGTGAGTCGCATGGTGTATTCGCCTACTTCCCAAATACGGTTGAGTTCTTCGTCGTTGCTCCGGAAACTGCCCCGCTGTGTCACAGGTTTGTACTCGTACAGCATGTCGATGGCGCCGAAATTCACCGATGGGTCGCTTATCAGGTATACATAGCGAAAAGCCTTGCTGTTGGCCAGGGTGTAGGTGGAGGATACTGTTGACCCGTCGCTGTGTGTTGGCCGGTGGGCAGCCGGTGCTGAAGTGAGCTGCAATGCTTCGTCGGTTATCTGCCCGTTGCTCACTGTCAGCCGGTCGAGTGTTTCGCAAAAGGCGGTATCGAGGGCTTCTTCGCGACTTTCGCCGTAAAAAAGCTGTACCTGCCCGTTGCCGGTTACATCATGGAGTTGCAGGTAGCCAAAGGTTTCTTTACCAAAATCGAGAAGCAGTTGAACCTTGCCGGTCGAACGGCCGCGTGAGCCTGCTCCCGTATTCAGCGATTCAGCTTGTACGGGTTTCCCGGCTTCTGTATCCCGGGTAATAGTCTCACGTTTCACCGGCTTCCACACTTCGGTTTCCAGCCGGTAGCACGATGGCGGGTTGGCCGGGTCGGCGAAGCTGCCGCTCCCGGCGCTACGGTAAATGGTTGCCGAAGTGTCGCTGGCTTTGCCGCTTTCGTCAATCCATTCCTTATCTTCAAAGGTCACCTTCCAGCCGGGACCCGACTTCACCGTAGGGCCGTCGATATACAATGCGGGCGGACTGCTCTGGTTCCATACCTTGATATTCAGCTGATGGGTTCCCGCCGGCAATACGAGCTTGCGGGGCATGCCGAATTGCAGCTTGCCGTTCAGCTTGAGGTTAAACCGGCCTTCAACGGCTATCGAAAGTTCTTCGGGCTGTGTGAGCGTTACCTGCCGGCTGAACTCCACGAGCACGTAATGGCTGTCCATTTTCCAGAAAGGAGGGAAAAAAGCGCCCCGTTCGGTGCGGCGGTTGTTCATCTGGTTACCCAGCCATAACTCGTAATCGCCCGGATACCACATCCAGCGGGCTTTGGCGGCACTGATGCCGGAAATACTTAGAACGGAAAGTACCAGGATAAAAATTGCTCGTGTCATACGTTGTGTTTTAAAATTCGGGATGTTAAAAAGCCCTCGCCGGGATTTCTTCCCTGTGTTTTTTTAGTGCCCGTTAAATACAATATAAAGTGTGATCATTACGATTGCCAATGCCACCCACAGCCATTTAACCAGCGGTGTGGGGCGAAGCTCAAATAAAGGGAGACTACTCGCGGGTTGTTCTTTTTTATCCAGCAGTGTAATGGCTACAGTCATCAGCAAGATAAGCATAAAAAGATAAAACGAGAGCAGTAAAAAATGCGGCCAGGCTACTACAGGGGCGGGCAATACCCACAGGTACAGTACGCCGGTGCCGATGCTCAGCAAGGTGCCGGCCAGCAATGCAAAATTGGCTGCACGGGTGGTAGTTCTCTTCCAGAGTACGCCGGTAAGGAATACCACCGACATCGGGGGCGCAATGAAGCCCAGTACCGACTGGAAAATATCAAAAAGATTGAGTCCCCGGATGGAATCGATGGCCAGGGTAATCGCTACCGAAATAAGAGCTCCGGCTATCACTACGATGCGGCCGGTACTCACGATGCGCGATGCGCTGGCCGTAGGGTTGTATTTTCGTACGTAGATATCCATGGTGAAAACGGTGCTCAGCGAATTCAGCGCCGATCCGATGGTGCTGATGAGGGCAGCGATCAATACCACGATGATGAGACCGCGCAGCCCTGCCGGAAACAGCCGGGTAACCATGGTGAGGTAGGCTTCGTCGGGATTGGTGAGCTCGGGATACAGTACAAAGCAAATAATGCCCGGTAAGATAAACAGGGGTACGTCCAGAATCTTTAACCACCCGATGAAGTTGGCGCCCAGCTGTCCTTCTTGCAGACTTTTGGCACCCAGCACCGATTGCACCATCGACTGGTCGGTGCACCAGAACCAAACGCCCATGATGGGGTAACCCAATACGATGGCCAGCCAGGGATAGGTGGTGTCGCCCATGGGTTTCAGGAGATTCCAGTAAGCTCCGGGGGTAGCTTCGTAAATGGCCTGCACCCCGCCGGCTTGTACAATTCCCAATACCACCAGCAGGAGCGAAACGGCAATGAGCAGCAGCATCTGAAATACATTGGTGTAAGCGATGGCTTTGAGTCCGCCGGCTGCGGCAAAAAAGCCCGAAAGCACCACCATCAGCACTACCGAAAGCGTCATCGGGATGTCGAGCAGCTGCCGTACCAGAATTCCGCCGGCAAACAGCGTGAGCGACAGCCACGAAATAAGAATGGTGACGAGGGTGTACCAGGCCAGTATGGTGCGGGTCGACGAACCGAATCGTTTGCCCATGTACTCCGGCAGGGTTTGTACGCCCGAGCCCAGGTAGCGCGGCGCAAACACCAGTGCCAGCAGTAAGATGAACACGAAAGCATACCAGGCGAAGTTGCCGGCTACTATCCCGGTAGTGAAACCTGCACTGGCCGAGGCGATCAGCATCGAGGGCCCTACATTGGTACCCCACATGTTCAGTCCGATGCTGGGCCAGCCGAGACTCTTTCCTGCTAAAAAAAGGTTTTCTTTCTGTCGTCGCTTGCTGATAAACGACAGATAGTAGCCATAGCCCAGCATGAGAAGTAAATAGACTACTACGATGATGTAATCAACAGGGACTAAAAAATGTGCGATAGTGTTCATGGCTGCAGTGAAAAGTTTAAAAAGGCGTGATCTTGTATTCGCTCAGCAATTCCGCTATGCGTACGGGCTGTCCGGTTTCCAGGCTCCGGTCCATTGCCTGCAGAAGCGCTACTGTGCCGATACCTTCTTTCAAATCGGGATAGGCGGTAAAGCCTTGCTCGATGCTGTCGGCCATGTATTCGAGGTAGTTCTGGTATTCGCCGGCATGATGACTTTCGCCTTCGAACCGGAAATAGTATTTTTGCTGCGCATCGCCCCAGTGTATCATCCGTTCTTCGCCTTCACGGGTGGTTACCGAATACCGCAATTCGTGATAGTCGGCCTGGCTGGCGCCTTCCGTGCCGCGCAGGATGCAGGTCATGCCGCTGTCGCGCTTCGTAGGTTGGGTAGGAGAGGTGTAGGTACCGCTTACCCGGGCAATGCGCCCGTCGGCAGCCCGGAAGATAAAATGCATGGTGTCGTGGTTTTTCAGCCCGGCTTTCGCGCCGTTTTCGCTGATCATGCCATACCCCATCACTTCGGTGATATCGGGCAGATACCAGCGGATAAAATCCACCGGATGACTCAAACCTCCGTACAACCACTTGAACTGCGACGATAAAGCCCAGGGTTTCTCCAGAAACCACCGGTGGTCGGCATTATAGTGCGATTCGATGGTGATCAGATTTCCAATCACTCCCGCTTCGTAGTCGCTGCGCTGCCGCCGGGCCGGCTCAAAAAACCGCGAACTCTGTCCCACGAACACCCGCTTGCCACTCTCCCGTGCTGCTTCCAGCAATTCGCCGGCCCTCGACAAATCGTCGATAAAAGGCTTGGTACACACTACATGCTTGCCGCTCCGCAAGGCCTGCAATACATGGTCGGCATGCAGGTGGTCGGGCGTGTAAATCGCTATCAGGTCGATGCCGGGATCGGACAGCAGCTCTTCGTACCGCGTGGTATACGCATGAAAGTCAAACTCCCGTGCCCGTTTCCGGCAGGCTTCTTCGCTGATGTCGCACATTTTTACCAGTGTTAACTTCTTGCTGTTCAATACGGCCGACAAGGTGCTACGTCCTTCGCCCAGGCCTAAAATTCCAACTCCGATCATATGAATTGTTGCGTGTTAAAGAAGGTGCGATAATTAGTAATTGATGATTAACTTGCTTTTCTCAATCCCTTTTTGGAGGGTTCTCATAATTGCATTCCATTCGTCCACCCTCGGGTTGTCCTTTGTTGTCCATTTGTTCAGTTCGTCCAGATCTTCGCCCCGGGGTATGCTGATGATCAACATCAACCGATTACCGTTCCTGAATACCTGCAATTGCTGAAATTGCGCCCGGCAGAATCCTTCGGATACTTCCGGCCATTCTTTCCACTGATTTTCGTGGTAACGCATGTACTGCTCCTGTTTCGCCGGATCTTCTGCCAGCCCTATGGAAAACAGGTGGTGATCCCATTCGGTTACGCAGCCTGTTTCGCCGCAATGTTGCTTCCGGTTGAAGTTGTACAGCGGTGTGTCGTACAGGTAGATGCCGGTGTCCGGGAACGTTGTCGTTACCAATTCGTAAAACTGCTGTTTCCGGTTCGATAGCGCATACATCACCCAACTGTTTTCGAAACGGAAAAACTGAGGTTCGACCACCCCGTTCCGGAAGGCGAGTTGCCGGATAAGCCCGAAGTCGGGTTGCTTACCTGTAAATTCGATTACGAAATAATCGGGGATACTGCCGAAAAGGCTGCCGCGCGACGACGAGTCTGGCTGTATGCCGGGAGACGGTACGATAGGCTTCCTCGGCGAGGGATACCGGTCGTTCCGTATTCCAGCCTGTATCCGCACCGAATCGTGTACGAAGGGATGATTGTTGGTCCATGCATTGTTGGGGCCATTGGCATTCTGAAGAAACTTTGGAGCGGGTACATGGTTGTCGGCCACCGTAATAAAAGCCGATCCTTCGTCGGTATACAGATAAAACCAGTGGTTAGGATCGTGCACGAATTCCGGCGCGTAAATGCTGTGGATGTAATTGCGCCGGATCTCCGTTTTGGGCTGCGCTCCCAGGGTGTAAATACCTGCCACATCGTACATCTGTTTGCCGTACCGATGGATATGATTTGCGATCACCCGGTTGTTGTGCATCGTGTTCACCGTCTGGTTCCATCCCCAGCCCAGGCTAATGCCCGTATAACTCACTTCGCTGATGTCGTTGTGCTCGATCGTGCAATGATTCACATAGCCGGCCAGAATTCCCACTGTGCCCCAGTCTTCGTTGGCCACGTCCGTGATCCGGTTGTCGTGAATGTGCAGGCCGCTGCACAATTCGCGCCGGTCGGCCGGAACATAGGGCAGATGAGTCTCGTGGGCCGGAGGCGAAAAACTTCCTGCTGCGATCCCATTTCCTCCCAGATCTTCAAAAAGACACCCGCTTACGCTGCCTCCCCGGGTGCCGGTTTCATAATCCAGCCCGGTATGTCCGTTGTGGGTAAACCGGCAGGATTCGAACCCTATTTCCTGAGCATTACGTACCGATACCGCTGCGGCCGGACGTCCCAACCATCCCTGGTTGTCGAGTTTGTGATTGTTGTCGGGCCGTGTCATCTGCGGACGGATGCGGTAAGCCTCGGTTAAATGCATGCCGGCCTGCAGGGGGACATGTCCGAAGGTCGAAGGCCGGTTCCAGGAGGCGTGACTGAATTGTATGTTTTTAAAAACCACATGTTCTACCGGCCGGTCGAGGGTGCCTTCCACCTCTACCAATCGATCGAGCACGGGTGCTACCGCATTCTCGATTTTTTCGCCGGGAAGCGGATAATACCAAAGCTCCCGGCTCCGGATGTCGAAATACCATTCGCCGGGCCGGTCGAGCAATTCACGGGCATTGCTGAGGTAGAAAGCCGAGTTCCTTCCCGGGGCTATCATCGGGCGGGGCCAGGGACGCGAGAATTGCAGAGCCGATTCGGGCTGGTGAAACCGTAAGGCTGCCGAATCGCCCCTCAGTTCAATATTTTTAATGCGAAGAATGCTGATGGCCCACATCTGGTGCAACACCATCTCGGGGTAAGGCGATTTTAAAATACTCCGCACAGCAGGAGCGGGCACCCAGATTATCTCTTCCCGGTTGTCGACCGACAGGATGCGATGCATCTGTTCGAATCCCGCCACGTCGCGTGCACGCACCGCCTTGCGGCCGTTGATCCACAGCTGCCTGAATTCGACCGGCCGGCCATTGAAATCCGGAACCCGGGTGGTCCACAACTTGCCGGCCTTTTTCCATCCCTGCAACTGCATCCCGCCACTCAACACCACCTCATCGGTTCCCTCTATCACCAGCGGAGCTGCGGCCGTGCCACTGTCCTCGGGGCGCAACCGCAAAGGCTCCGTCAGCGGATACATGCCAGCCGCCGCCACAATACGGACCGATTCCGCCTGCCCCAGCCGCCTCATCTCCCTGGCCAGCCGCAACGCCGCAGCCATCGTAGCCTTGGGTGCGGCCTCGCTGCCGTCGTTACTATCATTCCCGCGGGTCGATACGTGAATATCGGCAGCCTGTAATACCTGTATCGGTAGCAGAACCAGAAAAAGCCAGAATCTTACTTTCATTCGTGCATTGTTTTATTTAATCAGCGGCATCCACACCGTCATCTCCGTTTTCTCCCGGTTGCCCCAGGCATAATAAGGTATCAGCCGTATCCGGGTGGTCGTTGTTGCAGGCGATACCGTGCGGTACAGCGTGTTTTCCCACGAAGCACTCTCCGATACCCTGGCCTTGCCTTCCAGCGCCATCACCCTGCTTCCGGCCAGTTCGTAAGGCACGGCTTTTAAGCGGATACCGGCAGGTATCAATACCTGATCGATAGGAGCTCCTCCTGTGTCGCTGCCTTCCAGGCAATACACGATCGGTCCGCGCTTCACCACCACCTGGTTGCGGGTTTCCTCCGCCAGCGGATTCGACTCCAGCAGCTGCACCGGCATGTCGAGCACCAGACTAAGCTCATCGCCGGCTTTCCAGCTGCGCTCTACCGTCGCATAGCTGCCGGCCTGCAGTACGATGCCCGATTTCTTCCCGTTAACCTTCAGGGTTCCCGTTTTTACCCATCCCGGGATGCGTAATTTTAAGGCAAAGTCCGATTGTCCCGGTACCTCTTCCAGTTTCAACACGATGTTGCCCTCCCAGGGATAGTTGGTCGTTTGTCTGATTTTCAGCTGCCCGTCGCGATAAGGGGTGTGTAGCTCGTTGCTGCCAAATAAATGACACCATACGCCTTCGCCCGATAAGCTGTAACTGTAGTTCTGCGCTTCCGCCAGGGTGCGCACGGTATTGGGCGGACAGCAAAAACAACTGATGTATTCCTGCCGTTCCTTGGGCCAGCGCAGGGTGTAGGGAAAATCTTTGCTGATGCGTAGCGGATTGGTATAGAAAAATCGTTTCCCGTCCAGACTAACGCTGCTCAATACGCTATTGTACAATGTCGTTTCGAGAACGTCGGCATACCGGGCATCGCCGCTTACCTGCAGCATTCGCCAGTTGAACAGCATATTGCCGATGTTGGCGCAGGTTTCGTTGTGAGCGGTCGTATTGGGCAACTGGTACGCCCGGCCGTAACTCTGATGCACTTTCTGAATGCTGTCGGGGGTATAGTTGGTGCCATCGGGCGAGGTGCCGTCGTACAAAGCGCCGCACGCTCCGGTAATGTACATCTTACGGTGCACGATGTCGTGCCAGATACTTTCCAGGTTTTCCAGCAGCTTTTTCTCGCCGGTTTCGGCATACACATCGGCTACTCCGGCATACAGGTAGTTGGCACGAACGGCATGACCCATAGCTGTGGTTTGTTCGCGGAAGGGTGCACGGTCCTGATTATCGTCGGTGCCGTTCTCCACCATCCCCCGGATGTCGATCAGGTTATTGGCCAGTTCCAGGTAACGCGGATTTCCGGTGGTGCGGTACATCTCGGTCACCCCCATGTAATGCGACGGGCAGATAGCGTTGCGGGCCAGTTCGGCCGTGGCGGTCTCGTAAAAATAACACAGGAAATCGGTTGCCCTGATCGCCACCTCGAGCAGACTGCTTTTGCCGGTGGCCCGGTGGTGGATAATACCGGCCATCATCAGGTGCCCCAGGTTATAGGTCTCGAAATTCAGCCGGTTCTCAAAAGCTTTCCCGCCTTCTTTATGGACGGAATGAGTGTCGATTCCTTTATTCTTCTCGGCAATCACCACCGGCGTATGAATATATCCGTCGTTGCGTTGCACTTTTGCTATGGTCCCGATGATCTCGTCCATCAGTGCATCCAGTTTCGGCTCCCGGGTTACGGCATACACTGCAGCCACCCCTTCGAGCCATTTGTAAAAATCGCCGTCGTGAAAAGGAGGTCCCCAATGCTCGCCTTCCTGCTCCCCGGCAGCAATTTCAAAATTACGGAACGAATGACTGATTTCCGGCGTATTCAGCGTACGCCACATCGACAAGAGCATCGTATCCTTGAAAATTTCGTAGCGTTCGCCCCAAAATCCTCCCGACCAATGTACGCTTCCCAGCGGTACGGCGGTCATGCGGGCATACGGACTGTTCGCGGTATGGGTGATACCTTCGGCCGAAAGCGTGCCGGTCGTCAATCCCGACATCAGGATCAGGCAAAATAAAAATCGATTCATGGTGTAGTGTAATTTTCAGAAAAGACGGCCCTGGACCGTTTTTGTACTGAAAGAAAAAAAGTCGTGCTTTCTTCGTTGGAAGAAAACACGACTCTGCTGCTATGAAAAAACTAATTCGCGATTAACGAACAATAGCTTTAGTAATAAAACCTTCGGTTTGGATAACGTACATACCTTGTGAAAGCTTAATCTTCATGTCGCCCACAGCGCTGATGCTCTGGTGTACCAGCTGTCCGGCGGCGTTGTATACGCGTACCTGCTTGCCGCTTTCCAGGCCGAACAGGTTCAGTGCGCCTTCTTCAGCAGTAAGATAAAGTTTGCCTTCGGCCTGTGTAGTGGAGGTCGAAATGGTGCCGGCTGCCGCCAAATTGTACCAGAAACGTACGCCGTTGTTGATTTCCAGGCGGATGGTGCGGGTAGCTTCGGCCGGTACGGTGGCAAGTACCGAAACCTGAAGATCGTCGTTGGTCGATCCTGCTGCCGGTGCTGCGACGGTAAGCGTGTATACTCCCGATGTTTCGTTGATAACGCGGGTGTAAGGCACATCGATGGTGTATTCTCCCAGCGCGTCTTTTTGTTTGATGGCTCCTGTTTCGGCAAAGGTAAAGGCTGACGCATGTCCTCCTCCGTCGTTGCCTTCGGTGATGGTGAGCGTTCCTACACGGCCATTGCCCTGCAGATTGAATTTAACGGCCGTTTCGGCTGCTGCAGTCACAGGAACGGCTGTGCCGCCCGAGAAGTCGCCGGTAACGGTAACTTCAGGAGTGCCGTTGTTGTGGTTGATGATGGCATTGCCAACGGCTCCCGCAGGTACCACCCATGCCGGACTCTGGAACATTACCAGCATATTGTCGAATACAACGGTGGGGTCGTAGGCCAGGGGTTCGTTGTTGGCGTTTACTCCGTGGGCTACTCCGTCGGCAACGCCCGATTCGTTGGTGGTGCCCAGCGTGCTGATTACAATATATACGTTTTTATTGGTGAAGCTGGAAACAGGGATGCCCAGCGCTTCGGCCACTTTGACGCGTTTCACGGCTTCGCCGGTGGTGTAGATGGTCGATACGGCCGGTGCCAGCAGGTTGGCGTCGCTAAACGAGGAGCTGCTGTATACTGCCATCTTGTAGGCCGCTGTTTTGCCGGTAGTGCCGGCATCGTAGGTAAACATATCGAATTCGATATCGCTTACGGCCGTTTTACCCCCCAGGTTGAAACGGAACACGTATTCAATACGTTTGGCTTTTCCGGGATACATTCCGAATGCCTGATTGCCCGGAGCAACGTCGAACAAACAAGCGGCGGGACGGGTGATCGAGTCGGTCGAACCTCCATTGATGGTGCCGGTAATCACCGATTTGCGCATGATGTTTTTCAGCGAGTCGATGCTGTATACATGCACCGGATTCCCGTTCGCTCCGTGGTTGTTGCTTTTGAAATTACCGGCTTCATAGGCCGATGTGGTGGTGGCGTCCAAAAAACCTTTGGCCTGGATACCACGTTGAGTCTGACATTTTACAATGCTCACCGAATCTTTTCCGATGCTGGCTGCTGCCCGTGCAGGAGCCCAGGTGCTGGTGGCCCTGGCCGTGTTGTAATGTACTTCGAAGGTGTCGGGATTCTGAATTTGCGCCCCTGTAAAGGTCTGACCAATGTTCGTGTTGGTGTTGAAGTTGAACTGAGCCATCGCTCCGCCGGCCAACATCACTACCGCAATAAGTGTAAGTAATTTTCTCATGACATACGTGTATTAAATGATTAACGATTGTAATTGTCTGTACCTTAAAACGTAGGTCGATAGTATATGTACTCACCTTATTTCTGTCTGTAAGGTGTAAATCAGAGCCGGTGAAAATATTTTCGTTTTTTTTGTCGAAACTATTTGTAAATTCAAAAAACTGCCGTATATTTGCACCCGCAATTGAGAGATCATCTGCATCAAAGCTCAAGGCCCATTCGTCTATCGGTTAGGACGCCAGATTTTCATTCTGGAAAGAGGGGTTCGACTCCCCTATGGGCTACTAAACGTAAAAGATTAAAAAAGTATAGTTGAGATGGCAAATCATAAATCATCTGTAAAGAGAATTCGTCAGACAGAAAAACGTAAACTGCATAACCGTTACTACGCCAAATCGGCGCGTACAGCTGTGCGTAAGCTCAGAGCCACCACCGAAAAGGAAGCTGCTGCAGGTATGTACCCGAAAGTAAGCGCTATGCTCGATAAACTGGCAAAACGTAACATTATTCACAAGAATAAAGCAGCTAATCTGAAATCTAAATTAGCTCGTTATATCAATAAACTGGCGTAAGTCATTGTTGAAATACACTACAGTGAGCTCCTTTCATCCGAAAGGAGCTTTTTCATTTTGCAGCCAGTTCGGTTTCGTTACTGTCGATCCGGCAATAAAAATCCAGCGATACGTCGATCCATTCGTTGACCTGCATGAGGCCTCCCAGTACACTTGGAGGGGTGATCCCGAAATCGCGGATCGATAATTTTTTTGTTCCGCGCAATACCCAGTACGGATGTTTTTTCTCCGAAGTCACCGGTATGTCGTACACTACGCTTTTTCCGGTGATGGTGATTTCCAGTTGAGCTTTCCCCGAACTCATGGCGGGGCTTACCGTGAGGGGTTCGATCTGTTTTAGCTTTACGTAGAGCCTGGGGTACCTTCGGGCGTCCATCATCGTATAAAATGCCTGCTGTGCCAGCCGATCGTCCGAGGTGAATTTCTTAATCAGCAACCCCACTTTGTGGTCGCCGAGCGTATAGCGCTTGTCGTCCGACTTGAACAAGGTGAGTTTCAGTTCCGGGTGCTCAATGTGTTTCCCGGTATGGATAAACTCAAATTTGTTCAGATTGGTGGTGCCTTTAATCGTTATTTTGCTTTTTTCGTTCAGATGAACGTTTACTGTTTGCTGGGCATTCAGTAGGGAAGATGCGGCCAGGAGCGCAACGAAAAGCAGACGGGCTGTGATCATACGCGTCGGTTGGTATAAAAAAACAGCCGGCAAGTATCCCGAAGAGCATTGCCGGCTGTAAAGGTTATCGATTAGAAGCCTACGATGGCCTGTACGGCCAGTCCGTCGAATTGTCCTCCGTGACGGATGTCGTTGGCATTGAAGCCATTGTAGTTCTGTGTCACATATTCGGCTTTGGCCATGATGTTTTTGGTAACATACCATCCGGCGCTCACCGCAAGACGGTCCACTTTTACATCTTCGGTATATCCGGCAAGCAGCATATTGGCCACATTGTAACGTCCGCCAATCCAGAACTGCTCGCATTTTCCGAAACGATAGATCAGTTCGGTGGCGATTTGCGACGCAGTGCGGTCGCCTGTGGTCTCGGTACGACCGCGTCCGCTGGCCGATTCAATTGTTGTGAACGATTCCAGGCCTTTGTATTTCAGGAATAAATTTCCCATCATGGCAGTTACTTTGTCGCCAAATCCAGGGTTCATACGTCCCGATGTAAAGGTTGAAGTGGTAAGTGCGTTGTCCATTACCCCGTAATAATGCGAGCCTGCCCGGTCGCCTCCGTACAAAGTGTTGGCGTTCGAACCGCTGGTGTAATAAACCGATCCGGTTAAGCGTCCGCGGAAATCGCCGGTGAATTGTTTATCGTATCCCAACTTGCCGATGAAAGCCGGATCGGCAACACCGTCCGATACCCCTGCAACTTCGGGCATAACAAGCGGACGACCGTTGATCATACCGTTGGTCACCGCTACCGAACCCAGGAAGCCGTTGTGCATGACATCAATTTCGGCTCCGATCTCGGTGGTAAATGCATCCATAATCAGGTTTTCGACGAAGGCGTTGCGCATCCCGTTACCGTTGTCGGTGCGGCGGAAGTGAGCATCACCATAGTTGATTTCCATATGACCTACTTTTATCGTGGTGTATTCCATGAGGTTGTCAAGAAAGTCCGACTTCAGGAACGGCAGTTTGTCGAAGCGGATATAGCCTCCTTTTACCCAGGTTTCGTTGTGATGACGGGCCGACAGATATAATTCCATGTTCATATACACGCCTTCGGCCAGGTGCAAATCGAGATTCAGATTGGCTACAGCTGTGTTGAAACCTGTGCCGATGTTTACTAATTGATTTAAATCGGTGGCCGTAACCGAGCTGGTGACCGTTCCGTCGGCTTTGGCCGTACGTGTTTCGGTGTATTGCATCTTTGGATTGGCAGTGTTCGAATGGCTTAGCGCCTGGAACGACTGGTTGAAGCCTCCCCCGATTTTTAATTTTACTTTTTCAAATTTCTCTCCTTCCGCTTTCGGAGTTTCAAATTCGTTGACTACGCTTTTGTCGTACGATGGAAGTTGTGCCAGAGCCAGGCTGCCCGCAAGCGCCAATGCTCCCAATGTGAGTAAGTTACGTTTCATTGTGTGATTTTGTTTGATTGTGTTATTTAATTTACAGAAGCTTTCTGATTCTCGGTCAGCGATACGTCGAAACTGAGTTTTACAAGATCGCCTACCTTCAATGTTCCCATCAGTACGGTAGGGGGTTTCATGCCGAAATCGCTCATTTTGATTTGGGTCTCCCCGTTAAAAGTGTATACTCCATTCTGATTCGATTTGCCTTTTGCTTTCAGTACCACTTTTTTAGTGGTTCCTGCAATGGTGAGGTTGCCGTTTACCGCTACCGAAATGTCGTTCCCGTTGCGCTGGAAACCGGCTACATCGGTCATGCGGAACGAAATGGTCGGGTTTTTCTCGGCCCCCAGAGTGTCGTAAGTCTTCGAATCCATTAGTTTTTCTCCACTCTTGATCGATTTGACCGGGATGTCGACCGATAAGAATTTCAATTGGTTGTTGTCGGCAAATACCATCTGTCCTTTTATCTGACTGGTTTTGCTTTTCCAGTCGTGGACATTCGAAGTCCCGTTAATTACGATACTCGAGTTCTGGGGAGAGAAGGTTAGTACCTGGGCCGATACCCATGTGCTCATTGCCAGTATTCCGACCAGCAAAAAACTTTTGTTGCGTGTTGTTTTCATCTTGGTTTGTATGTATTGTTTATATTATTAAAACTATAGTATATATAGGATATTGTCTTAAACCTCAAGTCCTATAAGTTATATAGGATTGTTTTTGCTTAAAAAACGGCAGAACCCTTGACGACGGTCGTGCCGTTGATTAATTTTTAAGTGCTTCCTGCGTTATCATGTTCTCCAAACAGGGTCGTCCGGGACCGGCAATGTCGGCCAGTGTTTTCGATTTCAACATTTTAGCAAACTCTGCTTTCATCTCCGTCCAGTACTTGTTGGCCGTACAGCAACATTCCAGTTCGCAGAACTCGGGGTTGTCGAGACACTCCACTATAACGATAGGCTCAAATGCCGTGTAAATGTCGTACATAGTTATCTGGTTGGCCGGTCGCGAGAGTTTGTAGCCGCTGCCCTTCCCTCTGAATGTAGTGATCAGTTTTTTCGTCTTCAACGCAGCAACGATGGCATCTAAATATTTGTTGGAGATTTGCTGATTTTCCGAAATTTCTTTCTGAAGCAGGCCCCTCGGTTCCTCACAACAGGCAATCGCTATCATCGTACGTAAACCATATCGTATTTTTGTATTAATCTTCATTGTGTACCGGCTTAACGGTGACAAAAATAGAAACAGTTTTTGATTCCTACAATATTTATAGGATTTAAATGCGGAAAAATTTATCTATTTATATGTTAAAGTTTATAACATTCAGATTGTTAGTGTTTTGCGTTGTGGTTTCGGAAGTGTTAATGTGCCTCCAGCCAGTTGTTTCCGGTGCCGCATTCGGCAATCAGGGGTACCCTGAGTTGTATGGCCTGCTCCATTTCGTGCACAACAAGTTGTTTCACGGTATCCAATTCATGGGTTGGAACCGAAAAGTTCAATTCGTCGTGTACTTGCAGGGTCATGCGGGTATGGAGCTGTTGTAGTTCCAGCTGCTTCTGGATCCGGATCATGGCTACTTTGATAATATCGGCTGCCGATCCCTGGATGGGAGCGTTGATCGCGTTTCGTTCGGCATAGCCCCTCACCACGCTGTTTTGCGAATTGATATCGTTCAGGTAGCGTTTCCGGCCGAAAATGGTTTCGACATAGCCTTTTTCTTTGGCCTGCTGTATCGCCTTGTCCATGTACGCTTTAATTCCCGGGTAGGTTTCAAAATAGCCCTCGATCAGTTCTTTGGCCTCTCCCCGGGGGATGTTCAGCCGTTCGGCCAATCCAAAAGTCGAAATGCCGTAAATAATTCCGAAGTTGGCTGTCTTGGCTTTGCGGCGCATATCCGCATTAACTTCCTCCAGGCCGACTTTGTAAATTTTTGCAGCCGTAGCGGTGTGGATGTCGAGCCCGCTTTCGAAGGCTTCGATCATCATCGGATCTCCGCTCAGGTGCGCCATTATACGAAGTTCGATCTGCGAATAGTCGGCGCTGAGAAATACTTCTCCGTCGTCGGGAATGAAGGCTTTCCGGATCTCTTTTCCCTGGGCATCGCGGATAGGAATGTTTTGCAGGTTCGGATTGGTGGAGCTCAGCCGGCCGGTGGCGGCCACTGTTTGGTTGAACGAAGTGTGTACCTTGCCGGTGCGGGGATTGATAAGGGTGGGCAGGGCATCGATGTAGGTGCTGAGCAGTTTTTTCAATCCTCTGAAGTCGAGTATTTTACCGATAATGGGGTGCTTGCTGCGCAGCTTCTCAAGAATATCCTCGGATGTGGAATATTGCCCGGTCTTGGTTTTTTTTGCTTTGCTGTCGAGTTGGAGCCGGTCGAACAATACTTCGCCCACCTGTGCCGGCGACGAAACGTTGAACTCGAATCCGGCCATAGTGTGGATTTCTTTTTCGAGTTGCAGCATTTCTTCGGTCAGCACCAGCGAACTTTGCTTCAATGCTTCGCTGTCGATCCGTACCCCGTTGCGCTCCATGGTAGCCAATACCCGAACCAGCGGCATTTCCATCTCGTAAAACAGCGTGTCGAGATTGTTACGGGTCAATTCATCGGCCAGCAACTGTTTAAGCTGAAAAGTAATGTCGGCATCTTCGGCCGCATAATCCTTCAATAATTCTATCTCCACGCTACGTATCGAAGGTTGGTTTTTGCCCTTGGCTCCGATCATTTCCTCGTAATGGATGGTTTTGTAATTCAGGTAGATCTCGGCCAGGTAATCCATGCCGTGCCGTAAGTCGGGTTGCAACAGATAATGGGCGATCATGGTATCGAAAAGCGGCCCTTCGACCTGAATTCCGTACATCGAAAGCATCAGGATGTCAAATTTGATGTTCTGACCTATTTTTTCGATGGAGGTATTCGTGAAGAATACTTTGAATTCTTTCAGGATTTCGAGGCACTCGTCGCGGTGGGCAGGCAGGGGCACATAAAAGGCCTTACCGGCTTCGTAGCAAAACGAGAGTCCCACCAGCTCGGCCGTAAATACATCGACACCGGTTGTTTCGGTATCGAAGCAAACCGATTTCTGCAGGAAAAGTTGCGAAATCAGATGGGCTCGTTGTACCTTGGTGTCGGCCAGCTCGTACTGGTGGATGCTGGTGCGGATGCTTGCATAGTTTCCTGCGGCCGGCTCTGCGGCCGGCGCCGGCGGCTCGGGTGCTTTTTTGACCGGCGCCGGTGCCGGCGCGGCCGGTGATTCGTCGAAAAGCGACATCTGTCCGTGCTCTTTTTTTGGGGAAGCATACTGGATGCGGTTCACCGGCTGATCGGGCGGGAGCGAAGTGAACACATTACCGAACTTATTGGCCGACATGGTGCGGAATTCCAGCTCGTCGAACAAAACTTTCAGCGCCTCCTCGTTGACCGGTTCCACCTCCAGTGCTTTTTCGTCGAGCTCTACCGGAACATCGGTTTTAATGGTCGCCAGGAAACGAGAGAAGCGGATGAGTTCAACGTTTTCTTCCACTTTTTTCTTCAGCGCTCCTTTCAGTTCACCGGTGCGTTCCAGCAACCCGTCGATGCTTCCGAATTCTTTCAGCAATTTGACGGCTGTTTTTTCGCCCACTCCCGGGCAGCCGGGAATATTATCCGAGCTGTCGCCCATCAGCCCCAGCAGGTCGATCACCTGTTCGTGGCTGTCGAGCTCGTATTTGTTCTTCACTTCGTCGGGGCCCATGATTTCGAAGCCACCCGTGTGGCGCGGCCGGTACATGAAAATGTTCTCCGATACCAGTTGTCCGTAGTCTTTATCGGGGGTCAGCATGTACACCTTAAAGCCTTCTTTCTCGGCTTTTTTGGCCAGGGTGCCTATCACGTCGTCGGCTTCAAATCCCATCACTTCGAGCAAGGGGATGTTGTAGGCCGCAATGATTTGTTTAATATACGGTACCGCCAGCTTGATATCCTCGGGAGTCGATTCGCGCTGCGCTTTGTAGGCCTCGTAGGCCTCGTGACGAAAGGTTGGGCCCGGAGGATCGAAACACACAGCTATATGCGAAGGCTTTTCGCGTTTGAGTACATCGTCGAGGGTATTTACAAAGCCATAGATGGCCGATGTGTTGAGTCCTTTGGAGTTCACGCGCGGGGCGCGGATGAATGCATAATACGCCCGGTAAATAATGGCATATGCGTCGATAAGAAATAATGTCTTCATATTCTTTAAGATAGTTGGAGTGAACACTCCTTCGTGTTCAACTGTTTAACTTTTTGATTTTTCAGATTGTAAAAGTAGCTAAATTTAGAACATTTATAAAACAAATACGGCTGTTGAATCATTTATTTGGTTACTTTTGCAGCGAATTGAAGAAAAAAATCTTCTATGAACCCATTGGAATTAATAAAAAAAGCAATTAAAGCAGAGCTCGAGCAGTTCGATACGACACTGGTGAGCAGCCTGCAAACCGACAATACTCTCCTGAAAGGCGTCAACGAATACGTGTTTATGAATATGGGGAAACGGCTGAGGCCCATGCTGGCCTTGTTGTCGGCAAAGGTGGCAGGTGGTGTTACCCATTCGACCGTGCATGGCGCGATTGCCCTGGAACTGTTGCATACGGCTACCCTGGTGCACGACGATGTGGTCGACGATACCGCCGAACGCCGTGGAGCGCAGTCGGTGAATGCCCGCTGGGGCAATAAGGTGGCGGTGCTGTCGGGCGACTATATGCTGGCCGGAGCGTTGCAGCAGGTGGCGCGTACGCGCAATGTGGAAGTGATGTCGGTGCTGGCGGGGATTGCTATGGAACTGGCCGATGGCGAATTGCTTCAGTTGAATTCGACGCAAAACGTAAAGATTTCGGAGGAACAGTACTTTAATATTATACGTAAGAAAACAGCTCATTTGTTTGCGGCCTGCTGCGAGGTAGGTGCGCTCACGGCTCCTTCCACCAACGAAACGCAGCGTAGCCAGCTACGTGCGTATGGCGAGTTCCTGGGGATGTGCTTTCAGATCAAGGACGATGTGTTCGATTACCTGCAGAATATTTCGATCGGTAAGCCGACCGGTAACGATTTGCGCGACGGTAAAGTGACGCTTCCCCTGATATATGCGCTGAAAAACGCCACCGAGGAAATGCGTAACAAGATTTTTACCATCATTGGCATCCGCGATTTTTCGGAGGAAAACATTGCCATGGTCACTCGTTTTGCCATCGATAGCGGAGGTTTGCGCTACGCCCAGAAAATGATGGAGGAATATAAAAATAAGGCTATCAATGCTCTTCGCGATTTTACCGATGGTGAAGCAAAAGAAGCATTAATAGCCTGCGCCGAATATGCGGTGTCCCGCGAAAAATAATCCCCGGTCAGAAGTATTTCACTTCTTTTCCCGTAATGTCGGTCAGTAAGTTGTTGGCCAGCCTGCTGGCGCCGATGCGGAACAGTTTGTTGTTCAGCCATTCCTCGCCCAATACTTCCTTTACAATTGTGTAATGTTTAACGGCGTCTTCGGTGGTCACTATGCCGCCGGCGGGCTTGTAGCCGATTTGTTCGCCGGTATGCTCGTACCATTCCTTAATAGCGCTGCACATGATATAGGTTGCTTCGGGCGTTGCGGCCACCGGGATTTTTCCGGTCGAGGTTTTGATGAAATCGGCTCCGGCCGACATCGACAGCACCGATGCCTTTTTTATATTAGCAGCCGAGCCCAGCGCACCGGTTTCGATAATTACCTTCAGATGCGATCCGCGGCAGGCGGCTTTTATCTCCTGCAGTTCTTCCCGTACTTCTTCGTACCGGCCCGACAGAAATTTACCGATCGAAATAACCACGTCGATTTCACTGGCACCTTCCATGACCGCCATCGAGGTTTCGGCAATTTTCACTTCGATAAAGGTTTGTGAAGCAGGGAAACCTGCGGCTACCGACGCAATGCCGATTTTAGGAACCAGGTTTTTCTTTACCACCGGTACCATCGATGGGTATACGCAAATGGCTCCCACATTGGGAATGCCCGGGAATGCCTTCTCGAATTCGTTTACTTTTTGAGTCATGGCTACGATCTGTTCCTCGGTATCGGTCCCGTTGAGCGAAGTAAGATCGATCATATTCAGGCATTTACGGTATACTTCCCGGTTGTTGTTGTCGTTGAAACGGGCCGACAGGATGGCACTCACTTCCTGTGCTACCTGCTCGTCCTGCAGGTTGCAGTTGTATTTTTGAAATAATTCGTCAAACTGATTCATATAATGCTGTTTATTCGTTTAATCGTGCTAAAATCGTTTCATTTCCGGTGGTTTCTTCCCCTACCTGCACATATACTTCCGAATCGATGGGTAGAAACAAATCGACCCGCGAGCCGAACTTGATGAACCCCAGGTGTTCGTTGAGGTGGCAGGGCCGTCCGGCATGTGCGTAGGTGACGATCCGGCGGGCCAGGGCTCCGGCAATCTGGCGAAGCAGGATCTGCGTTTTGGCTTCCGTCTCGATCACGACAGTCGAACGTTCGTTTTCGTGACTCGATTTGGGGAGGTAGGCAGCCACGTGGCGGCCTTTGTGGTGCCGGGCCATAAGTACCTTGCCTGCCACCGGGTACCAGTTGGCATGCACGTCGAATACCGACATGAAAATGGAGATCTGCAGGCGTTTATCGCCAAAATATTCGTGTTCTTCCACTTCTTCCACTGCTACTATCGTACCGTCGGCAGGGGCTACGATAAGGCTGGGGTCGTCTATTTCGACTACCCGGGTCGGATTCCGGAAGAAATAGGTAAGAAAAACCATGATTCCGCCGGACACGATGGTCGTAAGTGCAAATAGGAAATTAGGGAACCTCAGGTATATGAAAATGTTTATACTGAACAGGATAAACAACAACATCAGCAGGATAAGCCGGCCTTCTTTGTGTATCTTAATGTATTTCACTCGTTATAAAGCTTAAAGTGTTGATTGATTTCGTTTTTAATGAACAAAGATAACTAAAAGTTTTCAGCGGGCAATGCGGCTCCCCTGCTTTTTTCTTCCGCCGGAAATCATTACCTTTGCGCTCTCCTTTTCCATCCAAATTAGTTTTTTTTATAGTATGAAGCTTTCCTTACTTACTGCCATTGCTCCGGCCGACGGTCGTTATCGTTCCAAAACAGAACCCTATGCAGCTTATTTCTCCGAATATGCATTGATTCGCTACCGCGTTCAGGTTGAAATCGAGTATTTTATTGCCTTGTGCGAGTTGCCGCTCCCTCAGCTGCAATCGGTTCCGGCCGATGCGTTTCCGCAGCTTCGTGCGGTGTACCGGCATTTTAGTGTCGACGATGCCCAGGCGGTGAAGGAGATCGAAAAAGTGACGAACCACGATGTGAAAGCCGTGGAGTATTTTATAAAAGATAAATTCGACGGGTTGCAACTGACGGCTTACAAGGAGTTTATCCATTTCGGGCTCACCTCGCAGGATATCAACAATACGGCGGTTCCCCTCTCGATTCGCGAAGCGCTCGAGCAGGTGTATGATCCCGAGATGACTCAGGTGATTGCGACGCTGAAAACCTATGCCGCCGAATGGGCCGATGTGGCTATGCTTGCCAAAACGCATGGTCAGCCTGCATCGCCAACCCGCCTGGGTAAGGAAATTATGGTGTTTGTGAACAGGCTGCAACAGCAATACGATGCACTGAAAGCCATTCCGCATGCCGCGAAATTCGGAGGCGCCACCGGTAATTTTAATGCTCATGCCGTTGCATATCCCGAATTCGACTGGAAACGGTTCGGGAATTCATTTTTGGCCGATAAGCTGGGGCTGGCCCGCGAACAATGGACCACTCAGATTTCCAATTACGATTACCTGGCCGCCCAGTTCGATGCCATGAAGCGGCTCAATACGATATTGATCGATCTGTGCCGCGATATATGGACCTATGTGTCGATGGAATACTTCAAGCAAAAGATTAAAGCGGGCGAGGTGGGATCGTCGGCGATGCCTCATAAAGTAAATCCGATCGATTTTGAAAATGCCGAAGGAAACCTGGGTATTGCCAACGCCCTGCTGATATTCCTGTCGGAAAAACTGCCGGTTTCGCGGCTGCAGCGCGATCTCACCGACAGCACCGTGCTCCGTAATGTAGGAGTGCCTTTTGCTCATACCCTCATCGCTACTCAAAGCGTGCTGAAAGGACTGGGTAAGTTGCTGCTCAACGAGTCGGCTATTTACCGCGATCTGGATACCAACTGGGCCGTAGTTGCCGAGGGTATTCAAACTATTCTGCGCCGCGAAAATTATCCTTCGCCTTATGAAGCCTTGAAAGCTCTTACCCGTACCAACGAGGCGATTACCGAGCAGTCGATCCGGGCTTTTATTGAAACGCTCGAGGTAAGTGACGGAGTGAAGGAGGAACTGCGGAGAATAAGTCCGAGGAATTACACGGGAATCTGATTCTGCGTCGGGGGATCGTCGCTTTTCCGGCCGATGCGGGGCGATCCTTCCGGCCTATAAACCACAAGTAACTGTTTTGTATGAATGTGCTCTCGATATTCCGTCGTTTTCTGCCCGACTATAAGCGCTATGTTGCGCTGAGTCTGGCTTTTAATTTTTTATCGGCCGTTTTCAGCCTGTTCTCGTTTGCAGCCATTATCCCCATTCTGCAGATGTTGTTCGGGATGCGTACGCCCGGCCTGAAGTATGTCGACTGGCAATGGGGCGATTCGCTGACGGCCATTGTGGAAGCCTTGCGCAACAACCTGAACTGGTGGATTGAAGAAGCCATTGCCACCAATGGCCCGGTACTGACCCTGTTGCTGGTAGCCCTGTTTCTGATTGTGATGACGGCGCTGAAGGTGGGATTTGCTTACCTCGGGGTAAGGATGACGGTGCCTATCCGTACCGGCGTGGTTCGCGATATCCGTAACCAGATGTTCCGGAAAATGGTTTCGCTCCCCATCGGCTATTTTACCGAGGAGCGGAAAGGCGATATTATGTCGCGCATCACGGCCGATGTCACGGAGGTAGAGGTTTCGATTATCAATGCGGTGGAGATGATTTTCAAAAACCCGATGATGATTGTGATTTACCTGGTGGTTCTGTTTGCCATGAGTTGGCAGATGACTGTTTTCGTGCTGTTGCTGCTTCCGGTAAGCGGCTGGTTGATAGGCTTGCTGGGCAAAAACCTGAAGCGAAATTCGGCCCAGGCGCAGGCACAGCAGGGCGAACTGCTGTCGCAGCTCGACGAAACCCTGAGCGGCTTGCGGGTGGTGAAGGCCTTTAATGCCGAAAAGAAGGTGGAAGATCGTTTTGCCGCTCTGAACGAGCGCATTCGCCGGACGTTCAACGACCTGCATTTCCGCTATCACCTGGCTTTCCCGATGAGCGAACTTACGGGTACTGCCGTAATAGCGGTATTGTTGTGGTTTGGCGGGATGCTGATCCTGAACGGTTCGAGTGGAATTAATGCTGCCGAGTTTATTTATTACCTGATCATTTTTTATAGTATTATTAATCCGGCCAAGGATTTGTCGCGCGCCATGTACGGGGTGCGCAAGGGGATGGCGGCGCTCGAGCGGATCGATAAGATAATGGAGGCCGAAAATGTGATTCCGGAGCCCGGCAGTCCGGTGCCCGTCAAAGAATTTACAACGGCAATCGAGTACCGCAACCTGAGTTTCAGGTATCAGGCCGATTATGTTTTACGCGATATCAACCTCACGGTTCCGAAGGGACATACGGTGGCCCTCGTGGGGCAGTCGGGGTCGGGTAAAACTACGCTGATCGATTTGTTTCCAAAGTTTTACAAGGTCGAAGAGGGAGAGATTCTACTCGATGGCGTCAATATCGCTACCATTCATTCGCACGATTTGCGAAAGCTGATCGGTAATGTGAATCAGGAGGCGATTCTGTTCAACGATTCGTTCTACAATAATATTGCGTTCGGGGTGGATAATGCAACAATGGAGCAGGTGGTTGAAGCGGCTAAAATTGCCAATGCACACGATTTTATCATGGCTACGGAGCAGGGTTACGATACGAATATAGGCGACCGGGGCAGCAAACTCTCGGGCGGTCAGCGCCAACGCATCAGCATTGCACGGGCTATATTGAAGAATCCGCCGGTGCTTATTCTGGATGAAGCTACTTCGGCGCTCGATACCGAGTCGGAGAAAATGGTTCAGGAGGCGTTGGATCACCTGATGGAGAACCGGACCACCCTGGTGGTTGCTCACCGGCTGTCGACGATCAAGAAGGCCGATGAGATTTGTGTGATGCACGAAGGCCGTATCGTGGAACGGGGCAAGCATGAAGATCTGATGGCATTGAACGGATATTATAAGAAGTTGGTGGAAATGCAGTCGTTTTAAGTTCCGAATTACATTTTTCTCCACCTTTTAAGTTGTTTTTTTTCCGCCTGTAAGGAGTTTGTTCGCTATTTTTGCCTCCAGAAATGAATTACAAACCCCTCATTTTATTTAGAACCATGAGAAGAAAAATCAGCGGATTATTACTGGCTGCAGTTTTGCTTGCGTTTGCCACTTCCATCGGCGCCCAACAGAAAGCAACGGGCGTATTGAATGCCGATCAGGGATCGGTTGTTATTAACAAGCATATCTACGGACATTTCGCCGAACACCTCGGACGGTGTATCTATGGCGGAATCTGGGTTGGCGAGAATTCGTCCATTCCCAATATCAACGGGTATCGTACCGATGTCGTAAATGCACTGAAAGCTATTCAGATTCCCAACCTGCGCTGGCCGGGAGGTTGCTTTGCCGACGAATACCATTGGATGGATGGGATTGGTCCGCGCGAGAAACGTCCGAAAATGATTAATACACATTGGGGCGGAGTAGTGGAGGATAATTCGTTCGGGACCCACGAGTTTCTCAATTTTTGCGAATTGCTGGGCACCGAGCCGTATATTTGCGGCAATGTGGGAAGTGGTTCGGTCGAAGAAATGTCGAAATGGATCGAATACATGACTTTTGACGGCGAGAGCCCGATGGCCAACCTGCGCAAGCAGAACGGTCGCGAAAAGCCCTGGAAGCTTACTTATTTCGGAGTGGGGAACGAAAACTGGGGTTGCGGTGGTAATATGACCGCCGAAGCGTATGCCGACGAATACCGCCGTTATTCTACCTATGTGCGCAATTATGGCGACAATCGTATTTATAAAATTGCGGGCGGAGCTAATGTCGACGATTATCACTGGACCGAAACGCTGATGAAGAATGTGCCCCATCATCTGATGCGGGGTGTTTCGCTGCATAATTATACTTTTACACACAGCTGGACCAATAAGGGTGAGGCGACCGGATTCAACGACGACGATTATTTTAATGTGTTGTTCAACGGTATGCGGATGGACGAGCTGATCCGCCGGCACACTACGATTATGGATAAGTACGATCCTGCGAAACGCATTTCGTTGGTGGTGGACGAGTGGGGCGCCTGGTACAATGTTGAAAAAGGGACCAATCCGGGATTCCTCTACCAGCAGAATACGCTGCGCGATGCGTTGCTGGCCGGTTTGATCCTGAATATCTTCCACGATCATGCAGAACGCGTGCAGATTGCCAACCTGGCACAGATGGTGAATGTGCTGCAGGCTATTATTCTTACCGACGGCGAAAAAATGGTGCTGACCCCTACTTACCATGTGTTTAATATGTACAAGGTGCATCAGGATGCTACCCGTCTGCCTCTTTCGGTTACATCGCACGACTACAGCAAAGGACGTCGTAACCTGAAGGCGGTTTCGGCTACTGCTTCGAAGAATAAAAACGGGGAGATCCACGTGACCCTGGTGAATGTGGATCCTGCCAGCGAAATCGAATTCTCCTGCGACCTGCGTGGTACTTCGGCTTCAAAAGTGGGTTATGCGCAGGTGTTGACGGCTAAGGAAGTCGGTTCTCACAATACTTTTGATGCTCCCGAAACCGTTAAACTGGCCGATTTAAAAGGCGCCAGAATCGACAAGGGGATACTGAAAGTAAAATTGCCGGCAAAATCGTTGGTGACGGTTCAGATTAAATAAGAGGAGTTTAGCGTGTTGGATGCGGCTGCTTTTACGCTACGCTAATGGTACGGATTTGCTTTGCAAATCCTAATTAAATAATTAGGCTGAGTAAAACGAAGCCGTATCATTAGGATTTGCAAAGCAAATCCGTACCCGTACCATATAGCATAACTTCGCGATGCGTGCAAAATTTTTATTACCTTTGCACCTTTAAATTTTAAGGTACAATGAATTTTATAGATGAACTCTCCTGGCGGGGTATGATTCACACCATGATGCCGGGAACCGAAGAACAGTTGGCCAGGGAAATGACAACTGCCTATGTAGGTATCGATCCTACAGCCGATTCGTTACATATCGGACATTTGGTAAGTGTAATGATGTTGCGTCATTTTCAACGGGCCGGCCATAAACCCATTGCGCTGGTGGGTGGGGCGACCGGTATGATTGGCGACCCGTCCGGCAAGTCGGCCGAACGTAACCTGCTCGATGAGGCGGCTTTGCGTCACAACCAGGAAAGCATTAAGCGGCAGCTGGCCAAATTTCTCGATTTCGAAAGCGATGCGCCCAATGCTGCCGAACTGGTTAATAATTACGACTGGATGAAGGAATACACCTTCCTCGATTTTATCCGTGATATCGGCAAACATATTACCGTTAATTATATGATGGCCAAAGATTCGGTGAAAAAACGCCTCAGCGCCGAGTCGAGCGTAGGAATGTCGTTCACCGAGTTCTCTTATCAGCTGTTGCAGGGATACGATTTCCTGTACCTCAACCAGCATAAAAATTGTAAACTTCAGATGGGTGGTTCCGATCAGTGGGGGAATATCACGACCGGTACCGAACTTATTCGCCGCAAAACCGATGGCGATGCCTTTGCGCTGGTTTGTCCGCTTATAACCAAGGCCGATGGAGGTAAATTCGGAAAAACCGAAAGTGGTAATGTATGGCTCGATCGCCGTTACACGTCCCCTTATAAGTTCTACCAGTTCTGGCTCAACGTAAGCGATGCCGATGCCGAAAAATACATCAAGATTTTTACTTCCATCACGAAAGAGGAAGTCGAAAATCTGGTGGCTGCCCATACGCAGGCTCCGCACCTTCGCACGCTGCAAAAGAGACTGGCCGAAGAGGTTACCGTGATGGTACATTCGCGCGACGATTACGAAGCAGCTGTCGAAGCTTCGGATATCTTGTTCGGCAATGCTACGTCCGAAGCCCTGAAAAAACTCGATGAGGATACCCTGTTGGCGGTGTTCGAAGGAGTTCCTCAGTTCCGGGTCCCGCTTTCGTTGCTTCAAAATGGAGTGAAGGCCATCGATCTGCTTACCGAATATGCTGCTGTTTTTCCGTCAAAGGGAGAAATGCGTAAACTGGTTCAGTCGGGCGGAGTGAGTCTGAATAAAGAAAAACTGACTCAGGCCGATGATGAACTCAATACGGGCAGCTTGCTCAACGGACGTTACCTGCTGGCTCAGAAAGGTAAAAAGAACTACTTTCTGCTCATTGCCGAGTAATCGCGACTTTTTTGGTTTCTCCTATTGTGTAAACCAAATATTAGTCGTACCTTTGCCCCGCTTTTGAAAAGGCACTTGTTTGTCCCATGGTGTAATGGTAGCACTCCTGATTTTGGTTCAGTCAGTCTAGGTTCGAATCCTGGTGGGACAACTGCGAAAAAAATGATTGACCTTTGATTATCCAAGGATAGTCAAAGGTTTTTTATCCCCCGTTTTTGAACGAATATTCCATGAATCCATGTTTTTATCAACTAAAAACACATTTTTTTTACATTCCTGATAAAAAATGATTTTACTTTCCTTTTTTCGGTTGATTGCTTGTTTAATTTATTGATTATGAGTGGTTAACGCTGTAATTTAGCGTTTGTATCATCGTGTTGAAATCTTCATTTACACAGGCGTCGCAAAAAAAAATAGAAGTAAATGAAAAAATATCAATAAAAACGTAACAGGAATACAAAAAAAACTATTATATTTGCTTGTCAAATCAGAATCCTTGAGGTAAAAGACAGGACATTCTGCGCAACTTAACCTATGTTTCACTTAAAATTCAGTTTATGAAACAGAACATCGAATTTCTACGTCCGCTATTGCCCCGCAACGGGGATATCGGAGAGCTAGTGCGGGAAAGTGATTGCGACCGGAGCGCAATTACAGCAGTTCTCACTTCTGAGCTCATGAATCCACTCGGGTAAAGGGTGAGTGATCGTGCTGAGTCTGTCCTCCTGGCAGCTTATGAAACATAGTGAAAAACTATACTTAAATCGTTTATGATTTCATTGGATAATCGAGTTCAGGATAAAATAGCGTTACAAACGGTAATCGGCTTAAAATTTGTAAATAAAAGAGATGTGGTAATGATTCAGTATTTAACAAATACTTCCGATTCGAAACTAAATTGGACGGTTTTATTAAATACAGGCGAGATGATCAGGTTGAAAATGAATATAACAGCCAAGGATATTCTCGAGAACATGAAAACATCGCTCTACATTCAAATCAGCCAGACCATGATTCTGAATATCGATTATTTATCGACGATAGAGTTGAAAACTAGAAAGTGCTTATTGGTAGCCCCATTTGATAAAATTGAGTGTTATGTCTCGCGATTATACCTCAAAAATATACGTCAACAATTTGAGTTGAGTATTTAAAATGGCCGTTTAACCTAATATGTTTTCACTTTATACATATTATTTTTCACTTTATCAAGGTATGGTTCCTAATGTTTAGAAAAGAGTCATTTGGAGTTTTAGTAAAAGCGATATTATTTAGATATTTGCAGCTGTTTTACGAAATATATCCAAATGCGAAAGAAAGAATTTATTAAAAAAATGACAAATAATCTGGTAATATTTAAAAGGTAAATTATTTAAAACAATGATTAAAATGAAAACAAAAAAACTGAATGGTTTAACTAAGGTGATAGCGCTTATGCTTCTATCATCTTTAGTGATGTTTACTGGTTGTAATGCGTACGACGATGAGGTTAAGGATCTACAAGGTCAGATTGATGGCGTAGTTACCGAAGTCGGCACGCTGAAAACATCAGTAGCAGCATTGCAAACTTCTGCAAGTGGCATGACTTATATCAAGTCGATCGCTCTGGGTACTGATGGAAAATTAATAATTACTCCTTCGACCGGAACTGCCATCACTTACGATGCTAAAGATTATGTTACTTACGACATTAAGCTCGAAGGCAACAAGCTGTTTGTGAACGGACAGGAAAAAGGTAGTGTGGCTATCCCTGCTTTGACGTTCAACAACGGTAAACTGATGTCGGGTACTACTGAAGTTGCCGACTTAACCAACTTCTTCAAATCGGCTCTTACTTTAGGTGCCGACAACTACCTGTACATCAATGGTCAGAAGACTACTGTAATGGTTCCTCCTGCTACTGTTCAGTCGGTTGACGTAAAAGATGTTGCTATTTCGGGTAACACCCTTACTTTCACCAAGAACGACGGTACTCAAGTAACTATCAATCTTCCTGCCAATACTATTACTTTAGCTTCAGCTTACGATGCTGCTACCGGCACGCTGACTCTTACAGTAAACGGTATCGAAACCAAAGTGGTTATCAAAAACACTTACGGTGTTCAGGATGGTTTCCTTACAGTGAACGGTGTGAAAACTACAGTTGCTATTCCTGCAGCTAATACTTCTTCTATCATTATCAACAAAGACGCTCAGGGTAACATTCTTTCGGCTACTGTTTCCGATGGTAAAGATTCTTTCACTGTTAAAGTTAACCCAACCAACGAATTGCTTTCGAGCATCCTCTTCGTTCCTTCGTGGATCGACGGTGGTGTAAACGCTATCGAAATTGGTTATATCAACGGTATCACTGCTCCTATCGGTAAAGTTCTTTTCAACGAAACTACTGCTGTTTACCGCTTTAACCCAACTACTGCCGACCTAAGCAAAACTACCTGGGCTATCGTTAACAACAGCGCTCGTTTGACTGCTGCCGGACAAAACGCTCCTGGCGACAAAACTACTTTATTCCAGGCTCCTGCTTATACAAGCAACAACGACGGTTCGGGTACTTTCAAACTGAAAGTTGGAACTTGGGTTGAACCAGCTGCCGGACAGACTCACCTGATCGCTCTTCAGGCTAACGGAACCGATTTCTATTCGGGCAAACCATCTTCGGTTGTTTCTGACTATGCTAAAGTTGTTACTGCTCAGTACAATGCTTTCATCAGCGATTCGAAAAAATCGAACTCGACTACTAATGTATATGTTCATTACCGTACAGCTGTTCCTGCTATCGGTGCTGCTAACGACTTCGAACTGGTTATCGACACTCCGATTGATATGGACGACCTGGTATGGGCAACTGCCGACAAAGGTGGTGCTGCTGAAAAAAGATTTGAAGCTTACGGATTCAACGATTACAAATATGAATTCTCGTTGCCAACTTACCTTGGCCTCGACGGTGTTACTAACCAGAACTCGTTCGTAACTCTGGACGCTACTACTAATGTATTGGCTGTTAAAACAGGTTCTTCCGTACTGGATCGTAACCCATTGGTTCTTGTTAAATTGCTGACTCTTGATAACAAGCTGGTAGCTCAGAGCTATGTGAAATTCAAAATTGTTGATAAACCGACTGTACCGTATGTACCACAAACTGTTGAATATACAGTGAAAGCTGCTAGTGCAATCAATTACAACACATTGTTTAAAGATAACGTAGCTGGTGTATCTGCCGGTGACTACCAAGACCTCGCACTTACCTGGGGTGATATCAACAACTATATCTATAACCCACTTGGTTTGACTCACAACCAGTTCCAGGCTAAATATGGTTCGGTTGCTCCTACAGTAACTGTAAATGGCGCTGCTGCTACTCTTGCTCAGTATCCGCTCGACAGATCTATCCTGGCTCCTGACGTTGATACGTATGCAATGAAGTACAAGATCACTCCGATGTCGAAATTTGGTACTACTAAAGTGGTTTATACCTTCAATACTGGTGTTGCTACCGACGATATCGTTAAGATTACCTTCGAATTCACTATCAATGCTCCTGTACTTGATAAAGCAATTATCCCTGCTTATCAGTTCAACGCAACTAAACCGCCTTACGATGCAGTAACAACCGATGCAGCTCACACTGTATTTACTCAGGGTATCAAATACACTACTCCTGCTACTGAATACAAGATGGAACTGAACTTAGGTGAAGGATTTGGATTCGGATCGGCTGCATTGCACAATATGTTCGGTGTAGGTGCTAACAAGATTGATCCTGCTACTCAAGAGTTTGTTGTAACCGACAACTATAAAGTTGGTGCTACTGCTTCTTATATCTTCAGCCAGGCTGCTGCAAGTCAAACATCGTTGACTGCTCTGTTGGGTACTTCCAACTCGACTGGTGTGAAGATGGGTATCAATCCTGCAGTTCCGTTGACTACATTCTACAGAGCTTATCCTGTAAACTTCAAAACTACTTATCCTAACGGCGAAGTTGACAACTTCAACTACACAGTGGTATTCAAAAATCCATTGACAGTTGAACTTGAATCTACTGCAGACTTCAACTTGTTAGACGTAGTTACCGGAGCTAAAGATCAGATCGACCTGTCGAAGAACTATGTAGTGAAAATGTTGGGTGAAGTAGTATTCAATAAGAATGGTGTTGTAGCTGCTAAGGCTGCTGAATACGGAATAGTAAGCACTCAAACTTATGGAGTATCAAGTGTAGCTCCTGCATTCACTTATGCATTCACTTTCGCATCGCCAATCGCAACTTGGGAAAATGCTGGTACAAAACTTACCAACGCTCAGAAGGTTGCTGACGCCGACTTTACATTCACAACTTCGTTTGCAAGTGTATCGAGAAAAGATGCTATCAACGTAAATCCTGACTTAAGTCAAGGTGCACGTCGCAAATAATTAGATAACTAATTATCATCATAAAGCTGCCTCAATTTATTGGGGCAGCTTTTTTTTGTTCCTGTTGCCGCGTCCTGTAATACGTTACACCTAAAAAAGTAATGTTATGCAAGAAAAAGAAAGATTGCCTTACAAAAAATACAGCCGCGATAGACGGCTGTATGAAATGTTAGATCAAACAGCATCGACAAGTATAACAGGTTGAGACCTCATTATTCGTGTCGTATGCTGATACCGGAGGAAATGTATCGTCAAAATAAAATCAAAATGCGAACCGATATAAAAAGAGGATGCCGTTATGAATGGACCCTAAACGTTGAACAGGCAGTATTCAAAAAACATTTAGGGAACACTTCATTATCGGACACCCTCTTTATCTGCTGTTTGGATTCTATTCTTTAATTTATCCACAGACGGAATTCACTCCATACAAAGAATTTCCCTCCGTTCTTGTTTTGGGTAATAGTAAAACGTAAATGTTTGAAGGCTTCTTCACTGATCAGCACTTTCGACGAATAGAGTGCATTACCTCCATCCAGTGGTAAATTTTTGTTTAGTGTGGCTATTGGCGTAAAGGAGGTTCCATCCGCGCTACCACTGATAACAATCTCGGTTGGCGCCGCATTACCGTTTTCATAACGTGTACGGTAATCGAAGCGGAAGGCGGTGCTTTCCTTCGCCAATGCTACTTGTAGGTAGTGAGCATCGGCCACGGCCACGCTCCATGCCGAGTGGAAGTAAGTTCTCATATTGTTGTCCAGCAATCCGCCGAGAGAGCCTTCGGAGGGTTCTTTGGCATTGCTGGATAGCATATCTTCCGTCAAGTTGACTTGCGTCATTAGCGGTACATAGTCGATGCCATAGAGACAGGTGTTTTTTGTTTCGTCAATCTCAATAGCGGGTTGGGTACAACCGCTCAAACGAATGGGAAGAACATAGTAACCGTAAGTCAATTTGGTATGATCTACTTTGATATCAACATCTTTCGAGTTGATATTCGGAGCGAATGACACAGACGATGCGAGGCTATAGGCTGTGGCAGGTAACAGTTTGTAATCTTCACTGTTTTCCGTATTGTAGTCCGTTAAAAGACTTTCGTCCACCTCGACTGTACAATCGAAATTCCACTGGTTGGCGAACGGCATCGTTATCGGCAGCCGGAAAGTGGCTTGATTGGCCGAAGCGGGGGTCATTTCGTTAGCTACATACCCCGTTTGCCCAAAATAAATGGAAGGAATGACTACCGTGGGTTTTATAAACGTATGCTTTTTCTGGCTGTTAATAGAGTCTGGCGACTGCGACAGCATAATGGGCAGTACGTATGTGCCTCCCACATTAGCTAACTTATAAATCGCATCGGTTTTCAGTGTAATGTTCAGGTGCTTGTACGCCTCATTACTGCTGAAACTGAACTGTGTACGCTCCAGTGTATAACAACTTGCCGGAAGTGCTACGTAGTTGGTGGAATTCTCTGAATTGTATAGTTTCAGAGCGTCTTCATTGAGCACTTCCACCTCTACAGAGGTGGATGCGCCGTAGTTTGATCCGCCTTTGTTAATCACCAGATGGTGTTGCGTATCCTGACCGGTCTTGTATAGCGTCAGTGGTACTTCTCCATTTTGTTTGATGGAGAGAATGGTGCTGAAATCGTTCAGGAATTCTTCTTTATTGTCGTTACAGGCTGTCCCGGTAAGCAGGAGTCCACACAAGGTAATGCCAATCCATATGTTTTTCTTTTTCATATCAGCTAATTTGTTGAGTTATATTTTTGGTGGATTTACCATCCGTAATTTTGAATCAATAGTTTGTTTCTGTCCAATTCTCTTTGCGAGAATGGATACAGATAGTGCTTGGGTGAGAATACACGAGTCTCAAATACCGTACGTTTCCAGAAGCCATCGGGCGTAGTGGTTCCGCTACTTGGTTCCTGTGTGTTCATACCATACATAGGGCCCGCGTCTACCGAGGGTGCAATCATCCATGTGCGGGTGTCGAAATAACGGTGGTTCTCAAAGGCCAGCTCGATGCGACGCTCGCGGCGGCAAAGCTCAATGAGTTGCTCCGTGTTGCTGGCCGCTTCGGGATAAACGTCCGTAATGGCAGGCAGGCCTACACGTTCGCGGATTTTTGTCCAAGCCTCCATGGCCGCATCTTCGTATCCGGCAGGCATGGCCACATTGCGCTTCTTACATTCCAGCACCGATTCGATGAAGTTCAGGTATACTTCAGCAAGACGGAACGTAGGGAAGGTTATGTTGCCCCATGTACCCGCTGTGGAGTTCACCGTATGGTCGTAGAAGCGATTGATGAGGTAGCCCGACTTCGGATAATCGTGCGACTTGTTTGAATTCGCACCCTTAGCAAACGAAATCAAGGTGTAGGAAGTTCCATTATAGAACCAGCGGCTACCGCCGAAGAATACCGTCACGTAGAAACGCGGTTCGCGGTTCTTGTACATATTGGGAGCGGAAAGCGAATAAGCGGGAGCATTGCCCCAGGCGGGGTAGGTCCAGGTGGTTTTCTGGAACTCGTTTTCGTTGTAGCCCGATGCCGGATCGACAACCGGTGTGCCATCACTTTCATAGCTGGTGATGGGGTAACGACCATTGTTCATGGCATAAGCGTCGACTTGCTGTTGCGTAGGGCCCACACCGCCATAGTGTATGCCCGAAAGCCCGGTGGGCGCTGTGTGGATGCCTAAATTGCTTCGGCTTTTATAGCCGGTTGTCCAGATCAATTCTTTGTTCCACAATACTTGGGTAATACCGTAGTAGTTCTGATAGGGATTGTTGTTGTCGCTCGTGTATAGTTCATACAAACCACTGTCCATGATGATTTTCGCTGCTTGTGCCGCTTCCAGCCATTTATTGGCGTTGTAGGTTTGCGGGAACAAAGCCGTGCCGTCGGGATTGCGCACACCGGCATAGAGTGTATTTCCGTTGAACAGGTCGCGGGCGGAATAGAGTTTCAAGCGAGCGATTACGGCCTGGCAAGTACCCTTCGTAGCCAATCCTTTTTCTCCATCACTCTCCCATGTGCTTTTGATGGCCGGGCTTTCGGCGCATGCCGTCATTTCACTCACGACATAGTCAACACATTCCTCCCATGTGTTGCGGGGACGATAAAGCGCTTCGGTGCTGGCCGTAAAGTCCAGAAGCTCATCGCCCAGCAAGAACACCGGGCCGTAGATACGCATCATCATGAAATAGTAATAAGCACGGGCGAAGCGGGTTTGCGCTTTCCATACCTCCAGATCTTCTTTCAACAAGGTCGGGTCATGGGTCAAACAGCGGTCAGCATTCAACAAGAAGATATTGCACTCGCGTATACCATTATAATAGGAGGCCATTTGATAATAAGGAACCATGTTGGGATTCCACGATCCGAAGTTAATCCAACGCGTGTCTCGAGCATAGGTTACTGTTCCTTCGTCCGAAGCACCTACCCACGGCGAGTAGTTGAAGTTATTGGCATCATCCGGCAAGAAGCTCATGGCATTGAGCCAATACCTCCGTGTATTTTCTTTGGTCAGCCAGATTTTATCAAAAGTCAGAGCCTCATCTTCCTGTTTGTCCAAAAAGTCCTCACAAGAAGAGCAGAGAACGATGCTTGCCACTCCGCAGAGCATCAGTAATAAGTTTTTTATTGTTTTCATATCGGTGATGTCAATTTAGAAGTTTGCATTAAAACCAATGGTTACTACACGCAGGGGAGGATAGCCGCTGCCATCTCCTGTGCCTTTTTCCGGATCCCACAGCTTAAAGTCGCTAAAGGTGAGGAGGTTGGTGCCCGTCAGATAGAAACGAAGCGACTTGATGAACGTTTTACCCAGTACGGATTTTGGCAGTTGATAGCCTACTTCGAAGTTTTTCAGGCGCAGGAAGCTGCCGCTACGCAAGTTCCATGTAGAAGTTTGAGCGTTATTTGATGAGCCGGCTGCTCCTGAATTACTCAAACGGGGATAAAGAGCCTCTGCATTTTGTTCGTCCGTGTTCGTGCTTTTCCACACCTTGTCGTAAATGTCGGCATTGATGGCCGAACGTTCCATGTTACCCGAAGAGAACGGTTGCATGGATGCTCCGCTTAAGAAGAAACTGGTGTGATCAATGCCTTGGAAGAATACGTTGAAATCCCAGCCCTTCCATTCGGCTGTAGCTCCGAAACCGTAAAGAATTTCCGGCAGGTTCGTATAGCCGATGGCAATACGGTCGTAAGTATTGATGCGGCCGTCGCCATTGATGTCTTGATACTTGATGTCGCCTACGCGATATTCGCCAAATTCCTGTACCGGGCTATTGTCGATATCGGCCTGGTCTTTGAACAAACCGAGAGCCACTAGGCCGAAAGGCTGTGTAGCTCCATCTTTGCCGAAAGGTTTACCTATCTTGTTTTGGTATTTATACTGCCAGTCGGGTTCGTCGTTATTGAGCAGCTTGTTGCGGTTGTACGTCAGGTTTGCGCGTCCTGTAAGGCGGACTTCGCCTAGCTTCTGTGCATATTCCAGTGTTCCGTCGAAGCCTTGGTTAAGTGTTTCACCGATATTAGTATAAGGTACGGTGCTCAGCCCTACGATGGCGGGCAAGCCGGCGCGTGCCAAGAAGATACCGGTACGCTGTTCGTGGAAATAGTCGGCCTGAATTTTCACCTTTTCGAACAGCGAAATTTCCACGCCGATATTCGTTTTCAAAGCTTCTTCCCAAGACACGTTCAGGTTTTCCACATCGCCCATCCGAAGTCCGGTTCCACCGCTACCGCCGGCGACACCATAGTTCCAAGAGCCGGAGTTGACAATGGTCGGTTCAAACATCCAACGTCTTTGTCCACCGATGTCATCGTTACCTACCTTACCGTGCGATGCCTTCAACTTCAGCAAGTCTACGGTTTTCAGCAAAGGCTCGAACCACGTTTCGTTCGACACCATCCAACCCACCGCTACCGCGGGGAAGAAACCGAAGCGGTGACCGCGGGCGAAGTTTTCCGAACCGTTGTAGCCCATATTGGCTTCGAAGAAATACCTGTCTTTCAAAGCATAGGTCACACGGGCGGCAATACCTTGGTTCTTGTAAGGCAACGATTTGAATTTGTCAGCCTCCTGCGTACGATTATGTATCTTGTGATTATAGAGGAACAATCCACCGATTCGGTGTTTCTCGTCGAACAAGCGCGAGTAGGAGAGCGAACCTTCCATATAAGTAGTCATTGTTCCGTCGGTGTAGCGATCGTAGGCCAATTCGTTAGTACCGGGATAGATCGGGTTGCCGAAAATCAAACGTCCGTTAGCGTCTCTTCCTGTGGCATGATACTGAGTCGGCTCTTTGCTTCGTACCTGCGTGGAAGTATTTAATGCATCCCATGAGAATTTTACGTTACTGGTCAATCCCTTCAGCGGTTCCCACAATTTACCGAAATCCTGGGTGACCCCGATCAATGCCTGCGAAGAGTTCCAGAACTGTTCGCGATAGCCGGAATGTACCAATAGGTTCCATGGATTGTATCCGCTCGCTGCCGAAGGCGCAGAAATGGTTCCATCCGAATATTCTATGGGGAAAGCATTGGGTGAAGTGTTGAACGTATAGTACCAGATATCATCTTTATTACGTCCGGGGCCAAAGGATTTTTCGTAGATATTGGCCAGGTTCACGTTTAGTACAGTGCTGGGTGTCACCGAAAAATCGATGTTGGCACGGAACATATACTTGTCATAGTTGATGGATGTATTGTAGTCATAACGGTCGCCTGCTTCTTTAAAAATGGAACTTTCATTGTAGTAGCCTCCGGAGATGTAGTATTTCGCAATCTCGCCTCCCCCTGTTATGTTTAAATTAATTTTCCGATTATGCGCCAAGTCGCGATACAATTCATCGATCCAGTTAACGTTAGGGTAAAGGTCGGGGTCGCTACCGTTGCGATATTTCTCAATATCCTCAGACGAGTAGTATTGCGAGTTGTTTGCCTCGTTGTACAATTCCGCCCATTGAGCAGAACCGATAAATTTGGGCATACGTGTAGGTGATGTGATTCCCATCTCGGTCCGTAGATTGATCCGAGGTTTGCCTTCCACGCCTTTCTTGGTTGTTATCAAGATAACCCCGTTTGCGCCGCGCACACCGTACACCGCCGAAGCCGAGGCGTCTTTCAGGATGGAGAACGCGGCGATGTCTTCCGTATCTACCAAGTCGAGGTCGCGCTCGATGCCGTCTACCAGCACCAGTGGTTTGCTCGTACCTTTGAAAGACGATACACCACGGATGTAGAAGTCTGCTGCGCCCGATTTGCCCGGTTCGCCCGAACGCGTAACGGCCACAATACCCGAAAGTTGTCCGGCCAGTGCGGTAGAGATGGAAGCACCGGGAATAATCAACTTGCCCACCTCGAGCGTGGAGATAGCGCCAACCACGCTTTCTTTCTTCTGGCTGCCGTAGCCCACCACGACCACTTCTTCCAGTGTTTCGGCGTCTGGTGACAGAGTTATGTCAATCGTTGTTTGATTACCAATGGCAATTTCCTGCTTTTTCATTCCAATGTACGAAAACTCCAGAACGCCCCCTACTCCCGTGATGGTGATGGTGTAGTTGCCGTCGAGGTCTGTAATGGCTCCCGTGGAGCTGTTCTTCAGCCAGATGTTGGCACCGATGATCGGTTCTTTCGTATCGCCGTCGATGACCTTACCTTTAATGGTACGCTTCTGTTGTTGTGCCTGCGATTGCGCTTCGGCCTTCTGCACACTCAGGATAACTTCGTTGCCTTTTACCACGTAGTTCACACGGCTACCGGAAAACAATTCCCTGAGTACTTCGTCGATAGGGCCTTTCACATTGATGTTTTTCCTGACGGCCTCTTTCAGGTCCGAAGCCGTATAGAAAAAGGTGTAATCGCTGTTTTTTTCGATTTGTTCAATCGCTTGTTTCATAGTCATACTCTCTCCGCGCAACGTCACTTGTTGTTGTGCGGCAAGTAGGCCTAAGGGTGAAAAAGAAAGAATCAGCAGAAAGATTCTGACGAATTGTTGTCTGCCCGACTTAGGTGAATTTCTCATACTTTAGCATTTTAATAGTTAAACATAGTTGATTTGTAATTATTGATTGATGTGAATAATTCCGTTTTCTTCCCGATGGTCGATACCTAGGCTGAAACAGATTTTCTCAATCACATCCTGTAACGATTCGTCGTAACGGATACTTCCCGAAAAAGTCGTTTCTGTATTAATGTTCCGATCGAGCTTTATCTCCGTACCGTAGAGTTGGGAAATAGTGTTAAGTAATTGACGGAGCGGTATCTCTGTGAAGTGGAATTTACCGTCTTTCCACTCCATTCCGGCTGTTTCTTGCAAAGTGACAGTATGCGATTTTTGAGGACGATAAATAATTGTTTGCGAGGGTTTCATCGTTATCTTTCTGCCGGAGACTTCGATGTTGAAATCGACCTCTCCTTCGAACAGCGTAACTTCGTTATCACCCGTTGCGCTCTGTTTTACCCAAAAAGTGGTTCCTTTCACCTCGATGTAAGTTCCTTCGCCGATGTAGACTTTGAATGCCGACTTGCCTCGCTTTTGGACTTCGAAGAGCGACTGCCCTTTGAGATGCAGCGTCCGGTTGTGTGCGAATGAGCTGCTGTATGAAATGCTGCTGCCGGGTTGCATATACACTTTTGAATCGTCGGGCAAACTGTAAACTCGGCTTTCACAGGCTGTGACGGTGATATACTCGTCCGCCGGCTCATCTGTCCGGCCGCCTATAAGCCAAAATATACCCGTTCCGATGAGGAGGAGTATCGAAGCCGCTACCGACCACATCCTGAAACGAAACATCCTTCCGGAATCAGGTTGGGCAAAACAAATTTTCCAGACTTTATTCCAGATTTCTGTACCGACCAGGTCCGAAGGTTGTTCTTTCATTTGCCCGGCTTGCCACCACTGCCGGCTCAAATGGCGCAGCATAGGTTGGGTGTTCAAAAGCTCTTCTGTTTCTTTTCTGCCAAGTGGTGCTCCAGATAAAAGTTTCCGCAGCCAATCGTCGGCCTTTTTATCTCGATTCATATCTTTTCTTTAATGTCTAAAATTGTTGTTATCCGTTCATCTATGAATAAATACACACCGACTCTATAAAACCCTACACGGAATTTTTATTTTTTTTATTTTTTTGTTTTCTTTGCAGAGCGTATCAAACGTAAGTTTGAAGTTTGGGATATGGAAGAAAACGGGCTTTTATCGAAACCGATGAATGGGCAGGAAACGATAATCAAATTGAGAGCTGGCGACGAGAATGCATTCTCGGATATCTATAAGCGGCATTGGAGACAGGTTTACAACTTCACGAGATTATATATCAATTCGTCGGCAGAGGTGATGGAGGTGGTGCAGGAAGTTTTCGTGAAATTGTGGGAAACTCGCGAAAGACTTGATGAGACCAAAAATCTGGAAGGGCTTTTGTTCATTATGACACGTAATCTCATCTTCAATCGTTCGCGTAAAAGTTTCAGCGAAGAGGCTTTCAAAATTCAGGCATTGGCTTCGATGGAAAATTCTTATAACATCGACGCCGAAATAGAGGCTAGCGATCTAAAAGAACATATCGACAAAATCGTTTCTCTTATGCCTCCCCGTCGTCGACAGATTTTTCGTATGAGCCGCGAGGAGCATCTAAGCCGCAAAGAAATAGCTCTCCAGTTGGGCATCACCGAAAAGGCCGTAGACCGCAGTCTGGCACTCGCGCTGGATTTTATCAGAGAGCACTTGCCGCTGTTCCTTATTTTCATCGGGTTATGATGTGTCGCATCACTATCGAGGGTACGATTACCCGGTTCGGCAGCAAATGCGATATTCATCCCGATTTGTGGGACCTCAAGAGCAGCCGGACTTCAGGGAAAAACACCGTGGCATTGGAAACAAACCGTTTCCTGGACTTGGCATCAACCGAATAAAGAGGTAGCTGAGAGGGACAACTATGTCGCTGCTGAAAAGATGAAGACCCCTTCTTGGGTTTGGAGATGCGGCACGAGCCGTTGCCGAAAGTTTATGCTCAACACAATAAGCAGATAAAAAAGGGTGTCGTTATGAATTGGTTCCCCGGAAGTTTTTTGTCCAACCTTCCGGGCCCAATTCATAACGACACCCTTATTTGATCAAGTGATTATTTTGTCCACTGCATATGTAATGTATGGTTAGGACTAATCACTATTAAATGCACTGATATTATTCTTCAGTGGTAGTTTTTTTCGGAGTTACAAACATCATTTCTTGTCCATAGGCAGTTCCGATACTATTGATTGAGTAGGCTCGTACGTAATAGGTGGTTTCGGGGAGGAGACCGGTAAGTGCACTGCTGAACACGCCGGTACCTGTACCATCTGTTGTTACATTGGTATTGTCGTTAATAGTGGGAGCTGCAGATGTGCTCCAGCATATACCTCTTACCGTGACTTCAGCACCGCCATCGCTCACTACTTCTCCACCTCCTGTAGCCGTAGAGTCGGTTACAGCAGTAATCGACGATGTAGTAACGGTTGGCAGGCTGGCCAGTGTCGTAAAGCTTACCACTTCGCCATAGGCTGTTCCTTCGCTGTTGGAGGCATAGGCCCGGACGTAGTAGGTAGTAGCTGGAGCAAGCTTAGTAAGCGTAGCGGTAAACGATTCGTTGCCTTCGACGGATTCGGTAACGCTATCGGCAATAGTAGGATTGTCGGAAGTACTCCAGCAGAGGCCTTTCGCAGTTATTTCGGCATCGCCCGTCGACACAATGGTTCCGCCACCTTGGGCTGTACTATCGGTGATCTCGGTTATTTCGACTGTTGTTACCGTAGGAATATCCAGGGTTTTAAACATGCGTTGTGCTCCGTAGCCCGTACCTTTTTCGTTGGTAGCATAGGCACGAACGTAATAAACGGTAGCGGGCTGTAGCCCGGTCATTGCACTGGTAAAGTCGCCCGCTCCGCTGCCGTCGGTGGTAAAGTGGTCGGCTACGGTCGGATTTTCGGTTGTGCTCCAGCAAACTCCTCTGGCTGTAATGGCAGCACCGCCGTCGGTTACGATTTTACCGCCACCGGTTGCCACGGTGGAACGAATGCCGGATACGGAGTCGGTGGTTACGGATGGAGCTACAGCAATAGTCGTAAAGGTAAGTTCAGGTCCGTAAGCGGTCCCTACACTGTTCGAGGCATAGGCGCGCAGGTAGTAGGTAGTGCCCGGTTTCAAATTGGTAATCTTACTTTTAAAACTGCCGATTCCCGAGCCATTTACCGTTGCATGATCGTAAATAGTAGGACTGCCGGTCGTATTCCAGCACACTCCGGCATGTGTTACCGCGTCGTGTCCGTCGGCTGTAACCGTTCCGCCACTGACAGCCGACTGGGTAGTTACCGAGTCGATTTGACCGGTTGTTACAGTGGCCAGATCACTTTTTATACAGCGAATTCCAAATCCAAGATTTTTAGACGAAACAAAATTGGAAAAAAAGCTGTATCCATAAAACAGCCCTCTGTAATAGGCTTCGATATCGGTAGATTCTTCTCTTGTCCACCAGAAAGCAGCTTCGCTTTGGCTGAAAAATACGCCGGTTGTTCCATAGCGTCCGCCACCCGGTAAGCCGGTAAAATTAGTAGAGTTGTTCACCGACATATTATTCCCAGGTCCGCCGGGAGTCGAGCTTCCTTTCCAGAGTGTTCGTGAAGCAAGGGTTTTGGCGAACTTATTGCCGGATCTCGTGCCGTCGAAATTAAATCCGTTGGCCGAAAGATAGTTTTCCAGCGTCAGCCATTCTTCCTGTGTAGGCACGTGCCATCCCGCAGGAGCTATATTGCGCCGGTCGTTTACTGCATACCAGTTGTACAAATAGCCATATACCGCCCCATTGGCCGGATTGTTGTCGTACATCGAATATGCACCGGTTTTGGTCGATGCCCATGCTCCGTTGTCGGTAATATTCGGAATCAGATCGCCGTTGCGATAACGGGTAGTCCGTAAGTTTTGAACCAGCCAGGTTTGTGTGCCGATTTTCACCGAGGTATAGATATTGCCGTCGACGTCGCGGATAGTGCCGGCCGGAAGCGGTGGAACAAACGAAATACTGTCGATTGCCGATACCGGGAGCTTGCTGATGATTGCACCGTTTTTGGTGAATCTCAGCGAGTCGAGCTGATTTGTCATGCTCAGACTGTCGAACTGAAAAATGGAGAATCTGGTATTTACCGTTCCGTTTTTATACACATAGATCGAGTCGTTGCTAAGTACCTTAGTAAGACTCACCATCAATATTAAAAGTAAGAAGTATATTCTTTTCATGTTGGAATGTTGCATTAATTAGTTTTTGAAGAATTTGGCCGACTGTATTTGTTTGCTGTTGCTGAGCACTAAATAGTACAGCCCTTTTTCCAGGGAGGAAACCGTAAGCGTATGTAGCTCAGTATTGTTCACCAGTCGTTGCGAAAGCACAACACGTCCATCGATGGTAAAGATTTTTGCTTCGTAAGTTAAATTGTCGTCCGAATTAAGGTTGATATTCAAAATGTCCTGAACCGGATTCGGGAATATCTGTAATTGCGCTGCAGCGGGTGGAATGGGATCCTCGATGCCGGTAAGCGGGGAGAAAGTGAGGTTGCGAAGGTTGGATAACATAAACGATACCGGAGGACCAACCCGTAAATTTATGTTTAGATTTTCAGATTGAAATATTAACGATCTGATGTTGTGAATGGAGAGAGAAGTTTGCGTACCTCCCTTTTCCAGCACGTTTAAATTCTGTGCATTTAAACCGGCCATACTCACAATAGCCAGAGCAAAAAAAGCAGTTCTTAATCTTTTGAATATCATAATGTGTTTGTTTAAAATAATTCAGGCAAAAATAGAAATTTAAACTGAAATAACAATAAAGTTTTTTTTGTAATTTTGTCAGTTTAAAGACTCTAAAACTTACAATCGATGCGTAAAATTTTGTTTTTTCTGTTGTTGCTGCTGTTCGCTTTTTGGGTTGTAGCTGCCGATGTTTTTAAAATCCGGTCGGTCGGACAGCTGGTGCGGAGGAAGCTATGGCGGCGGGACACTGAAAAAGACTTTTACCCTGCCGTTGAAATCGACTATCATAAGTTGCTGATTTTTAATTTAAATTGTGAACTAAATTGTTAATTTTTACGTTTCTATGATGTTATCCCGACAGCATCATGAAAGTTCACACAGTATGTACATTTTTGTTGTTAATAGCGAGGCCGGCAATGTTCGCTGCATTCGTCGCGAGTTCGGGGTTCATCGTGGCTGCACGGCCAGTGGCGGTGGTTCCGTTCGAACTGTCGGGCAGCTATGTGGTGGTAAAAGCACGTATTAACGGCTCCACACCCTTGTCGTTTATTTTCGATACGGGAGTTCGAAATACCATTATTACCCATCTGGATGCCGACGACCAGGTATTACTGTCCACCGGCAGAAGTACGCCGGTTTTCGGACTAGGTTCGGGAGTGGAAGCCATGGGGCTGCTGAGCGAAGGAAATACCCTGGGTGTCGGGAAATTGAGTTTTGCCGACCGGGTGGTGATGGTGTTGGAGGAGGATGTGCTGCAACTCTCGGAGTTGAACGGACGAAAAATAAATGGGTTGCTGGGAGTGGATATCATGCAGGGGCACGTAGTGGAAGTGAATTACAGCCGGCGAAAATTGCTGTTTTACGATACTACCGGTTACCAGGCGCCCGTGAAATACCATTCGCGCGAGCTCCTTGTCGAAAATAATAAGCTGTATTTACCCATGACCTTGTTCGATTCGTCGATGAAATTACGCCGGATCAAGATGTTTATCGATACAGGAGCTTTGTTGAATGCCTGGTTTCTCACCGTTACCAATAATGTTGACGATATTCAGGGGCCGAAGATTTACGCCCGTATCGGATCGGGTTTCAACGGCGAAGTAAACGGTTATCTTGCCCATATTCCCCGCATCTGCCTGGGCGATTTTTGTTTCGATCGCACTATTGTAGCCTTCCCCGATTCGGCAGTAATTGCCGAAGTGATCCGGCGGTCGGACCGTGACGGCACCATCGGGAGCGAACTTCTTTCCCGTTTCAACCTGGTGTTCGACCTGCATCGCCGTCAGATTCATTTCCGGCCCAATTCCTATTTTAAATCGCCCTTTGTGTACAATGTAGCGGGTATCGAACTCATCCAGTCGCAGCCCCCCTTGCCCGGTTATGAAATTACCGCCGTGTGGCGCGATTCGCCAGCCGAGCGGGCCGGAGTACTCCCCGGCGATCAACTCATCGGTATCAACAACGAAACAGTGTTTACGCTCACCTTGAATGTGATACGCGGGATTTTTCAGAAATCCTCGCGACAGCCCATGCAGCTGCTGCTGATGCGCAACGGCCATCGTATAGAAGTGGAAGTAGATATGACAGAGCGATTGTAATGCTGCGAAAACCTGTTTCTCCGGAGTATTTCACTTTTTCACTAAAAATATCCGTGCAAATATTTTGGATTTAGGATTAAAAATACTACATTTGCAGCCCGAAAGGAAAGTTGCCAGAGTGGTCGATCGGGTCGGTCTCGAAAACCGATGTACTCGTGAGGGTACCCAGGGTTCGAATCCCTGACTTTCCGCAAAAAAGCCGTTGAAGATTTTTCTTCAACGGCTTTTTTGCGGAAACCAGACGAGTTTGCTGCAGCGGAGTGCCCGGTTTACAGTTTTTCAATCCTGCCGCTACCGTTTACCTTGATCTCACTCGACGGATTGCCCGAATACCGGATGTCGCCACTGCCATTTACCTTCGCTTTCAGCGAATCGATTGCCTTGATTTCAATATCGCCACTGCCCATAATGGTGCAATCGGCAACATTCGTACTCAGTTGCGATAAATAGATATTTCCACTCCCTGCAATCGAAGCATCCACTTCGCGGGCACTTCCCTTCAGTTCAACATTCCCACTCCCCATGATCTTAATCACCAATTTGTTCAGCTTTTGAGCTACGTCCGAATTTACATCCCCGCTCCCGGCGATCACTACCGATGTCAGGTCGTTGAAAGGCGAATCGAGGTAGAAATTTCCGCTTCCCTTAATATTGATACTGTACAGCGGATCGGGCATCGTGATGCTTACCTTGGTTTTGCTGTTGATCATTTTCGTGTTGCGCTTTACTCCGATCATCAGCGTGCCGCCCGAAGTTTCGAGAGTGAGATAGGGCAGCAGGTTTTCATAATCGCTCACTTCAACCTTGAAAGCGCTCCCTTTTCTGATTTCTACATTGGCATGCGAACGAAGTTCGATGGCATCAAAACCGGCTACCTGCCGGATCTCGCTTACAATTTTCCCGGAGCCAATTACGGCCGATGCATCGTTGCACGAGGTGGAAAGACTCAGAATGCCGACGATGAGCATAAAACGGGTGAGGTGGATTGTTCTCATGTATACATATTTTTAAGTTATTGATATTCAGTGTGTAGTGGTTGGGGGTTGTGGAGGGTATCGTTGTCGCAAGCTCCCGGCTCCCCGGTTCTGACGAAGGTTAGACGTATTACGACGAGCATCGGGATGTTTTTATAACAAAATATTTTCATTTTTTTTGGTAGTTTGAAAATATTATTGTTCCTTTGTGGCATAGTTACATAGACCACTAAAACAATACGACATGATTGAAGTAAAGAACTTATCGTTTTACTACCGCCGGCAGCGACCGTTGTTTACATCGCTGAATCTGGAAATGAAGTCCGGGCGTATCGTGGGTTTGCTGGGCCGCAATGGCGCCGGCAAAACCACTCTGTTGCAACTGATGGCCGGCTTGCTGGCTCCGAAAGGAGGCGAAATAAGGGTCGACGGGCGCCGGCCCTTCGACCGTCTGCCCGGTTTTCTGACCGATGTGTACATGGTACCCGAGGAATTCTCGTTTCCGCACGTTACCATCGAAGTTTACACCAAGGCTTTCAGTCCGTTTTATCCGCGTTTCGACCGTCAGAAACTCGACGCGATTCTCGCCGAATTTCAGCTCAAGGCCGATGAACAGCTCAACAAGCTTTCGCACGGCCAGCGGAAGAAATTCCTGATTGCTTTTGCGTTGGCCAGCAATTGCAGGCTGATGATACTCGACGAACCGACCAACGGACTGGATATTCCGTCGAAGAGCCAGTTCCGGAAAATTCTGGTGAGCTCGGTGAGCGACGAGCAGCTGGTGATTATCTCCACCCATCAGGTGAAGGATGTCGATACCATTATCGATACGGTGACGGTGGTGGACGAAGGCCGGTTGATTTTCAATGAGGCGACCGATGAAATAACCAGCCATTTTTACTTCGAAAGGATTGATTCGCTCGATGGAGAAGAAAACATTTTGTACCAGGAAGCCGGTATCGGCGGTTACCGCGTGATGCGTCCGGCCGATGGGGTGCGCGAATCGCACATCGATCTGGAACTGCTTTTCAATGCAATTATTTCTAACGCTTTAAATCAGAAACAAGGATGAACGCAATATTCAATGTAAAACGATTTGGATTGCTGGTCAAAAGCGACTGGCAGTTGAACTGGAAACAAAACCTGCTTGGTTTTCTGGCTATTGCAGCAGGGTTGTTTTTATTTATGATGGTGTCGATTAACAAACCCTGGTTAGTGCCTGAGTATAGTAATCGGTATTGGTATACCTACAACGAAAATAACTGGTTTTCGTACGTTATGCTGGTGGCGGCTGCCTATTTAATTATTGTGTTGTTGGTGGCGTTCAGAGAGTTTACCAATAAAACTACCCGGGCACGTTATTTACTGTTACCGGCAAGCCGGTTCGAAAAATACCTGTATCAGGTACTGACTGTTTTTAGCGTAGGGGTTATACTCTATCTTATTTTATGGGTCGATGCTCAGTTGGTGCGGGCGTATATTATTCATCATTACAATCTTACCGAAGAAGTAGTTGCGCTTTTTGAGCCTTTCCGTCTGCTGACACCTTTCAACGATGCAGACTCTGTGTGGGAAGCCGTCACTATGGGTTTGATTGTGGTCGGTCTGGCTGCTTATGCGATGAATGCCAATCTCTGGTTCCGCAAGTTTGGCTGGTTGAAAATGATTATCCTGTTGATACTTCTCATTTACGGTTATATGGCGATAATGGTTGGTTTCTCGCATCTTTTTTATCCGGAAGCAACGCAAGGATTTAATATTCACACCCCTACTGTCCATATTCCGGGTACGGAAGTGCCTGTTTTTCAGGCGTATGCTTTTGTTGTGGTGGATGTAGTGTGGTTGATGTTACTGGGGATTGGATTTGTCAAATTTAAAGAAAGCGAATTATGAGTATCGATTTTAAATCGACAAAGGGCATATTTCAGCAGATAGCCGATATTCTTTGTCACCGTATACTGGAGAACAAACTTCCGCCGGGCGAACGGGTACCTTCGGTACGCGATCTGGCCGCTGAGTTTGAAGTGAACCGTAACACGCTGTTGCGTACTTATTCGATACTCGAAGAAGCCGGAATTATCGTGAATAAGCGCGGGATAGGCTTTTTTGTGGCCGAGGAGGCCGTGGAGCTCATCCGCAGGCGCGAGCGGCAGGATTTCTTCGCCAACGATTTCCCCGAGTTTCTGAAAAAAGTGAAGTTGCTGGGATTGACGACCGGCGAATTGAGTGAATTAATAAAGCTGTTGGAACAGAATACAAAAACAAATTAGAACGACATGAAAAAAAGTTATATCGCACTTATAGCGGCAGTAGGCTTTATAGTAGCCGCCACGCTGGTGTTTTACATTCTCAACACGACATGGTACAATTCCGAAGAAGAAAAGGTGCAGGTACTGCATTCCGAACAAGTGGAGGAGTTTTCGACCGTGGTAGCGCTCGAAGGGGCCGATGTGCATATTGAGCAGGCGCCGGCCTACACCGTTGCGGTGGAAAAAATCGACGATGGCAGCGAGCCGGAGAAGGTGTTCTGGTTGCGGAACGATACGTTGTACGTCGATAAAGGAGCCCGGGTATACATCAACTGTGTTGCCCTCGAGAATATTGTCTCCGAAAAATCGTACTGGATGGGGGTGCACCGGCTCTCGGCCAGCCGGCTGAATATCAGTATGAACGGAGGGAAACTGTATTATTCGGTTGGAGAGATGCCCTCCGATTCGCTTGCCGACCGGACATCGGTTGTTGATACCTTGAACGTGAGGCTGTCGGGCCAGGCATTTTTCAGCCTTAAGCGGGCCCGCATCGGGATGATGAACCTGAGAAATGCAGGTAACAGCAATGCCGAACTGCATGCGGAGATCGGAAAACTGGACGCTATGGTAGTGGAACAGTCGAAGTTATGGTTGCCCAGGCAATCGACTCCGAATGAATTGAAGTTGCAGAAGGATTCTTCAGTTAGATTGGAGATATTTAACAATTAATGGAAAGCGTGGCTAGTTTTTTTTAACTAACTTGCAGCCCGAAAGTTAATACCATTTTTTACCAGTATTTTGTCATCAATAAACCTGAAAAATCTGATTTACATAAGCCTTCTTCTGCTGACTTCCTGTCGGCAGAATGAAGGCGATTTTCATTCGTTATATACTGTAGCCCTCACCACTTTCGAAGATGCATTGGTAACCGACGGCACTGTCGAGTCGGTTAACTCGCTGGCTGTGAACTGTCCGCAGGGAGTTGATGGCACCGTTGTGTACATGGTAGAGGATGGCACGATGGTGAACGAAGGCGATGTGGTATGCCGCATCGAAGATCCGGGCACGGCCACCGAACTGCAGGATGCGCAGACGAATCTCGAAATCAACCGGGCCAATCTGGAAAAGACCTATGCCGATCAGGCTATGGAAATGGCTTTGCTGGAGGCGCAAATTCAAAACAACGAAGCCGAGAAAGCCATCACCAGCCTGAGCGAAAAACAATTGGAGTTTTCGCCCCAGAACCAGCGGCGCATCCGCGAGTTGGAGCTTCAGCAGGCTGCGATTCAGAATTCACGCTTTGAGAAGAAGTTGCGCACGATGAAAATCATCCATCAGACCGAGATTCGCCGTCAGTTGATGGGGCTTCAGCGGGTTGAAGCCCGGGTAAAACAGATTGAAGAGCGCATTGCGTCGATGACGCTCACAGCGCCCCGTTCGGGGCTTGCCCTCCGAGGGGTAAGCCTGTTTAGCGGTCGCAAGTACGTGGTAGGCGACAATGCCTGGGAAGGGCTGGCCATGGTGATGTTTCCCGAGATGCGGCAGATGAAAGTCCGCATTCTGGCTCCCGAAGGGATTTATAAACGCATGAAAATAGGCGACCCGGTGGAGTACAGTTTCGATGCTCAGCCCGAGAATAAGGCCTGGGGTAAAATTACCATTAAGGCGCCGGTTGGCCGGCCGATTGAAGAGAAATCGAAAGTAAAGGTTTTTGAAGTCGAGGCTTCGGTGGACAGTTCGCTGATGATACCGCCCCCCGGCATGAGTACCCGCTGCCGGATTCTGTTGCAACAGGTGGCCGACACCCTGGCGGTTCCTCAGATAGCGGTATTCGATCGCGATTCATCCAAAGTGGTATATGTAAAAAGCAAAAAAGGATTTGAGATGCGCAAGGTAAGTACGGCGCAATCGTCACCCAGCGAAATAATAATAACCAGTGGTCTGACAGTGGGCGAACAAATCAGTTTATCGAAGCCCGACGACAAGATGATTGAAAAAAATTGATAGATTATGATGCGAATTCACCCTCTTTGGGTTGTGAGCTTTTTTGTGTTTGTTTTCGTTTCGTGTAATGCGAAAAAGGAAGAGTCCGGCGAAGTAGCTATTGGCGAGGTTACGCGCGGAACGCTGTACCTGGAGTTGTACGAAGAAGGCGAGGTAGAAGCTATCAACTCGACCAATATTTTATCGCCGAATATTTCGTGGCGTTTCGGTAACCTGAAAATTACCCAGATGGTAAAGGATGGCGCCGAGGTAGAAGCCGGCGACACACTGATCGTGTTCGATCCCTCGGAAGTGAACCGGGAAGTGCTGGATGCCGAATCGCGGTTGGAGATGAATATGGCTGAGCTGGAAAAGATGGAGGCACAGCACCAGTCGGACCTGGAAGAGTTGCGTGCCGATTATGAAGTGACGCGATTGGCGCACGAGATTTCGAAGATCCGTTTCGAATCGGCAGTGCACGAAGCCGATATAAAGCGGAAGGAAATCCAGCTGAACCTCGAGAAGGCCCATATAGCGCTGGTACGGGCCAAGGAGCAGATCGACAACCGCATAAAGATTCAACGGGAAGAGCTGAAGCAGCGTCAGTTGTCGATATCTCAGGATCAGGTGCGTTTGAAGGAAGCACAGGAGACATTGCAGAAATTATTTTTGATCTCGCCCACGCCAGGTATAGCCATCATTAACCGGAACTGGAGTACCGGCAATAAATTTCAGATCGGCGATCAAACCTGGTCGGGTTTTCCCCTTATTCAATTGCCCGATCTGACCGCACTACGCACGGTGGTGCGCATCAACGAGGTCGATATTGCCAAGATTTCGAAAGGTCTGCAAGTCGAGATTAAGCCCGATGCTTTTTCCGACAGTGTGTATTCCGGTGTGGTTACGTCGGTAGCCAACCTGGCTGTGAACAAAGAAGGTTCTGCGAAAATTAAAGTATTTCCGGTAGAGATCGATATAAACGAAACCAGTGAAAAATTGCTTCCCGGGCTTACCGTGAGTTGCCGCCTGATTATCGGGAAGGTGGAAAATGCCCTGATGATTCCGGTGGATGCCGTGCAGGAAGATGCAGGAGTAAGCTTTGTATACCGGAAAACGGCATCGGGTTTCGAGAAGGTGACTGTTGAGACGGCTCAGCGGAACAAGGATTATATCGTGATAGTGAGTGGTTTGGAGGAAGGCGACAAGGTGGCGCTTACCGATCCGTTCGTAACCGAAGAAGAGCAGAACCAGAAGGGCGAAGAACAACCGGCAGCGAAGGAGGACAAACCATGAGACGAGTACTAATCCACTTCGCCGGCCTGGGCCGGTGGCCTGGCCGGGCGAACGTTGTTCTGGCGCTCATCGCTGCTGTACTTGTATCGTGTTCGGGCGCCGGTGCCGGCGACGAAGCTACGGGAGAAGGCAGCAGCAAACGGATTGTGGAGACGGGAGAGCTGGCGGCCGTCAATTCGCAGAGTTTCGCCATTCAACGCTACGGACGGCGCTGGAACAGTTTCAAGATTATCGGCATATTAAAACACGGCACGAAGGTAGAAGCCGGCGATTCGGTTATTCAGCTCGACCCTACCGAGATTCAGAAATACATCATCGACCGGAAAGGCGATCTGGAGAGTCAGATAGCCAGCCTGGAACGCCTTCAGGTGGATCAGAGCAACCGGCGCAACGATTTGGATTCGCGCATGAAGAATGAAGTGGCGACCTTTGAATTACGTAAGTTGGAGATGGAGGCGGCCCGTTTTGAGTCGGAACGCATCAGAAAAGTAAAGCAATTGGAGTTTGAACAGGCCAAAATTGCTTTTGAGCGGGCCAAACGTCAGATCGAGTTGAATAAAATCAGGGAGAAGAGCGATTTGAAAATTCAGCAAATACGGGTGGAGCGATTGAAAAGCGATATTCAGAATGCCTACGATATTTTACCGCAGTTAACCATCCGGACTCCGAACTCAGGTATATTTCAGATTGCGCGCAACCGGCGTACCCGTGAGTTTATCAAGGTGGGCGACGAGTTGTACCAGAACAATCCGATCGGAAGTGTTCCCGACCTGACGTGGATGAAAGTAACCACGACGGTGAGTGAGCTCGATTTTATGAGGCTGGCAATCGGGCAGGAAGTCAATGTGCGGCTGGACGCGATGCCCGAGATTGTTTTCAAGGGCGAGGTGTCGTACATTGGTAAGCTTTGCCGGCTGAAGGACGAAAAGTCGAAACAAAAAGTATTTGATGTGGAGGTGAACCTGCTCAAATCCGACGAGCGGCTGAAGCCGGGGATGACGGTGAGTTGCGAATTTATTACCGAATAAACGAATATGCAGTACGAAGAAAATATACGGGTAGCGCTGCGGGCGCTTATCGATCATAAGTTCCGGTCGTTTCTCACCATGTTGGGGATCATTTTCGGGGTGGCTTCGGTGATTACCATGCTTTCGATAGGGGAGGGCGCCAAGCGCGAGGCGATTGCCAAGTACCAGGATCTGGGAGTGAACAATATTATTATCCGCGAGAAAACGATGACCGATGAGGAGTTGGAAGAAGTGCGGGCGAAGTTTTCGCCGGGCTTGTCGCTCGACGATGCGGCGGTAATTAAAGAAATTGTGCCGGGGGTAGTACATACGGCATCGCAGTCGGAGATCAGTCTGGATGTGAAATACAGCGATCGCTCGTCGAAGTCGACCGTGATCGGCATTACGCCGGAGTTTACGAAGGTGTTGAATTACAAAACCGGGATGGGCGACTTTATCACCGACGATCATTACCAGCGGCGGCTTAAGGTATGTGTACTCGGAGCCGGGGTGGCTTCGGCGCTTTTTCAGCGTGAAGATCCGCTGGGAAAGATGGTGAAGATCGACGACCAGTGGTTCGAAGTGGTAGGGGTGTTGCAATCGAAAGCCTTGTTTACCGAAACGGTAGGGGAGCTGGCGGCCCGCGACCTGAATACCGATATTTACATCCCGCTGAGCACGTTTCTGAATCGTTTTACGCATACCAATCTGCTTGCCAGCGAAATACAGCAGATTACGGTGCAGGTGGAGAGTTCGGGTAAACTGGTGGAAGCTTCGAAACTGATCGACGGCATATTGCGGCGGCATCATTTCAACAACGAGGATTACAGCATCGTGATCCCGTACGAATTGTTGCGTCAGGAAGAAAAAGAACGTCAGATTTACAATTTCCTGTTGGGGGCGATCGCGGCGATTTCGCTGGTAGTAGGAGGAATCGGGATTATGAACATTATGTTGGCAACGGTGATGGAGCGTACGCGGGAGATTGGTATCAGGCGTGCTATCGGGGCGCGGAAGGCCGATATCATGAGCCAGTTTGTTACCGAGGCAGTAGCGATCAGTATCACCGGCGGTATAATTGGCGTTATATTGGGAGTGTCGCTGTCGCTTACGGTTTCGTTGTTTACCGATGTGAAAACGGTGATTCCCTTGTACTCGGTGGTAGTGGCGTTCGCGTTCTCGGTGATCGTAGGAATCAGTTTCGGGTATTTGCCCGCCAAGAATGCAGCCAATCTGAAACCCATCGAATCCATCCGCTATGAATAATATTAAACCAACCAAGGTATGCTGATCGAAATTCAAAATCTATATAAGAATTACATTATGGGCGAGCTGGAAGTGCCCGCCCTGATGGATATCAATGTTAAAATTCAGAAAAACGAATATGTAGCCATCATGGGGCCTTCGGGATCGGGCAAGTCGACCCTGATGAATATTCTGGGTTGCCTGGATACGCCTACGAGCGGGCATTATTTATTTAATAAGGTAGATGTGAGCGAGCTCAACGACGACGAGTTGTCGGCGATGCGCAACAAGGAAATTGGTTTTGTGTTTCAGAATTTCAATTTGCTGCCCAAACTGACGTCGCTGCAAAATGTCGAGTTGCCGCTGGTATATGCCGGTTTGACCAAACAGGAGCGGCAGGAGCGTGCCATTCAGGCGCTGGAACGTGTGAAACTGGCCGAGCGAATGGAACATAAACCCACCGAGCTGAGCGGGGGACAGCGGCAGCGCGTGGCCATTGCCCGGGCACTGGTTTCGCGTCCCGGGATCTTATTGGCCGATGAACCCACGGGTGCATTGGATTCGAAAACAGGCATCGAGATTATGGGATTGTTCGAAGAGTTGCACAGCGAAGGCAACACCATTATCCTTATCACTCACGAACAGGAGATTGCCGATTATGCCCATCGCACGATTCATATCCGCGACGGACGTATTCATTCGGACGAAGTGAATAGCCGCCGGAAATAGTCAATTTGTAAAAATTTTATTCCACATGAAGAAAGTTCTTTTTGTATGTTTGTTGTTGACGGGTCAGTTAACATTTGCCGAAACCTATGTGCTCGATTTGGATAAAAGTATTGCCATAGCGAAGGAAAAGAGTTACAGTATGATGCGGCTGGTACAGGATTTCAAGATTGCCGAATACAACCTGAAGTCGGCCACCAGCCGGTTTAAGACACATATCGACCTGAATCTTACCACTCCCGAATATACCGAAACCATCCGTACGTTTGAAGATAGTACGGGTTTGTCGTTTTATCCGGTAAAACGCTTGAATTACGAAACCGGGTTGGTGATTAATCAGCCCCTGCCTACCGATGGTAATGTTTACATACGTAACGGATTGTACAATTTCGACGATTTTTTCAGCAACAACCGTTCGACGCAGATGAACATGCGGATTGGTCTTACCCAGCCGCTGCATGCTTTTTACGGCTATAATTCGATCCGTTCGGCCTTTCGTCAGGCAAAGCTGGCTCACGAGCGGTCGAGCAAGCAATTGAAAAGGGAGGAGCTGAATTTAATTTACGATGTAAGTAACGCGTTTTACAATCTGCTTTCGGTACAAAAGAGCGAGGAGATTGCCCGGCTCGACCTGGATCGGCAGAAAGAAGCCTTCGATATTGCCAAAAATAAGTTTGATGCCGGTTTGATACGAGAAGTAGATGCTTTACAGATGGAAGTGGACCTGGCCGAAGCGCAGAATAATTATGATCTGGCGCGGGTCAATCAGGCGTCGGCCGAGAATTATTTCAAGGAGCTGATAGGGATTGAGTTGAACGATAGTGTAGTGTTGAACTCGCAGTTCAACTACGAAGTAGTGATTGTGGATCCCGACAAGGCGGTGGAGTTGGCCATGAAGAACAGGTTGGAGATCCGGGAGCAGGAAATTCAGGTGGAACTCAATACGATGAGTGTGAAGCAGCAGAAGGCCGACGGGATGATAAAGGCCAATCTGAATGCCTATTACGAAAAGGCCGGAGTGAGTACGCAGAATATCAACACTCAGTTGGGAGCAGCCCTCAGTAATGCTTATTCCGATTTCAGAACCCGTCCGCAGAATTATGGGGTGGGATTGAGTATCTCGATTCCTTTGCTCGATTGGGGTGAAAACAAGGCTCAGGTACGTGCGGCCGAGGCTCGTTTGAAGCAGAATGTGCTGCGTAAGGAGGAGGTTCAGCGGAGTATCGAGCGGGAAGTGCGCAACCTGGTCGACGATCTCAACAGCAGCTTGAAGCGTTTGCAGTTATTGGAGAAGAACCTGAACGTGGCGGAGAAGAGTTTTGAGATTACCCGCCAGCGATTTTCGGATGGGGATATTGATTCGCAGGCGCTGGCGTTGGAGCGTAACCGTCTGAACAACGCCTACAATTCGCATTTACGTGCCTACATCAATTACCAGCTCAAGCTGGCCGATATCATGCGCCGCACGTTTTATGATTTTCAGAAAGACGAAGCGATAGAGTAGTAAGGTGAGGCAGTTGAATTTCAACCGCCTCACTTCAGTTTAACCGCTGTGGGTCAGGATTCCAGTCGGACCAGGTAGATGGTGTAGCCGATATAGATTGTGAGTAAGAGTATCGCTTCCCAGCGGTCGAGTTTGTGCTTTCTGCCGGTAAACATGGCGAAGAAAAGCAGCAGTGTGCCACCGGCGAGCAGCGCCAGGTCGACATTGAACACCGTGTTGAAGCTAACCGGATTAATCACCGAGCTTACTCCCAGTATCAGGAAGATGTTAAAGATGTTGGATCCCACGATATTACCGACGGCAATGTCGTTATTCTTCTTGATAGCCGCCACTACCGATGTAGCCAGCTCCGGCAACGAAGTCCCCGCAGCGACAATGGTGAGCCCGATTAATTTCTCGCTCATCCCCATTACCCGGGCGATATCGACCGCACTCGTAACCACCAGCCTGCCTCCCGCGATTAAGGCGGCAAGTCCTCCCACGATTAATAACGCCATTTTCCATCCCGGATATTGCTTCGTCACAATTTCCGCTTCCGCCGGGTCGTTCTTGAGCTGTTTGGCCACGTACCACAGGAACCAACCGAAGAATGCCAGTAATATTATTCCATCGAACCTGCTGATTACACCTGTTCCGTCAGAAAAAATATCGTTCGCGAAAATAAACAGAACTGCAACCGCCAGCAATGAAAACGGAATTTCTTTCCACACCGTACTGTGCTGAACAGCCAGCGGGGTAATAATCCCTGCTATGCCCAGAATCACCAGCAGGTTGAAATTGTTGCTCCCGATGATATTGCCCAGAACAATATCGTGACTACCCTGGGCCGCCGCGAAAACATTCACCACCAGCTCCGGAGCCGAGGTGCCGAAAGCAACAATAGTTAATCCGATAGCCAGATCGGACACATTATACTTTTTTGCCAGAGCCGATGCGCCGTTGACCAGCCAATCGGCGCCAATTACCAGCAACACAAAGCCGGCAATCAAAAAAACGATTTCAAGTGCCATAATTTAAATTTAAAAAGGGATTGTCTGTGAAAAAACAATCCCTCTCTTATTAAAGTTTAAAAGTATTGAAAATTACTCCCATCTGCTCTTTGCTCAGCTCCTTGGCTTCCGACTGTACCTCGTACTCGAACGGAACATACTTCAGTAATTGCACTACACAGAGCGAACGGTTGGGGGTGTAGGCAATCCTTAGTTTGATGCCTTTGTCGAGGGTTTGCGGAATCTTCGCCAGTTCAATGTAAGAGTCGGACTCGATAATCCGACTCACTTTCAGAAAGTTTTCGGTTTCAAAAAAGAATTCCTTTATCAGAATCCTGGAAGAGCCGGGTACATGATAATAAAACTTCTTGCGAATGAAGGTGGCTAATAAACCCCAAACGAAAAATCCGATGGCCAGTACAATAAACAAGGCGCCTCCGGCACCTCCTTCGGTATTGACCATAGGGACCATGGCTACCGAAACTCCTCCGGCAGCGAGTGCCAGAATTCCTACCAGGGGCGATTTTTTCTTAGGGGTGATTTGTGAATGATCGGTTGTATCGAACTTCTGTTCGATGGTTGCATATGTTGTTTCCATTTTTTGTAAATTAATTGATTGATAATACAAATTGCCGGGTCGGGAGAAGACTCCCTGCCTGCTTAAATCTTAATCCCTGAAGTAGTTCGGGGTATCAAATCAGTAATTTACAAAGTTCGTAAATGTAAAATCCGGCCTGTTCGCGCTGAGCGAGCCTGAACCGGTAGACGATATTGTTTTGAGCCAACTGACGGTGCGTCAGCCCGCAGCTGTGCGCCACCCGGAAATCGTCGTTGTCGGTAAGGATACGGGTATTGGTGTTGGTGGGCGGTTCCACCTGGCGAACTCCGGAGCCTGCGTTGTTGAGAAAGGGAGGAAGTAGTTGCTCGAAAGCCACTACCAGGGGTTCGTCGTGTGAAGTGCTTTGTTGCCGGTGGTCACCAGTGTCGTGAGCCGATTCGCTCGAATACAGCGATGCCTGTGTCAGTACCAGCAAGGTAGCTGTCACTGTGAGCAACGTAGTAATGTATTTCAGGAATTTCAGCATAGTAATAAAAAAATGCACTCCGCTCTTTTCTAAAACGGAGTGCAAAGTTAGCTGGTTTTTATGACTTTTGCAAATTACCGTACTTCAAACAATTGTTCCAGCGATTTGCGAACCTTGGGAGCATGTTGCGTATCGTCGTCGGCCGAACGGTGTCCGAGCGTTACAACCACCACGGCGCTTACATCGGTACCTTCCAGTCCCAGTATTTTGTTAAAAGCCGAGGGGTCGAATCCTTCCATCGGACAAGTGTCGATTCCCAGCGAAGCCGCGGCATCGATCAGGTTGCCTACGGCGATGTAAGCCTGACGGGCAGCCCAGTTGTGCTTATCTTCGGCCGAGCGGGGGTTGAAAACCGATTTCATAAAGTCGCCGTAACCCGCAATGGCATCCAGCGGAATGTTTTTGGTTTGTGCCGAAAGCGCAATGTACTCGTCGATGTGCTGAGCGGTGAGGTCGTTGTAGGCGGCAAACACGAACAGGTGCGAAGCGTCGGTAATCTGCGATTGTCCAAATGCAGCAGCTTTGAGTTGCTCCCGGAGTCCGGACGATTGCACATCCAGCACCCGGTAGGGTTGCAGTCCGTACGACGAAGCCGTCAGGTTTACCGCTTCTTTCAGCGTGCTTACTTCTTGTTCCGACAGTTTTTTAGTTGGGTCGAATTTTTTAGTTGCGTATCTCCAGTTCAATAATTCAGTTATTGTTTTCATCTTTTTTGTTTTTTAATTGATACTGCAAAGATAGGGCTGATTCTGGTGGCATATCGTACAAAAAAACGACGATGCATTGTAAAAATCCGATATTTTACTATATTTACCCAATGAAAACGTTATTCCGGATTGTTTTGGTTAGCCTGAGCGTACTGGTAGTGGTTGTGATGCTGCTGGCCGGAGCGCTTTTTTTTGCCATTCAGCAGGAAAGTTTTCAGAATTACCTCAAAGATAAGGCGTTGCCTTACCTGGAGGACCTGTTGGGCACCCGTGTGGAATTGGAGCGCATTTCGGTACGATTTCCCGACAAGTTGTTGTTGCAGGGGCTGCTGGTCGAGGATTTGCAGGGCGACACCTTGTTGGCCATGCAGGAACTGGAAGTCGACATCGACATGCGGCGGCTGTTGAAGCGTGAAGTGGTCGTGGAACATGTCGGGGTCGACGGCGTAAAATCCCATGTATACCGCCTTCGCGACGACAGGTATAATTATGAGTTTTTAATGGATGCCTTTGCGGCCGATAGTGTGCCGGAGCCGGTCGATGCAGATACCACCCGGTTGAATATAAAAATTGAACTCCATACCCTCTCGTTCGGCGGGGTGGATGTCCGGTTCGACGACGATTCGCTGATGCACGCGCAAGTGCGATGGGAGGAGTTGGAGGTTGCGATAAGCGAACTGGATTTGGATCGTGGACGGTTCGGGCTGGGGAAGATGGAGCTTAAAAATGCTGAAGTCGAGTTGCGGATGCCCGGTGCGGTCGACGTTTCGAAGGGTTTTAATCCCGGTCATATCCGCTTGCAGCGTCTTGGGCTTCAACTAAGCGATATTGTATATAACAGTGATACGATAGCTGCCACGCTGGCGTCGATGTCGTTTCGCGAGCAGTCGGGGCTGGTGTTGAACCAGCTTTCGATGGCGGTGCTGTTGGAGCCGGACCGCTTACAACTGAGCGACCTGTACCTGCGCACGCCCCATAGCCGGCTGAAGAATTCCACTGTTTTACGGTTCGACTCCATCGGACAGTTGTCGGCCGGCCTGGCGAAGGTGAACATCGAAACCCGTATTTCCGAAAGTTTTGTAGGCCTGCGCGATGTGTTGCTGCTGGCACCCACGCTGTCGTTGGGCGAAGGCCTGCAATTGCCGCCGGTAGTCAGGGCCGATGTTGCTTTCAGCGGTACGGTCGGCCGGTTTAAAGCCCGCCTGCAGGTCGATAGCGACCTGGCCGGGTTGAAAGCAGAGGCCGATATGACTTCCGTCGATCCGGATGCGCTGGCCGGGAAGTTGCTGCTGAACGATCTTTATTTTTACAGCGATTCGCTGAATGTGGAGCTGGAGTCGGTGCAGGTGGTGGCCCAGTCGGCGCCGGAACGTAAAAATCTGGATGTTTTGCTGCCTTTTGCCGAAATGCATCTTCAGGGCGATTATAAGCTGACCCAACTGGGAGCGGTGGTGAACAACCTGATGGTAAAGCATTTTAATGTGTCGAATGCCCGGTATCTTCCCGAGGGCAATCAGCAATTCGACCTGGATGTGCGGCTGGAGGATCATCCGTTTCTGCAGCCTTATTTGCCCGATTCGCTTGTTTTTTCGCCTTTACGTCTTCAGGTGGGTTACACTTCGAAGGGGCGTGTGCTGTCGGTGAACGCAGATGTCGATACGGCGGCGTTGGGTGCGATGAGTTTGAAGTTGCTGCAGCTGGAGATGCTGACGGTGGGAGAGGCGCTTACGTATTCTGTCAAGCTCAACGAGGTGCGGCAGGGCGACCTGGATGTACCTCCCCTGGTGCTGAGCGGGAAATTGCTCCACGATGTGGCCGATTTTAGCGTGTTGCTGCGCGATACTGTCAACCGCGAAGATAACCGGATTTCGGGCAGGGTCGACCTGGCGGGATTCCGGGGCGGTGCCACTCCGGATACTTCCGATCCCCGGCTGGATCTGGGACTTACCATCGATCGCATCGCCCTGAAAAGTCTGGAAGCCTTTGCTGCGGAGTATATCTCATCCGCCAGCGGCTATGTTTCGGGAAAAGTAAATGTCGACGATTTGACGGGTCGCATGAAGGTGACCGGATCGTTGAAGGTGAACGATATCGGCATGAAGATTCTGATGCTCGACGAGACGTTCCGTATACCTTCGGATGAACTGATACTTCAGGAAGAAGCGTTGGTTTTTAATTCGTTCGATATTGTTGACGCAAAAGGTGAAAAACTGACCATCGACGGAAAAATCGGATTTAAAGAGTTTCAGGATTTCAGGTTCGATTTGTTGGTGCGTACCGATAATTTCAGGGCATTGAATTCGACGGCAGGGACGAACGATTTGTTTTTTGGCGATTTGTACCTGGGTATGGAGTTGAAGATTACCGGCGATATGGCTTTACCGGTGGTGGGAGGTACGTTACAGGTAAATGATAAGAGTAAACTTACCTTTATTGTTCCGCAGATGGATCCTACCCTGACCGATCGTGCCGGGATCGTTGAATTTGTAAATCCCGGGTCGGAAAGCTATAACCGGGAGCCGGTGGTGGTTGATTCTCTCAAGCAGAGTACTATCAACGGCATGGATGTAGGAGTGGATATTTCGATTGATAAAAATGCGGAAGTAACGATGATTATCGATAAAGCAACGGGCGATTATGTCAGGTTGAAAGGAGAAGGTTTGTTGAGTGGCGGCATCGATCCTTCGGGGAAGGTATCGCTCACCGGGCGTTACGAATTTCACGAAGGCATTTACGAATTGAATGTGAGTTTGATTCAGCGCCGGTTTGCCATCCGCAAGGGCAGTTACATCCTCTGGACGGGCGACCCGCTGTCGGCACTGATGAATATAACGGCCGTGTACGAAACACGTACGGCTCCCTTGTCGTTGGTTGAAAGCAGCCTGGGCCCGGTATCGGCGGAGCAGCGCAACCGCTACCTGCAGCGGATGCCCTTTACCACCGAGTTGAAAGTGTCGGGAGAGCTGATGGAGCCTGAGATCGGATTTGATATTGTGTTGAACGAAGAAAACCTTCAGGTGAGCAGCGATGTGCTGAATACCACCAAAGCCCGGCTGGCCCGGTTACGTACCGATCCTCCCGAATTGTACAAGCAAGTGTTTGCCCTGTTGCTGTTTAATCAGTTTTTAGCCGAGAATCCACTGAGTTCGACAAGTGGCGGAAGCACGGAGCTGATGCTCAGGGAAAGCGCCGGGCGTATTATTTCCCAGCAACTGAACCGGCTGGCCGGTAATCTGGTGAAGGGGGTCGATATCGAATTTGATGTGGATGCCGTCGACGACTATTCGAAGGGGGTGCGTGAAAGCCGTACGGATCTGAATGTAGCTTTGTCGAAGCAGTTTTTCGACAACCGTCTGAAAATAACCGTCGGGAGTAGTTTCGGACTGGAAGGAACGCCTTACGAAAACCAGTCGTCGTCGAATATTGCCGGTAATTTTAAAGCCGATTACCTCATTACCCGCGACGGAAGGTATAAGCTCAGGGCTTATCGGAAAAACGAATACCAGATGGCGTTGCTGGGCGAAATTGTGGAGACGGGCCTTACATTTATTATAACGATGGACTATGATACATGGAACGAATTAACGCGAAAGAAATGAAAGGGCTTAACATACTCAACACAGGCGGTTGCCGGCAGGATTCGCTGCTTCGGTATCTGATGCTGGCGCTGATTGCTTGGGCGCTGATTTCCTGTGATGTCACCCGTCATCTGGCCGAAAAGGAACTCTTGTACGGAGGTGCAAAAGTAGAAGTGGAAGGCGATGAGTTGGAAAAAGCGGAGATAAAAGCGTTAGTGGCATTTTCGGAGGGGTTGATTCGTCCGCGTCCCAATAGTTCGGTGCTGGGCATTCCGTATAAATTGATGATCGATCAGGCTCTCCAGCCGAAAGGCGATGCTGAAAAGCAGGATTCGGCGGGCAAGGAAAACTGGTTCGGTAAGTTTAAATCCCGGATTCGCACTAAATACGGAGAGACGCCGGTATTGTATTCGCGGGTCGATCCGTCATTCACCAGCCGCTTGATTCAAAATGAGCTCGACAACAAAGGTTATTTCCGCGCCCGTGTAGAGTATGATACCTTGCAGAACGGCAAAAAAGTGAAAGTGGTTTATAAGGTAAAACCGGGAGAAGTGTACCGCATTGGCGAAGTCGTGTTTCCTTCCGGCCAGAATGGTTTGGCTGCGGCAATACGTATTTCGCAGCCGGCATCGTTGCTTCGAAGCGATACGCCCTACAGCCTCGATCTCGTGAAAGCGGAGCGGCTGCGGATCGACGAGTTGCTCAAGGAGCAGGGATTTTACTATTTCAGTCCCGACCATTTGCTGGTGCAGGCCGACAGTACCGTGGGTAATAACAGGGTAAATTTAAAACTGATCGTGAAGCCCGAAACATCAGCCTTAGCCTTTGAGCAATATTATGTTCGCCATGTAGGGATCGATCCTCCCCAGGATTTTCGCGAAGGAGTGCTGGAGAATATGCTTCAGTTTCAGCGCAATAGTTTGTACAATCGTACCAATCATAATCTGGCGCTGCACCGCCTGGTATCGATGGGGAATTTTCAGTTTGTGCGCAACCGCTTTGTGAAGGCCGATACCGCCGGCAATTACCTGGATGCTGTGTATACTTTGACTCCTTTCCGTTCCAAGTCGCTCCGGGCCGAAGTTTCGGCCCGTACCAATTCGGCCGATTATTCGGGTACGGCGCTCACGGCCCATTGGAGCCATCGCAATGCATTCAGGGGGGGAGAGTTGCTGAATATCTCGATATCCGGATCGATGGATTTTCAGCTGGGGCAGGATGCCGATTATAATTTGTACCGGTCGGGAGCCGAAGCCAGCGTAGTATGGCCGAGGCTGGTGGCGCCTTACCGTGCGGTGCCTACCGGCAGGTATATTCCTAAGACCCGTGCTGCGCTGGGGTATGAGTGGCAGCACCGTTCACAGCTGTATACCAAGCATCAGTTCAGCGCTTCGTTTGGCTACCAGTGGAAAACCAATCCCCGTACCGAACACCGGCTGATGCTTGCCGATGTGATATATGCCAATCCGGCTTATGTGTCGGATCGTTACAAAGCGCTTATGCAGACCGATCCGGGGTTGATTAAAAGCGTGGAGCGGGAGTTGATGCTCGGTCCGTCGTATGTTTTCGAGTATACCAATACGATGGAGCAGCAGCGAGCATCGCGGTTTTATGTGAAAAGTTCGGTGCAGACTTCGGCTGTGTTGCTTGGCCTGCTCTCGGGCGTTTCGTCGCAGCAAAGCAAGCCGGAAACGGTGTTGGGCGTTCCGTTCAGTCAGTTTGTACGTCTGGAGCAGGAATACCGGCATTATTTCAGGTTGAATCCTTCGGTGGATCTCGCCGGCCGGGTGATAGCCGGAGCGGGTATTCCTTATGGCAACTCGGCGACCATGCCCTATGCCCGGCAGTTTTTTATAGGAGGATCGAATAGTTTGCGTGCATTTGCAGCCCGGTCGGTAGGTCCGGGTACGTACCGGTCGCCGGTGGCCGGCAGCGGATTCTTACCCGACGAATCGGGCGATTTGAAGCTGGAGCTAAATGCTGAGTTGCGTGCAAAGCTGATTGGTTTTCTCCACGGAGCATTGTTTGTGGATGCAGGCAATGTGTGGTTGCTCAACAGCAGCACGTTGAAGCCCGGTGGTACAATCTCCGGCCGGTTTTTGAACGAATTGGCGATCGGAACCGGTGCTGGTATACGGCTCGACTTTACGATGCTGGTGTTGCGTTTCGATTTAGCGTTACCCCTGCATAAACCCTGGCTGCCGGCCGGCAACCGATGGGTAAGCTCCGAAGCCGGTTTCGGAACTGCCGCCTGGTGGAAAAACAACCGGATGTGGAATATCGCCATCGGATATCCCTTTTAATAGCCGGTTTCTTGCTGCCTGACCCGTCGCGGTCGTTTATTCCGGCTTTTTCCCAAAATTGAATAATTCGGATCCGGTACGTGCCGAGTCCATCATCTTTTGCAGTTTTTTTGCCCGACCGGGGTATTTGCCGGTCAGGTTGGTCGTCTCGCCCGGGTCGTCTTTCAGATTGTATAATTCGAAGGTAGGATTTCCCGATGCAATCCGTTCGCGTACAGCCTTCCAATCGCCGGCCCTCACCGCCTGACGGCCGCCATCTTCATGAAATTCCCAGTATAAGTAAGCGTGTTGCTTTTGTTTTTTGCTGCCTTTTAATGCCGGCAGCATCGAAATGCCGTCGGTTGCAACCGGCAGCTTTTGCCCTGTCAGGTCGGCCAGGGTCGGCATCATGTCCCAAAATGCACTGATATGATCGGAGGTAGAACCCGAAGGCACCGTACCGGGCATCCAAGCCAGGGTAGGTACGCGCATTCCACCTTCGTACAAGGCCCGTTTCACTCCCCGCAGCGGTCCCGAACTTTTGAAGAATTCAGGCTGATGGCCCCCTTCGCGATGCGAACCGTTGTCGCTGGTAAAAATGACCAGGGTGTTTTCGGCAATTCCCAGTTTTTTCAATTCGGCCAGCATTTCGCCCACATAGGCATCGAGTTGTGTTACCATGGCGGCATACGAAGCTTTGGGTTGTTCGGATGCAGCATAGCCTCCTCTGTATTCGAAGGGTTTTTCGTCGAACCGGCCGGCATAAAGCCGGTAGATAGAATCGTGCGGTAAATTGAGCTCGGCATGAGGTACCGTGAAGGTAAGCATGGCAAAGAAGGGGTTCCGGGCGTTGTTACGGATGAAATGCAGCGCTTCCCGTTGTAATAAATGTTGGGAATACACCTGCCGGCCTTTGTTCTCGTTGCCCCGGATGAATTCTTTGGTAGTATTGCGGCGCAGGAATTCGGGATATGCATCGTGCGCCTGGCGCTGACACACATAGCCGTAAAACTCGTCGAATCCCATGTCGTTGGGTTCCGATCCCGACCCCGGATAGCCCAGCCCCCATTTTCCGAACAATCCGGTGGTATATCCGGCTTTTTGCATCAGGTGACCGATGGTAAAGCTGCCTTCTTTCAGGGGAGCCTGGCCCTCGGGCGAGATTTCGTAATTCCCTCGGATGTGGGTATGTCCGGTGTGAAGTCCTGTCATGAGTGCTGCCCGTGAAGGAGCGCTCACCGAAGTACCGGCATAATGCTGCGTAAATCGCATCCCCTCGCTGGCCATGCGGTCGAGGTGAGGAGTTTGTATGAGCTGCTGGCCATAACAACCCAGGTCGCCGTAACCCAGGTCGTCGGCCAGTATGTAGATTACATTTACAGGAGTGCCGGTTTCTGCCTGCGCCAGTCCCGCTGCCACGGTCCATCCCGAAATCAAAACTAACTTTGCCGTCTTCATGATAAAAATATTTATGGAGATGGCAAAGTTAATTAAAATAATTTATTTACCATTGTAAAGGAACTTCCATTAACAAGAGGTAAGCATCGGAACCGGTTTTGAACCGTACCTGGTTGGTGTCGGTGATTCCCAAGCCGTCGCGGCGCTGCAGTACATGTCCGGCCACTTCGGCTTCGCCTTCCAGCACAAACACATACAACCCGTTTCCCGGCTTTTTATAGGTGTAGGTTGTTTCTGTTGCTTGGTCGAACGAACCCAGGTGAAACCAGGCATCCTGGTGGATCCACACGCCCTGTTCGCCGGCATTGGGCGACACGATCTGGTAAAACGAGTTACGGGTGGCAATGTCGCTGATGGTGATCTGGTCGTAGCGGGGCGTGACATTCTTCAGTTTCGGGAATATCCAGATTTGCAGGAATTTAGCCGGCTCCTCTTTCTCGTGATTGTATTCGCTGTGGTACACTCCGGTGCCGGCGCTCATTACCTGTACTTCGCCCGAACGAATCACGGCTTCGTTACCCATACTGTCGTTGTGGCGTAATGCGCCTGAAAGAGGAATCGACACGATTTCCATATTGTCGTGCGGGTGAGTGCCGAAGCCCCGTCCGCCGGCCACCGAATCGTCGTTGAGTACACGTAAGGCCCCGAAATGGATACGTTCGGCATCGTAATAACCTGCAAAACTAAAAGTATGGTAAGTGTCGAGCCATCCGTGGTTGGCATGGCCCCGTGTTTCTGATTTGTGAAGAACTGTTTTCATATTGTTTGTTTTTTTGCTACAAAGGTAAGGTAGTTGCCAGGGTCGGCAGGTACAAAAAACAGGTGCTTACTTGTAAATTTCCGAGTTTCCGTCATTACTCTGAAAAACAATTATATAAAGAATTTGAAATATTTGCCGGAATGACCGGATTTTTTTAATTTTGTGCGCTCAAAAACGCTTTAAATTTAATATCTGAATGCATAAATTTTTTTATTCATTGGCAGTGCTGATGTTTGTAAGCCTGCAGCCGGCCAATGCGCAACAAATCAATCATTGGGAAACGGCAATATTCAGCGATGACACCTGGCGCTATTTTCCCGGATTGAGCGAACCTCCGTCCACCTGGCGGAACCCGACTTTCAACGACACCCCGTGGGCGCAGGGCAAAGGCGGCTTCGGCTACGAAGATGGCGACGATAACACCATCATTCCGTCCTGTACATCGGTGTATTTACGAATAAAGTTTACAGCCGCCGATACTTCCAAAATCATTTTGGGTGTGCTGCATATGGACTACGACGATGCGTTTGTGGCCTATCTGAACGATGTGGAAATTGCCCGTGCGGGTATCAACGGACAATATCCGGCATACAACGCCCTGGGAGCCAATCACGATGCCCGCATGCCAACCGGCGGCTTGCCCGAAAGCTTTACGCTTTCGAAAGCCCTGTTGACAAAAGCGCTGAAACAAGGCACCAATGTGCTGGCCATTCAGGTGCACCAAAGTTCGGCGAACTCATCCGATATGTCGTCGAATGCCTGGCTTTCGTTCGGGATTAAGAATAAAAACACGTATTTCCGGTCGACCCCGACCTGGTTTTATGCACCCGAAACTGTGTTCTCGACCAATCTGCCGCTGATCCTTATCGATACCGAAGGTCAGACCATACCCGACGAACCCAAGATCAATGCCCGGATGAAGATTATTTACCGCGAAGGCGAGCAGAATTCGCTTGCCGATTCGGCCAATGTGTACGACGGATGGATTGGCATCGAGCGCCGGGGCTCTTCGTCGTACAATTACCCGCAACGTCCGTATGCATTGGAAACGCGCAACGATACGATGGGCAATCTGAATGTTTCGTTGCTGGGGATGCCGAAAGAAAACGATTGGGTGTTGCTGTCGAATTACAATGATAAATCGTTTGTAAGAAATATCCTGGCGCATGAATTATTCCGGCGTATGGGGCATTATGCTCCCCGGATGCGTCTGGCCGAGGTGTATGTAAACGGTTCGTACGAGGGTATTTATTTGTTCGGGGAGAAAATCAAAGAGAACAAGAACCGGGTCAATATTTCCACCTTGCGTCCCGAGGATAACGAGGGCGATCAGTTGTCGGGCGGTTATATTTTCAAAACCGATTATACGGGCTACAACGACTATTGGACGAGCAATTATTCGCCGGTGAACCGTCCCGGGGGGCGGGTGAATTTCGTGTACTACGAACCGAAGGCCGAGGAACTGACCGAGGCGCAGAAAAACTATATCAAAGCTTATGTCGATACCCTGGAGGGAGCGTTGTATGGTCCTTCGTTCGATAGTCAGACGGTTGGTTACCGGAATTTTATTGATGTACATTCGTTTGTCGATTATTTTATAATCGGCGAATTATCGCGCAATGTGGATGCATACAAAAAAAGCCGGTTTTTTCATAAAACCCGCACGAGTAAGAGTAAACTGGTGTATTCGGGGCCTACCTGGGATTACGATTGGGCCTGGAAAAACCTGAACGATTGTTACTTGCTGCGCAATATGGACGGAGCGGGCTGGGCTTACCGTATCAACGAGTGCAATGTGTCGCCGGTTCCCCCTTCGTGGGAAGTGAAAATGCTGGAGGATAAGTATTTTTCGAGCACGCTGTACAACCGGTATTTTAAACTGAGGGAAGGCTTGTTGAGCATGCAGTCGATGAATGCCCTGATCGACTCGGTGGCCGCTCTGTTGAGCGAGGCGCAGGTACGGCATTTTGCCAAATTCAGGTTATTGGGTGCAAGCGGACCGGCGCCTGAAATCGACGCTCCTTCGACCACCTACGCCGGAGAGATCGCCAAGTTGAAGAACTGGATCTCGACGCGTGTGTCGTGGCTCGACGATAATATGCTGGGGTCGCCTTTTACCGATGCGGAACTGGTCGGGGAGGAGGTGCAGTTGCTGATGTTCCCCAATCCGGTACAGGAAACCTTATATGTCGAATCGGAGGAGGTTCTTCATTCCCTTACTGTTTATTCGATGACCGGTGCCGAGCTTATGCGCTTACGTCCGGCGACGGATGTCGTGGCAATTCCTGTAAGTGCATTGCCCGGCGGACATTATGTAGTCCGCATAGTAACCCGTAACGGTACGACGCTCAGCCGGAAGTTTGAAAAGCGTTGATGGCCGGCTTAAACATACGCCCCCGGCCTGCTGTCCTGGAAAACAGGAGCAGGCCGGGGGCGGTTTTTAGTGAAGTTCTTCGGCTTTTTCCATGTATTCGTCGATTATTTTCTTCACCTGGAGCGGCGTCACATTTCCGAATACTTTATTTCCGATGGACACTACGGGTGCCAGCGAACAAGCTCCCACACAACGAAGCGTAGTCAGTGTAAATACGCCATCGGGTGTTGTGCCACCCACTTTGATATTCAGCCGGCGCTTAAATTCGTCGAGTATCAGCTCATTCCCTTTCACGTAACAGGCTGTGCCCATACAAATGGAAATGTCGAATTTGCCTTTGGGCACCATGGTGAAAAACGAATAAAAAGTAACCACTCCATACACCCGTGCATCGGGGATGTTAAGCTCGCCGGCAATCAGGTGCTGCACTTCTACAGGAAGGTATCCCAGCGCGTCCTGCGCTTCGTGCAACACATTGATCAGTTCGTGTTCGTCGTTGTGGTATTTTTTGCATACCTCAATCAGAAAATGCCGTGTGTTTTCCGAAAGTGCTGTCATATCAGTATTTTTTATCAAAATAATGGGTGTGTAAGAGTAAATGTGCCAGATTGCTCATCGGCGAACCGAGGAAATTGTTGTAAAGAGCCTGGATGTAGGGATTCTCGTGCGATTTACGCACGGTCTTCGAACTGTCTTCCGAATAAATAGCCTGTTGCCGTTTTTTCAGGATTTCAACGTGTCCGTGATGATAGGGCTGTCCACCTCCGCCAATACAACCGCCGGGACACGACATGATTTCGATGGCATGGAACTGACTTTTTCCGCTGCGGATATCTTCCAGTAATCGGCGGGCATTGCCGAGCCCATGGGCGATTCCGATCTTCAGGGCTAATCCGTCGAAATCGATGGTGGCTTCGCGCAATCCGTCCATGCCTCTCAGTTCTTCAAAGTCCAGTTTGGGAAGTTCTTTGCCGGTATGCACTTCGTAGGCCGTACGCACGGCTGCTTCGATAACTCCCCCGGTGGTGCCGAACAACACGCCGGCTCCGGTCGATTCGCCCAAAGGCTGGTCGAACTCTTCGTTGGGGAGCGAATTAAGATCGATGTTGCAAAGTTTGATGAGGCGGGCCAGTTCGCGGGTCGAAAGCACCACATCTACATCCGGATTACCGTTTTGCTGGAATTCGGGACGGGCGCGCTCGTATTTTTTAGCCAGGCAAGGCATGATGGAAACCACTACCAGGTTTTTACGGTCGATCTTCAACAGGTCGGCAAAGTAGGTTTTGGCAATGGCGCCGAACATTTGTTGCGGCGAGCGGGCCGTGGAAGGAATATCGAGCATGTCGGGGAACTGATGTTCGAAGAAATTGACCCAGGCAGGGCAGCAGGAAGTGAGAATCGGAAGTTTTACACTTTTATCGCCGGCTAAATACCCTTTCAGGCGGCGCAGGAGTTCGGTGCCTTCTTCCATGATGGTGAGGTCGGCTGCGAAATCGGTATCGAAAACATAATGAAACCCCAGCCTTTTAAGCGCAGCCACCATTTTACCCGTAACCAGGGTGCCCGGCTCGTTGCCAAATTCCTCTCCAAGCGCAGCGCGCACAGCCGGCGCCGTTTGCACGATCACCGTTTTCGAAGGGTCGTTGAGCGCACGCACCACCTTCGCCGATTCGTCGATCTCCGTGAGAGCCCCGGTAGGACACACAGCTACACACTGTCCGCAAAACGTGCAGACCGAATCGATCAGGTCCTTGCCAAAAGCCGGTGCGACCACCGAATGAAATCCACGGTTCACAGCTCCCAGGCATCCTACCGTTTGCACATCGTTGCACATCATCTCGCACCTGCGGCACAAAATGCATTTATTGGGATCGCGCGAGATAGCCGGCGAGTTGCCCCTCCGCACCTGGGTTTTTTCACCTTCGTAATGTAACTCCCGGATGCCCAATCGGTCGGCAGTGACCTGCAACTCGCAGTCGCCCGCCTTCGCACAAGTCAGGCATTCGGCCGGATGATTCGACAAAATCAGCTCCATCACCGTGCGCCGGGCATTAATTACCCGCATCGAATGAGTCTGAATTTCCATCCCCTCTTCCACCTCGGTGCAGCAGGAAGGAACCAGGTTTTTGCGCCCTTTCACTTCCACCACACAAATGCGGCATCCCCCGGGCTTGTTTTCAATATCAATATCGTGCAATTTCATATAGCACAACGACGGAATGTGAATGCCCACACTCTGAGCCGCTTCCAGTACAGTCAGCCCCTTTTTTACCTTGTGCGTCGCGTGGTCGATGGTGATTGTCAGGTCTTTCATCGTCGTGTTGTTTTAATTAATAATAATAGCGTTGAATTTACATTTGCTGAAACAAATGCCACATTTGATACACTGGTTGTCGAGTATCGTGTGCACAGCTCCCTTGTCGCCATAAATAGCTTCCACCGGACAATTACGGAAGCAAACCGTACAGCCGGTACACTTGTCGGCTACGATCACGTAGTGAATCAGTTCTTTGCACTGGTGTGCATCACAGGTACGCGCTTCGATGTGCGCTTCGTATTCGTCGTGAAACTGATTGAGTGTGGACAATACCGGATTGGGCGAAGTTTGCCCCAGCCCGCACAGCGAAGTGTCTTTTATCACCACCGACAAGTCCTTGATCTTCTGCAAATCGGCCATCGTACCCTTGCCGGCAGTGATCCTTTCGAGCATCTCGTGGAGGCGTTTGTTACCGATACGGCATGGTGCACATTTCCCGCACGACTCGTCGATCGAGAATTCGAGGTAGAATTTTGCCATCGATACCATACAATCGTCTTCGTCGAGCACGATCATACCGCCCGATCCCATCATCGATCCCGCCTGAAGCAGGTTTTCGTAATCGATAGGCGTATCGAGGTATTGTTCGCTCAGGCATCCTCCCGACGGACCACCGGTTTGCACGGCCTTAAACTTCTTGATGCCTTTGATACCGCCGCCGATTTCAAAAATAATCTCCCGCAGGGTAGTGCCCATGGGGACTTCAATCAAACCGGTCCGTTTGATTTTTCCGGCCAGGGCAAACACTTTGGTTCCTTTGGAGGAGGCAGTGCCGATTCCTGCAAACCATTCGGCCCCGTTCCTGATGATGGCGGGAATATTGGCCAGCGTTTCCACGTTGTTCACGCAGGTAGGCCGCCCCATATAGCCCCTGACCGAAGGGTAGGGCGGCTTAAAGGTAGGCTCGCCCCGCATTCCTTCCATCGAGTGGATCAGGGCGGTTTCTTCGCCACATACAAAAGCCCCTGCACCATAGCGGATCTCGATGTCGAAACTAAATCCCGAATGCAGAATATTATCGCCCAGGAACCCGTGCTCGCGGGCTTGTTTCAAAGCGGTTTTCAACCGGCTGATCGCCAGCGGGTATTCGGCACGGATGTATACCAGCCCTTTATTTGCACCGATGCTGTAGCCGCAAATAATCATGGCTTCGATTACCGAATGCGGATCGCCTTCGAGCACCGAGCGATCCATGAACGCACCCGGGTCGCCCTCGTCGGCATTGCAAACCACGTATTTTTGGTCGCTTTTCGACTTGCGGGTGTTTTCCCATTTCACACCGGTGGGGAAGCCTCCTCCTCCGCGACCCCGCAGTCCCGAAGCCTTCATCTCGGCAATGACTTTCTCGGGCTTCATCGACGTAAGGCATTTCATCAGCGCTTTATAGCCTTCGCGGTCGATGTACTCCTGAATTTCTTCAGGGTCGATCTCGCCACAGTTTTTGAGCGCTATTTTAAACTGTTTCCGGCTGAAATCGCCTTCCGGAGGAATAATGCCTTCGGTACGGTCGCCTTTCAGCAAAAAATGATCGATGATTTCACGTGCCCGTTCCTCGTTCACATTGCCGAAATACACCGGCTCCTGATCGGGCAAGGTAATCGAAATGGTGGGTTCGGCGTAGCAATGCCCCATGCAACCGGTTCGTACCAGCCGGGCAGGATAGTTGAGCCTCGATAATTCCTTGTCGAACAGGTTGAGAATATCCTGTGTCCCCGATGCTATCCCGCAGGTACCCATGGCAAATTTGATAATCGTATTTTCCATGTATTGCGATTTTTTGTGTTGATTTAAGGAAAATTGACAATTGCAAATATAGTAAATGTTTTCATATTAAAGAAAATTTTCTCCAATTATTTTTTAAAGGTTGAGAATTCTGTCAAAAGAGTGTAATCGATTGGTTGAACCATGCTTTTTAGTTTTCTTTGTTTGCATTATTCGTGCAAAATGAAACAGTTGGTTACAATACTGAAAGTGAATGTAGGCGCTGTGAATTATTTTTGCGCGGTATCGAAATCTGAAAAAATAACAATATTACTCATCATGAAGAAGTTAAAACAAGCATTCTTACTGTTCATGCTGATGCCTGCCCTGGCATCGGTTGCACAGGTTTCGTTTGGAGAACCTGCGAAAATCAACAACGACTGGCGCTTTACCCTCGACAATCCCGAGGATGCCCAGAATCCTGAGTTCAACGACCGCAGGTGGCAGCGGGTTACCCTTCCGCACGACTGGAGTGTCAAAGGTTTTTTGAGTCCTTCGCTGGCCAGCGCCACCGGTTATTTGCCGGGAGGAATAGGTTGGTACCGTAAATCGCTGGAAGTACCGGCATCGGCTCAGGGTAAAAAGGTGTATCTGTATTTCGAAGGAGTTTACAACCGGAGCGAGGTGTTTGTGAATGGCCGGTCGCTGGGCAAGCGTCCGAACGGTTATGTGTCGTTTATGTACGATGCGACACCGCATATCCGTTATGGAGAAGGCAATACGGTGGCGGTAAAGGTGGATCACAGCCAATCGGCCGATTCGCGCTGGTACACCGGATCGGGAATATACCGCGATGTATATGTGGTGTATGCCGATCCCTTACACATTGCCCAGTGGGGAGTGTATGCCGTACCCGAGGTGGATGCACGCGGCAATGCGGCCCTGAAGGTCGAGGTAGAGCTTACCAATGGTAATGAGGGGAATGCCACCGTTCAGATCGTAAACGAATTGAAAGATCCTTCGGGTAAGGTGGTGGCTACGGCAAAACAAAATCTCAAGGTTGCCGCTAAGGCCAATCAGACGGCGGTGGTTCGTTTGAAAGTAAAGAATCCGGTGCTCTGGAGTCTCGATACTCCTGCCTTGTATTCGCTTACCACCAAGGTATTACATCAGGGTAAAGTGATCGATGCCACTACCACGCGTACCGGTATCCGGAAGTTTACCTTCGATCCCGACAAGGGTTTTGCGCTCAATGGGAAATGGATGAAGATGAAAGGGGTATGTTTGCATCACGATTCGGGTGTGCTGGGTGCCGAGGTGTACGAGGAAGTGTGGCGCCGGCGTTTGCTGGCCCTGAAAGAGCTGGGAGTGAATGCGATTCGTACGAGCCATAATCCGCAGGCTCCGAATATGTATGCATTGTGCGATGAGTTGGGATTGCTGGTGATGAACGAAGCCTTCGACGAATGGGAATTCCCGAAACGGAAGTGGCTGGTAGGCTGGAACGTGGGTACTCCGGGTTTTCAGGGCTCTTACGATTTTTTTGAAGAGTGGGGCGAAAAGGATCTGGAGGATATGGTGAAGCGCGACCGGAATCATGTGTCGGTTTTCTCCTGGAGTATTGGTAATGAAGTGGATTATCCCAACGATCCGTATTCGCATCCGGTATTGGGCGGAGCCAACGTGCCCGGATTTACCCAGGCCATTTACGGAGGTTATCAGCCCGATGCTCCCGATGCCAAACGCCTGGGAGCTATTGCCAAGCGCCTGGCTGCGGTGGTTCGTAAATTCGATCCTTCGCGTCCGGTGACTGCCGGCCTGGCGGGTGTGGCCATGTCGAACGAAACCGAGTATCCGGCTGCACTGGATATTGCCGGTTACAATTACACCGAAAGCATGTACGATTCGGATCACAAGAAATACCCCGGCCGGGTGATTTACGGCAGCGAAAACCGTCACGATATGCAGGCATGGAAAGATGTGCGCGACCGGGAGTTTATTTTCGGCCAGTTCCTGTGGACCGGTATCGATTACCTGGGTGAATCGGGACGGTGGCCATCGCGTGGTTTTTATTCCGGGCTGGTCGATTTTGCCGGATTTGTAAAACCCCGCGGAGAATTCCGCCGTGCGCTCTGGTCGGATCAACCGGTGGCTTATATCGGAACGTATCCTTCCTCTGATCAGGTGTCGATGGATGCCTGGCCCAACTGGAACTACGAAGCCGGCCGGAAAGTGCGTGTGGTGGTGTATACCAATGCTGCTGCTGCCCGCTTGCTGCTGAACGGAAAAGAAGTGGGAGAGCTGAAGCCTTACGACGATACTACCGGTATTATACATTGGGATATTCCGTTCGAAGCGGGTAAGCTGGAGGTGGTAGGTGTGGATAAAGCCGGTAAGGAACTGGTGCGTCATGCAATTCAGTCGTCGGACCGTCCGCATGCAATTACCGTATGTCCCGAAAGCACTGAAGTAAAGACAGGTGAAACGGTTGCACAGATTATTGTTCAGATTCGCGACGAGAAAGGCTTGCCGGTATTCCTGGCCGATAACGAGTTGCGTTGCAGCATCCATGGTCCTGGCCGTTTGATGGGATTGGAATCGGGCAATAACGAGGATATGTCGATTTATACCGATGCGGTTCATCGCGTTCATCATGGTAAAATGATTGCCTATATAAGGGTGCTCGATCGCACGCAGCCTATAAAGGTGAGCTTTACTTCGCCCTTTCTCAAGTCGGCCGAAGTAACCCTGAAGATAGCCGATTAAACGGAGCGTCCTTCCTTTTTAGGGTGTTTCCGGACCGCCGGCCGGCTCTTTTTGAACAAATAGCTACTATTTTCGGACAATATCGGCAGTAGATATTCGAAAATGGTAGCTATTTTTGTATCCGAACATTTTTTCAACGACAGAGCATGCAAAAAACACTTCTTTTATCGGCTGCGGCATGTGCCGCCCTGGCGGTTCAGGCTGCCGCGAAACCGAATATTATTGTTATTCTGGCCGACGATCTGGGCTATGGCGATGTCAGTGCTCAGGGATCTGCCACCATCCATACTCCGAATTTCGACCGTCTGGCCAATGGTGGGGTACGTTTTACGCAAGGTTATGCCACCTCGGCCACCTCTACTCCGAGCCGGTATGCGTTGTTCACCGGGATGTACCCGTGGAAGAATAAGGATGCCGCCATATTGCCCGGCGACGCTCCGCTTCTTATTAAGGAATCGGAATTTACCTTGCCCAGGATGTTGCAGAAAGCGGGTTATACCACTGCCGCCATTGGTAAATGGCATTTAGGTATGGGTACTGCCGATAAGAATTGGAACGAAGAGATTAAGCCGGGCGCGCGGGAAATAGGGTTCGATTATTCGAATCTTATTGCAGCCACCAACGATCGTACGCCTACGGTGTATGTGGAGAATGGCCGGGTGGTGGGACTCGATCCGGCGGATCCGTTGCTGGTGAGTTATACCGCGAACTTTCCGGGCGAACCCACGGGGATGAGTCATCCGCAGTTGCTGAAAATGCATCCGGCTAAAAATCAGGGGCACAATCATTCGATTCGGAATGGAATTTCACGTATCGGGTATCAGAAGGGGGGAAAAAGTGCGATGTGGACCGACGAGGATATGGCCGACTACTTTACCGAGCTGGCGAAAGAGTTTATTTCAGGGCAGGCCGGTAAGCCTTTTTTTCTGTATTTTGGGTTACACCAGCCGCATGTGCCCCGTACGCCGCACGCCCGCTTCGTGGGAGCGAGTGGGATGGGCCCCCGCGGCGATGCTATCGTGGAGGCCGACTGGAGCGTAGGCGAGATTATCAATCACCTGGAAGCAAACGGGTTGCTCGAGAATACCCTGGTGATTTTCTCGAGCGATAACGGGCCGGTACTCAACGATGGGTATGAGGACGATGCAGTTGAAAAGTTGGGGGATCATAAGCCGGCCGGCGATTTGCGGGGCGGGAAATATAGTTTGTACGAAGCCGGAACCCGGGTGCCGTTTTTCGTATATTGGAAAGGCAAAATCAAACCGGCGGTATCCGATGCCCTGGTTACCCAGTTGGATATCATGGGATCGGTAGCTTCGCTGGTTGGCCAGCCGCTTCCTGTCGGTCTCGATACCCGCGATTACCTGAAGGTGTTTACGGGGAAATCGAAAAAAGGGCGTGAGGCCATTATCCTCGAAGCCCAGGGCCGGGTGGCCCTGCGCAGCGGCGATTGGGTATATATCCCGGCTTACAAGGGTGCCGAACGCAATATCACGCAAAACGAACTGGGGAATTTACCGAAGGGAGGTTTGTTCAACCTGAGGAAAGATCGATCGCAGCTCGACAATCGGATAGAAAAAGAGCCTGCAAGGGCGGCCCGGATGCAGCAATTGTTTAAAGAGATGATAAAAGGATATGCTGCACAACGGAGCGAAGTGCCTGTTTCGGCCGATTGAAACGAAAAAAGCGTTATCTTTGCAGCTAAGATTTACGTGAATGGGAAAAACCGTACTTTTCAATCCGCTGTCGATGCCTACCTATGTGATGGCAAAACCGGTGGGTTCCATATGCAATCTCAATTGCAGCTATTGCTATTACCTGGAGAAGGAAAACCTCTATGCCAACCGGAAATCGCTGCAAATGAGCGATGCAACGCTCGAGGCATACGTTAAAAGCTATATTGAGGCGCAACCGGTCCCCGAGGTACTGTTTACCTGGCACGGGGGAGAGACCTTGCTGCGCGATCTTTCGTTCTACAAGCGGGTGCTCGAACTGCAGCGGAAATACGGCCGGGGACGGCAAATCGATAATAGCCTGCAAACCAACGGTACCTTACTCAACGACGATTGGTGCCGGTTTTTCAAGGACAATAATTTTCTGATCGGGATTTCGATCGACGGTCCGGAACATTGCCATGACGTGTACCGTAAAAACAAAGGAGGCCGGGGGACCTTCAAACAGGTGATGCGAGGCATCGAGTTGCTGCAGAAGCACCAGGTGGAGTTCAATACCTTGTCGGTTATCAACAATTACAATGTCGATTTTCCGTTGGAAATTTATCACTTCTTCAAGGAAATCGGTAGCCGGTATATGCAATTTTCGCCTATCGTGGAACGCATCCGGATAAAAGATGCGCCTTCGGGGCTCAAGCTGATGGCGCCCGGCGACGGCGATGATTATATGATTGCACCCTGGACGGTGGATGCACGGAAGTTTGGAAAGTTCTATATCGAAATTTTCGACGAATGGGTACGCAACGATGTAGGTACGTATTTTATTCAGATTTTCGATTCGACCCTGGCCAATACGGTGGGTGAACAGCCCGGCAGTTGTATTTATGCCGAAACCTGCGGACATGCTTCGGTGATGGAATTCAACGGCGATGTATATGCCTGCGACCACTATGTGTTTCCGGAATACAAACTGGGTAATGTAAAGCAGAAAACCATTTTCGAGATGATGTTTTCGGAAGAGCAAAAACGTTTCGGGGCCGATAAACGCGATACCTTACCTACCCAGTGCCGTGAATGTGAGTTTTTGAAACTTTGCAATGGCGAATGTCCGAAAAACCGGATCATCAACACTTCCACCGGCGAACCGGGTTTAAATTACCTCTGTACCGGTTTCAAGATGTATTACCGGCATGTGAAACCCTATATGGAATTCATGGCCAATGAACTGCATTTTCAGCGGCCGCCTGCCAATGTGATGTATTGGGCGAAGAGCCGGGAGCCAAGAAGTAAAAATCAGGAATAAAGCGTCAAGAATCATGATACAAAAAATAATTTCGATACCCTTTTCAATTTTGGCATATCTGCTGTTTATCTTCTACCTCTGTGTGTTTCATGTGATACAGGTGGTAGCTTTACGGCTATTTGGTTACGAAGCTCATAAAAAAAGTGTCGATGGCCTGAATTTCTTTTTATTAAGTGTAATCTATGTGCTGTTTTCCACGGCGCGAATACGTTTTAAAAGCGAATTACCTCAAGGTAAACCGATGATTTTCGTAGCCAATCACCAAGGCATTTTCGATATTATGACGATGGGATGGTTTCTTCGGAAGTATCATCCAAAGTATGTTAGTAAAATTGAATTAGGTAAAAACATACCCAGCGTTTCGTTTAATTTACGCAACGGTCATTCGGTGCTTATCGATCGCAAGGATCCTCGTCAGGCCCTGCCGGCTTTGAAGAAAATGGGCGAATATATCCAGTCGACCGGCCATTCGGTGGTGATTTATCCCGAAGGTACCCGTTCGCGCGACGGCCGTCCGGGAACTTTTGCCAACAACGGTTTGAAAATTCTGTGCAAATACGCCCCCGATGCCTTGGTTGTTCCCATCACCATCAACAATTCGTGGCGCATCTTCCGTTACGGCGGTTTCCCTTTCGGTATGGGCAACCGTATCAGTCTTACCGTACACGAACCGCTGGCCGTAAAGGAGTATGAATTCAACGAGCTGTTCGAGAAAACGGAACAAGCCATCGTGAACGATATAAGGCTTATGAGTTAAAACCGGGGCAGAACTTGCATGCCGGGGACCGATTTTCCCGGGAGCGCGATATGCCTTGCCGGGCCGGATGTGGAGGGGTATTCCCTCCGGTAAGGCCGGACGGGTGTCAGCAGTTTTTCTTGTATTTATCGTGCAATCCTACTCCCTGCAGAATCATCGGAGCGATTTTTTCGACCCTGGACAGTTTTGTTGCCTCTTGTTTGGCTTCGGCCACATACAGGCAATATTCCTTTTGTTTTCCGGAGGTTAATCCGGCGAAAGCCGATTGTAAGTCAGGGTCCGATGCCAAGGCGGTTGCCAGCGGTTCGGGGATTTCGACCGGCTGATGTTTTTCGGGCGCCAGTTTCAGCCCTTTTTTCTCCACTTCCACGGCTTCGCGTACATACTCCAGAATTTTGGCTTCATCGATCTGGTCGATGGAAGTGAAGCGCCACTGCCGGAGCGATTTGGTTTTGCCTTCGGAAGCGGTTACGAGCACTTTATAAGGATCGGACAGAAACACACCGTTGTAGAACCAAATAGATACGAAGTTTTTAAAACCGCCATAGCTCACCACATTTTTTCCATTGTAGGTAAACACTTCGGCTCCCCATTTAATAGCTGCCGGAAGCCCGGTTTTAGCGAGAATTTCGGCAATACGTACCAATTCCTCGGCCCATTGTGGGTTATCTTGAATCATACTGTAGTTTTTTTGATGATAGACGACCAAAGGTAAGCTTTTTGCTCAAACCGGGAAAGCAATGTCCAAAAGAAAGTTGCAAAATTGGTAATTGAACGAAATCTGATCGTTTTTGATTAAAAAGTTAACCGGCTAAACTGTATATTTGTGAAATTAAATTTTTTAGCACTCATGATCATGAAAATTGTATTCGTTCTTTTTGTATCGCTGTTGTCGGTAGCTTGCCAAACCAATGCTTCGCGGGAAGTTGAATTGCAGAATCCGGTTATTCCGGGTTATTTTGCCGATCCATCGGTGGTGGAGTTTGAAGGAAAGTATTATATGTACGCCACAGCCGATCCCTGGGGAGGCGATTTCTTATCGTGCTGGATGTCCGACGATTTTCAAAACTGGACCTTCAACAAACTGAACTGGCCCACCAAAGCAGCCTGTACTTCGCCCTTGTCCAACGAAAACAATGTGTGGGCGCCTTCGGTAGTTCGCCATGGCGATTCATTTTACATGTATGTTTCGGTTGGTTCCGAAATTTGGGCCGGGAAAGCTTCTCACCCGCTCGGCCCGTGGGAAAATATGCTGGGCGACCGCCCGTTGGTGCCGTTTGATACTACCCGGTATACTCATGAAATTGATGCGGAGGCCTTTATCGATGAGGATGGAAAGGCCTATCTCTACTGGGGTTCGGGCTGGGGCTGGATCAACGGTCGCTGTTGGGTGGCCGAATTGAATCCCGATATGGCTTCGTTTGCTACCGAACGGAAGGAAATAACGCCGGAGCGGTATTTCGAAGGACCCTGGATGATTAAACACGAAGGCACGTATTACCTGACTTATTCGGAAGGAAAAACCATTGAGGATTCGTACGAAGTGCGTTATGCTACCAGCGATTCGCCCTTCGGGCCTTTTACGCAGGGGGCCAATAGTCCCATTCTGACCAAGGATAGCAGTTTGCAGGTGTACGGTCCCGGACATCATACCATCGTACAACTACAGGGGCAGCATTTTATCCTGTATCATAAGCACCGGTTACCTTTTGAGCCGGGCACGGCTTTCCGTCAAATCAGTATGAATCCGCTGCATTTCGATGCAAAGGCAAAGCAAATCAAGAACATTGTGCCGGAGCTGAGCGTGAAAATCGCGGTGCCGGGTGGCGCTGACGCCCGGCCGGTTCATGTGCGCCCCGCGACGGTTACGGCGAGCTCTTCGGCCCAGGCTTATACCCAGCCTGCAAACGTTGCCGACCGGCACTACGGAACCTTGTGGCAGCCGGCAGCCGGCGATGCTGCGCCCGGACTGACTGCCGTTTTTGCTGAGTTGCAGTTGCCCGCCACCTTGGAGCTCCGGTTCGAATACCCCTGGAAACGTTATTATTTCCGTGTCGAAACTTCGGAAGATGGCGCCGGCTGGAAAGCAGAAGCCGACTATACGACGGTGGGCGCCGAAGGCTCGCCGGTAAGGGTGGAACTTAACAACAACTTTAAATACCTGCGGCTTACATTTACACCGCATACCGATGCTGCGGTTCCGGCTTTATTTGAAATATATACTGTGGCGAACCGGTAATACCAACGCCCGATTTACACACTACGCACCGCCCGGTTATGAAAAAGGTCATAGCCGGGCGGTGCTCGTGTTGACCCCGGCACAAAGCGCCCGCCGGCATAGCACCCACTCTTTTGACTATATTTTCTCCCTTTGTCTGTCCTTATTTGCTTACATTTGCAACGAAATTAACGCTTCCAGTATGATCAGAATTTATTCCTTATTTCTTGCAGTGCTGATGCTGAATGTTTTGTCGGCTCAGACTTCTACTACCTACGAAGGCACACAACTGACTCCCAAAGGAGCTTGGTGCTGGTTTGCCGATCCACGTGCTCTCCATCATCAGAATGAGGCCGGCACCATCAATTCTTCCTATATCGGCTATATCGATGTACACGGAAATATTAAAGCCAGCCAGATCGACTTTCTCACAGGTAAAACCCACGAAGTACTTATCCGGTCGTATTTTCAACCCGACGATCACAACAATCCCACTTTTCTTATCTTGCCCGACGACCGGGTCATGATTTTCTATTCGCGACACACCGACGAAGCCTGCTTTTATTACCGCATCTCGCAACAACCCGGCGATATCACTACCCTGGGGCCCGAAATCCGGCTGGCAACGAGTCATAACACCACTTATCCCTCGCCCTTCATCCTCGCCGACGACCCTACCGGGATTTACCTCGCCTGGCGCGGTATCAACTGGCATCCCACCATCGCACGCCTTTCGATGCCCGACGCCAACGACCGGGTGCAGTTTACCTGGGGCCCCCACCAGATGGTACAGTCGACAGCTGCCCGCCCTTATGCCAAGTACACTTCCAACGGAAAAGATAAAATCTTTATGACCTATACTACCGGTCATCCCGATAACGAAAATCCCAACTACGTGTATTTTAACGCGATCGATGTCAAAACCAAACAACTTCAGGATGTCAGGGGGAAAACTCTTTCGACCATCGGTAGCGCTATTCATCATGTAAGCGCTAGCTCTTCGTATGTAAGCGCGAATCCCGATGCGGTAGTCGAAAATTCGTCGTATCGCAACTGGGTGTGGCAAACCACTGTCGATCCCCAGGGACGGCCGGCGATTGCCATCGTACGCATCAGCGCCGATAAGTCGTCGCATCATTATTATTATGCCCGGTGGACAGGCTCGGCGTGGCAGCGCACTTTCGTGGCCGACGGCGGCGGCAAGTTCCATCAGACCAGTGGGTTGGAGCTTTGTTATAGCGGCGGTATGGCCATCGACGACAGCAATCCTTCGATTGTCTACTGTTCGCAACCGGTTGCCGGACACTACGGAACGAAATACGAAATCGTGAAATACCAACTGGATGATGCAGGTAAAGTGGCTTCGTCGGAAGCCATCACCCGCAATTCACGCCTCAACAACAGCCGGCCGTATATCGTGCAAAATGCAGGGACCTCGCCCCTGAAACTGAGCTGGATGAATGGGAATTACTACGACTGGATCGTCAGTTCCTCGCGTCCGCAAGGCTATCCTACCGCCATTCATATCGATTATCGGCTTCCAGAGCAGGCGACCGATACCACGCGTGGGCTGGTGAGCCACGAGCGCTTTACAGATCAGTTAATGGACGGTGCGCTGGAGAATAAAAACGGCGTGTTGATTAGTGCGCCCGACCGGTTTACTTCCATCGATTACCAACAGGCCCTCCCCGTATTTTCGGTTTCTGTTTCACAGGCTGTATACGAAGGCGATTACCAGGGCGTGCTGCTTCAGATCAACGATATGGTCGTGGGGCTCGACGGGCCGACCCTCAAGCCTTATGTGAAAAAAGGTACCCGACAGTGGAACAGCTCCAATGTGCTGGGAACTTCGGATGTGTGGCAAACCCAATCGCGCGGAACCAGCGGTGCATGGTATACGCCAACCAAATTGAAGTTTTTTAATCTCACGGTAACCTATGCCGACGGATGGCTGACCACTTTCCGCGACGGACTGATCGATCAGAAAATGGAAATCCCGGACCTGGCGCTGTCGTCGCTTACGCTGGGAGGGTTTACCGGTTGGATCGAGGATCTCCGGGTGTATAACCGGGCATTGCTTCAGGACGAGATTAAGCAGCTCGCTGCCGTCAGCAGCAGGTATGTGTTGAATCCGGTTTTGCTGACCGATATCGAATTGAATCAATTGAAAGTGCCGGCTGCTGTAACCACCGATATCGTTTTGCCTGCAAGAACTTCGTCGGGCTCTACCGTCGGTTGGACCTCTTCGGATTCCAATGTGTTGCCTGTGAGCGGATTGGTCGGTTTTCCTGCCGAGCCTACAGTGGTCACACTTACGGCAACCCTCAATTCGGTGTCGAAGGTGTTTAACGTGATGGTGATGCCGCGCGATATCAGGGCCAATCGTATTGTGGATTACCGCTTCGAAACGGCTGATGTGTTTACCGAAGGGAATCAACGCATGCTACGCGACGCATCGGGCAATGAAAATCATGCGCGCCTGATGGGAAGTGCTGCGGTCGACGGAACGCTCGATTTAAGGTCCAATGCGGCGACTGCATTTTCGACCAATGGCTATGCACTGGCTCCTGCAGGTTTACTCCGGAACTTGCGCAGTGCTTCTTTCCTGATGAAAGTGAAAGCAGCCGCATTTACAAAACAACCGCGTCTTTTCGATTTCGGATCGGGAAGCGGAAATAGTGTTTTTTTAAGAGGAAATGCTTTCTCGGCCGGTTATAAATACAATGGCGCTGCCACCACGCTTATGAATGCGTCGACACAATTGCCTGTCGACCAGGAGCTGAAAGTGGCGATGACCTACGATGCCCGCAGCAAAACCACACGCGTATACCTTAACGGACAAGCGGTGGTAAGCGGTACTTCGATTGCGTACGAGCCCTGGCAACTCACCACCATAGCACCCGATGAGCGTAATTATATCGGACGCACCCAATGGTGGGATAGCTCCGTCGCAGCCGATAATATCGATTTTCAGGGCACCATCGACGATTTCTTAGTATACGATATCGCCCTTACTGCCGACGAAATCATTCAGGTTCAGGAACATCCGAATCAGCTTCAATCTGCTTCCTACGGCTTGCAGTTTGAAAACCCGGTGAGGGCCGACCGGCCGGTAACGATTCATCTGCCGGAAAATAATTCCATCCTGCAACTGTATACTTCGGGCGGAAAGCTGCTGGCGAGTTACAGCGCTGCTACCACAGTGTTCGAACTACCGGGGATCGCCCACCGGGGAATTTATTTTTTAAGGCTGAAGAATGCAACACGTTCGGCCAGTTATAAATTAATGGTGATTTAATGAAGATGCGAACTACATTTCTTCTCGCTTTACTGGTTTCAGCCGGTACTGTTTTCGGTCAGCAACTCCTGCTGCATTACGCCCTGACCACCGAGCGGCCTGGAGCCCGGCAGGTGGACGATCAACTAGGCGGCTTTACAGGGCAATTGCGTAATTCAGCCGTCGTTTCAATGGTAAATGATGTTCCGGTTATCGATTTGGGAGCGTCCAACGGCTATGTCGACATGGGAGCTCCAACCGGTAATCTGATTGCTGCCCTGGCCGATTTCACCATCGCCACTCAGCTTTATATTCCCGAATCGTCGTCGATTGGCGGCAATGGAAATTTCGTGTGGACCTTTGCCAATTCCACCAATATGGCATCGACGGCCAATGGTAATATGTTTTTCACCGCCAATGCCACCCGTTTTGCTATCTCACGTACGCATTATTCGGCCGAACAAACGGTGCGGCAGGGTTCCGAGTTACCCAAAGGGTATTGGATTCAACTTAGCTATACCCAGTCGAATTCGGTGGGACGGATTTATATCGATGGCGTGTTGGTAGCATCGTCGGCCATTTCTATTCCGCCTTCGGCGCTGGGCGCTACGGCTTATAATTTCATCGGGCGTTCGTGTTATTCGGGCGATGCGTATCTGAAAGGGGCTTTGTTGCGCGATTTTCGCATCTACGACGGTGCGTTGAATAGCGTGGAGATTGCACAGCTGGCCGAGCTGGTATACCCGATGAACCGGGAGTTGTACCAGGCTGCTTTAAACGAAGCCGTGCAGGCGTTGGTGTTGCCTGGAACCGTATCGGCCGATTTCAGATTGCCGCTCACTGCTGCCGGAGGTGTTTCGATCGCCTGGATCAGCAACCGGCCGGATGTAATATCGTCCGAAGGTTTTGTGAATCGTCCTGCCTACGGGTCTCAGCCGGCCGAAGTAGAATTGGTGGCCCGGCTTACCTACCGCGGATTACAGGCCGAAAAATCGATGCAGGTGGTGGTGCTTCCTGCTTTATCCGATGATGAAAGCGTGCTTCGCGATGCTGCTGCTACCAGTTTGCCCCTGGAAGCGCGCATGGTTTATCATCAATTAAACTTGCCCTTCAGTGCGCCCGAAGGTTCGCGCATCAGCTGGAAATCGGGAAGCCCTGATTTTATCAACGATGCGGGTAAAGTGGTGAAACTGGCTGCGGGCAATAAGCTTCCGGTGCAGCTTACGGCGACTTTTAAGAAAGGGAAAGCCGAAACTGCGCGAACTTTCACGGCTTATGTGGCTCCCCGCGATGAACGCGAAGCCTATCTTTTTGCCTATTTTACCGGAAATTCGCAGTCGCAGGAGCAGGTGCGCTATGCAATCAGTGCCGATGGACTCAGCTATACGCCGCTCAACGGGGGAAATCCGGTGATCGGTTCCGATACTATAGCCCTCAAAAAAGCTGTCCGCGATCCGCACATCCTCCGGGGTGCCGATGGGAAAACCTTTTATATGGTACTTACCGATATGCGTTCGGCCGAAGGCTGGAGCAGTAATCGCGGATTGGTGATGCTCCGGTCGACCGATCTGGTGAACTGGCAGCATGCACGGGTGCATTTCCCGACCCGATGGCCCGAAACCTGGAACAATGTGACACGGGTGTGGGCCCCGCAAACCATTTACGATGCCGAAGCCGGGAAGTACCTGGTGTATTTTTCGTTGCTGAGTAACGACGGAAGGGCGACCTACGATCGTATCTATTATTGTTATGCTAATGACGATTTTACCGACCTGGAGGGAGAACCGCGCATTTTATTCGACCGGGGCACCTCAACCATCGACGGCGATATCGTGTTCAACGAAGCCGATAGTCTTTACCATCTTTTCTTTAAAAACGAGAGCCTTGGAGGAATAAGTAAAGTGACTTCGACGCGACTGACCGCTGCTGCCGGACAATCCGACGGAGCGCAGTGGAGTACCCCTTCGGCCAGGTTGCAGCCCACCAACAAGGCGGTGGAAGGTGCCGGCGTTTTCAGGAGAATAAATACCGACGAATGGGTGCTGATGTACGATTGTTACACGAGCGGACATTACCAGTTTACCTCATCGCGCGATTTGCTCCGTTTTTCGTTCCTGAAGGACGATTATTCCATCGCCGCCCGCCATGGTACTACGATTACTCTGACCCGCGACGAAGTTGCGACTTTGCTTCGCCGCTTCCCGCTCGATGGATTGTCGCCCGATCCGCAGGGCTCGCGTAATCCGCAGGTACGGCAGGAAAGAGTAACGATAAATACTTCGGCACGAACTGTATACCTGCCGGTTGCCTACGGGACCGATCTGACCGCTTTTGACCCGATGTTGTACGCAGCACCCGGAGCACTTATTGTACCTGCCGGCGAACAGGATTTCAGCAAAGGGGCGGTTACCTATATGTTGAATGCGGGCGGAACTACAGTTAGTTACCGGGTGACGGCGGCGGTGGAGTCCAATCCGGTACTCGAAGGCGACCGCGCGGAACCTGATGTGTTGTTTTCACGGAAAACCAATCGTTTTTACCTGTATTCGGTAGCCGGTGGCGGGATTGAGGTAGCTTCGTCGGTCGATTTGGTGAATTGGATCAACGAAGGTAAAATTCTTGAATCGCCGGTGGTCGTGAGCTCTCCTTCGGTGGTGGAGCATTTTGATGCGACGCAGGCAAGCTGGCGTTACTATTTGTATTACATTGCCGAAACCGACGGGAAGAGAATCGCGATGGCGGTGGGCGATCATCCGACGGGAGAGTTTGTGAAGAGTGCCGGGATATTGGAAATAGCTGCAGGCAATCCGTCCGCAACTCCGTCGAGCCTTCCTGCGACTTCTCCCGTAAGCGTAACCGCCTTTACCGATTCATTATCCAACATCACCTATCTGTACTGGAACGATGCGGCATTGTGGGGCGTGGCGCTGCAGCCCGATTTCCGGACTCCTGCCGGTGAGCCGGTGCGGCTGGCCGATGAAGCATCCGCCGGAATAGAAGTGTTTTCGCGCGAAGGAAAGTATTATTTTATGCGTACTGCACCTGCCGCCCGGCTGGTTTACAGTGAAGGCGCTTCACCCCTTGCTCCGCTAGGCTCTTCATCGATAGTACTGCAGCTGGAAACTACGGCACAGGCGCATCCGTCGGTCATTCGTGTGCCGGGCACCGGCGATTGGTACGTAGCCTTTCAGCGTAACGCGGCTTCAGGCATCGGTTTTGAAAAAATGAATTTTGACGCTGGTGGAATCATACTGCCGGTTACTCCGACCTATACGGGAATCGAAGCAGTCGCCGTTTCCGAAGATCTGGTCAATGCAATTGAAAATCCCATTTTCAAAGCAATCAATTTACCCGACGGATGGTATAATCTACAAGGGCAGAAAATCGATAAAGCAAATCGAATGAAAGGCGCTGTATATATAAAGGTAAGCGGAGGAAAAGCCGTGAAAGAACTGAGGTGGTAAAGAAGAGCGATGCCGGCGGGAGTCTCCGTCACACTTCAATATCGTCTAAAGTAGCAACCTTAAACTCAAATCCTGTTGCCTTCAGCCGGCGTGAACTCACCCGGCTGCCATCGGTAACGATTACCGCCATTTCGCCTAACAGCAACCTCAGCATAAAAGCCGGCACGGGAGGAAAAAGGAAGGGCTTACCCAATTTGCGGGCGAGTGTCCTCATCAGTTCCCGGTTGGTAATATGTTCCGGTGCAACCGCGTTCCAGGCGCCGCTCATCGATTCGTCGCAGATGGCCCGGAGGTATAGCCGGCATAAATCGTCGAGGTGAATCCAGGGCATATATTGCCGGCCGTTGCCCAGCGGTCCGCCCAGGCCCGATTTGATCGGCAGCAGCATTTTCTCGAGAGCCGGAGCCCCCTTGGCCAGCACTACTCCTGTACGCATTTTCACGGTACGTATGCCCGCCGATTGAAAACGATCGGCCGCTTTCTCCCATTGTACACATACATCGGCCAGGAAATCCCTGCCGGCAGGAGAATATTCGTCGTAAATGGTTTCGGTGGTAGCCGAACCGTAATATCCGGTAGCCGAAGCCGATACAAAGGCTTTCAGCGGAAGCTGTAATTGGCTTACTTTGGCAAGGAGCAGCTCTGCCGTAAGCGTACGGCTTTCCAGGATATCCTTTTTACGCCGGGCAGTCCAGCGTCCGTTACCAATACTGCTTCCCGCCAGATGAATAATATATTCGACGCCTTCAAAAGCACGGTCATCCGCCTCCTTCGCCGCCGGGTTCCAGAGGAAGTAACCTTCCTGCACCGCCAGCTCGCGACGGGTAGTAAGCCGGCGTACCGAAAAGCCGGCATCTTTTAATACACGCACCAGCGATTTCCCGACCAATCCGGTCGATCCGGTAAGCAAAACAGAACTCATATTCTTTTTCGTGATTAGTGTGGTTGCAAATGTACATTTTTTTGCAAAATTACCCAATTGCCCTTTGTGTTTTTCTAAAAAAGTATTACATTTGCAATCCGAAAATAAAACACTGACTTATGGTGTAATGGTAGCACTACAGATTCTGGATCTGTCTGTCTAGGTTCGAATCCTAGTAAGTCAACACTTGTGAACGCTGAAAATCTGTCAATAAGATTTTTAGCGTTTCTGTTTTGTAGCGTTGGCACTCCATACTACCTGCGGTATATCGTCGACGGCGCCGACTGAGCCTTCGGATAAACCGTAACATCGGCAATCGTTACCCTTTCCGGCACATTAACCACATAGGCGATCAAATCAGCAATATCTTCGGCAATAAGCGGTTCGTAGCCCTCGTACACTTTTTTAGCCCGTTCCTTGTCGCCTTTAAACCGTACTTCCGAGAATTCTGTTTCTACCGCTCCCGGAGCTATGTTCGTAACTTTGATTCCCTGTTCGGTCAAATCGAGCCTCATGCCTTCGCTGATGGCTTCCACCGCCTTTTTGGAGGCACAATACACCACGCCGTTGGCATAGGTTTGTTTGCCGGCCACCGAACTGAGATTGATAATATGCCCTTTTTTCCGTTCAATCATTCCGGGGATAATCGCCCGGGAAACATACAACAACCCTTTTACATTTCCATCCATCATCGCATCCCAATCGTCGGTATCGCCTGTTTGGATAGGCGATAATCCATGTGCATTTCCCGCACTATTCACCAAAACAGCAATATTTTTCCATTCCTCCGGCAGTTTGCCGAGTTGAGACTCCACCTCCTTGCGGTCGCGTACATCGAAGGCCAGCGTGTACACCTGTGTGGTTAGCAGTTGTTTCAGTTCTTCCAACTTCTCGGTTCTGCGTCCGCACAGGATCAAATCATACCCGTTTTCAGCTAGTTTGAGAGCGGTTGCTCTGCCGATTCCGGAAGTGGCGCCGGTGATTAAAGCAATTTTTTTCATTTCTTACAAATTTAAATTCTGAGGTGGTTTACTTTTTATGTTTTATGGTTACTCAGTTCCAGCAATCGCTTGCCCGATCCGGTGAGGTTGTAAATTTTGTTCTAGGATATTGTTCCTCACGATTTTGATGGGAAACGATTCTGCCTGTTTTTAAGCTATGCAAATATAAACAAACTAATCGACGAATAGTGACAGCTTGCCTCAATTAATTCCACCAAGTTCGGACGCATATGATTTAAAAATATTATATTTGCAAGGTGTTAACAAGTACCAAAATCGAAATGCCATTCTTACAAAAATCAGCGTTGATCGTGTTTTTGATGAGTGTGTTGTTGTGTAACTATTCAGTATCACAGCACTATAGTTTCCGTTCGCTGACCATGGACGATGGTTTGTCCAATTTTGTGGTTACTTCTTTTTTCAAAGATTCGCGAGGGTTTATGTGGATAGGGACCGATAACTGTCTCGACCGGTTTGATGGTGTGACAATCCGTCATTTTCCCTTTCATCAGGGCGATATCAACCGTAAACGGGTCAAAAGTATTATCGAAAGTGCCGATAATCAGCTGTATGCCGGAAACGGCATGGGACTGTGGAGGGTGAATGAACAAGCCCGGCAGATGGAGCAGGTTTTCGCAAATGAGATCGATTGCGAAGTGCATGTTTTGTATCGTAAAGCAGGTGAGTCCGTTCTGTATATCGGAACCGAAAAAGGTCTTTTTTGGTGGGAGCCCGATAATCAATTACAGTTCTTGCCGCTTGATAAAAACGTGCTTTCTCAAACCAATGCTGTTACGGGAATTACTTCGGATAAGGAGGGTTTGCTATGGCTGGCTACTAAAAACGGATTGGTACGGTTGGATCCCCGGAATCTTCAAACGAAGGTGTTTTACAACGGGGCAACATCATCGTTTCATAAAATAACCCGTATTGCTACTACGTTGTACATGGGAACTTCAAACTCCGGTGTGCATACCTTTTCAATTGATAGCCAGAAATTTGGTAAAACGGTAGGGCTCGGTTCGGATATTATTACCGATTTGTCGTCCGATACGATCGACCGACTTTATGTAGCTACCGATGGCAATGGGGTTCATTTTATTTCGCACAGCGGGCAGCAGATCATTCAGTCGCTTCGTTATAATCCTCGCCAGCAGGATGGCATTCGCTCCAACTCTGTATATTCGTTGTTGGTGGATAAAGATGGAATTGTATGGATCGGTTTTTACCAGGCTGGCGTTGATTATAGTTTGTTTCAAAATCGGTTGTTCACCACCTATTCATTTCCTCCTTTTTTTGATTCCGCCGGATTACCCGTACGTTCTTTTTTTATTCGGAACAATGAGAAACTGATCGGTACGCGCGAAGGTTTGTACTACATCAACGAGCAACAGAACCTGGTTGCGAATTTCACCCGCAACGACCTTCGGTCCAATTTAGTGCTTTCGTTACATTACTATCACGGCGAATATTATATAGGAACCTACGGTGGTGGGGCGTCGGTGCTCAATCCCGCTAACCGAAAAGTAAGGCCGTTTCAGGCTGGTTTAGTGTTTGAGAAAGGCCATGTGTTCCATTTCGAAGAAGATAGAGATGGGAATTTGTGGATGGCCACTTCGGGAGGAGTGGTGCGATACTCGAAGCGCAACAACGAACTTACGGTATACGACAGTTCCAATTCGCCTCTTCCGGGCGGTAATGTGTTTTATATCTTTTTCGATAGCACGGGCAAGGGCTGGATTGCAACCGAAAAAGGCCTGTATATCTACGATCCGGTTACAAAAGCTATTCATGCGGATAAATTTCCTACCGGCTTTTTCAATAAAGAAATTATTAAACTCATTTACGAAGATACCGCCAATCGCCTGTTTTTTTGTCCGGATAAAGGAAATATTTGGGTATCGGATCTGCATATGCGCGAATTTTCACCCCTCGGTATGACCAACCGGTTTCAGGGACGTATTTTTCTTTCCGTTATTGAAGATGCCCGCCAGACCTATTGGTTCGGAAGCGATAACGGACTCATTTCGATGCAAGCCGATGAAGATGCTTATCATAGTTTTGGTTTTATGGATGGCATTCCTGATCCCGTTTTCAATACGGATGCTGCCTATCGTGACGAAGAGGGCCGGTTGTGGTTTGGTAATGCCAAAGGATTACTGTATGTTGATCCGGAACAGGTGAATACTGCAAAGCAGCAGTTTTATCCGATTCAGTTTACCGGATTACTTGTGAATGGGGAAGAAGCAAGCTCCGAGTTAATGCGTAGTTTGACTGGCAAAAAGACGGTCAGACTCAGTTATCTGCAGAATAATATAACCTTTCAATTTGTGAATCTTGTGTATTCACAGCCTTCAACCCTTGTTTACGAATATAAATTAGAAGGACACGACGCGGAATGGAAGCTTCTTTCGGGAGGCCAGCACGAGGTGAGGTATTCAAATTTGAACGCCGGGAATTATGTTTTTAAAGTTCGCGCAGAAGGGAATAAAGAGTCGGAAGCGGTATTGAACGTGCACATCCAATCGTTTTTTACCCTCACGTTCTGGTTGATTGCACTTGTGGTAGCAGTAGTACTCTATTTCTTTGCCTCTCAACTCTACAGGCTGTATAAACGGTTGATGAATAAAGTGATAAGTCTGAGCAGCGGCTCTTCGGCTGCAGCGGCCGAAAGAAACGAGGAAAAATACAAAAATCTGAAATTGGGTGACGACGAATGTAAACTTTTGTATGCCAATGTCGAGCAGTTGATGGCCGTTGCCAAACCGTTTATCAATCCCGAGTTGAAGCTGGCCGACCTGGCCAGCGCCCTGAATGTATCCTCCTCGGTGCTTTCGTATTTTTTCAATCAGTATTTGAATAAAAGTTATTATGATTTCGTCAACGAATACCGCATTGGTGAATTTAAACGAATTGTAAACGATACAGCCGATATTTCGCGCTACACCCTTTCTGCTTTAGCCGAGCAATGTGGATTCAGTTCGCGCGCTTCCTTTTTCCGTTCGTTTAAAAAACTGACAGGTATCACCCCCAACGAGTTTATCCGGAGTGTAGGTAAAAGTGCCATGTCGGGTGATTAACCGTGCCCGGCGCTTCTCAATCCGGAAATTTACCTTCCTGTATAGCGTACTTTTACCGTATGTTTAGTCGCAAAATAAAATGAGACTTTGTTTAACTGTCTGTTTTATAGCGATATAATTATTGTTTGTCTGTTTAAATGGGATGAGATTCATTTGAGCTCTTTTTTTATTGCCGGTCGGATCGGGTGCTCTACATTTGCGTAGAGAAACATTACCATCTGATACCACCTATGCATCGATTTGCACTACATATGTACGAGCATCTATCAGCCGACGGCATGATAGCAGCAGTCTATGCCGGGCAGTTGCCTTACATTCTCAATTTTATAAAAAAGAGAATTGATAATCCTGCCGATGCCGAAGACCTTGCGCAAGATGCATTTGTAAAGTTGCTTGAATACAAACAAATGATTCGTCCGGCAACGCTTCAATCCCTGGTGTTTACTATTGTCCGCAATCAAATTGCAGATTACAGGCGTCGGCATTTCCGTAGGCCGGAACTCTTGTGCGTTGATTACGGAGCTACGCTGCCTGCAGCCGAAACCGCAGATAGCCGCTTGCTTGTGCATGAATTGGCCGGGATGGAACGGGCGGTTGTAAAAGCAATGTCCGGTCGGCGGCGAGCGGTATACCGTCTGCATCGTTATGCCGAGCTGTCGGCTCATGATATTGCGGTTGAACTGAAGTTGAGCAAACGTACTGTCGAAAGTCATTTGCTTGCGGGACGTAAAATGGTAAGAACATTACTTCGACCCTGTATATAAACAAAATTGTTAACATTTAAATTTATAAGTATGAGGCAAATTAGACTGTATGTCGGAAAAGCACTTCGTCTGTTTTTTAATAGATTCCTAGTCTTTTCAGTTTTAGTTTTGACAACTAACGTAATGTATGCGCAGACTACAGTACGTGGAAAAGTAACCGACAACACAGGGCTCGGGATTATCGGGGCCAGTGTAGTGGTAAAAGGAACCTCCCATGGAACAGTAACCAATTTCAACGGAGAGTATGTTCTGTCGGTCAATCCGACCAATGCGACGCTTGTGGTGTCGTACGTAGGTTTTAAGTCGCAGGAGTTTGCACTTAATGGACGTACGGTAGCCAATTTCGTTCTTTCTGAAGATGCCGAATTGCTGGATGAAGTGGTAGTCGTAGGATATGGTACTCAAAAGAAAGTGAATGTGACCGGCTCTATTGCATCCGTCGATGCTAAGGCCTTTACAGATAAGGGAGCTGTGTCGAATCCTTTGCAAACCCTACAAGGGCAGATTGCCGGAATGACGGTTTCGCGTTCTTCTTCGTCGGCTCCGGGGCGGGAAGGATGGAGTTTTAATATTCGTGGAAATGCTTCGATCAATAACACGAGCACACTGGTTCTGATTGACGGGGTACCGGCCGGAATCAACGATATCAACCCCGACGACATTCAGAGTATGGATGTGTTAAAAGACGGAGCTGCTGCAATCTATGGCTCACGTGCTGCCGGCGGAGTAATTCTGATCACTACGAAGAGGGGGAAGGCCCAAAAGCCTAAGGTTACCTATCGGGGGAATGTTGATTATAAGATGTCGCGTTCGCAATATGAATGGATGAGTATGTCTCAATGGGCTCATTATGTTGAAGAAACATCGGCTAACGATAATAATATCGATGGCTCGACATTCCTTGGCGCTCATGGAGCATTCCCGTACAATATGTTACATGCCATGAAAACCATGGATCCGCGTTACATCAACACTGTACAGAATTACCGCGAAATGGGAGGGACAACCTCGGGAATCAACGACATCGGTTTTATGGATTACGACCTGGCAAAGGCAACCTGGGGAAATTATATCAATCACTCACATTCGATTCAGGTAGCAGGCGGCAGCGAAACGGCAACTTATAATCTATCGTTGGGTTACATGCACAATGGTTCGCCGTTGAAATGGGGCGACGATGAGTCGAAGCGCTACAATGTACGTCTCAATACCGATTTTAAAATCAATAAGTGGCTCGATATTGCCGCCAATATGGCTTACGAACGGAGGAATACGGTTTATCCTTCGTTACGTCCTTCTGAAATTAATGGAAATCCTCCGGGTTCACCGCTGCAGACCAAGACCGGACAAGCTTATGGCTGGGCCAATAATACCAATGCGCCGATGCGTGCGTTGCTGGGTGGAAGTACATTTCGAAATGTCAACAGTTTCACGATTAATCTTCAACCTACCGTTCGTTTGTCGAAGAATCTGAATTTTATCGGCCAGATTGCATTTAATCCCTGGGATACATTTGATAAAAACTACGAAAATCGCATTCAGTGGTACGATTACAATGATGTGCCTTATGCTACTCAGATCAGTCCATCGACCAACTGGATGCGCAGGGATGCCAAAACGGTTCTCAAAGAGAATTATCAGGGCTATTTTGAATATAAAAACACCATTGCTTCGGATCATGCGTTGGCAGTTATGCTCGGAGCCTCGTACGAAAAGGAACGTGCCGAGAGTTTTGGCGTGCGTTCCAATTCGTTATCGACCAGTGATATCCATTCTGTCGCTTCCACGCTTACCGATGCCAGTACAGTAACGCCGACCGATGCTATCAGTGTATGGGCATTGGGTTCGTATTTCTCTCGTATTAATTACGGATACCAGGATAAATACCTGATTGAAGTATTGGGTCGTTACGATGGGTCATCCCGGTTTCTCGAAGGGTATCGGTGGAAGCCGTTTTATGGAACTTCCATCGGCTGGAGAATGTCGGAGGAAACCTGGTTAAAAGATGCTGTGGTTTTTGATAACCTGAAAATCAGAGCTTCGTATGGTGAAGCCGGAAATCAAAACGGAATTGGCATTTACGATGGATACGCATTGATCAATAAAAATGTATCGTCGGGGGTGACGCATAATTTTCCGATTTTTGGTCCTGATGCCACTTCAGGTGCTGCGGTAACCCAAACCTTGACACAGGCCAATGTGGTAGCACTCGACCGGACCTGGGAAGTAATTAAAACCACGAATATCGGTATCGATTTCGCGGTGCTGAATAACCGTTTGAGCGGTAGCCTGGATTATTTCTGGAAACTTAACGACGGTATGTTGGTCAGCGTGGTCTATCCTACGGTATACGGAGCCACCGCCCCCAGTACTAATTCGGGCGAGATGCAGGTTCAGGGATGGGAAATAGCTTTCAACTGGAGAGACCGCATCGATCAGTTCCATTATTACCTGGGATTTAACCTGAGCGATAACTGGAACAAACTCACAAAAATGGAGAATGCTACGGTTAAAAATACCAATGCAATTACCAATACCCTTCTCGATTATCAAACCGGTACCTTCTGGGGTCTAGGGTGGGAGAAACTGATCGAAACTCAGGAAGAACTCAATGCTTATAAGGAAATGCTGGCTAATGCCGATGGAACGAAATTGCCCAGTTATACTACCGTGAATATTGGCGATGCAAAATACCGCGACCTCGACGGCGATGGTGATGTGGATTATGACGATCGTAAGTTGTTGGGAGATAATTCGCTGCGTTACAATTTCTCTTTTAATGCCGGTGGGGAATACAAAGGGTTTGATGTTTCGGTAGTCCTTCAAGGGGTAGGCAAATCTACTATCGTGCGCAATTCAGATAATGCCATCTCGGCACCCGGACGGAATACGTATCAAAATCAGGGGGCTACCTGGTGGGGACGAACCTGGAGTACGATAGGCGAAAATCAGGCGTACGCCAATGCTACCTTCGATTATTTCGGTGTTCAAACCCCTCCGGTGTTTCAAGCTGTGAATAAAGATCCCATGGCGGTTCCGCGGTGGAGTAAGACGCAACACAACTACAACTGGTTGTATTCTGATGCCTGGTATCGGACTCAAAACGGAGCTTATATGCGTCTGAAAAACCTTACTGTAGGTTATACCTTGCCTAAATCGATGACACAACGGCTCAGTGTCGAAAAGCTGCGGCTCAATTTCACCGGAACCGATTTGTTTGAGATTACCCGAACGGAGGATGGTTGGGATCCTGAAAACACATCACAGGATCCGTTTGGCGGAACGATCGGTTCGGTCGCTTATCCCTTTGCCCGTAGCTTTGCAGTAGGTGTAGATATTACTTTCTAACGAATCATTAAAAAATAACACAGTTATGAATACCATCAGACATTATATAACAGGTTTGCTTGCCTTACTGATTCTCACTGGTTGCGACGATATGCTTAATTTTTCGCCGGAACTGCAATTTACCGATGAGAATACCTGGACCAATGCCGAAGCTTTTGCGCAGGGTGCCAATAATTTTTATACTTTTCTGCCAAAAATTCAAGATGATAACTTTGCCTACCGTGATAACTTCTCCGATTTGCGTTTGGTGCAAAACAACATCAGTAATTCGACTTACACCATCCCCGAATCGGATGCAGCATACAATACTTACTATTCGAGGTTGCGTAATATTAACTATTTGATTCAGAATGCTAAAAAGTACAGTAAACCCGATGAAATAAAACAGTATGTTGCAGAAGCACATTTCTTCAGGGCCTATGTTTCGTTTCTGTTTTTCAGAGATTTCGGACCGGGTGCCATCGTAAAAGAGGTGTTGAATCCTTCTTCTCCGCAAGTAACTGCAGCCCGGGCCACTCGTCAGGAATTTGCCGATTTTATCATCGAAGATCTGGAGTACGCCATTGCTCTGGCAGCATTGCCCAAACAAGCAGATATTACTTCTTCATCGCAAAACGGTCGTATCACTATCGGAGCTGCACAAGCGTTGCTTTCGAGGGTTACACTGTTTGAAGGCACATGGCACAAGTATCATTCGGCCAATGGAACCAACGATGCCCGCGTCGTCGGCTTGTTGACAAAGTCGAAGAATGCATCGCTCGAAGTGATGAACGATAATTCTTACGAACTATTTTACAATTCACAAATGGGTAACGAAAGCTATCGTTATATGTTTATTCTGCAAAATTCAGTGCCCACCAATCCCTACGGAATTCTAAAATCGGCCAATAAGGAATATATTTTCCGAAACCGGTTCAATGAAGTTACCCGTCAGTCGAATACGAATATTGTGCATACCTTTCAGTCCTACGCCATGTCGCGTGCCTTTGTCGAAAGTTTTGAAGACATTAACGGTAATCTCACTTCACCCGATTATTCTACCGACTTATATAGTTACGTGAAGGATCGTGATCCACGGTTGGCCACGACGCAGGTTCCTCGTCTTTCGTATTTTTGGAACTATGCATCAAAACGGACTTCTCCTACCGATTTTTCACAAACGGCATACGAATCAATGACTATATTTAATACTACTGCGAATACGTATGCTTCACGCAAATATTCCATCGATTTCAGCCAACTGGTCACCGGCGATGGGTTTGATGTGCCTATTATCCGCTTAGCCGAAGTGTACCTGAATTATGCCGAAGCAGTATATGAACTCACAGGCACTATCTCACAAACAGAGCTCGATCTGTCGGTCAATAAAATCCGGATTCGTGCAGGAATGCCGATAAAAACTACCGCGACGCTGGATGATCTTCGCCGCGAACGTACCACGGAACTGTTTTTAGAAGGTTTCCGCTACGACGATATACGTCGTTGGAAGCAAGGCTCTCAGCTACTGGGGCGTGCTCTCGAGGGATTATATGTGGGAGCGGGTTCGCCGTTTGCCAAGGTGAGCGTGGCGGCTAAAGTGTACAATCCGGCAGCAACTCAGTGGGTGGCACTCCTGAAAGAGGATGCCCTCGATGCCCGTACGAAAACAGCAGCCAACCCCGATACCATCATGTGTTTGTGCGATCCGGCCGATGTGTTGAATTATTCGGAAGCACATACTATGCGTCGCTTTGTACGCGATGCAAACGGTGCGATTGTCATGGCGGGTGGAAATCCTACCTATACTTCAGGTTCCACAACCTATGTGAAATCGGATCCTCGTAACGCTCTTACGGCAGCTGACAACAATGGCCTGGTGTCGGACAAGGGTTTTTGGGTGCTGGAAAAAGCCGAAGAGCGTGTTTTCTCCGATAAGTATTATTTGCGGCCCATCCCTACCGCTCAGTTGGAGTTGAATCCGAACCTGGTTCAAAATCCTCACTGGAACGAATAAAACTAACCTTACACGATTCCAGCTTTCTGATACCAGAAAGCTGGAATTGCAACGCAATTAATTTACTAATCTTTTAAATATTGAATGGTATGAGAACAATTACTAAAAATGCAATTTTGATTGCTTCTGCTTCTTTGATTTTGGGTTCGTCGCTGCAGGCTCAATGGCGCTGGAATCCTAACGATTGGAAAACCTTGCATGAAAGTTCAGGGGCCACCACGCGTGTAAGTGAGGATAATAAAACATTTATCGTTACGCCTTACGCCCATAGTACAACCGATGCGACTGCTCGCCGCGGCGATATCCAGTTTACCAGGAATGTCGTTTTGTCCGAATCGGAACCTGTTGTTGCCGTATACATGCAATACAAGGACATCAACATGGTGTTGAACGACTGGAAATTCGATTATATCGTACAACAGCGAACTGCCATTGCTTACGATGAGGGCACTCAGGCCTATACGTGGGGTCCCAACGATTTTAGTTTTGGGGGCCGGAAGGACCGTATTAGTGCACTTCAGGGTGTGAGTGCCATGTGCTATACCAGCGATGGAGCCGATGATCTGTGGATATTCGACATGACGGCCGGAGCTCCTTTTGAAGATGCATGGTTAGGAAATGGTGATAGGAATGTTCCGTATGCTCCTACCTGGATAACTACCGAAGGACAGGGGGTTGGCGAGAAGCAGATGCGTTCGTGGCTGGGATTTGTATGTATTGGAAACGGAGCCGGTGCTAATCCTACTTTCAATCTGAAATATTGTGCAACGCACGAAAGTGTCAATGATGTATTTGGTAATATCGAAAATTACCTGAACAGCGAAGGTGGACGGGAAGTACGCGACGGCGAAGAAACTTCGGTTCGTAATATTAGCTACGATAAGGCGGTAATCTTCTCCGGAGAAGGACATGTGATTTCTCCCAATGCGGTTCGCATGACAGCTTATTCGGTGAGCGGTTGCCTTGTGAAAGAAGTGGCTTCGGACAGGATGGATCTTGCTCAGGGGATTTATATTGTTAAAGTTACAAATGGTACAGGTGTTGTCTCGGTTGGTAAAGCAAATGTACGTTAACAGTTATCCGGAATGGTGCTGAAGGATCATCCTTCGGCATCATCCCGGATTGTATTAATATTGTTCAGATGATGGTTAACTATGCCAGTAAACAATTGGATTCATGAAAAAATCACTAATTCTTGTTCTTGTTTTGATGTCGGCGGTGCAGCTTTTTGCACAAGGGCGGCAGTTTGTGCATCCGGGATTATCTCATAAAAAGTCGGATATCGACCGTATGCGGGCGATGGTTAATGCTCAGATTGATCCGTGGTACGGTTCGTTTGTTCGTTTGTCGAACGATAATAATGCAAAGTTCACCTATTCGGTGCGTGGCAATGCTTCGATTACCACCATCCGGCCAAGTGGCGATAATACCTATAGTGCGATTTCGTCCGATGCCCGGGCAGCTTATCTGAATGCATTGATGTGGGTGTTGACCGATGATGTGCGCCACGCTCAGAAAGCGGTGGAGATTTTTAATGCGTGGAAAAATGTTACTTGTTTTGAAGCGGGGGGTACCGAATCGCTCAACGTGGGACGGGTAGGCTGGTTGCTGGTTGAAGCAGCCGAATTGATTAAACATACCTATGATGGCTGGGCGCCGTCCGATATGCAGCAATTCAAGGACATGCTTGTTCATCCGGGCTATTCCAATACGCATGTTCCTGCGAATATCGTATCCGAAGGTACTTTTTACTGGCGGGCTTATATGGGCGACCCCGGCAGACACGGCAATCAGGATTTATTCGGATGGCGGTTGGTAATGTCGATGGGCGTGTTTCTGGACAATGAAATTATGTACGACCGTGCATTACGCTACTTCTCCAATCAAACCAGCCGTCCCGACGATTTGAATTATGCCGGCGGACCTCCCCGCACTTCGGCAACGCCTACTGCTACGAATGAATATTTTAATACGTATACGCTGTATTCGCGCGATAATACGACAGCTGATTATGGATACAATGGTGTTTTGCCGTACTTTATCTGGGAAAACGGACAGTGTCAGGAGAGTTCCCGCGATCAGGATCATGCTATTCTTGGCCTGGGATTGATCGCTGCGATTGCCGAAATTGCCTGGAATCAGGGCGATGATGTGTATAGTAGTTACGATAACCGGATTTTGAAGGGGTACGAATGGGCTCTTCGTTATAATGTGTCGATGTCGTATTCTTTTCCCGATCAGCCCGGGCCTTGGGAGCCGCGGGTTGAGACCGGTGAGTTTATTCAGCGGCGCGATCGTAGCGGACGCTGGTATTCGTTAAAACCAAATCCGTATTACGAAAGCGACTTTACAAGGTTTAGCCGGGGTAATTTCAGGTCCGACAAACGTCCGGTATACGAAATCGCATTGGCGCATTACGGTGTGCGTGTGGGGCTCGACGAACAGTCGATGCTGTGGACCAGCCGGGCTCTTGAGATATCCAATAATGAAGTTGGTTACGAGTCGTCAGGCTGGTCGCTGGATCATTCTGGATGGGGAGGGCTCACCTTCCACCGAAATCCGTGGATGGCCGGCGATCCCGTTCGTTTTCCAGCAGGCAATCCGGTGTTCGAGATGCCGCGGGTACCTTGTGAGATAAAGGCGGTTGATTATGATTTTTTTGCTGGCGACGGTCAATATCGGACTTATTTCGACCGGAGTGCGGAAGATGAAGGAAAAGTCTACCGCCGGGATGGGGTGGATATAACAACCGGCGATCATTCTTTTGTCGTTACTTCGATGGAAACCGGTGAATGGCTGAGCTATACCTTCCAGGTACCTGTCGACGGAGAATACCGGCTGCTCGTGAGGCACCGTACCACAGGCACAGGAGCTCGTTTGAAAGCGGTTATAGATAATGAGCAGGAGATGGAAGCATCATTGCCTGTTAAGGCAGAATTTGGTCCGACGGCGTTGGGCGATCTGAGGCTTACGAAAGGAGCCAAAGTACTCCGTATTTATGTTGCCGGAGAGGGTAACGTAAGCGAGCTTAGTTCCGTTCAGCTTATTCAAAATCCCGAAGCGGTTAAAAAAATGGAGTTGGCTGCAGTGCTGAATGATAAGAATCATGCCGTGCTGAGTTGGTCGCTTGAAAATATTATCCCGTCTTCCGTTGAAATTTTCAGAGGAGTAGGCGACGATTTCGAAAAGGCTTCCGCCATCGCTTCGGTGAGTCTGGATGCAGTGAGTTACACCGATGCTTCTGTCAGCGGTAAAGTGCCGGGCTATCATTACTGGCTTGTATGCAACGAAAACGACGTACAAAGGGTATCGGAAACCGCATCGGTGAGTTGGGGTGCTATTTTCGATGATTTTAAGGATACTCAACAGGCCAGATGGTCGGTGGTGAACGGCACGGGATCGGTTGACGGAGGTGTGCTGAATATCGGTTATAATTCCTCCGGAAAGGCCTATGTTAGCCGGATGGGTGGATATACCCTGCATGCAGGAAATTTTCCGGTACTGGCCTGTAAAATCGAAACTCCTCCGGGAACCATAATTGCCGTACATAATGCAGTAAGTAGTTTGTTGGGAGGTGGAAACGATGCGCAAAACGGAGTAATAGGAAATTCGGTAGTTTACTACGATCTGACGAAAGTCGGGTTTACAAGTAGTTCGGCAACTGTAATGGTGCCTGCTGATGATATACTGACCGGCAGTTTTTTCCAACTCCGGTTAACAAGCTCCGATACGGCCACTCCTTCTCGTTTACATTGGGTAAGAACCTTTAAATCGATCGAGGAGCTCAATGAGTATGTTATTTCCGGTATTTCCGAAATTCCCGATCAATTTACCTTGTGGTATCTTCAGGAAGGAAACATGATCAGCTTCCCATCTGTAAATGAATCTGTTTTAATCACGGTTTATGATAGCGCAGGCCAGCGCATAACAACAGTCAGGACAGAAAATATGTCTCCTGAAGTCTATTTGCCTGATCCGGGGATCTATATTATTCATGTTGCTGGCGTTCATTTTAAGCAGGCTATTAAGGTAATTATTTAACAAATCAACTTTTAAAAATCAATACGTATGAAATCACATTTTTTAATTTTTATCAGCCTTGTTGTCAGTGTTTTTAGTACGGTGTTACTGGCGCAGCAAGCCGGCGATTATGTGGCAACTAATTCCGGCGATTATAATACAGCCGGAAACTGGTCGGTTGCAGATGGTGCAGGAGGCTATTCGGGAGTGGCGACCAGTGCTCCAACAACCGGTATTAATGTGTGGATTCCCGAAGGTGTTTCGATGACCAACACTGTGTCTACTGCAAATGCCAAAGATTTGCATATTGCCGGAACGTTGGTTTCAGGTGTTTCGGCCACTTCGACCAAAGATCTGACAGTGAATGGTAACTTATACATTGCTTCAACCGGATTGCTTCAATCCACCTCTTCAAATGGAGGAAACGTTGGAACCTTGAAAGTGGGCGGGTCGTTACCCTCCGGGCCTTGTACGATTCAAATCGATGGGCAGCTTGGCTCCAATTCGCTCACAGAGGTTGCAGGCTGTGGTTTCCGGATATATTGTGAAGCGGGAGGTATTACTACTCTGACTGGTTCAGGGAAACTCAATATTGCCCGGTTTCAAAGCGGTGCTTCCAACACGCGAAATCAAACCATACTGATCGATATGGATGCAAATTTTCTGAATTCGGCAATTAATGGTAAAACTTTATCACTTGAAAACGGGAACGCAGGAACAGCCACAAAAACGTTAATAATTAACGAAGGTCGAACGGTACAATTTGTGAATAATAGTCCAAATGCATTGCTGGGCAGTCAGGATAATGAATCGATGTTGCATACCACCGGTAATATCACCTACGATATCAGAGGGACTCTTAATACGGGGGCAGCAGGAGGACTCAAATTGACAACATCTACACAAACGGCCAGTGCTGCAGAGGTGGTGACCCTGAAAGTAGGTCCGCAAGGTAAATTGATTGTTGGAGCCAGAGTGCTAACTAAAGTAGCTCAACCTACACAGGCAATAGTATACGACTTTGCTGAGGGTAGCGAAATTGAATTCGCAGGCGCAACCGGAACCAGCTTTTCGTCTCCGGTAGCTGGTGAGACCCAATCGTATATGACAGCATTTTCGACACTCACCACCAACAGTTCCGCCGGAACCTCTTTCCCATATGCTTTTTCGGTTGCCGGTAGCCTCAACGTAAACGAAAACCTGACGGGTACCACCATCACTTTATTGCCCGGAGCAAGAGCTACGGTGCACAGTGGCAAAACACTGGCGGGTGATGAGTTGAATCTCAGTAGTAGTGCCGACGGAACCGCGACTCTGATTGCCGATGGGAGCGTGAATTTTACTGTTTCTAAGGTAAGCCAGTATCTTTCGACTGCCCGCAACTGGTATGTTTCATCACCTGTGGGTAATGCACAGGCACCTACCGGATTTACTTATTACAACTATAGCGAAACTGCAAATAGCTGGGCCGCCGTATCGACAGGTACTGAATTTTCAAAAGGAATAGGCTATATTGCCTTACCTGCTTCAGCACCGGGTACACTTACTTTTACAACTCAGAGTGGCGGCTCGTTAACTACGGGCAATGTAGAGATCCCGCTTTCCTATGCGGGAACCTCGAAAAAAGGATTTAACCTCATCGGTAATCCTTATCCGGCACATCTTACCTGGTCAAAAACTTTTGTCGATAATAATGCTGCGCTTATCGAACCTACAATATGGTATCGCACTAATGCGGACGGAACATCGAATGCAACAGGTACCTGGTCGTTCCTAACCCTTAATGCCAGCTCGGGAGAGGCTTCGCCATGGGGAACTTCTGCCGTGATTCCGCCGATGCAGGCTTTCTGGGTAAAAGCCATAACTGCCGGAACGTTGACCTTGAATCATGAGCTGCCACTCTCACATCAGACTTCCAATCCGCTCAAAGTACCGGCTGGTGTGCCCGACGAACGTATACGTGTGCGTTTGCAGATTGACAACGGAGCGACGACTGATGAAACCTTGATTTATTTTGATGCTGAGGCTTCGGATGCATACGATCGTTTCGATTCGCCCAAATTCGCAGAACCGGCATCGGTAACTCAAATCTATACAACCGTAGATAATACTCCCCTGGTCATTAACGGAAGAAAAGAACTGCTGACTACCGCCCTGGGCTTTATTCCTGGTGAAGCCTCCGGCTTTACGATCAAAGCTATCCAGTTAACTAACCTACCAGACAATATTCAACTGATTCTGAAAGATAATGTGACCCTTGCCGAAACCGATTTGACCGATGGCGTTTCAACCTATAGTTTTTCGGATCAAAGTGCTGGTTCAGATCGGTTTGAACTGATTTTTAAAACCACAGGAATGACTACCGGATATATGCCGGAGCGGGCAAATTCACTGAAACTTTTCTGGTCGAAAGAAGACGGCCTGGAGGTGTTTGACTATTCTCCATCGCTTGCCGGAGCCGAAGCTCAGTTGTATAATCGGTTAGGACAAAAAGTGACTTCTTTCCGCCTCGATAAAGGTCAGACCCATGTGAACCTGTCGCTCTCGCCCGACGTGTACATACTTAAAACAGATGGTGTAGTGAGAAAATTGATTGTTAAATAAAAGCATATAATACCGTATAAAATATGAACAGCCCGATTATTTTAAAAAGCAATTATAGTGCTCCGGTTGTCGAGCGTATTGTAATTGATGCTGATATAGCGTTATCGCTGAATTCTCTTCCCCCCGAAGGACCGGGAGAAGGTGATGAATTCCCGTTTTTTTCGTCCAATTTCCCTCCTGGGAATGAGCCGAATTCGTTATGAGTGAATGGTCTTAATTGTTAAAAATCACAGATTAAATCGTTATGCAACAATATTGTTGGTTCGTTCTGTTACTGCTATTTACCTTTGTAGGTGACATGCGTGCAACCGAATGGGAACTGTTGGCTCATTTTGAAAATGGTCGACATGTAGTAGTTGAGCGCTTTGATTTCAATACAATTCATCAACTGTCATCCGCAAAAAAACTAAATGGAATTGAGGTCCACTCTCAAATAGCCAAAAAAGATGGTTATTGGTACTATAAGTTTGAACTGAGGCCTGAATCTGCCCCGGCAGTGGGGTGTTATTTAAGTCTTTCAAAAAAGTATACGGACAATCAAATTCCCTATGGTTTCGATGGTCCTGTGGGTAAATCAACCCTATTCCGCCAGAGTCCGCACGAACCTGCCGATCACGAGATGACAGGGTTGATTATGCAACCCATACCCATGGTTGCCCTTAAATCGGGCGATAGATTTGAAATTGCCATCAGCAACAGTCCCGTGTTTTATAAAAATTACACCACTCAGAGTTTTGATTTCAAGGAAAAGAGCGTTGCATTGAATTCGGGCGATCAGGGTTTCCTCTTTTCGGAGAATGGACAATTTGTTTTTGTCGATTCACTGAAAAGAAGGAGGAACAAGAAGTACATTGTAGAGCCCTTTTATCATACTGCAACCCGGGAAAATCCACATGTGCTGGATGGGCTGTTTCTAAGTTCCGGCCGCCTCGAGGACTCCCAGTTACGCCAGTTCGTCAATCAAGCGGTTAGCAAGCACTGGTCGGATGGGAAAGTGTTGGATACATTTGGGGCATCGGTTTTCAGTACATCCTATATGAATTTACGTGTCAACGAAACAGGCCGGAGTAAATTCTGGGTAATTCCGGCCATCGATTATGCCAATAAACAATATACCCGTGATGCTTTTTGGATCTCAATGGTTTTACCCGATAGTTTTGCATTGTCGTGCTACGAGAATGAAGCGTTCAATGATACTCGTTTTACCGGAGCCGAACGACAGCTTTTTACACTGGTTTGGGCCTACAGGAATTATCTCAAGGGATTCGCTGTGGATACTACCCGTATACGAAGAATACTGACGATAGTGGAAAAAAGAGCACCGCAGGGATATTACTCCGGTTTTGGCCCCACTATAAAAGCCGGTTGTTGGCAAGGTTGGGCCGACAATCTGGCCTTTGACGAAGATGATGCCATCACGAACAACCAGGGCTTATATGTTGTAGCCCTCAAAAGTGCCGAGCGTATGGGGGTAAAGCCTTCTGTTTCAATCGATCGGGCCCTGGAGGGTTACCGGGCCCTGTTTCGACCCGAACTAAAAGGTTTTTCAATGAGCAAAAATAAGCATTCGGCTTTATGTGTTGATGCGTTAATGGGTAACTTGCTTGCTAAAGTATATTTGGGCGAAAAGCTTATTTCCGATGAAATGGTGTTGATGCATTACGCAACAATGAAAAAGTATGCGAAAACCAGTGTGGGATTTAAAACCTATTGTAATCCCGACGGTACGTATCTGACCCCCGGACAGTACAATACCCAACAGTTTACAGCTGCGGTCGACACCATTCGTGAGGGGAGTTATCAGTTCGGAGGATCGTGGTATTTGTACGATATGCACATGCTTATTGATGCCTATCTTGCAGGAGCCAAAGATGCTGAGGATTTGATGATATGGAGAACCAATCTCGAATTTGCAAAAGGAAATACCACCCACGAATATATCGATACCAAAACTGAAATACCGCACAAACCAAATATGGGCTGGAACGCAGGTATATATGGTATTTGGCAGGAGCTGATTCGTCAGGGGAAAGCTACCGATCGTTTTCTTAAAGCAATTAACCCGGCTAAAAATGATTAAACTTAAACTCATCAGCATCCTGTTTTTATTGTCATCCGGAATGTGGGCCTCCGAATGGCAATGGTCGGTACAAGTAAAGTCCCTTGTGTCGTCTGAAACCAATGATTATCCGCGGGCTTTTCTGTGGGTCCCAACTGGCTGTCGTCAGCTCAAAGCAGTGGTTGTGGGCAATCATAATATGCTTGAAGAAGGGATTTTCGAACATTCCATCTTCCGAAAAGAGATGAGCCGGTTGAATGTGGGGATTGTCTGGATAACGCCGGGTTTGGGACCCGAGTGGGATGTCGACAAAACGTCGGGTTGGTATCAACGTATTCTCGATCAGCTGGCGGCGGTGTCGGGCTATGATGAGCTGGGTAAGGTGCCGGTTATTCCTGTAGGTCATTCGGCTTATGCTACTTTTCCGTGGAGTTTTGCTGCCTGGAATCCGGATAAAACGTTGGCCGTTATTTCTTTAAAAGGCGATGCTCCCCGGACGCCCCTTACCGGTTATGGTCGTAAAAACACCGACTGGGGACAGCGAACCATTCATGGAATCCCAGCTCTGATGGTGATGAGCGAGTATGAATGGTGGGAAGACCGGATTACACCCGCATTGAAGTTTATAGAAAATCATCCGGAGGCATGTATTTCTTTCCTGGCAGATGTAGAACGAGGACACTTTGATGTTTCTGAATCACTGATTCGTTATTTGTGCTTGTTTATTACGAAAGCAGTAAAGTACAGAATAACGAACAAGGATGTAGCCTTAAAATCTCTTGATCCTCGCAAAGGTTGGCTGGCGGAGCGTTGGTGGCCAGCTTGTACGACCCGTAACATTCCGGCCTCCTGGGAGTCGTATGCGGGGGATAAGTCGCAGGCTTTCTGGTATTTTGATCGTGAAATGGCAGAGGCGACCGAAACATACTACCTGCAATCCCGGGGGCGGGAGCCGGGCCGGTTCTTAGGCTTTAAAGTAAAGGGTCAGCTTGTCGACTATAAGCCGGCCAGTCATGATAACTTCCGATTGCCCTTTGTTCCGGAACCTGACGGGATAACGTTTAAAGTGCGGGCCGTACAAACCGACTCTTCGCGGAATGTAAGGATCGTTGATGGGCAAGAGCCGTTGCTGGAAAGAATTTGCGGACCTGTCAAGCAACTTGATGACACTACCTTTCAGCTTAGTTTTTACCGGATGGGGACGAAGAACGGGAAGCGGTCGGGCGAAATATGGCTGCTGGCCTCGCTGCCGGGTACTAAGCGCCGGAAAGGGGTCGTACAACAAGCAAGGATGGTGATTCCTGTCGGCAATACACTTGGCAAACCACAGACAATTATTTTTGATAGTCTGCCCGATTGTTCAGAACAGGTTCGACGTATATCTTTAATGGCCCGTTCGGATCACCAACTCCCGGTGTCGTTTTATGTGTTGGAAGGCCCGGCTTATATTGAAGCTAACCGGCTTCATATTACAAAAATTCCGCCCCGGACTGCTTTCCCGGTAAAAGTAACCGTGGTTGCCTGGCAGTACGGTAATGCCGCCGATAGCATCCGGTCGGCACACGAAGTCACCAGATCGTTTTATATTCATAAAGTTCAGAATAATGCCAACAAATAAAATCAGTATTGCCCTGCTAATCCTGATTGTGTCGGTGGCGGTAAGGGCACAATCGCATTATCCCGGTCAACACAAAGGGAAGTTTAAAATAGAGAATAAAGCCGTTTTTGAGTGTTTTGCATTTGATCTTCATGATGTCAGGTTGTTGGAGAGTCGTTTTAAAGAGAATGTTTTACGAAATAGTAAATGGGTATTGGCATTGCCGGTAAATTCATTGTTGCATAGTTTCAGAACCAATGCAGGTGTGTTTTCGGGTCATGAAGGGGGCTATACGGCCACTCCGAAACTGGGAGGGTGGGAGTCGCTCGATTGTGATCTGAGAGGCCATACGACCGGGCATTTGTTGTCGTCGCTTGCTCTGCTTTATGCGTCGACTGGAGATGAAGTGTTTAAACAAAAAGCCGATAGTCTGGTTAAGGGTTTAGCAGAAATTCAGAAGGCTTTAGGAGGCACCGGATACCTGAGTGCATTTCCCGAAGGCCTTATTGATAGAAACATAGCAGGAAAGAGTGTTTGGGCTCCATGGTATACCTTACACAAGCTCTTCGCTGGACTTATCGATCAGTATTTGTATTGTGACGATATGCTTGCCCTTGATGTGGTTAAGGGGATGGCCGATTGGGCGGTCGGTAAACTTTCCGGACTTGATGAGGCGACTCGACGAAGAATGATACGAAACGAGTTTGGAGGAATGAACGAAAGTTTCTATACCTTGTATGCGATTACTGCAAATCCCAACTATAAATTGATGGCTGAGTTTTTTTACCATAATGAAATGATCGACCCTTTGCTGACCGGTAAAGAGGAGCTGGCCGGTAAACATGCTAATACCTTTATACCGAAGTTGCTGGGGGAAGCGCAGAATTATGCACTCCATGCAAATAACGATAGTAAACTTGCAGTTGAAACGTTTTGGTACCATGTGGCACACCATCATTCCTTTTGTACCGGGAGCAACAGCAGCAAAGAAAAGTTTTTCGATGCAACGAAAATGTCACATTTTTTAACAGGGTATACCGGAGAGACTTGTAATACATACAACATGTTGAAGTTGAGCCGACACCTTTTCTGTTGGACGGCCTCGGCCGGTGTTGCCGAATTTTACGAACGAGCTCTCTATAACCATATATTGGGCCAACAGGATCCGGCGACAGCTATGGTTGCTTATTTTCTTCCTCTTGCACCGGGTGCCCATAAAGTATACAGTACCCCGAGGAATTCTTTCTGGTGTTGTGTAGGCACCGGCTTCGAAAGTCATGCAAAATATGCTGAAGCAATTTATTATTATAATCAGCAGGGAGTTTTTGTAAACTTATTCATACCTTCGGAATTGCGATGGAAAGCGAGAGACCTTGTTTTGCGGCAAGAGACTCAATTTCCCGAAAATGGTAAAGTGATGCTAAAAGTTCAAGATATAGGTCCGAATAATCATTTTTCTGTTTATTTGCGTTATCCTTCCTGGGCCGGTAGTATAAATGTTACCGTGAATGGAAAAGCCGTACACGTGAGTCAAAAAAGCGAGTCGTATATTATTCTCACAAAGCGTTGGAATAAAGGCGATGTAATAGCTGTAGATTTGGGCATGGAGCTCAGATTGTGCACAACGCCAGATAATCAGAAGATCGCTTCCCTGGCTTACGGGCCTGTTGTGTTAGCGGGCGAACTGGGTACAGATGGAATGTCGGGTCATGCTCCGTATTCAAATCCTCAACTACATAACGATTATTATACGTACGACTATAATATTCCCGCCGCCTTGAAAACCGAACTGAAAATTAATCCGTTACAGTTAACCGAAAGTATTGTGAAAACCGAGGAGTCTTTAGTTTTCAGATCTACAGAAGGGTATACTTTACGGCCATTGTTTGATATTCACCGTCAGCGGTATATCGTATATTGGAATTTAATCAATCAATAATTTTAATCATGATGAACAGAGGAATGTTACGTGTGGGGTTTGTACTCCTGATGATGATAATGATGCAGACGATAGCTGCAAAAGAGGTGATTCCTGAAACAGCACATCAACTTACATCGCCGGATGGAGCCTATGTGGTCGACTTGTATCAAACGATAGATGGTCGAGGGAAAAAGCAACTTTTCTATCGGGTGATGTACAAGGGAAAGCAAACCATACTTGAGTCGGAACTGGGGGTGCTTATTGAAAATCAGTTGTTCGAATCGGCCCTGGCGGTTCCCAACGACGATTCGGAAATCTGGGGTGAGAATCTGCGATTTACCGGCGTCCGGCGTGATTCGGCGGATACAGTATGGAAGCCTGTATACGGTGAATATGCCGCGATCCGGGATAACTACAACGAACTGACCCTTCATTTCAGTAAGGGTGAGCAGGAACGACCTTCGTACCTGACCGAAGGGTACGATAAAAATAAAGGTTATTTTATGGATGTAGTGGTACGTGCCTACAACGAAGGCGTAGCATTTCGTTATCATTTTCCAGAGCCGAGTAACGGGCTTTTTCTGCATATAGTTGGTGAACAAACGCAATTTGCTATGCCTGAGGGTACGAAAGCCTATTATGAACGCTGGGCGCAGGGGCCATATACATTACTTCCACTCGAAGGATGGAACGGTGAAAGTGAGCGGCCGCTGACTATGGTGTTGCCCAACGGATTGTCGGTGGCACTAACCGAAGCTCAAATGACGGATTATGTGCGCATGAAGCCCGGATTGCATCCTGAAAAGAAAAATACGCTGCAGGTTATGTTATACAGCAGTGTGGATGTTATTCCTGCTTATTCCACGCCCTGGCGTGTAATAATGGCAGCCGAGAAACCAACGGAGTTGATTGCCAATAATACGCTGATACTGAATCTGAACCCCGAAAATAAACTGAATGATGTTTCGTGGATTAAACCGGGTAAAGTGATCCGGGTTACCCGTCTTACCCAGGCCGATGCATTGAAGTATATTGATTTTGCAGCCGAACGGGGGCTCGATTATGTTCATTTTGATGCCGGCTGGTATGGCCCTGAAATGCGAATGAGCTCGTCGGCACTAAAAGTGAGTTCGTCGCGCGATCTGGATATACCGGAAGTAGTACGTTATGCGGCTCAAAAAGGAATTGGTTTGTGGGTGTATGTCAACCAGCGGGCGCTGTACCAGGAGCTCGACTCGATTCTTCCTTTATACCAAAAATGGGGAATCAAAGGGATAAAATTCGGATTCGTGCAGGTAGGTAATCAGTACTGGACCAATTGGCTGCATCAGGCAATTATCAGCTGTGCCCGGCACGAACTGATGGTGGATATACACGACGAATACCGGCCTACAGGTTTCAGCCGCACCTATCCTAACCTGATGACAATGGAAGGAATAAAAGGCAACGAAGAGTTTCCCGATGCGACTCATAATACCCTGTTGCCCTTTACACGCTTCGTGGCCGGTGCGGCCGATTATACCATTTGTTATTACGATAAACGCATAAAGACCACGCACGCCCATCAATTGGCCCTGTCGGTGGTTTATTACAGCCCAATTCAATACCTCTTTTGGTATGATAACCCCTCACACTATGAAGGTGAGCCTGAAGTGGATTTCTTTAAACAGCTAAAAACAGTGTGGGACGATACGAAAGTCCTGACGGGTGAGATTGGTTCGCACATTGCCATGGCGCGACGGAGTGGAGACGAATGGTTTGTGGGGGCGATTACGAACAACGAACCGGGTGCCGTTCAGTTTAAAACTGATTTTTTAGAGGCCGAAAAACCATATCTTGCGACCTTCTATACCGATGATGATACGCAGCCGACCAAAACGAAGGTGAAGGTTACCCGGTTGATCGTAGATGCTTCATCGAATGTGAAAATGAAATTGAAAGCGAGCGGTGGATGTGCTGTTCACCTGAAGCCGGCTGAAAAAAGTGACTTGAAAACCTTTCGGAAGTATTCGTTGAAAACCGTATTGTGAAACTTGAAATGAATAGAGACAGGAAACGAGCACGACAAATAGAGACCGATACACAGGGAGAGGTTGATGTGCAGGTTCCGTCCGATATTAAAAAAATAAATTATAAACAGATGAAAAAACTACTAGTTGGACTTGTGACGGTGCTTGTCACTGTTCAGGGTTTACAAAGCCAAATTCCCCTGCCCTTGTCCCTTCCTCAGAGGCATCCGCGCCTGCTTGCCACCGACGCTCAAAAGCCTCAGGTACAGCGGATGGTCGAGCAGGAAGCATGGGCCGGAGAGGTCCTCGACGGTATTCGCGGTAGGATCGATAGCTATGTGTTGCGTCACACTACCGATCCCGAATGGATGGTATCACGGCTCATGATGTATTGGAAAAGCAAAGCGACCAATGTTTACATCAAGGGGGGTGTGTATTCGCATGCCGATGGGGAGGCTCCTGTGCCTACGGTTCGTTTCGGAAGTTCGCGTGGTTTGGCGTCTACCTATGCCCGACCCAAACTGGAAGATATTATTCCGTACATGGACGATACGAAGGGGGTATTTTTTCACAATACGGCTAAGCCGGGCCGGCCGCTGGAATGGGGCGAACAAGCGAATGCCTCGGGCATTGAAAGTATCAATGAGCAGATTATGTCGCTGGCCAAGGATGCGGCCTTTGTATACTGGCTCACGGGCGATGAACGCTATGCTCGTTTTGCTGCCGATTTGTTCGATACCTATATGCTGGGTATGTACTATCGCAAGGAACCTGTCGACCTCAACAACAGCCATGCCCAAACCCTGGTGGGTTTGTCGACTTTTGAGGTGATTCAGGAACGTATCCTCAACGAACTGGCTTATTTGTACGACTTTGCGTATCCGTTTCTTCAGAAGCGTTTTCCTGAAAAGATGGAGATCTATGCTGCTACGTTCAAAAAATGGATCGATATCAGTATTAAAAACGGGGTGCCTCAAAACAACTGGAATTTACATCAGGCTAAGTTTATTCTGAAAGTGGCCATGGTGCTGGAAGACAATGCCCGTTATGCCGATGGAAAAGGGCGCGAATTCTATATCAACCATATTCTTAATGTTTCGACACCTCGTCAGTGGTCGCTTACCCGATTTCTGGACTACGGTTACGACCCTGCCACCGGTATATGGAACGAGTCGCCGGGTTACGCTCAAAATGTGACCCGTGATCTTACCAATTTTATCCGCGATTTCGACGCAACCTTCGCACATAATATTTTACCTTATACGCCGGTGATGCACAAGGCGGTCGGGGTATTGCCTCAATACCTGTTTCCCAACAACCAGATAACGGCTTTTGGCGATAGTTACTATGGTACGATAAATACCGATGCCATTCACGATATGATTCTGATGGCGCAAAAATACGGTAATAAGGCCGATGAGGAGCGCTATACGGCTATGTATAAATTGTTTGTTCCCGATGCCGGTACTGCTTCCACCCAACGCCCGGCAGCCAGTATCTTTTCGTTTTTCACCACCAGGCCCCTGCAGTTGAAGCCAGAAGTAAAGGCGGCTGAAGCGGACGATTATATCACGCAGACTTTTTATGCTCCCAACGTGAGTTGGTTGGTGCAACGTAATGGGCGCGATCGCGAAAACGGATTGATGATTTCCCAGGTGGGTTCCTACGGAAATCATGCGCATGCCAATGGAATTTCTATCGAGCTCTACGGTAAAGGCTATGTGCTGGGTGCCGAATCGGGCATCGGTTCGAGCTATTTTCAGGCTCCTTTTCTGGAGTATTATTCGCAATTTCCTGCCCACAATACCGTGATGGTCGACGGTATATCCAAGTATCCCGAAATGTTGAGTAATCATCCCTTCGACTTGCTCAGTATGTATCCTGAATCGGGACAGAAAACCGGATATTATCCGGGCATTACTTTTTCCGATGTTTATTTTCTGGAGCCCGAGAGCCGGAGCGACCAGCGCCGGTTTCTCAGTATTGTGCGCACCAGCGATTCGACCGGCTATTATGTGGATATATTCCGCTCGAAGAAACAACGGGCAGGCGATAAGTTCCACGATTATTTCTACCACAACCTGGGACAAGAGCTCACGCTCACCGATGCTTCGGATTCACCACTTCAATTGATGCCCAGCGAGGAAATGGCCTTTGCCGGAGGACATTTATTTGCGCTCGATTACCTGTGGGACAAGCGTTCGGTGTGCATCGAAACCGATTATAAAGCGGTGTGGAAAATGGAGCGGCCCAACGGCAACCATGTATACATGAATTTATGGATGAAAGGCTATCCCGGGCGCGAGTTGTTTGCCATGAAGGCGCCACCCTGTAAGGCCTTCCGGGCTAATCATGGCTTGCCTTATGATGTTACCAATGAACCCTTTCTTACCATTGCGGCCCGACAGCATGGGGAAGCCTGGAATCGTCCTTTTGTGTCGGTGTTCGAACCTTCCACTACCGTTTCGGGCCGCTCGGTCGAATCCATAGAATCGTTCGATGCCCAGGGAGTTGCCTCTGATTTTGTGGGGCTTAAGGTAACCAGTGCCAATGGTCGTACCGATTATATTTTTTCCTCTTCATGCGACGAACAAGCCCGATATTCGGCCATGCAGGTGCAGGCTACCTACGCGGTAATTTCGGAACAGGGCAAAGATTTCACCCTGATGATGGGTAATGGTAAATGGTTGTCGGCGAAAGGATTCACCATCGAGGCGAAGGAGGCTGCTACCGTGGTCCTCGAATTTAAAAAGGGTAAATATTATGTTACGGCCGATGGGCCTTGTACGGTAAAACCGGCCGGAGGAAGGAAAAAGGTATTGGATACCAGGTCTTTGAGCGAAATAAAATTTTAAAAAACACCTTTATTGAAGCTTCTTTTTTCGAATTCATCATTCGGAACATGGACTTCGTATGCATTTAATTCAGCAAGTTATGAAGATAGTACTTTATTTAATGATAGGGACGGTGACCTATATTCAGGCATCGGTGTGGAGTCCGGATACGGGCAAAGGAAGTTATCGCAATCCCATATTGCATGCCGATTATTCCGATCCGGATGTAGTAGCGGTAGGCGATGATTTTTACATGACCGCTTCGAGTTTCAATTGTATACCCGGTTTGCCGATACTGCATTCAACCGATCTGGTTAATTGGAAATTAGTGAATCATGCTCTGAAAAAGCAGGAGCCTCTTGACTTTTTCAATATACCTCAACACGGTAAGGGAGTGTGGGCTCCTTGTATCCGGTACCATCAAGGGGAGTTTTATATTTACTGGGGCGATCCCGACTTTGGAATTTACCTTACAAAAACTACGGATCCGATGGCCGATTGGTCGGAACCGATGTTGGTGAAAGCCGGCAAAGGGCTTATCGATCCTACTCCCTTGTGGGATGACGATGGCAAGGTGTATCTCGCCTATGCCTATGCCGGTTCGCGATCGGGGATTAATTCGGTGGTAGTCGTTGCCGAAATGAACAGCGAAGGAACCCGGGTGCTCTCCGGTCCGGTGCTGGTGTTCGACGGTAACGATGGCGTCAACCATACGATCGAAGGCCCTAAGTTTTACAAACGAAATGGTTACTATTACATCCTGGCACCGGCAGGAGGGGTGGAATATGGCTGGCAACTGGCTTTGCGCTCGCGTTCGGTCTATGGTCCCTACGAAGCACGAAAGGTAATGCATCAGGGTGAAACCTCCATCAATGGCCCACATCAGGGAGGATGGGTAGAAACTGTTTTTGGTGAATCGTGGTTTGTCCACTTTCAACACAAGGATGCTTACGGTCGGATCATTCATTTGAATCCCATGACCTGGGTCAACGATTGGCCGGTGATTGGTGTCGATGCCGATGGCGATGGGTGCGGCGAGCCTGTTGCCGAATTTCGCAAGCCGCAGGTGAATCGCAATTCGGAACCTGTTGCTCCGTCCGAAAGCGATGAGTTCGATAGTCGTACGCAGGGTTTGGAATGGCAATGGCATGCCAATTACCACGAGTTTTTCGGGTTTCCTACTGAATCCGGCTACATGCGCATTTTAGCGCATCGCTTGAGTTCCGGTTGTATCAATTATTGGGAAGTGCCGAATCTGTACCTCCGGAAATTTCCTGCCGAGGAATTCGGGGCAACCACCCGAATCCGGTTTACTGCCAAAGAAGAGGGCGATCGGGGCGGCATCATCGTGATGGGTTGGGACTACAGCCATCTCTCGCTGGTTAAAAAGGGCGACCGACTGGTGCTCGAACAGGCCATCTGCATGGATGCGGAGCAGGGAAATCCCGAACGTACGATCGAAGTGGCGACCCTGAAGTTTGACGAAGTCTATAAGGTGGGTTCGTATAATTACCTCAAGGATATTTATTTACGGGTTGAAGTGGCGAAGGGTGGCAGTTGCCGGTTTAGTTATAGTGAAGATGGGGTTAAGTATATTGCTGTCGGAGAGAAGTTTAAAGCCCGTCAGGGGAAATGGATAGGTGCAAAAGTGGGATTGTTTGCCGTGCAGCCGGCCGGAAAAAACATGCGTGGCTGGATCGATGCCGATTGGTTTCGCATAACAGCGCTGCAAAAATAATAGGGGCACATTCAGTAAAGCCATACGTTCAAACGTATACAATACAGTAGCGTAAACAGTAGAATATGACAACGTATAAAAATAAAGGGTTGATACCTGTGCTTTTTGGATTTTTCGTGATGGGATTTTGCGATATTGTCGGCATCTCGTCCGATTATGCACGCGAAGCATTCGGGTGGTCGAATACCATGGCAGGTTTTATTCCGTCGATGGTGTTTGTTTGGTTTTTATTTTTGGGGATACCTGTTGGGGTGTTGATGAACCGGTGGGGACGTAAAAATACCGTACTCCTGAGTATGGCTATAACTGTGGTGGGGATGGCAATCCCGTTGATTCATTACAACAGCATCAGCACGATGGCAGCATATGCTTTGCTGGGAATCGGTAATGCCATTCTGCAGGTGTCGCTTAATCCGCTGCTCAATAATGTAGTAGACGATAAAAAATTGCTGACCAGTAGTCTGACTGCAGGGCAGGTAGTAAAGGCTATTTCGTCGCTGGCGGGTCCGCAGTTAGTGCTTTGGTCCGTTCAGTTTTTCGGTGATGGCGATAATCAGCTGTGGTACTATAGTTTTCCGTTACTGGGCGCAATCACGCTTATTTCCGGGATTTGGTTGATGGCAGTGCCCATTCCCCGTGAAAGTACGGCCGATTCAGGTTCCGGACGAAAAGCAGTGGCCGATACCTTTGCCTTGTTGAAGGATAAAAAGATTGCTTTGCTTTTTGCCGGGATTTTCTTTGTTGTGGGAGTCGATGTAGCTACAAATTTTATAAGTTCAAAGCTAATGATTAACCGTTTCGGATGGGATACGGCGGATGCAATTATCGCACCTCAGATTTATTTTTTCAGCCGTACGGTGGGGGCATTGTTGGGAGCTTACCTGATGACTAAAGTTCGTGAAGAACTCTATTTTAAGCTCAATATAGTTGCTGCTGCCGGAGCTTTGCTGGTGCTTGCATCCGCTGAGTCGGTAACCGTCAATCTGATGGCAATTGGTGCGGTTGGTTTCCTGGCTTCCTGTATCTTTCCCATCATTTATTCGACAGCAGTACAAACCCGGCCCGAAAAGGCAAATCTGATTTCGGGCTTGATGATTACCGCGGTGGCTGGTGGCGGTGCGGTAACTCCGCTGATTGGTGCTGCCACCGATAGCGTAGGCATTGGTGGTGGAATCGGAGTGATTTTAGCCTGTGTGCTTTATTTAACCTTTTGTGCCTTTGCTGTAACAACTAAGAAATTATAATATAATGAAGAAATTACTTTTAGGATGTATTGCACTGATGGGAATGGGGTGCAGCGGAAATTTTGTAAACGATGCCTTGGAGTATTGTACCACCCAAACCGAACGATCGCTTAACGAACTTCGGCAGTCGGGAAGTATTGATTATACCCGGATGCCGAGAAATATAGCTAATACTTCAACTGAATGGCATACCCGAAAAGCGACCAAGGAAGAATGGACTGCCGGATTTTGGCCGGGTGTGTTGTGGTATGCCTACGAAGCTTCGGGCAATGAAAATATTCGTGCAGAAGCCGAGAAGTTTTCTGCATCACTGGAGTTTCTATCGCGTACGCCTGCCTACGACCACGACCTTGGATTTCTCGTTTTTTGCAGCTATGGAAACGGATACCGGCTGACCGGAAATTCTGCCTATAAAAAAATAATTCTCGATACCGCCGATACGTTGGCTACCTTGTTTAATCCTAAAGTAGGTACTATATTGTCGTGGCCGAGAGAAGTGCAGCCCCGGAACTGGCCGCACAATACCATTATCGACAATATGATCAACCTGGAAATGATGTTTTGGGCGGCTAAAAACGGTCCCAATAAAACCTTGTACGATATGGCAGTGTCGCATGCCGATGTCACCATGCGTCATCAGTTTAAACCCGATTTTTCGTGCTATCATGTAGCGGTTTACGACACGGTTACAGGTAATTTTATAAAAGGACAAACGCATCAGGGATATGCCGATGAATCGATGTGGGCACGCGGCCAGGCATGGGCAATTTATGGCTACACCATTTGCTACCGCGAAACCAACGATCCGAAATACCTCGATTTTGTACAAAAAATTACAGATGCTTACCTTAATCGATTACCTGCCGATCTGATACCTTACTGGGATTTCGACGATCCGGCCATTCCGGATGCACCGCGCGATGCATCGGCTGCCGCAGTGGTGGCTTCGGCCCTGCTCGAATTGTCGGAATGCATGAACTCGCCTAAGGGTCGGTTTTATTTCGATCAAGCAGAGCATATGCTACGTTCGTTAAGCTCGGCCAGCTATCAAAGCAGGGATGCACGTCCTTCTTTCCTCGATCATTCTACGGGGCACTGGCCGGCTGGTTCCGAAATCGATGCATCTATTATTTATGCGGATTATTACTATATCGAAGCGTTGTTGAAACTAAAACGCTTGAAAGGCTAGCGGGTTCGTGATGTGTAAGATACAAAAAGAAGCTGCCTTTAGGATATCGGCAGCTTCTCTTGTTCATTGGTTAGCGCTCAGGTTAAATTTCTCTATTTTCAGTACATTGTTTTTATCTTTTGTCAAGGCATAAATACTGCCTTTGTGGAACCGGAAAGCCGATGGCGTGATGCGGAGCTGGTAGCCTTCGGCGGTGAACCGGCTGGTACCTATCTTTTTGCCCTGATTGCTGAAAGTGTATACATCAAACTGGTTACTCCCTTTTTCGCGGGTAAAGCGGAACAACAGCAGGTTGTCGTCGGAATCGATGATGAGTTCCGAAAATCCGGGCAGCTGATCGGGGTAGTTGGCCGGGTCGCGGAATTTGCTTAACTGCTGACGGTACTGTGCCAGGTAATGATTCCAGTATTCCTTGTGCTGCGCGATGCTCTCTGCATCTTTTTCGAGTTTTTTCAGGTGTTCGAGGGCTTTCTGATAGTATTCTTCCCGATCTTCGGCCGTGATTTTTTCGGCTGTTAACTCGGTGGTAAATTGGCTGATGATCTTTCCATTGGGATCGTAGGTGATAATTTCGCCGGTGGCCGGGTTGGCCGTAACTAAGTTGCCGCTTTTGTTCACCTCCATGCGAAGGCGGTAGAACGAGGGATCGGTCATGGGTAGACTGGTGGTGATCCAGTTGCCGATTCGTTGTTCTTTACCGTTTTCGTCTTTGTAGAAGTAGGGGTCGATCACGATCTTTTTTTGCGTGGCATAGGGCTGCAATTCCGAACGGATTATTTTTTCTTTTCCATCGGCTACATTTAAAAGCGCAACCATGATACGAGCTTGCGAACCTTTGTAGGGCACATAGCCTAAAACGGCGATTTTGCCTCCTTTGAGCGGTACGCTGTGCAGAGGCATATAGCTCAACTTCAGTGTTTTAAACCAGTTGCCTTTGAGGTCGAAAAAGTGCATGCGCCCGTCGACAGCCGTAGTATACACATACTTTCCATCCATAATGCCCTGTACCGAAGGCATATAAATGAAATCGGCCTGACTCTTCCCGCCTTTTTTGCCGAAATCGCCTGAATACCTGCCCTGCGGATCGAAACGCGAAAGGGCATGACGGGTACGGTGACTTACAAACAGCGAACCATCGGGTGCCACAACCAGACTCTTGTTTTCGCCGGTACTGCCACCGTTGTCTTTGTGCTCGTAGTCGTGAAAAATGGCCGGCCAGTCGGCGTTGGCTGCATAGGCCGGATCGGGTGTGAGCCTTATTTCGTTCGATTTGTAAAGATCGGCCAGCGATTGAGCATTGAGCGCCGGTGCTAAGAATGCAACGATCAGCAAAGTGAATTGAATACGTTTCATACAAGTTGATTTTAAATTTCGTTTGACGGTAGTATAGTTCCAATTTTACAGGTCAGTGTAATTAATCGAGAAGGGAATGGATAGGGTGACGGCTGTTGGGAGGATGCCGGCGGATCAATGGATTTCGAATTCTACGATCTCGCCCTCCTGATTGGTTGCAGTGGTCACTATCACCCGTTCCTGAAATGCAGCATTAGCATCCATATCGCTGAGCGACTGATACATCAACAGTTCGTCGTGCGATGGTTGGTAGGTTTTTTCGGGGTGAAGGAGCAGCTGGACAATGCAAAATGCAGGTATCGCTACTGCGGCAATTTTGAGCCAAAGCGGAAAGCGGCGGGTTGCGGGTGCCTCGTTCACCGGTACAAATTCAGGGATTTCTACTTCTTCTGTCGTCAGCGCTTTTTTGATAGCCAGCGCCCATGCCTGTTGCTGCTGTACTTTGTCGCGGCACTCCTCACAGCCGTTGAGGTGTTCGTGAACCTGCTCCCGCCGAATTGTGCTCAATTCTCCGTCGATCCATTGCTGAATCACGTCCTCATTCAAACACGTCAATTCCTTCATCTTGTGCAATTTTTTTAAATTTCTGAATAGCCCTCGAAAGCAGTTTGCCTACCGAACTAAGCCCGATGGAGCCGATTTCGGCCATTTCCCTGTACGACAAACCATCGGCATACAGCACCAGCAACAGCCGGTCGCGCTCCTCCAGTTTCATCAATGCACGGTCGATCTGCCTTTTCCTGTCGCTCCTTTCCAGCAATTGTTCGGCGCCGGCCTTCTCGCTTACGTGCATCGCCTCCTCCATTGCCAGATGCTTCCTGGTTCTCGAAAGGTGGTTGATTGCCCCGTGTGTTGCCACCCGGTAGAGCCAGGTTTTCGGGTACTCGATCCGCTCGCCGGCCTGTAATTGCAGGTACAGCTTTACAAACACCTCCTGTACCAGGTCCTTCACCGCATCGCCATCGCCCACCATGCGTGTCACGAGTCCGTGCACCATCGCATAATTAGCTTGATAGAGAGTGTTGAAGTGTTTCACGTAATAGGGTGTTTACAGAAATAGACACAGGAGGGTGCCGGATTGTGACAAAAGCAGAAAAAAAATTACAACTTCTTATATACCTCCTCAAACGGAACACGGAACCGCTCTCCCCAGATGCCTTTATTTCCATCGCGGTAGCCACACGATACGATCATATTGATTTCGGCGGCGGCAGGCAGCCGCAGCAGTTTTTTTACCCTTCGGCTGTCGAATCCTTCGAGCGGACAGGTATCGTATCCCTCGTTGGCCATGGCTATCATAAAGGTTTGGGCTGCCAGCGCGCAGCTTTTGTGTAGTACCGTCCGCTGGTCGGCTTCGGAACTGTTGGTAAACATGGGACGGAACAAACTCACTGTGCCCGTCAACAACTTGCGGAACAAGCCCAGTACGCCGAAAAAGCGGGCATACAAAAAGGGGATGGCCCGGTTGTAGTAGATTTCACGCCCTTTGATTCGCCGTACGTGACTTTCGGCCGGGCTGTTGCGGGCTATGTTGCCGCGTTCAAATGCGATGATCTGCTTCGACCTCCGCCGGTGCAGGTCCTGCCGGGTAACAAACACTACCAACTGATTGGCGGTGGATACGGCCGGTTGCGAAAGCGAAGCATGGGCCATTTGGCCGATCAACGTCTTGTCGGTGATGTGGTAAAACTCCCATAATTGCATGTTGGAACTGTTGGGTGCCAGGGTGGCCAACTCGATACAGTGACGTACTTTTTCGGTGTCCAGTTCTTTGTCGGTGATATACCTGCGCACCGAGCGCCGGAAATTTAAAACTTCTTCGAGGTTCATATGGTTTGTTTTATTGATTCTTTTTCTTCGTCCACTGTTATTCCTTCCCTCCTGAAATATTCCGAAGGTGTCGCGCCGGTGAATAAACGGAAATTACGCAAAGCGGTGCTGCGCGACCGAAATCCTGCCTCAAAAAATGCTTCCTGAAAATTAGTTGTTTTGCCCGATTCGATCTGCAGGATGAAATCTTCGGTCCGAAGACGATTGATATAGTAAGTATAGCTTTCGTATCCGCTTTCGTGCAGGGCCTGGGCCAGGCTGGTACGATTGGTGAATATCTCCGAAGCTAGGATGTTGAGGGTTAAGTCGGGATTCCTCCAGGCTTTGTTGGTATGCATGTGCGACTCTAACCGCCGGATCACGACAGAGTCTTTTTTATCAACGATGGTGTTCGTAGGAATCGATACGCTCATGCTTTGAATATCCGGCCGGTGCTGTGCCGGTGGTGTCGCCATGTTGCGGGTCGACGGGACGATAATCCGGTCGAACAGTTCCATGTATACGATATACAGACTACACCCTACGCTAATGTAATAATAAATAATGTTGAAAACCGGATGGTTGAATAGCAGTACGAGTAAATAGGCCAGAACATTCAACGAAAGGGTAGCAACGTATTTTTTTACCCAGATATGATCCGAATTTTGATAGAGCCGGGTGCGATGGATGAAAAAAACGAGGACGCCGGGTATGAAAATAAAAAGGGCAAGCACTAACCGGAACCAAACTTCAAACCGGCCGGCAAAAGCCAGCATTTCTAACAACGACCCGAAAGCGGTATACCGTATTCCGGCCCATTCGGTAATCAGGTACACGGCTACCAATACTAACCAGTAACTGTACAGCTTTACTACCCGCCATCGGTTCAGCCATCCCGGAGCTATTACTTCAATCGGGTACAGGATATATCCCAGTACCATGAAATTGGCCTGTAATAATAGCTTTGCCGATACTACCAGCTCGGGAATGTTACCGTTTAATAAAGCAAAAAAACGAGTGCTGTAATTCACTACCGAAAAAAGAACGATGACCGCCAGTATTACCCTCGATCGGTTACCGTCGTTGCGGCGCGAAAATAGTAATAAAGAGGCCAGTAAGCACACTAAGGCGCCGGCGAAGACGGTTGCTATGTAAAGGGTATGCATTGAAGGGGTTTGTAATCGCAAAAATACATTTTTATACTATATGATGTTTTATCCCGGATCGTGTTTTTTTGTAAAATTAGTTAAGATCCGGCCATTGGTCGCTGAGAGTGAAAATTTGTAAAATTGAGACGCCGGTTTTGTAGATATGAAACCTCTTTTGATCGTTTTTCGCCTACTTTTGCGGCTGCCGTGAGCGACTTCGATACTAACTACTATCCATAAATTTGTTCGATCATGAAAAAAAACTATTTTTTGTTAGTTGGGCTTGTAATGGCCTTGCTGTTTACTGCATGTGACCCGGCGGATATCGATTCCGGTAATCCGTTCGACACCCTGACCGCAAGCTCTAATGAACTACGTGATAAGATTGTTGTAATAAGCGATTTGCACCTGGGGAGCGATTTGTCGTATTCCGAAACGGTAAAACACCTGAAAAGGCTGGAACAGTTCCTGAATGAGGTGCGTTCGTCGAACACAGTAAAAGAGCTGGTAATTGCCGGCGATATGCTCGACGACTGGTATGTGCCTACCCGTATCGATACCTATGGTGGCGGTTCGCAGGCCGATTTCGTACGTAAATCGGTGAAAGCCAATCAGGGGGTTTATGATGTGTTGAACGGGATTATCGGCGATAAAAAGATTAAACTGACCTATATTCCCGGTAATCACGATATGGGTTTCACAGCCGAAAATGTGAATATTGCTCTGCCTGGCGTGAATCAGGCACGCGATGCGGGCGACAAGTTTGGCGTGGGTGTGTACCACCCCGACGGCTATCCCCAGATTGCGATAGAGCACGGTCATCGCTACGATTTTTTCTGTGCCTTAACTCCCGGAGCCAATGAGGCCGAAGCGCCGGGCTCACTGCTGCCTCCGGGCTATTTTTTCGCCCGTATTGCAGCTAATTCCTTTACCGACCCTACCACCAAAGAGGCGTCTTCCAAAGTGCCTGCGATCCACTTGAACGATTCCACTAACCCTGAACAATACAGCAAATACATCTATTACACGCTTTGGAAACATGTAATCGAAGAAGTGATCTATGTGAAAGATAATTTCAGCGATCCGATTTTTACTACCCACATCGGGAATTATACGAAAACCTATGCTATCAACGATATTTTACCCCGTAACAATGCGACCGACGGAAGTATTCAGATAAACCTGTACAACGGCTTGTTCACCCAGGCCAATTGGGATGCCCGCCAGCAGTACAACAATGTGAAGGTGCTCAACGAAATCAATAAATCGATTGTGGGAAGCCTGAAAACCGAATTTATCGACGAGCAGGCCAACACACAATACTTTCAGAATGCTGAGTCGAACGTTCGACTGGTGGTGTTTGGCCATACCCACGAGCCCATGATTAAAACCTATTCCAACCAGGCAGGCGATCCTTGCCTATATGTGAATTCGGGAACCTGGGAAGATCAGAAGACACGCGACAAAACAGCTGCGATCGAGCAGGATACCCTGAAAATGCACTTTGTAACGATCGCACCCGTACAATCGAACAAGAAAAAACTAAACGTAGGCTTGTACCAATACAAGTATGGAAAACATACCTTGATAACATCAGAAGAATTAGATCTGTAAAATGCGAGACGCCCCGGAGACATCAGTCCCGGGGCGTTTTTAGGTTGGCGACTGTTGCTTTTGGAGTAAGTTCACGGATATTCACCGGTTTACTCTTCGGCGATACTAAAGTCTTTATCTGCAAATAAAGCTGCCAATCCCGATATTTGTTTGAGGCGCAACAATTCGTCTTTGTCCATTCCAAGGTTTCGTCGTATCCAGGAGTCAGACATGCCCAAACGGACGAGTTCGCCCACGAGGTTGGTCATAAGTTCGATCTGGTGGGTGCCGCGTGCCCGGTTGTGACGAATGGTAGAAGCCATACGGTTGGCAATGTCTTTGTTGATTACGGTGACGGGCAGCAATCCGTTCTCCCTTTCGTAAATCCGGTGAGAAGAAAGCATTACCTGGTAGCGATGATACCCGTCCACCAGCTCGTATATATCTTCCTCTTTGATATAGTAGCATACGCATGGCATCGTGTATCCGTCCTCCCAGATGGAAAGCTCCAGCAGTTTCATCTCGGGCGGCATTGTTACATTGGGATTGTATGCGTTGGCCCGTACTTTTTCCACAGGCACAGCGATAACAGTGTAAACAGGGCTGATATAAGTTGGGTTGTTTTTCATGGTTGTTTTTTTCTCCGCTTTTGAGTCTCCAAATACGAGCTATATTCGTCCATTATCTTTTTACGCCGTTCTTGTTCCCGCTTGCCGGGAGTAAAACCCATGTATTTGCAATAATGATCGTTCTTGAGCACACAAATGCACATGCGTTTGTAGGTGGGCAATTCCCTGAATTCCGGTAGATCGATATCGTCCATATAATCCATCATTACAGGCATCTTGTCGGTGTTGTAATTGCTCGTACTGCTTACGTGCAGTTCGATTTCTTTTTCCCGCAGTTTCCTGATCGTATCTGTACTCAGACAACCCCCTTTGGTTTTCCAGAACCGTTTGCTGACGGAAAGCACCCGCAGATAATTTTCACGCGTTTCTTTCGGCAAGGTGTCGAGCAGGAAGTACAGATACTGTTTCCATGTCATTCCTTCCGGTAATCTGGCGCTACGCCATCCCATGGCCGAAGTATGACCGTAAATACCGGCAAAGTTGACTCCATTGACACGACACAGCATCTTGCCCCACATGTCGGGGTCGATCGCACGATAAAGGTGCAGGGACGAAATGGCCTGCGAAATGAACGGACTGGCCACCCGTTGTTTGTTCAAAGGGACGCCGGCTTGGTGGTACAGATCGTACAAACGATTGTAATCCCATCCGAACCGCCCGTTCGCAATCCAGATGTCGGTTGTTTTCCAGTCGTATATCGGATAAATATTGTAGATGCCTTCTCCTGTTTCATGAATCCATTGTGCACGCCGTAAGGGCATGTGACGGTCTGTGGGATGATAAATCAACCTCCATCTGTTAAAGCTTTCTTGAGTGCGAATTCCTATCAGACAAGCTATACGGCGCACTTTTTTCTTGAAGCGGAGCCAGTGGGCAAAATATTGTTGAAACTCGTAATCCCATAGTTGGGTGGTGTAGAAGTTGAAATCTTCCGCGTTAAGACATTCGGTGGGCATCGGTCTCACCCAGTCGGGAATCTTGGGATCCCAGGGTCGCCAAAAGCGCTGATACATCGAGGTCGAGGAGGGAACCTTGAAGGGAACGCAACAACGGTAAACCTCAAGTAAATCGCGATTGGAAGCTAAGGTGCGATCGATGTATTCGGTTGTCAGCGCATATTGTATTTCGTAATCGAGATGGAATACACCCAATTTCGTACCTGTGTTTTTGTGTTGTCGCAGGAAGTCGATGCAGGCGTTCAGAACGATGCTGCTGTCTTTTCCTCCCGAAAAAGCTACATAGACATAGTCATACGCGGAAAAAACGGCCGCTATTCTTTCCTGAAGCGCCTGATATACGTTCTTTCGTGTCTCAGTTATTTGCCCCATTACTGCTTCCCTCCGGTTTATGCCAATTCCATTTTGACGTAAATTTTCATAGTACGAACAACTGAAAAGCCTGCTTTTTCAAAAGTCTCCTGATCCCTCTTTTGTACAATCGCAGACACACGTCCCTGCGATTGGTATTCAGGCAGTATCGCTTCCAGTAATTCCCGGAGCAGTTCTCCGCGCTCCGTGCCCGAAGGAGCATAATAATTGTCGATTTTGAAGTAAGCTATGTCTTTGTGTTCTAGAGGTATAAATGCTCTCAGCTGTTTGTTTTCCAATAGTACATACCAATAGTGACGGTTCGACGTTTTATAGGGATAGTTGTTGTTCTGACGCAGGGCGGAAACACTCATAACCAATGGAGCTACGAGCGTATATAATTCGGAGGATTGCCCTTTGATTTTCATGATCTGACGCATCTCTTTCATATTTAATCATGCATGTGAGAACCCTGTATAAGGCCAGGCAGGTTGGTGTTCTACAATAATTGCTACAAAGGTATCTTTTCGACTTCAAAAAAACACTTAAAAAAGTTTTCTATTGTTTAATAACTTCTTGCCGGGAGGCAGGAGATTTAGGGGGAAAATGCCTGCAATGGACTTGCAGGACATAATCCCCTTTATTTCGACAGGTCTGTTGGTTATAGCTTGATAATGAGCCGTTAGCCGGTCGCTGTTGCGCCTGAAATGAAAGGCTGATCCGGCGTCCGGAGCATTAAAATCAGATTCTTAAAACCGATCGGCATTCATTACTTTTACCCAGGCTTTCACGAAGTCCTTCACGAACCTCTCGCGGTTATCGTCCTGTGCATAGAACTCACAATAGGCACGCAAAAGGGAGTTGGAGCCGAACACGAGATCGACCCGCGTGGCTACCCACTTCACGGCGCCGGTTTTACGGTCCACGATATGGTAGTAATTTTCGGCCATCGGTTGCCAGTTGTAATGCATGTCGGTGAGGTTTACAAAGAAATCGTTGGTGAGCTGTCCGGGGCGGTGGGTGAGCACGCCCAGCGGACTGCCGCCGAAATTCGCGCCGAGCACCCGCATACCGCCTATCAGTACCGTCATCTCGGGCGCAGTGAGCCCCATCAGTTGCGCTCTGTCGAGCAGCAGTTCTTCGGGTTTCACCGTATACTCTTTTTTAACCCAGTTGCGGAATCCGTCGTGGATAGGTTCCAGTACGTCGAACGATCCGGCATCGGTCATTTCGTCGGTGGCATCGCCGCGGCCGGGCATAAAAGGCACTTCCACTTTATAGCCGGCTTCAGCTGCCGCAGCTTCCACGGCCGCACTTCCGCCCAATACAATGAGATCGGCAATACTTACTTTTTTATTCAACGAAGCCTGAATTGCTTCGAGCTTGTCGAGTGCTTTTTTCAGCCGGGCGGGCTCATTGCCTGCCCAGTCCTTTTGCGGAGCCAGACGAATACGCGCCCCGTTGGCCCCTCCACGATAATCGGACCGGCGGAAAGTGCGGGCGCTATCCCATGCCGTAGCAATCAACTCGGCGCGACTCAGTCCGCTGTTGAGCAACATCTTTTTCAGTTCGGCTATTTCGGTTTCCGATAGCGCATAATCGACCGTCGGAACGGGATCCTGCCAGATCAGATCTTCGGCCGGAACATCGGCTCCGAGGTAGCGTGCCTTGGGCCCCATATCGCGGTGTGTGAGCTTGAACCAGGCGCGGGCAAAGCAATCGGCAAAATATTCAGGATTCCGGTAGAATTTTTCCGAAATTTTCCGGTACTCCGGATCCATCTTCATGGCCATATCGGCATCGGTCATCATCGGGTTGCGCCGTACACCAGGTATATGGGCATCGAAAGGCTTGTCCTCTTCTTTAATGTTGATAGGCTCCCATTGCCATGCTCCGGCAGGACTCTTCTTCAGTTCCCAGTCGTAGGTAAGCAGCAGGTAGAAATAGTCGTGGTTCCACCGGTCGGGATGAGTGGTCCAGGCACCTTCCAGTCCGCTGGTTACGGTGTGTTCGGCATTACCCTTCCCCTGTGGGTTCATCCAGCCCAGTCCCTGGTTTTCCACGCCGGCCTCTTCGGGGGCAGGTCCGAGTTTCGATGCATCGCCGTTCCCATGAGCTTTCCCCACGGTATGTCCGCCCGCAGTAAGCGCCACGGTTTCTTCGTCGTTCATTCCCATGCGTTGGAAAGTAAGTCGCACATCCTTCGCCGTACGAACCGGGTCGGGTTTGCCGTCCACGCCTTCGGGATTCACATAAATCAGTCCCATCTGTACGGCAGCCAGCGGATTCTCGAGCGATTCGCGGTCCTCGTCGTTTTCGTAGCGATTACTGGTCGGAGCCAGCCATTCTTTTTCGCCTCCCCAGTTAATGTCTTTTTCGGGGTGCCAGATATCCTCGCGGCCACCACCAAAACCAAAAGTGCGGAATCCCATCGATTCGTAAGCCATGTTGCCGGCCAGAATGAATAAGTCGGCCCACGACAGTCGATTCCCGTATTTTTGTTTGATAGGCCACAACAGCCGGCGCGCCTTGTCGAGGTTGGCATTGTCGGGCCAGCTGTTGAGCGGGGCAAAACGCTGATTGCCGGTATTGCTGCCGCCACGACCATCGGCTGTCCGGTACGTGCCCGCGCTGTGCCAGGCCATCCGGATCATCAATCCTCCGTAATGTCCCCAATCGGCCGGCCACCAATCCTGACTCTCGGTCATCAGCTTTTTCAGGTCGGCTTTTACCGCCTCCAGGTCGAGTTTCAGAAACTCTTCGCGGTAGTTGAAATCCGGTCCCAGCGGATTACTCTTGGTGTCGTGCTGATGCAGGATATCGAGGTTCAGGGCCTTAGGCCACCAGCTCATCACCGAACTGCTCGTGTCGGTGTTCGCGCCATGCATTACTGGGCATTTTCCTTGGTTTGTTGCGTTCATGTGATCGTTATATAAAGGTTAATTGAATCGAAGGTCGGTTGAAGACCCTCAAATATACGGATATTATTTGTTGATCCAACTATGTAATTGTATTTTTTTATGCGCAGAAAGTAAGGCCGGTTAGTAGATCATGTTCCTGAATTTTCATTATCTTTGCCGCAAAAACAAATTTCCGTTGGAACTATTTATTATCATCGGTCTTATCGTGTTGAACGGCATTTTCTCGATGTCGGAGATGTCGTTGGTTTCATCTCGCAAATACAAGCTCGAAACATTGCGCAAGCGAGGCCGGAAAGGCGCCCGGACCGCCCTGGAACTATCCGAAAATCCAACCCGGTTTTTATCGACCGTACAAATCGGAATCACCCTCATCGGGATTCTGCTCGGGGTGTACAGCGGCGAGAAGCTGGCCGACGACGTACAGGGCTTCCTGCTCGGCCTGGGAGTGGGTACAGCCTATGTTCACGACCTGGCTGTGGGTGTTATCGTAGTCATTACTACTTATTTGTCGATCGTGCTGGGCGAATTGTTCCCTAAACGGCTGGGGATGACCTTTCCCGAACCGATTGCAATGGCACTGGCCCGGCCGATGAAAATATTGTCCTTTTTAACCTCCCCTTTTGTTTGGCTGCTGACGGTTTCCAACAACCTGCTGGCGAAGCTTTTCGGGGTTAACAGTTCGGTCGAAAGCCGGGTCTCGGAAGAGGAAATTAAATCGATTATCCGCGAAAGCGCCGAAGGGGGCGAAATTCAGGATATCGAACAGGATATTGTTGAACGGGTGTTCGAGTTCGGCGACCGGCGGGTGAACTCGCTGATAACGCATAAAAGCGATCTGGTGTTTTTCAATGAGACCGACGATTGGGATACCATTCGCCGGAAAATATCCACGGAAAAACATTCGGCATATCCGGTTTGCAAGAACAACGACGTGGATCAGGTGATCGGAATCGTATTACTCAAAGATTTGTTTGATCCGATGGGCGACACCGGTTTTAAACTCAGCAATTATATCCGTCAGCCGCTTTATCTTTCCGAAGGTACCTTTGCTTACAAGTTGCTCGAACGTTTCAAAAAAGAGGGTGTGCACTATGCGGTGGTGGTCGACGAATACGGTTCGACCCAGGGATTCGTGACGATGGACGATGTGGTGGATGCCCTTATTGGCGATGTGACCGAGAATAATCAGCATGAATACCGCATCACGCCTCGCGACGAAACCAGCTGGTTTGCCGACGGACAGTTTCCCTTTGTTGAGTTCCTTCATTATTTTGATATTGAGCCTCCCGCCGATCTCGAAGGAGAGTTCGTAACCCTGGCGGGTTATTTTATACATACTACCGAGTCGCTTCCCGAAATAGGGGCCACCTTGCTGTTCGAAGGCTATCGGCTGGAGATCGTGGATAAAGACGGGCAGCGGATCGATAAAATAATTATCACGAAATGTTAGTAAGTTTTGCCTACATTTTTCTTTTAGGACTTTCGCTGGGCTATGTGTTCAGTAAATTAAGGCTGCCCTCTCTGCTTGGGATGTTGCTTACGGGAATCGTGCTGGGACCGTATGTGCTGAATGCTCTTTCGCCTTCTCTGCTGTCGGTTTCGATCGAACTAAGGCAGGTTGCGCTGGTCATTATTTTGATGCGGGCCGGACTGGCCCTGAATATTGAAGACCTGAAAAAAGTGGGCCGGCCGGCTGTTCTGATGTGTTTTGTTCCTGCTGTATTCGAAATCGGCGGTATGATGCTCATTGCCCCGCCATTGCTGGGTGTGTCGTTGCTGGACGCAGCTATACTTGGAACGGTCGTGGCTGCAGTGTCGCCGGCCATTATAGTGCCTAAAATGCTTTTTCTGATGGAAAACAAAATAGGCACCCGCAAAAGCATCCCGCAGATGATTATGGCCGGAGGCTCGGTCGACGATGTATTTGTAATTGTGCTATTTACTGTATTCACCACCCTGGCCCGGCGGGGTGAGGTTTCGGCCATGAGTTTATTTCAGATTCCGGTGGCTATTGTCACCGGACTGGCCCTGGGGGTGGGCGTCGGGTATGCCATGACGCGCTTTTTTAAAGCCTTTCATATGCGCGATTCCGTCAAAGTGCTGATTATGATGAGCGCTGCTTTTTTATTCCTGGGGACCGAAGAGTTGCTGAAGGGCCTTGTTCCGCTGTCCGGCTTGTTGTCGGTAATGGCCATGGGAGCCACCATCCTCACCAATTATCCGGTGTTGGCGAAACGTATTTCGCCTAAATATTCCAAGCTATGGGTGGCTGCCGAAATCCTGTTGTTTGTGTTGGTAGGGGCCACCGTCGATATTCAATTTGCCGCTGCGGCCGGCCTGGCGGCTGTCGCCGTTGTGCTTTTTGCCCTGCTCTTCCGCATGGCGGGTGTGTATTTCAGCATGCTTCGCACCCCTCTTAGCCTGAAGGAACGCCTTTTTTGCATGATTGCTTACCTGCCCAAAGCCACTGTACAGGCTGCTATAGGCTCACTGCCGCTGGCAATGGGTTTACCCGCCGGGAAAATTATCCTTACCGTTGCGGTGCTGGCGATATTGATCACCGCCCCGCTGGGAGCATTCGGAATCGACAAAACGTATAAGAAGTTACTGCAACAGGATGAGGAGCCCGGATCGAAGGGGACGACCATCGCGGATGGAACGGTGCCGCTTTCAACTTCCCGGATTATTCCCACCGACAATGTGGAGCAACTCTGATCAGCCTTTTTTCGAAAGTACTTTTTTTGTCAGCCAGTTTCGTACGGGTACATCAAACAACCGGAAACTGGCGTAAGCCAGTACTATCGACGCTATGAGCGCTCCAAAGGCCATCGGCAGGGCATCGGCCAGCGATACCTGGTTGTTGCCGACCCAAGCCATAAACATCAGGTTGAGCGGGAAGTGGGTGATGTAGAGCGGATAGGAAATATCGCCCAGGAATTGGCTGACGGCAATCGTTTTTTTACCTTTCAGAGTGCCGCTGGCCCCAATATATACGACCAGGGGAAAGATAACAATAATACTGAAGGCCACGTATAATCCGTTGATCCACTGATGGTCGGTTCCTCCCAGGCGGGGTACCGAAAATACAACGGCAAGCAGAAGCGACGACCATAAAAAGGCATTGTGGATGGTGCCCGGCTTCACGATACGCGAAAGGAGCAGGCCGGCCAGAAACGGAAACATCAGCCGGGTGAAGCCTATTTGTAACTGCAGGGAGTCGATGGACCAGCCTCCGATTACATCGCCGCGGGTAACGGCCAGGTGGGTGAGGGCGAGCGCGGCAATGGCAACAAGTACCGATAGCACCTTGGTGGATAAGTGACGGAAAATAAGCGCGTAAAGAAGGTTGGCAATGTACTCGAAGAACAGCGACCAGGCAGGACCGTTGAGCGGATGCATTTCTTCCCAGCCTCGTACGTCCATCGATTTGCTTACCGGAATCAAAGTCATCCCGATAAACATCACCAGGAGCATCCGTCCTACCGGAACATCGGGGATGCCCGGGAAGAAATGGCCGCCCTGCAGATAGAACGTGGCGCCGCCGATGAGCATTCCGATTATAATCATGGGGTGAAGCCGGATCAGCCGCCGTTTGAAAAAATTACCCAGGGTCATCTTTCCCCAACGGTCGTCGTAGGCATAGCCGATTACAAAACCCGACAGCGCGAAAAAGAAATCGACGGCCAGATAGCCGTGGTTGATGATCTGGTGGTGATTGTTGCCGAGCGAAAAGGTTTCGAGCAGGTGAAACATTACAACCATTATAGCGGCTACACCCCGTAATCCGTCGAGAATCAGGTAGTGACTTTTGGAATCGGAGAATCCGGTTGAAGTATGCATTCGGTATCGTGTTTTGTATAGTTGGTGTCAAAAGTACAATAATTTGCCGGATTCTCCAAGCACGTAAATCGCAACCATAAAAAACTCCGACCATTTCCCGGTCGGAGTTGAACTGTTTATTCCATCAGCAGCGAGATCGGATCGGCCAGATGATCGATAATTTGTTTCATGAACCGGGCCGTTTCGCCGCCGTCGACCACGCGGTGGTCGACCGAGAGCGACAGTCCCAGTACGTTGCCCGCCACTACCTGGTGGTTTTTTACTACGGGTTGTTCCATGATACGGCCTACGCCGAGAATACCTACCTGTGGATAATTAATTACCGGCGTGCCGAAAATCCCGGCAATGGAGCCAAAATTGCTGATGGTAAAGGTGCCCCCTTTCATGTCGTCGAGCGTGAGTTTGCGGTCGCGGGCTTTGTCGGCAAAGGCGGTGATTTGCTGGGCGATTTCAAATAAACTGAGCCGGTCGGCATTACGGATTACCGGCACCACCAAGCCTTCGGGAGTATCCATGGCAATGCCGATATTGTACTGGTTTTTGTAGATCATCCGGTTGTTCTCCATGTCCATCTGCGCATTCATGATACGATGATGCTTGAGGGCCAGTACCGTAGCTTTGACAATAAAAGGCAGGTAAGTGAGTTTGGTATTCCGTTCGGCGTACTTTTGTTTATAATTATTCCGGATGGCGATCAGTTCCGAAATCTCCACTTCTTCGACTATGGTGACGTGGGCCGCGTTATGCTTGGAGTTGAGCATGTTACGGGCAATGGTTTTGCGCAGCTGGGTGAGCGGCTCGTAAGTCACATCGTCGGCATCCCAGAGTTGGGCCATCCATGTTTTTTCGGCCGGGCTGCTGCTCACGGCTACTTTTTCGAGGTCGTCGCGGGTGATGCGGCCGCCGGGGCCGGTACCGTTTATTTTGCGGATATCGATGCCCATTTCGCGGGCGATGGAGCGAACGTGCGGGGTTGCAAATACTTTACGCCCCGAAGGGATGTATTCGCGTTCGGGACTGGCGGGAAGAGGAGCGTGGCGTGCCGGACTGCCTGCTGTTGCCCATGGCCGGCCGGCCGTAGCGGCGGCTTTTTCGTCGCTGGCGGCGATTACCCCTTCTGCTCCGGCACTTTCGAGGGTGCCGACTACGCCGGCTACTTCCTCCTCCTCATCGTCCATCAAATGTCCCGAAGCCATTTCAACCGGAGTCAGCGCCTCGTCTTCACCTTCCACCTGAATTTCGGCCAAGGGCTCGCCCACGTGAATCACATCGCCGGGCTTTCCGAAGATCTTCAGCACGATGCCGGTTCGGGGCGACGGAATATCGGCCGTCACCTTATCGGTTTCCATACTCACCAGCAAGTCGCCTGCCTTCACAGCCTGACCTTCCTGTACGTAAATCTCATGAATGGTACCTTCTTCAAGGCCTTCGCCAATATCGGGAAATCTGAATATCATATCAATTATTGCTTATTACTTGTGAATGAGGGTCTGTCTTAATCGTTGCCGGCATCTGTATGATTGATTGTTAATAATTTATAATTGAGATTGTTTCATACAGGATTCGCTCTGGCGTCACCAGGTAATATTTCTCTCCCTGCGCCAGCGGTACTATCGTGTCGAAGCCCATTACGCGGCGAGGCGGTGCCTCGAGCGATAAGAAGGCTTCTTCGTTGGCAATGGTTACCAGTTCTGAACCTACGCTGAACGATTGCGGAGCCTCGGCTACAATCAATACGCGGCCCGTTTTGCGAATGGAAGCGCCTACGGTCTCACGATCGATCGGATAAATAGTGCGCAAATCGACAATCTCCACCAAAATTCCTTCGGCTTTGGCCATCTCGGCGGCCTTCTGGCATTCGCGAATCAAGGCGCCGAACGAAACAATGGTGATGTCCGAACCTTCCTGCACTACCTTGGCCTTGCCGATGGGAATGCTGAATTTCTCGTCCGACACTTCTTGTTTTATAGCCCGGTAGATGCGTTTGGGCTCCATGAAAATCACCGGATCGTCGGTCTCGATGGCCGAGATCATCAGGCCCTTGGCATCGTGCGGGGTAGAGGGTACCACCACTTTCAATCCGGGGATGTGTGCGTAGAGCGACTCGGGACTCTCCGAATGGTGCTCGATGGCGTTGATGGCTCCTCCGTAGGGGAAGCGGATCACCATCGGCGCTTTGTACAGTCCGCGGGTACGGTTGTTCATGCGCGATACATTCGAGATAATTTGATTGAAAGCAGGGTAGGTGAATCCGTCAAACTGCAGTTCCACTACAGGACGTAGTCCGGCCATGGCCATGCCGAGTCCCGTGCCCACGATAGCCGATTCGGCCAGGGGAGAATCGAACACCCGGTCGGCGCCGTATTTCTTTTGCAGTCCTTCGGTTACGCGGAACACACCGCCTTCCACTCCCACATCTTCGCCAAACATCACTATCGACCGGTCTTCGGCCAGCTTTATATCGAAGGCGTTATTAAGCGCCTGTACCATATTCATTACACTCATCGGCGGGCCTCCTTCCAACGTAAAAATTCTTCATACTCTGCTTTTTGTCGCGCCAGTTCGTCGGGCATCTCTACATACATGTGCCTGAACACATCGTTGAGCTCATAAGCCCGGAAGGTTTCGGCCGCTATGAACTGCCGGTCGACTTCTTCTTTGTACGATTCGATCAGGGCTGCTTCACCGGCAAGCCAATCGGCTTGCACTCCTTTGTCCTCCTTTGAGCCCGCCGCATCTGTATCCATCAGGCCGATGCCGGTATGTTCCATATACTTTTTTAACCGGAGCAGCGGATCTTTCGCATCCCACGATTTTTCTTCTTCTTTCGTGCGGTATTTCGACGGATCGTCGGAAGTGGTATGCGCGCCTTTGCGATAGGTATAAGCTTCGATCAACACCGGACCTTTGCCTTCACGCGCCCACCGGGCTGCTTCCTGATAGGCCTTGTACATGGCGAAAAAGTCGTTTCCGTCCACCTTGATACCCGGCATCCCAAAGGCCACCGACTTCACTGCCAGGTTGACGGAGCGGGTTTGCCGTTGTACCGGCACCGAAATAGCATACTGATTGTTCTGGATGGTAAACACTACCGGCACCTGCCACACCGCCGCGAAATTGAGCGCTTCGCTGAAATCGCCTTCCGACGTACCGCCATCGCCGATGAAGGGAAACACCACCTCGTCTTTTTGGTTGTATTTTACCTCGTAAGCAATACCCGTGGCGTGCAGCAACTGCGAACCAATGGGCACACAAATCGGCAATACGTGATGAGCGTTTTTGAAATTGCTGCCCTCTTCGTTCCCCAGGTAATACAGGAAAATCTCGGTGAGCGACACCCCCTTAGCCAGCATGATGGCCATTTCGCGGAAAGCCGGCACCAGCCAGTCGTCGCGCCTGATCACCATGCCTGCCGCCGCCTGAATCGCTTCCTGTCCCAGAATGGGCGGATAGGTAAACATACGCCCCTGTCGCTGGTACGACACCGCCATCAGATCGGCCGTACGCGCAAACAACATGGTTTGATAAGCTTTCCGGATGGCTTCCGGACTCAGCTCCGGCATATAATCGGGAGTGATTATTCTTCCCTCATCATCGATAATGCGAAAAATCCTGTCTTCCGCTGGATTAAAATCGTTAAATATCATTCAATCACGTTTATGTCGCCTACTTGAAGTCGTACATCAACCGGGGTCAGCAGTTAACTGTACATACCGCTTGCAACTTTTTGGGCTTTTAGTGTAACAACGGGAAAGGAATTTGGTTCGATGAAGGAGGGAGATGAGGATTGAAATTAAATACTTCTCCTTTTCAAATGATCGTTCAGATTCTCCGCCTGAGACGATAACCAGGTCGGAATAGTATTGAAAGAATCCGGTATCTGCGGTGGAGGGTCGATAATTTTTTGACTGAAATTGCCCGAGCCGCCCAAAAGCACTTTAGTGATGTTTTGCAGGCCCCGGTACATACGGGATAAACTATAATATTGTCATAACAATTATATTTATTTGTTAGGATTTGTTTGTATATTTGCGAAAACATATCGACTATAATATTTCCGGTATCTACATACGCATTGAAAATGCCTTGTTTGTTGTAATAGGATTTTGTTCTCGATTGAACGGTGTGGTTAGGGGTGATGTGTAAACAATGTGTACTGTAGATGCAGAAGAAGGGAGTTGGGGATATCAACGTGTTATCAAACATGCCAAAAAGGAAACGGACATGGACACAAGTTAGAAAAATATGAAATTATTTTGTACGTGAACATACGTATATTTATAATCACACTTTTTCTTTTTGCGATACTCCATTTGATGGCTAAGAAGCAGAAAATTATAGGTTTAGGGATAAATAGTGAAATGTTGAATGGAACAAAATATGCAGACCGGCATAGTTTTCTCTTATGAAAACCAATTATCCCGGCACAATGAATTTGAAGTAGATTTAAATCAGAGAAGTAGAAATCAATATTTAACTGTCCCGATTGATGATGGAACTTATCCATTATCTCATATAAAGGAAAAGTATCTTAATCTACCTCTTTTATATAAGTTTTATTCTAAGGTCGTGAATGTTTCAACGGGCGTGACTGTGGATTATTTTGTCGGTTGGAAAGACTTAACTAAGCTGGGTAGTGTTGAATTAAGATCATATAGTATTAGTCCGAAACTCTATGTTGGATGGACATTGAAAGTAGGCAAAGCAATTAAGTTATCGCCGAGGTTTATTTTAGAACCTGAAATCTGGTTTAATCCACTATTTGATTATGAATATTCCTATTCTGGGGTCGCTGTTAAACTGAAATATAAATTGTAAATAGGGGGACTTGTTTTGACGTAGAACGTCCAGAACGCCCCAAGAGCAAAGCGAATGATTATGTAGGTTTTCCCATACACTGTCAAACTGGTGATGAAAGATATGAAAACACAATTATTTATTATAGTGAGTGTGCTGTTTGCGCAGCAACTGCTAAAGGCACAAACAAGTTATATGCCTGTATTTGCCGATACAACGCGTTATTATTGGTCTATGCAAGGTATCGACGGTTCTTCCCATAGTTATTATGATTATATTAGAAAAAATGATTCTATTATTATTCCTGCCTGTCTTTCTTATGATTCTCTTCTTGTCAATAAAACAAATTCTAAAATATGGGTAATGAAAGCCGATGGCTTCGGAAATCCGCTCGGAAAATTTTTAGTAATGGATTTGGATTTACAAGTAGGCGATCAATACACCGACCAACAAGGAATTATCCATACAGTTGACAGTGTGTATAGCAATGCAAATCGTAAACATGTCCGATTTAAAAAAAAACACAATGTTGCGATTGTAATTAGCACTCCGGGTGGTGCTGTGGCAGTAGACTCCCTACATTTTGAATTTATAGAAGGAGTAGGAAACAATATCTGTTTTGGTGAAGGAACGATTAGTAATCCTGCTATTACCTGGCTCCGGGTGCAATACAAAGATGGGTTGTTGTCGTACGGGGTTCCTGAATGGTTTCCATGCTGGGATCAATATGTTGGATGTCAGACAGAAATAACGGAAATAACGGATAATAAACTACGTCTGTCTCCTTCTCCTGCAATAAGCAAACTCCATGTGGAAATACCAAATACATGTAATCTGAATAATTTAGTCCTCAATATCTATGATATAAATGGGAAACAGCACTATACTTCGTCCCCGACTGACCGATCGACAGTGATTGATGTCAGCAAATTTACTTCAGGAGTCTATATTATGCAATTGAGAAATCAGGATTTTAACGAAACAGTCAAATTTGTAAAATCACAACCGCGATGAAACGATTATTATTACTTTTACTGACAATCAGCTGCCTGCTTATCTCCACTCTTACAATCCAGCAATTTCAAAATAGATCGGACCTGGCAGATATCCATCAGGTATTGTTTGGCGCGAGTTGATTCATATAAATCAGCTTACACGGACGATTTCCGATTGCAGGAAGCCTAAATAATAGAGGAAGTATTTTATTATGCAAATTTAAGGATAGTGATCCGAAAAATTTGTTAACAACCAACCTCGTCTGATTTTTGCAGCCTCCCGGAATGTAATACCTTCTCAACAGTTATTACACACCCTCCTCATAGCTTTGAAACAAGCTTGTAATACCTGCTACCTACTTTTGCACCGAAACTTAGTGTAAAAATTAAAGGTAAAAAAAATGAGAAAATTATTTTTGAATTTCGCGGTGGTGTTAGTAACTGCAATGACAGTTTTTAGCGCGTGTGAAGAAAAAGTGGAAGTGGATCCGGATGCCGATCTGAAGGATTTCCCCAACGAAGTGATTGTTAAATCGGCTATCAAAGGTACCCGCAACTGGGTAAAGGACTCTGTATATATTCTGATGGGACAGATCAATGTGGAAGGTACGCTCAATATCGCACCGGGAACTGTTGTAAAAGGCGATAAAGTAACTAAAGGAACGTTGGTGGTGGTGCCCGGAGGTAAAATGAATGCCGTAGGGACTGCCGCTCAGCCTATTGTATTTACGTCGCGTATGCCGGCCGGAGCTCGTAGCGCCGGCGACTGGGGTGGGGTGATCCTGGTCGGTAAAGGGCCCGTAAATCAGTCGAACGCAACGGTCGAAGGTTTGTCGAATCCGGTGGATTACGGTACAACCGCCATTCCTAACCGCGACGAAAACGACAGCTCGGGTAAGCTGAAATATGTACGGATCGAATTCTCCGGTATTGCCCTGCAGCCCGATAAAGAAACCAATGGCTTGACGATGTGCGCCGTAGGTAAAGGAACCGAAATCTCGCATGTGCAGGTTTCGTTCGGTGGCGACGATGCATTCGAATGGTTTGGTGGAAATGTGAATGCCAAATACCTTATCGCTTACGCAATGGTTGACGATTGCTGGGATGTGGATTTCGGGTTCTCCGGAAAAGTACAGTTTGGTGTGAGCATTCGTAATCCTCGTACAGCCGACGTATCCGGATCGAACGGATTTGAGTCGGACAACGATGGTAGCGGTTCGGCTGCATCGCCCAAAACTTCCGGTGTTTTCTCGAATATGACGGTCATCGGTCCTTTCAAGACTACTGCCGATAAAGATGTAAACGCCAACTTTGCTGCGGGGATGCACCTGCGCCGCAATACTTCCATTTCGATTTTCAACTCGGTAATTGCCGGATGGAATACGGCCGGACTGCTGCTCGACGCCACCACCACCTATGCTAATGCTACTGCCGGCGATATGGCGCTGCAAAATGTAGCCATCGTGGGAATCAAAGGTACTACGCTCAAAGGAGCTGCCAGCGTGACCGATGCTCAGGTTGCCGATTTCTTCAATACTGCTGCCTTTGGTAATAAATTGATCGCGACTGCCGCGGATGCCGGTATCGAAAAGTCTTTCTACAATCCTAAAGCTACGGTTGGCACACCCGAAAGTTTCCTGCCGGCAACAGGTTCGCCTTTGCTGGGTGCCGGTTCGTTTGCGCATGCTAAACTGCAGGACTCGTTCTTCGATAAGTCGGCAACTTACATGGGCGCTTTCGGTACGACCGATTGGACCAAAGAGGCCTGGGTGAATTTTGATCCTCAAAATACTGTTTATTGAGCATTATGAATCGAATGTCAAGATTCAGGAACTGAGGGCTCATGACCCGCTCGTCCTGACTCTTGACTTCCTTTGTAACACATATTAAATTTCTTTCTGCTACTGGTTTTATCAGTGATAGCTGATTAAATTTGTAGCAGAATTGTAATATGTAATATTTTAAAACAGTATAATTATGAAACACTGGATACTAATCGGCCTGATGACGGTGGCCGGAATGCTGACAGCACAGTCGCCCGAGAGTAAGATTGTTCAGAGCGACGGATTGTTTTTTACCGATGCTACCCAGACCCGGCTTTATACCGGCGAATACCGCGAGTATTTCGACGATGGATCGCTGAAGGTGGAAATGAATATAAAAGACGGGAAGCCTGAAGGAGCTTATATCGTTTATTTCAGCAATGGCAAGCCCAACGAGGTGCGGGCGTATCGCAATGGTGAGTTTCATGGTACCTGGCGGACTTACAACGAAGCCGGATTGCTGATTGCCGAAGCCGAATACCGTAACAATAAAAAACACGGTACCTGGAAAGTGTGGGACGATTCGGGGGTGATGCGTTACGAAATGCGTTACAACAACGGGAAGAAATCGGGGACCTGGTATATGTGGGACGAAAAGGGAAAACTGATTTCCGAAAAGAAATACTGACCTTAAACAGGAAGCCGGAAGTTGTTGAATAATCGATTAATTACCGGTGTTACATGTTTTTCATTTTAATGTAGCACGAGAGTAATATCGTTGTAATACGGGTGCTTTACCTTTGCATCAGATTAAAAAAAAGAAAAAATGAAAAAGGTAATTCTTATCGCGCTGCTTTCGGTATTTGTTGTGAATGTTAGTATGATGGCTAAGGAAGCTGCTCCTGCCAAAAAAGCAGAAACAGCCGTTGTAACTTCCGTTTCGGAAATCAAAGGAATGGTATTCGACAAGTCGACCAAGGAAACCCTCGCCGGTGCATCGGTGCTTATCAACGGTAAAAAAGTATATACCGACCTCGACGGCAACTTCACAATTCCTGCAACTACAGGAAAATGTGAGCTCAAAATCAGCATGATCTCCTACGAAGATAAAGTGATGACGGTGAACCTGAACGGACAATCGTCGCTCAAAATTGAATTGAACCAGCGTTAGGAGCGAACAACGATACCTGCACGGTATCGGAACACCTGGGATAGGGAATTTTTAGGAAACAAATAGGTATAAAAATGGAAGTTGCAGTCATTCGAATGATTGCAACTTCTTTTTTATTGTCCTTGGTTCACCACTGTTTCGTTATATTGTGTATTTTTGTCACATCAATGTAACAGTTATTACACACGGGGGAAATATGCCCGCACTACTTTTGTAAAGGTTGTTAAATCCATTTATACATCAGAATAATGAATCCATACCGAATTTTAGTGGTCGACGATGAAGAGGACCTGTGTGAAATACTTCAGTTTAATTTGGAAACCGAGGGTTACCTGGTCGATGTGGCTTATTCGGCCGAAGAGGCGCTGAAGCTCGATCTGAGTAAGTACAAATTGCTGTTGCTCGATGTGATGATGGGCGAAATATCGGGTTTTAAGATGGCACGCATGCTGCGTGAGAATCCGAAGTACGCCCGTATCCCGGTCATTTTCCTGACGGCCAAGGATACCGAAAACGACCGGCTGACCGGATTTAATATCGGTGCCGATGATTATATCTCCAAGCCCTTTTCGATTCGTGAAGTGTTGGCAAGGGTGAAGGCGGTGATGCGTCGCACTGCAGTTGCCGAAGCGCAGCCCGAAGAGGAAAAGTTGCTGGAATACGAAGGGCTGGTGATGAACTTAGGCAATAAAAAAGTGTTTATCGACGGGGAAGAAGCTCAATTTACCAAAAAAGAATTCGAGATTCTGAAACTGTTTCTCGAAAACCGGAACCGGGTGTTTACCCGCGACGAAATGCTTACCAAGGTATGGACCGATGAAGTGGTGGTGCTCGATCGTACGATCGATGTAAATATCACCCGCTTACGAAAAAAGATTGGTCCCTACGGAAAAAATATTGTGACACGGCTGGGGTATGGATACTGCTTTGAAAGCTGAACTTTTCAGGCGAACCTCTCACCGTTAACCGTTATTGAATTTGAATTATGAAGTTAAACAGCCGGCTTTTTCTATATTTTTTCACCACGTTCCTTGCTTTGGTCGTGGTGATTGCTTTTTTTCAGTACCAGCGCGAAAAAGATTTCCGTACGGAGCAGCTCGACCAGTTGCTTTCGACCTACAACCATACCGTGAACCGCTATATCGAGCTTAACGGGTTTAACCAGGAGTCGCTCAACGATTTCCTGCGGGTGCTGCCCGATAGTAGCGTACGGATTACAGTGGTTCAATTTAATGGCGATGTGGTGTACGATTCGTATGTGACCGACGAAACCCGGCTCGAAAACCATGCCCTGCGCCCCGAGATTCAGGCGGCAAACGAAGGCAAAGGGGTGTCGATTCGTAAATCGGGCTCCACCGGTATCGAATTTTACTACCTGGCGCATCGTTTTCAGCATTATTATATACGGAGTGCCCTTCCGTATAATGTATCACTGGCTGCAGCCTTATCGGCCAATATGTATTTTCTCTACATTATCTTCCTGGTGCTGGCCGCGGCATCGATCGTTTTGTTTTTTATCTCTAAAAATATCACCCGTTCCATCGACCGGCTTCAGCTTTTTCTGCAAAAGGCCGAAGATGAACAGATGGAAGAGGCCAATATTATTTTTCCCAAAGATCAGTTGGGGCAAATCAGTGCCAACATCGTAAAAACCTACAAAAACCTCTGGCAAACGCAATGGCAGGTACGGCGCGAGCGCGAAAAGCTGATCCAGCACCTCCAGATTTCGCAGGAAGGTTTGGGTATTTTTTCGTCGGAGAAGAAAGAAATTCTGGTGAATACCCACTTTACACTCTATGCTCAGATTTTATCGGACAAGGAAATTGCCTCGGTGGATGAGATTTTCTATTTACCCGAATTTGCCGAGCTGAATAAATTTATCGACGACAGCCTGAAACAAAAGGGTATTCAGCGCAAACGGCTGCAGCTGGAAAAAGGGGGACGGATTTTTCTCATTCAGGCCATCGTTTTCAAAGATGCAACCTTCGAGATCTCCATCAATGATATTACCATTCAGGAACAGGAAAACCGGCTCAAACGCCAGCTTACACAAAATATATCGCACGAGCTTAAAACGCCGGTAAGCAGCATTATGGGCTATATGGAAAGCATATTGAATAATCCGGGCCTCGACCCCGACAGGATGAATTTTTTTATCGAACGTTCGTTTCAGCAGGCTCAACGTCTCACCTCGTTGCTGCAGGATATTTCCACGCTCAATAAAATTGACGAGTCGAAGGAGATTTTTGAAAAAGCCCAAGTCGATATTGCCGAAACGGTGAAGGATGTGTTGCAGGATGTGCATCTTCAGCTGGAAGAAAAAGGCGTGATCGTTGAAAACAAGCTGATTGCTCCGCTTCCTGTGCAGGGAAATCGTTCGCTGTTGTATTCTATTTTCCGCAATCTGACCGATAATGCAATGGCCTATGCCGGCAGTAATATCACGTTACGGATCGAATGTTACCGCGAAGATCCCGAATACTATTATTTTTCGTTCACCGATACGGGGGTGGGAGTGAAAGAAGAACATCTGTCGCGCCTGTTCGAACGCTTTTACCGTGTGGATAAGGGGCGTAGCCGTAAAGCCGGCGGTACGGGCCTGGGATTGGCAATTGTGAAAAATGCCGTGATCTTTCACGGGGGAAGTATTTCGGCCAAAAACATACCGGGCGGAGGCTTGAATTTTATCTTTTCGATCAGAAAGCATCAGGAGGCAGGAACCTCGAATCAAGCATAAAGCGTCGGGATAAACCGAACATCCGGTTCGGTTTATCCCGACGCTTTATGCTTGATTTTATTTCAGCAGCCGTACCAGTCGCCGTTGCGACTTCATCAGGTTGCTCGACTGCATGGCGATCAGTTTGGTTTCGTTCAGCAGCGACAGGTACAAGATGCTGTTGCGGGTTCCCGAGGTCTGGCTTTTGGCCCGTTTAATCTGATTGCGTGTGGCTTCGGCGTACAAATCGGAAATCAACTGCCTTTTTGCTTTCAGTTGTTCCAGTTCCGAATAATCCCAACGCTGAATCATGCTCACGAATTCGTTCGACACATCGATTACCGCTTCACTCAACTTCTTCAGATCGACCATCTGCTCTTTGCTGAATCCCTCGTGGTTGTCGTTGATATACGTGAAGCTGGCCTCGGTCATAGCCTTCAGGGCCTTCGATATTTCATAAAAATAATCGATAATCTGGATGTAAAACTGTTCCGTCTCGATCGAAGCGCCTTGTATTCGTTTTAAGGTGGGTACCACTTCGTAATGGCGGCGGTTCTTGTATTTCAGGTAGATCGCATTGGCTTCACGTTGTAACTGGTTCAACAGTTTCCGGTCTTCGTTGGATACGCCTTCGATGGTTGAGCGATAAATACGTACCATCGACGAAATCGCTTCTTCCATTTCGTTGGAGCAACTGTTGATTAATTCGGTTTCGTTGGTGATGATGTCGGTTGACGTTTTTTGTTCTTCGCGTGCTTCCCGTTTTTTGTGTACAATGGCAAACTGAATGAGCAGGGCAACCACCAGAATGATTAATCCGATAATTGCATAAATACCGCCAATCATCAGAATAAGCGCTACGATGGCTGATGCCGAGAAGGCCACGAAGGCGGTAAGAAACCATCCGCTGATCACCGTAAGCACTCCTGTGATGCGGTAAACGGCGCTTTCGCGGCCCCAGGCACGGTCGGCCAGTGCCGAACCCATTGCTACCATAAAGGTAACATAGGTGGTCGAAAGTGGAAGTTTTAAAGAAGTTCCCATCGAAATGAGTGCTGCGGCTACCGTAAGGTTGACCGATGCGCGAATCATATCAAAAGAAGGATCGCCCGATTGCTTCTTTTCAAGGGGCTTAAACCTGCTTTCGATAAAGCTTTTTACTTTTACCGGCGTGATGTAGTTGATGAATTTGCTGATGTTGAGAGCATTGCGTACCAGTGAGCGGGAAGCTTTCGTAGATGAGAACTGTTCGACTCCTTCGCCCTGGCGCGAGAGGTTTACTTCCGTTTTGGTTACACTTTTCGCCTTTTTGCTGAACCATAAAGCCAGCACCATGATTACCCCCGCTCCGAACAGATAGCGCCAGTCGACTACAACCACATCGTTTAAACTCCCCATGTACAGCTGATTGATGTCGCCTCCCTGTGCGGCAAAGGCCGAAGCAATGTCGAACGAGCTTTTGCCGGCCATAAATACCCCGATGAAGTTTACCAGGTCGTTGCCGGCAAAGGATAAGGCCAGTGCCGATGTGCCGGCTAAAATGATGATCGTTAGTATTTTTACTTTGAACAGATGCTGGAGGAGCGCCATCAGGGCCGTCATGCCGGCAAAGGTGTAGAGTAAAATGAGGCCGGTATGCTGATCGAGATAGACCAAGGCTTCTTTCGAAATCAGGGTGGTGCCTTTTAATCCTTTTAAAATGGCAAAATAAGCGATGGCAGTGAGTGCTATGCCTCCCCAGATTGCTCCGAGGTACTGAAACGATTTTTTGTAATTAAACGAAAAGATGAGCCGGGAAATGTACATGACCACCGAGCCGACCACAAAGGAGATCAATACCGAGACGAATATTCCGGAGATGATCTTCAGGGCTTTGGCTGTGTTGATGTATTCGGCAAGATCGACCGTTTCGTTGTTTTGCCAGATGGTGAAAAGAGCTACGGCAACTGCAGCGCCCAGCAGTTCGAAAACCAGCGATACGGTAGTAGAGGTGGGTAATCCGAAGGTGTTAAATACATCGAGCAGAATTACATCCGTAATCATGACCGCCAGAAAAAGCATCATGATGCTGGCAAAGGTGAATTTTTCGGGGTAAAACACTCCGCTTCGTGCAATTTCCATCATCCCGGTGGAAAACATAGCTCCGATAATCACTCCTACCGAGGCAACTGTGAGGATAACCCACATGGGCGCTACCTTGGAACCGATGCTGGAATTAAGAAAGTTGACCGCATCATTGGCAACTCCCACAACCAGGTCCATGGCAGCTAAGGCCAGGAGAACCAGTACAATGACAATGTAAATACTGTCCATTTAGTTTTTTAGTTTAATGTGAATTTATGCCGCAAAAGTATGCAATATATATTACAAATATGTTACATTGTTGTTGCATTTTTATATCACGACGAATAAAAAATTCGCCGAAAACCGGTGGGTTTAATCAGCGAATCCGCATTGTTAAGCTGTTGGTAGTCAGAATTTCCAGTTTGCGCCCAGCGAAACTGTTCTTCCTGTGTTGTAGCGTTTGTTGGCAAGTGATATGCTTCCCCCGTTGCCATCGTCGTAGGTTTGTTGCGTACGGTGGTCCTGGGCGAGTATGTCTTTGATTCCGAACTTGAGCTCCAGCTGTTTGCCGATTTTTTTATTGAACGAAAAATCGATGACATGACGGGGCATTTCGTAAATATCGGGAACCAAAACAACGCCCTGGTTCAATTGAGCTGCTACCAGAATCCGCTCCCCCATTACGTTGTACATCAGGTTTGCCGAAATACCTTTATTGTCGTTTTGGTAATAAATTCCGGCATTTACCACATAGGGCGATTGTCCTTGCAAGGCGCGGGTGCGTTCCGACTCCGTATCGGCAAACTCCACGCTGCTTTTGATCAATGAGGCGTTGATGTTCAAGCTGAAGTTTTGTAAGCCGATAAAATTCAGCGATTTTTTCAGTTCCATTTCCACGCCGTAATTGGTAGCGCCCAATGCATTGGCGAAGGAGTACAGAGATCCGGCGCCTATGCTGACCATTTCGATGGGGTTGGTGAAGTGTTTGTAAAATGCTGCAATAGTAAAGGTTTCGGTTGGAGAGGGGTAGAATTCAAAACGTAAATCGAGGTTGTGGATCGACGCATTTTTCAACAATGGATTACCTACTACCGAGTTTTTTTCGGTGAAGTCGTAATAGGTGAGGGGAGCCACTTCGCGAAACTCGGGGCGGTTCATGCTTCGTGAATAGGCCAGTCGCAACAGCGTTTTTTCGTTCAGGTTGTAGGAGCTGTTGAGCGAAGGGAACAGGTCGAATTCGGGTTCGTCGACATTCACGGGCGAGCTGGCGTTGTAGTAACCCTGCAGCATCAGGCGGTTGAATTCGGCGCGAAGTCCTGCCGTGAGGTTTACCTTGCCTACGGGAAGGGTGAATTGCGCATAGCCGGCGGTGAGCAGGTTTTGAGCGCTGTAATTGTTGGCCACATTGGTTTGTTCGTCGATGCTCAATACTTTACCCTGGCCGAGATACGATTCGGTAAACAAGGTTTCAAACGGTAATGCATTGATTTGCGTCGTGGAAAACGGACCATAGGCATTGCGGTAGGTTAAGCTTCGTTCGCCGAAGTTGCGGGTTTTGTATTCTGCGTATACTCCGGCTTTGAAGGTCGGATTGAGCGCGGCGATACCTGTTTTTTTCTCCCAGTTGCTTCCTGCTGTATAAATGAATTCATGATTGTTCATAAACAGTCTGCCGAGTTCGTTGATGCTGGGTACGTCGGGTAATACATATTGATATACCCCGGCGCTCACTTCTTTTTTGCTCCAGTTCTGGCGGTCGGGCTCTATCCGGTTGGCATAGGCAAAGCCGGTGTTCCAGTCGAGGGTGTTGTTGTCGTCGCCATTCAGATTGTGTTTACCGCTCAATTGTCCCGAATAAGTAGTACGCGACGAGTACTGGCTGCTGTAGTAGCGGAAATTGCTCATGCGGTAGTTATTCCACCCTTCGGTGTTCGAACTGTTCTGGATACCTGCCACATTCAGCAGGTTTTTAAATTCGAGTTTGGTGCCGTAGGCATTCTGATACGCCCAGTTGTGCATTAATCCGATCCGGTAATCACGATTGTAAATATCGGCATTGTATTTATAAAGATAAACAGGAAGCTGGTTTTGTGTGTCGTAGCGTTCGTACATGTAGTTCTGCATATTGCTGCGGGTGGAGTAAGCATTGCTGTAGCTTAACGAAGTAAGTGTTCCCAGCCGGGCTCCTCCTGTCAGGTTCCAGCGGTGGCCGGTAGCTATTGCAAGTTTTTGATTGGGCAGGGCAGTCGTGGGTTGCGCCATCCATTGCCCCGGAAGCTTAAGTGCCTCGGCATCGCGTCCGGCAGTCGGCAATTTATTCAGGTCGGCAGCAAATCCGGAGGGTAATCCGCGCTGCAGTTGCCCTAATCCGGCAAGGTCGGCCGTTTTTCCGGGGAGGAAATAAGCCTCGCGCAGGGTGGTCCGGTCGTTGTAAGCAATGCTGTATTCGGCCGTAGTAAAGTTGGCGTCGGGGATATTTTTGGTCGCTATTTTAATGAATCCCCCGGTAGCTTCGGCCGGATTTTCGGCCGATCCGGTTTTGTAAATCAACAGATTATCGATCATGTTACTGGGAATCACATCGAACGAGAAAGCTTTTACATCGGTTTCGCTACTCGGAGTGCCGGCGTTGTTGAGCCATACATTGTTGTATCGTTGATTCAACCCGCGCACCACGATGAAGCGATTGTCCTGGATCGTTACACCCGGAACCCGCTTTACCACTTCCGATGCATCTTTGTCGAGGGTTTTGCTTATTTGTTGCGATGAAATACCGCTGACCACCTGAATAGAAGTGCGCACGCTTCTTAATAACGATAAATCGGTGTCGGTTTTTACCTGGGCCACCACCTGGACGCTCTCGAGTTCCATGGCAGCTTCTTCCATTTCAATATTCAATACCGTGGGTTTTCCGGCGCTTACCACGATCGAAGTAAGGCGTTGTGTTTTGTACGATACATACGAAACCACCAAGGTATAATTTCCCGGGCCTATTTTTATTTCAAAATTTCCATCGATATCGGCGGTGGTTCCGTTGGTGGTGCCTTCCACCAGGATGGCAGCTCCTGTAAGCGGTTCCTTGTATTTTTTGTCGAAAACAGTTCCTTTGATTACGTTCTGAGCCTGTGTCGAGAGGAAGAAAAACAACAGGAAAAAAGCTAAAATACCGTTTGATTTCGTCATTGCAGTGATACTTGTTTCTGATTTTCGCTGCAAAAGTACGAAATGAGTATTTCAACGCTGATAAAAAGGTGTTACAATGGCACTACAGCCGATTTAATGATGCTCGGGCTTGTTGAGTATACCCTGGATGATAAATTCGAGGATTTCGTATTTTTGATGTTCGAATTCCCGGGTCAGTGTTTTGCGGATATAGGGCACTTCAAGGCCTTTCACGGCATAAAAAATGATGATCGACGACAGTTCGGGGTCGATGGTTTTAAAAACCTTCTTTTCCAACCCTTCGACCAGTACCGCGCGCATCAGATCGATTTCCTGCTGATCGGTTTTACGGCGGGCACGTTCCACTTCGTAAATATCGCGGAAGAAATCGGCGCTCAACGAGCCGTTCCGGTCCACCACATGTTTAATTGCGTCGAGGTGAGTGATGATCAGATTTCGTAACCGGATGTCGGGATCGGTATTTTCGAGGGCTGCTTTTTTAGCCTGATCCACGATGTATTCAAGTTCTTTGTTTAAAACCGCCCTGAAAATCTCCTCTTTGTTGGTGAAGTAAGTATACAACGTCCGGCGGCCTCGTTTGGAGGCCTCGGCAATATCATTCATGGTCACGTTGCGTTTGCCTTTTTGTGCAAATAGCTCACGGGCCACTTCGATCAACATTTTTTTTGTTTTCGAGATTTTTTTGGACATACTATGGATTAAAGCACTGCAAAAATACAATATTTGCTCAAATTGGCAAATTATGTGTAATATTTTTAGCGCTTTTTCTGCTTTTCACTTGATAAATGTAACGAACAAGCCACACGACAAGAAAAGCAAGTACGATCCGGGGAGTCATGATCCATAGCGCCGGTACGCCAATGGCTACAAACAGCAGTGTATCCTCGAGCATCGAGTGATTGATAGCGATATGATAATTCAGCAGATTGGCCTCTTCGCGGCTTATTTCGTTGTTGTCGACCTCTTCGATCATTACTGCCGCGCCGTAGGTGAGTCCGAGTATTTGGGCTACAAACCACATGAACGAGCTCCGTTCCGAGAGCCCGAAAATTTTCATCAGAGGAGCGAATGAAGCAGACAGAAAATCGAGGATTTTAAAATCGCGGAGTATGTTCTGAAGGATCATGAGCCCGGTGATAATCAGTGTAATCTTCAGCGCCAGCCCACCGGCACCTTTCATCCAGTGGAGCAGCATTTCGCCCGCATTGGTGTAGACGACGGCAGTCTCGTTCACCACGCTTTTACCCAGATCCGTCGGTAACAGCCAGTTGAGCAGTGCGGCGCCCACAAACGACATCACCACCCGTAGCAAAAACATGATCATGTACGACGATCCGGTTTTTTGCTGTATAGCCGTTTCGACAAACATATTGTGTGTAATGAGGCACATCAGCGCCAGTATCGTGATTTCGCGCATTTCCAGTTGAAGGGTAGCCATGATGGCGATGGGAGCGTAGAGCGATAAAAACAAGCTGGAAATAAAAACGATTGCCGATTCGCCCGGTAATCCGATAACTGAAAAAAGAGGAGTGAGGTAGTTGGCCATCAGGTTGATGATGCCTGTGTATTGAAGAATGCTGACCAATAGGCTGATGGGGATGATGATCTTGAGGAGCCACCAGGTGGTTTTACCGGCTTTTGGAAAGGCGCGTTTGGTGCTGTCGAAAATTCGGGAAAAGAAATTAGTCATTGCCGATTAATTGTTGAGGGGTATAAAAAGCAAGAAGGGCTGTCTCACGACAACCCAATCTTTTGTTAACCTTAAATCTAATACCATGAAAAACACAGTGCAAAGATAAAGCGTTTTTTTATGTTATACAACATGTTTTCGATGGAAAATCCTATATTTAGCAATATTTAACAAAATTGAGGGCTGTGTTTTTTGTTAACATGTTGATAATTAGAGTTGTGTGTTATTTCGATTTAACCCAAATTTGCGTTCTGCCGATAAGTCCCCGTTTGTCGAGTGAGCCTCGTACGTTCAGCTTTCCGGTTTTTGTATCGTAGCTGATGTTGCATTTGTAAACTTTACCGTTGTTTGGATCCAGGATCGTGCCGCCGGTGAGCGTACCCTCGTGTTCGGTCATACTGTTGATGACCATCATTCCCAGCACCGGTTTGTTTTTCAGCTCGCCATCGCATTCGGTGCAAAGTTTATCGGGATTTTTGAAAAGGTGTTCGATTTTGCCGTAGTATTTTCCGTTTGTAGCTTTAAAAATGTATACGATCGATTTTTCCGATCCGTCGGCATCGTCGATTGTTTTCCATTTTCCGAGTATTTGCGCTACCTGAGCGAAGCTTCCGAGGCCGAATGCAGCCAGCAAAAACAGTGTGAGCAGTGATTTTTTCATGCCTAATTCGTGTTTAAATTTGTAACGGAGGCAAAGGTAAAAATAAATTGTAATATTCAATGGAGGAGGTTAAGGAGAGTTTATAATCTGGAATTTTTTTCGTATTTTCGCACAGTTTTGTCATCCGGTCCGATTGGCGTGCAGACGGCAGTTTAAAGCTCCGGAAATGGATGCCGGAAGCAGGGAAGAGGCAAAGCCGCACAGGTGCCGATGGTAAATAAAGGGCCGATACCTGGTGTGGACGTCTGGGTTAATACGCTGGCAGTCAAATTCGTAAAGTGTTTAAATCCGATTTTCGCAACAAAGTTGTTAAAATAATTGAATAGTTATCGCTACTATGTCCAATTATGGAAAATAAGATTAACTTTGTCGTGAAAATTTAATTAAATGAATAAATTAAATTTTTAAATTAATTAGTTATGTCGAAAGTTACAGTAGTGGGAGCCGGCAATGTCGGCGCAACGTGTGCGAATGTATTAGCATTCAATGAAGTGGCTGATCAGGTAGTAATGCTTGATGTGAAAGAAGGAATTTCGGAAGGTAAGGCGCTGGATATGATGCAGACAGCCACCTTGTTGGGCTTTGATTCCAATGTTGTGGGCTGCACCAACGATTATGCCGCGACAGCCGGATCGGATGTTGTGGTAATCACATCAGGTATTCCCCGCAAACCGGGAATGACCCGTGAAGAGTTGATCGGAGTGAATGCCGGAATTGTTAAAACTGTAGCCGAAAACATTCTTAAATATTCTCCCGATGCCATTTTAGTGGTTGTAAGTAATCCGATGGATACAATGACCTATCTTACCATGAAGTTGAGCGGACTTCCTAAGAACAAAGTAATTGGTATGGGCGGCGCATTGGATAGTTCTCGTTTCAAATGCTACCTGAGCAAAGCGCTGAACGCTCCGGCCAATGAGATCGAAGGACTGGTGATTGGTGGGCATGGTGATACGACTATGATACCGCTTGTCCGTTTTGCAAGCTACAAAGGTCGTCCCGTAGCCGACATCCTCGATAAAGCAACCCTCGATAAAGTGGTAGCCGACACGATGGTAGGCGGAGCCACCCTCACCGGTTTGTTAGGTACGTCGGCCTGGTACGCTCCGGGAGCTGCAGCGGCTTATCTGGTAGAGTCGATTATTCACGATCAGAAAAAAGTGATTCCCTGCTGTGTGTCGCTCGAAGGCGAATACGGTCAGAACGATATTTGCATCGGTGTGCCTGTAGTAATAGGTAAAAACGGTGTGGAACAAATTCTCGATTATAAATTAAATGCGGAGGAAACCGCGCTCTTTGAGAAAAGTGCGGCTGCTGTGAGAGCAACGAATGCGGTTCTCTCCGAAATAAACATACTGTAAGAAGGAAACTCGAGAGATGGGAGCCCGGATTACACCATTTTTATAAACAACTAAAGTAATTGAAGTCATGACGTACATGCAAGCTCATCGTTATTTAATGCAGTATTCTATCCGCCCTTCGGTGCAGCGGACTGCAGTAATGGAGTATTTGATGAATCACAAGACTCATCCTACTGTTGACGAGATTTATCTGGCGCTTAGTCCCGGGATCCCGACGCTCTCAAAAACAACAGTGTACAACACCTTGAACCTGTTTATCGAAAAAGGTGCCGTACAAATGTTGACCATCGATGAAAAAAATGCACGGTACGATGCCGATACATCCAAGCATGCGCATTTTTATTGCGGCACTTGTGGTAAGGTGCATGATATTATGAATGTAAATCCTGAAGTGTTCGAAATACCATCGAATTCCCAGTTTACGATTCATTCGATGCAACTGTCGTATTACGGAACCTGCACGAGTTGTAATTCCTGACGGAACCACTCCCGTTTACCTTTTAAAGAATTGAGAGCATGCCTGTACGGTGTGCTTTCTTTTTTTGGGGGAAGCAATTTCGGGTTAACCTTTTTTTTATATCTTTGGGCGCTGAAGCTTAGCGCGTCTTCACAACGCGCTGTCCGGTCGGATTAACTTAAATAGGAAACGTTTTATGAAATGGATGCTCATTACGGCCTTGACGGCCTTTAGCGTAGTAGCCGGGGGGCAATCGGCGGAAAAAGTCAAAACAGGAGTAGGTTTTGGCGCTTTACCTGCAGTTTCGTTCGATTCGGATCTTGGTTTTCAATATGGTGCTATCGTGAATTTGTACCATTATGGCGATGGCTCCGGTTATCCGCGATACGATCACTCACTTTATATGGAGTGGTCGCGTTATACGAAAGGAACAGGGATCAACCGGCTGATGTACGATTCGGAGAAGTTGATCCGGGGAATCCGTACGACGGTGGATGTAACCTACCTCACCGATCAGATGCTTAATTTTTACGGTTTCAACGGGAGTCAGTCAGGTTTCGACGACCGGGCTACGCGTTCGTATTACAGCTTCGAGCGGAATATGTTCCGTATAAAGGCCGATTTGCAGGGAAATTTTGGTGCATCGGCATTAGGCTGGGTTGGCGGATATACTTTTTACGACTTTGCTATCGCTTCTGTGGATTATGCAAAGCTCGAATTACAACCCGATGCCGGCGGATCGCTTTACGATCGGTATGTTGCCGGCGGGCTTATTCCTGCGCAGGATGCCAACGGAGGCAAGCTCAGTTACCTTAAATTGGGATTGAAATTCGATACGCGCGACCAGCGTGCTTTTCCTTCGCGCGGGATGTGGACCGAAGCGGTTATCCAGACAGCTCCCTCATTTATGAACGAATCGCCGCATACTAAGTTCGCCCTGATCCAGCGTCAGTATTTTTCGCTGATGAAGGATATGGTGTTGGCCTACCGGCTCGATTATCAGGCAACTGTTGGTAAAGGCGAGGTGCCGTTTTATGCTCAGCCTTTATTGATTACCAGTTTTCTGACGGCTGCTTCGAATCAGGGGCTTGGGGGAGCCAAGACCTTACGCGGTATTTTGCGTAACCGCGTCGTAGGCGATGCCGTGTTGTTCGGGAATTTCGAGTTCAGGTATAAGTTTTTTAAGTTCAATTTGTTGAATCAGAATTTTTACCTGGGTACGAATGTGTTTTTCGACGCAGGTATGATCCTCGAACCGATGGAGCTTCCCGGGATCGATGCGTTATCGGTTCAGGAGAAAACGATGTTGTCGATTGGTGAATTCGATCGCAACGAAATTTACAGTGGTGCAGGATTGGGGTTGAAGATTGGCTGGAATGAAAATTTTATTATTTCGGTCGATCATGGCCGTTCGTTGAACCGGCAATACGGTAAGGGGGGTACGTATATTTCGCTGAATTATCTTTTTTAAATGATAAACTGTTTGCTGTCGTCGTTTACAATCCTAATCATGCTCCTGTATATAAACTGGATGTTGCGATTGGTACGAGGGTGGAAAAAAGGGTCGGCGGCTGCGGTTCCGAAGGCCGATGACGAGCCGTTGGTTTCGGTGGTGGTGTGTTTCCACAACGAAGAAAAACGCCTGGCTCCTTTGCTGAAAGCATTGGCGCAACAAAATTACCAACGGGTGGAGTATGTTTTTGTCGATGATCAGAGTACCGATCGAACGTATTCCATGCTAAGCGGTTTTGCCGCCGGACGTTCGAACGCGGTGGTCGTACGGTCGTTCGAAAGAGGGAAAAAAAAAGCCTTGCGCCAGGGAGTAAGCCATGCTACCGGCGAATTGATACTTACTACCGATGCCGATTGCCGGCCGGGTCGCGATTGGATAGCCACCATGGTGCATTATTTTAGCTCTACCCGGGCCGATTTGCTGATCGGTGCGGTGCGTATTGCTCCCGTACCCGGCTTCCCGGGCAAATTGCAGCAGCTGGAGTTTGCTACCCTGGTGGCTTCGGGTATGGCAAGCGCAGCCGTCGGCCGGCCGTTTATGGCCAACGGGGCTAATCTTGCAGTCCGGCGTTCGGTTTTTGCTGAACTTTCGCACCGGCTCAACGATGCCGAACTTTCGGGCGACGATGTTTTTCTGCTTCATGCCGTGAAGCGAAATAAAGGGAAGATCGTACCTGTATTTTCATCGGATGCGATGGTCGAAACAGAAGGCGTGGGCAGTTTGTCTGCCTTTTTCAGGCAACGACTCCGCTGGGCTTCGAAATCGCCGTCGTACCGCGATACGGAAATCCTGTTTACCCAGGCGCTGGTAAGTAGTGTCAATCTGCTGATGTTACTCTGGTGTGTACTGCCCCATACCGCATGGCCGGTGTTTGTGCTGGCCGTAACTTCCAAATTGAGTGTCGATTGCTTGTTTGTCAGTCGTTTCCGGCATTTTTTCAATATCCCGGATTCGCCGGGGCTGGTAGCCGCTTTGTTTGCCGGTTATCCGTTTTACGTACTTATTACGGCAGTGTCGGTACTGTTGGCAGGTCGTGGTCGCCGGCAATGGTAGGCCTTCCGCTAGCGATAAATATACAGTATATCGCCCTGTAGCATGGTTTTGTACCGTTTCAGCGGATGTTTGGACGGACCCGATACCGGTTCGCCAAATCCGAAACCAACATTGTATACCGTACCACATTGGTCGCATTTCACCTCTCCCAGTTTGTCGGGAAGCGGGCTGACCCGGGTAGTAGCAAGTACTTCGTGCGGACAGGACAAATCGAAAGCATAATATTGACTGTTTCCGGAATCATCCATCATTACTCCGGTACACAGCAGTATACCGCCATAGCCGATAAAATCGGTTGCTTTAACCGGTTTGGCAAATACCAGGTATTGCCCGACCGAATTTTTAAAGGTAGGGTAACCGGCGGTCAGATTGACGTTCATCGATACCGGATAATCGGGTACGGGCGAAATATAAGGACCCTCGCAGCTTTGTATTAACAAAACTACAAGGGCCGCTAATCCATGTTTGATGTTGAAAGAAGAAGTCATAGCATTAGGCCGATAATTCTCCTATTTTCCACAATTCTTCGTTGCTGAACTCCAGGTTGGAGATCGCAGCAATATTATCTTTTAACTGGGCTACCGAGCTGGCGCCAACAATTACCGAACTCAGCTCGGGGCGGTGGAAGCACCATGCCAGTGCCAGCTGGGCCAGGGTTTGTCCCCGTTCGGCTGCCAACCGGTTCAGTTTGGTCGCTTTTTCCACCACATCGGGTGTTACCTGGCTGGTTTTTAGAAATCCGTGGCTGAGTGCAGCCCTCGAATGTTCGGGTATCCCGTGCAGGTATTTGTCGGTTAAAAGTCCCTGTGCCAACGGCGAGAAGCCGATAAAACCCACTCCCGCTTCGGCTGCTGCCGGTAATGCTTCGGTTTCTATTTCCCGGGCAAAGAGGTTGTATTTCCCCTGATAAATGAGGCAGGGAGTTCCATTTGCTTTCAGAATCCGGTAGGCTTCACGGGCTTTATCTTCGGGATATTTCGAAATCCCCACATACAATGCTTTACCCTGGCGTACCATATCGGACAGGGCTCCCATGGTTTCTTCCACAGGGGTTCCGGGATCGTAGCGATGCGAATAAAAGATATCGACATAATCGAGCTTCATCCGGTGGAGACTTTGATCGATGCTGGCCATCAGGTACTTGCGCGATCCTCCGTCGCCATAGGGTCCCGGCCACATCTCATGACCGGCCTTCGAGCTTATGATCAGCTCATCGCGGTACGATTTCAGGTCGTCCTTCAGGATTTTTCCAAAGTTTTTTTCGGCGCTACCCGCAGGAGTGCCGTAATTATTAGCCAGGTCGAAATGCGTAATCCCATGATCGAATGCATAGTGGATCATGCTGCGTGCTTCGGCTTTATCGTCGGCATCGCCGAAGTTGTGCCATAATCCGAGCGAGATGGCGGGCAATACCAGGCCGCTTTGTCCTACCCGCCGGTAAGGCATCTGTCCGTTGTAGCGCGTTTCCATGGCCGTACTCAGTTTAAAATTCAACCTTAGGAGCCGATTCGCTGCCCTTTTCGGCTTCAAAATAGGCTTTCTTTTCGAAACCAAATAATCCGGCCAGAATATTAGCCGGGAATTTACGAATCACCGCATTGAAACCGTTAGCCAGGTTGTTGAATTGTGTACGCTCGTTGGCAATACGGTTTTCGGTTCCTTCGAGCTGCACCTGCAGATCGCGGAAATTCTGATTGGCTTTCAGATCGGGATAATTTTCGGTAATCATCAGCAGTCTTCCCAGTGCCGAGCTAAGTTCACCTTGGGCAGCCTGGAATTCCTGCAGCTTTTCGGGTGTCATGTTGTTCGGATCGATGGTGACCTGGGTAGCTTTCGAACGGGCCGAAACCACCCCTTCCAGGGTTTCCTGCTCATGCGAGGCATATCCTTTTACAGTTGCCACGAGGTTGGGGATCAGGTCGGCACGTCGTTGATATTGATTTTCGACATTGGCCCACTGGGCATTTACTTCTTCGTCCATCCCCACTAATTTATTGTACTGACTGATAGCTCCAGCTACCACAAACACCAAAATGGCTATTACAGCTAAGAGAATAATTGTCGATCGTTTCATGTATAATACTTGTTTGTTAGTTTGTAAATTTAAAATCGTCCGGTTGCTCCGCCTCCGCCAAAACTACCTCCGCCAAAGCTGCCTCCGCCGAATCCGCCGCCTCCGCCGAATCCGCCCCGTCCGCTGAACAGGCTGCCGGCAGCCGATCCGGCCACAAAAGCTCCCGAAGACGAACGGCGCAGCCTCGGGAGTTGCTGGTTGTTGTTCTCTTCGTAACCGCAGAACTTACACTTGTAGGTGATGCGTTCGGTGCCGTTGTTTACATAACTCGGTGCCACGATCACTTTTCGGTCGTGCAATATAAAAGCTTTGGTTTTACAGCGCGGGCATTCGGTGTATTGACTGGGCTTATCGAGTGTAAAAATAGCCTCGTTGCCACAATCCTTACATAAAAACACATCGTAATCGACGGCATGAAGCTGTTCTTCAAATTGTTGCGACAACTTAAGGTATTCATCTTCCTTTTTCTCCGACAGAATGTGCATGGTGCCCTTGCATTCGTTGCACGGAATCGGTTGGCGGCGAATGGCACGCATCATCCATTTACCATAGATATTGGCCGGAAGGGTCGAAACCGGAATTCCCAGTAAAAACAAAAGTAAGAGCGGTTCTTTCAGTAAAACGATTGCAAATACTCCGATAGCAGGGATCAATATGTTTAGTATCAGCATAATACCCGACTTCTCGCTTTTCAAGGCTTTGTAACGTGCAATATTGGTGCTGGCGGGGTCGGGGGTTTTATATTTACGGATGGGCACATTCATCCAAAGCAATGCTGCAAGGGCGATAAGAACATAAATGCCGATGGCATACGGGACGATTTGCCCCCAGGGAATGTCGTGGCGAACCGGTTCGAAGGTTTCGTTGCGTAAAACGGAAACAGTGCGTTCCAATCCCTTTAGAAAGCCCTGGTCGAGATCGCCGGCCTTCAGATAAGGAAACATGGTTTCCTCCATGATCCGGTTGGCCAGCGCATCGGGTAATAAACCCTCCACTCCGTAGCCGGTCTCAAACCGTACGGCGCGCTGATCGCCAACAAACAGGATGAGTAATCCGTTGTCGTCCCTGGCTTTACCCACCCCCCATTCGCGGGCCAGTTGAATCGCAAAATCTTCAACCACCGCATCGCCAATCGATTGTACCAGTACCACGGCCACTTCGGTTTGCGTGGTTTGGGCCAGCGAATCGAGCATTAGATTGAGTTGCGCGACGGTTTCACGACGAAGCAAACCGTCGGGGTTGCTTACATAAGTGCGGCTGTCGGTTGCTTTCGGATTCGGAATCGTAGTAAGTGTATGCGGAGCTCCGGTAAGCCCTGTCGCCAACAAAACACCGATCAGCAGAATGACGGTTCTCATAGGCTCATTAATTAAATGATTCAATCAAGGTGATATCGAATATGAGTACGGAATGGGGAGGAATAGTACCTTGTCCGTCTTCCCCATAGCCCAATGCGGCCGGAATATAGAATTGAAAACGGGCTCCGCCTTTCATCAACGGAATGCCTTCCTGCCAACCCGCGATAGTTTCGGCAAGATAGGGGTAGTATTTGCCCGAATCGAATCGGGTGCCGTCGATCAGGCGTCCGGTATAATCGACGTAGATTCTACTGTTGGCATTGGGATTGCGTAAATAGCCCTGGTGAATAATACGATAACACAACCCGCTTTCGGTGCGGACAAATCCCGGATCGTCCTTGTGCTGTTCGTACCACCTGAGGTTCAGGGTTTTCCAATCGCCGTATTCATCTTCCTGACAGGCCGATAACACCACAATGCCGACGATGGCTACCAAAAGAAATTTCAATTTCGAGATCATAGATTTTTATTTTTTTTTCTTCATTTGTTGCGAGAAGGATTCTTTTGCGAATCCGGGCATAACACGTTGAGGACCCCACCCGCTGTAATTGAGCGGTAAAGTTACAATATTTTTTATATTTCCCGATACCTTGCTGAATCCTCCCGGTTGCGATGCCAGGTATTGATAACCTTTCATAACCAGCTTTTCGGCGGCAGGACGAAGTCCTTGTTCGACCGCTTTCCGGCGGTTGGACAGGAGGATGTCGGTAAGCGGTATCTTAACGGGACATACTTCCACACATTTACCACACAGGGTGGAGGCGAAACTCAGGTGCGAAAAATCTTTAAACCCTTTCAGAAAAGGAGTCAGCACCGAGCCGATGGGGCCGCTGTAGGTGGTGTTGTAGGTGTACCCGCCAATCGTCTTGTACACGGGACAGGCATTCAGGCAGGCTCCACACCGGATACATGCCAGCGCTTCCCACGATTCGTCGTCGGCATACACCTTGGTACGCCCGTTGTCGAGTAAAATCACGTAGGTTTTTTCGGGACCACCCGTTTCTCCGTCACGGCGGGGACCGTTGAAAAGCGTGTTGTAGGCCGTAATCTGCTGTCCGGTACCATGTGAAGCAAGTACCTGATACAATAATCCGAGTTGTTCAAGACGCGGAATGAGCTTCTCGATTCCGGCCAGCACTATATGGATTTTTGGAAAGGCGGTGGATAATAAGGCGTTGCCCTCGTTTTCGGTCACCGACACGCTTCCGGTTTCGGCAACCAGAAAATTGGCGCCGGTAATCCCTATGTCGGCCTGGATGTATTTTTTACGCAGCAATTCCCTCACATAGCGGGTAAGTTCCACGGGACCTTCGTGAGCGGGGGTGCCGAATTTTTCGTGAAACAGGGCTGCAATATCTTCTTTCGATTTGTGCATCGCCGGAGTCACGATATGATAAGGCTTTTCGCCTGCTACCTGCACGATAAACTCTCCTAAGTCGGTTTCGAGCGATTCGCATCCTTCCTCCCGGGCCAACTGATTAAGCTCGATTTCTTCGGTAGTCATCGATTTGCTTTTCACGATCAGCCTGGCGTTTTCAGCGCGGATGATGGTACGGATCATATCGCCTGCTTCCTTACTGTTTCGGGCCCAAAGCACTGTACTTCCACCGGCCGTGCAGTTATCTTCAAATTCCAGCAGGTATTTCTCCCAATTTGCCAGCACCTCCCGTTTGATGGCTGCTGCAGCATTCCGGGCAGTTTCGAGATCGCGGTACCGCGCTTTTCCTTTTGCGACAGCAGCATCGTACCTTCCGATATTGAAATCGATGGTTTTACGATGACGCAAATCAAAGGCGATAGCGTTCGCATCCTTATGAAACTGTTTGCCGGACATCTTATTTCTTAAGTACAAAACTGAAACTACCCACCAGTTCACCATCGGTGAAAAATTCGGCCCGGTAGGATCCTTTCTGGATTATTTCTTCTACTTTCCAGTATATCAGGTCGTTCACAGCCTCGCCTCCATACTCGTATTCCTTACGTGCCGAGTATTCGATATCGCGGTTTTCAAACCGGAACGTATGGGACGGATTTTTTGTAAGCACTTCACCGTCGGGCCGGGTGAGGCGGATGTACATCATCTTTTTGCCGGGTTGAGCCGTAATGTTTTTCGCAATGGCGTAGTCGAACTGCAGTGTGGCAATCCGGCTGGTAATACCGGTTTTACGATTTCGGTCGTTCAGGGTGGTAACCGAAAAATCGACTACCTCGAGTTTGGAGGCCCGGGTCACCACCTCGCTCAGGTTTTCCTTTTCTTTGGCCAATTGTTCCACTGCCTGCGAACTGGCCTCGTACTTCATGCGGATTTGTGTATTCTCGTTTTTCAACATCTGATTTTCAGTGTTCAACGAGTCGATCTGTGCAACCAGGTGCATCATTATTTTCCGGATCGAATCCAGTTCGTCTTTCAGCTCCTGAATTCGCTTAGCGTTCGTAGCCTTGGTCTGGCGAAGTTCTTCGAGTAATTCACGTACTCTTGCTTTTTCGGTGTCGAGCTGTTTCAGCAGCGAGTCGTTGCGGATGGTCGAGGTATAGCCGTCGAATTGATGCGTCAGGTCTTCAAATTCATTTTCGACTCTTTCTTTCTCCTGATCCATTAATTCGACTACAGCAGCCAGTTCTTCTTCTTTGTTTTTCGATTCGTTGTACAGGTATAGCCCTATTCCGGCCAGAGCCAGGATGAGCACTACCAATATTCCAATAATAAGATTTCTCGATTTAGACATATTTAAACAAATGGGATGATTTTTTCCAACTGAATGCCCCGCGATCCTTTAATAAGAATCAAGCAGTTGCGGACGGGATGTGCCGAAAGCACTTCCTGCAAGGCTTCCACTGTAGCGTAGCGGGGATAATCGGTTTCAACCGATTGAAATTCGTTTCCAACCAGGTAAACCCGGGTTAAATTTTTTTCTTTCAGCAGATTCACCAGGGTCTGATGTTCGGCGCGGCTATCGTTGCCCAGTTCGAGCATGTCGCCCAGTATCAGGGTTTTACAACTGGCTTCCAGCATGCTGAAATTCTGAATGGCAGCCTGCATGCTACTGGGATTGGCATTGTATGCATCCACTACCAGTTGGTTGTGGGCCGTGATGGTGAGTTGCGAGCGGTTGTTGGTGGGCTGGTAGGCTTCGAGTCCTTGTTTGATTTCGTTGCCGGACAGGCCGAAGAACTGACCGATAGCAACCGCAGCCAGTACATTTTCGGCATTGTAAGCACCGATCAGATTGGTTTGGATCACCACTTCGTCGCCGGTATGGCATTTCATTTTCAACAGCGGGTCGTTGGCCGTAATTTCGCCGCTCACACAGGCCGGATCGTCGGATACGCCCAGGGTGTAGCCGATTTGTTTTTCCGGGTCGATGCCGGCTTTTCCGGCCATTTCCGCAAGGTGCGCATTCGACCGGTTGATAAAGATGGCCAGTCCCTCTCCGGCAATATAGCGGTAGAGTTCGGCCTTGGTTTGTTTTACGCCTTCGAACGAGCCAAAGCCTTCGAGGTGGGCTTTGCCTACATTGGTGATGATACCGAAATCGGGCCGGGCAATGGAGCTGAGCAGTTGAATTTCGCCGGGATGATTGGCGCCCATTTCGATAATGGCCAATTGGTGATGGGGGCGAAGTTGAAGCAACGTGAGCGGAACGCCAATGTGGTTGTTGAGATTGCCTTGTGTGTAAAGCACATCGAAACGTTGTTTCAGTACCGCTGCAATTAGTTCTTTGGTAGTGGTTTTGCCGTTACTGCCGGTGATCCCTATTATTTTTGCCGGCATCGATTTGCGGTGGAGAGTGGCCAGCTCCTGAAGCGCTTTCAATACATCGGCAACCACAATGCAACGATCGTCGGTTGCATAGCGGGCATCGTCGATTACCGCATAACTGCATCCTTTGGCCAGCGCGTCGGCTGCAAAGGCATTGGCGTTGAATTTATCACCTTTCAGTGCAAAAAACAGGGAGCCTTCGGGGCACGAGCGACTGTCGGTAGTTACGACCGGATGTTGCAGGAAGAGATCGTACAAGTCCATGACTGAGAATTACTTAAGCTGATAAACAAATGAAACATGCCAGTTGCGTTGGAGTACGCGGTCGTAACCGGTACGGTCGAGGCTGTTGATCCCCCAGTCGAAGCCGCCTTTGAGTATGTATTTTTTCCACTGAAAACCACCGCCGGCTCCCAGTTGCACATTGATCCGGCGAATTCCTTCGTTGTGGGTGTAAAGATCGCGTGATCCCGAGCTGATGCCGGTAAGCTGCTGGTACAATTCGCTCAGGTTCGAATTTATTTTCTGAGGCTGAGCCAGCCCGATCTGGAAATTAGGGCCGGCATACCCGAACATGCTGATTCCCCAGAATAATTTTTGATGGTACACGATACGTGCCGGGATGTCGATCCCGATGTTCCAGGTGGTGTATTCGATACTGTCGGGTGTTTGTCCGTACAATTGATATTTGTGCGAATACCCCGTGTTGAGCAATACTCCGGTTTGAATGCCGAAATTGTATTTCAGGTCGTATTCGGCTAATACCCCGAAACGCACGGCGTCGAAGTAATAGTCCGACGTTTTTTCACCATACCGGTAAGGATTCAGATAGCCGCCTTCGAGAAAGATTTTCTGGGCACTGAGTGAAAAGGAAACTGAGAGCAATGTGAGCAGTAATAACTTAGCCTTCATACGATAGTTCTGTTTTTTTGGCTGACAAAGATAGCTTTTTCCTGTGGGTTTACATCATTTTTTGATGAATGTTAAGTTTTGTATCCTGGTTGACACTTTCTGTGTTATCTTTGCGTGATTATCAGTTGTTTTATAAAGAGACGAGCGTATGAATATTGCAAAAAAGAAATCGACACGTCGTACGTCGCGGTCGCGCCTGACGAGGAAGCGAAAAGAGGATATCGGTTTGTCGCCCAGCGCGGTTGTATTCCGGGGCCTGCAAAAGGTGGAGCGTACTGTTCTGCGTGTTATGGAATTTGATGCCACGCAGGTGGTGGAGCGTGAACTTGCGTCGGTGGGCGAATTACAACTGACGGATGGTCCGGCTTGCCGGTGGATTGCGGTCAACGGGATTCATGATACATCCACCATGCAGGCATTGGCCGAAAGGCTGGGTATCCCTTCCCGTATTATGTCCGATATTCTGAACCCTTCGATACGTCCGAAATACGAGGTGTTCGGAAGCGGGCTGTTTATCACGCTTAAATTGTTGCAATACAACGAAAAATCGGATCAGATGACGGTCGAAAACCTGTCGTTGGTGGTGTTTCCGAGCGCGATTATCACTTTCCGGGAAGAGCTGGATCCGGTGTTTGATCCGGTGCGTAACCGGATCAGGGGGCCGGTAACAAAAATACGAAGTTCGGGCACCGATTATATTGCTTTTACCCTGCTCGATATCGTGGTGGACAACTATATTTATTTGCTGGGGATGATGGGCGATAAAATCGAAACGCTCGACGACCGGTTGACAGCAGAGCCGGGTAAGGATCTTCTGACGGAAATCAATGCATACAAGCAGGAGATCAATTTTATCCGTAAATGTATTCTGCCGGCCAAAGATATGATAGTTTCGCTGAATAAGCTGGAGTCGGAGTTCTTAAGTGCGGCGAATAAGGTTCATTACCAGGAACTGCATTTTAATATTAACGATGCGGTCGAACTGACCGATTCGTACCGTGAAATACTGTACGACCAGATTTCGGTGTATCATACCATCGTCAGTTCGCGGCAGAACGATATCTTGCGTACCTTGACCTTGTTCTCGGTCATTTTTATCCCGCTTACTTTTATAGTGGGCGTATACGGTACAAATTTCGATTATCTGCCGGAGCTAAGGTGGAAATACGGTTATTTTGCAATGTGGGGAGGGATGGTGAGTATCGGACTTGTAATGTGGCTGTATTTCAGGAGGAAAAAATGGTGGTAGGTTGTGTTGCCTACCACCGGTTGCTTATTTTATAAAGGTGTTTTCGTCGAGTTCCTGAAAGGCGTGCATCAATTCTTCGCGTGTGTTCATTACGATAGGGCCGCCCCAGGCCACGGGTTCCCGCAGCGGTTTTCCCATCATCAGCAGGAAACGCACCGGTTTTTCGGTGGTCTGTAATTTCAAAGCCTCGCCTGTTTCAAACAAAACAACATTTTTAGCAGTGATGGTGCGCGGATAATCGTGTCCGAAGGTGGCTTTTCCTTCCACGATGTAGACAAATACGGTGTGGGAAGGCGGGGTGTCGATTTCCCATTCTGATTCGGGGTGAACCGTGATATCGAGGTACGAAGCTTTTACGTAGTCGCCGTCGGTTGCTCCTTTATGTTCCTTGTAGGTGCCGGTCAGGATGCGTACGGTGGCATGTTCTTCTTCAATTACAGGGATTTCGTTTTTTACAATCGGTTTGTACTGCGGCCGGGTCATTTTGTTTTTTGCCGGTAAGTTGAGCCAGAGTTGTCCGCCCAGCAGTCGTCTGGCCGGTTGCGGCATTTCCTGGTGAATGATTCCCGATCCTGCCGTCATCCACTGGCAGTCGCCGGCTCTTATCACATCGGTATTCCCGAGGCTGTCGCCGTGTTCAATTTCGCCTTCGATAAGGTAAGTGACGGTTTCCATCCCCCGGTGCGGATGCCACGGAAAACCTTTGATGTAGCTGGCCGGATCGGTGGAGTCGAAGGCGTCAAAAAGCAGGAAGGGGTCAAAGTCTTTAATGTCGTTGTGACCAACCAGCCGGACCAGCTGAACCCCGGCTCCGTCGATTGCCGGAATGCCTTTAACAAGGCGTTTAATGTTGCGGTAATTCTTCATACGTATCTTATTTATAGGTACAACCTGAACCAGAAGTTCTTTTTTGCAAATATAGTTAAACAAAGCTAATAAACAAACAAGGTACCCGGTAAATTACCGGATACCTTGTAAAACTAACCACAATCTTATTCTGCCGGAGGCTTAATACCTCGCACCTACTACATTCCAGTCGATAATATTCCACAATGCATTCACATGATCGGGCCGGCGGTTTTGATAATCGAGGTAATAAGCATGTTCCCATACGTCGAAACCGAGCAAAGGATTCAGGCCTTTGACTACCGGATTGCTTCCGTTGGCCTCTTTGGTGATATGAAGTTTGCCTTCGGCGTCGCTTGCCAGCCAGGCCCAACCCGATCCGAAAACCGATACGGCTGCTGCATTGAATTCTTTTTTGAAGTTTTCAAAATCGCCAAATTGCGCCTTGATAGCCTCGCCGAGCTTGCCGGTAGGTTCACCGCCTCCTTTGGGCGAGAAAGAACTGAAATAAATTTCGTGATTCAGCGCCTGGCCGGCATTGTTGAAAACCGGGCCGTCGCTGTCTTTTACAATATCGACCAGGTCCATGTTTTCGTATTTAGTTCCCGGAACTAAATTGTTGAGATTGGTAATATAAGCCTGGAAGTGCTTGCCGTGGTGAAGTTCAACGGTTTGTTTGCCGATTACGGGCTCCAATGCACCCGATTCGTAGGGTAATGCAGGTAATTCAAATTTCATGACGAATAATTTTTATAAAGTTTACACTATAATTTCTGTTTTTATAAAAGCTAAACGCCGGGACAGGGGAGTTGGTTTTATCAGGAAAATCTATAGCAGTATAGATAAATTGAATCTAAAAAAACACACCAATTACCGGATGATAATTGGTGTGTCGAAAATGTGGAGCTGGAGGGAGTCGAACCCTCGTCCAAACAAGGAAATAATACGCTTTCTACATGTTTATCTTCGCTTGGGTTTTCGTGCGGGAGCAAGACCGAAGCCACCTACTCACGCCTTATCCTCTGTTAGTTCATGACGGCTGCGAGGCCAGTCGTCACTATCCCCGATTTAGCTGCACCCTCTGTTCGTTGGCCTCGGAGCGACGGCCGCGGGAGGATGTCTCGTCCTGGTACCTTGTACCTGGATAAAGCTTATCTACTATACTTCGATTAAGCAGCAAGAGCGTAGTTATTTTCGCCAGTTATGCTTTTGTGAACCGAGATTTACGAGCCGTTTTCACCCCGCTCGACATGCTTACATACCCTTTCTGCCTGCTGTCAAAACCAAACAGCCCCGTAAAGGCGGTATCTTTCTGCTTCCCGATGCGAACAACGAAAAGGTACCGGTAGTGTTGAATCGACGCTTCGATTCGGGTACAAAGATACGAAATGTTTTGATTAAATAAACAAGTTCCGGCTTTGATTATTAATTCCCGGGACTCGAATCCCGGGAATTTTGCCGGTTATTTAATAAACTTAGCTCCCATCGGAAGTACAGTTTTGCCTGCCAAATCGTTGATAATAATGCCTGCCATCATATACCATGCACACAAGGCGCAAATAATCAGATCGATAGCTGCATATACTTTGAGCTGCGGAAAGCCAAAATGCTCCAGTACCAGTAAAATGAACCCGAGTTCAAGGAAGATAAAGGTAATGGTCATGGCTTTGTGAACTCGTAAGGAGGCAATTAACATGATCATCGAATAGAGTCCCCAGGCCAGTAAATAGTAACCAAGATCTTCGCCGGTAGATGGGTAAATCTCAAAATGATTGAATAGTTTGATGATACTCAAACCAATCCAAAAAGCTCCGTACGACACAAAGGCGGAGAAGCCGAAGTTATTTCCGACTTTCTGTTCCATAAAACCGGCTATAAACTGAGCAAGCCCGCCAAAAATAATCCCCATTCCTAAAACCGGTCCCCAACCGACCCATCCAAGGTTGTGTAACTGCAACAACAAGGTTGTTAATCCAAAACCGGCTAAACCCACCACCGCGGGATTCGCATTTTTCTTTTCCATGTGTGATAATTAATATAAAAAATTTGAAGGCGCGAAATTACTAAAAATTACGGATAAAAACAGTAAACCATCCGGCATCTTTCCTTCGGCCGGAGCTTACAAAAAAAATCCACGCCGGCCCGGGTGCCAACGTGGATGTATTGTATACGTGAAGGCCGGAAACAGGAAAGCGTTTTCCGCCCCGGCCGTGAATCCTTATTTTGCGTAACTCACTGCTCTCGTTTCGCGGATGACCGTAATCTTCACCTGTCCGGGATAGGTCATTTCATCCTGGATTTTCTTGGCGATGTCGAACGACAGCAATTCGGTTTCTTTATCGTCGATTTTATCGGCTCCCACTATAACGCGCAGCTCCCGACCCGCCTGGATGGCATAGGTTTTCACGACTCCCGGGTACTGAGCGGCCAGGTTTTCAAGATCTTTCAGGCGTTTGATGTAGGCTTCGACAATCTCGCGGCGGGCTCCCGGCCGTGCGCCCGATATGGCATCGCAAACCTGAACGATGGGGGCGATAAGCGATTCCATCTCCACTTCGTCGTGGTGCGAACCGATGGCATTGCAAACCTGAGGTTTTTCCTTGTATTTTTCGGCCAGGCGCATACCGAGAATTGCGTGCGGCAATTCCGGCTCATCGTCGGGCACTTTTCCTATATCGTGAAGCAATCCGGCGCGTTTGGCTACCTTGGCATTCAAGCCCAGCTCCGAAGCCATAGTGGCGCAGAGGTTGGCTACTTCGCGCGAGTGCTGCAGCAGGTTTTGACCGTACGACGAGCGATACTTCATCTTACCCACCAGGCGAATCAATTCGGGGTGCAACCCGTGGATCCCCAGGTCGATGGTCGTGCGTTTACCTACTTCGATAATCTCTTCTTCCACCTGTTTACGCACTTTATTCACCACTTCCTCGATACGGGCCGGGTGAATACGGCCGTCGGTAACCAGTTGGTGGAGCGATAAGCGGGCAATTTCGCGGCGAACAGGGTCAAAAGCCGAAAGCACAATCGCCTCAGGAGTGTCGTCGACAATGATTTCGACACCGGTGGCAGCTTCGAGCGCCCGTATGTTACGGCCTTCGCGGCCAATGATCCGTCCCTTGATTTCGTCGGATTCGATATGGAATACGGTTACCGAGTTTTCGATGGCCACTTCGGTAGCTACCCGTTGGATCGTATTGATCACTACCCGTTTGGCTTCCTTGTTTGCCGTCATTTTCGCCTCTTCCATGATGTCGTTCACATACGACATTGCATTGGTTTTCGCCTCGTCTTTCAGGGCTTCGACCAGTTTTTCCCGGGCTTGTTCGGCCGAAAGTCCCGAAATGGTTTCCAGTTGCTCCTGAGCCTGACGGTGGAGGTGGTCGAGTTCCGATTTTTTCTTTTCCAGGATCGAGAGTTGTTGTTCATGAATTTCGCGGAGAGCCTCGGTTTCATTCGATTTCCGCTGAAGCTCGCTTTGTTTTTGGTTGAGTTGCATTTCGCGCTGCTGCAGACGATTCTCTTTTTCCTGAATCTTCGAATTGCGTTGCTGTACCTGCTGTTCGTGTTCGGCTTTAAGAGCGATGAATTTTTCCTTCACCTCGATCAGCTGATTCTTTTTCAATAGTTCTATTTCGGCCAAAGCATCCTGCTTAGTCCGTTTTTGAACACTCATCAGTAGCAGGTAGACTCCTCCACCTCCGACGATAAGCGCTGCTAATCCTACCAGTATGTTTGTCATATTTATCAGTTATTCAATTATATATTGTTTTTTAGTGTGTTCGGATACAAAAAAAGCATATCGTTCATGCGGGTTGCATGAAGATATGCGGTAACTGATCAATCCGGGATAAACCTATTTCTGGCCCAGTGCTTTGTCGATTTCCAGTTCGAGTTGTTTAAGCTTGTCCGCCACAGGAGCCGGATCGCCAGCCAGCAGGTGGCGCGACAGGATGGAAGCAAGCTGAAAAGCTGCCAGGATTACAATTTCTTCGTACGAACGCTGGTTGTAACGCTTCTGATAACGTTCGATATAGTCCACAACCATCGCTTGTGCTTTTCGGTAGATTTCCTCGTCGCTACGGGGAATTTCCATTGGTATTCTGAATCCACCGATTTGTACGTGAATTTTTAAGTTTTTATCCTCACTCATGCTCTTATTCAATTAAAAGAGCCAAACATTGATCAATTTCCCGCACCATTCTGTCAATTTGCTGTTTTGCTGCTTTACGGTTTTCGCCAGAACCGCCCAGCTGGTTCAGCAATTTTAAATGGTCGTTTTCTTTTTGCATTGCTTCAATCAAGCCGTTAGCCCGGGTCAACTCTTCGTTGAGCTGGTTTTCCCTGCGTTTTAAAAGTTGATTTTCAGCCTGCATGAGCTGATACTCCGAAATTAATATTCGCAGTTTGGTTTCAAACGTGCTTAGCAACTCTTCGTATCGGTTCGTCATTTTAATAAAAAAATCAGACAAAAATAATGATTTGATTCGATAAAATCAAATTTTTTCACACATTTATTTTTTTGCCAGTATTTCATTGGCCCGCCCTAATGCTTCTTCGATATTATGAAGAATATTATTGGCCCCCAATTCCTGCTGAATTCCTGCTTTTTCGAGCACTGCCGCTACCTGATCGTTGACCCCGGACAACAAGATGGTTGTTTTGTCTTTCTTCGAAAGGTGGATTAAACTTTCCAGATTGTGCACTCCGGTGGAATCCATGAACGGAACCTTGCGCATCCGGATGATCCGAACCTTAGGCTTGTCGCCCAGCTGTTTCATGGTTTCTTCAAATTTATTGGCCACTCCGAAGAAAAAAGGTCCTTCGATTTCGTAGACTTCGACTCCTTTGGGCAGCAGCATTTTCTCGCTTTCGGTGTTTCCTTCGATGTATTCGGGTTTTTCAATATCGTGTTTGAAGATCGAGATTTGTGTCGATTCCGAAATGCGGCGCAGGAATAAAACCAGTGCGAGCAGCAGTCCGATTTCGATGGCGATGGTAAGGTCGAAAATAACCGTAAGCAGGAAGGTGGCTACCAGTACCGCGACGTCCGACTTCTGTCCCCTGAGCAGGTTTTTAAACGTCCGCCATTCGCTCATGTTGTAGGCCACAATTACCAACACACCGGCCAGACAGGCCATTGGAATATGTTGCGTAAGGTTGCCCAGGAACAGCAGGATGAGGAGTAGCACAGCAGCGTGAATCAGCCCGGCCACGGGAGTGCGTCCGCCATTGTTGATATTGGTCATGGTACGGGCAATGGCTCCGGTTGCCGGGATACCGCCAAACAGCGGTGTGATGATATTGGCGACACCCTGTGCAATAAGCTCGGTATTGGAGTGATGCCGGTCGCCGGTAACCCCGTCGGCTACGGTGGCGGAAAGGAGCGATTCGATGGCGCCCAGCATGGCGATGGTGAAGGCTGCCGGCATCAGGGTCTGGATCATATCGAAGGTGATGGAGGGGGCTGCTGCTTTAGGGAGGCTTGCATTGATGCTGAAGCGGTCGCCGATGGTTTCGATGCCCGAAATGCCGGCATGATGGCGTAGCACATACACCACAACCGTCATAAGGATGATGGCAATGAGCGAACCGGGTATTTTTTGAGTTATTCGCGGTGTGAGGCTGATAATCAGGATGGTACTGATCCCGATTGCAAAGGAAGGCCATTCGATGGAAGCAATGTTTTCTGCATAAACGCCCCATTTTTGTATAAAATCGGCGGGAACTGCATCGATATGCATTCCTGTGAGGTCTTTAATCTGGGTTGCAAAAATAGTCATGGCAATTCCGCTGGTGAAGCCGACCACCACCGGATAGGGGATGAACTTAATGACGCTGCCCAGGCGGAGAAATCCCATGGCTACGAGCATAATTCCCGCAATAATAGTGGCTACGGCCAGTCCGGTGACTCCAAATTCCTGCACAATACCGTATACGATCACGATAAAAGCGCCTGTGGGACCGCCGATCTGAACCCGGCTTCCTCCCAGAAACGAGATGATGAATCCGGCGATGATAGCAGTGTAGAGTCCTTGTTCGGGGGTGACGCCGGAGGCAATACCGAAAGCGATGGCAAGAGGGAGTGCGACGATTCCGACAATCACGCCGGCCATTAAATCTTTGTAAAACTGTTCTTTGGAATAGTTACGGAGGGTTTCGAATAATTTTGGTTGAAAATGCATGATTATTCAATTTTTTAAAAGTCGTGCAAAGTTACACTTTTTAAACTTAAAAACAGGGCGGGCTACAACTTTTTTTCGGTGTAAATGTTTATTCTGTGAAAAAATCCGGCAGAAATCTTTACCTTTGCAGGTATAGTATAGCTGCCATGTAAAAACGAACATATAAATTCTGATAACAATTACTATGTACAATCCTTTTAATTACACGCGCCGCCGGTCGGACCGGATTCGGGTGGGGAGCGTTTTGCTTGGTGGCGATCAGCCGGTAAGGGTGCAATCGATGGCCAATACCGATACCAATGATACTGAAAATTCGGTGGCACAGTGTATCCGCATCGTGGAAGCCGGCGGCGAAATTGTTCGTTTTACCGCACAGGGCGTAAAGGAAGCCGAAAACCTGAAGCATATTCATGCGGCATTGCGTGAGCAAGGTTTTGAGGTTCCGCTGGTTGCCGATATTCATTTCGTAGCGCAGGCAGCCGATGTAGCTGCGCAGTATGTTGAGAAGGTACGGGTGAACCCGGGGAATTTTATCGGGATGGTGCGTCGCGAAACGCCCGATTACACCGAAGAGGAGTACAATGCCGAATACCTCAGGATACGCGAACGTTTTACCCAGTTGATTGCTATTTGCAAGGAACATTCCACGGCGATCAGGATCGGGGTGAATCATGGTTCGTTGAGCGAACGCATGATGAATCGCTGGGGCGATACTCCCCGCGGCATGGTAGAGTCGTGTCTTGAATTTCTGCAGGTATGTATCGACGAGGATTTTCACAATGTAGTGATTTCGATGAAGGCATCGAATACCTTGTCGATGGTGCATGCCGTCCGGCTGCTGGTGCATGAGATGGACCGGCGCGATATGCATTTCCCCCTGCACCTGGGGGTTACCGAGGCCGGCGACGGAGAAGACGGTCGTATTAAGTCGGCAGTGGGAATCGGTGCGATGTTGCAGGATGGAATCGGCGACACCATCCGGGTATCGCTGAGCGAAGAACCTGAGGCCGAAATACCGGTGGCCCGTCAACTGGTCGATTATGTACGTTCGAAAGCCGATCATGAGCCTATTGCGGCCGATATTGCACCTTCGTTTTCTCCTTTCGAATATACGCGTCGCAGTACCCGCCGGGTGGGTATCATTGGGGGCGATCAGGTTCCGGTAGTCATGATGCCGCAGGACGGCGGTTTTGCCACCCTGCCCGATTTTTTGCTGAAGGAGGGGGTCGTAACCGATCAGCAGGGCGCCGAATATCCGGTATACGACGTTACTCAGTTGCAGTTGCTTGCCGCCGATTCGTCGGCGCTTAAATTTCTGAAGTTGGAGTATCCGCAATTGACTGTGGAGGTGTTGCGACTGCTGACCGCCGATCCTTCGATTGTAGTCATTCTGACTTCGAATCATGTGAATCCGGTAGGAGAGATGCGCGCTTTCTTTCATACCCTGTTGATACACGACATTCCAACTCCTGTGGTGTTGCATCGCGGTTATGAGGTGAACGATATTCAGGAGTTGCAGATTAAAGCGGCGGCCGACCTGGGTGTGCTTTTTCTGGATGGTTTTGGCGATGGGATAATGCTCGAGCTTCCAAAGGGGTATTCGTATATGAAACGCCTTGGAGTTGAGGAACTTAATTCTGTTGCGTTTGGTATATTGCAGGCGAGCAGGGTGCGGGTGACTAAAACGGAATATATTTCCTGTCCGAGTTGCGGACGTACGATGTTCCGCTTGCAGACGGTGATTGCCCGGGTAAAAGAAAAGACGTCGCACCTGAATGGCCTGAAAATTGCTATCATGGGCTGCATTGTGAACGGCCCGGGCGAGATGGCCGATGCCGATTATGGTTATGTAGGCTTTGGACGCGGTAAGGTGAGTCTGTACAAGAAAAAAGAGTGTATCGAAAAAGGAATCAACGAAGAAGATGCGGTGGACAGGCTGATTGCACTTATCAAGGCGAACGGCGACTGGAAAGAGAGCAAATAATAGCGATTGGATCTTTTAGTGTTTAATTATTAATAGTTTTTATGAAGAAAATCTTTGGGATTGTTTTTATGCTCGCCGTAATGGCTGGAGCTGTGAGTGCACAAGTTGAAGGAAAATCACTTGGTGTAAGGTTTGGTAATGCAGGAGAAATCTCCTATCAACATCCACTTTCGGGTGCTACCCGTCTGGAGGTTGACTTGGGATTCGGATCGTGGAAACACGGTGGAATGTATTTAACCGGTATACACCATTGGGTAAAAGATCTTTCGGAATTGCAGGAGGGTTTCAACTGGTACTATGGTGTTGGGGGTGCTGCAGGTATTAACACGAGTGTGTTGTCGGCCGCAGTAGTCGGAAATATCGGTATCGAGTACAACTTCGATTTTCCTTTGCAGCTCTCGCTCGACTGGCGTCCGGGTTTGTACGTAGTACCTGCCGTTGTACTTGGCTGGGACGGTGTTGCACTCTCGGCCCGTTGGAGATTCTAAATCGGTAAATTTCATACAAAACGCTTCGAATTATTTTGTTCGAAGCGTTTTTTTATTTTCCTGTTTCAAGAAACTCGGAGCGAAAAGCGGATTTCCCGGATTTATGACACTACGGACACCGCCTTCTCGACCGCTTTCTGGATTCCTGCCGCATTTTTCCCTCCCGCCGAGGCAAAGAAGGGTTGGCCTCCACCGCCGCCCTGAATTTCCCTGGCGGCTTCGCGGGCAATATTTACGGCATTCAATCCTTTTTCGACCAAATCGTCGCTGAGCAATACGGTGAGCGAAGGTTTTCCTTCGTGCACACATCCGGCAACAAAGAAAAGTCCCTTGTTCTGGATGTTCCGGATCTGGAAAGCGAGGGTTTTTACCTGGTCGGCCGACAGGTTGCCTTCGAACCGGATTACTTTTACCTCATTCACCATCGAAGCTTTGATTTCCTTGGCCTGGCTCAGCAACTGATCGCGTAGCGCCAGGATTTTTTCGAAGCTCATGGCTTCCACCTGTTTCCTGAGTGCCGCCGCCTCTTCGGTCGTTTTTTTCAAGGCGTTCACTAGGTCGGGCGCCTGTCCCAGCAGTTCCCTGGCCTGAGCCACGATATCTTCCTGTTGATTTAAATACTCTTCCACAGCTTTACCGGTGATGGCCTCGATACGGCGGATACCGGCAGCAATCGAGCTTTCGGAAACAATTTTTACCATCCCGATTTGTCCGGTCGATTCCACGTGGGTACCTCCGCAGAGCTCGGTGGAACTGCCGAATTGAATGACCCGCACCGTTTCGCCGTATTTTTCGCCAAACAAGGCCATCGCTCCGAGGGCCTGCGCCTGTGCTATCGGAGTGTCGCGCAGTTCGTTGCGGCGGTGATCTTCGCGTATTTTCCGGTTGGCGATGGCTTCCACCGCCCGTATTTCTTCCCGGCTCATTTTCTGGAAATGCGAGAAGTCGAACCGCAGGCTGTCCGGGCTCACGTACGAACCTTTCTGTTCCACATGGGTACCGAGCACTTCGCGCAAGGCTTCGTGCAAAAGGTGTGTCGCCGTGTGGTTGTTACAAATCGACTGACGGTTGGCCGTATGGATACGCGCAAGGAAAGTTTCGGTGGGGTCGGCCGGCAATTGTCTGCTCAGGTGCACCGAAAGGTTGTTTTCTTTTTTTGTGTCGAAAATGGCAATCGTTTCGGTGCCGTTGCCCAGCGTTCCGCTGTCGCCCACCTGTCCGCCCATCTCGGCATAGAAGGGAGTCGTGGAAAGCACGATCTGATAATATTCCTGATTCTTCTGTTTAACTTTGCGGTAGCGAAGAATAGACGTTTCACATTCGGTGGCGTCGTAACCCACAAAGGAGCTTTCGCCTTCACGAATCACCACCCAGTCGCCGGTTTCCACTGCGGCGGCATTGCGGGCGCGTTCTTTCTGTTTCTGCATTTCGGCATTGAATGACTCGATATCCACACCGAATCCATGTTCGCGAGCGATGAGTTCGGTAAGGTCGAGCGGAAAGCCGAACGTATCGTATAAAGTAAACGCATCTTTACCGGCAATTACTTTTGCCGCCGCATCTTCCATTACCTTGTCGAGCAATCTGATGCCGGTTTCGAGCGTGCGAAGGAACGAATCCTCCTCTTCTTTCACTACTTTTTCGATGAGCACCTGCTGAGCGGGTAATTCGGGATAGGCTTGCCCCATCACTTTTACCAGAACAGGAATTAATTGATACATAAAGGCCTGTCGTTGATCGAGGAAGGTGTAGCCATAGCGGACAGCCCGGCGCAGGATACGACGAATTACATAACCGGCCTTCGCATTCGAAGGCAGCTGCCCGTCGGTAATCGAAAAAGCGATGGTGCGGATATGATCGGCGATCACGCGCATGGCGATGTCGTTTTTTTCGTCGGCACCGTACCGGATGCCGCACATGGCAGCCAGTGCCTGAATAATAGGCTGGAAAATATCGGTGTCGTAGTTCGACTGTTTGCCCTGGATGGCCATACACAGGCGTTCGAACCCCATACCGGTATCGATTACCTTGGCCGGCAGCGATTCGAGCGAACCGTCGGCCTTGCGGTTGTACTGCATGAACACATTGTTCCAGATTTCAATCACCTGAGGATGACTGCCGTTTACCAGCGTTAAACCATCGATTTTTGCACGCTCTTCGTTGCTGCGAATATCGATATGAATTTCCGAACAGGGTCCGCAGGGTCCGGTATCGCCCATTTCCCAGAAATTATCCTTTTTATTCCCGTCGATGATTCGTTCGGCAGGCAGAAACTGCTCCCAGATGGCGGCCGCTTCGTCGTCGCGTTCGAGACCTTCGGCAGGCGAACCTTCAAAAACAGTTACATACAGCCGGTCTTTATCGAGTTTCAGCACTTCGGTGAGGTATTCCCAGGCCCATTCGATGGCCTCCTTCTTGAAATAATCGCCAAACGACCAGTTGCCGAGCATCTCGAACATGGTATGGTGGTAGGTGTCGTGCCCCACTTCTTCCAGGTCGTTGTGTTTACCGCTTACCCGGAGGCATTTCTGCGAATCGGCCACCCGCGGATACTTCACCGGGTCGTTGCCCAGAATGATGTTCTTAAACTGGTTCATCCCCGCGTTGGTAAACATCAGGGTCGGGTCATCCTTGATAACCATGGGAGCCGAAGGCACTATCTTATGATCTTTAGAAGCGAAAAAATCGAGAAACGATTGACGTAATTCCTGTGAAGTCATATAATAAATTCTAAAATGCAGTAAAAGGACTGCAAAAGTACTCCAATTTTATTACTTTTGCACCACTTCGATCGATAAAAGTTTATAAATGACGAAAAAAGATGGCTAAGAAGAAGTTTCACTTTAATCCCGAAACACTCAGTTACGAGGAAACCGACCACACTCTGCTTCATAAAGTCAAGCGTTTGCTGATCCATCTCTTTTCAGGAGTTTCGCTGGGTATCGGCTTCTTCTTTATCTTCGTAACACTGATTGCCTCACCCGAAGAAAAACAACTTGCCCGCGAACGAAACCGCCTTCAGGCTCAATATAAGCTATTGGAACGAAGTATGGACGAAATGTACGAAGTGTTGCGCGATCTGCAGCAACGCGACGATAATTTATACCGTGTTATTTTTCAGGCCGATCCGATTCCGGTGTCGTTGCGAACCTCGGGTGCGGGCAACAGCGAGTACTACAAGCAGTTGCTTACGATGACCAATTCGCAGATAGCCGTGGAAACCACCCGTAAGTACGATGCGTTGCGCAAGCAGTTTTACATCCAGTCGCAATCGTACGACGACCTGGTAGTGTTGGCGAAGAATCAGGAAAAAATGTTACAAAGTATTCCGGCCATTATGCCGGTACTGAATAAAGACCTGAAACAAACCGCTTCGGGCTACGGATGGCGTATCGATCCTATTTACCGCACGAGGCGTTTTCACGAAGGCATGGACTTTACCGCTCCTACCGGCACCGATATTTTTGCAACCGGTCAGGGGCGTGTGATTTTTGCCGGATGGCGTCAGGGTTATGGAAATACGGTGATGATCGATCACGGGTTCAATTATAAAACCCTGTATGCGCATATGCATATGATCGGCGTGAAAGTGGGGCAGCAGGTACACCGCGGCGAAGTGATCGGGAAAGTGGGAAACACGGGCAAGTCGACCGGTCCTCACCTCCATTACGAAGTCCATCACCGCGGACAACCGACCAATCCGCAGCATTACTATTTCCTCGATTTGTCGCCTAAAGAGTACGACGAGATGGTGCAGTTGAGTAATAATGCCGGTCAGATGTTCGACTAAACAAGTACGGCCCTGATGCAAGTTTTGCTTCAGGGCCGTGCCATTTTTTCTTCAGTTTACAAACGCGCTTTCAAGGCTGCGGTTTCGGCTTCGAAGCCAGGTTTCTCGAGCAATGCAAACATGTTTTTCTTATAGGCCTCCACTCCCGGCTGGTCGAAAGGATTTACTCCCAGGAGGTAACCGCTGATACCACAGGCTTTTTCGAAGAAGTAGAACAGCTGGCCAAGGTAATACTCGTTCAGTTTCGGCAGTTCAATCTTCAGGTTCGGAACTCCTCCGTCGATATGGGCAAGCAAGGTGCCCAGTTCGGCCATCTTGTTCACTTCGTCCACCCGTTTTCCCGCCAGGAAGTTCAATCCGTCGAGGTTGGCCGGATCGGAAGGTACCAATACCTTGTGGTCGCTTTCTTTGACCGAAATCACGGTTTCGAAAATGGTTCGTTCGCCTTCCTGTATCCACTGGCCCATCGAGTGCAGATCGGTAGTGAAATCGACTGCCGCAGGGAAAATGCCCAGGTTGTCTTTCCCTTCGCTTTCGCCGTATAATTGTTTCCACCATTCCGACACGAAATGCAGTTTGGGGTGATAGTTTACCAGGATTTCAATCTTTTTTCCGCTTTTATACAGCTCGTTACGCACGGCAGCATATTGAGCGGCCATGTTGTTTTCAAAAGCTGAGCCTTCGTCGCATTGGAGTTCCATGCTCACGGCTCCGCTCACCAATTGGCGGATATCGAAGCCGGCCACTGCGATAGGAAGCAGGCCTACCGGCGACAGTACCGAGTACCGGCCACCGATATTATCTTCAATCACATAGGTTTTGTAGCCTTCCTGAACAGCCAGTGTGCGCAGGGCTCCACGGGCTTTGTCGGTAACTGCCACGATCAGCCGGCGGGCAGTTTCCTTGCCCTGCTGTTCTTCGAGCTGAGTTTTCAGGAGGCGGAATGCCAGTGCCGGTTCGGTGGTAGTTCCCGATTTCGAAATCGAGATAATTCCGAATTTTTTATTTTTAAGTAGTTGCTGCAGTTCAAAAAGATAATCTTCGCCGATATTCTGACCGGCGTAAACAATAGCCGGGCTTTTGCGTTCGGTCTGCAGCCAGTCGAAACTATTCGAAAGTGCATCGATAGTAGCTTTTGCACCCAGGTAGCTTCCACCAATCCCAATCACCACCACCACTTCGCAGTGGGCGCGTAAAACGGCAGCTGTTGCTTCGAGGTCGGCCAGGTGAGCTTCGTCGATCGACGACGGGAGATGAAGCCATCCCAAAAAATCGTTGCCTTTTCCTGTTCCCTGATGTAAAGCTTTGTTGGCAGCTTCGGCCGCCGGCTTGTAAGCCGCAACTGTTTCCGGTGCGACGAAGCCATACGCTTTTTCAATCGATAACTGAATGTTGTTCATTTCTTTTTAATTTTACTTTAATTTATCGGTAAGCTCTCTGATTTTCAGAATCGGAGAGTTTCGGTTGTATAAAATTTCATACACGGCATCCACAATGGGCATGTCGACTTTGTATTTCTGATTGATTTCGTAAATGGTTTTAGTAGCATAATAGCCCTCGGCAATCATTTCCATTTCCATTTGGGCGGTTTTTACCGAGTAACCTTTCCCTATCATCGTTCCGAAAAGCCGGTTGCGGCTGAATTTGGAATAAGCGGTAACCAACAGGTCGCCCAGGTAGGCCGATTCGTTGATGTCGCGGTGAAGAGGGTTGGTGGCGTTGCAGAAGCGGTTTATTTCCTGGATGGCATTGGAAATGAGCACCGATTGAAAATTATCGCCGTACTTCAGCCCATGGCAAATCCCTGCGGCAATGGAATAGATATTCTTCATTACCGACGAATATTCCATCCCTGTAACATCGTCGCTGGTAGTGGTTTTTACAAAATTGGTCGAAAACTTGGTGGCCAGCATTTTCGCCCGTTCGCGCGAGGTGGAAGCGATGGTGAGGTACGATAAACGTTCGAGCGCCACTTCTTCGGCATGACAAGGACCAGCCAGCACCGCCAAATTGTCTTTGGGAACATTGTATTCCTGTTCGAAAAAATCGGTGATAATCAGATTTTCGTCGGGGACAATCCCTTTGATCGCCGATACAATTATTTTTTTGTCAATGCGCCGGCGCAACCGCTTCAGGTGTTGTTTCAGAAAGGGCGAAGGAGTTGCGAAAATCAGAATATCGGAATTGGCTACCAGATGATTGATATTGTTGGTGAAGTTGATACGGTCGGTATCGAACTTCACTCCGGTCAGATACGAAGGATTCTTGCTCAGACGGATAAAATCGTCGATCTGTTCCTGACGGCGCATGTACCAGTTTATTTCGGATGCATTGCTTAATACAATCTTAGCGATAGCTGTGGCCCAGCTACCTCCGCCAAGTACTGCAATTCGTTGTCGGTCAGCCATGAGCTTACTTCTCTGAGGTTTCGTCGTCGTCTTTTTTTGTCACAACCGGTTTCATTTGCGGGAAGAACAATACCTCCTGAATGGCCTGCTGGCCTGTCATCAGCATCACCAGGCGGTCCATTCCTATACCCATTCCCGAGGTAGGCGGCATCCCATATTCGAGCGAACGAACAAAGTCCATATCGATATGCATAGCTTCATCGTCGCCTTTTTCGCTCAGTTTCAGCTGATCCTGGAAGCGTCCGAGCTGGTCGATAGGGTCGTTGAGCTCCGAATACGCATTGGCCAGTTCTTTGCCGTTCACCATGAGTTCGAAGCGCTCGGTAAGCTCGGGATTATTGCGGTGACGCTTGCACAGCGGGCTCATTTCAATCGGATAATCGGTGATGAAGGTAGGTTGTATATACTTGCCTTCGCACTTTTCGCCGAAGATTTCGTCAATCAGTTTGCCTTTACCCATCGAAGCATCCACTTCGATATGCAATTGCCTGCATACCCCACGTAGTTCGTCTTCGTTCATTCCATTGATGTCGATGCCCGTGTGTTCCTTGATCGCATCAATCATCGTGACCCGTTTGAAAGGAGTTTTAAACGAAATGTTTTTATCGCCCACCTGCAATTCGGTAGTGCCGTTCACGTCCAGGCATATTTTTTCCACCATTTTTTCGGTGAACTCCATCATCCAGTTGTAATCCTTGTAGGCCACATAGATTTCCATGGCCGTAAATTCCGGATTGTGCGTACGGTCCATCCCCTCGTTGCGGAAATTCTTCGAAAATTCGTACACCCCTTCGAATCCGCCTACGATTAACCGTTTCAGATACAGCTCATTGGCTATGCGAAGGTAAAGCGGAATATCGAGCGCGTTGTGGTGAGTGATGAACGGGCGGGCGGCGGCGCCACCGGGAATCGACTGGAGCACCGGCGTTTCCACTTCCATATAGCCCATGCCGTTGAAGTATTCGCGCATGGAATTGTATACCTTCGTACGTTTGATAAAAATATCCTTGATGCCTTCGTTTACCACCAGGTCGACGTAACGCTGACGGTAGCGCTGTTCCGGATCCTCAAAAGCATCGTAGGCAACCCCGTCTTTGTATTTCACGATCGGTAGCGGGCGCAGCGCTTTCGATAAAACGGTAAGTTCCTGAGCATGAACCGAAATTTCGCCCATCTGGGTGCGGAACACATAGCCTTTGATGCCAATGAAATCGCCGATATCCAGCAATTTCTTAAATACCGTATTGTACATTTCAGGTTGTGCTTCGGTGCTGATGTCGTCGCGGCTTACATAGACCTGGATACGGCCTTTCGAATCCTGGAGTTCCATGAACGAAGCCTTTCCCATGATACGGCGGCTCATCAATCTTCCGGCAATACAAACGGGTTTTCCACTCTCTTCATCCTTAAATTCAGCTTTTATATCGGTGGAATATGCATCGGTTGGATACAAGGCCGCGGGATAGGGGTCGATGCCCATTTCGCGTAACTTCGCCAGGCTCTGGCGTCTGAACAGTTCCTGTTCGCTTAGTTCTATACTCATAATCAGTTATTTCAAAATTGCTGCAAAAGTACAAAAAAAGCACGGAATATAAATAAGACAGGAGGAAAACCTGATAGTTTTCCTCCTGAATGACTGCGGCAATAATTCTGATTTACTGTTTCTTTGCCCACCAGAGCGGAGTAAGCACAGCATCTTTCTTGTCCGACAACAGGCTGACAGCTACTTCATAACCTTCGGGGTTGGTGTTGACCAGCGACGACGGATATTTCAATCGTTGCGGGAAGAACTTTACACTATTGGTCATGTAGTTCGACGCGGTAAGATCGGGTAAATCGGTGTTGGCCAGTTCCACCGCGATGTTTTCGAAGAAGGGTAAGCCCAGCCTGCGGTGGTCGTTCCAGGCTTCAAGGGGCAACCAGGGTACCTGCGCAATATATTTCTGGGTGATGACTTTGGTCAGCTGATCGTTCTTGACGGTACCGTTTTTATAAATGGTATTGGATGGATAAGTGTAGGTGTGTACGCCCGGAAGTCCGGTATAGCCATCGATATACACTTTGGTAACGGTAGCGGGAGGTTCGGCGGTATGATCAAATTTTGCGGAAGTACCGGCACGGTTATAATTTTCCGAAGCCAGGTAGGCATCGGCATGGGACGAAAGGCCCCAATAGGCGAAACTGGCGCGAACTCCGTTCTCGTAAGCGGTTTTTGCGGTTGTTCCGGCATTCCATCCTTTCAATGCTCCTTCGGCCAGCAGGAAATAGGTTTCCCAATCGGCGAAGAAAATCCGTTTTGATTCGCTTCCGCGGAATTTCTGACTCAGACGGGGCATGGTTCCGACGAAGTTCCGCACCTGGTTGAGCGATGAAACGGGGCCCCAGTTGCCAATTGTATGGGCGTTCCAGCAATAGCTTGCATCGATTTCGATAAACTTCGAACCGTCGGCATTCAGCAAATTACGTTTGGTGGTACGGGCGGTTTGATCCCACGAAGGATAGAAACAGAAGTCGGGGTTCGTAAAGTCGCCCGGAACAATAAACGCTTTGTAAGCGCGAGGATCCATTTTTGCGGGCAGGCCATCGAGCCAGAATCCGGTAGAAGGATCGTTGGTTTTGGTAGGAAGATGCTGGTCGTATTTAATGCCCATGTAATCGTCGGCTTTGATTTTACCGTGCATGGCGGCAGGAAGTACATCGGCCGAATTAATACCTCCCAATCCGAGGTATAAGTTATTGAGGGTAGCCGATAAAATCTGCGCGTTCCATTCACGACTCATTACGCCCGTTAAAGCATCCCATCCCGGACGTTCGGAAACTCCAAATATATCGTCGGCAGCGGTAATCAGGGGTTTCGATGCTGCGGCTTCGAACTCTGTTTTCGCTTTGGCGGCATCTACTTCCGACAGGCGCATGGCCAGTCGCAACCGCATTGAATTCGCGTATTTCTGCCATTTTGCATAATTGAAACCGTAAGCCTGATCGTATTTGGTGTTGGTGGCAGGTATTTCGGGCGCGTTCAGGTCGATTTTCGAGCTTGCATCGGCCAGTTCGCCCAACATAAAGTAATATACCTCTTTTTCGCTTTTGAATTCGGGGTTGGTGCCATTAAACGCATCGATAGGCATAGGGCCGAAATTGTCGGTGAATTCGCTCATGAGGTAAACCCTCCATATGCGGGCAAATTGCAACAGATTATTGGTATAAGGTAATGCCAGCCCGCTATTTATTTTTTCCTGAGCAACCGATACGGCTAAATTGGCCGATTTGAGCCATCCCGAAAGATAACTGTAATAATCGCTGCTCCAGCCGTCGTTGTAGGTTCCACCGGCTATCCCTGTTGTAAGCTGGTGCCGTGCAGCCGTTTTCCAGTACAATACAAATGCACGTTCGGCAATATGCGGATCCTGTTGTGCGTTGATAATGGCATTGTTCAGGATATATTCGACCTGAACCTGCTCGATGCCGGCCGCTTTTGGATCAACATTCAGTTCGTCGAAATCGGAGCATGCAAAGGTGGTGGCTCCGATCAGCAGCAGAAGTGCTGATTTTATTTTATTTTTCATGTGATTGTTTTTTTTAAAATCCTAAGGTGATGTTGAATAAATATGTTCTTGAGGTAGGAGGCGCCGTGTTTTCAAATCCTACAGCGTTGGTGCCTGTGGCAAAGGTCGACTCCGGATCTACACCATTCATATGACTGGATATCAACCATAAGTTGTTGGCCGAGAAACCTACTTTTACGCGCTGAAGTATTGTGTTGGCCAATAGCTTCGAAGGCAAGTCGTAGGTAAGTTGCAGCGTACGCAGACGGATGTTGGTGGCGTCGTAGATATTGGCTTCGCCAATTCCTAAGTTTCCGGTCGCTCCTGTTACAGTGGCCCAGTATTGTTGGGTGGTAATCGATTTGGTATTGGGGATAAAGTCGGTACCGCTGGCAATAACTCCATCCAGGGTCATGTCGTTGCGGACGCCGCCCGGCGCTGTTACGGCTGCTGTTCCGGCTGCCTGCATAGCCTGATTGGTAGTCGAGAACATTTCACCGCCAAACCGGCCATCGATCAGGAAGCTTAATGCAAGTCCTTTGTAGCTGAAGGTGTTGGTCACACCTACCAATGCATCGGGAACCTGCGAGCCAATCTTCTTTTTCTCGGTATTGCCTTGTGGTAAACCATCGGCGGTAAGAATCATTTTGCCGAAATACGGACTGTTCTTGTCTTCTACCCTTTTGTAGGTGGTGCCCCAGATTTCTCCGTATTCACCTCCGACATGGGCCAGAATCTGCAGGTTGTCGAAACCGCCGAGGGCATACACGTCAATGTCGTCGTACAATTCTTCGATGGTATTGTTGTTTTTCGAATAATTCACCTGGATATCCCAGCCGAAACTTTGTTTCGCAGGTTCAATAATCGAGGCATTCACGGTTAATTCAATCCCTTTGTTCTGAATGTTGCCGGCATTGATTTTTTTGCTGGAGAATCCGCTGAGCGGGTCCATCGGCAGATTGATCAGCTGACGGGTCGCATTGGATTTGTACCAGGTGAAGTCAAAGCCAAGCCGGTTGTTAAAGAAGCGGATGTCGGCACCGAATTCCAGCGATTTAATCAATTCGCTCAATACATTTTTATCGTACAGGGTATTTCCTAATCCGGCTGTGGTATTTCCAAGCGGGTCTTTCCCGATCCAGTAGGTATTGTAGAGCTGATAAGGCGGAAGGTCGTTACCCACCATGGCGTAGGAGGCACGCACTTTACCGTAACTCAGCCAGTTGGTCTGCTTGTCCATTTTGTTCAGCATGTCGGTGATCACCCACGAAGCATTCACCGAAGGATAGAAGTACGAGCGATTTTCGGCAGCAAGCGACGACGACCAGTCGTTGCGGAATGTGCCTTCGAGAAACAGGTAACCATCGTAGTTCAGTTGCAGCATCCCATACACCGAATTGATTTTCTTCGTGCTGAACGATTCGCCCACCGACGGATTGTTTTTACCGTTGTTCAGCGAGAACAGATTGGGTACTTCGAGTTCGCCCGAACTTCCGGAGATTCCGCTCGAGAGTTGTTTCATCAGGTTGCCGCCTATGGTAGCCATCCCGCCGATTTTTCCGAACAGATTGTCTTTCTGGGCAGTAATTAAAGCGCTGTAGTTGGTTTCGGCAAAGGTGTTCTTGCCCATGCTGTAGCGGCCGGTGGCTCCCAGCGGGCTGCCGCCGTATTGTTTGCTTTCGGTGTTGTTGGTGTACATGTCGGCACCTCCTTTTACTTCCGCTTTCAACCAATCGCTGATGTCGTAACGCAGCGAGCCGTGGAAGATGAAACGATCGCGCGAATCGTCGTTCAGGTTATAAAGTTCCGACCAGTAGGGATTCACCTGCTGACCGCCACCGTACCAAACCATGGTGCCAAGGTCGTTTACAGGAGTCGAGAAGTCGCGGATGTCCATCGAAACCGGAAGCAGATACATGGTACGGAAGCTGTTGGAGCTGTTGTGGCCCGATAGCGGGCGGTTGTGCGCTTTTGACTGGATATACTGAACTTTAGTGTCGAGCGTCCATTTCTGGCTTTGACCTAATTTAGCCAGCGCCCGGGTCATCAAATTGGTGCGGGTCAGTTTGGCGCCCGGGATCATGCTCTGGTCGTCGGTGCGGGTAAGCGACGTGTAAATCGAAGTGTTGTTGATCTGTTGTTGGAACGATACGTTATTATTCAGGTTTAGTCCTGTTTTGAAGAAATTCTGAACATTGTTGAACGCCTGAAGTGTTGAGGCACTGCCATCCCACTTGGTGACGCTTTGACCGGTAATTTGCGGTCCCCAGCTACTGCTGCTGCGGTTGTCGAAAATACCATCGGCTCCCTGACCAAACGACGACTGCATTTCGGGAGTAGTAAGAATCTGTTCAAATCCGATCGACGATGAAAGGGTAACGCCCAGCCCCTCGCGTTTCTTTCCCGATTTGGTGGTAATAAGAATGACCCCGTTACCAGCTCTCGAGCCGTACAATGCGGCAGCCGAAGCTCCCTTCAGTACCGACATGCTTTCGATATCCTCCGGATTGATGTCGCTCAAACCATTACCCATGTCGGTGGAAGGATTCCAGTAGTCGTTGTTGCTGGCGCCGGTAAAGTTTTCAACCGGAATACCATCCACAACAATCAAGGGCTGGTTGTCGCCGGTGAGTGAGCTGTAACCGCGCAATACCAGTTTGGAAGAACCGGCGGGGCCGTTGCTGGAGCGAATAACCTGCAAGCCGGTAACCTTTCCCGATAAAGCATTGGCAATATTGGTTTCACGGGCTTCAAGCAACGATTCGCCCTTGATTTCCTGCAAGGCATAGCCGAGGGTTTTCTTTTCCCGCGAAATGCCCAGAGCGGTTACCACTACTTCGTCGATAGCAACCGCCGAAGTAGATAGCGTTACATTTACTTGCGCTTTGCCTGCTACGGGGATTTCCAGGGTGGTCATCCCTACATAGGAGAAAGTAAGCACTGCAGAAGAATTTTTCACCTGAAGGCTGTACTTGCCGTTCAAGTCGGTAATCGTACCGTTGGTGGTTCCCTTCTCCAGGACGGTTGCCCCCATTACCGGAGCTCCCTCTGTGTCGGAAACGGTTCCCCTTACGGAGAACTGTGCAAAAGCGCTGGTAATTAACGCCATGCACAAGAACAGTGTGAGAATTCGTTTTTGCATTTTACAGATTTAATAATTGGTTAACGATGATGTTCTGCTGGTGGGTTGGCTGAGTCGGAAGGCAGAACTTTTCATCCGACGGTGGCAAAAGTAATTGTTTTTAAATATTGATAAAAACGGCGGGGTTTATTGGTGTTTTGTTGGATTGATATGGTAATTGTTTTGAAAAATAGTTAATAATTATCGTGTTTATTTGTAAAAAATGTCTTTAGTATATTTTTATTACTCAGCAGGCTTATTTAGTTGCAAACTGTAATTGTTAATAAAATTTTCATAGTTGTAATCCATATATATCATTAAGCATAATATAACATATAAAAACATTAAATAACATATCCGAAGGTGTTTTTGCCTGTAGATGCATATCGGATAAACCCTCCCGGTAAGTCAAATCCGGGACAATTTTGCAGCATTAAGCCCTTAACAATTATCATCAAAAGTAACGCAATTGCACCTTTCGACGATTTGCTGACCACTAGAGACGCAGATTCGCAAATACTGTGGAGGTGCTATTGAAAACTTTCTGTTCTCTATTCGTAAACCTGGAGCACATTCTTCAGAAATCGTTGTATGGAGTCGATGCCGAACCGCGGGCATTCCCCGGTTACCCGGCAAAGCGTCTCCGTTTCTCCAATCCGTAAGCTGCTCAGCGCTTTTAAATTGGTTTATATGCATCTGTTATGGATTATTGCAAGAAAAAGAAGATGGCAGTTTGTAGAAATTAATTTATCTTTGGATACTGAAAGACAATACCATGAGTGAATCAGACCTAAACACAGGTGATTTTGATACGAAACTACCTGCTTGGATGCTATCAGCCAGGGACGCCTGTTGGTCAATCGGTTAACAGACCGGTTATTCTCATTTATCATGAAATAGGTCGCCTTATTGTAGAAGAGTACCCAAAAGGGAAATCTCAGGCTGCATACGGTCAGATTATCGAGAAAGAACAGGATTCCCTCAACGATCCTTATCGTGCTGCCGCGGGTGCCGGCGGACCAATAAACGCAGAAAGCAGATGAGATTAGATTAGATGGCAGATACAGCAAAGTATTTAACGCATTGTCAAATTAAATTTTTTGTAACATGTTAAAAAACGGATTACATTTACGACTTTTGGTTGTGCTAGCAAGCTGCCTTGCAGTGGCAACTATTTTTCCGGCTTGTGACAGGGAAGACGACCGGTTGTCTGAAATCGATGGATTAACCGTCCACAACTATCCCAGGGTCGACGGTTCTTCGTCGACCGAACCTCTGAATACACTGATTGCGTGTAAATTATTAGGTTGGCGTTATGAATGGAGGCCTTTTATGGCAGGAAACGGTATTTGGCGGTTAGAGCCCAATAGAGAAGACGTTCCTGACAATTTTTTTGGAGAAAGGATAAAGTCATCTCAAACACACCAGTCCATTATTAACTTAATAGATCATCGGGCCGATATGATTATTTCGGCCCGGAAAATGTCGGCGGATGAGCGATCGTATGCTGAAAGTGTTGGTGTTTCGCTGATTGAAACGCCTATTGCTTTGGATGCGCTGGTTTTTCTTCTGAACAAACAAAATAGTGTCAACTCGCTGACAGTTAAACAGGTTAAGGATATCTACCTGGGGAATGTTACGAATTGGAACGAGCTCGGCGGTGCGAATGAAGCGATAAAGCCGTTTATCAGAAATGCGAATTCGGGTAGTCAGGAAATGATGAAAGAAATTGTGATGGATAATACAGGAATGCCGGATTGGGAGGTCGGTCATAACGATGAAATCATTTCGACCATGTCGGCGGTTTATACGGAACTGTCTATGTATCGCAACGGAATCTGTTTTTCACCGCATTATTACAAAGAATATATTATCCGTGACGCCGTTGGAGCAGGCAATGTAAAAAGTATCGAGATCAATAAAGTCTATCCGGACGCAAAGTCGATAAAAAATAAGTCGTATCCGTTTGTCGCCAATGTTTACGTTTCCATTCGTTCCGATGTAGACCACAACTCAATGACCTATAAATTGTATCAATGGTTGCAGACGGAAGCAGGGAAACGTGTCATCGGAGAAAGCGGCTATGTGCCCAGGTGATCCGTGCAGGTACGAACGACGGATATTTTGTGGATTATTAAACATTTTTTGGTCTTAATTTGTTAACTAATAGTTTGAAAATGTTAATCTTAAATCTGTTGCGGAAATACTCCGGTGAGCCTGGTTCAACTACCGAGTGGGTTGTTCGTGCGTCCTGAGTACTGCTGCGACTCAAACTAGTGCTACCATGAAGAAACCAATTTTACTGTTTTTGATTACGTTGTTGTTGCCCGGACTTGCGGCTCAGTATCTGGAAGTACTATCGGTGGACAAGCAGGAATTTCCAGTAGCCGGCGGGTATTTTTATCCGCAATTCGGACACGATGGTTCGTATTTGTTATTGACGTCGGCCAATTATTCAGGATTGAAAAAATGGGATTTGAATACCCGTTTGATGGAGGTGTTGACTGCGGAACCCGGAGCAGGTTACGCCGCTCGATTGAGTGAGGATGGCGGGGAGCTGGTGTTTACAAAAATCGAGTTGGTAAATAAGCTACGGCACAATTCCTTGCACCGCATTTCGTTGGCGACAGGTGAAAAACAGAAGCTCACCGAGCCGGGGCGTGAGGCAATCACACCTGCTTTTGCGGGTAAGCGGGTATTGTATGTGAAAGCCGGCAAGCTGCAAAGAGGGGCTGTGAAGCAAGCCGAAATAAAGAGTATGGTCACCATCGAAAACCGGAAGATGGTCGTGTATTCTTCGGCCGGTCGTAAAATAATTGATCCGCTGGGCGGCGATGCGAGTTATATCTGGCCGTCGATTTCGCCCGATGGCACGAAACTTTTGTTTACCGCCGCAGGGCGTGGGACCTATGTTTCCACCCTGAGTGGAAAAAATGCTGTAGCGCTGGGTAAGCTGAATGCTCCCGTATGGCTCAGCAACACCTGGGTAGTGGGCATGGACGATAAAGACGATGGCGGACGGGTAGTTGAATCGGTTCTTTGGCTGGTATCGGCAGATGGACATAAAAAACAGCAGCTTACCACTGCGTCCGATTTTGTAGCCATGTATCCGGCCGTCTCGCCGGGGGGCAATCAAATTGCTTTCAATACCGATAAAGGTGAAGTCTATATTCTGAATATTAAGTTACGCTAGGAGGACCCGACCATGAAAAAAGATAAGCTTATTCTGATGGTGTTTTTTGTATGTATGAACCTCTCCGCTGCCGATTTCACAGGGGTTAAAATTTACCTGAATCCGGGTCACGGAGGCTGGGATGCCAACGATCGTAATATTCAAACCATCCCCTTTGCCATGGGCGATACGCTGGGGTTCTGGGAGTCGAAAAGTAATCTGGTGAAGGGGCTGTACCTCCGCGATCTGCTTCAGGCCAACGGCGCCACCGTGTATATGTCGCGCACCCGCAACCGTACCGAGGACGACCGTTCGCTTTCCGAAATTGCCGCCGAGGCCAATGCCAATAATGTGGATGCATTTTTGTCGATTCACAGCAATGCCGTAGGCAACAACGTAGGGACCAATTACCTGCTTTTGTTGTTTCACGGCCGCGATAATGCTCCTAAATATCCGCAAAGTCTGGTTCAGGCCCAGAAAGCCTGGCCCCGGTTGCTCAACAATCAGCTTACGGTGTGGACGCACTATGCGACGACAACCAATATAAGAGGCGATTCGACTTTTTATGGTACCTACGGCTTGGGTGTGCTGACTCCGCTGGTGGTACCCGGTTTTTTATCCGAGGGTTCGTTTCACGATTATAAACCCGAGACGCACCGGTTGTTGAATGCCGATTATTGTAAGCTGGAGGCGACAAATTTTCACCGGTATTTCTGCGATTATTTTCAGACTGCTTTACCTGCTACGGGGGTCATCGCCGGATTTGTGAAAGGAGTGGATCAAACCCTCAATCATGCCCAGTATGTTTACAAGGCAGGTACCCACGACCGGTGGTTGCCTCTGAACGGTGCACGCGTGAAACTGATGAATCAGTCAGGCGACTCATTAGCCGGTTATGAGGTGGATACTTTGTACAATGGAGTGTTTGCCTTTCACGCCTTACAGCCGGGAACCTATAAACTTCGTGTTTCGGCTGCCCATCACACGTCCAAAGATACTACAGTGGCCGTAACGGCTTCGACGACTACCTTTGTCCCGATGATGCTTGTCAACCCGGATCTGGTGGTACAGCGCGATACTACTCCCAACTATCCCGATCCTGTTCAGGAAGCCGGGGCGGTTGTGCTGGAGAACTATGCCTTTAACCGGACCTCTTCGCAGGTGCCCGGATGGTTGAATGCAGCTACGGTGCGTAAGGTGCTGTATCGAAACGATAAATGGTATGTGTTGACCACCGAACCTAAGATATTGGTGGTGAATGCAACCACCAATAGTGTGATTACGGAAATGAACCTGACGGGTATAAGTGGCGGTCAGCTTGCACTGAGCGATATGGCTTTTACATCCGATGGTTATTTGTTGGCTTGCAACAAAGAGGTAGTCGGATTGCCCGAAACGCAGGGACGGTATTTCAAGGTATATAGCTGGGACGACGATACTGCTGCTCCTTCGCTTTTGTTCCAGACTCAGAGCCAGGGTAACTGGTCGAACGGGGAAATGGGCGAGACGATGGCGGTGAGTGGTCCGCGCTGGAGGTGTAGGGTGTATACTCCGTCGGTTACTACGGGCAGCAGCCGGGCGATACGCATCGTAGGATTAAATTATGAAGAAGGGCAACAGGCGGTAGGGTATAAATACATGCTCGATGCGGCTGCATATACCGAAGCGCTCTGGGGAAAGAAATTGAAATTTACGGTTTCGCCCTTTGCCAACGATCGCATTGTGATCGACAGTGAGAAGTTGCAGCCTACCGATTTTCAGTTCGACTGGTCGCGCCCCGATCGTGATCCGTTGATTGCTCATGGCAGTTTTACTGCCGAAGTACCCGCTGTTTCGTTTGGCGGTTCGTTTTTCCGGCATGCCGGAGCTATTCTGATGGCTGCCCCGCAGAGTACCGCCGATTCGTCGGCTGTGACCATACGATTATACAATGTGACCAATGGTTTAGGTCAGGCAGTGGCGGTTTCCGATAGTTATACCACCGAGAGTGCTGCGTCGGGGAAGGTGCCTTACATGGCAGCCGGAGCGGCGGTTACGGGCTACGACATCGACCTGTTGTTGCTGGCCGGCATGCAGGGAGTGGCGCGGTTTAAAACGGTGGCGCCGGCAGTAAAAGCGAATATTTTTGCCTCGGAGTTGTCGATGGAAACCCTTACGGACGGATACCGGTTCCGGTTTACGCTCAACGAAGCTTCGTCGGCTACCTTATTGCATCTGCAAGAAGCCGGCGATATGGCGGTCACCAAAACCATCGATTTAGGACCGGTGCCGAAAGGTGTCAATACACGTGATTTCTCTTTTGCCGAAATGGAGTTGGGCGAAGGTACCTATAGTTGGAGTATTGAAGCCGAAGCTTCGGGTATCGACCGTCCGATGAAACTTTCATCCGACGGGGTGTCGCAGCTGCAATTCTATTCGCCCAGAGGAGTAGCGGTCGATAATTCGATGGAGAGTAAGTATTTCGGAAGGGTATATGCTTCGGAAACGATCGGCGGCGCCGTTACTTCGCGTACCACTACCGATGGCATTTATATTTTGAATTCGGCCCTTGAAGATGTCACTTTACAGGGAGCTACGGCATACGGCGGCGGTGTGGCATGGGCAGGAGCCGGTTCGCCGATGCGTGTAAGTGTTGGGGAGGATGGTTGGGTGTATTTAACCGACTGGAGCGATACTAATCCCGGGGTGTGGCGTATGGATCCCGAACGTCCTGCCGATGCATTTACTCCGGTGTTTTCCGGATTGAGCATCACTACAGGACTGGCCAAGTACAACGGGGTGAACATTCACGGAGCCATTTCGCATTGCTGGGTGACAGGTACCGGCGAAAACACCCGTTTGTTTACGTTTGATAAATACTATGTTGACGCAGTGGCTGCCAACAGAGGTAATCTGTTGCAGTACACTATCGGAACCCTTGCATCGCCCCGGCAAACGCCTCCCGATGCGATTGTGTACAACGATGGATTGAATGGCAATCTGCAACAAAATTATAATTCGTGTATCGCGCCCGACGGCAGAGGGGGTTGGTGGATTTCCCAGTATCGTTTCGAAGATGCGGCCGCTATCCCTTCGTTGATTCATGTCGACGGAACCGGAGCGGTACGGTTCAATTCGGGTTTAACTCCGCTGCTGATCGGAAACTCGGTAATGGGCGGTCTGGCAGTTCATCCCGACGGCAAACGGCTTGCCATGGGATGTTCCAACGAAGTCAAGGTGTTTGAGGTTCGTTTCGATGCTTCGGGTGCGCCTGCCTTGAGGTTGATGCATTCGATAAAACCAGCCATGGGTACTAATACGGTTGGATTATCGTACGACCTGGCGGGTAATCTGTATGTTATTTCCAATACGAGCGAGCGCCTGGGAGTATGGGCCATGCCCAAGGCCGACAACCGGTTTGTAACCCACGCTGCGCCGGCTTACCGGATTGTAGTTCTCCATACTTCGGTCGACAATCCAGTGGCTGTCTCCGACGAACCGGTCAAGCTGTTCCCGAATCCAGTTGGCGATGTGTTGCGTATAGCGGCAAACGCAACCGGTTTGAAAAAAGTGGAACTGTTTGATTTAAACGGGAAGCTGGTGCTGACTGAAGATCTGTATTCCGAATCGGCCGAGCTGCAGGTGTCGTCGTTACCACCAGGAGCTTATATTGTTCGTGTACATGCTCAATCCGGTATTGTTACAAAACGAATTATTAAAAAATAAATCACTTTACTAAAAACAGAAGTATATGAAAAAGATCACTTTCCTGGCCATTTTTATGGTTCTTTCTCTCCTGGCTGCGGGTGCTGCCGGACTTTCGGGTGTGTATAAAGTGGGTGTTTCGGAAACTGCACCCAACTTCAGCTCGTTGAATGCTGCGTTTGAGGCACTCAATACGCAAGGGTTAACAGGCAATGTAGTGCTCGAGATCACCTCAGACATTACCGAAGCTGCCAATATCGGCCTGGGAGTTAACACCGGTGGGTTTAGTATTGTTATTCGGCCCGACGCCGATGCCGATCGTACTGTTACTTTTACGCAGCTGACCGATAACACGAGTCCTACCGGACACCTGGTGATTGGTTATCCCACTGCTGGTCTCACCCAGGCATGGGCCGATGCCAATACTATCGGAACCGATAATGTTACCATCGATGGTTATGCGGTAGGCGGCACTACCCGTCGTTTGACCTTTACCAATACGAATGCGTCGCACACCGGTGCCAGGGTAATTGTAGTGGTGGGCGACTGTGAAAATGTAACCATCAGAAATTGCAATGTTATCAACAATACCACCAGTACCAGTTCGCCATTCTGCGTGGGCGCCGTGGTACGTAAAGGTACTGCCATCGAAGTAGGTCCAACCAACCTCACCTTCGAAAATAATGTGCTCACCGCCCTGGGCAATAATGTGGCCATGGGTTCGCGTATCACCAATTCGGGTACGCTAACAACGGTGAAAGCTACCAATGTGGTGTACAAAAACAATATCATCCAGGCTCGCCGACGGTTGATTGAAGTGAATTACACCAACAATATGCTGGTTGAAGGCAATGAATTTATTCAGGATCAAACGGGAGCTGCCGGGACCATCAGTTACGGCTTGTGGACCTCGTCGGGCGTAACAGGTACCGTAAATATTCTGAATAATAAATTTATCCGGTCCACTACTGAAGAGGTTTCGGGCAACGGACACCGAACCGTGTCGTTATCGTCGGGGGCTACTTACAACGTATTTAATAATACCTTTGCCGGAATGGATAAAACCAAACCTTCGACTACGGCAACCAATTTAGTGTATCTGTTCTACAGTGGCGTAGCCGGTAAAATTTACAACAATACCTTCTACATGCCGCAGCTTACCGATCCGTCGTCGACCGGATATTATGCAGCGATCCAATTATCGGGTAATACAGCCGAAATAAAGAATAATATTTTTATGAGTAATGAATCGACCCACAGTAATGCGTATTTCATTAGTGCGGTTCCTACGCCCGAGAGCGATTTCAACCGGTTTTATACCCTGCCTTCCAACAGCACTCACAAGTATGTAGCTGCTTTTCTGAGCCTTACCGATTATCAGGACGCTAATCCAACCAAGGATATAAGTTCGAAGGTGGTGAATGTGACTTTTGAGAATGCTGCGGCGGGTAACTTGCTGTTGGCAGGAGAGTCGGTGCAGGATGCGAATCTGGCTGTAGCCCGCTTGTCGGATGTGTCGAAAGATATATTGGGAACCGATCGTTCGGAGCTTACCTATGCAGGTGCACACGAAGCGAAGTTGCCATTTATCTCGACACACAATCCTGCGGTTGAGCAAACTGCTCGAATTCTTCGTACGCCGGAAGGAGTTTTGATTGAACTCGATTCGGAGGCCCTGATCGAAATATATGCCATGAATGGTGCTAAAATTGAAAGTGTGCGTACCTCGGGAAGCTATACCAAAGACCTCGAAAAGGGCATTTATATTATCCGGATTAACGGAGTCGGAACAAAATTCATGAAGTAAAACGGCAGTAAACAGTTAAAACTGTCTTTTTATGCAAATTTTAACCGTTTTATAGCTCGTAGTAGTTATAAAATGGTTAAATTTGAAGCCTTGCCGGATTCGTCATAATGCCGGAAGTTACTAGTGTTCACCTTAAAAAATATACTGATATGAGAAAAATTACCGCTATTATTGTTGCTTTTTTGATGTCCCTGGCAGTCATTGCCGAGGATCTGGTTATCACTCCGCTGTGGGAGTTCTCTGTACAATCGGCCAATTTGGGTACTGCGGTCGACGATGTTAAGAACGGCATAGCCGTGAGTCCCGATGGAGCCAATCTTTATTTAAGTACCCGGACGGCCGATGCCAGCCAGGTAGCCATTTACAATGCATCTACCGGAATTCGTTCGGGATACCTGCCGGGTCTTGCCGGTTTTGCTTCAAATTATGGCGGCGATGTAGCGGTTGATGGCAATGGGGCCATTTATGCCAGCAATGTGATTATTAGCGCTTCGGCTTTAAAAGTAGCTCGCTGGGCTTCGCCGGCAGCCACTCCCGAATTGTTTATATCCACTACTGCGCATACCGGATCGGGCACCAACCGGGTTGGTTACGGAATGGATGTAAGAGTCGATCAGGCAGGCGACGGTTTTTTGATTATGCATAAAAACGGGACTGCCGATTTCTTGATTTGGCTGATCGACAATAACGTACCGGTTTCGCAGGATCCGACCATTCTAACCGCCTCGCTCGAATCGGGTATTGCAATTACCGATTCGTATGCGCGTATTTCGATTATCGACGATAATTCTTTCTGGTTCGATGGCAATGTGACCCGTCCGCAGCTGGTTACGATTACAAAAAATGGAACTGCCATTAACTCGGCACCTACCGCTTTAAGCTATACCACCCTGGCATTCCGTTCCGATGTGAACGCTGGTGTGGGAGGTGCTGCCGAATTCATGCTCGAAGAAAACCGTTACCTGGTTTTTGCCGCCAACAATCATGGTACCACGTTTACCGAAGGTCATATGGCCCGTTTTCAGAAGTTATTGGCCACAGGCGTAACTGTCGATGGAGAGGTGCTGGCTACTTTCCCGGCTGCAGGTCTGGGAAAAACGACCGACGCTTCGCATTTTGTGGAACCTGCGGTATATGTTAACGGGACCGATGCTTATATATACGTGCTGGGAGGATTTAATGGCATTGCCGCCTATAAGGTGAGTGCACCCGGCATCTCGACTTCAACTTCCGGAACATCGGTTTCGTCGATGTTGCGCCGCACGGCAAGTGGTATTGCCATCGAGTTGAATAAGGAATCGTTGGTTGAAATCTTTTCTGTTACCGGAGCAACGGTTGTGTCGACCCGTACCAGCGGCATCTTTACACACGATCTGAATACAGGGATGTATATTGTGAGAGTCAATGGTAAAGCTGCCAAATTTATAAAATGAGCCGGTTGAGCCAGTGTTGAAAAAGGCGTCGTCCGTACCGGACGACGCCTTTTTTCGGTTAATGCAATATTACTTTTTGATAGGATGCGCCAGCGCCAGCATCGATGCGAATTAAATAGCTGCCGGGAGGCAGGTCGCCGGTTGTCATAACAGGTGCGGCTACGGTGCGAATCAGCTGGCCGGTAAGCGTGTATAAGCTCAGGCTTGCACCGTCGGCATCGGTTTTCAGCCACTCGCTGGCAGGATTGGGATATACCAGCGGCTTCGTAGTTTCTACTCCTGGAATCGACGAGTGAGGATTGTCGTATTTCAGTAAGTTGTCGAGATACACATCTACAGCCGATCCCCATTCAAAACCGGCCGAACGGCGGATGCGGATTCCCGTCAGCGTATAAACAGTGGCGGGAGCCAGTTCTGAAAGATCCACTTCGAAGAATTCCCAGCCGAAAAATCCGGTCGTGCAAATTGGTACATACCGTTTATCGCCGCCTGCCGTAAATTCGAACTCCAGCGCATTAGCACTCATGTCGCCGAACACATGTATGCCTGCCATCTCTTCGTTGGTATAACTGAGGGCTGCAAGCGGGCTGAACACCACATGACCTTCATCGGCCAGGCTTGCCTCCAGGCGCAGAGCGCTGTTGCCTGCCAGTTTGGCCGACGAGCTGAGCGATGCCGATGCATTGGCGGCGCCGGCACTTTTTTGCGGGTCGTACGAATACGACAGGCTTTCGAATGCATCCACAACCGGTTGATGGCCGGAAACGGCATCTACAGCAGTGAAAGGTATTTCGATGGTTTCCACCACCGACACCCCGACCTCGTCTTTAACCGCCCCATCCACCACCAGGAAGTAGTTCTCACCCGGTATAAGATTGTCGATTAGCCGGAAGTACGTTGAGCCATAGGGCAACATGATTTTGTTATTTTCCACCGAGCGGGCATTTTTCGATACGGTCTGGCGTTTACTGTCGAGTACGGTAACCGAATTCTGCAAGTTGGAAGTATGGAGTTTTTTGTCGAATATAAGCCGGAATGCCGGTGCGTTGTAGTGTACTTTTGAATGCATAACGCTTGGGTAACTGCTGACCAGGGCCAGCCGGTTGCGGCTTTTGGTCACAAACCGGAAGCTGAAATCGTCGACCAGACTCAGGTTGTCGGGATGCGACGCCGTTTTAGCCAGTTTAACCGTATAGAGCGTCGATTTCTCGAGAGGTTTATCCGGAGTGAACCGCATTTTATACTGCGTATCCTCGAACGTAATTTTCCCAGTAACCTCAGGGGTAATGCTAAAGGCAGCCGAGGTGCTGGCCTCATCCATATCCCAGTTAAATTCCAGCAGGATAGAGGTTGAAGCATCCACACTGTCGGTAAGTGCCACCTTAGGCGAATAATTGATGATGGCAGGCGGCGTATTCCTGATACGGTTCATACTCAGGTTGATCCACGAAACAGCATGCTTGTTGACCCTAATTTCCTGCGTCAGCGGATAGTAACCTTCCTTCTCTGTTTTCACATGATAGAGCCCGGGTGCCAGGTTTTTAAAGACGAAAACCCCGTTTTGCATCGAGTCGACCGTGTGTTTTTCGCCGGTTTCGACCAGTGTAACAGTAGTTCCGTTCAAGGGCAGCATCTCGTCGCGGCCTTTCAATTTATTGTAATTCGATTCGAGTTTGATACGGCTGTCGCGCACCGCCCCTGCTATGTTTCCGGTAGGAATCTCGCCTCCATTGAAATAATTGCAAAACGATTTGTAAAAATTCCAGGCTTCGAGCCATTTGTATTCCGGGTTCATCAACCGGTAGGTTTCGGGAATATAATCGTGCATGGAACCTTCCGATATTACTCCGGGGACATACAATCCCCGCAGCACGCCATATCCGTCGCTCCAATTCATCGAAAGGCGGGCAAAGGTTTTATCCCCGCGTACGGAGTAGCCCGACGACCAGGTAGTAAGTTCATTGGTGAACAGGTTTTTGGCTATCTCGGTACTGATGGCCCGGCTGTCGTCGGATAGCTGTTTATGGGCCGGATTGGTGATGTTGAAAGTAGGGTAGGTCTGCGTGTCGGTCGGATCGAGTCCTACATGCAGCATCAATACGTGATTGGCTACTCCGTTGCCGGCGTTACTATGAATGGAGAGCATAAAGTCGGCACCGGCCTGGTTGGCCGACGCTACGATTTGTGAAAGCGGCAGGTCGTCGGCAGTGGTGTTGGTAGTACGCGACATGATTACCGTGGCTCCGGCCGACTGAAGTAAGTCGCGGAGTGCAAATCCCTTGTCGAGATTGCTTTTCGATTCCCAGAAGCCAGCCTGGTCGCCCGATTTGTAAGGGGCTATTACTACATTCCGGTCGTCGCTGTCGTAGCCTCCGTGACCGGGATTGATGTATATTTTCACGCCCTGCAGGTTCTGAGCCGATGTTGCGGCAACCATAGATGCTAGCAGGATCAGTATCAGGTGTTTTTTCATGATGTTTTTACTTAAATACAACTTCGGCAACGAATATTTTACCCTCGGTAGTGTGATAGGCGATTTTACCAGCCTGGCCTGCAGCGGTAGGATGCATGGCAATTTCGCCTTTCCGGCTTACGGGCGTGCGCTCGTTGGTTTTAATATTCACCAGTTCGATGGTCGATGCTGTCACCACATGTCCGTCGTCTTTATCGTTCATCCCCACCACATAATTGGCGTCGTACCATACCGGCGCATTCAGGTAATTCAGCCGATGCAAGATTTTTCCCTGTAAATCGCAGATAAAAGTGCCCTTCCCCGCTGCCGTAAAAAGTATCCTGTTGTTGTCGGGCGACAAGGATACCCATATATACCGGCTTTCGTCCATCTGAAGCGGATTCAGGTAATGTTTCCGCCCCTCTTTCACGAGCACCATCTTCAGGTCCTCGGTAGTCACGAAGTACAAATCGTCGTTACCCGTGCGGCCAAACGTAACTTTTAAAAGCTGCTTTTCAGCCGCTACCAAAAAGCCGTTGTTATACCCGCGCACCTGCCGGAGTTCCCTGCGAGGCGACAACATGGGCACCGTTTTCCCGGTTTTCAGTTCGTAGCTTTGCATCCCGTCGAACTTGCGTCCGTTTTCAAAGGTGCTGTAGCGATAAAAAATCCGGTTGTTTGTTAAATCGAAAATAGGCTCATACCCAGCGCCTGCCTCCGTTGAAATGGTGATGTTTTTTTGGGTGGCCAACTCGTGGAGTTGCAAGCCCGAATATACACCCGACGAATAGAGCAGGAGGTCGCCGGTACGGTTTAAAACCGGGAAAAATGCGGCTTTGTTGCCCTCAGTGTTTACTTGGTTATACCTGCTTATGCCAGGCTTTTGTGCATGTATGCTGCAGCCCGTAGCTGCGATCAAAAGGATCAGAATTATTTTTTTCATGCTGTTTTAATGTAATATTATGCGATGAGTTTCGGCGGAGGTGCCGGTAAAAATCTGAATAAGGTAAGTGCCTGGAGCAAGATTGCGTACAGGTATCGTAGCCGATTCGCCCGATGCTATGCTTCGGTACACCGTTTTGCCGTCGATGGTACTAAGCCGGATACCGGTGCCGGCTTCAAAATGTCCGTTGATGCCGACCGACGCCCCGTTCGCCGGATTGGGAAATACAACGAACCGGTTCCGGTCCGGAGCCGGATCGATATGCGTTGTGATGTAATCATAACGTAAGGCAATTTCCTTCAGCCCGATTGTATAGGTTTGGGCTGCCACATGACTGTTCGTATTCAGGTAAAAAGTGATGTATTCGAGCGTTGCCGGAAAGTTGGCAATATCGGTGGTATTATGCATAAAAGCGCTTCGGGGAATACTTAACTGAATATCGGAAGAGCCGCCTACCGCATTGAAGCTTACCGGTGTTGGCGTGCCGGCTGTAGCAGCTTTCATGCCAATAATAACAGAACTGAACGAAGCATCGCCGGTGTTTACTACCAAGTGTACCGTATCGGGCAAGCCATACAAAGGCAGGGAGCGCGTCAGTTTGACAAAAGGCGAACGGGTGCTGCTGTAGGTGTATCGGACTGCAGTACCGTGCTGCCAGTGGGCGGGACGTGCTTCGGGCGCAAAATGAGTATTCCACGACGTCAGTGAACTGGTAAGCGTCCAATTATCGGTAGATTGAAACACCTCGTGCTCCAGGCGGGCTTTCGTAGGGATTTCGACCGTTACCCGGATCGAATCGCTGAAAGTGCCCAGCTTACCCACGATGGTGGTACTGCCATTTTGAAGCCCTGTAAGTATCCCGTCGTCGATGCTGCAAACGGAGGCATCTCGTATCGTCCAGTTTAAAGCCGAAGGTAATACGGTCATGGTGTTGAGTCCTATTTTGCTTTGTACTTCGATGGGATAACCGAAGTTGTTGTCGATGACGAGCGAATCGAGCCGGATGAATATTTCGGCTTCGCCGGCCATCACTACGTTGACGGTAGTCGATATGTCGCCGTAAGTGGCGGTTAGTTTTCCACTGGTATTTCCCGAGAATACAAACTCACCTTTCGCATTAATGTGGCCCGTAGCTGCATCGCACGATAACACCACTCCCTGCACATCTTTGTTGATGAGCATGCCGTACCGGTTGTATCCCAGAAACCGCGGTTTGAACACACCGAACTTTGGAAGTCGAATGGTGGTTTCGTAGCTTTCGATGGAGGCAATAACCGCATCGGCGGGTGCCGACGATACGGCAAAAATGGAGTTGGCAACTGCGCGTTCGGTTCCGTCGCTCGGCACGTTCATCGGTCCGAAGTCCTTTACATACATCGAACTCGAGCCACCTCCGTCGACATTAAAAGCCGTCCAGGCGCCTGCGCTTTTCATCAGTTCGGCCAATTGTTTGGTAGTAACCCCTGCCGATGATCCCCGGCCGTCGACCACACAAAAAATCACTGTTTTCTTATCCTGCGAATAGCCAAGGGCCGTACGCGGATGTAATTCGTTCCATACCTGAGCCGTTTCCACGACCCCCTCGTTGAGCATCGGACTCCGGTTGTCGCCCCCTATCATTTGCGAGTAAGAGGTTTTCACCCCGGCATTGTCGATACCGAGCATCAGATCCAGCTCGTCGTTTACGGCCAGCATATTTAATTGAGTTGCCGCTGTGCCATGCCCCGAGAGCACGGCAGCGCCTTTGGGAATAGCCATGTTCCCTTTGTCTTTTTCTATTTTGGTCACCTTCAGGCGGACCGCGCCGTTCACCTTCCACTGCTGCCCGGGTACCAACTCCACCAGTACTTCGGTGCCAAAGGAATTGGTACGAGTCGTCTTGCCGTTGTGCTGATTGTAGAGCACCAGCTGGTTGGTGTTGCGCAGGTGATTCACCGTGTTGATAGGCATCGTATCGGTGCCCCTGGTAAGATAGCCATCGTAGGTCATGGTGCCGATAAATGGAATTTTATCGTTTTCAAAGGCGATTACCTTTCGATCCGCGGCAGGCGGGCGGGCAATTTCATAATCCACCACGCATCCTCCGACCGGATAGCCGATATAGCCCGAGGTAGCATAAAAATCGCCATTGGTGCCGGCAAAATACACAGCTCCGTCATTACTCTTTCGTTTTGCCACAGCCGAAGGTTGTTCGCCCGTGTAAATCGAATCGCGCCCCAGCGCGGCCCTGATGGTTACGTACGGATTACTGGTGTCGACGGTCAGAAAATACAGGTCGAGACGGGAGTTGCTTTGCAACCGGAGCGCTGTATACCTGCTCCCGGGGCCTACCTTGAAATTGGCCAGCGTGTCGAGGGTGTAGGTTTTGCCGTCGATCACAATAGTTTCGGCAGCCGAAAGCAATCCGATGCTAATCGATAGAAAAAATAAGCATATGATGCAGAGCTTGTTAGAGCCGGATCGTGTGGATTGTGCAAGTGATACAATAGACATGACAGAAGGTGTTTGCAGGTACTGTTGATAAAGGTAGGGAAAACGAAGAGCCCGCAAAATAACAGTGATTTTGCGGGCTCCGCGTTTAGTTAAAGAGGAGCCCGGAGGCTTGGATTTATCGGATCACCACTTTTCGTATGTGGCTTGCTCCTTTGAGATCGGTGAAGGTAACCACCAAAACTCCCTTCGAGTCGGGAACAACGACATGGGTCGTATGGTGTGCGGCGGCGATGCGCTGACCGGCCACATTATAAACTTCAATTGCCGCAACAGTTTCGGCAAGTTGGATCCGGTTGTCGGCGACCGTGATCATCATCGGCGTATTATCGGTATTGTCGACATTGGTGCCGGCATTGATTTTAAATTCATATACACCATATCCGTTTTCGCCGGTGTACAGGTAGATGGTGGCCACCTTTGTGGTTTCGTTCACTTCCACCGAAGGCACGGCAGTACGGTAAGGATTGGAAACGGCTCCCATTCCATTGGCAGGAAGTGTCCACAAAGATTGAATATCCTTGAATTCTTTGCCGGCATTGGCCCATTTAAATAAGCGGAACGAAGAAGGAGGAGTGCCCGCTGTATTCATTGATGCAATGATAAAGAAATGTTCGCCGGCGAGGTCGAATTCAACCAATCCGTTGTGACCTTTCCGGTTGGCCAGGCCGACCGACCAGTCTTCAACATCTTTCGGGACATTGTAGAAACCATCCACTATGTTACCATTCATGTCGATCAGCGTAGGCAAAGTATCCCAGCCGTCAATATAGAAGAAGTTTTCGTCGAGCGGGAAAATCTGAGGTGCAGTACCCGGGTTGGTAAGGCCTTTGAGGAAGGTTCCGTCGGCACCGACGCCGGTATCGATGATGATTACTTCGGCTTTTCCGGCCACTCCGTTGGTGATGGTCCACTTGTAGGCTTCCATTGCCGACGCATTGGCGGCCATGATGATGGCGTTTTTGGTTACATCGCCCACCACTCCGAAGGCATCGAAACGAAGGGTTGTAGCTCCGGCGAAGTCGGGGTTATCTTTCAGTATCTCGTGAATAATCAAGGTGCCTGCACCGGTTTCAAGGTCGATTTTCCACACCTGGAAAGGTTGGGCGTTGGAGGTAATGCAGTTGCCAGCCAGCACATTACCCGCTCCGTCGAGTTTAATATCGTTGAACGGTAGCGTACCTGCGGTTACCACCTGCTGTTCGGCATTGGTGTAGGTAAACAGATTGTCGGCCAGTTTCAACGGCGGCAGGCGATCGCCTGTAGCTCCGTCGACAATTGTAAGCCGTTTGAGTTCACGATCGATGAAGTACATCTTGCCGTTTTTGGCTGCCATACCCCGTACCATGCTCGATGTGCCGATAGGGTTGGCCGAAAGGTTGTCGAGTGTGCTGGAAACCATCCACTTGCTCGAAAGAGTATATTTGCCTTCGGCGAGCGGAGCGTACTCCGATGGGTCCTTGCGCGGCACCGGGGAGGCAGTAACCTTGTCGGTGGCGGCCACCAGGATGAGTTCGGTATCGAAGGTTACAACGGCTTTTACATTTACCTTGGTGTGAACAGGCAGGGTAGCCTGATTAAGGGTTGCGTGCAACACAATAGTATTGGAAGCATCGTCGGCCAGGGTAACGGTACCGGTGCCATATTCCGAAATTTTCAATCCTTCGAAATACAGGTATTCGAACATGTAAGGAGCAGGGTCGGCTTTCAGCACGGCCAGAGCGATACTCTGGTGAGCGGGGGGGGTGCTCTTTTCTTTTGACGACAAGGTCGCATTCGTCACTTTTTTGTAGGTTCCGATCGTTCCAACCGTTCCCGAAAGCGTGATCTTATCGCCGGCTTCCAGTTGAGGAGCTTCGGCAAATTCGATCTTCAAACCTGCGGTTGCATCCTGAATATAGGCCGTAGTTCCGTTCACATACGTAACTATACCTCCTGCTTTGGTAGTAACGCCTTCGGCGAGCGATTTTACCTCGTTACACGACGGTATATACTCGATCCATTTGGCATAGAGGGTTTTATCGCCTTCGGCGCCGGCAGCGATCGAAGTTATCTTGTTACCGGCGAATTCAGCATTGTCGTACCACCCGTCGAAGGTAAATCCTTCTCGGAAAGGATTCGGAATAATTACTTCGGCGGTGCCGTCGTAGCTGGCCGGTCCGGAGAAAGCATGTTTCCAGGCAGGCATGAAAGCTTCGGGCTGTCCGGCAACAGTATAATCGGCCGAGATGGGCCATCCCGCCCGTTTGCGGCTGGTGAAAAAGGCCGAAACTTCGTAGCGCCAGAACGCATTTTCGGCTTCGGCAATGGCAGCGATGCTTTGCGCTTTACCGGTTGCTACGATATAATCGTGCAGCCACAGCCACTTTTCGGTTGTAATTACTCCCCACATATTGGAGGCAAAGGTGGGTATACGGGTTACCGGGTCGGCTGTTTTCAATATCACATCCAAGGTTTCCCAGGTCACCCAGGTTCCGGTGGTTACATTGTAGAATGTGTTGTAATCCTGGTTTAAACTTACCAGCATGTCTGCTTTGTTTTTCCACCCAAAGTCGTTGGTCACACCACCGTTTAGTACATAGGTGATGTTTCCTCCTGCTGCAAACGACACAATCGCCAGGCTGCAGGCCGCAATTAATAATGTAATTTTTTTCATAAAACCATAATTTTTAGTTAGCTATTAGATAGATATAAGGATTCAATTGATTAATGTTTAATTTTTAGTATCTGTTCTTTATTCCCTGCTTTAATTCTCATCAGGTACAATCCCCGGGCGAATGGCTGCAGGTCGGGCGACAGGGTATTACGTCCCGCCGTCAGGCTGTAGTTGAATTTACCCATCAGCATACCCGATGTCGAGTACAGGTCGATAGCGACCGCTTCATCGCCGGTGTTGTCGATCACAATATGGCACTGTCCGGCATTATCGTAGTAAGGATAGCAGAAGGCCGGTTGTCCGGTGCCCTGAACCGACGAAACCGTCAACAGGTTTACTGTCACGTAGTTCGAAGGTTCGGTGAGACCTGCGCTGTTTAATGCTCGTACGCGCAGGTAATAGGTGCCTTCGGCCAGGTTGGTGTATGCCACTTTGTAGGTCGAAGGATCGACGGTCTTCAGGGTGGTGTTGCGTGTGGGGAAGGACGAGTTTTGCGATAATTCGGTGCGGAATCCTTTTGAATGCTGTTCTTCCCACGAAAGTTCGATCTGGTCGCCGTAGAGTGTTGCTCCGTCGACGGGAGCAATCAGCACCGGCACGGGTACGGGTACTTCTTCGGTAACGAATTGGATACGTTCCGAGATCGCCTGTGCATTGCCTCTCACTGCTTTTACCCGGGCGTAATAGGTGGTTGCTGTGGCCAGCTTGCCTGCCGGAACCGAAGTGGTGGTGGTCGGAACGGTAGTGGTGAAAGCGATGGTGCTAAAGTCGGATTTGCCGGATATTTCGAGGGTATAGCTTGCCTCCGGCCCTATGTCGGTCCACGAGAATACGGCGGTCATCGGTACGGCTTCGGCACCGTCGGCCGGAGCAATGATTTTGAATTTGGTTCCTTCGAAGCTACGTACTTCTGTGATCGTAAGCGGAGCATTCGGTTTGATGGTCTTTACGCGCCAATGGTAGTTTTTGTTTTCTTTGATGTTGGTTTGCAGGCCCGAGTAAAATTCCGGGCTTGTAATTTCACGCGATACTACGGGTTTTGTAAATGCGGCATCGTCGGCCAATTCCCATATGTAATAGGCCGCTCCGTCAACAGGAAGCCAGGTGAACAAAGCGGGTAAGACGACTCCCGTGCTGTTCGGAGCAGGATAGGTGAGCTGTGCTGTCCCGGCGGTAGTGCCGGCTTCGCCATAGAGCCGGGGAGGAAATTCGTTGCCGTAACGGTCGTACACCGCCACTGCCAGGGCGTGCGATGCCGAACTGATTCCGGCAGGCAGGGTAAAGCTTTTGGAATAGCTGATTCCCAGAAGGTAATCGGGCCTGGTGAACAGGTCGGGCTCGCCCAGGCTGGCTCTGGGGATGGCGTACACGCTGTATCGAACCAGGTTGTCGGCATAGTTCCAGCTAAGAGTTTGTCCCGAGAGGAATAAACTCTCGACCATTCCTTGTGCCGGGGCTGTTTTCCATCCGTATGCCGCCCGCAGCGACCGGCTCTTGTAAGGGGCCGATTTGAGTGCATTGAGAGTGGTTTGTGCCAGGTTGTTGGTACGGAAGTACACCGTTCCGGTAGTTCCGTTTAAATCGGCATTGCGGTTAATCCCGGCTTCGTTTATCAATTCGGTCGACGAAAAGGTGCTGGTATTGCTCGAATAGTAATGCCTTCCCATGAAATTGGCAACTTTGGCCCACCACGGACTCAACTTCGAATAATCGTTGGTCGTGCCTATGGCCCAATAGGTTTGCGGTGAAATATAATCAATCGACCCATTGTAGAGCCAGGCCAACGGATCGCTGTAAATGGAGTTGTATTGCCAGTCGCTTCCGACCGGGCAGTGTTCGACTCCGTATTTCCGGGCTACATTTTCGTCGGAAGCCGCAACACCCGCCGGACTTACACCAAAGGTAACATACGGTTTGATGCTGTTGATACGTGCCTGTACGTCCATGATCATCTGGTTTACATTTTCACGCCGCCAATCGCCACGGTTTAGCCCCTTGGGATTGTACTGCTGATATTGGTCGTTGTCCATAGCATCGGTGGTGCCGCTTACGTAGAAATAGTCGTCGAATACGATCCCATCCACATCATATTTATTCAGGATATCGGCAACCACGTCGCAAATCCGCCGGCGAACTTCGGGCAATGCCGGATTTAAAATCTTGGTCATGTTGCCGTAATCAAGCAGCCAGTCGGGATGTACCGAGGCGTAATCGTTGGGTAAACTGCCATGCGATTCGGCCGATGTCGAATAACGATACGGGTTGAGCCAGGCATGTACTTCGATACCACGGGCATGGGCTTCTTCCAGTATAAAGGCCAGCGGATCCCATCCTGGATCGGCTCCGCGTACCGACGAAAGGTATTGGCTCCAGGGTTCATATTGAGAATTATAAAAGGCATCGCACATGCCTCTGATCTGAAAGAAAACGGTGTTGAAGTTGGCAGCTTCCAGTTTGTCGAGTACGGCGATGAGCCCCGACTGTTGAACATTGCGGGCGGCCTCCCGCGAGGCCTCGTTGGTACCCGTAGCTGCAGGAACTGTAGCCGATGGCCAGTCGAGCCGCCAAACGGTCGACAACCAGGTAGCACGTACTTCCCGCTTCGGATTTTGTGCCATAAGAATTAAACCTGCCAGGCTCAACAGGGCTGCTATCGTTACAATACGTTTCATTCAGATGCTGATTTAAAATAATTTTGATTTATTGTTGTTCACGGCCACACCGTATATTTCGACTCCTTCGATTACATGCTCAATTTTCTTCGTAGCCGGATTATACCGCAGGAGTCCTGATTTTACCTCATCGGGATTGGCCGATCGCAATCCGAAATAAACACAGCCGGTCGATTCGTCGAGTGCGAGTTGCGATATACCGATGAATTCACCTGTCGAACCTTCGCCTTTACCTGGTTCGGTAATAGGAGTGACCGACTTGCCGTTGGCAGTGAGTAGTTTATACGGGGTCAGGTTGCTGCGGGTACCGCCGATCGCACTCAGCTCGGCCAGTGTGCACCGGTAAAGTCCTTCGTATCCCGTATCGTAGATCGAAAAATAGATGACCTGATTTTTAGCGTCCCAAACCAGCGATTTCGGACTCATCCCCGATAAGGCGACACCTGCGGCAGGGGCCGGTTGTCCGCCGGTAATGGGTGCCGGAAGGATGTCGGATTCGAGGAAACGGAAGATACCGGTGCCGTTGAAGGTTTTGCACCAATACCAGGTCGCATTGATCTTGGTAAACGAAGCGTTCATCGAACCATAGCTCCAGCCGTTGCCGTAGTATCCCAGCGTGGCATTTTGTACAAACCACGGGTATTCGGCGGCCGAATATACCTTGTTGCGTTCGCTTAATCCAATTTTACTGATCCCTGTATTCCGGTTGGCAAAATATAAATTCGAACCTTCGATAAAACCGTAAAACGGATCGTTGAATGCCGCACCTCCCACATTGGAAAGCATTGTTTCGACCTTCGAACCGTCTTTCGACATCAATGTGATCCGCCCGTCGCCCAGTATCCCGGCCGCATCGTCGACATAGGTAAATTGCTGTCCGCAGTCGAGGATATACAGCGAAGCATCGTTGAACACAATATTCAACGGATGTTTGCCCGATGAAACCCCCATGTCGAACGGATAAATATTCATCCCCGCAGGCTTGTTGTCCACCAGTTTCAGCGCCTTGATATTGCCTCCCTTTTCGGCATAATACAGCGTAGGTACATCCTTGTTGTAGGCAACCTGCACGTTTACTTTTCCTTCCTCCAGTCTACGACCGCCCAGTGTCACCTGCAACCGTACGGTTTGCGAGCCTACGTGGCTGAATTTTATTTTACCCGGGTCGCGGTTCGAACTTTCGGTAATCGCATTACCGCCTTCGTCGGTAGTACCCTGAGGGAATTTCCACAGGTATTCCTCCTGAAGATTTTCGGGATTCGGAAGCTCTACCGAGATATTGACGGCAGACGTTAACACCTCACATACACCGCCTTCGATGGGGTCGACCGACATAATCGGTACAATGTCCTTGATAAGGATGGGTTGGATGTTGTATTTAAGATCGGCCACAGTGAGCTTAACGGTAAAAGCTCCTGCCCTTGCATATTTGTGGGTCACGGTTTCGCCCTTTACCGCATCGGTGCCATCGCCAAAATCCCAGACACATTCGCCCTCCATACTCGAAATGCTGGTAAACTGTACCGTAGCTCCCACGTAATAATCGAGTTTGTAACTGTCGTCGGTAACTTCATAGGTGAACGCAACAGCAGCCGATGGTAATTCTTCTATTTCCGGTTCATTGTCGATACATCCCGTTGCCAGCACTCCCAGGATCCCAATGATTATAAACTGATTGAAGTATATTTTCGTTCTCATATGGTATAATTGATTCCGATTAATTGATGTCAATTTTTTTCAAAACGGTCATGCCATACACCTCACGCTTGTCGTACACCCGCATTCTGGCTTCCAGAAAATACGTCCGTTTGTATTCAACATTATAACCGGCCGGACTTTCGATCAGCCGGTCGAAAGGAATACTGTTGTATAAGTTCGTGATGGCAGCCGGTACCGGAGTTTGTCCGTTGGTTTTAGGGAAATGATACACATAGCTGTTCGAGTTCGTGTCGAATGTCGAATCGGTGTATTGCTTGAAGTTGTCGATCAAGCTTAATCCCAACATCATGTTCTTAAAATCGGCAAATTTCATGAGCTGGTACAGGCTGTCCTTGAACTGCTGCATAAAACCGGTGCCGAAATAAGTTTCCATGCGGGCCGAGTCAAATTGTTCGGGTTTTACCCAGGCGAAGGGCCGCAGGGTGCCGCTCACCGGGAACGAGGCCTTGAACGTATATGCATGCAGGGAGTCGGACCACACAGCCAGTGAATGGGGGTAGGTTTGGATTTTCTGCTCGATGCGCCGCTGTTCCGCAATAATTGAATTCACGGAATACGAAAAGGTGGTGACCCAGGTGCACGATACGCTCTTTTCCTGGATTTCGGTAATGTTGTACCATACCTCCGAGCGGTCGAGTACTTCATCGGTGGTGGTGTAATATTGAATTTCAAAGGGCATTTCGGTTCCCGCACTCACCGTCGAACTACTTACTTCCCAATAGGCCTGGGGACCAATATTTCCGGTAAGGGTAACATCATCGATAAAATCGTGTTTCTCGCAGGAGGAGAGAAGCATCAACATCAACCCAAGCGCGAATGCCTTTCCCGCGTGCATCGGAAGAACCAGGTTGGAAAGAGGGTATTTTGATTTCTTGTTCATGGTAGTTGATTTATAAGTTTTTTATTTCCATTCGGTTGCATCGCTCGAAGTAGCTTTTCCACTGGTGTTGTATGCCCAGATCATCCTTTTTTTCAGCCATTCGTGATTTTTGTATGCTCCGAGGCGTTCCAGTTCACGCCGGTTGTACTTATCTTCGGTTTCGGGATCGTAATTCAACCGGTTGATCCAGGCATTGGGCGAAAGTTCGGCATTGCTGCCGATGGCATCGGCCTGCATCCAGTAGGGTTCGTATAAATTGTACGGCCTTCGGAGTGAGTATTCCGCATTGAAATCGGCTACGGTGAAGCTGGTGCCAAAGCCTTTGTGGCAGGTGGTTATGGTGTAAACAGCTACGTCGTCGTATTTGATCCCGTTGGTTTTGCTGCTGTAGTTGTAGCGGCGCATATCGTTCCATTGCTCGGGTTGCAGGTACATTGCAATGTATTTTTGTTGCATCAGGTCGGCTATGCTGAAGGTCGAAGGACCCGGCAAGCGAACATCGAAGAAAAGCTGATACCGGCGCACGGCGTTGGTGCCGTCGACGGCCTGAACCGGTTCTTTGATGTTGAAGCGTGCAAAATTACGGAGCACTGCATTTTTTGTAGTCTGGTAAGCCGCCGTTTTATCGCCGCCCCAATATTGAGCTTCCGCTTTTATAAACAGCAGTTCCTCATCGGTAAATAAGGCAATATAGCCGTTGTTTTTGGTATACGGATTGCTGAGCGAGGTGGTGGCATACAAATCGGGATAAAATGTTACTTTCATCGACACATCCATTCCAATATTGCTCTCCAGCCAGCGGATGGCCTCACTGCCGGCAGCTCCGGTACCGCGAGGCGTCATCAGCTTTTCGGTACGCGGATCGAGTGCCGACAATCGTGTCGATAAACGATTGGGGTAGGCGCCTAATAAACCATAAGCGAAAAACTTGCTAGGCATGGAGGTCGCCAGCCGGTTGCCCCGGCTTTCCCAGGCGTTGATTACCGGGGCCGAGGTTCCCCACGGACAATTTTGTTCGTTAGTGCCGCCGGGATAGTTGTAGAGCGGCTCCTGCCAGTCGGGGTCGTTGAGCACTTCATCCACCATCTGTACAATTTTAGCACATACCGCCGGGTTGTTTTCCCAGTTGGGAAGTTTACGGAGCCACAGCCGGGCGCGTAAAGCTTTGGCAAACAAGCCCCATTTCTTCATATCGCCCTTGTAGATACGGTCCATCTTTTCGGTGATGGGAATATTGGCCGGATTGTTGACCCATGCTTCATTTTCGTACAGAGCAGCCAACTCGTCGGCTTCCTTGTACATCCATTCGTATATGGCTTCCTGTGTGTCGAACGTGGGCGAGGTGGTGGTGTAGGCTGTGGAACGGGGCATCGGACCGAAAATATCGGTGGTGAGCATTGTCGATTGCAGCATGATGGTACGTCCGATGAGAATAAAGTTTTTCGAATCGATTTTCTCGGCAGCCCGTATCATTTCTACTATATTGGCTCCCAGGTCGTAGTAATGCCTGCGCCATTGGGGATGCCTGTTCATCGACAGAAATTCCCATCCCTGGCTATAGGCGTATACTCCGGTCTGGCTTTTCGATGGTGTTGTGAGCGCCTGCGACAGATACACACTATATTCGGCATGGTCGTAAATTTCCTGTGCTGCATAAAAACACGCCGTCGGCAAGGCCTGATCCACAGTAATAGTGGTCGGACTGTCCTTGCTGGTGTTCACATCCAGAAAATCGTCACAGCCGGTGAACAAAAGTAAAACCGGAATACTAAATATTATATATCGTTGAAGTTTCATGTTGAATAACTTTTAAGATGTGTTTTACCGAAGGGGTCAGAAAGTAGCTGTGATGCCCAGGTTGAAACTGGTGGTGTTGGGCACGGCATAATTATCGATTCCAGCCGAGCCGGTTCCTCCGGCGCTGGTATTGGCATTCAAACTGGGATCGGCGCCCGTATACCGGGTAAGCAGGAATAAATTATTGCCTGTCAATGAAAGCCTGAGGCTGGTAAGGGCCGTGGTACGAACGTATTTCGAAAGATCCAGGTTGAAGGTGGCATAGCTCAACCGGAGGTACGATCCATCTTCAACAAAATTGGAGCTCACCGCATAAAAATAGTTATTGATGGTTTGATAGTCGAGGGTAATGGGTGTCGTGTTGGGTTCGAAAGTACCATCGGCTGTTTCTTGTACACCATCCACCACTACCTGGCGGCCACGGTACTTTTCAAGCATTTTACTCTGGCCGTTGGAGACCAGGCCGCGGCCCGTTACGTTCACCACATCGCCGCCAACCCGGCCTTCGAACAGGAAGGAAACAGAAGCGTTCTTGTATTTTAAAGTATTGGTGATGCCCGACCGGAACAGCGGTTCGCGATTGCCGATGTATTTATTTTTATTCGGGTCGATTTTCGGATATCCGTCGGAACCTACAATGATCTGTCCACCGGGAGTACGTAAGTAATCTTTACCCGAAATACCGGTGGTCGATTCGCCTAAATAGGCTGAAGTATAAATATCGCCGTACTGAGTACCGGTGATTTCGGCCACATCTTCGGGCAGACTCACCACGCTACCCCGGTTTAAGCCGAAGTTGAACAGGGTGGTCCATGCAAAGTTACGGGTTTTGATAAGGTCCTGATCCCAGGTAAGTTCAATCCCCTGGTTGCGGATGGCTCCTTCGTTGCGGGTTTGCAGAATATAGCCCGACGAGGGCGATACACGAACGGTGACGATCTGATTGTCGACTTCTACCGAGTAATAGGCCAGATCGAGCCGGGTTTTACTGTCGAAAAAGCGCAGGTCGGCTCCGATTTCCCAGGAGTACGACATCTCGGGCATTAAATTCCGGTCGGCCGACGATAGGGTGGGGTCGATACCATAACCATTGTCGGGATAGGTGGCAAATTGTTTGTACCTGCGATCGTATAAATAAGGGCTGGTATCTTTTCCTACTACGGCGTAATTTCCTCTCAGCTTTCCGTAACTGAATACCTTGTTGCTGAGCTTAAATAATTCGGAGAACAATACTCCTCCGGTCACCGACGGGTAAAAATAGGGATTGGTAAGGATGGTCGACGACCAGTCCCAACGGCTGGTTATGCTCAGCGAAGCCAGTCCCTTGTAGTCGCCTCTTATTTCGCCGAAATAGCCAAACATTCGCTTCTGGTTATGGCCGGCCGTGCGATCGGTTAAATAAATATATTTACTGTTGGTATTGCTGAGGCTGTAAGTGCCGGGTATAATAAAATCGCGTCCTGCATTGGAAGTCGAGAAACCTTCGTTCATGCGTAAGTCGGCGCCTGCCAGTAAATCGATACTGAATTCCCGGGGGAGTTCAATTTTGTAGGTGGCCAGCGCCGATGCCGATAGCAGTTGGCTCCGGCTCATCGACGTGCTGTACGATCCCAGCAAATCCTTGTCCATATCGTCGATATCTTTACTCGAGAGATAGGGGGTGGTTGCATAGCGATCGAGGTAGGTGTTGTAGGCATCGAGCTGCTGCTGGTAGAGCAGTAAGTCGGCCGGAGTGGCGTTTTCGGCCGGGTCGGCCGGTTTGCCCAGGTGAGGCAGCACTACCGTGTCGTCGAAACGGGGAACGGTATAGCCGTCGTACGAATAAACATTGGTGTCGTAGCTGATGCGTCCCGTAATGTTTAAATTAGTGATCGGTTTCCATTCCACCGAGCCGTTCAGGATGTTTCTCAGCCGGTTGTTGAGCCCGTAGTCGTTGTAGCGGGAATACAACGGACTCATGGGCGATAAATGCTTCTTTCCTTCACCATCGGCATAATACAAAAAGCGGGGATAGCCGTTGGTTAATTCGTAATCGGTAATATCGTGGGTGATGGGATAATTGTAAACCGACGCCATTCCGGTGGAGGAGAACGAACGGTAGGTGTTTTCCTGTATGGTTGCCGAGAAGTTGAACGTCAGGGTTTTAACGGGTTGATAAGTCCCTTTTAGCAATACTCCCAACTTGTTCAGGTAGTCGTTGGGGACTATACCCTCGTTGCGTGAATAATTCACCGAGGCGTATGCCTGGAATTTCTCACTTCCTCCGCTCAGGCTCAAGTCGTATTTTTGATACACCCCGTCTTGCAGGAAGTTGGAAACGTTGTCGTAAATGGTTTGCCCGGGATTTAAAGGAGGCCCCCAGCCGCCCATCGCTTTGTCGACATAGAATCCCTGCGAGCCTGGTGCGTAGCTGCTCTGGATGGATTGCAGGCGTACCGGGATGTCGTATTGCCAGCTGCCGCTTACGGTTGCACTCACTTTACCTGCCTGCCCTTTTTTGGTAGTAATCATGATGACTCCGTTGGCGGCATTGGTTCCGTACAGTGCAGCAGCTGCTGCGCCTTTCAATACGGTGATATTTTCGATATCGTTCGGGTTGATGTCGGCCGCGTTGGATCCGCTTCCGGAAATGGGCATGCCGTCGAGAATAAACAGCGGCTCATTGCTTTGGCCGTTGTTGATCGACGAGATGCCGCGAATAATAACCTGAGTGCCGGAATTGGGCGATCCGCTCGAATTGGTAACACTTAATCCGGCAACTTTACCTTGTAGCGAATTGACGAAGTTGGGGGCTTTGTTTTCGGTAAGCATTTCGCTGTTAACACTCTGCACGGCAAAATTCATCCTTTTCTTTTCCTGTCTCACACCCATGGCGGTAACCACCACTTCGTCGATCGTGAGATTGGCAGCCGAAAGCACTACATTTATTTTTCCGGAGTCGGGAATTTTGACTGTTTTGGTTTCCATCCCGACATAACTGATTACAAGGATCGCTCCCCGGTTGACCGAAATGTTGAAGTTTCCTTCGGCATTGGTAATCGTTCCGTTGGAGGTTCCTTGCTCGACTACCGAAGCCCCGATAATGGGCAGCCCATCATCCATTGAAGTGATTTTTCCTGTGGCTGTTACTTTTTGTGCCGAAGCAGTGCTGATTACCAGAGCGAAAAGAACTAAAAATAGGGTGATTCTCTTCATACGATAAAATTTGTTTTATAAAAACGGGCATCGAATGAAATGCAGTTACCGGTACTTCTTTCAAGGCTCGTTTTGTACAGTATTTTGATTTAAGGAAAATTCAATGATTTGTCTTGTGTTTAACGTATATAATGGCAGAAATGTTTACCATTTTAACTAAATACGCCGCGTAATAGCCTGAATTGGAGTGCTTTCTCTTCTGAATCTGTTAACGCTTGTAATGATGAAGGTGTAATTTCCTTTCAGTTTGCGCTGTAATAGTGTCAAATCGACATAGGTTTTAGTCGTTTTTATTAAAATAGCCGACGGATCGTCAATATTGCCTGGTTTTTTACCTTTAAATGCATATACCACATAGTAGGCAATCTGCTTGCCTTCCTCTCCGGCTACGGGATCCCACATCAGCATTCGGTCGCGCCGGTCCTTTACGATGCGTAAATTGGCAGGCGAGGCACTGGCTTCGCCGGGTACCGACCGGTTAACGGGATTGATGGCCGGGTAGCGATAGAAATCGGTGGCCAGGCTGTCGGTGAGCCCCTGCAGATTTTTCATAAAGCCCCTGGCGCTGAAGAATATTGCGCCATCCACACCGCTGTACTGCTGGTTGAGCCGTAATTGCCGCGCGAGTTCGTTGGGGCGCTGCCAGGCCGGATCGGCTTTTTCGTTGCCCAGTTTTGACGCATACAGGCCGATGTAGAGGTTTTTACCATACACATTTTCGTTCCACCACTTGACCAGGATGGCGTAGTCGGCCACTTCCTTGCCGATTTCCCAATACAACTGCGGGGCTACATAATCGATCCAGCCTTCGCGCAGCCATTTCAGGATGTCGGCATACAGATCGTCGTAATTCTGTACTCCGGCCCGGGTAGCCGAACCGGCCGGATCCACCGTATTGTTGCGCCAGACTCCAAAGGGCGAAATGCCGAATTCGACCCAGGGTTTGTTGCTTTTGATGGTGTGTTGTAACTCTCGGATAATAAGATCGACATTGTTGCGCCGCCAGTCGTCGCGCTCATGAGCAGCAAAACCCCGGGGATTTTTCCGGAAGGTGTCGTCGTCGGGAAAGTCCTCGCCGGCTACTTTGTAAGGATAGAAGTAGTCGTCAAAATGGATGGCATCCACATCGTAGCGTTGTACAATGTCTTCTACCACCCTGTTGAGCGACTGGCGGGTTTCGTCGAGTCCGGGGTTGAAATACAATTGATTACCATACCGTACAAACAGTTCGGGCCGCCGGAAGTACAAGTGGTCGGGATGGAGCAGCTCGGGCCGGTTCGAATTCATCACGCGGTAGGGGTTGAGCCAGACGTGCACTTCGATGCACCTGCGATGCGCTTCTTCGATTATAAAGGCAAGCGGATCGTAGAACGGAGATGGTTTTTCGCCCTGTGTGCCGGTGAGCCAATGCGACCACGGCTCCAGGGCCGACGGATAAAAAGCATCGGCAGTAGGCCTGATCTGCATCACTATCGTATTAATATTAGCCTTCGAAAGGTAATCGAGGAGCTGGACCATCTCTTCCTTTTGAACCGAAGGAGCAAGCCCCGGTTTCGAGGGCCAGTCGATATTGGCGACCGTAGCAATCCATACGGCACGCATCTCGTGCTTGCGGGCAAGCGGGAAGGCGCTCGCGGAAATACAACCAATCAATAACAGGAGTACCGTTTTTTTCATTCGATAGCGTTTTAAAGTCATGTTTTCTGAGGATCGGCTCCTGGTGCAGGCAGTGGCGAAAGTGGCGTCGTACACCGGTCGACCAGGTACACAATCGAGGTCCACGCCACATCGCTGTGGGTAGCCAGGCCAATTTCACAGGTGCGGCTATTGCTGTACCCGGCCTGCACCCCAGCTTCCTTGAGCTGAGGACGAAGTTTGCGAAGCCCGTGCCTGTTTAATTCGGGAACCGTAAAACCTTTGTCGCCCGCAAAACCGCAACAGGCCAGCCCGGCAGGGATGAACACGCGACGGCTGCACCGGCGGGCCAGTTGCACCAGCAAGGGGTCGAGCTGCATTTTCCGGGTCGAACAGGTTGCAAATACCGTTACCACATCATCGGTCGGGTGAAATTCGAGCCTGTCGACTAAAAACCGTTCGATAAACTCCACCGGCTCATACAGTTTCAATCCTTTCATGGTGTTGCGCATGCGGTACAAACACGGGCTCTGGTCGCACAACACCGGATATTCGCCCTGGTTGGTGGCTGCCAGCAAGGCTGCTTCCAGTTCGTCCGATTTCTGTCCGGCTATGTCAGGCATCCCTTTGCTTTCCCAGATGGTTCCGCAGCAGAGTCGGTTCATCCGTTCGGGAAAGATAAGCTCGTATCCGGCTTTATGAAGCAAGGAGATGGTTTTTTCGGCCAGCGGTGTTCGGTCGGGGTCGCCTTTGGAACTGCCCATCATCTGGTTCAGGCAGCTGGGGAAATACACCACTTTCAATGGCTGCCCCGGTTGCTGGGCCCGCAGCTGCCGGTTCAGGCTTTCGGCCCTGCGGGTCAACGATTGCCGCGTTGGCGCTGCAACCGGAATAGAAGGCGTCCACAAGGGTATCGTGTTGGCGCTGATGTACCGCAGGCCTCTGGCCAGGCCGTTCATGAGGGGAGTGCCGGTTACCGAACGCACCGCATTAGCCGTAAATAATACGGTTTTTACCCCTCCTGCCATCCAGTGCAGGTGCGATGCCGTAAAGGCTCCGGCAGCCATAGCCGGGCGGCTGCGGCGCACCTTTTCGTGGCGCACGGCGTGAATATACTCTCCGGTGTTGATCCCTACCGGACAAGCTATGGCGCAGAGTCCGTCGCCGGCGCAGGTTTTATCGCCCGCATAATCGTATGCGCCGATCAATTCATTCAGAATGCCGGAATGTTCGCCTGTAGCGCTCAGCCGGGTAATTTCGCGTTGTACCACGATCCGCTGGCGGGCCGACAAGGTAAATCCGGCACTCACACAATTGATTTCGCAAAAGCCGCACTCAATGCATTGGTCGATGAGCGGATGGGTAGCCGGTAGCGCTTTCAGATTTTTCAGGTGACAGTCGGGGTCGTCGTTAAAAATGACACCGGGGTTGAGTATCCCTTGCGGGTCGAACAGGTGTTTGATCTCTTTCATGACCTGCCAGGCCGTTTCGCCCCATTCTTTTTGAACAAAAGGCGCCATGTTTCTACCGGTGCCGTGCTCGGCTTTCAACGATCCGTCGTAAGTATCCACCACCAGGTCGGCCACGGCTTTCATCAGCCGGTCGTACCGCCTGATCTCGTCCTCGGTGTCGAAAAACTGATTGAGTATGAAATGGAAATTTCCTTCCAGGGCATGTCCGTAGAGTACGGCATCGCCATAGCCATGGTGCAGCAATAACCGGCGCAGATCGCTTATGGCTTGCGGCAAATCGTGGAGCTGGAAGGCCACATCCTCGATGATGCAGGTAGTTCCCACCGGCCGTGTGCTTCCTACTGTGGGGAATATACCCGAACGCATGGTCCAATAGGGAGCGTACTCCTCTTCACGGTCGGTAAATACAGGATTACCCAGTAAAGGAAAGCCGGAAAGGACGGTAGTGACGGCGGCGATATTATCCCCCAATTCTTCCGGTGTAAATGCTTCGGTTTTCAGAAGCATTACCGCGCCATCGTCCGGCAGGTTGCGTAGTTCGGGCAGGGCGCCGGGTTTGTTTTCTACCGAACGGATGGCGGCACGGTCGAACAATTCGGCTGCTGCAACAGGATGCGGTTTCAGAGCTACAACAGCCTCGCACGCACTCCGGAGCGTAGGAAAAAACAGAAGCGCGCTTGCCGATAACGGTTTCAGATCGACGGTTTGCATGGTAACTTCGGCCAGAAAGGCCAGGGTACCTTCGGAACCTACGATGAGCCGGGTGATGATGTCGAAAGGATCGTCGAAATCGATCAGCGAATGGATGGAAAGACCAGTGACATTTTTTATAGCGTATTTTTTGCGAATACGTTGTGTAAGTTCCTTATCGGCACGCACCTTATCTCTTATTGCTTCCAGTTGCTGCAAAAACGGGGCATGCGTTCGTCTGAACGCTTCTTTACTTTCCGTGTTGCCGGTGTCGAGTACCGTGCCATCGGTGAGCACCAGCCGCACCGATTCAATTGTGCGGTAACTGTTTTCGTGAATCCCGCAACTCATTCCCGACGCATTGTTCTGCACGATGCCACCCACCATGGCCGACTTTAAAGAAGCCGGGTCGGGCGGGAATTTCTTACCCAGTGGTTTCAGGAGATGGTTCACGTGCTGGCCCACGATTCCCGGTTGCAGGCTGATGTTACGGGCATCGGGCGAAATCCTGTAGTTTTCCCAGTGTTGCCCGGCTATCACTAAAATAGAATCGCTTATGGCTTGTCCCGATAAACTGGTACCTGCAGCACGAAAAGTCAACGACATGTCGAACTGCCTGGCCAGGTGCATCAGTCCTGCGATTTGCAACTCATCGGTCGACTGCACCACGACCTGCGGAATGAGCCGGTAAATACCGGCATCGGTACCCCAGGCCAACCGGCGTGTAGGATCGAGATACAATAAACCTTTGGGGATCAGCCGGCGGATTTCGCTCAGAAACCGGCGGTAGGTGGGGGTGTCGGGACGAATGTACATTTATTTATATAAATAATAGCGCTTGGCTAAGGTTCGGAACGAACGCTCGTCTTTTCGGAAATAATCGAGCATATCGGCAGCACGGTGCGATACCGAAAATAACTTTCGGATCTGATTGCTTCCGCACACCTTGTCGAACATTTCAAACCGCGAAGGATTTGCATTGTCGAAAATGGCATTGGAAGGGTAAAGCCGCGAAATTTCCTGCATGATGTAAAACTGAAGCTCGGTTAACCGTACGCTTTTGTAATCGGTGATGTGCAATTGCACTCCCTCGCATTGCTCTCCTTTAAAGGTGCCGTAAAATGGTTTGAAGTGAACCGGTCTGAAGTGTACTCCTGCCAATCCCAACTTATTCAGCGCATTGCTGAGCGAGTCGGCGTCTATCCAGGGAGCTCCCGCCATTTCGAACGGAAGTGTATAGCCCACCCCAATCGAAACGTAGCCCAATTCACCTAAAATTCCGGTGGCCGGATAGAAATAAGAACTGTGTTTATGCGGCAGATGCGGCGATGCCACCACCCAGGGTAATCCCGTGGCTTCCCAGTTCATGCTACGCTTCCAACCCTTCATTTTCACCACCGTGAGTCGACAGCTTTGGGCAATCATTTTCTCGTTGTTGATCAGGGTTGCCAGTTCGCCGCAGCTCAGACCGTAGATGTAAGGAATTGCAAACTGACTCACAAACGACCGGAAGGGGGCTTCGGCCAGGTTTCCTTCAATTTTTTCACCGCCCAGCGGATTGGGCCGGTCGAGCACAATAAACTCGATACCCGCTTCGGCAGCTGCTTCCATGGCAAGGCCCATGGTCGAAATGTAGGTAAACGAGCGGCATCCATTGTCCTGTATGTCGTACACGAGTGCATCGATACCCCGGAGCATTTCGGGAGTGGGTTTGCGGGTGGCGCCGTATAAGGAATATACGGGGAGTAGGGTGCGGGTGTCGGAACGGTTGTCGATTTTATCGCCGGCATACACATCGCCCCGCACACCATGTTCGGGACCAAAGAGCGCGACGAGTTGTACATTGGGAGCCTGGTGCAATAGGTCGATGGTGGAGTTGAAGCGGGAGTCGATACCGGTAGGATTGGTAATCAGTCCGATGCGTTTGCCTTCGAGCAGACGGAAATTATCCGCACGAAGTACCTCGATCCCGGTACGTACCGGGCGGGGATACGCGACGAGGCTTGTCCAGAAAAGGACAAGCAATAGAAGTGTTTTTCTCATATCAGATCACTTTTTGTCGTGAGACAGCTTGGCAAATGTAGAGAATATTATTCTCTTATCCAATACAAAAATGAATTTTTTCGGTAAATTTTTACAACTTGATATAAATCCTCTTTTTGTAAAGATAATGACCTGCCAACCAGCAGACCGCCACGAAAATGATTGCGAAGGCCAGCGAGCCAGGATAATCGCCCAGCAAAGGTTGAAAAACGTTCGTGTATAAAAAAGTCTTCACACTGAGCACAGTACCGTTCCGGTCGATCAGAAGATTGCCGGCAATTATACTCAGCAATGCGCCAAGTACGTATACAAACATCGGATTCACGCCGAACGATTCAAAGAATACGCTCCAACGCTTTTTGCCCCTGATGTCGATCAGGTATACCAGAAGTCCCAGCAGCAATGAGCCCATGCCGCAGGTGGTGAGTACGAAGCTGGAACTCCATAATTTTTTATTGATCGGGAATCCGTAGTGGAGCAGCAGGCCCGCGAACAGCAAAACAGTGCCGAACAACAGCAGAGCCTGCAGCTGATCGGTGGTTTTCTTTTTCCCGGTGAGCAGCTGTCCGGCCCAAAACCCGGTTAGTACGTGGGCTATGCCCGGCAAGGTACTGAGTATGCCTTCCGGATCGAAGGCAATACGGGTTCCGTCGGCCATCGTGTCGCGGTACATATGCGATTCGCCGAGCAGCAGCCGGTCGGTAATGGCCACGATGCTGTCGGGGCTCATCGCGTAACTATCGGTGACATGAATCAGTATCCAGTATGCCAGCAAAATACCACCGATAAGCCAGGGGATCAGCGTGCGTTTGAAACTCAGTGCGATAAGGGTGCCGGCGAACGACACAAGGGCGAGCCGTTGCAACACGCCCAGCGTACGTAGGTTTTCGAGCGACGAAACCGACATCCACCATCCCGTCAGATTGTGTTGTGCGGTTTCCAGTGCATTCCATTGGCGCCAGCTCAACGACAGCCATCCCAGGGCCAAACCGATCAGGAAGAGCAGGGCCGACCGGCGAAGTAGCTTTAAAAAGGTTTTGCCGGTAAGCCGGAAGTCGAATTTCTGGTACGATAGATACATCGAAATGCCCATGATAAACATAAAGAAGGGGAATACCAGATCGGTAGGCGTGAGTCCGTCCCAGGCTGCATGGCCCAGGGGGGTGTACACATGATTCCAGCTGCCGGGGTTGTTTACCAGAATCATTCCGGCTATCGTGATGCCCCGCATTACATCCAATGCCAGTAAACGTTGTGTCGGCTTCATATCGGTAATTATTGTTGTGAATAGGCATCGATGGCTTTTTTTACCGATCCGTGGATCAGCAACAGGTTCCGGGCTTGCTTGTAATCGAGCTGAAGCTCGTCGACAATCATCCGTGTACCCCGGTCGATTAATTTGGCATTGGTAAGTTGCATGTTTACCATCCGGTTTCCTTTTACACGGCCCAGTTGGATCATCGTGGCCGTAGTAATCATATTCAGCGCCAGCTTTTGTGCCGTACCCGATTTGAGACGGGTGCTTCCTGTTACGAATTCGGGACCTACCACCAGTTCGATCGCGATTTCGGCTTCCAGGGCAACCGGTGATCCCGGGTTGCAGGTAATGGCAGCCGTCAGGATTCCCCGGCTGCGGGCTTCCCGTAAGGCTCCGATTACATAAGGAGTAGTTCCCGATGCCGCAATTCCTATCACCGTATCGTCGGCATTCACCGAGTGTTCCACCAACTCTTCCCATCCCCGGTTCGGATCGTCTTCGGCATTTTCCACCGGGTTGCGCAAGGCCGTATCGCCCCCGGCAATAAGCCCGATCACCAATTCGGGAGGCATGCCGAACGTGGGAGGAATCTCCGAAGCATCCAATACGCCCAGCCGGCCGCTGGTGCCGGCTCCCAGGTAAAATATCCGCCCCCCCCGCTTCATTCGTTCCACCACCTGCACGATCAGTTGGTTGAGCTGTGGTATGGCCGCTGCAACCGCAACAGGCACTTTCCGGTCTTCTTCATTCATTTCATGAAGCAGTTCCTCGACACTCTTTTCGTCCAATCGCTCGTGTAAGGAGGGTTCTTCGGTAATCTTTCTGAATTCCATGGTACAAATTTTATTCGTAAGGTACTATCATTTGAAGTGCATGTTTCTCAATTCCTATCTGCAAAGGAGGGTCGCAATTTACTAAAATTCCATCGGCCTCAAAATAGCCTCCGTTGTGGTAATTCAGTTCCAGCCACTCCGTGCGGAACGATTCGAGTGCCCGATGACTCAGCAACTTGCCGTCGAATAACCGGGGTAAAGCGGTAAGAATGTCGCGCAACGAGGGCTTGCACACCATCATCGCATCGAAAATGCCATCGTAGGGCAGGGCGCCGGGATTTTGTTTCATCCCCCCTCCACTGTAACATCCATTGGCAATATTCATGGTAAACAACACATCCTGAATTTCTTTCCCATTGGTTTTCAGCTGAAACCGGAAAGGCCGGTACCTGAATACCGCAGTAAGCAACGAAATAAAATATAAAATGGCGTGACTGCCTATGTAACGCTTCAACCGGTGGGCGATACGCACCACAGCTGCATCGAGCCCAAATCCCACCGAATTGATGAAGAAATGCCGGCGCTCTTCACCCTCCAGTGCATAACGAATGGTGCCGATGTCGATCGGCCTGCTGTTGCCGGCCAGAAATACGGCTATGGCATGCCTGTAGTCGCGATTGAGCCCCCAGAACCGGGCCCAGTCATTGCCGGTGCCGCGGGGTATCTGTGCCAACTTTATGCCGGCGGTTTCGATCCCGGCGCCAAAAATACCATTCACTACCTCGCTGATGGTGCCATCGCCGCCCACGACCAGGAAATTACGGAAGCCGCTGCGGGCATAATTACGCGCAATGAGAACGGCATGTCCGGCAAAATCGGTGAATTTATGCTCGTAACGAATCCCTGCCTTCTTCAGTTCATGAAAAAGATAGAGCATCTGTTGCCGGAAGTGTTTTTTACCCGATTTAAGGTTGATGATGACGGCCCACGGTTGTGTTGCGCCCATACTGTGATTGTTAGATTGGATTCGACTGACTCAGGTAAAGATCGAGCAGCGTAATGGCCGCCATCGCTTCAACTATAGGCACCGCCCGCGGCAGTACGCAGGGGTCGTGCCGTCCCCGCGCCTGTAATTCGGTAGCTTCCATGCCGGTAGTGATGGTCGATTGTTTTTGTGAGATGGTAGCCACCGGTTTGAATAAGACCCTGAAATAAATATCCTGGCCATTGCTGATACCTCCCTGGATCCCTCCCGAATGATTGGTGGTGGTGCTTACTTTTCCTCCCACCGCTGTAAACGGATCGTTCATTTGAGAGCCTTTCATCGCCACCCCGTCGAAGCCCGCGCCGTAGTCGAATCCGTGCGATGCATTGATGCTCAGCATGGCAAAGGCAAGCCTGGCCTGCAGCTTGTCGAAAATAGGCTCTCCCCATCCGGCAGGCACTCCTTTGATCACACAACTGATGGTGCCGCCTGTCGAATCGCCGTTTTTCTTGAGTTCCGAAATATAGTCGATCATCTGTTGCGCCGTTTCGGCTTCCGGGCAGCGAACGATGTTATCCTCTACGGCATCCAGGCGCGCCTCCTGTATCCCGGCCGTCATGCGGATAGGACCTACTTGTGAAGTAAAAGCCGTAATGCCTACGCCCAGTTTGCGGAGCACCAGCTTGGCAATGGCTCCGGCCACCACCCGCGATGCCGTTTCGCGCGCCGAACTGCGTCCGCCTCCCCGGTGATCCCTCACACCGTATTTCTGCTCATAGGTGTAATCGGCATGCGACGGGCGGTACACCTCTTTCAGATGATCGTAGTCCTTGCTGTGCTGATTCTGATTCCAGATCACGAAAGCAATAGGTGTACCCGTAGTGCGCCCCTCGAAAATGCCCGAAAGAAACTCTACCTTGTCGTCTTCCTTGCGCGGAGTGGCTATTTTCGACTGACCGGGCTTGCGGCGGTCCAACTCCTGCTGAACAAACGCTTCGTCGAGCTCCACTCCGGCCGGACAGCCATCCACAATTCCACCTATTCCCACGCCATGGGATTCGCCAAACGAAGTAAATGTAAAGAGTTTTCCGATTGTATTCGACATCTTCCAGTTGATTGTGTTTGTGAAATATTTACAGTCCCGGAAGAACTGCTTCCGCCGGGACCGTATTCGTATTCAATTGCTTTTTTATGAATTAGTGACAGCCGCAACCGCCCTTGCCATGCTCGTGATCGTGACCGTCGTCGCATCCGCAGCCCCCGCTGCCGCAACCACAGCCTCCTCCGCCGCCGAAAATCGCATTCAGCTCTTCTTCGGTAGCTTCGTGTACTTCCAGAATCGAACCCTTGAAGTGCAGTGTTTCGCCTGCAAGCGGATGGTTAAGATCGACTTTTACCGCAGTAGCGCTTACTTCTACCACCTGGGCGTTCAACCGGTTGCCTTCTGAATCCATCAACGGAACCACATTACCGGCAAAGATTACTTTTTCGTCGAGCTTGCCGTCTACTTCAAAAATCGAACGGTCGAGGTCAATCACATTAGCATCTTCGTATTCGCCGTAGGCGTCTTCCACATTCAGCGTAAACTCAAATTTATCGCCGGTAGCCAGACCAAACAGATGCTCTTCGAATTTGGGCAACATCATACCCACTCCATAGATAAAGCTAAGTGGTTGCTGTGTGGTGGCTTTCTCCATCAATTCGAGTTCACCTTCGTTTTCGCCATCAACAAAGAGTTCATATTCTGCTGATACTGATTTGTTTGCTGTAATTTTCATTGTTTGTAAATTAATTATATTGATTGAAATATTGTTTTTAAGCGATCAATTAGATATAACCTAATACCAGGTGATTTTGTTCATCCCCGAATCGCTGCGCTTGTCGTATTTGAGGTCGGCCAGCATACTCGAATTGACCCCGATGTGGAAATTGTACGACTTAAACATCCCGAAGGGCACTATGCTTGCCGACATGCTCCAGCAGTGCAAACTGCGGTTCACCGAAATACTGGTGTAGGTGAATTGTTTCACACGGAAATCGTACGACGAGTTGCCGCTTATTTTCCAGTTATTGGTGAGCGATATGTTGCCGTTGAAACTGAGATTGTGCGTGAACTCACGTTCGAACTCGAGCTTGTCGGCGTTGAATACATTGCTGTCGCCATAGCGTACCGAATAGTTGATGCTGAAGCTCCAGGGCAGGCTCACCTTGGCATAGCCGTCTTCGCCGGTGGCCTGTGCCGGTTCCGCCGACGATCCGCTTCCTCCCGGCTGGCCCAGATCGCCTCCACCCGGCTGATCCGCATCGCCCGATCCCGCGCCGGCAGCGCCTCGTTGTCCCGCCGTACTGCCGGAGCTCGTTTTCTTCGTATCTTTTCCGAACAGTTTTTTAAACGTGTCGTTGTTGAACGTATAGCTGTACGAAGTGCTGGTGCCCATAAAGCGGGGGAAACGTCCGTTGTTCCAGCGCAGCTGATTGACCCGCACCGGGTTTCCCGACGAGTTGAGCGCGAACATATAAGGGTCGAAACTGGTACTCAGGCTAAGCGAATAACTGTCGGTGATCTTCAGGCGTAATCCTGCCGAGAAATTCGACCAGCGCATCGAATCGGCCGCCATGTTATAACTTCCTCCGATATTGAAGTTGTCGATAAGGCTGATTTTCCGGAAAGGTGCTTTCCCGGTGGTGTCTTTTTCGTTTTTCAGTTTCATTTCGATATTATTTCCCAGGGAGAAATTCAGACTACCCGATTTGCCGCGGCCGGGAGTTCCGTACAGCGATCCGTCGAACCGCGAATACGACACCTCGGTCCGGGTAATATCGTCGGGATCCTTGGCGCTGCGTTGTTCGCGGGTGTAACTTTTATAATATCCCCAGTTAGGATCGCCAAAGTCGGGAGTGTAGCCAAAGCCGATACTGGGAGTGATCACGTGGCGGATCCGGTCTACCTTGTCGCCGAAGAGCGATCGGAGCGGGATGTAAAATGCGTATAATTTGGTTGAAGCCGAAACGCCCATGTTGAAATCGTAAACCCGGTAAAACCCGTCGGTAGTGTCTCTCGTTTCCTTCTGCTGCACCGGGTCCCAGTCTTTGTCGATGGCCTTGAAATACCAGCGTTCGTTGTAGTTGAAGGTAGGAGAGATGTTGATGTATTTAAACAGGTTGAAAGTGGCCGATACGGGTATCGAATGCCGCATCCCGTTGCGCCAGTCGCGGGTAAACGACGAGCTCAGCAGCTTACTTTCCTTCGTGTCGATACTGTTGGCAAAAGCGCCGGTGTACGACATGCTTATTTTTTCGTACCAACGTTCGCTCCCCACGGCTTTCTTCCGCTTAAAAGGATAAAAGCGGCTGTACGATACATTGATGTTGGGTAAGCTGAGGTTGATGGTGGAGTCCTTGGTGCGCTGGTTGATGAGCACGCTTCCCGACAAGTTGAGCGACGGCAGATCGGCAAATCGTTTGGTGAACGAGATACTGGAACTTTTCGTATTCTCCGAGTTGATCTCGGGCCGGTGATAAGTATTGATATTGCTGCGGTTGTAGCCACTGGTGGCGAAGTTCACACTCGATGAGAAGTTGAAATTCGGATTGGCTTTCGGGTCCTGCGAATGCGACCAGCGAATGCTCAGGTTGTTGGCCTTGTTGTAATCGGGCAATCCTTTTTCGCCCGTCACATCCTCACGGTAGCTGAAGTTGAAGCTGCCCCGGTACCGGTATTTTTTAGTGTAATTAGTGGTGGCCGATGCGGCCCAGGTTCCTTTGGTATAGATCTCGCCGGTGAGTTCCATATCCATGTAATCGTTGATGGCCAGGTAATACCCCCCGTTGTTCAGTCCGAATCCGCGGGTCATCTCGTCGGTAAAGCTGGGCATTAATACGCCCGACGAGTATTCCTTGGTGAAGGGGAAGAATCCGAAGGGCACCGCGATGGGCAAAGGTACATCGGCTACTACCAGATGGGCCGGGCCGGTTACGATATAGCTGCCGGGCTTTATTTTACCCTTCGATATATCGAGGTAGAAGTGCGGGTGGTCGTGATTTTCACAGGTGGTGTATTTGCCTCCCGCCATGCAGAGGCTGTTGTCGTCCATTTTTTTGGTACGGTCGCTGATGACGTAACCTTCGCCTTCCTGCGTGACCACATGGCGGATAAACCCTTTCCGGGTTTTCAGGTTGTAGCTGAGCTCTTTGGAATTGTACGACGATTCGCCCTCGCTGAATACCGGCTCGCCCACAGCTTTACCGTCTTCGCCCGGCGTACCTTTGGCAAAGATCAGACTGCTGTCGATTTTGACCCGAACAAAATCGGCTTCCAGTTTGATCGACTGATACGTGATTTCGGTACTGCCGTGTAAAAATGCGGTACCATTCGACATCAGGATAATGGAATCGCTCGATTTATATACAATTTCATCTTCGATGCCTCCCGTCGATCCTTTTACCTTGGCCCTGGAGGCCGAATCGTTGACGGCCGTGGTAACTGCTTTTCTCGCTGCTGTGGCGGCAGCAGGTGCTTCACGGCTGCCGCTGTTCCGGCTCTCACTCTCAAGGCGCCCCTGAGCACGAACGGAAACAGAAACAAACATTGCGGCTAACACTGCAACGGCAGTGGTTAATCGTCTGAAGAAAAGCGGGTTGAAAAATGACATTCGGCTGTTTGGCGCTTTTTTAAAATAACGGACAAAATTAGTGAAAAAAACGGTGCCAAAAGGCTTGATAACTTTTTTTTTAATTAAATTGGAAAAATTACTCCCGTATATGTGAAAAGTCACCGGATAAAAGCTTACTTTTGTAGCTGTTTTGCTCGCACAACATGAAGATAAAAGTTCGAATATTTTCTCTGCCATTCCTGCTTACCTTGCTGATTTTGCTGGTCGGCGCGGAGGTTGCCGGTCTTGTAGCTCAGCAACGCAATTTCGTACTGGTACTGGATGCCGGACACGGGGGCCGGGATCCCGGAGCTGTGGGAAAGATAGCGCGGGAAAAAGACGTTACGCTTTCGGTGGTGCGGAAAGTGGGGGCTATGGTGAATGCGGCCATGCCCGATGTAAAAGTGGTGTATACCCGGAAAACCGATATGTTTGTCCCGCTTGAGGAGCGCGCTTCCATTGCCAATAATCATCATGCCGATTTGTTTATTTCGGTGCATACCAATGCCGCTAAAAGCAGAGCAGCCTATGGTGCCGAAACCTATACGCTCGGTTTGGCCAAGTCGCAATCGAACCTTGCCGTGGCCATGGCCGAGAACTCGGTGATGATGCTCGAGGACGATTATAAAACCCGTTATCAGGGCTTCGATCCCTCGTCGGTCGATTCGTACATCATGTTCGAATTCATGATGGATACCTATCTCGACAACAGTATTGCCTTCGCCACCGATGTGCAAAAGCAGCTTACCACCCACTCGCGCCGTCACGACCGGGGAGTACGCCAGGCTGGTTTCTGGGTGCTTCACCGCTCGGCCTGTCCCAGCGTGCTGGTCGAGCTGGGCTTTATTTCCAATCAGCAGGAAGAACTGTACATGGCCAGCGAACGGGGCCAGCAGGAAATGGCCGAGTCGATCTATAATGCCTTTGTAAAGTACAAAAAGGTGTACGACCGTAAATCGGGAAATGGAGGTAAGGTTACCGCAGCCCGTCCCGTGACAACTCCCGCCGAGCAGGCACCCGCCGAAACTCCGGCTGTCCAGCCGGCAAAAAGTTCCGATACGGTTGAAGCACAAACGCCGGCAGTCGATCCGCCCCAGCATCTGCCCGTATATAAGGTGCAGATTGCTTCGTCGCCAACAGCACTGAAAGCCGGCGATCGTGTGTTTAAAGGAGTGAAAAATGTTGAGTTTTATAAAGAAGGGGGCTTGTATAAGTACACCGTGGGTAACGAAACCGATTTCAATACGGCCAACCGGTTGAAAAACGAAATGCGAAAACACTTCCCCGATGCTTTTGTTATAGCCTTCGTGGGCGATAAGAAAATTCCGGTAAGCGACGCACTGAAAATAAAAAAATAAATGATACAAAACATGTCGGCTCACAAACCGGCATGTTTCTTTTTCAAAACAACAACACGTATGAGTACTCTTAAAATATCACGCGAATTCAAAGTGGGATTACTGGCAGTGGTGGCCGTTTTCGTCCTGTATTTCGGTCTTAATTTCCTGAAAGGTGTCGATATCTTTACTTCCCTGAAATCGTATTACGGTAACTACGAGCATATCGACGGCCTGGTGCCCTCGGCTCCGGTATATGTAAAAGGATTGAAAGTAGGTCAGGTCGACGCGATAACCTACGATTTTACACGGAAAACATCGTTTACCGTGAAAATAGCGGTGCAGAGCGATATTCAACTGCCGAAAGGTACCCGCATGGAACTTTTTGACGATGGATTGATGGGCGGCAAGGCTGTTCAGCTGGTTTACGAGCCGCTCACCGGCTCCATGGCCATGCATCAGCCGGGCGATACCCTTGTGAGTGTGCTGGGCGGCGGACTCATGGCCGATCTGACCGGAACGCTGGTTCCTAAAATCGAAAGTATTGCAACGCAGGCCGATTCGCTGCTGCGCTCGGTGCGCTCGATGGTCGACGGAGGTGCTGTGCAGAATAGCTTGACGGCACTGGAGCTTACCACCAGCGAACTTGCCCGGAGTTCGGTCGCCCTCCGCCGGATGATGAATCAGCAAATGCCTTCCATACTGGGTGATGTGAAAGCCATTACGGGCGATTTCAGAATGGTCAGCGGAAATCTCCGCACCATCGATTTTGCAGCCACGGTCGGCCAGCTCGATCTCACCATCCGCGACCTCGGCCAACTCTCGTCGAAGATCAATAATGGCGAGGGAAGTATCGGGTTGTTGCTCAACGACGGGCAGTTGTACCGCAACCTGACCAGGGCGGCCGATAGCGCCGATCAACTGTTGATCGATTTGAAAAATGAGCCTAAACGCTATGTTCACTTCTCGCTTTTCGGGAAAAAATAAACCGGGCGTTATTAAGAATACTTCTAAAATAGAATTTTTATTTGGGGCGAAAATCTCTATCGGTTTTGGGGCTTATAACAGTGATTTATTCTCATTTTCACACCCTTGTCATTTTGTTGAAATATAAATTTTTATTCCAGAGCTAACCTGTTGATTTTTAATTCAATTAACAATTTGAGGTTTCTAATTGCTTGATATACAGCGGTTATTTATAACGCATTGAGTATTAAGACTCTGCGAAAAGTTAATTTATGTAAATACAAAACAGGTTTTTTTATTTCAAAAATCTTTCTGAAATTTGTACCCCTGCTTGTTGCCGACGCGCTCAACCATAGATGCAGAAAGCAGGAGCTTGATTGTGTTCAATAAAAAAAATCGTTTAATTTTATATCAGTAAAGGATTGTTGTAATGATGTCTCATTCACCAGAAAAATTGTGGAGCAAATGCCTGGAAGTTATCAAGGATAATATAAATGAAGCATCGTTTAACACCTGGTTCATGCCTATTGTACCGTTGCAGTACGATAATAACGTACTCGTATTGCAGGTGCCGAGTCAGTATTTTGTAGAGTTTATCGAGGAAAAATACATCGACTTGCTGCGAAAGACTTTATACCGTGTGTTGGGGGAGGGCACGTTGCTCGAATACCGTGTATTAATCGATAAAACGAGCGGACAGGGAACCCGTATTCCGAGCGAAGGCAATCATCCCCGACCGGCAGCAGCTCCGGCCGGCGCCGCGCCGCGGTATGTCGATCCTTATCAGAAGCAGCGCCTTCCCGAAATCGATCCCCAGCTCAATTTAAAATACAATTTCAACAACCTGGTCGAAGGCAAAAGCAATAAGCTGGCGCGTACAGCGGGGATGAGCATTGCCAACGATCCCGGGAAAACCATATTCAATCCGTTGTTTGTATACGGCGAGTCGGGTGTAGGGAAAACTCACCTGGCCAATGCCATCGGTGTGCTTACCAAGCAGCTTCACCCCGACAAGCGGGTGCTGTATGTGTCGGCCAATACCTTTCTTATTCAGTATACCGATGCGGTACGGCGCAATGCAGCCAACGATTTTCTCAATTTTTATCAGACTATCGATGTGCTGATTCTGGAAGATATTCAGGAGATGATGGGCAAGACCGGAACCCAGAATACCTTCTTCCACTTGTTCAATCACCTGCATCAGAACGGCAAACAGCTCATCATCACCTCCGACCGTTCGCCCCTGGTACTGGCGGGTATGGAGCAGCGGCTGCTCACGCGTTTCAAATGGGGTTTGTCGGCCGAGATCGAAAAACCCGATAGCGAGCTGCGTAAAGCCATCCTCAAAAACAAGATTTACCGCGACGGTCTCGAAATCTCCGACGAAGTGGTCGACTTTATCGCCACCCATGTCACCGACAATGTGCGCGACCTCGAAGGCACGCTGGCTTCGCTTCTGGCGCATTCGACCCTGGCCAATATGCCCATCGATATGCACCTGGCCGAACGGGTGGTAGGACGGATCGTGAATATCAAACCGCGGGCTACCACCGTGGAGCAGATACGCGACCTGGTATGCGAACATTTCTCGCTGTCGGTAGATGCCATCTCCACCCGCAGCCGTAAACGCGAAGTGGTGCAGGCCCGCCAGATAGCCATGTACCTTTCGAAACACCACACCAAAAATTCGTTATCGTCGATCGGCGATCTGATCGGTCAGCGCGATCATGCTACCGTGTTGCATGCCTGCAAGATAGTTACCGATCTGATGGAAATCGATAAAAGTTTCCGTATGAGTGTCAAAGAAATTGAGCAGAAACTCAAAGCGTAATCGAAAATTTTACGTATTTTTACACCCGATTTTAATACGGAATATTATGGTTTTTAAATTTACACTGCTATCCGACGAGGTCGATCAGTTTGTTCGTGTCATTTCTATTGACTCGGAAGCTACTTTTCTCGATCTCCACAATGCCATCCTCGATTCGGTGAGTTTCCAGAAGAATCTGATGACCACTTTCTTCCTGTGCGACGACAATTGGGAGAAAGGACAGGAAGTTACGCTGATGGAAATGGAATCGAGCTCGGAGTACGACAACCTGGTGATGGAAGATACCAAACTCGAGGAACTGCTCTCGGATGAAAAACAAAAGTTGCTGTACATTTTCGACATGATGGCCGAACGTGCGTTTTTCATGGAGTTGACCGAAATTGTTCCGGGAATCAGCATGAGCAAAGCCGAGTGTGTGAGTTCGAAAGGCCAGGCGCCTCAGCAAACGACGGACGAGGAGGATTTTATGGCGGCTTCGAAGCTGACCATTGACGAGAATTTTTATGGTGATGAGGATTTCGATCTCGACGAACTCGACGAAGAAGGATTCGGGGATTTGAATTTCGACGACGGAAGTTTGTTTAATGACGATCGATTTTAAACCGGAGGAACGTACGTTACTTGTACTGCTCGGGCCCACGGGGGTTGGTAAAACTGCTGTCAGTCTGGCCCTGGCCCGTCATTTTAATGCCCCGGTGGTATCGTCCGATTCCCGTCAGCTGTTTCGCGAGTTACCCATAGGTACAGCGGCGCCCACGGCTCAGGAACTGGCAGTGGCGCCGCATTATTTTATAGGCACCCATTCGGTTACCGATTCGTACAGTGCCGGCCAGTACGAAGCGGATGCCATCCGCCTGCTCGAAGATGAATTGTTCCCAACGCATCCGGTAGTGATTTTATCGGGCGGTTCGATGATGTATATCGACGCGGTGTGTAAGGGGCTCGACGATATTCCCACCATCGACGAATCGATACGAGCGTACTGGCAGGAGCAATTAGCCGTTAAGGGATTGGGCTTTTTACAGGACGAGTTGTTGCGACTCGATCCCGGACATTATCACACCGTGGATTTGCAGAATTATAAGCGGGTGATGCATGCGCTTGAAGTGTGTACTCAAACGGGCCGTCCTTACTCGGAGTTACGTACCGGCAAGTCGAAACAGCGTTCGTTTCACATTAAAAAAATCGGGTTGAATCGTCCGCGTCCCGAGTTGTACGATCGCATCAACCGCCGTGTCGATCTGATGATCGAGGAGGGGTTGATTGACGAAGCCCGGGCGGTGTACCCCTTGCGCCACCTGAATTCGCTGAATACGGTGGGCTATAAGGAGCTTTTCGAATATTTCGATGGGAATTGGCCGCTCGATTTTGCAATCGATATGATTAAACAGGATTCGCGGCGGTATGCCAAACGGCAACTTACCTGGTTCAACCGCGATCCGGAAATAGAATGGATGCATCCCGATGCTTTCCGGTTATAAATTTTAATTGGTCCCTGTATGTTAACTATCCTAGGCTCCGGTTCGGCGCTTCCTACCCGCGATCATTTTCCCACTGCTCAGCTGCTCGATTTGCGCGAGAAGCAGTTTCTGATCGATTGCGGCGAAGGCACCCAGATCAGGTTGCGTCAGATGGGGTTGAAACTCAACAGGCTGGGGCATGTTTTTATTTCGCACCTTCACGGCGATCATTGTTTTGGCCTCATCGGTTTTATTTCGTCGCTGGGAATGCTCAACCGTACGGCCGACCTGTATGTGCACGGTCCGGTGGGTATCAGGGAGTTGTTTGAGCCGCAACTGGCTTTTTTCTGTGCCGATTCGCCGTTTAAAGTCGTGTTCGAGGAGTTTGATTCGCGCCGGCATGCTGTGATCTACGACGATCGTTCGCTGAGTGTATCTACCTTGCCGCTTCGGCACCGCGTTCCCTGCGCCGGGTTTTTGTTTCGCGAGAAACCGGGAAATCGGCATCTGCTCCGCGAATGGATCGATTACTACCATATCCCGGTGGCTCAGCTCCATCTGATCCGTCAGGGTGCCGATTTCGTGAATGCTGAGGGCGAGCTCATCCCGAATGATCGGATTACGGCGCCTCCCAATCCGGTAGTTTCGTATGCCTATTGTTCCGATACGGCCTACCATGAAGCGCTTATCCCTTTGTTACAGGATGTCGATGTGCTTTACCACGAGGCTACCTTTGCCGAGTCGGAGGTGAAGCGAGCGCGCCAGACCCTGCATTCGACAGCGCGCGAAGCTGCTACCATCGCCCGGAAGGCAGGAGTCGGCAAGCTTCTGATCGGGCATTATTCGGCACGTTACCACAACAAGGAACTCTTGTTGAACGAAGCTCGCGAAGTATTTGAAAACACGGAACTTACGTCGGATATGCAAACGTTTGCAATTGAATCCATGGTTAAAAGCTCTTAAAGTATATACCGGCCGTGTGCTTTCCTGTATTTTTGTACACACTTAATAATTAAGGCGTAAGATAAATTATGAAGAAAGCATTTTTACTTTTTGCAAGCGGCATTTTCAGCTTGCTGGCCTCCGCCCAGCTCATCGTTACCAATCCGGCTATCATCACCAGCGATTATACCGGCGAGATTGAAATTATTTTCGATGCTTCGCTGGGCAATGCCGGGTTGAAGGATTATACCGGCACCGACGTGTATGCCCATACGGGCGTTATCACCAGCGCCAGCACCGGCGATGCCGACTGGAAGCATGCTCCGGCATGGAAGGATAACAGTCCGAAATATTTATTGTCGAAGCTGGGCAATAATAAGTGGAAACTGATGATCACGCCCAGTATGGCCGGGTACTATAACCTGAATACCGGTGAGGTGGTGCGTAAACTGGCCTTTGTGTTTCGCAATGGTACAGCTTCGCGCGAAGGCAAGGATGTGGGAGGAAAAGATATTTTCGTTCCCGTGTTTCAGGCGGGTTTGCATGTGTCGTTTTCGTCTCCTTCCGCCGACATGAGTATCGTTCCCGGCACACAGGTCGATTTCGTGGTGGCTTCTACCGTTGCTGCCCAGCTCGATTTGAAGATCAACCAGCAGACGGTCAAAACAGCTGCCGCCGCAACACAGTTAACCTACGCGCATACGTTTGGTCAGGCCGGCGATTACGAGGTCGTTGCATCGGCTACTGCCGGCGGAGTGACCGTGTACGATACCCTCACGGTGGTAGCCCTGGCGCCGGTGGTGGAAGAACCGCGTCCGGCCGGAGTGAAGCCCGGTATCACCTACAACAGTCCCACTTCGGCGACACTGGTGCTTCATGCTCCCAACAAGCAGACTGTGGCTGTCATCGGAGAGTTCAACAACTGGCTTCCTAAAAACGCTTACCAACTGAAAAAGGACGGTGAATATTGGTGGATTACCCTCGAAGGACTTACACCGGGCTATATGTATGCATTTCAGTACCTGGTCGACGGGCAGTTGCGCGTTAGCGATCCGTATACCGAACTGGTTCTCGATCCCTGGAACGACAAATGGATCAATTACAGTGCGCAGCGTTTCCCCGATCTGAAGCCCTATCCGGCAGGTAAAACCGACGGGCTGGCTGCTACCTTGCAAACCAGTAAACAGCCTTACAATTGGGAGGTACCCGACTTCAAAATGCCCGATCGTGAAAATATGGTTATCTACGAAGTATTGCTGCGCGACTTCACGGTCGATAAATCGCTCGAAGCGGCCATAACCAAACTCGATTACCTGAAAAAGCTCGGCATCACTGCCATAGAGCTGATGCCGGTTCACGAATTTGACGGGAATGAAAGCTGGGGATATAATCCCAATCACTTTTTTGCACCCGATAAGGCCTACGGTTCTCCCGAAATGTATAAACGTTTTATCGACGAATGCCATAAACGGGGTATTGCCGTGATTCTCGATGTGGTATTTAATCATGCTACCGGAATCCATCCGATGGCGGCTTTGTACTGGAATGCGGCTTCGAGTCAGACAGCTTCGTCCAATCCATGGTTCAATGTAACAGCTCCTCATCCCTATAGCGTGTTTCACGATTTTAATCATTCGTATACCCCCACCCGCGAACATTTTAAAAGAGTGCTTCAATACTGGATCGAGGAATATAAGATCGACGGGTACCGTTTGGATCTGACCAAAGGCTTTACACAAAAAAGCAGCGACGAATCGACTGCTTCGCGCTACGATCAGACCCGGGTCGATTATCTTTCCGAGTATTACGATGCTGCCAGGGCAGTGAAACCGGATGTGATGTTTATACTGGAGCATTTCTGCGATTACGACGAAGAACTGGCGCTGGCCAACCGGGGCATGTATTTGTGGCGAAACGTTAATAATTCGTTTTCGCAGGCTGCAATGGGCTTTTCGTCGAATAGCGATTTCGGAGGACTCAACTCATTGCCCCGCCGTTGGGTGGGCTATTCGGAGAGTCACGACGAAGAGCGTAATTTTTACAAAGCAAAAGCCTTTGGCGCGGGCAATGTAAAAACCGATTCGGTGTATCGCGTGAGCCGTGTGCCTTTGAATATAGCCTTTACGGTGTTGGTGCCGGGTCCGAAAATGCTCTGGCAATTCCAGGAAATGGGTTACGATTATTCGATCGATGCGCTGGGAGGGCGTACCAGTAATAAACCTTCGGCCTGGGGATGGCTCGATCTGCCGCATCGTAAAGCGGCCATGGAAGCTTCGTCGAAGCTTATTTCGCTGCGGAAAATGTTCCCCGGAGCATTTTCGAACGGTACGTTCCAGTTCAACTACGGTACCTCCGACTGGGAAAACGGACGTCGGATCATGCTGAGCCACAACGACCTGAGTTTGCTGGTGTTGGGTAATTTCAAGGCCGACCAGACTGCGGTTGCCTTCCCCAACTTTCCGAAAGGAGGCTTGTGGTACAATGTGCTGACCGGTGAACAGAAATACATTGGTTATACCAACGAACCTATTACCCTGCAGCCGGGACAGGTGCTGGTATTTGCCGATCGTAAAATCGATTTTCCAAGCAGTGTGGAACAAGGACCGGAAGCCGGGCAAACGATAGTGTATCCGACTCAGACCCGCGACCGGATCCGGATTTCGGACGAGAGCTGGGCGGCTGAAGTGCGGCTGTATTCGTTGCACGGACAGTTGATGAACGCCTGGCATGGTACGCAGGAGATCGACCTGAGCGCATACCCCGAAGGCGTGTATCTGGTGCATATGAAGGGGGAGGCCGGTGTGCGGACCCAGAAGATCATCCGGAAGAACTGACGAAGAAAACAGAAGAGCCCCCTTTGGCAATTGCCGGAGGGGGCTCTTCCGTTTTCTTATTTCTTCTTGTTTAATTCCCGGATGGCTGCCGATACCGACGGATCGTCCTTGAAGAGGATGGGGTAGAACCCTTCGTCGCCAATGACATTGCGGCTGATGTAGGCTTTCAGGCGGGTAAGAATGATGGTGCGCGAAAGCTGGATTTGTTTTGCATTGGGTTTCACTCCTCTTTTTTCGGCATAAGCTACGAATTCGTTCAGCAGATCCTGCTGGTCCAGATGTCGTTCCATTGCTTTCCAATCCTTCAGCGTGGCCAGTTGAGCCCGGTGCCGGTCGGTATAAGCAAATGCAAACTGATAAATATGAGCATAATTCACTACCTGGGCAAAGTAATCGGTAAACTCGGTAGTGTCGCGGGGAATGAAAATATCGGGCATAATGCCTCCGCCTCCATACACAGTGCGGCCGGCAAGCGTTTTGTATACCAGCGAGTCGTTGTTGTGAATGCTGTCGGCCGATGCAAATTCACCATGCAGGTAACGGTTCATGATGTCCATGTTGTATTCGTCGCTTTTCCCTTTTTCATAGGGTTTCTGAATACTCCGTCCCGATGGGGTGTAATACCTGGCTACCGTAAGCCGCACCGCCGATCCGTCGGATAAATCGAACTGCTGCTGCACCAGCCCTTTCCCGAACGAACGGCGGCCAATCACCACTCCGCGGTCGTTGTCCTGGATAGCGCCGGCGAAAATCTCGGAAGCCGAGGCCGAAAATTCATCAATCAGAATCGCTACCGGATTGTTGATGCAGCTTCCGGTGCCGTCGGACAGCGCATCAAAGCGCGGATACGATTTTCCTTCGGTATATACGATCAGCTGTTTGGCCGGCAAGAATTCGTTGATCATCGAAATGGCCCTTTCCAGGTAGCCGCCACTATTCTCGCGAAGGTCGATAATAAACCGGGTAGCACCCTGCGACTTGAGGTTGGCAATAGCAGTTAAAAACTCCTTGTACGTAGTGTCGCCGAACTTGTTCACCTTAATGAGTCCGGTAGCGGGAGCCACCATGTAGCTGATGTCGATCGAAGTCACCGGTATTTCGTCGCGCGTAATGGTGTAGCTCAGCATCTCTTTGGTACCCGGACGGCGGATGCCCAGCTTTACCTTCGTTTTGTCTTTCCCTCTCAGCGTACGTAATACCTTTTCGGAGGTAATGGTTTTACCCGTGAATACCGAATCGTCGACCTGCACGATACGATCGCCGGCCAGCAGACCCGCCTTCTCCGACGGCCCGCCGCTAATCACCGAAATCACCATGATCGTGTCGTTCTGGATGTTAAACTGAACTCCGATGCCCGAGAAACTTCCTTCCAGCTCGGTATTCACAATCTCCAGGTCCTTTGCAGGAATATACACCGAGTGAGGGTCGAGCTTGGCGATGAGCTGTAAAGCCATCTCTTCGGTGAGTTCTTTTGTATCGGTAGAGTCCACATAATTACTGTCGATGAGTTTTAAAATCTCATCCACCTTATTCGACGATTTCAGGAGTGAGTTGAATAAACCGCCCAGTGCGTTTTGTTCCCTGTTCAGTTGCCGGCCGGCAATCATATTACCCAGCAATAATCCGGCAATAAGTGCGGCAAGTACGATAGTTACCAGTTGAAGGTTTTTTCTGTTCATATTCTGATCTTGATATTTCGGCTTTTGTCGTCGCTTACTGCAGCACGACCGGTTATACATTTATAATTCTTCGTTCAGAAGCAATACCTCGATACCTGCCTCCCGCAGCAATTCGACCCCATCCATGATCCGGTATTCTTCGCCGTAAATAACGCGTTTGATCCCCGACTGGATAATCAGTTTTGCACATTCGATGCAGGGCGAAGCGGTTACATAAAGTGTGGCTCCGTCGCTGCTGTTGTGCGAGCGGGCTACTTTGGTGATTGCGTTGGCTTCGGCATGTAAAACATAAGGTTTCGACTGAAAGTTCTCATCTTCACATTTATTCTCAAATCCCGACGGGGTGCCATTGTAACCATCGGAAATAATCATTTTGTTTTTAACGATCAAAGCTCCTACTTTCCGGCGCTCGCAATACGAGTTTTCGGCCCAGATACGAGCCATTCGCATGTATCGCTGATCGAGTTTCGTTTGTTTTTCGTCCATATGTGTTTTTTTATTGCTGCTTTTTGAGGAGTTCGGGAGTAAAGCCGCCGATCACCGAGAAAAACTGATCTTCGTTGATGCCCACCTGCTTGCAGGCCAGCAGCGCCGCCTGGATGCAGCGTAGCTGGTGTTCGCTTTCGAGGTGTACGGCTGTGGTGCCCTTACGCGTTCGGACGAGGTAACGGCCGTTTTCGTACAGGTAGGCGGGAGTGTCGTAAGGAAATGCCACCAAATCGCGGCGAAGGCGTTCGGTCAAATGCACCAAAGCCTGATCGCCTTCGTAATAAATCAGCCTTCCCTGGGTTTCCATCAGGTTAATAAACTGATCGAATTGGTGCACATAATCGTCGAAATCGGGGTAGATTTCGCTGTGATCGCGGGCAATGCCCGTGAGAATGGCAATGTGCGGCTTGTAGAGATGAAACCGGGGGCGCCGGTCGATGGTGGAGCTCAGACCTTCGTCGCCGTCGAAGACCGCGATGCGCGATTCGTACGAAAGCCGCACCGTGGAGTTGTAGCCGGCGAGCCGTTCGCCAATCAGGTAATCGGCATCCACCTTCAATTGTTTCATCACGTACAGCATGATGGCGGTGATGGTCGTTTTTCCATGGCTGCCGCCTACCACTATGCGGGTCTTGTTGCGGGTTTGAATGTAAAGATATTCGGGCGAAGTGTAAATCTTTAACCGCAATTCGCGCGCCCTGATCAGCTCGGGATTGTCGTTGCGTATGTCCGAGCCGTATACTATTGCCGAAACATTCCGGTTGATAAGCTCGGGAAACCAGCCTTGACGATCGGGTGCCAGGCCGTGATTTTTGAGCCGTTGGAGTGTTTCCTCCGAAAGATGCTCTCCCGAAACCGTTACCTTGTAATCATTTTTCCTGCTCACCGCTATGGCCAGATCGAGCAGGGTTGTCCCCCCGGTTGCTATAAAATGTACATGTTGCATTGGGTTGTCAGGGATTTTATTTTGATTAATTTTGTCCTTGAATTTTTATAACTCGCAAAATTAGTAAAAAAAATACGATAATGAAGCTATTCAAGATAGAAGCAGGATATTTTAACGCCGACGGAGGTGCTTGTTTTGGGGTGATCCCGAAGCGGGTGTGGAAAAAGCGTTATCCCTGCGACGAACATAATTTTTGCCGTCTGCATATGCGCTGTCTGCTGGTCGATACCGGCAATCGGCTGATGCTTATCGATACGGGAGCCGGCACGAAACAAACCGACTATTTCAAACTCTACGGGATGAAGGACCTGATCGATTTCGGGGAGGTGTTGCCGGCCATGGGCTATTCGTGCGATGCGGTCACGGATGTGATCCTCACTCACCTTCATTTCGATCACTGTGGAGGATGCACGCGTTACGGGGCCGGCAAACAACTGGAGCTGACGTTTAAAAATGCCTACTACTGGGTGTCGGAAACGCAGTGGCGCAATTCGCTGGAACCCACGTTGCGGGAAGCCGATTCGTATTTTGCCGAGAATATGGAACCGGTACGGCAGGCCGGCCGGCTGAAACTGGTGACGGAGCCTATTTCGCTTACGCCCGATATCCGGTTGAAGATTTTTGATGGCCATACGGTAGGGCAGCTGGTTACTTATCTTGAAACCGGCAACCGTTGCTTCGTGTATTCGGGCGATGTGATTCCCATCGCAGCCAATGTTCCGCTGGCCTGGGTTTCGGCCTACGATACCTTTCCGCTTACTTCGATGAATGAAAAAAAAATATTACTCGATGAGGCGGCCGAACAGGGCCAGGTGTTGATTTTCGAACACGATGCCTATACCGAATGTTGCACGGTGACCCGTACGGGAGGGCGTTACAAAGTGGCGCAGACCGGCACCCTGGAGTCGTTTATGCAAGCCTGACCGTTTCTTTGTTGATGTGTTTGTCCACTTAAAAGCACTTATTATCCACCGGATGTTGGGGCGATTGTTTTAATTTTGCCGCAATCTGAAATATTATCTCCATGAATAAGTTCGTAAAATACTTCGTGCTGCTCGTTGTGGCTTCGTCGGCCGGAAAAGGTTTAGCCCAGCAAAGCGTAAGTTCCACCCTGGTAGCACAGCCTGTTGCCGATCGTACCGTTCGGTTCGACCTGAACGATGAAGGAAAGCATTTGCCCATTTTATGGGGACTCGATACGGCCTGGCCCAGTGAAGATAATATCCGTCGCGGGGTTGCTTTTATGGGGTCGTCGAATGTCGATGTGGTGCGCGTATCGTTTCAGCCTACTCATGAGTTGGTGAATAATGAGCTGCATTCCGAACAGATTAAATGGATTAATACCCGTATCGGTCTGGCCAATCTGGCCAATCCGAAAGCGCAGCTGGTGATCAACAGCGATCATCCTTCGGTGCATGCCTGGTATTCGGGCAATGCAGCTCGCTGGGCTCTGCTGATGGATCTTACGACGCGCAGGTACCAGCAGGCGGGGCGTAATGTAGTCACTATTTCTCCGTTCAACGAGCCCGATTACGGATGGGGGCAGGGTACCATTACCGATTTTTACAATATAGCCGGAGAGTTGCGCAACAATCCCCTGTTCGATACGATCCGTATTTCGGGGGGGAATACCCTGAATACCGACCAGGCTTTGAACTGGTACAATCAGCTGAAGCCGCGTTTGAATGAAGGAAATACGCATCAGCTGGCCGGTAGTTTCGATAATTATGCTGCTTTTTTTACAGCCGTACGTGCCAATGGCCATCATGCTACCAACGATGAACTGCATAATGTGATGGAGGCGATGGTAGGAGTGGAATATGGCATGCAGACCGGTATCTGGTGGGGTACGGCCGAATATGCCCGGTCGGAGTTTGTGAAGGCGAGCGATGGAGTCAGGCTGGGTTATGCCGAGCACCGGCCCAATTGGACTGCGGCGTCGGTTTACCGGCATCCGGAGGGTAAGGTGCAGGCCTTTGTAGGTTCGTCGGAGCGTCAGGCGGTGACCACTACCTACCGCTTTGTGTCGGCCAACCGGAATGTGTTCTACGACGGGCATGGTCCGCAGCGCGACTATACGGTGGTGGTGCCCGGCGGTACGGGATATCAGCAAGGGCAGACGAATGCCGAGAAAGTGGTGAATATCTCCTGGGGCGAGGACGTACAGCCGGTTATCGACGGTACTTATGTAGTGGTGAACCGGCAAAGTAAGAAAGTGATGGAAGTGGCGTCGGGGTCGTCGCAGAACGGCGCTAATATCCGCCAGGGTACCTATAGTAATGCTGCTTACCAGCAATGGAATGTGACTCCGGTGGATGCGCGGATAGGGGGCGATTTCAGTTATTTCACCATTACGGCCCGGAATAGCGGTAAGTCGCTGGATATCTACAACTGGTCGTTGCAGAACGGGGGTAATATTGCCTTATGGGACGATACCAAAGGGGGTAATCAGCAGTGGTACCTGGAGTATGCCGGCGATGGCTGGTTTTATATCCGGAGCCGTCACAGTGCGAAATGCATCGAAGTCGCTAATGGCAGTTTGCTGAATAATGCCAATATCCAGCAATGGGATGTGGACGGCGATTTTAATCAGCAATGGCGGTTCGTGCCGGTGGCGGCCATGCCCGAATTCGATCCGCCGGCGGCGCCCGCAGGTTTAACTGCCCAGGCTGGTTCGCACTCCATCCTCCTTGGCTGGACACCGGCGGAAGCGCCCGATCTGGCAGGGTATAATGTTTACAGGGCCTTGGCGGGAGGTGGCGACTATGAAACCCTTGCCCGCAACGTGACTTCGACATCGTTTGTCGATAATAGCGTTGAGCCGGGAGTGCCCTATTCGTACAAAATAAGAGCCGTCGATATGGCGTTGAACCGGTCGGAATATTCGGCAGAGGTAACCGCAACTGCGACGGGAGGAAATGCATTGATAGCGCATTATCGTTTCGAAACATCGGCCCGCGATACATCCGATCATCGCAATCATGGAGCGGTTTTCGGGAATGTGAGCTATACCGATGGCGCCGACGGAGGTAAGGCCATTGTGCTGGGTTCGTCCAATTTTATTCAATTGCCACCTACTATTGCCAACCATCGGTCGATAACGATTTCGGCCCGTGTCAATTTCAGGGGCCTAAACTCGACCTGGCAACGTATTTTTGATTTCGGTAACGATCAACAACAGTATATGTTCCTTACCCCCAGGACCAATTCGGGCCGGTTGCGTTTTGCAATCCGGAACGGGGGAGCGGAACAAACGCTGGATGCACCGGCGGCATTGCCTTATTTCCAGTGGGCGCATGTGGTGGTGACCATGGATGATGCCGGAGTGGTGATGTATGTGAACGGCTCGAAAGTTGCCGAATCGACAACCATTACCGTTCGTCCGGCCGATTTCCGGCCGGTGTTTAATTATATCGGAAGAAGCCAGTTCTCCACCGATCCTATGTTTACCGGGTATGTCGATGATGTAAGGGTGTACAGTTATGCGCTGACGGCCGAAGAAGCAGCCGGCTTATACAGTGTTGTGTCGTCGGTTGATGAGCTGAAGGCAACAAGGGCGGAGGTATTTCCCAATCCGGCCGCCGACAGGATTACCGTCGATTTGCAGGGCCGCAGGGCCGGTACGGTGCAGGTGTTCGATTTGAACGGCCGTTTGCTCGAAACGGTCGACGCCGGTAACGAAACACGAGTGGTGATGGACGTTTCGCATCTGAAAGCCGGGGTGTATGTCGTCAAAGTGGATACGAGTCATACCAAGCTCATTATTAGCCGGTAGCAACGATTCCCCGTACCTTGTTTATGGTATGAAATTACTGTAAGAAGGGGATTGCCGGAGGGAATTTGATGGAGTACTTTTGTAGTGTTATTAACAACATCAAATTTTTGCCTTATGAATAACAATGCATTTTGCCCCATATCGTTTAATAAGATAGATGAGCATGTTGCCCGGCTCAATGGATTTTTTACCGTTGCTCTGCTGGTCGTGTTTTTGCTGACCGGGTCGGTACTTCCGGTGGTGTTTCTGGTCCTCGATTTCCTGGCTCGCGGGCTCGGACAGCCTCAGTGGAGTTTGCTGGCACGCAGTTCTACATGGATATTGAAAAGTGCAGGAGTGAAGCCCAAGTTGTTGAATGCCGGACCCAAGCTTTTTGCGGCACGGGTAGGACTGTTGTTCTCGGTGCTGGTGCTGCTTTCGGCGGTTGTCGGTTGGGATATTGCTGCTGTAGTAATAACGCTGATCTTCGGAGTGTGTGCTTTTCTGGAAGCGGCGGTAGGGTTTTGTGTGGCTTGTAAATTGTATCCGTTTTTATATAAATTTATTTATCAGAGATCGGTTGATAAAATAGATTATAAAACCGACTATCAAATTTGATATTTATCAAAAAATAAATCATCGCACCATAGTGTATTTCATGGATTAAATGTATCTTTGTGAGCAAGTAAACAACTAATTACTCAACTCATGTACGATACATTTAAATCGCATTTAAGCAGTGAGTTAGCTGCTATCGAATCCGCCGGTCTGTACAAGAACGAGCGGATTATCGTGTCTCCGCAAGGTGCTGCCATCCGTGTTTCCGACGGAAAAGAGGTGTTGAATTTCTGTGCCAACAACTACCTGGGGCTTTCCAACCATCCCCAGTTACGCGCGGCGGCAGCCCGGGCGCTCGAAACGCATGGGTACGGGATGTCGTCGGTGCGCTTTATTTGCGGAACACAAGATCTGCATAAGGAGCTTGAAGCCGAGATTTCGCGTTTCTTTGGCACCGACGATGCCATTTTGTATGCCGCCTGTTTCGATGCCAACGGAGGTGTGTTCGAGCCCTTACTCTCCGAGCAGGATGCCATTATATCGGATGCGCTGAATCATGCCTCCATTATCGATGGGGTGCGTTTGTGTAAAGCCCAGCGGTATCGTTATGCCAATGCCGATATGGCTGAGCTTGAAAAACAACTGCAGGCCGCCCAGGAGCAACGGTTTCGTCTCATTGTAACCGATGGTGTTTTCTCGATGGACGGGAATGTAGCTCCTTTGGATAAAATTTACGAGCTGGCTGTAAAATACGATGCCATGGTAATGGTCGACGAGTCGCATTCGGCTGGTGTCGTGGGAAATACGGGTCGCGGAGTTACCGAGCTCTACAATCTGAAAGGTAAAATCGAGATTATAACCGGTACGCTGGGGAAAGCCTTCGGTGGCGCTATCGGCGGATTTACCACCGGTAAGAAAGAAATTATCGCTATGCTTCGTCAGCGTTCGCGCCCCTATCTTTTTTCCAATTCGATACCTCCCATGGTGGCTGCCGCCGGCATTCAGATGTTCCGCATGATTGACGAAACCAACGAATTGCAGGACAGGCTGCACGAAAACACCGCTTATTTTGTTGCAAAAATGAAGGAAATCGGATTCGATATCAAACCTACCGAATCGGCCATTTGTGCGGTAATGCTTTACGATGCCAAGCTGGCGCAGGAAGTAGCAGCGGCTATGCTCGACGAGGGTATTTACGTGATTGGTTTTTACTATCCGGTGGTTCCGAAAGGGCAGGCGCGCATTCGTGTGCAGTTGTCGGCGGCGCATACGCGCCCGCAGCTCGACCAATGCCTGGCGGCCTTTGCCCGGGTTGGAAAAGCTAAAGGTATTCTGAACTGATCTTTTTCGCCGTACAGGATAAATACCTGGCATTTAATTCATAAAACTTCTATTCCCAATGAAAGCATTAGTAAAAGCAAAACCCGAAAAGGGGCTGTGGATGCAGGATATGCCGATTCCGCAAACCGGCATCAACGATGTATTGATCAAGATTAAAAAATCGGCTATTTGTGGAACCGATTTACATATTTACAAGTGGGACGATTGGGCCCAGCGCACCATTAATACTCCGATGATTATCGGTCATGAGTACGTGGGCGAAATCGTGCAGGTAGGCCATGGGGTGAAAAACCTGAAAGTGGGCGACCGGGTAACCGGCGAGGGGCATATTGCCTGCGGGCATTGCCGGAACTGCCGGCGGGGAAAATTGCATGTATGCGCCAACACTATCGGAATTGGGGTTAACCGCGATGGTTCGTTTGCCGAATACCTGGCCTTGCCGGCCGAAAATGTGGTGAAACTCGATTCCCGCATATCCGACGAAATGGCATCGATTATGGATCCCTTTGGGAATGCCACCCATACTGCGCTCTCGTTTCCGTTGATAGGTGAGGATGTGCTGATTACCGGTGCTGGACTGATCGGCAGCATGGCGACGGCTATTTGTCGTTTTGCGGGCGCCCGTCATATCGTAGTGAGCGACCTGAGCGATTACCGCCTGGAGATTGCCCGCAAGATGGGTGCTACCCTTACGGTCAATCCTTCGAAGGGCGAGAGTATCGAGGGGGCCATGAACCAGCTCCGGATGGTTGGTTTCGATATAGGGTTGGAAATGTCGGGATCGCCGGCTGCTTTCGAGAGCATGATCGAGAATATGTACAACGGATCGAAAATCTCGTTGTTGGGGATTTTGCCCAATACGACTCAGGTTCAGTGGGATAAGATTATTTTTAAAGCTCTTACCCTGAAGGGGATTTATGGTCGCGAAATGTGGGAAACCTGGTACCAGATGGAGCAGATGCTTATTTCGGGGATCGATTTAAACCCGGTGATTACCCACCGCTTCCATATCGATGATTTCCAGAAAGGATTCGATATTATGGAGTCGGGAAATTGCGGGAAGGTGATACTTTCGTGGGAGTAAGGCGTATGCCGGCGATTGGCGACCTTCGATTGCTTCGTAGGCCGAGGTCGTAGATCGTCGGTACCTGTGTGGCGGCTATGTTGTGTGTCGCACTGGTGCCGGCTCAGCTGTGTCGGGTGGGGTTGTTGCGCCGGGTGATGATGAAGAGTACCGCGCCGGCAACACTCATGGCCGATGCCGTATAAGTCGCCAGATGAAAGTTGCCGGTGAGGTCGTAGAGGTATCCGCCGGTAAGGGGACCTAAAATGCCGGCAAGGGCGTATCCCAGAAATACATACGGATAGATTCCGCCCAGGTTGGCGATGCCGAAATGCGAGGCGCTTTCCTTGGCAAACAGTACAAAGTTGGAACCGAACCCAAATCCGATCAGAACGGATAAAAGAATATAACTGCTGCCGGACAGCGGTAAATAGCCCAGAAGGAAAATTCCGAGCGCCTGCAACAACAGGGCGATAGGGATGCAGGTGCGCGCCTTCACGTAATCGCTGATCCATCCCCAGCTGAGCCGGCCGGTAAAATTGGCGATGGCAAAAACCGACACTCCGATCATCAGCGTGTGCTTTTCTACTCCCTGTTCGGCCCCGATAGGATTCAGATTCCCCAACACCAATAAACCTGCAAAGGTGCCGAAAAAGATTCCGGTAACCAGCAGTGAAAAATGACTGGTGCGCAGCATCCTACGTGCCGGTACTAAACTTGATGCGGTAGCTGCGGCCGGTTTCTTAAGGAAAAATGAAAAAAACAGTATCATCCCTCCGTATCCCAAACCGATTCGTCCGAAGATTTCCATCACATCCAGTCCTTCGTTCAACGCGTGCTCGATTAAGTAGGTAAGCACTACGGCCGCCAATCCGAAACCTGCCGATACGATGCCGGTGATCAATCCTTTTTTCTCGGGAAACCATTTGACGGGAACCGTAAGCGCGGTCAGATATCCGAACCCGGTGCCGATTCCGGCCAGGATGCCAATGCCCGACAGAATCAGGTAAAAGTTGCCATTTGAAAAACTGGACAGCAGGTAACCGCTGCTGAAAAAAACAGCCGACAGGATGGCCTGGATACGCGGACTGAGCCGTTCCTGCAATTTTCCGGCTACGATCATGGTAGCCGGGAAAACAGCAATCACCACCCCGAATATCAATTGCGATTGTACGGCGGTCCAGCGATATTCCCGGATGAGTTCGGGTACCAGGGTGCTCCATGCGTAAATGCCGCCCAGGCTCAACATGATGATAAACGACGATACGACGGTGAGTACCGGACGTTTGTGCTGTGGTTCGGAAGTAGGAAATGACATAGCTGACTATATTCGATGATGTAAGTACGACGAATTGAAACGGGACGGGTATCAACCTGTGTTTTTTACACCGCCCGAAATGGCCGTGGTGATGACCAACAGTTGATTCAGAAGCACGTCGGCTTCGGCTGGATTTTGCTCGCGAATCGATCTCCATTCCTTCAGCAGCCGGGTTTGCATCTTGTGGAGTGTCGACAGGGCATTGCGCCGGCGTTGAATATTGGTAAGCAGATTCTCGCGCCGTTCCGCTGTATTCCCCCCCAGCATGAAATCGATTTGTTGCATACTGCGTTGGTGCTCTTCCAGGATCCGGCTTAGTAATTCCGATCGCAATGCTCCGTCGGTAACCAGGCTGGCATATTCCTTCATCATCTCGGTATCGGCATTCAGTAAATTGGTTTCAATCTGAATCAAAGCATACCGGAGGAAAGGCCATTTCTGCGCCTGTGATTTCAACTGTGCATACAACTCAGGATCCTTCTGCTGAAGTTGTTCGAGGGCATATCCTACTCCATACCAGGCAGTAAGGTTGAAACGCGACTGGTTCCAGCTGAATACCCAGGGGATGGCCCGAAGATCGTTCAGCGTACGTTTACCTGTGCGGCGTGCCGGACGCGATCCGATTTTGCTCAGTTCCACCACGTCAATCGGGGTGCATTCGCTGTAAAATTCGATGAAACGCGGATGCTGAATGAGTTGTTGGTAATATTCCAGCGAAAGCCTCGAAAGTGCATCCAATGCCTCGTAGGGTAGATCCTGTTTAGCCGGCGGATACAGATGAAAACTGGTTTGAAGCGCCGTTCCCGAAAGCAGCATTTCAAGATTATAGGTAGCATTCACGAGGTTGGCAAACTGCTGGGCAATGGTTTCGCCCTGAACGGTGAGTTTGATGGCGCCACTGAGCGACCCCGACGGCATACCGTCGAGGAAACGATGATATTTGCCGCCTCCGCGGCTGATGGTGCCTCCGATACCATGAAAAAACTTAAGTTTCAATTTATGTTTCTGGGCTACACGGGTCAGCGCTTGTTCGGCCTGATGAATGTTCCAGCGACTGGCTACTATACCTCCGTCCTTATTACTGTCGCTATACCCCAGCATCACTTCCTGAAGATTTTTTTGTAATTGCTGTACCTGGTTTTGCGATAAATACTCATCCATGATCAGGTAGGATTTTTTAAGGTCGTCGATGGTTTCAAACAAGGGTACCACCTGCAGCAAACCGGGTTGCATCCCAACCTCGCGCATGAATAGGTACACCGCCAGCAAATCGCTTACGCCCCGGGTCATGCTCACGATAAGCGAACCGATACCGTCGGTCCCATAGCGGCGGCAATGTTCCTTTACCACCTGGAAACACGATAGAACCTGATCGGCTTCGGGACCTACCGATGTGCCGCTCACCACGAACGGACGGTTGCTCCGGAGTTCCTGTTGCAGGAACGACATTTTTTTGTTCTCGTCCCAATTGCAATAGTCGGTTTCGGGCAACGCCGCAAAAGTAAGCATTTGCTCGATGGCCTTATCGTGAAAAGCGCTGTTCTGGCGTATGTCCAGTTTTGCCAGGTGGAAACCGAAGCATTGCACCTGCCGCTCGATGGGAAATAAATAGGTGCCGGCAATCCTGTGTGCCCCCGCATCGAGTAAAGTTTGCCGTAGAAAACGCAAGTCCTCCTGCAACTCAGCAGCATTGGTAAAATAGCTGCCCGCTTCGCTCAATTGCTCGGTGCGGGTGTTTTCAAGCTTTAACAAAATAAGGTTCAGAAACTGGCGCCAGGGTTCGTGAAGATTCCGTTCGATGGCCTTTTGTCCCTTTGTCCCGAATTTTTCCCGTAAATCGTGAATCTTCAGCAGCAAAGTCGGCGGTACATAACTCCGGTGTTCGGAGAAACTAAGCGTTGAAATTAAACTTTTAATTTGTGTTTCAATGAGTTGTATAGCAGCCTGACGATGAAGTTGCAAGGTGTCGCGGGTCACGTCGGCCGTCACGTAGGGATGGCCGTCGCGGTCGCCACCTACCCAGCTTCCGAAGGTGAGTGTAGGGTAGTGTTCGGGTTCGCTGAGCCTTGTAGCCGAAAAACCGGCCGCCTGCCAGGCATATTTCAGCCGTTTGTCGCTCAATGCCAGGGCTTCGGGAAAAACCTTCGAGAAATAGTGCATTACTGCGCTTCGCTCCGAACTTACATCCGGTTTTTCGAGGTATACCTCCCCGCTGCGCCACCATCGTTCGAGTAAGGCATGAAAACTTTCTTCAATTACCTGTAACTCCGTTTCCGACCAGATGGCATTCTCCTTTTTTACCAACATAAGGTAGAATTCGCGGTGCAGTTCCAGGATCGAAACCCGTTTTGCCTCGGTAGGATGGGCAGTAAGAACCGGCTGCACCTGAATCTGCGGAAGTATCGACGCAATCTGATCCTCGGTGAGTCCGGCTTCTTTCCAGCGGGTAAAGGTCTCGGCCCACGAGCCCCGGATGTGTTCGGCCCCTATGCGGTTTTCAACTTTACGCCGGAACTGAACGGCCGCATTCTCTTCCACCAGGTTCATCAGCTGGAAGTAAATGCTCAGCGCCTGTACCAACTTTTCCCGATGGGCCACCTCTTCGGCCACTACCTTGTCTTCTTCGCTGATTTCAAAAAGCATACGTGCGACAAGCGCCTCGCTGAGGTCGTTCAGTACATTGCTGAAATAGGAGCTTACCAGATGGAGGTCGTGGCCGATCTTTTTGAAACCATCTGTTTCAATCTGGTGTTTCAACTCTGTAACCGACGGCGTTGATAAAGGACTCATGGATGTGTATAATTTGATGAATTAAAATAAAAAGCCCAGCGAAAGGGTCAATTGGTTTCGTTTGATACTGGTGTTGTCGGCCCGGTGTAAATCATTCATTCCCCAGTCGTAACCAACTTTTACCTGTAAATTGTGGTACCTGATACCACCCCCCAGACCGAGCTGGAGGTTGAATCGTGAGAAGTCGGGCTGGCCGTCGTCGTCCGCATCGATTTCATACTGATGGACCGTGGTTTTCACTTCCGACCCGAAAATGGGGGTTATTGTCACTACCTGTTCTTCCAGGCCAAAGTCGATATTAGGCCCTCCGAAGGCAAAAACAGAAAAATCGCCGGTAAGCGGAAATCCCACTTTCAGACGTAAGGGCACCTGAATGAAATGCCCGGTGTAAGTGCTGGTACCCAGGACGTGCTCCTTACTGTTGAGCAGGAGCTGGTATTTAAAACCATAGGCGAAATGAAGCGGCCCTGCAAGTTTCACCTCGGCAACGGGTCCTGCCTGAATACCTGTGACGGCGGCGTCGTTGTTGGTTGTAGAACTGACATATCCGGCCTCGATACCATAATTTTGTGCACTCACGATGCCTGCCGAGGCTAAAAGCACTGCTGTAAAAAAGTTTTTAAATCGTTTCATTTTTTATTTCTTTGGTTGGTTAGTATATTTGCAAAATATTCAATAATACCTTGTTCATTCTCCAAAAATAGTAAAAAGATGAGAGAAATCACCCTTTTTGTAACGTTTTTTACCACCTTATGGTTGACAGCTCAGGACATAAGTTTAGCACTTCAAAAACCTGAAGTTGTTTCCGATGATGCAAAACGTGCTGAATGGCTGTCGGTTAGCCCTGAAATCGGAGCTCGTTTCGGGTCTGCGAATCAGCGCTATCCGTCCGACAGAATGGATACAAAAAGCTTACAGACCTGCGATACGCTCGTAGCATGGCGGGGAGAGCGGGTGCATACGCAGGTCCTGATCTGGTCGGCCGGTACCGATACGAAGTTTTCGGTTTCCGTTGGCAGGCTGAAGTCGGATACCCATTCGACTCTTTCGCCGAAAGCATTTACGATCGGCACGATCGGTTATACCATGACCGATGAATTTGCTCCGGGTTGCGGTCATCGCCGTCCGCAGGATTTCGATTCGTTTATGGTTGCCGATATTATTCATACGGGCGTTCGTACGGGTGTGGTTGCTGCCAATACGGTGCAGCCGGTATGGATCAGCCTCCGGGTGCCCGAGACGGCTGCGGCAGGTACCTATTCGACCACGGTGACTGTAAAAGCAGGCGGTGCGATTCGCTTACCGCTGGTGGTGCGCGTGCTCGACCGGCAGCTGCCGCCGGCATCGCGATGGAAGTTTGAACTCGATTTGTGGCAACATCCTGCTGCCATAGCCCGTGTTCACGGTGTGAAACGCTGGAGTAAGCAGCACTTCCGGCTGATGCGGCCGTATATGACCATGCTGGCTGCGGCAGGACAGAAAAACATTACGGCCAGTATTGTGGAAGAACCCTGGGGGCATCAGACCTACGACGATTTTCCATCGCTTATCGGCTGGACGAAGCGGAAGGATGGAAGCTGGAGTTTCGATTATACCTTGTTCGACCGCTATGTCGAATTCGTGATGAGTTGCGGTATCGGCGAGCGGATTAATTGCTACAGCATGGTGCCCTGGAAGATTGCTTTTCCTTGTTTTGACGAAACAACCGGGAAAACCGAAATCTTTACCCATAAAATAGGCTCGCCTGAATACAATGCCTTCTGGGCGCCCATGTTAACCGATTTTACCCGGCATCTGAAAGCAAAAGGATGGTTTGCCAAAACCGTCATTGCAATGGACGAACGGCCGATGGCGGCTATGCAGGCGGTGATCGGGCTGCTGAAATCGATCGATCCCGAATGGAAAATAGCACTTGCCGGCGATTATCATCCCGAAATCGAACAAGATATTTTCGATTATTGTGTTGCCTCGCGCTGGGTGTTTCCCCACGATGTGTTGCAGCGCCGTCGATCGGAAGGAAAGCGGAGTACCTGGTATACCTGCTGTACCGAAAAATACCCCAATGGTTTTACTTTTTCGCCTCCTGCCGAGCATGTATGGCTGGGGTGGTATACTGCTGCCTCGGGTATGGATGGGTATCTTCGCTGGGCTTACAACAGCTGGCCGGCCGATGCACTTACCGACAGCCGGTTTACTGCCTGGCCCGCAGGTGATACTTTTCAGGTCTATCCCGGCCCAAGGAGTTCGATCCGCTTCGAAAAGCTTATTGAAGGAATACAGGATTACGAGAAACTGCAAATCTTGATCCGGGAAGCTCATGCGACAAGGAATACGGAGTTGTCGGAGCAAATCGAAGGTGTGCTCGACGGCTTTAAAATTCAGTTGCTGAGTGGTACTCCGGCCGAGCGGATGGTGCTTGATGCGAAGCAAAAACTTTTTGAACAGTAGAATTGCTTTTGTCGGGTGCTGCACTAATCCTCTACCTTTTTGGTTCCGGTGTAAACCCCGACGCCGAAAGAAAAGTCTATTTTTGCGAAGTATATAAACAAACATTTCATGAAAAAAGCACTTTTCTTTCTATTTTTACTGGCCGGTACTGCGGTAGCTCAGATCGATCCGTATTTACCCGATCCGAATCCTCCGGCGGTTTTGCCCGGTTATAAACTGGTATGGTCCGATGAATTCAATGCAACCGGGAAACCTTCGTCGGCCGATTGGAGTTACGAAACCGGGTTTGTACGCAACGAGGAGCACCAATGGTATCAGTCGGACAATGCCTCGATGGCCAACGGATCGCTGCGATTGACGGGCCGGCGCGAGACCTTTAAGAACCCCAATTACGAAGCCGGTAGTTCCGATTGGAAAAAGAACCGTGAGTATGTCAATTATACCTCGGCTTCTATTCATACCCGGGGCAAAAAATCGTTCCGTTACGGCCGATTTGAAATCCGTGCCAAAATACCGGCTGTAACGGGGGCGTGGCCGGCAATCTGGACCCTGGGCGACTGGGGCGAATGGCCTACCAACGGCGAGATCGATATTATGGAATATTACGGCGATGGTATCCTGGCCAATGCCGCCTGGGGATCGGCCACCCGCTGGCAGGGGGTTTGGGATTCGAGCAAGAAACCGATGTCGCATTTCAAGGGTAAAGATCCGGATTGGGCGAATAAATACCATATATGGGTTATGGACTGGACGCCCGAGTTTATTAAGATTTACCTCGATGGCGAATTGCTGAATACGATCGAAACTGCTAAAACGCTGAATAATGACGGTTCAAATCCGTTTACCAGCCGTAATCATCATATCTTATTGAATTTAGCGCTTGGAGGTGTCAACGGGGGCGATCCGTCGAAACCGGCTTATCCGATTACTTATTATGTCGATTATGTGCGGGTGTATCAACCCGATGCTGCATTTTCCATTGGGTTTGCCCCGCTGGATGCTCAGGCCAACCTGGCACCCGATCCGGAGTGCAATGCAGCATCGCCGGCCGGCGAGGGAACCCGCTTGCGAAACCGCAATCCGCTCCGGGTTTTTTCGGGCAGTTATTGTGGCGAAGTACAGGACGGAACCTATGCCCAGCTCATCGACTGGACTCCCGGGCTCAGCTACCGGGTAAGAGCTATGGTCAATGTAAAGGATACGGGTGCGGTGTTGGGCGTGAACGGACTGGGGGCGAATGCCGATTTTATCCACCGGATTGAATTTCAACCCGGCGCGTGGCAACAGGTCGATTTTGAATTTCAGGCCCCGGCTACTGCCGGTGCCGGAGGAGGTGTTTTCTTTAAAGGTGCTTCGGGCTCGTTGATCGACAATGTGGAAGTGTATCAGAATACAAAGTCGTTTCAGCATATCTCGCATTCGATGCTTTCGTTTACCAACTCGACCCGGGAGCTGGTTTTCCGTGTTACCGCCCGCGGACAGTCGGGTAACCTCCTGCTTACAGCTCCGGCAGGTATAACGCTGAGCCGGCAGTCGGTTACGGCCGAAGAGGCGCTGGCCGGAGCTTATGTGACCGCCCGGTACGATGCCTCGACTCCCGTTAACGGGCAGCCGGTTCGGATTTTATCGACCCTGGGAACGCACGAGATCACCGTGTATGCCCGTGCCGACCGCGAATCGTCGGCCAATTTAATTGGGTATTGGGATGCACAGGGTAGCACAGGGGCAGGTTCGGAACCCGATAAGGCTGGATGGCTGGCCAATGGGTCGGTCGTCTGGCGACAAGCGAATGCTACGGCCGACGTCCGGTTTACCGATCAAACCAGTACGGGAAGCTATGTTTTTAATGGTGAAAAATGGAGTGGCCGTGTTTTGCACCTGCGCTGGGATGGTTCCCTGGCACCGGAAAAGTACTTTGCCTATCCGGTCGACCTCTACAAGGGGAGGTATTATACCGTAGGCGGATTATATGCCTGGCAGGCCAACGGAGGCGAGTACAGTGTGTACAGTATTGGTATCAATCCGGCATCCGACAACAGCGGGACTTCGGTGTTTTCGCACCACGCCACGTTATGGAAACAGGATAAATTCAAACTTTTCGATTTCCGTCGGGTATTTACAGTACCCGAAGATGGTCGCTATTTCCTTACGTTTACCAATACTTCGGCCATTATGGGCGGTGTTGCAGGACTTGAAATAAGAGAAGGCATCCGTTTGCCGGCCGAACTTACCGTATTGCCGCTTTCCCTGCTGTTCAACGAGTCGAATAAAACCCGTACCATTGCCATCACCGGTAAGTATATCCACGACGACATCAGCCTGACTGCTCCGGCAGGTATAACGCTGAGCCGGCCGGTGGTGACTTCCGACGATATTAATTCGGGGGTAGTGACTCTTACTGCCAGTTTCGACGGTTCGAGAAGTTTTACGAATGAATCCATCGAGCTGGTGAGTGGCGATATACGCCGTAGTATTTCGGTTACCGCTACAGAATTCCCTACTTCGGTTGCTGCGCCGTGGCTCCACGATGTGAAGGCCGCTTTCGACCGGGGAGTGCTTCAGGTTGCTGCCGGGAATGCCGGAGACCGGCCCCTTACCCTCGAGTTGTTTACCCTGCAGGGCAATCTTATTTTCAATGAAAAACTGGATGGGATGTTGTTCCGTTCGCCGCGTAGTTTCGAACCGGGTGCCTATCTGCTGCGCATCAGTTCCGAAAAAGGCTCGGTGGTGCGTAAAGTGCTTAATTCGTCGGCTTACTAGCTCGTAATCCGGATTAAATTAAGTACTTTTGCAGGTAATACTTAAAAAACAACTGTATGGACCAGAAAAATCAAAACCAGCTTAACATTGAACTATCTCCCGAAGTAGCCGAAGGAATTTATTCCAACCTGGCTATTATTTCCCATTCGACTTCCGAATTTGTGCTCGATTTCATCCGGTTAATGCCGGGTACGCCCAAGGCAAACGTAAAATCACGCATCATTCTGACTCCTGAACACGCAAAACGGTTATTGTTCGCTTTGCAGGATAATATTGCCAAGTTTGAAGCTCAGAACGGAAAAATACGCATCCCCGACAATTCGATGTTGCCTCCGGTACCTACCGGATTTGGCGAAGCATAAGCATCGCCTTATTCCACTTTAAAATAACCGGTGTCCCTCACTATTGTTCCGTGGCTGGTAAGGCCCTCGAAGTGAACGTTGGCGCGGATCGCCGTGCAGCCGGCTTTGAGCTCCGATGGTGTTGCAAGCCGGAATCATCGGATGCCCGTTGCATAGACAAGGGTATCGGACCGGCGAGCCTGTACCCTGAAAGAGGGCTTCCGGTAGATCTTTACCGTAATAGTCCGGAAGTATCCGAAGATTTAACAAATTATTTTTAATCGCAACTATTTGGTAATATGAAGAATTGCAGTATCTTTGCAGTCCGTTTATTATCCCAGTGTAAAAGTTGGATTTTTACGAACAGAAGGTATTGAATTTGTGCCGATTAGCCTCTTTCAAATTCACTATTCCTGCGGTAAAAAACAACAGGTATTAATCAAAAATAATAAATTATTTAAAGTGGATACGTTAAGTTATAAGACCATTTCTGCGAATAAAGCAACGGCGCAGAAAGAATGGGTAGTGGTGGATGCTACCGACCTGGTGTTGGGACGTATGGGCTCTAAAGTCGCTAAATTACTGCGCGGCAAATACAAACCCAGCTACACCCCACACGTTGATTGCGGCGATAATGTGATCATTATCAATGCTGAAAAAGTACAATTGACCGGTATGAAATGGACCGATCGCGTTTATCTTCGCCACACCGGTTATCCCGGCGGTCAGCGCGAGATTACTCCTGCAAAGTTGATGGCAAAAAGTCCTGAAAAACTGATTAAAAAGGTGGTTAAGGGTATGTTGCCCAAGAATAAATTAGGAGCTCAGTTGTTAGGCAACCTGTATGTATTTGCTGGTGCCGAACACGATAAAGAAGCCCAGCAGCCAAAAACAATCGATTTAAACGCACTTAAATAATCAGTATGGAAGTAGTAAATGCCTTAGGAAGAAGAAAAGCTGCAATTGCACGTGTTTTCGTAAGCGAAGGAAAAGGTCAGATCACCATCAACAAACGTGATTTGAGCGTTTATTTTCCATCACCGATGTTGCAGTACATCGTAACTCAGCCCCTGGCCAAATTAGGAGTTACCGAAAAGTATGATATCAAAGTTAACCTCGACGGAGGTGGTTTCAAAGGACAGGCCGAAGCGCTTCGTCTGGCTATCGCCCGCGCCCTGGTTAAAATTAACCCCGACGACAAGTCGGCCCTGAAATCGGAAGGTTTCATGACACGCGACCCACGCGAAGTGGAACGTAAGAAATCGGGTCAGCCCAAAGCACGTAAGAGATTCCAGTTCTCGAAACGTTAATATCAGTTTAGTATCTAAATTGCCGGGACTCATAGACACTGGATGGCTACCCGGGAATTGATTTTACAGAAAGTAAACAAATTAAAAAACAAAAAATGTCAAGAACTAATTTTGATCAGTTATTAGAAGCAGGTTGCCATTTTGGTCACCTCAAACGCAAATGGAATCCCGCTATGGCTCCTTATATCTTTATGGAGCGTAACGATATCCACATTATCGACCTTCACAAAACGGTGGTGAAAATCGACGAGGCAGCTGCTGCCATGAAGTCGATTGCAAAATCGGGTCGTAAAATTTTATTCGTTGCTACTAAAAAACAAGCGAAGGATGTAGTGGCCGACAAGGCTCAGGCTGTGGGAATGCCGTACATTACCGAGCGCTGGGCAGGGGGTATGCTAACCAACTTCCCTACCATCCGTAAAGCGGTTAAGAAAATGACCACCATCGACAAGATGAATACCGATGGTACATTTGATAATATCTCGAAACGCGAAAAACTGCAGATTACCCGGCAGCGTGAAAAACTGGAAAAGAACCTCGGTTCGATTGCCGATCTTACCCGTTTGCCTTCGGCTTTGTTCGTTGTGGATGTAATGAAAGAACATATCGCTGTTAAAGAGGCTCAGCGATTGGGTATCCCCGTGTTCGGAATTGTCGATACCAACTCGAATCCCAATGGTATCGATTTCGTAATCCCGGCCAACGACGACGCGACCAAATCGGTCGACGTAATTCTGTCGGCGCTCGTTGAAGCTATTCAGGAAGGCCTGGAAGAACGCAAAGTCGAAAAAGTGGATGCCGAAGCGGCAGAAGCGCCTGTTGTGAAGGAACGCAAACACCGCGTTGCCAAACGTCCGCGTACACAAAAGGAAGACGAAGAGGCGTTGAATGCCAATGTCGTGAAGAAATTCGTGAAAGACGACGAAGAATAATTGTTTTACTAATCGTACTAAAGATATACTATTATGGCAGTAACAATGGCCGAAATCACCAAACTGCGTACCATGACCGGAGCCGGTATGATGGACTGCAAAAATGCGTTGATTGAAGCAGAAAATGATTTCGAAAAAGCAGTAGAGATTATTCGTAAAAAGGGACAGGCTGTAGCTGCAAAACGCAGCGATCGCGAAGCTTCGGAAGGTTGCGTACTGGCAGCGGCCGAAAATGGTTTTGCCGCTATTATCGCCCTGAAGTGTGAAACCGACTTCGTTGCTAAAAATGCCGATTTTATAGCGCTTACAAAAAGCATTCTGGATGTTGCCATGGCAGCGAAGGCTACTTCGCTCGAGCAGGTAAAAGCGCTCACGCTCGACGGCCGCACAGTTGCCGAGCAGGTAACCGATCGTTCGGGTATCACCGGCGAAAAAATGGAACTCGATTTCTACGAATGCGTGGAGGGAGCTTCGGCTGCGGCTTACATTCACCCGGGAAATAAACTCGCTACTGTTACAGCTTTTGCTGAAGCTGGTATCGACGCTCAGGTGATGCGCGACATCGCTATGCAGGCTGCTGCGATGAACCCGGTTTCGCTCGATCGTACTTCTGTTCCCGAAAAAGTTATTCAGCAGGAACTGGAAATTGGTCGCGATAAAGCTCGTCAGGAAGGTAAACCCGAAGCAATGCTCGATCGTATCGCCGAAGGTCGTTTGAACAAGTTCTTCTCTGAATCGACACTGTTGGAGCAGGAGTTCATTAAAGACCCGAAAGTAAAAGTGGCCGATTACCTGAAGGCGAACAAAGCTACCTGTACCGCTTTCAAACGCGTTACATTGAATCAGGAATAATTTTCGTTCCGAATACCCTTATATTGAGAACCTCCCGGATTCACGTTCGGGAGGTTTTTTAACTTTTTAATATTTTTACCCGCTGAAGCTGAATGCTTCAGATTTTATTCATGTGTTTATCCTCCGGATATAAAAAACCAATGGGAAATATTGTAGCAATAGTTGGACGCCCCAATGTCGGCAAATCGACCTTGTTCAACCGGCTTACTCAAAGCCGCCGGGCAATTGTGAACGAACAAGCGGGAACTACCCGCGATCGCCAGTATGGCAAGTGTGAATGGATCGGACGCGAATTCTCCGTGATCGACACCGGCGGGTGGGTGAGCAATTCGTCGGATGTGTTTGAGGAAGAGATCAAGCGGCATGTTTCGATTGCTATGGAAGAAGCCGATCTGGTGCTTTTTCTGGTCGATGCCCAGAATGGAATTACCGATCTCGACGAGGAAGTGGCTTCGTTGCTGCGCCGCAGTAAAAAGCAGGTGATGCTGGTTTCCAACAAGACCGATACCTTTGATATGCAGTATACCGCTGCTGAATTTTACAAGCTCGGGATGGGCGATCCGTTTATGATCTCGGCCATCAACGGGCTCGGTTCGGGCGAATTGCTCGATACGATCGTGGAAAGGCTGGGCGAAGAACCTCCTGCCGATGAATATGAAGATACATTGCCGCGCTTTGCCGTGGTGGGACGTCCGAACGCGGGGAAATCGTCGATCGTGAACGCCTTTATGGGCGAGGACCGGTCGATCGTAACCGATATAGCGGGAACCACGCGTGATTCGATCTATACCCGTTTCAATAAGTTTGGTCACGACTTCTACCTGGTCGATACGGCCGGGATCCGTAAAAAAGCGAAAGTGCACGAAGACCTGGAATATTACTCTGTCGTACGGTCGATACGCGCTATCGAGAACTCCGATGTTTGTATTCTGATGGTTGATGCCACTCGTGGAGTCGAAAGCCAGGATATGAATATCTTCTCGCTTATTCAGAAAAATAAGAAAGGATTGGTGGTTGCCGTTAATAAATGGGACCTGGTGGAAAACAAACAGACCAATGATGCTAAAAAATTTGAGGATATGATTCGGGAACGGTTCGCTCCTTTTGTCGATTTCCCCGTCATTTTTACCTCGGCCGTCACCAAGCAACGAATCCTGAAAGTGGTGGATGCGGCGGCAATGGTGTTCGAGAACCGCAAACGGAAGGTGCCTACCTCCAAACTCAACGAGTACATGCTGCCCCTTATCGAAAATTATCCTCCGCCCGCGTTAAAAGGCAAATACATTAAAATAAAATATGTTACCCAGTTGCCCGATACCTACGTGCCTACGTTTATCTTTTTTGCCAACTTACCGCAATACGTAAAAGATCCGTACAAACGATTCCTGGAGAATAAAATCCGTGCAAAATGGGAGTTTACCGGTACGCCGATACAGGTGTTTATCCGGAATAAGTAGTAATGCCGGGAGCCGGGCCAGGGGCATCTCATCGATACCCCTGGCCCGGCTCTTGTTTTTTTGATTCTAACCAATTTCCCCGCTCCCGATGCAAATCCGGTGATCTTTGTCGTAAATCACTCCGAACTGCCCCGGTGCTATGCCCTGTAATGATTCCGACGAGTGAACACGATAACCGGACGACGTTTTTACAATGGTGCCCCGGGTAAACTCCGGGGTATGCCTTATTTTAAACGTGATTTCGGTTCCGGTATCCTGCCAGGGATCTTCGGTGATGAAATGAAAATTGCTCATCGTAAAGCTATCGCCATAAGCAGCCGCAACATCATATCCACGCGATGCCCATACAATATTGGCTTCGATATCTTTACGAATCACGTACCAGGGACCGCCCGACAATCCCAATCCTTTCCGCTGTCCTACCGTGTGAAACCAGTAACCTTTATGTTTCCCCAGCACTTTCCCGGTCTCAAACTCGACAACCGGCCCCTCTTTTTCGCCCAGGTAACGGCGGATGAAATCGTTGTAATTCACTTTTCCTAAAAAACAAATGCCCTGACTGTCCTGCCGCCGGGCACTGGGTAGTCCGGCTTTCAGCGCCAAGTCCCTCACCTCGTTCTTCATCAGCCTACCCAGTGGAAACATCAGTTTAGACACCTGCAAATGATCGATCTGGGCCAGAAAATCGGTCTGGTCTTTCACCGGATCTATGGCGGTGGCCAGGTAAGTCTTCCCCTTTGCTTCAATTGTATGTGCATAATGCCCTGTCGCGGTTTTATCAAACTGGTAACCCACCCGTTCTTCAAACACTCCAAACTTAATCAGCTTATTACACATCACGTCGGGATTGGGAGTAAATCCCTTCCGTACCTTATCGATGGTGTAGGCTACTACATTATCCCAGTAATCCTTGTGTAAATCGATGATTTCCAACTTACAACCGTACTTCCGGGCGATGAGCGAGGCCATTTCGATATCTTCTTCCGAACTGCAATGCAGCAATTCGTCGTCGTCCATCCCAATTTTTATATAAAACAAGGTGGGATTGTAGCCGGCTTCCTTCAGAAGATGTACCACTACCGAACTATCCACTCCGCCCGATAATAAACTTGCTATATTCATCAGATATAATATTCCGTCAGGTCCACCAGACCTGTTTTCATTGCATATTTTGTGGCTTCGTACACGGTATTCACTTCAATCTTGCGGAAGATATTCTTCCGGTGAGTCATTACCGTGTGCGTGCTGATATTACGGTTGCCGGCAATTTCGCGGGTCGAATGCCCCATCGCCATTTCCTTCAGAATTTCCTGTTCGGTAGAGGTAAGTACCGAGGGGGTTGCATTCCGCGGCCGGTTGCTTTCAAACATCCGGTTCGATATTGCGCTGCTGATATAGCGTTGACCTTTCATGGCCATTTTCAACGCGCTTTGCAGGTCCTCCAGGCTGCTGTCCTTCAGAATGATACTGCAACGCTGGGTTTTGAAAATCAGGTTGCGTATCAGGGCGTCCGTCAGGTTTTCGGCACATACAATCCAGCTCATTTCCGGATATTTCTCCTGAAGAATAAGCAATTCATCGTCCTGCTGAAAATCGAACAGGCTATAATCGAGTATTACCAACGCTTCGGGATAAGCAGCACACAGCCGGAGCAGCGTCTTTTTGTCCGACACTTCTTCCGGCGTAGCGATGTCCGGCGATTGTAGTAAATACAACCATCCGGCTTTTGTAAGATCCTGATTATCTGCTAATATAATTTGACGCATGCAGTTTTCAATATGATAACTGCCACAAAGGTACGGATTTTTTCAGATAAAATCAGAAACTCCATACTCCCGATTCAATTTCAACCAGTTCCTCGCTGAGTTCGGCAATTGAAATTTTTAACTGTGGAATGGTCATTTCTTCGTTCGAACTATACAGTCTTTTAAACAGATTGTTATCGCCGATCAGGTAGTCGGAATACATTTTTTTAGTAAAGTATTCGTGATAACTCATTCGCTGTGCGGCATTACTCACCTGATAAATCAACTGATTCGACAAATGGGGCTTCAGCTCGTCGTACAAAAACCAGCACAGCACCGACTCCTTCAGGGTGTTTTTAAGCTCCTGGGCGCTTGCATTCCCGGCCTGGTCATCGTCGTCGGCTCCGGCAAATGCAGCCGGTTCGGTAACGATAGGTGCAATGCCGATAATTTTAGTATTAAACCGCGAAAGATGTTTATCGAAATAATACACTTTTTGCAACAAATACTTGTTGATGCGACGCGAAAAACGATCGTAAATACGATTGCTGATTCCCAGCGAATCCTTTGCCTGATCGTAGGTGAAAAGCGGATCGATGTACTGAGCGCCGGCTACGTCCGTTTCAATAAAAAACACATCCGATAATTTCTCCGCTGCAACCCGGTTGCTCGCGTTGAAAAAAGGCGAAATACCCGCCTCGTTGGCATAATACACCGGAGTTTTTGCGGTGACGGCGTTGGTGAGCAGGCGGAACAGATTTTTGTATTGCGTGTCGGGGTCGGTGGGGAATGCTACCTGCAGGTTGCGTGTATCGCGAAGATCGACAATGCTGTACACCACATGCGCCCACACCACATCGTCGGCACGGTGATCGATATACGCCAGGCTATAACTCAGATCTTCCGAAAGTTCTTTCGCTGTCGTAATACTCCCGTTCGGTTCGAAAAAGTTGAAAGTGCGATCCTGGGCCTGCGCCAGCGACAGGGTGAGTAATGCTACTGCGGTGATGCAACTTTTTTTCATATAGTTCTTCATTGCGTTATTACATATTTATAATACTTCGATGGCTACGGCCGACAGGTTCCGCTCGATGCCGTCGGGCCCTACGGCCCGAATCCGCTGGATGGTAACCGGTGTGCCCGAAGGCATATTGCTGATTACATCGATTTGCTCTTGTGAGAAACGAGCTCCGTTGGAGTTATAGGTGCGCCGCCCGATCCGGATGGCAAACGACCGTACCGTGAAGTTGGCCTGCACCAGCGCATCTTCGCCGTATCCCGCCGTAACGGTCGGACCGCCCGCTACAAAGGTCGGACCGTGTACGCTGCCGTCAAAAACCGTTTTCACGTTACCGTTGGCATCTTTATACACTGCGTAAGGCTTGGGGTCGGGGAGCTGTTTCACCCGGTAGGTGTTTCCCCCGAGATTCACCTGCCGGCCGCTCACGATGCCGCTGACGCTGATCTCGACGCTGTTGGCCGTGGGCTTTACGATGTACCGGCCGCTTCCCTTCGGAGTGGCTGTGCCGCCGGTGATGGACAGCCGCAGATTGTCGGTCGGGATGCCCGGCGCCGATATACTGATGCTGTTGTCGAATCCGCGGTACAATATATTCAAATCGTCGTTGGAGATAATGGCAACCGGCTTCCCCACATTGTACTTGGCATTGAAAGGTAAACGCTGAGGTTGGGCGCCGCCGATAGCCGGTAGTTCGATATAGCCCGAGTAAGTGTATTCGCCGCTGCGTCCCGGCGTAGTGGAGTAGGTATTACCCTGAAGACGCGAACCTCCGATGAATACCACCGGTTTTTTCGTCGTATCCATGGCAGCCAGGTAAATATTCGCCTTGTAGGGCTGACCTTCCATCACGTAGTTCGATTCGGCCACCACAAAGGCATTGAATTGATTCACCCGGGCATCGCCCTCATCGGTCATTTCCTTCAGGTATTGAATCATTTTGGCTTCCGAATTCCGTACATCGGTCTGATATTTCGATAAAATGGTGATCACCGCCGACACCGGCATGCTTTCGAAAGTAGCGACGGCCCAGGGTTTGCCGTTTATCTCGCCGGTGTTGAATAAATTGCTGAAGGCCGTGCTGATGCGGGCGTCTCCCGAGGTGAATCCTACCAGCAACTGCTGATACGATTCGAGTTTTTCCTTTAAAATTTTCGCATTTCCCTGCTTCAGAGCAAAAAAAGCAGGCGCTTCCAGATCGTCTTTCCGGTCGATGGTACGCGCGTACAAGGTATCGGCATTTTCTTTATCGGCACGTTTGACGATCTCCACTTTAAACCGATGCAGGTAAGCCACCAGCTCATCGGCCTCGATACGCACTTTATTGGCCTTTTTAAGCCATTCTTCCACCTTTGCGGGGTTCTTCTCGTTCATCGCGTTGAATTCCTGGTACAAGCGCTGATTCTGCTCCTCAATCGACTGGATGGAGGTGCGCAGGCTGTCGTCGACCAGCTTAAATCCGTTGAGGATCTCGCTCGACACATTGAGTGCCAGCATAGCGGTCAGCACCAGGTACATCATTCCGATCATCTTTTGCCTCGGGGTTTCCGGAGCATTCTTGGTTCCACTCATCTTGGTTAACGCTTGAAATTAGTTCATGGCATTCAGCATATTGCCATAAATCTGATTCAGTTTCGAGATATTGTCGGCCAATTCGTTGGCGTTGTGTTTCAGTTTTTCGGTAGCCAGCGAGAAATCGTCCGACACGTTTTTCAACTTTCCGATTTCACCCGTTACCAGTTGCATTTCTTCCGACATCTTTTTGGAAATCTCCGTCTGATTGTGAAAATGTACCGACTGTGCATGAATATCTTTCAATTGTATTTCGTAAATCGAATTCATCCCTGCAAGATTGCTGTTGATGCGTTCCACTTTGGTACGGTATTCCTGCGTGTTGATTTCAATTTTTTCGGTATCCTCGCCAATGCGTTCGTAAATCTGTTGCAGTTTGCCGGTAGCCTCCACAAGCGATTCCTGACTTTGTGCATAACGGGCCGTATTCTGCGAAATGTGCTGAATGCTTTGTGCAAAGCGCTCGGTTTCCAACGAAAAGGCCGCTATGGTTTGAAGTTGCTCGGCGGTTTTGGCCAGTTGCTGGATGCTTTTGCTCAAACGGTCGACATCCTCGTCGCTCAATCCTTCGATCTGGCGTAATGGAGCTGCCGGATTGTACGATGTTTCGGGAAATCCCTGGTGCACCGGGGCGGTTACGGAGGTCTGGCTTTCGCGGTTGCCGGAGGCTCCGTTGCCATTGCCCGTAGCGAATCCTTCCAGATTCAGATCGATCTTGCCGCTTTCGAAGTCAAAAATCTTATCCCATTCGTAGGTTTTGAAGGGGCGTTCGAATGCGCTCACCGCAAAAATGATGGCTTCGGTGAACATTCCCACCATCAGCATTTGATCGGCATAATTCCAGTGCAGCAACTTGAACAAGGCGCCCAGTATCACAACCGATGCTCCTAATCCGTAACCAGCATTGAAGATGCGTTCTCTGGCGGGTATTTTTACTGATCCTATTCGTTTCATTCCGTTTTGTAATTTATGAGTTGACAGCTTATTTTACATCGCCGCGGTACGAACGTACACAGCGGAATCCAATATAGGGACGACTTTCGTACTGATATTCGTGCGAGCGTGCTCCGCTTTGCAGGTAGTAAGGAATATCTTTCCACGAACCGCCCTTCACTACCTTGCGTTTCATATGTGCCGGATCGTCGGCTTTTGCATTGTACTCAAAGGTGGGGTTCAGATCGGAACTCACCGATTCGCTGGTGCTGAAGTAGGAGGTAGAGGTCCACTCGGCCACATTACCGGCCATATCGAAAAGACCATTGGCATTGGCTACGGTCCGGTACGAGCGTACGGCCTTGGTGGTCACACCGGCATCGGTCACATAATTTCCCCTTGCCTGCTTGAAATTGGCTAGGTAGCAGTTTTTCTTTTCGTCGATAAGCGAATTGCCTTTCCAGGGGTAGGTCGCATTCCGGTCGCGTCCCTTGGCTGCAAATTCCCATTCGGCTTCGGTGGGCAGCCGGAAAGGTTCGCCGGTTATTTTACGCGACGAGTTATACATCATCGTGCGCCAGTGGCAAAAAGCCTGGGCCTGTTCCCAGCTGACTCCCACTACCGGATAATCGGCATACTGCGGGTTGCTGAAGTACATCTTCATACGGGGATCGTTGAACGAAAACCGCAGGTCGTTGATCCAGGTGAGCGTGTCGGGATAAATATTGATAATTTTCGTCGAATAAAAATCCTTTCTTGAATTGAGCTTTCTGCGAATGGTACGGTTGATGATATGTCCTTGTTCGTTGATATAGGCTGTGTCGACTTCCACATAAGCAGTTTCGGGATACGAATTGGTGCGGTAATTAAACTGATTGCGGGGCAAAGCAGCCTGGTCGTAATTAAAAATCTGATAACGGTAGATCATACGGGCAGCATTCAGCTGACGGGTGCCCAGGTTGTTGTCGCCCTGATAATACAGGCTGTTCAAGGCTTCCTGAACATCTTCGTTCCGGTCGTTCCAACGGATGCGTTGCGACCATCGGATCCGGATCGAATCACTGTCGGGATCGTCGATTTCATATTCGGTACGTCCGGCAGCTATCAACTCGCGGTAGGCAATGGAATCGCGAACCCACAAAACAAACTGGCGGTACTGATCGTTGGTGATTTCGGTCTCATCCATATAAAACGATTCCACCGTCACCTGGCGCGGAGTTTCACGTCCCGGGAACATACGGTTGCTTTGATGGGTGCCCATCATGAAGGTTCCTTTTTTTACAAGCTGCATTCCCATCGGCTTTGGATCCGAAAATCCACCCTTCGACGAGCTGGTACGGGTGGTTATTTCCCCTACCGGACGGTTGCAGGAATACATCAGAAGAAGGAGTGAAGCAACGACAAAAAACCTGTTCATACTATCATTTTTTCTATTGAAACGGTAAAAAATCCGTTTTATTCTGTTTTAGCTAAAGTATTCTGATACTTTTATAATTTTTGCGACGGCCGCCCCCCCCTGTATTTACGTTCAGCTGATAGGATAAAAGCAGCTCGTGCGATCCCCAGGTGGCTCTTATGATGGACGATGCGGGGATGTCGAACGAGTAACCCAGCGATAATCCGTTGGCGATGGTTAAGCCGGCCATTACTACTACTGCCGATCCGTAGCGGTACGATATTCCGCCCCAGTATTGTTGATCGTAAAAGCCCAGCAGCGAAAGCTCGGCCATCCATGCGCGCCAGTCGGTTTGAACCAGAAAGGAGGGCTTGAGTACATAGCGCGGGTTGCGAAGCGGGCGCTCGTAGCCCCCTGTAATGGAAGTGGTGGAGGCTGGTGTGAAATCATGTTCGTCGCTCCAGCTGATGACCGGAGCATTAAGATGCGATACCGAGATGCCGGCGTACGCCTGGCCATAAGTGTACCATGCGCCTGCACCGATGTCGAGCCCGAAACCTTGCAAGGCCGTGTTGGGAATAGCCGGGTCGGATCCTCCCTCGTGGTATTCGCTCGACGGATTTTTGGGCATACGTACGCTATCGCCGCTAAAGCCTATGCTCATGAAACCGGGTTGAAGTCCCAGCTTCAAAGCCCCCGTTCCAATGTTGAGCTTATAAGCATATTGAAAATGCACCCCCTGGGTGGTGAAAAGTCCTACACGATCGTTGCCGAACCGAATGCCTGCATGATGCTTGTTCCCTCCCGCCTTCACAGGCATATTGGCCATAAACCAGGTGGTGGTGCCTCCGTTGGGCATGCCTATCCACTGCAAACGGTGTTGTCCCGTGATGTCGAGCATCCCCGCCTCGCCGGCAGCTGCAGGATTGAAACTTGCCGGATTAAGCATGTACTGGCTCACTTGTCCGTCGAACTGAGCATGCAGCGCGACGGGCAGAATGAGTAGGACCGATACCAGCAGAACAATTTTCTTCATGGGTGCATTTCAAAAAATGGGGCACAGCCATGCAGTGCATACCTGTGCCTTATAGTTCATTAACTGAAAAATACCGCGAAAATTGTTTCTGTGGTATAAAAATCAGTATTCTTCTTCATTAAAAAAGAAATCTTCCTTGCTGGGATAGTCGGGCCAGATATCTTCAATACATTCATAGATCTCTCCTTCGTCTTCAATCTCCTGTAAATTTTCAATTACTTCAAGCGGAGCACCCGAACGAATTGCATAGTCAATAAGCTCATCCTTAGTAGCAGGCCAGGGAGCATCTTCAATTTTTGAGGCTAATTCTAATGTCCAATACATATTCAACAGTGTTTTGACAATCTTAAATTTAACATTTTGCTAATTGTCTGCAAAAATAGAAATTTTTTCGTTATTTATCATGTTTCCAGTAAAATTCTTTAACTCCTTCTTTTATAGAAAGATAGCGCGAAAGAGTGAAAAAATAGTCCGAAAGCCGGTTCAGGTATTTGACAATAAGTGGCTCTACGGCGAGCCCCTCTTGTTGCAAATCGAGCACCCGGCGCTCGGCCCTGCGGGTTATGGTACGGCATACATGGGCATGTGCAGTGGCCGGTGTTCCGCCCGGCAGAACAAAATACCGGAGGGCCGGAAGTTCGGTATCCATCCGGTCGATCTCCGTTTCAAGTTGTTCGATGTCCGCTTCTTCGACGATCGAAGCTGCCTTCAGCGCGGTGGTCTCCTGGTCGGTGGCCAGGTTGGACCCGATCGTGAAAAGTTGAAACTGGATGTGTTGTAAGAAACCGCGTACGTCATCGGGGATGGAAAGTACCCATAGGGTGCCGATATGCGCATTTAATTCGTCGACGGTGCCGTAGGCTTCGATGCGCGGGTTGTTTTTCCATACGCGGGTTCCTCCGATTAATCCCGTATGTCCGTCGTCGCCTGTTTTAGTGTATATCTTCATTAATTTAGTTTTAGTTTATAACCGGATCCTCAACTGCTGATGTGCAAACGAAGGATTGAAAAATACAATTCCCATATAATACAGATCGATGCTGGCATGAACCCGCCGATCCTGTTTTATTTCGTTCCAGGCCCGTGTCATTCCTTCCGACCAGTAGGGATCGTCGATAACTATAATGGAATTGGGATGGATAAAGTTTATGCATTCGTTGAAATATTTTACAACCGCTTCGTACCGGTGATTTGCATCAATAAAAATCAAATCCTGTGTTCCGGTTTCGGTCAGTACTGCATTCAGCCGGCTGTCGAGATTCACGTTTTGGATGTGAATATTGGGGTAGTTGAATCGTTTTGCCTGCTGTCGGGCAAAACTTGCCAGACGGGGACAGGCCTCCACGCTAACGCAGCGGATTTGCTTGTCGGCGGCAGCCAGGTATAAAGTGGTGAGTCCCAGCGAGGTGCCCAGTTCCAATACATTCCTGTAATTATAGCGGGCACAAATCCGGAATAAAATCTGTGCCTGCCTGGCCGGTTTTAATGCTGTCCGGGCAATACGTGCAATGGTCGTCGCACGGTTGGTCCCGGTTCCGGCATCCTCGATTTCAAGCTGCGACCGGTCGTTTTCTAATTCTTTCCGGCGTATTTCAAGGGGTTCGAAACAGTAAAACGGATGTTTCTCCATGAGTATATCCCTCACGAAACTGAAAAGAAAAGGCGAATGTACACCATGCCCTCCGGTATGTTTCGCAGTCGCACAATGCTTTATAAACGACCATGTACGATACCATGTAATCACTTCAGCGAGATCTCCTTTCTGAAAAAGCGGTCGTACCGATCGGGATGCGAAAGCAGTTGTATCGCTGTTTTCAACTCCACATCGTTTTGCAACGAGTACGCAATGACCCCTTTCTGATAATAGTAGCGTTTAATAATCTCTGCGCTCAGTAATTCCTCGATATCGTCGCGGTGCAAATTCAGTTTTACCGTCATGTCGGGCATCAATTTCGCTTTCAGGGCCTCGAATTCGGCCGATGCTTCCTTGTCGAGCCCTTCCACCTTGGCGAAATCGTACAAATCGTCGAAGTATTTTTTGGTTTGGGGCGTGTAGCTGAAATTCTGTTCCTTCAGAAACTGAACGAAATCGTTAAAATCCTTGTCGGTAAGTTTGAAAAGTTTAGGATCGCCAATCGAATGGTGGGACGCAGCATAGCGGGTGGCAAAATCGAAATAGAGGTTCTGGGCGTAAATATAATAGGCAATGTTGATGGTGCGACGGTCGGTGGTAAGCGTGTCGGGTACAATTCCTCCCCCGTCTTTTACGATTCTCCCCATGCGGGTTCTGAATTCGGAGGTGAGGCTGTCGGGTACTCTTGTAATACGCCCTTCCTCGTCGCGTTGCGCATAATCGATAGCCTGAATGCACCGTCCGCTGGGAATATAATATTTAGCAGTTGTTATTTTGACATGTCCTCCGTAACTCACGGGCCGGATGTTCTGCACCAGGCCTTTTCCGAAGGTTCGTTCGCCTATTACCACCCCACGATCGAGGTCCTGCATGGCTCCGGCCAGAATTTCGGATGCCGAGGCCGAGCTGCTGTTCACCAGTACGGTCACCTTCATATCGGGGAATACCGGATCGACCGTTGTATTGTAGGTAAACGAGGCTTGTTCGGTTTTTCCGCGGGTGCTGACAATTTCGGTACCTTTGGGTACGAAATACCCCATTATTTTTACAGCCTCGTCGATAAGTCCTCCTCCGTTGTTGCGCAGGTCAAGAATAAGCGAATGCACTCCCTGCCGGCTTACCATGTCGCGAAGTGTCGTTTTCAGTTCCAGCGCGGCATTTTCGGTAAAATCGTTCAGCAGTATGTAGGCAACTCCCGGCGCAACCACCTCGGAATAGGAAATGGGATGGATGGCGATCTTCTCACGTAAAAACTTTTTCACTATCGCTTTCTTTTCGCCATAGCGCTTCAGTTTTAAGGTGATTTCGGTGTTGGGAGTGCCTTTGAGTTTGGCGCTGGCTTCCGCAACCGACATATTTTTGGTCGATACTCCGTCGATTTCGAGCAGGATGTCACCGGCTTTCAATCCGTTTTTTTGCGCCGGCATTCCTTCGTAGGGATCCGAGATGCAAATGCCTTCTTTGGTCTGCGTTATAATGGAACCTACTCCCCCGTATTCGCCGGTGGTCATAAAGGTAATGTCTTCTTTCTCGCTTTCGGGAATATAAACCGTGTAAGGATCGAGCGTCACCAGCATATTGTCGATCGCTGTTTTGATCAACTGGTTGTGCTTCAAACTATCGACATAGTACATGTCGAGTTCGCGTAATACCGAGTTGAAAATACTCAGACTTTTGCTGATCTCCGCTGTCGCAGAACGCTGCTGCGCCGCCGTTCCCGGCGAAAGCAGCAGCACGAACGCCACTGAAGCAATTATTTTGTTCTTCATACCGTAGTTGTTTTAAATAGTTGACGCGTGAGTTAAATCTTCACATTGGGTGGCAGAAAAGCACTGATGTCCTTTCCGTAGGAAATTAATTCGCGGGCAACGGTCGACGAAATATGTGCATAGGCAGCTTCGGTAAACAGTATCACCGTTTCGACCCCCGAAAGTATACGGTTGGTGTCGCCGATGGTTCGTTCGTACTCGAAATCGGCCACGGTGCGCAGCCCGCGAAGAATAAAGCCGGCTTTGGCTTCGCGGGCGAAATCGATAGTAAGACTGTTGTATATCTGAACTTTAACCCGAGCTTCGTCGATAAATGCCTCTCGAATTATCTCCAGGCGTTTCTCGGCCGAGAACAGCGTTTTTTTGGCCTGATTATTGCCTATTCCTACTACTATTTCATCAAAAATGGTCAGTCCGCGCTGTACGATGCTGTAGTGTCCGATTGTGAAGGGATCGAAGCTTCCCGGAAATATTGCCCTTTTCATATGTGATGCTTTCGAGTTGTCGTAAAAAACATGCAAAGATAAGAAAATATGCAAACAAAATTAACAACCATACGTTAGTTATGTAAATCCAACAATAACAAACAAATATTATGAAACGAGTATTTTTAGCGATCGCGATGATCTTCGCAACAGTTGGGATGATGGCTCAGTTCGACCTGGGAGTAAAAGCCGGTTATAATTCTACTTTGGGTTTCAACAACCTGAATATGATCGGCGATAAAACCTACACCCTCGACAATGTAAAAGCCGAAATGTGGAATAATTTTCAGGCCGGGCTCTACATGCGTGTGTTTATAAACAAAGTGTATCTGCAGCCCGAATTGTTGTATTCGATTCAGAAAAAAGAATACGAGCTGGTGGATGTCATGGTGGATGGAACCGCCACCAATGTAGATACCTACATGGACATCAGTACCGTGGTGGTTCCGGTGTACCTGGGCGTCAAGCTGCTCGATCTCAAAATAGCGGGACTCCGTGCCTTTATCGGACCAAAGTTTATCCTGAATTCGGGCTCTTCGCTGGAATATAAAAACCTTACCAGTCAGCAAATCACGACAGCCAAACTGGCCGAGGATTTTAAAAACTCGCAGGTCGATCTCGAAGCCGGGGCCGGACTCGATATCCTGATGTTTTCGTTGGAAGCCAAGATGAACCTGGTGCAGGATGTAGGGGCAAAAATTAAGAGCGGGCAGGACCTGCGGACTATTCCGGTACCTACCAGCAACTTTATCATTTCGTTGGCCTGGAATATATTCTGATACAGCTTCTTATGCCGACGGAAGTTGCGGTGTGTTTTGTAAAGGGCTGGCCATCAGTACAGGATGCCGGCCCTTTTTTACAGCTGTTTCATTACTGTTTTTTTACATGTCGGAGGTTTTTTTTATACTAAAAGTTAGGATTTATTTTCTTATCTTTGCCCGTCAATACGATATTGAAATAATATAAAAGCAACATTCTGATTCTATGGGTAAAATAATTTCTTTAGCCAACCAGAAAGGTGGCGTTGGGAAAACAACCACCGCAATCAATCTGGCAGCTTCGTTGGCAACATTGGGTAAAAAAGTGCTCATCGTGGATGCCGACCCCCAGGCCAATGCTTCGTCGGGGCTCGGAGTAAACATCCGCACACTCGAGTATACCATATACGAATGCCTGATCGACGAAGTACCCACGCAGAAAGCCATCCATCCCACCGATGTAAAAAACCTGGAGATTATCCCTTCTCATATCGACCTGGTCGGTGCCGAAATTGAAATGCTCAATCTCGACAACCGCGAAAAAGTAATGCAGCGCCTGCTTACGCCGTTAAAATCATCCTACGATTATATCCTCATCGACTGTTCGCCCTCACTCGGGCTGATTACAGTCAACGCGCTCACCGCGTCCGATTCGGTGATCATCCCGGTTCAATGCGAGTATTTTGCACTCGAAGGAATTAGTAAGCTGCTCAATACCATTAAGATAATAAAAAGTAAGCTGAATATGAACCTCGAAATCGAGAGCTTTCTGCTTACCATGTACGATAACCGCTTGCGGTTGGCCAACCAGGTGTACGCCGAAGTGAAACGTCATTTCGAGGGTATGGTTTTCGAAACGGTCATTACCCGTAATGTGCGCCTGAGTGAGGCTCCCAGTTACGGGCAGCCGGTAATTGTGTACGATGCCGATTCGAAGGGATCGTCGAACTACATGGATCTGGCAAAGGAACTGATTAAAAAGAACAGCTAACTAATTCAGTAAATATTTATGGCAAAAACAACTGGATTGGGGAAAGGATTGGGGGCGCTCATCGATACGGGGCATATCATCACTTCGGGTTCGTCGTCGATCAACGATGTGGACCTGGATCTTATCATGCCCAATCCCAACCAGCCTCGCACTCACTTCGACGAAGAAGCGCTGGATGAGCTGGCATCGTCGATTCGCGAACTTGGGGTTATCGCCCCGGTTACGCTGCGAAAGAATAACGACGGAACCTATTTGATTATTGCCGGCGAACGACGCTACAGGGCGTCGAAGCTGGTCGGACTCAAATCGATTCCGGCCTATATCCGTACAGCCGAAGACGAACAGGTGATGGAAATGGCCCTTATCGAGAATATTCAACGTGAAGACCTCAATGCCATCGAAATTGCTCTTTCGTTTCACCGGTTGATGGAGGATTACAGACTCACGCAGGAGAAGCTTAGCGAAAGGGTAGGGAAAAAGCGGACCACCATTACCAATTACCTTCGTTTGCTTAAATTGCCTGCCGAAATACAGATGGGGCTGAAAGATAAGAAGATCGATATGGGGCATGCCCGGGCCATCCTCGGCATCGGCGATCCCGTGGCGCAGTTGCACCTGTACGAAGCGATTCAGAAGCAAGGTCTGTCGGTTCGTAAAGTAGAAGATATGGTTCGGCTTTTTGTCGAAAAGGGAACCTTCGATAAGGAGGCTCCCCGTAAACCCTTGCGCGAATCGCTCCGGGAATACGAGGAATTGAAAGAACGTCTGAGCAATCTGATGGGAACGAAAGTTCAGCTTACTTCCGATGCTTCGGGAAAAGGGAAAATTTCGATTGCCTTCAAAAATGATGATGAGCTGTTGCGGTTGATGGAGCTTTTTGATACGATGGTAAAATAGGGGAGAGTGGATTTTGTTGAAAAAGCAGTGGACAGTATGGATCATTCTCCTGTGTTGGAGTGCTGGCGTTTCGGCTCAGACCGATGTGCCGGGAATACCAACGGACTCGATCTCCGGAAAAGTGATCAATACGGTTCCGGTACTAACTGAAATTAAAAACCAACTTCCCGGAATCAAAACCTTGCCTGAGCCGGAAAAGGTAATCTGGTGGGCTGCGGCCATCCCCGGATACGGTCAGATCTTAAACGGAAAATACTGGAAACTTCCCATTGTGTATGCCGGATTTATGGGGTGCTATTTTGCCGTTAATTATAATTCGACTCGGTATGTGTCGTTTAAAAACGGATACCTTGATATAACCGATTCGGATCCTACTACCAACAGTCATCTCGATTTAATACCCGAAGGCCGTACAATCGAGAGTTTCGGCGGCGTAGCGGCGTTTACCGGAAGGTTGAAAACCGGGATGGATCAATCGCGTTACTACCGCGATCTGAGCGTGATCATATCGATTGCATACTATGGATTAACTATAATTGATGCTTTTGTAGATGCACATTTAGCTGATTTCGACATCAGTCCCGATTTATCGCTGCAACTACGCCCTCTGATACAGCGGGAGCATGGTACAACGTATAATGTTTCTTCCTCTTACACTTATGGGTTGACGGGAAGGGTAAAATTCTGATGACACATGGTACTTAAAAAGATGATTTTATTTTTTATGATAATACTGCCGGTTCAACTTTCCGCTCAGTTGAATACCGGTACGAACTCCCCATCAGCAAAACCTACCTTATTGGCCGATTCGATCGGCGTTCCCGACGAATTTGTATATGCGCTCGATCATATGCTTTCGAACTGGCTGCTTACCACCATCAAAAAAACCGATTGCGACACGACGCTCGAAGTGCCGGTCGTTTCCGATTCCATCATTCATCTCCGGTTACGCCGGATGCCCTGCGTAATGGAAATGCCTTTTAATGCGTATGTGCGTTCGTTTATCGATTTGTATACCGTCCGCCGCCGGAGCCAATTGAGCTACCTGCTCGGTTTAGGCGATTATTATTTTAAAATCTTCGAACACGCCCTCGAAAAAGCCAGACTTCCGCTTGAACTGAAATACCTTCCGGTTATCGAGTCGGCCCTGCGTCCTACCGCCTATTCACGGGCCGGAGCTGCAGGGTTGTGGCAGTTCATGGTAGGCACCGGTAAAATTTATGGCCTCGAAATCAACAGCCTGGTCGACGAACGGATGGATCCGTACAAATCGACCCATGCCGCGGTACAGTACCTGAAAGATATGTTCGCCATCTATGAAGACTGGCACCTGGTAATTGCCGCGTACAACTGCGGACCGGGTAATGTGAATAAGGCCATCCGCCGTGCCGGGGGCAAGCGCGATTATTGGTCGATATATCCGTTCTTACCTGCCGAAACCCGTGGATATGTTCCCATTTTTATTGCAGCCAATTACTCGATGCATTATGCACAGGCGCATAATGTGTGTAAAACCTCTATCGAATTTCCCAAGGTGGCCGATACGATCGTAGTACGCCAGCGGATGCACCTGGAGCAGATTGCTTCGGTACTGGAGCTGCCTATCGAACAACTCCGGGTGATGAATCCTCAGTACCGTCGCGATATCGTTCCCGGCGATGTACGTCCCTATGCAGTGACGGTTCCTATGAATATGACCGGCAAGTTTATCGATAAGTTCGACGAGATTGTAAGCTTCAAGGCCGATTCGCTCATTAACAACCGCCGTACCGATGTGGCCATAAAACAAGCACCTGCCGCCAGCTCGAATATCATTTATCACAAAGTGAAAAGTGGCCAGACACTGGGCGGGATTGCCGCCCGTTACGGGGTGTCGGTTGCCAAAATAAGGCAGTGGAACGGCATCAAAGGTTCGATGATCAAGCCCGGGCAGCGTCTGAAAATTTACAAGTAATACGTGCGCGATGGAAAAGCGGTTTTATTCGATTTCCGAAGTTGCCGGTTTGTTGAAAATCAGTCAATCGAAACTTCGCTTTTGGGAAAAGGAGTTCCGGCAGCTGAAACCTCGAAGGAATGAGGGGGGGACACGTTTTTATACGGCCGACGATATGGAGGTGGTGAAGCAGATTATGTTTCTGGTCGATCAACAGAAGCTTACGCTCGACGGTGCGCGACAGCGGTTGAGTCAGAAAAAAGACCAGGTAAGTAAACAACAGGAAATGGTGGAGCGTTTAAAACGTGTACGTGCCGAATTGCGCGGTTTGCTTCGGCTCATGGATGAATCAACAACTCAATAAATTGTATAGTATGAATCGTAATCGATTTTTTTTAGCAATTGCGTTCGTTCTGATGATACTGCCTTCGATGGCGGGGAAACATCCGAAGAACGTAATTTTTTTAATCGGAGATGGAATGGGGTTGGCCCAGACTTATGCCGGTATGGTTAAAAACAAGGCTCCTCTTGCCCTCGAATCATTCCGTCACATTGGTATCGTAAAAACGTATTCGGCCAGCCATTTCACGACCGACTCGGGTGCGGGTGGCACTGCCCTTGCTACCGGTGTGAAAACCAAAAACGGGATGATCGGTATGAATCCCGATTCGGTGGCAGTGGAAAGCATCCTCCACCTGGCCGAGAAAAACAACCTGGCAACGGGTGTGGTTTCGGCTTGTGCGGTTACGCATGCTACGCCTGCTTCTTATGTAGCGCATCAGATCAACCGTAATATGTACGAAGCCATTGCCGCCGATTACCTCAAAGTGGATATCGATGTGTTTATTGGCGGTGGAAAAAAATACTTTGCCAACCGTACCGGCGACGATCGCAATTTGTTGTCGGAACTCCGGCAGAAAAACTATAAGGTAGTGGAATCGATGCCGGCGCTGCTGCAGGTTCAGAAAGGTAAGGTAGCCGGTTTGTTGTACGAGGATCATCCGCCTGCAATGCCGGAACGTGGCGATTTTCTGCCGCAGGCCACCCAAAAAGCGATCGAGCTGTTGCATAGCTCGCGCAAGGGATTTTTCCTGATGGTGGAAGGTTCTCAGATCGATTGGGCAGGGCACGATAACGATTCGGAACAGATTGCCCGGGAAGTGATCGATTTTGATAAAGCAGTTAAAGCAGCGCTCGATTTTGCCCGCGAAGATGGCAATACGCTGGTGATTGTGACCGCCGACCACGAAACGGGCGCCATGTCGTTGCTCGATGGCAGTATAATGCAGGGAGAGTTTAAAGCTGCTTATTCGTCGGGGAATCATAGCGGCATTCCGGTTCCTGTGTATGCCTTTGGCCCCGGCGCAGCCGAGTTTACCGGCTTTTTCGAAAATACAGCCTTTAAAGGGAAGATTGCTTCGCTGTTGCGGATTAAATAAGGACTACAAAAAAAGGCACCCGGTTGATCGAGGTGCCTTTTTTATCGTTCGTAATTTCCGGCTTATTTCAGACCTAATTTCTTTTTCACCAGAGGAGTAACATCTACAGCTTTGGGCGAATGATAGGCAATCGACTGGCTGCTGATATCGAAAATATAGGTGTAGTTACTTTCTGCTCCCACTTCACCGGTAGCTTTCAGAATTTTTTCACGCAATGCCTGAATCAGTTCCATCTGTTTGCGCTGCATTTCTTCGTTGGCTTGCTGCTGAAAAGTACCAATTCGTTTTTCCAGGTCGACAATTTCGCTCTGGCGGCGAGCCTTGATCGTTTCGGCCATGGTGTTCAGGTTGTCCTGATATTCTTTTGCTTTTGCATAATACTCCTGATACATTACATCCAGTTCTTTTTTGTACTGTTCGTTCATATCGGCAATACTTTTTTCAATTTCGGTAAGGTCGGGCATTACCTGGAAGATTTCCTGAATGTTTACATAACCTAATTTATCCTGAGCCATTAAACTTACAGGAAGTGCAAAGAGCAACACTAAAACAATTTTCTTAATCATGATTGAACTATTTAATTTTTATTTCTTTTTTTTGAGCGGCACAAAAGTAATATTTTATTTTGAATATCCCAATTTGTTGAGTACCTGATCGCTGATGTCGATTTTTGGGGATGTGAAAATTATATTCATCGAAGAACTCTTGTCGAAAATAAGACTGTAATCCTTGTCCCTGCTTATTTCCTGAATCACATTGTAAATCTCGTCCTGAATCGGTTTCATCAGGCTCTGACGTTTTTTGAATAATTCGCCTTCGGGTCCGAAGTACGTGCGCTTCAGTTCTTGCGCAGCTTTTTCTTTAGCGATAATCTCTTCTTCGCGCTTCACTTTCATTTCTTCCGATAAAAAAACCAATTCGGTCTGATAGTTTTTATACATGGTCTGAACTTCCTGCAGCGATGCTTCGACTTCCGACTGCCATTTTTTGGAGATAATATTCAATTGTTCGTTGGCTGTTTCGTAAGCAGGAATATTTTTGAGGATATATTCCATGTCGACCATTGCAAATTTCTGCGCCTGCACCGCTACTATACCGGTAGCTATCAGTGCGAATAGTAAAATATACCTTTTCATACGTATTAATTTTGATTTTTACTCTGATTGTTTTAACACCGGGTGGAATAAATCAAATATCCTGCCACATTTATTACAGTTCCTGGCCTAGTACAAAGTGGAACTGACTTCCGCTTTTCTGTCCGGTAGTGTTGGTGTCGAATCCGTATCCCCAGTCGATCCCCATCATACCGAACATCGGTAAGAAAATACGTACCCCGATACCGGCTGCCCGTTTCAGGTTGAAGGGGTTGTAGTTGGCAATGCTGTTGAAGCTATTCCCCGCTTCCAGAAAGCCCAGAACGTAGATCGTTGCCGATTGTTCGAGCGATAAGGGATAACGCAGTTCGGCTGTGAATTTGTTGTACAGGTAGCCAATTCGCGTACGGCGTTGCGGGTCGTAGGGTACCAGCGAGTTCGACTCGTATCCGCGCATGGCTACATATTCGGTGCCATACGAAGTGTAGGCCGACATACCGTCGCCTCCCATATTATAGGTTTCGTAAGGCGAACGGGCATTCGGGTTGTAGTGACCGAGGTAGCCAAACATTACGCGGGTCATAAGTATAAACTTCTCGTCGGGGGTGATCGGTGTAAATGTTTTACCCGAGAAGGTCCATTTGTGGTATTCGATCCATTTGTAGCGTTCCTGATTGGTCATGGCCGGATCGGTATAGTCTTTACCGTTCAAGGCCGAATAGGGGGGAGTGATTTTCAATCCCATCGAGAACGACGAACCACGCCGGGTATAAATCGGGTTAAATATCGAATTGCGACTCAGTGTAAGATTCAAACTGAAGTTGTTGTAATTCCCGTCGGTAAGCGGCGGCATGTATTGCCAATCGCTCAGCATAAACCGCTGGAACGACAATTCGCCGTAGAATGCAAAATAATCGTCGGGCCAGTTCAACCGTTTACCATAGCCGATGGAAGCTCCCAGGGTGCGCATGTAACGGTTGGGGTCGGTTTCGTTTTGATACAAGGCCTGGTAGGCGCTGCTGTAATCCTGTCCGTAACCACTGCCGTATCCTCCATATCCACCGTACCCACCGTACCCACCATATCCACCGTATCCTCCATACCCGCCGTAGTTTCCGTAGGGATTCGAATAAAAGTTCGACATGCTTTCCCAAAAACGGTCGCTGACGCCCGTTTGAGCAGCATAATAGATGGATGCCGAAAGCGAATTGGGACGTTTCCCGCCCAGCCAGGGTTCGAGGAACGATGCACTGAACGACGAATACGATTGTCCGTTGGTACGGGCATTAATCGAAAAGGTTTGCCCTTCACCCTGCGGAACAATGCGGTAAGTCTCGGGTTTGAATAAGTTCTGAATCGCGAAGTTGGAAAACTTCAATCCTACCGTACCCACGATACCTGTAGCCCCCCAACCGGCCGAAAACTCAACCTGGTCGCTCCCCTTTGTTTCGAGTTCGTAGGCAATATCTACCGTTCCGCTCTCCATGTCGGGCTGAATATCGGGTTTGATTTTTTCCGGATCAAAATGCCCCATGCCGGCCAATTCGCGGTAGGTACGCATGATGTCGGATTGGCTGTACAATTGTCCGGGCTTGGTATAAAGCTCGCGGCGAACCACATGTTCGTACACCCGCGTATTCCCTTTAATCTCGATTTTATTAATAGTGGCCTGTTTTCCTTCGTGAACCCGCATTTCGAAGTCGATGGAATCGTTCTCAATCAGCACTTCTACCGGATCGATCTGCGAGAATAAGTATCCGCGGTCCTGGTACAACTTGCTTACAGCCTCGTTCTCGTCGGTTTGAAGACGTTCCATCAGGTGTTTGTAGTTGTACACGTCTCCTTTCTTGATGTTCAATACCTGCGACAGGTACTCGTGAGGATAAATGGTGTTTCCTATCCATTTGATATTCCGGAAATAATACTTGTCACCTTCATCCACAGTGATATAAACAGCCACGTTTTTTTCGTCAATAGCCACCACGCTGTCGGTTACTATATACGCATCGCGATAGCCTATTTCATTGTATTTGTCAATCAGCGCTATTTTGTCCTTGTCGTATTCTTCGCGAACAAATTTCTTGGTCCTGAAAAAGTTACGCCAGTTTCTGTCGTTGGTTTTTTTCATCGTCTTGTTGATCTGGTTGAACGACAAGGCCTTATTGCCCGTTATGACGATTTTCCCCACTTTGGTCTTTACTTTTTTGTCGACTTCAATATCCACAATCACGTGCCCCGTTTTTTCAGGATCGTTGCGCTGATATACAAAGGCATCCACGTTCATAAATCCTTTTTCTTCCAGGTATTTCTTAATTACCGTTACAGCCCGGTCCGAAATATTGGGAGTGATCTGATTGCCTTCCACAATACCCAGGCGATCTTTTAATTCGTCGATTTCTCCTTTTTTAAGTCCGTTGTAGTTGATTTTTGAAACCTGAGGGCGCTGCCGTAACTGGATGTGCAGCCATATTTTACCATCCTCTATTTTGGTCGCAAATACTTTTACATCCGAAAATAAGCCCTGCTTCCAAAAACGTCGCACCACATCGGTGATGCCTTCGCCGGGTACGGTTATCATATCGCCCACCTGCAATCCGGAAAAACCGATCAATACAAAATCTTCGTAATTGTCGGCGCCGGAAATGGTGATTTCGGCAATTTCAAGTTTTTGAGGCGTGGTGCCATAATCGATTTCAGTATAAACTACCGAGTCGGAGGCAGCGGTTTCCTGAGCAAACGAGTGTTGAAAAAGTAAACTGAGGAGAACAATCAGAATCGTTGGGTAATAATGCATATAAGATGTATAAGCTCTTTGTTACTAGTTATTTGCCAAATCTCCGGTCGCGCGACTGAAACGAAAGAATAGCATTGAAAAATTCTTCTTCCCTGAAATCGGGCCAATGGGTATGTGTGAAGTATAATTCGCAATAAGCGATTTGCCAAAGCAGAAAATTGCTGATGCGAATTTCACCGCTGGTGCGTATCAACAGGTCGGGATCGGGAATCGACCGGGTCGTCATATAGGATGAAATGAGTTCATCGGTAATGTCGCCGGGATTTATTTTTCCTTCTTTTACATCGGCTGCGATTTTTTGGGTAGCATTGCGGATTTCCCAGCGCGATGAGTAGCTCAGCGCCAATACAAGACTCAATCCCGTATTTCCGGCAGTCTGCTCGGTACAGTCGAGCAGCTTCTTACGCGTTTTTTCGGGCAAGCGGTTGATGTCGCCTATCGTTAGTAAGCGGATATTGTTTTTTTGCAGGGTGGGCGTTTCCTTCTCGATGGCATCGACCAGTAAATCCATTAATGCATCTACTTCTTCGGCCGGCCGTCCCCAGTTTTCGGTCGAAAAGGCATACAGGGTGAGGTATTTCACTCCCAACCCGGCAGCCGCTTCGGTTACGGCTCGCACCGATTCAACCCCGTTTTTATGGCCGAACACACGGGCTTCCCCTTTTTCTTTCGCCCATCGCCCGTTGCCATCCATGATGATGGCAATGTGAACCGGTAAGCGTTCTTTATCTATTTTATCTTTGTTCGACGACATTTAATCGATCTGTTATATTTCTCACTGATAATTCTGACAATCGCAATCGCGTTGAGTTAAGCCAACGCTGAAGCCTATACTAAAACCTCCCAGACCATCACGATTCAAGCGGTTGCTTCCGTTCAGCCGGAATGGATCGTTTAATTCGTCCCTGCCTTCCACCCGGTCGGAACCGGTAATCAGCCGGTGTGTCCACTTTGCATTCAGGTGCAGTCGCGGAGTCAATCTGATCTTAACTCCCAACCCGAACGGAATGGTTGCTCCGAACGCGTAATTCCCGTCAGGCTCCTGAAATCCGAAGGCTCCCAGGCCTCCGAAAATATAGGGAGTTATATTGCTGCTATACATTACATGCTCCAGGTAACCGTAATCGAAAAAGTTAAAGGCCATCGTCAGGTCGGCAAAGTTAACCTGATGATTTAATTTAAACGTTTCGGGGAATAAGGCGGGAAAAGCGCTCCCGTATTCGCCTCCGGTCGTTGTCCGGTGGAAATCGGCATGTAGTGCAATCCGCTGATTGAACACATAGCGTAAAGTAAGTCCCCAATCCTGCTTCATACCGGCCAGCATTTTCTTATCTACATCGCCTATGAAATAAGAAGCCCCGCCGTACGCTCCGGCCTCGGTAGTGTAGATCACCTGAGCCGAAACCGAAAATATTCCCGAGAATAAAATAACCAATACCAGATTGTACCTTAATAGTCGCACCATTGTATGCTTAAAACTTGGTTTCAAAAGGTATTAACGGCATTCTTTCCATTTAAGTATCCATCGTCGCGTAAAGCAGCAACAAAAGTAATGATTATCTTTTAATGTGAAAAGATTAACTGGTTTGCAGTCATTTAATTTAACAAATTATTGCATAAACAAGAGCTTCTTATCCAGCATGTTTAAAGGGTGTAAAATAGTTGCAGCGCCTCGTTCTCGAGCTGAGTCATGGCCGCACGAAGTTCCGGAGTGCCGTCGTCGTACCCGCACAGGTGCAGAACACCGTGAATAATCACCCGGTGCAATTCCTGTTCGAAGTTGGTGTTGAATTGAATGGAGTTGGTTGCAACGGTGTCGACACTGATAACCAGATCGCCCGAAATGACCGATCCCGTAGAATAATCGAAGGTAATGATGTCGGTATAATAATCGTGCTGAAGGTATTGCTGGTTCACTTCGAGTATTTTTTCGTCGTCGCAAAACATAAAAGTAATATCGCCGGCAGTTTTTCCCTGCCAGGCAGCCACCTTCCGGATCCAGGCTCTTACCATACCCTCGTTCAGTTCGGGTAAATCGGTCCGTTCGTTTGTAAATTGTATCATAGAAATTGTTATTACGTAATCAGAAAAAGAAAATATATCCCACCACAACAGCCGCAATGATGCCTGCCAGGTCGGCCAGCAATCCGCATCCCAGAGCGTACCGCGAATTCTTGATGCCTACCGAACCGAAATATACCGCTAAAACATAAAAAGTGGTTTCGGTCGATCCTTGAATGATACTCGTAAGCCTTCCTACGAACGAATCGGCGCCAAATGTCTTCATCGCATCTATCATCATTCCCCGGGCACCGCTGCCGCTCAGCGGTTTCATCAGGGCGGTAGGCAATGCATCCACAAAATCGCTGTTCATCCCCGATGCTTCCACCAGCCAGCGAATACCGTCCACGATCATGGTCATGGCGCCTGAAGTCCGAAACAAACCGATGGCCACCAGGATGCCTATCATGTAAGGTATAATCCCTATCGCAACGTTAAATCCTTCTTTTGCCCCCTCGATAAACGATTCAAATACATTGATTCTTCTGATCATGGCCATCACTACAAACGACACGATGATCGACAACAGAATAAATGCTGCCGCAAAATTGGACCATTGTGCCATTTCTTCGCGTGGTAATTTGCTGATGAGGTGCATCAGTCCCAGTATACCACCGGTTAATCCCGTAAGGGTAAGCAGGATGGCTTTTTGAAACAGGTTTATTTTTTGGATCAGGGCAACCGAAACAAAGCCCACCAGCGTCGAGAAAAAAGTAGCAAGCAGAATCGGCAGAAAGATATCCGACGGGTTGGCTGCTCCCATCTGAGCCCGGTATACCATGATGCTTACCGGTATCAGTGTTAGTCCCGAAGTGTTGAGCACCAGAAACATGATCATCGGATTGGAAGCTTTTTCCTTTTCCGGATTCAGTTCCTGAAGTTCTTTCATGGCTTTCAGTCCCATAGGGGTTGCTGCATTGTCGAGCCCCAGCATATTGGCCGATATATTCATGAAAATACTCCCCATAGCCGGGTGGTTTTTCGGAATCCCGGGGAAGATTTTCGAGAAAAAAGGTGCGACAATACGCGAAAAAAAGGCAATTACTCCACCGTTTTCTCCGATTTTCATGATGCCCAGCCAGAGCGATAATACGCCGGTGAGCCCCAGTGAGATTTCAAATCCGGTTTTGGCAGAGTCAAAGGTGGAGTTGAGTAAGTCGGTGAAAATTACCGGATTGCCAAAAAAAATCCATTGAATGCATGCAATTACAAAGGCAATCAGCAAAAAACCTATCCAGATGTAGTTTAAAATCATTGTGTAGTGCAATTATGCTTTCAGGGGCAAAGGTACATCAAAATTTCAAAATAAAACAAACCGGCGTTAAACCTTTGAACGTGCCCGCAGTCTAACCGGGGATGTTTTTTTTGGAACGTAATTTTTTATAATTCGATGAAGAAGATTTTTCTCAGCTTGTTGCTTTTGGTTGCGGTTGGTACATCGGCTGTTGCCCAACGTTCGGTTCAGTCCACCGTGTTTGATGCCAAAAATGGGATGCCCCTCGAAATGGCTACGGTTCGTTTGCTGAAGGCTGCCGATTCGACCCTGGTGCAGGGTGCCCAGACCAATACGAATGGTTACTTCAGTTTGCCGGGGATACGTCCGGGAAATTATATTCTGATCGTGAGTTCGGTGGGCTATGTGGAGCATCGTGAAAATATAAACATGGAACGCCGGGATGTGATCGTTAAGAATATTCAACTGAAAGAAGATGCTAAATTGCTGAAGGAAGTGGAGGTGAAAGGCACTGCTGCTCAGTTGGTGGTGAAAGGCGATACCTTGGAGTACAATGCGACGGCATTTAAGGTGCAGGAAAATGCGGTGGTGGAAGATCTGTTGAAACGCTTACCGGGAGTCGAGATCACTTCGGACGGGAAGATTACGGTGAACGGCCAGGAGGTGAAAAGAATCAGGGTGGATGGTAAGCGTTTTTTTGACGGCGACGCCGAGATGGCCACGAAGAATATTCCTGCCGAGATGATCGAAAAAATACAGGTGTTGGAACAAAAATCGGATATGGCTCAGTTAACCGGATTTGAAGACGGAGATACCGAACGTATTATCAACCTTACCACCAAATCGAACCGCCGGCAGGGTGTGTTCGGAAATGTTGCCGGCGGATTGGGACTCGATACGCAGCAGAAAGTGCGCTACGATGCCAATGCCAATCTGAATATCATGCAGGGCGATGCGCAAACGGCGATAGTGGCCGGCGCCAACAACCTGAATGTGTCGCGCAGCCGGCGTGGTCGTGGCGGCTGGGGCGCCAACAACGGTATCACCGAAACACAAAACATAGGGGTAAATAATAATACGATTGTAAATGAGAAGTTTAAAATAGGAGGCGACGGATCGTTCAATCACTCCAACAATTTCAGCGAAACCCAAAGCACGAAGGAAAGTTACCTGAGCGGTTCGGTATTCAACGATTCGACCTACAGCACTTCGCGCAGCGATAATTACGAAGCCAATATGCGGCTGGAGGCCGAGTGGAAAATCGATACCCTCACTACCTTGATTCTTCAGCCCAATATGAATTACAATTACGGTACCTCCGATAGTTTCCGCGATTACGAATACCTGCAGGATGGCGATACCACCAGCTATGGATTGTCGCGTTATTTTACCTATAGCAATTCGCTTTCGGGTGGTTTGAGGGCCATCGTCAACCGTAAATCGGCCACCAAACGCGGCCGTAGTCTTACTGCTAATGTGTATGCCGGCTTATCGCAGAGCGACAGCGAGAATTTCAACTATTCGACCAAGACTTCGTTACGGGTTTCACCCGATCCGGGGATTATCAACCAATACACCAACAACACTTCCGACCGGTATAATTTCGATGCTCGTGTTTCATTCGTGGAGCCGCTCTGGAATATTAAGAATATGCTGGAAGCTTCGGTAGCATTTAGTTCAACCAGCCAGACCAGTGTAAAAGACCAGTATGCTTCGGACGATCTTATGGCCTATTACAACCAGAATCCCGACGATTATACCACCTATGTGGACGAATACAGCAACAATTTTAAAAATATATTCTTCCGCGAAACCATGGAGCTTAATTACCGGTATACCGAACCGACGTACAACCTGATGCTGGGTATCAAAGGTGAGCCTTCGCAAACCCATAGTATCACGTATTATGGCAACGGCGATATCCGTGATGTTCGCAACAATGTGGTTAATTTTGCCCCCAACGGACGTTTCCAGTATAATTTCGGAAAAAAGCAGTTTATGCGGTTAGATTATAGGGGTAATACGGTACAACCCTCCATCAACCAGCTGCAACCGGTAAAAAACAACTCGAATCAGATGCAGGAAACCGTTGGAAATCCGGCCTTAAATCCGGCTTTTTCCAATTATTTCAGGTTGATGTACAGTACATTCAACGATAAAACCTTTTCGTCGTTCAGTACCTGGTTGTCGGCCAATTATTCGAAAGACGATATGGTAACCAATCGTATCTACGATAATACGGGTAAACAATACACGCAAACCATCAATACCGACCAGACTCCTGTTTCCTTCAACGGAAACATTATGTTCAACACGCCGATCATTCAGAAACGCCTGCATTTTAATACGAGTACGAGTGGCGGGTACAATACCAGCTACGGATATACTTCGCGGGGAATGGGGGTGATTGTAATCGACGAAGAAACGCCGCTGCCCTTGGGAGATCTTAGCTATACCCGTCGGTATAATGCACAGGAGCAGATTTCGCTGACTTTCACGCACGATGTGATAGAGTTGGGAGCCATGGGGCAGTTCCGTTATTCCAATTCGCTCAACAACCTGAGTTCGAACCTTACCCAAACCTACGACTGGACCGGGCGCGGAAATATAGTGATACGGCTGCCTTACGATATTACCTTGAGCAGCGATATTAATTATTCCAACCGCCGGGGGTATTCCAGCTTCGACCAGAGTGAACTGATGTGGAATGCGTCCATCGATAAATCGTTGTTTAAAAACAATGGGGTGTTGTCCATCCGGTGGAGGGATATCCTGCAGCAGCAATTAAATATCCGCCAGACTGTGGGCGATAACTCGGTATCGTTTACCAAATACAATACATTGACTTCGTACTTCCTGGTAAGTTTCAGTTATCGTATCCGTAAATTTTCGGGGGTCAGCGAGTCGGATTTCAGAGGCGGCGATAATCGTTTTGGGCCGGGTATGCGTCCTCCGGGAAGCGGAGGCGGCCGGGGCGGCCGGGGTGGAGGGTCGATGCCCGATACGCCGCCGATGTTTTAAGCCATAAAAAAAGGTGGATGACTGCTCTTGGGTCATCCACCTTTTTTATTCGTTTGTGTCGACATCTTCGTCGGCCGGCAGAGCATCGAATACCGAGAGTTGCCGGTTGAATACTTCATCGAGCGAAATCTGGAAGGTTTCGGTGTGCGAAATGCCCTGTATTCCCGTAATCCGTTCGATAATAACCTGAAAAAGATGTTTGTTGTCGCGGGCATAAATCTTTACAAACAACGAATATTTCCCGGTCGAAAAATGACATTCCACAATCTCGGGGATCTGGCGCAATTCTTCGGCAATCCGGGCAAAGGCCTTATTGTCGTTGAGTGTGATTCCGATAAACGCACAGGTCTGATAACCAACTTTGTAATTGTCGATTATAAATTCGGAACCTTTGATAATACCGGTGTTTTTCAGTTTTTGTATGCGTTGGTGAATGGCTGCTCCCGATACATTACATTCCCGGGCAACTTCGAGAAACGGAATCCGGGCATCCTGGGCAATGAGTTGTAAAATTTTTTTGTCCAGATCATCGATGCGGTGTGGTTGTGGCATACGGCTTAATTTTGAATATTCGCTTTTAGATTTTAATTATTGCCGCAAATATAGTTAATAATTTTGTATTATACTGCGAATATGTGTTATTTTGAAAGCCGGGATGTGTTTTTTAGCGGTATTTTCCATTTTTGAAATCCGATAAAATACTCAGGTAGCTCTGATAACGCGACATACTTATACGGTGCTCATCCACCGCCCTGCGCACTGCACATCCGGGTTCTTTGGTATGCTGGCAGTTGGTAAACCGGCAGTCGTTCGATATGGCAAAAATCTCTTTGAAATAGTGACTTATTTCGTCGGCTTCCATGTCGATGGTGCCGAACCCCTTGATTCCCGGCGTGTCGATCAGCCAACCTCCTTTCGTTAGAGCGAACATCTCGGAAAAAGTAGTGGTATGCATCCCTTTCTTATGATAGGACGATATCTCGCCGGTACGGGCTCCCGAATCGGGAAGTAAGGCATTGATCAGGGTCGACTTTCCTACCCCCGAATTCCCCGAAATAAGCGTGGTTTTGCCTTTCAGCATATCTTCCAGTTGTGCGATCGATTCGGGTCGAAGCGCCGAAATAAGATACACGGGATATCCGATATGCTCGTATAGTTCTTGAAGCGCACGGGCGTATGCCAATTCGTTGTCGTCGTACAAATCGGTTTTATTAATTACGAGCGCTGCCGGAATCGAATACGCTTCGGCCGACGCTATAAACCGGTCGATAAAGGTGGTGGAGGTCTCGGGATAATTGATGGTGGCCACGAGCAATGCTAAGTCGAGATTGGCAGCCAGTATGTGTGCCTGACGCGAAAGGTTGGATGATTTCCGGATCAGGTAGTTCCGGCGATCGAGAATTCCGGCGATCATCCCTATGCCATCGGCGTTGAGAACGAATTCAACCCTGTCGCCCACCGCAATCGGGTTGGTGCTCCTGATGTCCTTTAACCGTAAATTACCTTTTATTTTACATTCCACCTGCTCGCCCTCGTCGGTGATTACCTGGTACCAGCTACCGGTGTTTTTAACTACCATTCCTCTCATTGTCGTACCCATTTTATCTGGTGAGGGAATAAGTGTAGGCATCTAAAAACAGGTGTATGTCATCCAATGTTAAACCGTTTTTTACCAGGTAGATCCGGTCGGCTTCCAGTTGTTCGGCCAGGAGCTCGGGGCCCGACGATTGCAGGGCGAGGCTTTTTTTGTAAAAGTCGAGTGCTTCGGTGCGTTTTTTCAAACACAGCGCTATATGCCCGGCATTGAGATAGTCGACCGCATTGGGCACCGACGAAATTACTTTCTCGAAATAAAATTCCGCCTGGTGCAGATTGCCGGCAATAAACGCACACCAGCCTGTGGCCCGTTCTATTTTTAATTCGTCGGGATAATTTTTCTCCAGCTGCGCATAAATCTGCAACGCATCTGCAAAATTTTCGAGGGCTATAAAGCACTTGGCCAATTGCATCCGGGTCGATAAAACGCCGGGTTTCAGGAAATCCACGTGCCGGTAATGTTCGAGCGCTTTTTCAAAATCTCCTTTTGTACGGTAGCACAGGGCAATCTTTCGTACCGTCCACAGGTCGTCGGGCTGTATAAGATCGGCCTTCAGGTAAGCCGCAAGCGCTTCGTCGATATTGCCCAGTTTCTGATAGGCGAAGCCCAGTTTCTGATTCAGCGCCGCCGAAGGCTCCGATCCTTTGATCAACTCTTTGTACAAGTCGATTGCCGGTTCGTAAAAACTTTTGGTAAAGCAGTATTCGGCCAATTGTTCCTTCAGATCGCTTGCCGCAGCAAGGATGTCGAAAAATGTCGTTTCGTGAATTTTCAACGAATGGGCAAACATATCGGAAAATTCAGTATGTTGAGGGTGCAGTCTGAAAAAACGATACAGGTCCTGAATGTATTGACGAGCGATGTTTTTGTCGGCCAGATTGGGTTTCAGCAGGCTTTCGTCGCGGGTAATTTCGGCCAGCTGGTCGGCTTCGGCTTTAAAAGAATGGCTCATCATTTCGCGCTGACTGGCAGGCATCTGCATTACACTCAGCGCAAATGAATACTTATCCGAATTACAGATGACGCTGTTGTTCAGAAAAGCAGTCATCAAACTCTGGTCTTTGTTGCCGAACAGTTCGCCGATGGAGCTGAATTCCGGATCGAAAGGCATAAACCAGTTGGAGATTTCGTTGAAAAACGAGAAGTTTTTTAATACGGCAAAGGTGCTCATATACACATCGGCTCCCTCGAGCTGAAGGTTGGTGAGCTCCTGCAGTTTTTCTCCCAACCCGCTCTGTTCCAGCATCTCGTTCCATTCGGGATTTTCCTCCGACCATTCGTCGGGTTTCGACTGCGCTTCCGATTCCAGTTTATTCTTGATCATCGGACTCAGCTTCATCATTTCCGGCAGTATTTCTTCTTTCATTTTCCGGGTGATGCGGTCGGTGTCCGAACTGCCGGCAATCAACAGAACGATATTGATGAGATTGTCGAGGATGCGGTTGTTGTCGGCCAGCAACATCAACCGGTTGCGCAATGCCGGGAAATAGGGGAGGTAGCTGTTGTAACGCACCAGTACGAAACATAACCCTACCAGCGCCCGCTGACGGATCATGCTGTTGTCGTTCTCGCAAGCCTCGATCAACAGCATTACTTTCTCTTCGTCGAACATGCGCCAAAGGTTCATGGTAAGAGCCGAAACCACCAGGCATTGTTCGGTCGTACCCGGGTATCCGGGTTGCAGCAATTGCCTGTAAACCGTACGCTCTGCCTGTCCGATAACCGTGGAGAGCCAAAATGTCAGGAATAAATCGGGAAGCAGGCGTTCATAATTCTGACGGATACGTGCAGTTTCCGACACCGACAAGGCGACCTCTTCATCGATGGTCCGGCGCTTTTTATTGTGATAGTATTTCAGCGAATCGAGTAAGTCGGTTGCGCTGCTGAAATGAAGTTTGTGCGGGTAAAACCGTTTTTGGGTATATTCGAATGCAGTGGTATTACGCAGTAATAATTCCTCGCGAAGCAGAATGTTGATTTGAAGGAGTTTGCCGGTAAGTTTGTTGAAAATCCGCCTGCGCTCCGGATCATCCACCCCTTGCATAAAGTATTGCAACATAAGCTGGTAGTTGTCACGGATTTCAGAAAGGCGATCGGTTATTTCACCCCACTGCAATTCGTCGGCCAGTAATCCGGTAGTGTCGATCGCCTTTTTCAATTCTCCGTTCAGGGTGAATTGGAGCGCATGATCTGAAGTTTGTTCTATCTGATTCGGTTTCATTCCTTTAGTTTATCCCATTTTACTGATGCGTATCAGCTGCTCTTCGTCGATGATTTTCAACTTGCGTCCATCCATGGCAATGATGTGTTCGTTGACAAAATTCGACAAGGTACGGATAGCGTTCGAAGTAGTCATATTCGATAAATTGGCTAAATCTTCCCGCGAAAGGTAAATGCTGATGGTGGCGCCATCTTCTTCCATTCCGTACCGGTTCTTCAGCATCAGCAAAGCTTCGGCCAAACGCCCGCGGATGTGTTTTTGTGTCAGATTGACAGTCCGGGCATCGGAAGCGCCCAGGTCGGTGGCCATTTCTTCCAGAAAACGGTAGCAAAACGCATTGTTGTTTTTTAAAATGGAAATGAAAATATCGGCTTTGATCATGTAAACAGTAGAAGCTTCGAAGGCCGAAACATTGGTGTTGTAGGGCTCGCTCGCAATAATCGCCCGGTAACCGAAGTGCTCGCCCGGCTTTAGCATACGGATAATTTGAGCCCTGCTGCCGACCCCTTCTTTGTAAACTTTGGCCTTGCCCGACTCCAGCACCATCATGTGGGTCGGGATTTCTCCCTCGATCTGAATCATCTCGTTTTTTTTGAAATGATGCACTGTATAATTCGTGCGGAGGAACTGACGTTCGTCCGGTGTCAGAACATCCCAGACCGTCATAATCTCGTCGATAGGTCTGAGTGAGCTAGTCATCTTTTTTGCCATGAATTCAATGAAAATATGTTCGATAACACTGTTTTACAGCACAAATTTAGTGGTTTTTTAATAAAAACAATATTTTTGCAGTAAAAATTATTACATTTGCCTGAATTTTCGACGTGAGTATATGAAAGGTTTTATCCCGTTGCTGCTTATCGTGTTTTTTGTTGCTTACACCGACTTGCTGCGTGCACAGGCCGTGCAATACGGCGATTCGGTGGAAGTAAGTCTGCTTACCTGCGAGCCGGGAGATGCCGTTTATGCCCGGTTTGGACACAGCGCCTTGCGTATCCGCGATGCGGGCGGCCGCGACATGTCGTATAATTACGGGATATTCGACTTCAGAACGACTAATTTTTATTGGAAATTCTTACGCGGCCAGACCGATTATCTGCTGGGAGTGTATCCCACCGAGTATTTTCTGGCCGAATACCGCGAACGCGGATCGGTTGTATGGGAGCAGGTGTTGAACCTGACTGCTCCGGAAAAGCAAAAGCTTATCGACTTGCTCAATGAGAACTACCGGCCCGAAAACCGGATGTACCGGTATAACTTCGTGTTCGATAATTGCGCCACGCGGCCAAAAGTAATGGTGCAGGATGCGCTCGATGGCAGGTTGAGTTACGAATCGGCCTATGCTGCCGATACGTACCGGCAACTCATCAACGATTATATTTCGAACGATGCCTGGCTCTATCTGGGAATCAACCTCGTATTCGGGGCGTCGGCCGACCAGACGGTAGGGAAGGGAGGCGCTTCTTTTTTGCCGGAGTTGCTGCGCAACGATATGCAACGGGCGAGCATTGTGGGAGGTGCGGGCGATTCCCATCCGCGACCTTTTGTAAAGTCGACACAGATGGCGGTAGGACCTTTTGCAACGGTTGTGGAGACCACTCCCTGGTGGATGCATCCCTTGTTTATAAGCGTGGTGGTGTTCTTCGCCGGGTTGGCGCTCACCCTGCAACGCCATAAAAACAGCCGTACTTCGAAATTGTTCGATTCCGTGTTGTACGGCCTTACGGCCCTGGGAGGTGTCATCATTTTTTTGCTGAGTTTCTTTTCGGAACATCCGCTGGTGGATGCCAACTGGAATCTTTTGTGGCTCAATCCGCTGAACCTGCTTCCGGCTATTCTGATCTGGCAACGGAAAGCGCGAAAGTTCCTGCTGTATTATCATTCGGCAAATGTGCTGATGCAACTGGCGGCGGGTGTAGTGATGGTGTTGCAGGTTCAACAGTTTCCCGTGGCTGTTTTTCCTTTGGTACTGTTGCTGCTTTTACGTACTTCCCGCCGGATTAAACGCTTGTTCACACAATTGCTCGAACGCTCAACGAACGGATGGAAATGGAAAAAATAAGTGTGGTGGGGATTATTCCCGCCCGGTATGCATCGACCCGGTTTCCGGGTAAACCCCTGGTGATGATTGGCGGAAAACCGATGATTCAACGGGTGTACGAACGGGTGTCGGAAGTGCTCGACGAGGTGGTGGTGGCTACCGATGACGAACGGATTTTTCGCGTGGTGGAAGCTTTCGGCGGGAAGGTGCTGATGACATCGGACGATCATCCGAGCGGAACCGATCGTTGCTACGAAGCGTATTCGAAACTGAACCGTATATACGATATCGTAATCAATATACAGGGCGACGAACCGTTTATCCATCCGTCGCAACTGCGGACGCTGATAGCTTGTTTCGATGCGCAGGAGGTGGACATTGCAACCCTGGTGCGAAAAATCACACCCGATGATGGAATCGACTTTTTACGCAGTCCGAACCATCCCAAGGTGGTGATGAACCAGCGGGGGAATGCCTTGCTGTTTTCGCGTTCGGTGATCCCGTTTTTACGGGCTGTTCCGGAGGCTGACTATCTTCGGTACGAAGATTTTTATGCACATATCGGTATGTATGCGTTCCGGCCGGATGTGTTGCAAGAAGTGGTGTCGCTGGCGCCTTCACGACTCGAAAAGGCCGAATCGCTGGAGCAGCTTCGCTGGCTCGAAAACGGATACACCATACGATGCGGTATTACCACCGAACGCAGTGTGGGCATTGATACGCCCGAGGATTTACAACAATTGAATTTAGATTGATATATGGCTTTGATTAAATCGGTCCGGGGATTTACACCGGAAATCGGCGAGGATTGTTACCTGGCCGAAAACGCGACCATTGTAGGCGATGTGGTGATGGGTAAAGGTTGCAGTGTTTGGTTCAACGCTGTAGTGCGTGGCGATGTAAATGCCATTCGTATCGGCAATCATGTGAACATTCAGGACGGAAGCGTATTGCATACGCTTTACGAGAAATCGGTGGTCGAGATTGGCAATTATGTGTCGATAGGACATAATGTGACGGTGCACGGAGCGAAAATAAACGATTATGCGCTGATAGGGATGGGAGCTGTATTGCTCGATTATGCCGAAGTGGGCGAAGGGGCTATTGTGGCGGCAGGTGCGCTGGTGCTCAGCAATACGAAAATACCTCCTTTTACGCTTTGGGCCGGAGTGCCGGCTAAGTACGTAAAAGACGTAGAGCCCGAGAAAACGCACGAGATGAACCGGAAAATAGCTCATAATTATGCGATGTATTCGTCGTGGTTCAAGGAAGAAGATAATAAAGAAGCCAGCATAGCGGAAGATGGAAAATGAAAGAATGGTGTTGCGCACCGAAAATTTGTACAAGAAATATGGTAAACGCATGGTGGTCAACGATGTGTCGATCGAAGTGCGTCAGGGGGAGATTGTAGGGTTGCTGGGGCCTAACGGTGCAGGTAAAACCACTACCTTTTACATGACTACGGGATTGGTGACTCCCAATTCGGGTAAGATCTTTCTCAACGAAGTCGATATTACCAAGTATCCGGTGTATAAAAGGGCCCAGAGCGGCATCGGCTACCTGGCCCAGGAAGCATCGGTGTTTCGTAAAATGACGGTAGAAGATAATATCCGTGCTGTTTTGGAGATGACTTCCTTCAGCAGGGACTATCAGAAAGAGAAACTGGAGACCTTGATTTCGGAGTTTAACCTGGAGCATGTTCGTCAGAATATCGGCGACCGCTTGTCGGGAGGCGAGCGCCGGCGCACCGAGATAGCACGTTGTCTGGCCATCGAACCCCGTTTTATAATGCTCGACGAACCATTTGCAGGTGTCGACCCCATTGCTGTTCAGGATATTCAGGATATAGTGTGGAAGTTGAAGGATAAAAACATCGGTATCCTGATTACCGACCATAATGTGGACGAAACACTTAGTATCACCGATCGTTCGTACCTGTTGTTCGAAGGACGGATTTTATTTAAAGGAAGTTCGGAGGAACTGGCGGCCAACCCGATTGTGCGCGAAAAGTACCTCGGCCGCGATTTCGAATTGAAACGAAAAACCCGAATCTGATAACGATAGAATGTTGCGTATGCACGTACACGAAAATTATCCGCTCCTTGCGTACAATACCTTTGGTATCGATTGTACTTCACGATGGTTTGCCGAATATGGTTCAGCCGGCGAGTTGCGCGCTATCATCAGCAGCGATGCCTTTCGGCATTCGTCTGCTTTACTGGTGGGAAAGGGTAGTAATCTGCTTTTCCTCAACGATTTCAACGGAATGGTGGTTCACTCGGCCATGAAAGGCGTGCGGGTGGTGGAACACGACGACGATACGGTGATGATCGACGCCGATGCCGGCATGCTGTGGGACGATCTGGTAGCGTATGCCGTTGAAAATGGATGGTGGGGCATCGAAAACCTGTCGCTCATACCGGGCGAAGTGGGTGCGGCGGCGGTGCAGAATATCGGAGCCTACGGCGTAGAACTTTGCGATGTATTGGTGTCGGTTACAGTGCTCAGCCTCAAAACGGGCCAGGAACTTGTGTTCCCGGTTGCCGAATGTGGTTATGGGTACCGCACGAGTATTTTCAAGACCACCGCCAAAAACGAGTTTGCAATGCTTTCGGTGCGCATGGTGTTGTCGCGGCTGCCCCGTCCGAACTTCAGCTATCCGCATTTGGAGCGCGAAGTCAATATGCGCGGAAAGGCTGATTTAGCAACGATCCGTAAAACAATAACCGAGATCCGTCTGGCAAAACTTCCCGATCCGGCGGTGCTGGGCAATGCCGGTAGTTTTTTTATGAATCCGGTGATCACTGCCGATCATTGGCAGCGTTTACAGGATGTGTATGCCGGAATGCCTTCCTATCAATTGCCCGATGGGCGGTTTAAAGTACCGGCAGCCTGGCTGATCGAACAGTGTGGCTGGAAAGGAAAATCGAGAGGAAAGGCGGGGGTGCACGACCGCCAGGCCCTGGTGCTGGTAAACCGGGGTGGCGCTACCGGGCAGGAAATAGCCGATCTTGCTTCCGAAATACAGCAGTCGGTGGACGACCGGTTCGGAATTCGGTTGTGTCCCGAAGTGAATTATATTTCATAACCCGAGTTGTACAGTCATCCCCGCTCCCGTACCGGAGGCGGGGATGTTTTTTTTATCTGATGCCGCGGGCATCCAGGGCTTTCTGGTATTTGCGGGCGTTCATCATATGTTCGGCGCCGTTGCGGGCGAAATTATGTTCGCCGTTGAGTGTTTCTTTGGCCGACATAAACAGAAAGTCGTGTTTCGTGTAATTGAGCACCGCATCGATTACATTAATAGAGGGCAAACGGATCGGTCCCGGAGGTAATCCTTTGTTACGATAGGTGTTGTAAGGCGATTCGTTGCGCAAATGTCCGAACAGCACACGCTTGATAGTGAAATCGTTGAGCGAAAAACGAACCGTAGGATCGGCCTGCAGGGGCATGCCTATTTTCAGGCGGTTGATATAGAGCCCGGCAATAATCGGGTGCTCGGTACTTTTGTTCGACTCTTCCTCTACTATGGAGGCCAGTGTGATCACCTCCAACGGCGTAAGCGGTATGGCTGCTGCCCTGGCAATGCGGTCGTCGGTCCAAAACCGGTGGTATTCTTTGTTCATCCGTTCAAACAGTTCAGTAGCATCGGTGTCCCAGAAAAATTCGTAAGTATTGGGAATGAATACCGATATTACATTGTTGCGGTTGAAGCCATACGCAGCAATAAGGCTGTCGTTGGTAAGGAGTGCGGTGATGCTTTCCGCATCGGCCATGAGCTCGCGGGTTAAGAGCTTTATGAGCTGGTCGCGGGTGCGTATATTGTTGATGGTGAGCTTGACGGGATCCTGCGACCCATTGCGAAGTTTTCTGACGAGACTGATGTTCGACATTCCTTCTTCGAGCCGGTACCGTCCGGTACGTACTTTCTGGTCGTAACCGGAGAGTTTGGCCACCAGCGAAAAAGTGCCGGTGTTCAACATATAGTTGCCGGTGTCGAGTTGTTCCACTACATCTTCGAAGGTGAAGTTGTCGTAAATATACAGGTAGGCATCCTGCTCCTTGTCGTGCAGCCTTACATTCGGGGCTACTACAATATAGAGAAGGCTGATGATTGCCACAACTCCCAGAATAAGGGCAATCATCAGTAATCGTAAGGTGTTTTTGCGCTTAGCGGCTTTGGTGGTCATAAAAACATCAGTTTTAACGGATTAAATTTGAGGGTGCAAAAATACGCATAAGTTTTTGAATTAATTCCAGCTTTTAGTTTTGGAAATCGAAATTTCTTTTCTATATTTGCACCCGCTTAGGCGAAAGGAAGTGTGGGTGAGTGGCTGAAACCACCAGTTTGCTAAACTGACGTACGGGAAACTGTACCGGGGGTTCGAATCCCCCCGCTTCCGCTGAGTACTAAACAGCCAATCGAACCGGTTCTTCTACGAGCCGGTTCGATCTTTTTATATACGTTCACTATTCGCCCGGCATCCCTTCCACCCTGAACTTTTTTGCTATCTTTGCGTTCAGTAATCAATGTAAATCTTTTAATATGAAGCTGAACGAATTGGTGACTAAAACGATCGACCTGCGTACGGGTACTGCCGGCGAAAAACGCAGGGAGATTCGGGAGTATTTTTTGAAAACCTGGGCTATCGACGAACAACTTTACACCCAGTTGCGTACCGATGATGTATTTTATCACCGGGGCGATCCGTTGAGGCACATTTTGCTGTTCTACCTCGGCCATACGGCTGTGTTTTATATCAACAAATTTTTCCTGGCCGGTATGATCGACCTGCGTATCAATCCTTCGTTCGAATCGATTTTCGCGATCGGGGTGGATGAAATGAGTTGGGACGATCTGGACAATAATCATTATAACTGGCCTCCGGTGTCCGATGTAAGAGCCTATCGCGACAAGGCAAAGGAAGTCATTCTGAAGGTGATCGACGAAGCGCCCCTTGTCTTGCCCATCGATTGGGAGAGTCCGTTCTGGATCGTGATGATGGGAATCGAACACGAGCGTATCCACCTCGAAACTTCTTCGGTACTGATTCGTCAGTTGCCGCTGGATGAAGTGGTGGCGGGCCGGTTTGGCGAAATCTGTACCGACAGGGGCGAAGCTCCGGCCGAAAATCCCCTGGTGGATGTGGCAGGCTCCGGGCTGAAACTTGGTAAACCTGCCGGGCATCCCTATTATGGCTGGGACAATGAGTACGGTGCGCTTGAGGTAAAGCTGGCGGATTTCAAGGCTTCACAAATGCTGGTGTCGAACCGTGAATTCCTGGCTTTTGTGGAAGCTGGAGGCTACGATAATCCTGCTTACTGGACCGAAGAAGGATGGAACTGGAATTCGTTCCGGAAGCTGGGTATGCCTTTGTTCTGGCGCAACGATGCCGGTGGCTACCGGCTGCGCCTGGTAGCGGAGGAAATTGAAATGCCCTGGAGCTGGCCGGTGGAAGTGAATTACCTCGAAGCAAAAGCGTTTTGTAACTGGAAATCGGAACAGACAGGAAAAGTCTTCCGGTTGCCCACCGAAGCCGAATGGTACCGGATGGCCGGTTTGTCGCTCACCGACGATCAGCCGGTATGGGATACGGCTCCGGGAAATATCAACCTGGAGCACTTTGCCTCTCCCTGTCCGGTAAACCGTTTCCGGCAAGGCGATTTTTACGATGTGACCGGAAATGTGTGGCAGTGGACCGAAACGCCCATCACCGGCTATCCCGGGTTTAAAGTGCATCCTATGTACGACGATTTTTCGACCCCTACCTTCGATGGCAAACATAATCTTATCAAAGGCGGTTCGTGGATTTCGACCGGAAACGAAGCTACCTGTCATGCACGCTACGCTTTCCGCCGGCACTTCTATCAACATGCCGGCTTCCGGATGGTGCAATCCGATGTTCCGCTCGAAATCCATACCGATGCCTATGAAACCGATACCGAAGTCGCCATCTCCTGCGAAAACCAGTGGCAACCGCTTGTCCCGGCTCCTGTTGAGCCCGGAGCTCAGTTGTCGTTGTCGGGGCTGCCTGCCAACGTGTTGCCGTCCGAAACGGTTAAGCCCCGAAAGGGATTGCCGGTTTCCAATTTTCACGCCGATCTGGCCCGGCTTATTATCGCCGAATATGGTCATGAGCTCGGCTCGATGAGCGTACTCGACCTGAATGCCGATACCGGCCGGCTGGCTTTCGAGCTGGCTCCCTACGTGAAAGAACTTCTGGCCATCGACTTCTCCGCCCGCTTTATCCGGATGCCGATTCAACTTCAGGAACGGGGTTTTATGCGCTATATCGTCACCGACGAAAACGAACTGGTGTTCTACCGCGAAGTGGTACTGGCCGATACCGGTCTGGGAAAAGGCCGCGAACGCATCCGATTCATGCAGGATAATGCCAACAACCTCAAGCCGCTGTATACTGGTTACGACCTCGTCATCCTGCCCAATGTGCTGGAAGAGCTGGTCGATCCTGTGAAGTTCCTGCGCGAAATTCATACCCGCCTCAATCCCGGCGGCCGGTTGGTGATTGCTTCGGATTACGATTGGTCGGGCGTGGGGACACAGGCCGGCATCCTACCTCCCCCGGGCAACGAACGCCAGCAACTGCTGCCAGGAGGATTTAAAAAAGATGGCGAACCGGTGACCTCGCTCGAGGGAATTACGGCTCTCCTTTCTGATTGGTTCGATAGCGGGAGGACACCGGTTGAACTGCTGCGTTACGAACGACTCAGTTCGCGGAAAACGCTGGTGCGGTTGTGCGAAGTGACGATGTGGCGTAAAAAGTCAGAGCAGTAATTTCCGGTTAACTGTAGTTCCGGAATTGCTTATTCTCAATACGTAAATCCCTTGTGCAAGCTGCGTACAAGGGATTTTTACCGTATTTCCGGTGCTTTTTAAGTCGCTTACCAATAGACCGTTGCTGCTGAAAAGCTGGAGGTGGTGAGGCTCCTGTGTAGGAACGAAGTGTACCATGACGATGCGAGTGTGACGATCGATGTGTACGGTGGGTGCTTCGTTCGTCGACGGTGAATGAACCGATGTGCTTACCGGGCGGCCATAAAATTCAATTTCGGCAATATTACAAAAGCCGTTGGCGGGACTTACATAGCGCAAATACCTTCCGCTGGCGGCATTGTCGATCGCAATCGACTGATATTCGAAAGGAGGTGTGGAGGGTACGGTATACAGTACGGTACGTGAAGCGAAGCTCGAACTGTTGGAGAGCTCAAAGATTCCGTTTTGCATGCGTTCTAAATGTTCGCTCCGGGGACAGTATCGGATCGAATCGACCCGTGCGTTGACGGAGGCGCCCAAATCGATTCCGACCCAGCCTGTTGATGCCGGGGCATCGAAAAAGGTGTTCACATCGAAATCAAATACCGCATCGCGCGTGGCCGACAGGTTGTTGTTCCACGACCCTGCCGTGCCAATCACCGTTCCGGTGAGCAGGTCGGGCTTCGGGCTCTCCTTTTCACTTCCGAAAATATTCACTTCGGCCAATGCGGCAGTCGAACCAAACGCTACTTTTACATAACGCACCTGCCGGCCTAAATTCCCGGTGTTGTAGTGCGATGCAACGGGGGCTTTGTTGTCGGTCTGATCAATTACTCGCGTCCAGGTTTCCCGGTTGGCCGATACTTCGATCCGGTATTTCCAAAACGCCGTCGGACCAAACTGAAGCTGGATCCGGTTTATATCGTAGGGTCTTCCCAAATCAACCATCCACCATTTTTCGGTATCGCCGGTAGCGGCTTTCCATTGCGAATTCGGTTGACCGTCGGCAGCTGCGTTTTTTGGGAAAGCGCTTTGCTCGGAACTCGCTTCAATCAGAGCTCCTTCCAGCGAAATAGCACCGGGCTGCAGCTTTTTATTCCCCTCGTACGTAATGCTGCCGCTGTTCGATAAATTTACATATGAATCGGCTGTGCCACTGCCCGCATGAACGATAGTGTTGTTGCGGAAAATGAGTTTCGCTACCGACTTTCCCCCTACGGCCAGACCCGAGGCGATGTTGAACGTGTTTTTTTCGATGGTGATATGGGTATGTACATAACCGTTGTGCTGCGTATTGGTGGGGTCGAAATAAATCGCCGGACTGCCGCACTCGATAAAACGATTGTTACGGATAGTGAGGTTGGTTACCTTTCCCGATTCGTACCAGTTGGCTGCATCGCCCGAAACATATATTCCGGCCATCTGCATGCGGAAGAAGGTGTTGTCTTCGATCACCGACCGCCGGCGGGTAGTGAGCAGCACACCCCGGGTGGGAACTCTCGAAAAATAATTCCGGCGTATCTCCACTTCCGGTGTCCAGGTAATGTTTTCAATCACTACGCCGCCCGGACGAGCCTGATAGGCAGTTAAATCGATCGCTTTGTCGAAGGTAAGGGTGATATGGTAATCGTCGTTGCGCTGCACCGCCGTAACCACAGCTGGCTCGATAGTCTGCAGCGTTGCCACATCCACGAATTCAATCGAATCGCCCACGAAGAATGCATCGAAACCCCAGCTCTCGTGGTGCATAAATTTCACCTTTACTTGCTGCGATGAGAGGTAAGTCTGAATTTTCATGTAGGTGCCGTGTACATTGATCGGATCGTCGTGCGCACCCGAGAAGTACGAATCTTCAACTTTTAGCAAGCCTTTACAGCCCGATACCTGCAGAAAATCGGCAAATCCGGCATTGGTACGTCCCGAACCCTCTTCCGGAGCGAAACGGCAGCCAGTAAAGCTAAGGTTCTCGGAATACTGGCATACAATACCGAAATTGCCCATAAAGTACATTTTTACCGTATCGTAGGTTATATCTTTGCTTTTCAGGATAAATCCGGCCACCTGATCGCGAACCCCGTCGCGCATCTGGTAGGTATAACCCACTTTAACCGAAGGTAAGCTGCTGTAAGTGATTCTGATCCTGCGGTTGTCGAGAGCGGTAATTGCCGTGGCGTTGTCAGTGGGCGACCCCGTACGCCAGGTGATGTCGCGCGCCGGATCGTACAGCTGTATCGGATTGTTGGTAGTAAACGCCCAACCGTATTCGCCTACCCAACGTAGTGTGGTGCCGCTTATCTGATAAGTGCTCGTCTCGTGCACCTTGTAGATTACTTCGTTCCCGTCAATCGATTCGACTGTCATCTCCGTGACACTCGGATCGGCTGCATCCACGGCAATATTCTGTAATTTCACATTCTCACAGCCGTCGATTACCAGGCTGGTCATCTCTCCGTGCGTTATCAACCGCGCACCTTCCCCATCGATGGTAAGGTTGCGGATGTTTTTCAGGTGTATTCCTATATGCTTCAGGTTGTCGGTGCCCGAATTCCAGTTCATCGTGTTCGAAATATAGTATTTCTGTACCGTGGCCTGATTGCGCCGTAATTCATAGGTCCCGCCCCCGAGCTTTATCACCGCCGGGGCGCCGTTGAGTAGCCTTGCCTGCTCGATGGCCTGTCGGATCACCTGAATGTCGTTTACTCCGTCGGGAGCTACCTGTATTACCTGCTGGGCACTCATTTGCAATGCAATACCCATCATTACTGTGCAGATAAGTTGTTTGAATGCTGCGTGTGTTTTAATGCTGATGTGTGCTGATATATGTGTAAACTAAAAGGCTTTCAGTCTTATGGCTACAAAAGTAGAAATAATTGTCCGACCACACAACAATATCAAAGTAAAAATGATATATTTGCGGATATTTATACGGTTTCCTTAAATTAACAACTACTATGACACGCAAAACAATTGGCCAGCAAATGGGACGAAGCTCATGGGCCGAACCCTGGAAAATTAAAATGGTGGAACCCTTGCACATGATTTCGCGCAACGAGCGGGGAGTGGCCCTCGGAAAGGCGGGTTTCAATACCTTCCTGCTGCGTTCCGAAGATGTGTACATCGACTTGCTTACCGACTCGGGTACCAATGCGATGAGCGACCGGCAGTGGGCAGGGCTCATGCTGGGTGATGAGGCCTACGCCGGCAGCCGGAATTTTTATCACCTGGAAGAAACCATTCAGGAATATTATGGCTATCGGTATATTGTGCCGACGCATCAGGGACGTGGGGCGGAAAATATCCTTTCGCACATTGCCATCCGACCGGGCCAGTACGTATGCGGAAACATGTATTTTACCACCACCCGGCTTCATCAGGAAATGAACGGGGGTGTGTTCGTGGATGTAATTATCGATGAGGCGCACGATGCCGGATTGGTACACCCGTTCAAGGGGAATGTGGACCTGGCTAAAGTGCAGCAGCTAATCGATGAAAAAGGGGTCGAAAGTATTGCTTATGTTTGTCTGGCTGCTACGGTGAATATGGCGGGCGGACAGCCGGTAAGCATGCAGAACGCACGCGAACTGCACGCACTGTGCAAGCGATACGGGATCCGGATTTTTATGGATGCCACCCGCGCGGTCGAAAATGCTTACTTTATCCAGGAGCGGGAGGAAGGCTATGCCGGTAAAACCCTGGCTCAGATTCTGAAGGAGTTTTGCAGCTATACCGACGGTGCCACGATGAGCGCCAAAAAAGATTCGCTGGCCAATATCGGGGGCTGGCTGGCCATCAACGATCAGCGATTGTACGAAGAAGCATGTAACCTGGTGGTGGTATACGAAGGCTTGCAGACCTACGGTGGTATGGCCGGGCGCGATATGGAGGTGCTGGCTATCGGTATTCGCGAAAGTGTGCAGGACAGCTACATGCATTCGCGTATCGGGCAGGTGCGTTACCTGGGCGAACTGCTTACCGACTGGGGCATTCCCATTACCCTTCCTATTGGCGGACATGCTGTTTTCCTCGATGCAGCCCGCTTTTATCCGCATATTCCGCAGGAGGAATTTCCGGCCCAAACGCTAGCTGCCGACCTCTACCTCGAATCGGGAGTGCGATCGATGGAACGGGGCATTGTAAGTGCCGGACGCAACAGGCAAACCGGCGAAAATTACCATCCCCGGCTGGAGCTTACCCGCCTTACCATTCCCCGGAGGGTATACACGCAGGCGCATATGGACATCGTAGCCGAATCGGTTAAGAATTTATTCGACACCCGCGAGCAGCGCAAGGGGCTAAAGATGGTATATGAGCCTAAATACCTGCGGTTTTTCCAGGCACGGTTCGAAAGGTTGTGACGATAAGTCCGGACAATTGAATAATTGAAGGTTGCAGGCCTGTAATGAATTTCCTTGCCGGCCGCGGATCGATTGGTCTCGTTCTCCTTAATGGGGGAAGGAGACCGGTTATCTGTCCAGCAGGTTGATATGTTTTACGATCAGTTGGATCTGTCGCTCCTCCGACGGAGCTTCCATTACTTCCCGGATGATTTCCTGCTGTTGTTCCCTGCTCAGCGCTTCGAATTTCGACAGCACATCGGCATCGCGAAACGAACCCAGAATGTGTTGCTCCTGTACATTTTCCACATAATCGATCAGGTAAAGCTCTACCATCACCCGCTCGCCCGCCGTTTTCTGTATCGCCTTCCGCGTGGCGGCATTGACCGATAAAATCTTGTCCTTCCCCTTTAGCGGTGCCAGGTTCATTACGCCGATGGAATGTCCGTCGATGGTTCCGGTGACTTTCAGATCGCCCCACTTTCCTTTCAGCTCGCGTGTGCCGGGAATCTGCAGAAAAAAGGTCCAGGCACCTTTGCCCTGCAGGTAAAGCAATTCGAGTTCTTGTTGACAGATTAGCTGTTGCATGATTTTTTTTCTTTGATTTCCAGGGTTTTAAAGGATTGATGCCTTCGTTTGAACAAAAGTGATGTCGCTTGTTCGATAGATGTATTGTTTAAAGCAGACAATGGGTTTTTGTTGCTGAAAATAGAATGGGCGTAAAAATACGAAGTTTTCGTTTAAAAACGAACGGTTCAGGTTGATAATGGATTGCGATAATTTATTTATTTTTACAGCCCCGTTACAAACTAGTTTCTGTCGGCTGAATTTGGAAAATAAATATGGAAGATTTTTACCTGCTCCCTCCTTCGCCCTTGCTGGCTGCCTATGTCAGACATTATTGGGTGCTGAAAACCCGTGGCGATGCATCGGCGCAGGTGCGCACGGTGCCCACGGGCATGATGAACCTGCTGTTTCACCGGGGAACCCAGCTTTTCTCGGTAGGCGAAAATGTGCTCCATCCCAGGGTGTTTCTGGGCGGACAGGAACGTACTTTTGCCGATCTGAAGTATGACGGGCAGGTAAATATTATTTCGGTTGTGTTCCGGCCGGTTGGAGCAAAGGCATTTTTTAATCTGCCGGTCGATCGCATTACCGGATTACGGTTGACGGCCGACGAGTTGGAGGATAAGGAATTTCGCGAGCTGGAAAAAATCATTATATCGACGGCTGACGACGGAGTGTGTATCCGGTTGATAGAGCAGTTTCTGCTCCGGCGTATGACAAAGCCAGCCACCCATAATCTGCAACGGATCGATACTGCCATACGGCTCATTAATGCCGGCGAGAACGATATGGCACTCCTGGCCGGGGCTGCTTGTCTGAGTACGAAACAGTTTACCCGGGTTTTTTCCGAATATACAGGAGCTCACCCGAAGGAATTTTCACGTGTGATTCGGTTTCAACGGGCGCTCCATCTGCTCGAAAACGACCCGCAGCTCAATATGGCTGCTCTCGCCTGCGAATGCGGTTACTTCGACCAATCGCATATGATCAGGGATTTTAAGGCGCTTTCGGGCTATACCCCGGGTGAGTACCTGGCAGCCTGTGTGCCTCATTCCGATTATTTTGGATGACGAATGTCCCTTTTTTACAATTGCATGTTTTTCAAACGTTCTACTTTTGTTGCTTCAAGTTTAAAAATATTACAACATGAACAACCAATCAGTAGCTCAACAGGCGAAAACGCACCTGCAGGTGTTATGTTCCGAAATCGGCGAACGCCGGGTAGGAAGTGAGGCAAACCGTCAATCGACGGCGTATGCGGAAAAAGTATTGAAACAACTCGGCTGGCCGGTCGAAACTACCCGGCTGTCGGTGATCGACTGGCATACCGGCGGTGCATCGCTCACCAGTCGCGGACAGTCGTTCGAAGTGTTTTCGTCGCATTATGCCCGGGGATGTTCGGTAGAAGGCGAGTTGATTGCCGTCTCCTCCGTCAAGCAATTGGAGCAGGTCTCCATCCGGGATAAGATCGTACTGCTGCACGGTCCTATCGCCGCCGAACAAATAGCACCCAAGAATTTCCCTTTCTGGAACCCCGATGAGCATCAGTATCTTATTGCATTGCTGGAAAAAGGTATGCCGAAAGCCTTGGTATGTGCCACCGAACGAAATGCGGCTACGGCAGGTGGCGTGTATCCGTTCCCGCTGTTCGAGGATGGCGATTTCGATATTCCGTCGGTGTTTATGAAAGATACGGAAGGAGAGCGATTACTGACCGAAACAGGACAGATGGTGGAGCTGATTTCGCAGGCAAAGCGGATTCCGGAAACGGCATATAATGTGGTGGCAAAACGAAATAGGCCGAATGCGGACGTCCTTCCCGGAGAAATTCGGCCGGTCGATTCCCCGGCTTCCGGCAAGCGAATCGTTATTACCGCCCATATCGATACCAAAATAGGGACCCCCGGCGCCATCGACAACGGCACCGGAGTTACCATACTGCTGCTGCTTGCCCGATTGCTCACCGAAACTTCCTGCCGCTATCCCATCGAGCTGGTGGTATTCAACGGCGAGGATTATTACGGAGCTCCCGGGCAGGTGAAATATATCGAGCAGAACGAAGGCCGTTTCGGCGATATCCTGTTGAATATCAATATCGACGGCGCCGGTTACCACGAAGGCCCCTCCTGTTTTTCTCCCTTTGGTCTGACAGACGAACTGCAGGCAGCCCTGCAGGAAGTACTTGCCGCTTCACCCGGAATCGTCGAAGGCCTTCCCTGGTACCAGGGCGACCACAGCGTCTTCCTTCAACAAGGCTGTGCTGCGGTTGCCGTCAGTTCCCATTGGTTTATCGAACATATGGAAAACCAGGAAATCACCCATACTCCCAAGGATAATCTGGAAATAGTGAATTATGAACGGGTGGCGGAATGTGCAATGGGAATTGCCGCTTTTATCAGTAAGCTGTAATACATGGACTGATCACAGCCCTCACCTCATCGTTTGATAAATTTTACAGTCGTATAGTGCCCGTCGCTATTTATTTTCAGATAATAGACACCCTGAGCCAGGCCGGAGACATTTACTTTATCCGTCGAACCGTTATAAATTGCCGATGGTTGTTATAATAGTATTCCCGTCGTTTGGCTGATAATTTTTCATTGTCGTTATACTCGTAAAAACGAAGGTTGGAGTAGGTGTTTTCATAAGCAAATAAATTGTATGGTTGGATTAACAAATGAAATTCGAAGTGATTGATAGGCGAAGAAATATTGACGTGCTACGCCCTGTTTATTCAGATGTTTTTTCTTCATTTTTGTTGCAGTCATCGTTAAAATTATCTTGCAGTTGCAATCGTTCAACTTATTGATTTATAAGTTATTGGTCAAGAGAAAATGTGTAAGTTTAATATACTTTATCGGTGACTCAGGCTGAATTTTATTCACTTTAATCGCTCCCGTTAAACCTGTAACCGATACCTGATTCAGTAATCAGTAGCTTTGGTTTAGACGGGTTATCTTCAATTTTTTTGCGAAGCTGAGCTATAAAAACCCGTAAGTATTGTGTTTGTTCAAGATATCCGTAACCCCATATTTCTTTCAAAATATAGGTATGGGTAAGTACACGACCTTCGTTTTTTGCCATCAAAGCCAATAGCGAAAACTCGGTGGAAGTGAGCTTGATAATTTCATTGTTTTTAAACGCTAAATGTTTCGACAAATCGACGCTTAAATTTCCAAATTGCATTAGTACATCCTGTTCCAGCGGTCGACTCTGACGAATCGCCACCCGAATACGTGCCATTAATTCACCGGTGCGGAAAGGTTTCGAGATGTAGTCGTTGGCACCATTATCCAAAGCCCGTACAATATCGTCTTCCGATTTTCGCACCGAAAGAATAATGATCGGATGTTGATACCACTCGCGTAGTTTTTTAAGTACTTCAATACCATCCATATCGGGCAGACCCAAATCCAGAATAATGAGCGAGGGATTAAATGATGCTGCCATACCACAACCATCCTTACCGTTTCCAGACTCAATAATTTTATAGCCGTTTGCCGAAAGTGTGATTTCAAGTAAACGTCGTATCTGAATTTCATCATCAATAATCAGAATGCTGTCCATCTTGTTTTGTTTAGTTTGTTACCATAAAATCAGTTATCTCCGAAATCACGATGGGAATCTGTATTGTAAACTGGGCTCCTCCTCCGGTATGATTTGCAGCAGCAATATGTCCTTTATGGGCCTCCACAAAACCCTTCACAATCGATAATCCTAATCCGGTACCTCCGGTTCGGCTCGATTTTCCTCTGTAGAATTTATCAAAAACAAAGTCCAGTTCTTCATCAGGAAATCCAGGTCCATTATCGTATACTATAATGATTAACTTCTGGCCGTCGACGCTAAATTCTAAATTAATTAAGCTCTGGAGGGGGGCATGTTGTGCGGAATTGAGCAACAAATTATGTAGTACCTGCTCCATTAGTCCGAAATCGAGCTTTACGAGGGGCAGATCATCCGGTATTTGAATATTGACCGAGAACGAATAAAGTTCCTGGTGCAATGTTTCGATAACACGGTTAATCAAATCATGAACATCGCACCAATCGTACCTGGGCGAAAGCCGCCCTGATTCAAGCCGCGACATGTTGAGCAGGTTTTCGATCAAATGGTTCAGCCTTACCGATGCAATATTAATTTCAGTAAGTAATTCTTTCTGGACCTTCTCAGGATATCTCTGAGCAAGCAATGTATCCGAAGCTCCCATCACAGCAGTTACCGGGATACGCAATTCGTGTGAAATAGAATTAAAGAGCGTTTTGTATAGTCGATCCGAAGCATCGAGCATATAGGCTTTTTGCGCTACATCGCGTAGCATTTCGCGTTCAAATTTTCCTGAGACCTGCCCCAGATAAGCATTCCAAAATTGTTCCTCACCATAGGTAAACTGTTTTGTTCGTTTCATTACCAATACCCCAATTTTCAGTTGAGTTCCGATCAGAGGAAAATAACTATACAATTCATTGATACGCTGATCTGTGAATTTTCCGCAAACTAGACCTTGTTCATGACAATAAAGTATACTGTCCCATTCGTCGGAGGTAAACCTGAAATGGGATGAGGGCTGATTGTTTTTTAATTCCTCCTGCAATAGAATACAGGTGTCTACCCTGAAATGTTTCTTCACACCTTGCATGACCACATTCTTAACTTCGTTGGAGCCGCTTACTTCCGACAATTCCCTGGTAAGGCTGTACAGTGCATGTGTCCGTTCTTCCCGCTTTCGGATACGCATTTCCTGGCGGCGAATCCTTGAAGTGAGAACTCCATTGAGCAATGCAATGATGAAAAACATAAAAAACATCAAAACATCTTCGGTATTATTGATATGAAAAGTGAAATTTGGTGGAATAAAGTAGAAATTCCAACTCAGTGCACTCAACGCTGAAGCCAGCAATATTGGTCCGGTGCCAAATGCGAAAGCTAAAATCGATACAACAAACAATAGTACAAATGAAACTACTTTGTAGCCCACAAGATCATTCAGCCAATAACACAATACTATGGTTAATACCACTACGAGCATCGATATCACGTATTCTGTGCCACCCGACGTAAACGAAGGCAGATTCATTTTTTCACTAAACTGATGCCTGGCTTCCTTGGTGTCGAAACCAAAAATACACACATGAATATGTTCCGAATTCCTGATTAAATTGATTACAAAATTACCCCAACGTAGCAAGCTCAATAGGTTGAAAGTTTTTGGTTTGTCTATTACGATGTGCGTTATATGTTCCTGCAAGGCAAAACCTGCGATGCCTTTTACAGTGTCATAATTGGAAATAATCCGAAATTCAATCCCCAATTGTTTCGCAATTCTTGCATTGTAATCTAGCTCTTTTCGTTGTCTCTGGGTAAGTTCGTAGGTGTTTTCAACATAAACCGCCTGGATGGATGATGCATGCATTGTTTTTGCAAGTTCGCTCGCATACACAAGTAATTCTGCCGATCGAGCCGTATGACCGACAGCCACCAATAAACGTACGTTATTTATCTCTCCAGGATTCATGTTGTTTATTCTAAATCAATTCTATCGTTTGATGTACAAAAGTATATCAGATTTGTAGAAAGTGTATCTTGTTTTCCGGTTTTTAATTCACCTTAGGGTTAGCACCCAGAAATGCAAATCTAAACAAAGCAAGTACGGGAAAAATCTCTAAACGTCCAGCCCACATCTGAAAAATGTAAATGATTTCTACGATGGGATTCATTCCCGGTTCGGTAATTCCGACCGAAAGACCTGCGGTAGATTGGGCAGCAGCGGATTCAAACAGGGCATCGAAAAATGTAAAATTTTCCGGAATAAAAAATGTGCTGACAAACGTACTGCCCATTAAAATCAGAAAAAATAAAATGATAAAAATTGCAGCAGAGGCAAGTTCTGCATTTATTTCGTCGGGCAGCATGGTTCTGCCATCAAATTTCAGCGTACGTATTGTATTAGACGAAACGAAAGAGCGTTTTATTTGCCAACGGATGCCTTTTTGAATAAACACCGCTCTGTAGATTTTAATTCCTCCAACGGTGCCTCCCCAGGCCCCTCCAATGAACATTGCACCGAAAATGATGAATAAAAACGACTTGTTATCCCATGCATGGATATCGGAAGTTTGCCATCCGGTGGTAGAAATTGCACTTATATACTGAAATATCCCTTCACGAAAAGGCTCCGGAACGGCACCCGAATACATCAATAGCAATGACAGAGCAATACTTCCCCACAAAAAACACCAGAGCAGCGAACGGGTTTGTACGTCGCGCCATAGTTCGCTTATTCTCCCTTTGTAAAAAATCCGAAAATAAAACGGCAACGAAAACGATCCGAAAATCATGGGTAACAGATGCAGATACTCCATCGTCTCGGAATTATATCCGGCAATGCTATCGTCCAATGTACTAAAACCTCCCGATGATAATCCGGACATAGCATGATTAACAGCATCGAAAATATTGTCGGCCAGGGGATAATCGGGTAGGATAATCCATGTGCCTGCAATCAGATACAGGACGGTTATTCCGGTAATGATGGCATAGGATTTCCAGATGGCACGGGCAGTATCCATTACTTTCGTGCGCAGATTGATTCCTGTCGATTCCGAGCGATAAAGTAGTTTCAAACTACGTCCCGAACCCTGTTTAATTAAAGCCAGGGCCATTACTATAAAGCCGGCTCCACCTATCCACTGAGCAAATGAACGATAAAAAAGCACTGTTTTTCCAACCGATGGCTCATGCACAGCCATTGTCAACCCTGTTGTAGTAAAAGCGCTCATACTTTCAAAAAGACAATGTACCGGATGTTGGAAGTACAGCAAACTGGAAGAGTAGTTAAAACCGGCAGGAATAAACGATTGCATCACCTCCATTGGTGTAATATGCGAAATGATAAAAAGGGGTAATCCGCCCATAGCAGTCATAATGAGCCAGGCTAGAGCAGCAATAACATAGCCGTGCATATATTGAGGTTCAAAGGCCTCTTTAAATACAAAGTAAACGCTTTTGCCCAATCCGAAAGTGATGAACGCTGCACTGATAAATCCAACCACAGAATACCATTCCGAATACAGAATCCCTACAATAGCAGGTACTATCAAAATATAACCGAGAAGTGAGGTCAAATTCCCGATTTCTTTAAATATGATTTGAAATGATTTGTTTTTCATCTGCGTACTTTTGGTGTACCGTGAAGCTTCTTTGGAATTTCTCCCTGTCGTGTACGGCCTGCACAAAGATAAAAGTGATCCTATAAAGTTTTTATAAAGAAAAAATAGCCGGTATAAATATTTTATATGGAATTGCTTGCATCGACTGATTGCGAGTATGGTCAGTTGTTGTTTTTTTCTGACTATCCTGGAATTCAAAAATGTCACTTGCTGATCACCATTTTAGTTGAATTGTCAGCAACCAATATTGATAAAAATGTATTGAAATTTGAAAAATAAATCGACCATTGGCCTGTATAATCTTATACTAACTCCGGCTTATTCCCGTTTATCACAGTAAACATATTCAAATTGCCTATGGATTTTCATTTCTACTTTCCGATTCATTAATTTTTAAAAATCAAGAAATGAAAAAGCAATTTATTTTCTGTGTTTTGGCAACTGCTGCTGTCATCTTTTTAAATTCCTGTACGCCCGAAATTGAACCGTTGCCTGAAACACCAGCGTTGTATTGGCCGATGTCGGTAGGTAATTATTGGATTTATCAACATTATAAAATTGATTCGCTGGGGAATGAATTGCCCTTCCGGACGTATATCGACAGTGTGTATATAGTAAAAGACAGTGTGATCCGCGGAAAAAAATACTATAAATTCGAAAATTCAATTGGTTTCGAGAAATTCCAGGGCTTTTTCAGGGATTCGTGCGGTTACCTGATAAACTCGACAGGTGAAATCTATTTTTCCGCCACCAATTTTACCGATACGATCAGCTCTGATTATGGTTACAATAAACCCTATCGTCCCAATCGCTTGTTGTTTTATACTCTGAAAACGAAAATGAATCCGGCTAAACAGGTCGTAAATACCCCGTCGAACAGTTATAATGCATTGGTGGCAGATGGATTTATAACGTTTTATTATTATAACGAGGCGGGCGATGTAACCGATACGATTGCTACTTCTCTGAACACGTATTTTGCTCCCAATATCGGAATGGTGAAAGATACCTATCGCTATTATCTTGAAACAAAGCATGATAAGGTCAAAATTGAGCGCAGATTGTTACGGTATAACATCCAGGAATAGAACCATTCGATTATTCCGATCCGGCACCTACAGCGGCCGTTTCCCACACCGGATCGCCGCCGGCAGCCGAAGCGATACCATAATCAACGAAAGAACGGCCAGGGCCAACACGAGTATCAGCAACCAGGAACCATTTCGTGCATCGGAAAATGACAAGGCGTTTTTTAAGACGGTTCTGAATCCTGAGCGGCAAACTACTCCGGGCGATGCAAACGTCGGAGGAAGCTATTTGCTGATTCGCTCTTGCCTCCTTCGGTCTAAATGCGTACTTTTACGCTTCATTTTTTTTGAATACAACCATGACCGGTACCGATTATTTTGTTGAACTAACCGAACTTCATAACGATGGAAATGCATTGCAGGATAAGTATCCCAAGCTGCGGTCGCTGCTCGAACGGGTGTGCAAGGACCTGACAGCCGATGAAGGTCTGCAGTTCTCCAATTGGTTTGCCCGGCTGAATTATGTGTGCGAAAAAACGCGGTACGACCGTCGCAAAACGTTTGAAATAAATAAATTGCGCGTCAATGCCAATAAGGTGCTCCACGAAGGGTGGGTGCCCGGCGCCGACGATTATGGGTATAACCTGAAAGCTTTGTGCGAGTTTCTAGCCCATATCTATGCGATGAAAATTCCGGACGGACTAACCGCCGTACTTCCGGAAGGTTTGTATTACAAACCCGGGTTCCGGAAAGAAAAGACCGCGCGTATGCGGGTGGAAGTGTTGGCGGTCGACGAGCAGTTTATTTATGTTCAGGACGATGCCGATCCTACCGAAGAGCCGGTGAAAGTACGTCATCATGTTGAAAAGGTGAACGAAGCGTTTAACGATACTGTCGATGGGTTGTGGCCGGGCAGTCAGCTTAATCTGATTGATGTTGAAGTGGATGAATACGGGATTCTCATCCCGGAGCTCATGATCCTGGAGCCCGACTATTTGCTGGATATCAGTTCGCTGGCCGAATGTATGAAGGAGTATGGCCGGCATCCGCTCAATTATTTCCTGTCGAAGTTCGAAGGAGCTAAAAATACCAGACCGATTTTGTTGGGAAATATCGCGAATTTGTTTTTCGATGAATTGGTAAATGAAACCGAGGATGAACCGGTACACTACCAGGAGGCTATAAAAAAGGTGTTCAGGAGTTCACCGTTCGAGATTTCGACCTGCGACGATATCGATAGCCGTTTTTTTGAAGATACTAAGCTCCATTTTCACAATATCAGGCAGGTAGTGAAAACCGTTTTTCCCGAAAAGCATATTATACGGCAGCATGCTGTAATCGAACCGGCCTTTATTTGTGAGCAATTAGGAATTCAGGGGCGGCTCGATTTTTTGCAGATTCGGCCCAACGAAGCGGGGGAGCGCTTTGTGCTCGAGCTGAAATCGGGTAAAGCGCCCTGGCCCGAGACGAATCCGATGCTTACGGGGCGGAATCACCGCACGCAGCTTTTCCTGTATCAGATCGTGATGCAAAAAGTGCTGGGTTTCGAATTCGGCAAACTTAATTCGTATTTGTTGTATTCGCGTTACGGGCAGCAGCCGTTTTGCCTGAGAAATCCTCAGCCTACCATGGCAGCCATCAAGGAAGTGCTGAATTTAAGAAACCGTATTGTGGAGCTGGAGCGCAGTATTGCCTGCGATACCACCGAAAAGCGTACCCGGGAACTTATCGACGCGTTGAATCCGGAAATACTGGTGACCGAAATGCCATTTACACATCCGTTGATTGCGCAGTTTATTCTGCCCCAACTTCAAAAGTTTAAAGAGCCGTTCCGGCAAGCGGATGAGCTGGAGCTGGCTTATTTTCATTGTTTTTTTACTTTCGTTGCCAGGGAGCATTATATTGCGAAAGCAGGCGAAACGGCCTACGAAACCAACCGGGGCATTTCGTCGCTCTGGTTGTCGTCGCTTACCGAAAAAATCGAGGCAGGTGAAATTCTGACCGATCTCCGGATTGTGGAGAATAGAACGGCTACGGATGAACGAACTATCTGTCTGAGGATACCGCCCTATGAGCACGATTTTTTGCCGAATTTCCGCCAGGGCGATATCGTGATTTTGTACGAACGGAACCATGCGGCGGATAACGTAACCAACAAGCAGATTTTTAAGGGTACGATTCAGGAATTAGGGCCCGATGAGCTTAAAATACGTATGCGATTCCGGCAGCATAACCAGGCGGTATTGCCGGCCGGTTCGCGTTACGCGGTAGAGCACGATTTTCTCGATTCGTCGTACAACGCGATGTATCGCGGGCTCTATGCATTTTTACAGTCCAATCGCGATCGCAGGCAGTTGCTGTTGAACAGGCGTGAGCCCGAATTCGACGATTCGGTGCAACTGCTTGGCGATTATTCTCTCTGCAACGGCATTCGAAATGAAGAAATGAATCCACTGCTCCTGAAAGCGATGCAGGCAAAAGATTATTTCCTGTTGGTGGGGCCTCCGGGAACCGGCAAAACTTCGGTGGCGTTGCGATCGATGGTGGAAGAGCTCTGCCGCAGGCCGGATGTGAATATCTTACTGCTGTCGTATACCAATCGGGCGGTGGATGAGATATGTGAGGCGTTGGAGCATGTGAAGGACGCTCCCGGCTATATCCGTATCGGCTCCGAATTTGCCTGCGACCCCAACTACCGGCGCCGGTTGCTTGATAAAGTAATTGAACCCTGTGTGCGGCGCGACGAAGTAAAAGCGGTGATTCAAAACTGCCGTATTTTTGCAGGCACGGTATCCTCCGTCTCGGGTAAAACCGAATTGTTTAAACTGAAGCAATTTCAGGTGGCGATCATCGACGAAGCCTCTCAGATTCCGGAGCCCTCGCTGCTGGGAATTCTTTCGGCAAAAGATATGAAAGGAAATAATGCCGTCGGTAAATTTATTCTGATAGGCGACCATAAACAGTTGCCGGCGGTGGTGTTGCAGCGCGAAAACGAATCGAAAGTGACGCAGCCCGAACTCAACGCGATAGGGCTCACCGACCGGCGCAATTCCTTGTTTGAACGTTTATACCATCTGAATAAAGCAAAAAATCGGCGCAGCTGGGGCATGCTTCGTAAACAAGGCCGCATGCATGCCGAAGTGGCCCTTTTCTCCAATCAGGCATTTTACAACAATCAATTGGAAGTGGTGCCGACCGTCCATCAACAGGAAGCACTGGCATATACTTACTATCGGCCCGAACATTATTTTCAGCAACTGATTGCTACCCGCAGGACGGCATTTATCCCGTCGCAAAAACACCCGGCCGATCGCAGCCCTAAAACCAATACGCACGAAGCACGTATTGTAAGTGAGCTGGTGAGCCATATTTACGAACTCTACGATCTCAACCAATTGCATTTCGTTCCCGCCAAAACGCTGGGGATTATTACTCCCTACCGCAGTCAGATCGCCTTGATTCGCCGGGAGCTCCACGCCTTGCAATTGCCGGGACTCGACGAAATTACTATCGATACCGTAGAACGTTACCAGGGTTCGCAGCGCGATATTATTATCTATTCCTTCTGTATCAATCAGTTGTATCAACTCGATCAGCTCGCGGCCACAGTCGAGGACGAAGGGCAACTGATCGACCGGAAGCTGAACGTAGCCCTTACCCGTGCCAAAAAACAATTGTTCGTCGTCGGGAACCCGGCATTGCTGCAACATAATGCGTTGTACCGGAAGATGATGGAAGTGATGAAGATGGCGTAAAAGCAGTATCTTTGAAGCCGAATTTAAAAATTACCGATATGAATAAAATGCTGATTTTTTTCGTAATGTTTTTGCTCGTTGCCTGCGAGAACAAAGAAACCTACCTCGCGGGTTTTGCACGATTCGTCGAAGAAGTGAAGGAAAATGGGAGTGAGTATACACTGGAACAGTGGCAGAAAGCCGAGCGGAACTACCAGCACTTTGCCGAAACAGCGTATGAAAAGTACCGGCACGAACTCACCGGGCTGGAGAAAGAACAGGTGGGACGATTAAAAGCCGCTTTTCTGCTGGTAAAAGCGAAAAAGGGGGTGAAAGATTTTTTTAAAGATGCCGAAGACGCTTTGTATCAGATAAAAGGAGCTGTTGAAGAACTGGCGGATTCGGTTGAATAAGAGCCGGGAATCAGGACAAGGTTACCCTTTCCCGATTCCTGACTCTTGGGGCTGGTTTATTTAATAACCATAATTCTGATAGGCAGCTTTTGCTTCTGTTGTCAGCGCATTTCCTTTTTCATCCGTTAATAATTCCAGGAAGCTTTGTGGCCATGGGCGGAAGGTGTGTTTTCGCTCCAGGGTTCCTTTTCCTGTTCCTAACGCACCGTTTGTTTTCGAAATGTCATCTTTAGGGAAGGGAAAATCGGCTGTTCCTGTGCTGGTTGCCGGGGCGCCCATCATGTCGCGGTAATATACCCGTTCGTACAAAATACCTGCATTCTTTAAATCTTCCCAGCATTGCAGCTCGAAACCCAGTTCACGGGCTCGTTCGTTGTAAATGAAATGGACAAAAAGATTGGCGGCGCCCGGAGGATAATTTTCAAGCCGGGCTTTTGCCGAGCCGGCAGCCCATTCCTCGCCGGTTACTTTAATTTTTTCGTAGGTGTCGGCCGAAACTTTGAAAGGACTTACTTTGTCGGAGGCCGGGATATCCAGTTTGCCGGTAAGTACCGCCGGTTCCAGTTTTACCAGTACATCCGACCGGTTTTCGTTGGCGTGATAGGCAGCACGTTTTCTAAGGACATTGATGTCGTCGATGGCGAGCGACATTTGTCCTTTGCGACCATAAGCTTCGGCCCTGATCAGGTATGTTTCGGCCAATCGCATCAAGGGGATGTCGATAGCTCCTGCCCCGTTGGCATCGGTGCCTTTTCCGCGGTTGATGTCCATCCATTTGCGTGGCGACATGTACCAGGCTGCCACTCCCAGACCACGATCCAAACCAAATGCCTCGCCCTTATCGCCATTGACGCGGTACATCAATTTGCGGCCGCTGGTGTTGCTTACTACCGGATTAGATAAGTCGATACCGGGTTTCAGGCCCAGCGACGGTTTTTTAGGATCAATAAAATAGCCTTTCCCGTCGGGGCTCCCGGCAATCCAGCGAACATTCATGATAAACGGCTGGCTGGCTACCCACATTGAATCCAATGGTTCGTTCTTCGAGTTTTCGATATATACGATCGAACGTTTTCCGAATTTAATCTTGCTGGCGGTGCCCGTACTTACCACATCGCTTGCCCCGCTGGTGTTGATGCCGATTTCAGCTTCTCCTGCCCCCCGGATATAGTTGTTGTATACCCAGGCTGTTGCTGCATCCCAAGGTTTACCTCCCGCTTCTTTAGCGTCGGTTGCAACATAATCGGTGAGGTAGGTTTTGTAATAACGAGAATCGTTGGCGCGGTCGGTGAACATATCGTAGGCCCAGTCGGACGGCTGTAGCGTTGCAAACGGACGGCCGTAATCGATCGTACGGGGAGTACATGCGCGGAGCGAAGTATGATTGCTGTTGTACAAATGCACCAGCGTATTGCCATATCGGCCATTGTAGGTGGAGGTGGATTCATACTGTGCCGACAGTAAAATCTCGCTTACTTTATCGCGGGCATACGGATCGGTGCCTTTAATGTCCTTCCATAAGTTGGCAAAGTCAGGCTCCAATCCGCCAAAAGCGGTTTTACCTTTGTGAAGGTCGATGGTAATGGTTGCATAATCGATTGCTTTTTGCAAATCGGCATCTGCCCCGCCGGCATTCCCTTTGTAAAGAGCTTTCAGGGTCGGTTCGCTGTTGTTTTGAAACTCCGCCCCTTGTGCACGGTTAAGATACAGTTTGGCAGTAAAGTGTGCTGCTGCGGCTTTTGTGATGCGACCCAATTCGGTAGTGCTGGCAGGCAGCAAAGAGGTCGCTGTTTCCATATCGCTTAACAGTTGGCTGTAGATTTCTTCCAGACTGACTTTGGTGAAAGCAAAGTTTTCGGGCATTCCCGAAAAACTCTTCAGCATCAGAGGCACGGCTCCCAACTGATTGGTGATGAGGTAATAGGCATATGTTCTTAAGAAAAGAATTTCGCCTTTCCGTACCGCCATGGCTTTCTTTTGAGCTTCGGTGAGCAGCTCGTAGTTTTCAAGGAAAATATTACAACGGTTGATGATAGGATAGGCTCCTTCCGAAACTCCTCCCGATACCTGACCGATAAGGGCAGCCATGTGCGGTGCAAAGCGATTGGCGCCGGACGAAGGACCCCAGCCTGTTACATTATAACTTCCCATGTCGATCCGTTCCTGATTGGTCCAGCTGAATACTTCGATGTCGGTGCTCGATCCGAACAGGTAATGACCCTGGTTGTAGTCGGACTTAAACCGTAAAATCTGATAGGTACCTTTGACCAGTGTTTCCAGACCCTCGGGCGATTTGTAGTAGTCCTGTGTCAGAGTGGTCACTACTTTTTCTTCCAGAAACTCGTCCTGGCATCCAACTAATGTGGTTGCAACTAAAAGTGCGGCAATGTATTTTTTCATGTTTTAATCTGTTTAATTTGTTTATAAACCTACTCTGATACCAAACACAAAACTGGTAGTCAGGTAGGTGTTGTTGTTGGTGGCCCCTTGTAAGTCGCCTACCGAGTTGTAATTCAATAGGTTGTTGGTGTCGTCGGGGTTGATGCCGGCTTTTACTACATCGCCTCCGAACATGAACGGATTCAATACCTGAGTAAAGATATTGCAGCTGCTTAAGGTCAGCGGTTTCAGCCATTTTGCGGGGATATTGTATCCCAACGATATGTTGCGTACGGCAATGAACGAACCATCGTGAATATTGGCCGAGCGGTTGACATCGGCATTCGAAAGTGTGGCGGTTTTAGAGTTCAGTTGCGGATACTGTGCCGAAGTGTTGGTTTCGCTCCAGAATTCGTTCAGGTCGGCTTTGCGGCCGTATCCGATATAATCGCCTCCTGCATATCCGCCGGGGATCAGGTTGTAGTAATATTTCTGCCCCAGGCGTCCATACAGGAATACCGATAGTTCGAAATCGTTGTAATTGAAGGTATTCGTAAAGCCTATTACCGCTTTGGGACGCGGATTTCCCACGATCACCTTGTCGCTGTCCTCCAGTTTGTAATTGGGTTCGCCTTGTTCTACCGGTTTGTACTGGCCGGGTGCAAAATTATAACCATTCGCTTTCCATTTTGCAATTTCGGCCAGGTCGTCGGCTGTGTTCTGCCACAGTCCGTCGACTTCAAAGTAACGGAATACATTGATCGGATGACCGATGTACCAGCCCGATCCTTTCATATCTTCCTTGCCGTTGGCCAGCGAAATTATTTTTTCCTGGTTATGCGAGATATTCAGGTCGGTAGTCCAGCGGAACTTATCGCGCTGGATATTCACGGTCGAGATATTGAATTCGATACCCTGGTTTTGCATTTCTCCGATATTGTCGAGTATGGTTACAAAACCGATAATTCCTGGGATGGAGCGATCGAGTAACAAATCGGTAGTGTTCGATTTGTAGAGTTCGAGCGTACCGGTTACTCTTCTTTTGAAAAATCCGAAATCGATACCGATATTGGTTTGAGTCGTTTTTTCCCAGCCCAGATTAGGATTTGGCATGTTGTACGGAATCATTCCGATGGCGGGAGTTGTTCCGAATACATAGTTATATTGTGCCAGGGGGCCTGAAGTCGTGTAAGCTCCTACGGCCGCATTGCCGGTCACCCCGTAACCGAAGCGTACTTTCAGCTCGTCCAGTTTTTTGAAGTTTTGCAGGAAGGGTTCGTCCTGCATTTTCCACGCGAGGGCCAGCGACGGAAACATATCCCATTTATGGCCGGGCGCCAGTACCGATGCTCCGTCGTAGCGCATCGATGCCGAAAGTAGGTAGCGGTCGAGCAGGGCGTAATTGATACGTCCCATATACGACGTAAGGTTGTTTTCAGTGAATCCCGAGCCGTAACTGTCGGGCTTACCGTTCAGGTTGGCTGCCAGGTTGAACCATTTCGAGGTATCGTATAAAATCTTCGAAGCGCTGATGTTCAGGCTTTCCGATTGATAATGCTGAGCGGCTTGCATCAGTGTGGCGCTAATCGAATGCACATCAAACGATTGGTTGAAATTAAGAATGTTCTCGATGAGGTATTGCATGTTTTCGCTGTTGGAATAACTGGCCGAAGCCGTTTTGGCTACCATGCGGTTGGAGGTCGATTCGGAACCCGACCACGATCCGGAACGTGAGGTACGGTAACCGGTTCCTAAGTTCATGCGATACGACAACCAGGGTGTGAATTGAATATTGGCGAACATGTTGGCCTGTACGTTTAATACCCGCGTCAGATCGGAAGTGTGTTCCAGGTTGATAAAGGGATTCCATACGGGAGCCGCGTTGTTGTTGCCCGGATATACGATCAGTTCGCCTTGTGTGTCGTAAGGTTGGGCCATCAGGTACTGCGAAAGCGCTACGCTGTAAAGGTCGCGCGGACCGGTTACTGTGCCCGAGAGTACTATATTGCCGTATTCCTGTTCGCTCATGGCGATATTGACATTGGTACCCAGGTTAAACCATTTAACGGGCGACGTTTCTCCGTTCATGCGGATGGTATACCTGTCGTATTGCTGGTTGGTTTGGTTGCCTTCGGCAGAATAATAGCCGATAGAGGTGTAGATTTTAGAGTTTTCGTTGGCCGATGAAAACGACAGCTGATGATTTTGGGTAACCCCGTTTTGAGTCAGCATGCCGATCCAGTCGGTGGTGGGTATGGCCGACGGGTTGTAGGAGCCTCCTTCCCAGGCTTTGTTTAAGGCGGCAATGGTTGCAGCGTCGGAGTGGCCGAATTTATTGATATCGGCTTCCAGGTTGGGCTCGGTAAGCGGGGTGGTTCCTAATAAATATTCACCTCCGTTGATATAGGCGGTGCGTACGCGGTCGAGCATTTCACCGGCACTGGCCCATTTGGTAAGCGAGTTGATAACATCTACCGAAGTTGTGTTGCTGTATTCCACCGAAACCTTCCCCTTTTTTGCACTCTTGGTCGTAATGAGGATTACCCCGTTGGCTCCACGCGAACCATAAATGGCGGTGGACGAGGCGTCCTTTAATACTTCGATCGAAGCAATGTCGTTGGGATTGATGTCGTTCATACTTCCCATCAGAATAACTCCGTCGACTACGTATAAGGGTGTGTTCGCCGCGTTGATGGAACGCGTACCGCGAATGACCACCGAGGAGATTTCGCCCGGACGCACGTTGGTAAGAATGTCGACCCCGGCTGCTTTTCCCTGCATGGCCGAAATGGCATTCTGTACCGGTCGCTCGCGAATCGCTTTTTCGGATATTGAAGTGATGGCACCGGTAACATCGCTCTTTTTAACAGTACCATACCCGATTACCACTAATTCCGATAATGCTTTGGTGTCTTCAATCAAGACAATGCGGAGTTGCGTTTGTCCCTGTACTGCGATCGATTGGGTCTGAAAGCCTACATAGCTGATCTCCAGTACGTCATTGGTTTTTGCCTGCAGTGTGAAACTGCCGCTTAAGTCGGAAATGGTTCCTGTTGTGCTTCCTTTGATCAGAATCGATGCCCCGATTATCGGTTCTCCCTTCTCATCGACTACGGTTCCCCTTGTGGTTCGTTCCTGAGCTTGTGCTAAGGAAACTACCAATAGTAGGGTCATGGTTAGAAACACGGCTTGCAACACAGATGCTGCTTTTCTTTTTGCATGTGTCATTTGGTTTGAAAATTTTGGTTAGTAATTAAGTGTTTTTTAATGGACTATTTTGCTGGAATTCTTTTTTCTGGAAGGATGGCGGCCGAAAAAGTTGTGTTTTTTTAATTGATGTTGATTTGTATTAGTTTCTTGTGCTTAATTAGGATCGGTATTGTTTAAAGTTGATAAAAAACAGACGCAAAACTAAACTAATGTCAAATTCTTTTCTGCATGAAAATGTACGTTTTCCTAGATATTCGTACTTTTAATGCCCGTCGAAACGAGAATCCGGACTTCAATAGTTCTGCTGAACTGATTGAAGCCCGGATTAATGCTCTGTAAACGAGTGGTATAGTCGTTGTTGCGGGGCTACGACCGCGATGAAAGCGGTTGTTTTTTTCTGCGGTGTTTCCACCATAAAATAATTCCCGAAACCAGCAATCCTAACCCGAAAAGGCCGGTAAGGGGAACGATAAGGATATAAAAAGGTCCCAGCAGGAAAGTGTAAATTCGGCCGGTATGTACTTCCTGTGAGAAATTCCACAGCGACAGGGGCGATTTTTCGATCATATCCAAGGGCATGGCTGGAAATTCGTCCCGATTGAACGGACTGCGGGTGCCTTTATCGTAATCGAAAACGAAAGGATAGTTGCCGAAATGCATGGTGAAACCGGTTATTTTATGGTCGCCGACAGGCTTGCCGACCGACGAAGGGGCCGTGTATGGTTTATTGTCGATGAGATCCCACACCGTTCCGGTTTCGTAGTTCCATGCAAAGAGTCCGTTGAACGAGCCTACGCACAGGGTATTGTTGCCCATGTCGTCGAGCACATTGACACCCATCACACTGGCAGGTGGTTGTGAGTCGAAACGTTTCATGCTGCGGAAGTCGTCGTCGGAATAATAAAAAGCTTCGGATGTTGAAATCACATAGCGCTGCTGTTCCGGAAGGTAGAGTATTCTGCGTAGCATATCATACCAGGGGTTGGGCGTGTCGAGTTCGGTATGCGGTAGTTTCCCCACACGTGAGCCGGCAATCGGTATTAGGAGCGGCGGCCTTAAAAACATTCCGGTCAATGTGGTGATGCTTAGCAGTATAGCCATGATCCATCCTGCTTTTTTATGCCAGCGGAAATGCCATTGAAAATGCTTCTTTATTTGTTTACGCTCCGAGGTCTGAAGCTTACTTTTCTTCAGTTTCTTCTTGCCGGTATACATCCAGACTCCGCCCACAGCCAGGAAGATAAACATCAGCGCCACTAAATCGACCAGCAATTTGCCGATTTTACCGTACACTTCCCCGCTATGGATCACCCAAAGTGTTTTGAAGAGTCCTACTTTGTTGTCGTAGCCGGCAGGAGCCGGTAAGTCGAGCAGGTCGAATTGCTTCAGATCGTGAGTCAGCAGCAGATGCGAACGGGTCATCACGAAAATACTGTCGTTCTTCACCAGCATATCGACCACGTTTTTTTCGTGTACGGGCAACTCTACAGAACTCCATTGTTGCGTTGAACGGTGGTATTCGTACAAACCAAACAAGGTGCCCGCCAGGATACGACGGTCCGATGTTGTGCTGATTTTGAAGGTTTTACGCTGGTCGATTCCTTTCGGAAAACCCTTGTTGAAATCGGCAAACCTGCTAAAAGTGCTGTCGGTGAGCCAAATGCCTACGGTTCCATACAGCAGGATACTGTCGCTTCCAATTTTTTCGGTACCGCGTACGGCAGCCAGGTTCCAGTGGCGGTAGGTATATTCGTCGGGTAAAAACTTCCTGTCGACACTAAAGGACGAAAAAGTCTGCCGGTGATTCATGATGATCCCCGAAATGGAAAACAGGACTAAAAAAAGCGCCAGAATGAGCCCGGCCCAGCGATGATACTTTTTAAAAAAACTCTTCATTTGAAAATATTTATAGTGGTTAACGGTCGATCATTTGACCGTTAACCACTAACTGTTATTTCCGTTTTGCAAAAAACGTTTTCTGTGTCAAATCTACTAAAATTATTACTCCGCCCAAAATCATCAGGCCGTCGGGTACCGTACGGGCCCACATCCAGCCTTTCATCACATCGACGGTTTCGCGCAGGCGCGCAGCAAAATAACCCGAGTCCATGGCTACTTCGCCCTGGTACATGCCGATTACGTAGGTGGGGATGGTGTAGAGTAAGGCGCCAATAGTGAGAATCCAGAAACCATAACGGCTTAGTTTGTCGTTCCATTCCAGGTTATTGGCCAGTGCATTGGTGCGTGAGGTCATGTACAGAAAGGCAATGGCTATGTAACCGAATGCGCCGAGCAATGCCACATGTCCGTGAGGCATAATCAGATAGGTAGCATGAGTGTAGTAGTTGATAGTCGGGGTGTTGATCATCATTCCGAAAAATCCGGCTCCAATCCAGTTCATAACGGCCGATCCTCCGATCCACAAAAATGGAATGCTGAAGTCGAACCGTTCGCCCGCGTAGAGCTTCTCGCGTTGATTTTTCCAGGCTTCGATAATCATCAGGGCCAAGGGCAGAGGTTCCAATGCCGAGAAAATTCCCCCTACTGCAATCCAGTATTCGTCGAGTCCCTGCCAGAAGTAGTGGTGTCCGACGCCTAAGGTACCACTGAGCGAGATCAGGAAAAGTTCGAAGAACATCACCCGTACAGCGGTTTTGTGGGTGATAAGTCCCAGCGATACCGTGAAGAAGGCAATTACGCCGGCTGCGAATAATTCGAACGTGAGCTCTACCCAGAGGTGAATCACCCACCAGCGGTAATAATCGTCCACCGTGTAGTTGGGCATGATTTTATGAATCGGCATCATGCCGGCCATGTATAAGGTAGCAATAGCAAATGCCGACCAGATGATGGTGCTTACAATCGGATTGTTGGTGGCAGCTTTGCGGATCAGCGATATAATAAGCAGGAACCAGAATACGAGACCGATAACCAGTCCGATATCCCAAACCCGTCCCAGGTTCAGCAACTCACGACCTTCGTTACCCAGCCAGAACCAGGTTTCACGCAGCTGGCCGGTTGCGCCCATGTACATCCCGATAATACTGCCGACAGCAACTACGATAAGAGCCGCCCACAACACATTCACCAGCCAGGGGTATTTGTGGTCCTTATTGGCTACCCAGGGGGCGATCAGCAAGCCGCCCACCAGCCATCCCACTGCCACCCAGAGTATGGCCAGCTGAGTGTGCATCGAGCGAATAACATTGAACGGAAGTAATTCCTGCGAGATGATGAAATCGCTGGTCGGATCGGTGTACAGGTGGGCCAGGTATCCCCCCATTACCATTTGTACGACCATCAGTGTTGCCACTATCGGAATGTATTTCAATAGCTTTTTCTGCGACGGGAAGATCGAAGTGATTTTCAGCGGCTCTTCCAGCTTTTCGTTTTCTTCCTTTTTGAACAGGTATTCGTAGGAAAGGAATACAACCACTATCGTTAAAGTCCATAGAATCAGAAATTCCCAAAGCGATACTTTGTGCGAAAAGAAAGTGAGATCCTGATCGATAAGCGGTTCGTGCGGCCAGTTGTTCGACCAGGTGCGTTCGGTGCCCGGCCGTAGCGACGACGATACCAACTGAGCCCAATCGAAAAATGCGGCAATCTTCACCGCTTCGTCGGGCCGGATAATCCCTCCGCGAAAAGCTCTTTCACGATCGCCGTTTACCAGCATGTCCACTACGTATTCCACGTTTTTGTGGTAAGCCGCCGCCGAAGCCTCGGTATACACGGTAGTACCTTCAACCAGCTTCGTTTCGGCACGGAAGTCCTTCTTTACCCGTTCCTTTACCGCTCCCCGCTCCAGATCGTCGAGCTCGCTGTTCTTTTTACCGTACAATTCCTGTCCGTAATAATCGTACAAATGCTCGGCACGGTAATGCAACAGGTCGGTCGAGAAATCGGGACCGATGTAAGCGCCCATCCCCAGAAGCGATCCCCAGTCGGTAAGGTCGAACTGCTGAAACAGTGCCTTGCCTTCCACTACATCGTCGTAGGTGTAGAGTACTTCGCCGCCGGCCGATACCACTTCCTGCGGGATAGGAGGGACTTCTTTCTGAAGGTTGGCAGTGTAGTAAATCAACATCGACACCATAATGATGGCGATAATCCAGAAGGAAGTAAATAATCCTTTCCGGCTCATGAATTTGTCTAAGAGTGATTGATGCATAATGTTTAATTGTTAATTAGTAATTATATGCTATTTACAGGTAGTATATTGATGTAAAAAAAATCAATAGCGCTTAGCGAGCTCGAAATCGAGATCGGCCAGGGTTTTGTTGATAAATACTTCCATGAATTCCTGCCGCACTTTAATCCAGGTCGAATGCATGATACAGGGATTTTCGCACGAACACTCCTCAAATCCGAGCACGCAACCGGTATAGGTATCCATTCCCTCCACGGCATCGATCACATCCGAGAGCCTGATTTCGGAAGGTTGCATTTTAAAGCTATAACCGCCATCGCGGCCCTGGACACTATATATGAAACCTTGCTTGCTAAGGGTGGTCATCAGCCGGCGCAGGTATTTATCGGAAATTTTAAGCTTTTCGACCAACGACTTAGCCGAATAGAGCCTGGTGGGTTCCTTAGCCATGTAGGTAAGAATCCGGAGCGCATATTCGGAGGTATTGGTAAGCTTCATTTAATATTCTATTTTAAAGTGGTAATTCGACTGCAAAAATAAAGAAATATTTGATATTAATCACATTTGATTAAAAAAAAGTTGTACTTCCGATAATTTTCCTATATTTGCCGAGCTGATATCGAGAACACAATCTTGTCTTGACCATAAAAACTGATCCGATGAGAAACCAACCAAAATTCTTCTCTCTGCCACGGCGCTTCATCGCTCCGGTGGTTATTTTCGGAGGATTAATCGCCGGCCTTGGTGTATATATTATCTATATGTCGAAGGCGCATGTATACCTGGGCGATGATCCTGCTGCCTGTGTCAACTGCCATATCATGACTCCTTATTATCAGACCTGGTTTCACAATTCGCATGCGAAATGGACTACCTGCAACGACTGTCATGTGCCACAGAACAATGTCATCAGTAAATATTATTTCAAAGCGATGGACGGTCTGCTTCATTCGGCGGTATTCACCCTGCGGGCCGAACCGCTGGCTATACGTGCCCGCAAGGCGAGTTCCAACGTGGTGATGGAAAACTGCATTCGTTGTCATACGCAGTTGAACAAGGAGTTCGTTAAAACGGGAATGATCTCGTTTACCGAGGCCCGCGAAGGTAAAGGTAAAGCTTGCTGGGACTGTCATTCGACGGTTGCTCATGGTAAGCAAAGCAGTATTGCTTCTACTCCGAATGCCATTGTCACCCCTTTACCCGAATCGCCGATTCCGCAATGGTTGAAAAAGGCGATGAAAGACTGACGGAAAAGTATCCATGATGGTTTGAAACAGTCTTAGCCCACTAATAATTAATAATTTACAATTTACAATTCAATACTATGTTACACAAATTATCCGACTTTATCAGCCGTAAACCAGTATGGGGATGGGTTATCTTCTTTTCCGTCATGGTCATTGTATTTCTGGTAGGAATGTTGGCCGCATCGATTACCGAGCGTCGTGCCGAGATTGCCAGTGTGTTTAACAATCGGAAAGTAGAAATTAACGAGTTAGAAGCCCGCAGCGATATCTGGGGAGTAAATTATCCGCGCGAATACGAAACCTGGAAAAAAACGGCCGACATGGATTTCAAGAGCAAACACATGGGGAACACCGAGGAGGATGTACTCGAAGCGCGTCCCGAAATGGTGGTGATGTGGGCTGGATATGCATTTGCCATGGATTACAAAGCGCCCCGCGGGCATATGCATGCCCTGACCGATGTGCGCAACACGCTGCGTACCGGATCGCCTTTCACCGAAGAGGAAAATATGCAACCGGGTACCTGCTGGAGCTGTAAGAGCCCCGATGTTCCCCGCATGATGCATGAAGTGGGAATAGCCGAATTCTATAAAGGCAAATGGTCGTCGCTGGGTCACGAAATCGTGAATCCGATTGGTTGTGCCGATTGCCACGATCATACAACCATGAATCTCAACATCAGTCGTCCCGGTTTGATTGAAGCGTTCGAGCGTCGGGGTAAAAAAGTAACCGACGCTACTGCACAGGAAATGCGCTCGCTGGCTTGCGCACAATGTCATGTGGAGTACTATTTCAAGGGCGACGGCAAATACCTTACTTTTCCCTGGGATAAAGGTACTACCGTGGAACAGATTGAAGCTTATTTCGACGAAGTGGGCCATGTGGATTGGGTTCATAAACTGAGTCGTGCTCCTATGTTGAAAGCGCAGCACCCTGATTATGAAATTTTCCTGATGGGACCTCATGCTCAACGCGGGCTTTCGTGCGCCGATTGCCATATGCCTTACAAAGTGGAGGGTGGTATCAAGTACAGCGATCACCAGATCTCGAGTCCTTTGCGTAATATTGCCAATACCTGCCAGACCTGTCACCGCGATACGGAGGATAATCTGCGCAACTATGTGTACGAATATCAGGATAAAGCTCTGGAAATCCGCGACCGGGTAGAACAGGAAATTACAAAAGCTCACGTATATGCGAAAAATGCCTGGGACCATGGAGCTACCGAGGCCCAGATGAAAGAAGCCCTCAACCTGATTCGCCAGGCGCAGTGGCGTTGGGATTTCGTGGTAGCTAGCCATGGCGCTACTTTCCACGCTCCGGTTGAATCGCAACGGATCCTGGCCCATAGTCTCGATAAAGCGCATCAGGCCAACCAGGCCCTGCAATCGGTATTGTTTGCCTTGAATGTGAATCCGGCCGGCATTAAAATGCCCGACATTACCACGAAAGCGAAAGCACAGGAGTATATTGGTCTGGATATGAAAACCTTGGGCGAAAAGAAGGAGAAATTCATCAACGAGGTGATTCCGCAGTGGATTAAAAATGCGGAGGAAAGAGGGAAACTAACGTCGCAAAAATTATAAAAAAGCGCCAGCCATCGGTAATGGGAGGTGAAATAGCATGGATGAAAATGTAAAACGCGCCTGGTGGCAGGCACCATGGGGATATAAGGAAAGCATCGCCGTAGTGGGCGGGCTGTCCGCAGTTGGACTGATGTTGCAGCTTACCATCGGGAATTTTGATTTCGGATTGCTGCAGTATCCGGTCGGATTGGTGGCCATTCTGTTGGTGACCGGGTTGACGGGAATCATGATCTGGCGCCACCGGTCGCCTTTTTTCCTGTGGTTTTCCGGGCTGCCGCTCAGTGTTTCGGTAATCGGCGGAGTACTGTTTTTTGCCACGATTATGGGGTTGGTGCCCCAGCATGCCGATGGACACGAGCATGCACATTCGCCGCTGGGCTTCGATACGGTAACCCGTTCGTGGCCGTTCGTATTGCTATACATGCTGTTGGTTGTCAATCTGAGTATGGTTACGGCGCGGCGGTTGCTCAATTTCAACTGGCGCGATTACGCGTTTTACCTTAATCATTTCGGATTACTGCTGTTGCTGGTTGCCGCAGGTATCGGTGCGGCCGATTTGCGCCGCTATGTGATGCATGTGCAGGAAGATGCCACCGAATGGCGCGTATTCAGCGATAGCGGCGATATGCTCGAATTGCCGGTAGCAATCCACCTGAAGGATTTTTACATGGAAGAGTATATTCCCAAACTGGCCATTGTGGATAAAAGTACCGGCGAATCGTATCCGGCGGGTAATCCGAAGATGTGGCAGATTGATACTGTAAAAACGGCCGGCGCTATTGCGGATTGGCAGATTGAAGTGTTGGACTATATCCATGAGGCGGTTCGTGCGAGCGACAGTACGTATCGTCAGGTGCCGATGCCGGGTTCGTGTCCGGCTGTCCGGGTGCGCGTAACGAATGCTGCCACCGGTTTCGACCGCACGGGGTGGATATGTGGAGGTAATTTTGCACAGTTGTACATGACAATGGAGCTCGACGGGCAGTTGAGTATGGTGATGACCCGGCCGGAACCGAAGTTGTACCGTTCGGATGTGGTGGTGTATACGCAGTCGGAAAAGGCCATCCCGGCATCGATTGAAGTGAACAAACCCTTGAAGGTTGATAACTGGTATATTTATCAGTACAGCTACGATTCGGATTTGGGTAAGGCTTCGGCGACGAGTAGTTTCGAATTGGTGTACGATCCGTGGCTTACCTGGGTTTATGTTGGCTTGTGGATGTTTATTGCCGGTTCGGTGTTGTTGATTTGGGAAGGGAATAAAAAGTCAAAATTGAAAAAGAATGATCACCTGGGATAATTTTATCTATTTTGCTGCGCCCACCGTAGCGTTGTGGGCATTGGCCATTGGGATGTTGTACCGTAAGAATATACCGGCAGGTACGGCAAAGCCCGGCATGCGGTACCAGCCTGAAAGCGCCGGGTTGCGTCCCGTGTATGGCAGTGTGGTGCTAGCCTTGGCCGGAATTATCCTGTTCGCCACATTCATCCTGCTGATGTGGATGAGTCTCGACCGGCCCCCGATGCGAACCATGGGTGAAACCCGTTTGTGGTATACCTTTTTCTTGTCGGCCATAGGGCTGGTGATGTACCTGAAATGGCGCCATCACTGGATCCTGAGTTTTAGCCTCGTGGTTGCATCGGTTTTTATCCTGATCAATATCACCAGGCCTGAGATTCATTCAAAAGACCTGATGCCGGCGCTCCAGAGCATCTGGTTTGTTCCCCATGTGATAGCCTACATTCTGTCGTACGCGTTTATGAGCGCTGCCACCATTGCCGCCATCCTATTGTTGTATCGCAAGGACTATACGGATCGTTCGCTCGTAGCGCTTACCGACAACGTAATCTATATCGGCTTTGGCTTGTTGATGGTAGGCTTACTGATCGGAGCGGTTTGGGCAAAAGAAGCCTGGGGCCATTACTGGAGCTGGGATCCGAAGGAAACCTGGGCCTTTATCACTGCTGCCGGATACCTGATGTATATTCATATCCGGCTTCGCGAGCATAAAATCCGTACATTCACCCTTTGGCTGGTAATATTCTCGTTTGTGTTGCTGATGATTACCTGGAAAGGGGTGAATTATTTGCCGGCTGCACAAGGAAGTGTGCATGTTTATGGCAATTAGCAAGGGCAGCATCCCGGTGTTAAGCCTCTAAATACAGTTCGGCTAACTGATTAATCTTCAATATCGCACTCTCACGGTTAAAGGCCTTGTCGTAACCGGCTTCAATTTCGGCAAACTGTTGTGCCAGTTCCTGCTGATCGTTGTCGCTGAATGCCTGATCAGCCATTTTGAACAGCACATTGTTTTCTTTCGAAATATGGTTCTGAAGCAAATAAGCATAACCCATCAGATGCTCGTAGATTTCAAACAGACCGTCTTTGTTGCCCGTCCGGTATTTTTCGATTCCCGCTACCATGCCTGCTACATGTTTTCGTCCCTGTACGTGCTCGTTCAGCATTACTGCCACCGGTCCGTGTTCGGGATGATAACCGTATACGCCCATTCGCGGAAATAATAAATCTTCTTCTTTTGCATGATGAAGTCCGTCGGCAAAATTGCGGATTAAGTCTATCACCAGCTCGAAATGAGCGATTTCTTTCGATTGTTCCTCGGCCATCGTTACCATGATGTCGGTAAGACGAAGAATATGTACATGGTCGTCGATGAGGTTTTGTGTTGCTGTCGTCATATCTGTTGAATATTTGAATTAAATGCTACAAATATATAGCATTTAATTTTCATGACAAAATTTATCCCTGATGCGTTGTGTGCAGAATGAAAATCAGAGGTAGCGATAGGCGGCTTTCCGGAGTTTATCCATCACGGCAAGTCCCACTCCTTCTTCAGGAACAGGCTGTGCCACAATATATTCGACCTCCGAATCCTCCAGCCGGTGGATAGCTGCGAATAAATTTACCGCGCAGGCTTTCAGGTCGCCTTTTTCGCTGAGGATTTCAACATGAGCATAGCCTGCGGTATCGTGTCCCTTAAAGCTAAGTAAACCAACCCGCGAACGATCGGCGGGTGGAGGAACGGAAGTACCGAGGATATACAGTGGTTTTCCGGGGCTGTAATGCGATTTCAACATTCCCGGGCTCACAATATTCGTTTTTTCTTCTTCGGGAAGAGCATAATAGGGTACAAGTGTTTCGATATCTTCGCGTGTAATAACTCCGTGACGAAGAATTTCGAATCCTTTTTTGTTGAGCGCTATAATGGTTGATTCGATTCCGACATCGGCCGGTCCGCCATCGAGAATGAAATCGGCATCGGGCAATTGCTTTGCGACATGGCGCGCCAGGGTGGGGCTTAGTTGTCCGAACTTGTTGGCGCTGGGAGCGGCAATGGGGCAGCCTGCACGACGTATGAGTTCGCGTGCTACCGGGTTGGCAGGCATTCGGATGCCCACGGTTCCAAGTCCCGATGTCACGATATCGGGCACTATTTCGCTTTTGGGAAGAATAATAGTCAGGGGGCCCGGCCAGAACCGGTCGGCCAGCAATTGTACCCGCTCGTCGGAGGTGGTGGTGAGCTGTCGGATGGCTTCGATATCGGCAATATGAACGATGAGCGGATCGAAAGAAGGACGTTCTTTCAATTCGTAAATTCGGGCCACAGCCATTGCATTCAGGGCATTAGCGCCCAATCCGTATACAGTTTCGGTAGGGAAGGCCACTACTTTACCGTCGCGTATCAGTTGAGCGGCTATTTCAATCTCCTTATTGGTGGATGTCATTTTCTATTCGCAGTTAAATCGGCTGCAAAGGTACTTAATTTCTTCGAAAAAGCGGGTAGGGCTTTATCAACCCACCGGAGCATTGAGAAGGATAGTGACGGTTGTACCTTTATGGAGTTCGCTTTCGATCGACAGTTCGCCGCCATACATTTCCACGATCATTTTAGCGATGCTCAATCCCATGCCGGAGCCTTGCTGTTCGTAGAGCGTACGATTGAACTGTACATACGCCCCGATTTTATGCAGTTCTTCGGCTGTCATTCCCTGTCCCTGGTCCTCGATAATCAAGCGGAAGCGTTTTTCGTACGGCCCACATTTCACTCTCACCTTACTTCCCGGGAGCGAGAACTTGAAGGCATTATGGATGAGCTCTTCCAGGATTTTTGAGAATTCCTTGAATCCGATCGAAACATCGCAGGGCTCCACGTCAATTTCGGAATCGTTCATCCGTTTGTGCTTGTGAGCGATATTCATCAGGATGCTCTGGCACAAATCGCCCGGATTTTCGAGGGGTTCGGAGCTGGCGAAATTATCGTGCCGTATAACCAGCTCCGAATACAGCAGGTAGTTTTGAATGAGGCGGTACAGGCGCATGCCGCTATCGTAGATATTAGCGCCAAAATCGGCTATTTCTTCTTTCGATAAGGACTCGGGGTAATCTTTTAAAATCTGCCCGATACCAATGATGCCATTCAGGGGGGTGTTGAGCTCGTGGGGTAAATATTTTATGAGTTGCAGCCGCAATTCCTGCAGATCGGATTGACGTTTTTCGGAGAGGAAATCGGCTTTTTGCAGACGGATCTGGATGGTGTCCAGCAGCTCCTGGCGGGTAAAGGGTTTGATCAGGTAGTCGTCGGCGCCCATATTCATTCCGGTACGAATATCGTCGTGTTCGGCCATGGCCGTAACCAGGATCACCGGAATCAAGCGGGTTTCCTGATTCTCGCGCAGGGCGGTCAGTAACTCATATCCGTCCATTTCGGGCATCATTACATCGCTCACGATAAGATCGGGCAGCTTTTCGGTAGCCAGTTGCAAGCCGGTGAGTCCATTTTCGGCGGTTAATACTTCAAAGCCTTCAAATATAAGAATTTCCGCCAGGTCGTTGCGGATGGTCGATTCATCTTCTATGATTAAAAGGGTATGCTTCATCGTTTACTGGTTGTTCATCGGGTGCACTACCGGGAGTTGTACAATAAAAGTCGTGCCCTGATGCTGAACCGATTCGAAACGGATGGTTCCATTGTGGAGCTCGATCGTTTCTTTTACAATGTTCAGGCCCAGTCCGTGTCCTTCGATTCCGCGGACATTGGAAGCACGATAAAAAGGTTGAAATATTTCTTTTTTTTCGTTTTCGGGAATTCCGATCCCGTTGTCGCGTATGGTCAATACAGCCTGCTCATTTCGAACGGTAAGGTCGACCTGGATTTCGGGATGCGGTTGAGAATATTTTACGGCGTTGGAAATAAGATTCACCAGGACTTGCCGTAGCATGATCTCGTCGGCATGAATATTAATCCCGGAAGTAGTGCAGGTAAAGCCGATAGAAGTGTTCTGCTTGCTGTCGGCGAGGAAATTATCGATTACCGACCGGCAAAAACCGACCATTTCGACCGTGCTTAGCTGCGGACTTAGCTTACCTTCCTGAATCCGTGAAATTTGCAAAACATTATTTACGAGGGCAGTCAGGTGAGAGATTTGCGAATGGATGTTGGCCAGTTTGGTATCGATCTGCTGTACATTCATCCGGCTCCAATACGAACGCAGGTTCTCGGTCGACATTAAAATGGAAGTCAGCGGTGTTCTGAATTCGTGTGAGGCCATCGACACCACCCGCGACATCAGCTCGTTCAGTTCTTTTTCTTTTTTGATGGATTGTTCGAGCGATTGATGCAGGTGTACCCTGTCGGTTATATCGCGGGCAGCGGCAAAAATCCGTTGGCCGGTCGGTACGCTGTTCCATTCCAGGTAGCGGTATCCGCCGTTCCGGTTCCGATACCGATTGACGAAACGAGTTACCGGATGATTAGCTTGCAGACTTTGCACTTCCATCCGTGTTGGTTCCATATCGTCGGGATGGATAAAATCGTAGATCGATTTATGCAGCAGCTCGCTTATGGGATATCCCAGCACGTTTTCCCACTCCTTGCTCATTTTCAGAAAATAACCGTCGGTAGTGACAATGCATAGTAATTCGAGCGATATATTAAAAAAGTTTTCGAGCTCATTGTCAGGAGAATGTGGATTGTTGCTACCTTCAGGGTAAACAGGAGCATTGCTTCCGGTGGCGTGCACCTCATAATCCTCGTTGGCTGCAGAACTACATTCGAACATTGGTATATGTTGTTTTTTTACAATTTGATGTTCAAAATTAAGAAAAGAAATCCTACCAACGTTCCTTTTTATCATTTTTTTGTTATGATTTTGCTAAATCGGAGAAATTAATTCAGTACTTTTGTATTTTTAAACGAAAACAAATGTCAAAATTTCCCTATCCGTTACTTCCGGCCAGCGAATTAACCGGGTTGATGAACCGGTGGTCGGAGCTGGGCAGGGCGTTTTATGTGCTGATCCGGTACGATGCGGCAGGGGGGTATTGTATTCCCGCCGATGCGGTCGACGAAACCTGGTTGCGGTTTGCTTTTCATACCGAAACCGCGTTGCAGGCGGCTGTTGTGCCCCGCTGGAGCGTAGAGCCGGTATCGATGGATGAATATGCCCGGAAGTTCGGGTATGTTGCGGATCATATCCGGAGGGGAAATTCTTTTCTTACCAATTTGACACAGCCGAGCCGGGTGGTTACCGATTTTACCCTGGAGCAGTTGTACGAAACGGCTGTCGCGCCCTATAAGGTATGGATGCGCGACCGGTTTGTCTGTTTTTCGCCCGAATGTTTTGTGAAGATTACCGACGGCTCTATACACACTTTTCCCATGAAAGGAACGGTCGATGCTTCGATTCCCGATGCTGCCGAACGGTTGTTGCAGAGCGAAAAGGAGAAGGCCGAGCATGCTACGATCGTCGATTTGTTGCGCAACGATCTGAGCATGGTTGCAAGCGGGGTTGAGGTGGTGCGTTACCGGTACATCGACCGCATCCGCACCCATCGGGGAGAGTTGTTGCAGATGAGTTCCGAGATTCGAGGGAGCTTGTCCTCCGATTACCGGTCGAAGCTGGGTGATATCGTATTTTCGTTGTTGCCGGCCGGTTCCATCAGCGGAGCTCCCAAGCCCCGGACGCTGGCCATCATTCAGGAAGCCGAAGGATACGACCGTGGTTTTTACACCGGCATTTGCGGGTATTTCGACGGGAAGGATTTCGATTCGGCTGTGATGATTCGTTTTATGGAGCAAACCGCCGACGGGTTACAGTTTAAAAGTGGAGGCGGAATAACCTTCAGGAGCGAGATGGAACAGGAATATCAGGAATTAATACAGAAAGTATATGTACCCGTGCATTGAAGCGATAGAGTGGACGGATGGCCGTGCCCGGCGGTTAGCCTACCATCAGCAGCGGATCGATGCTGCTTTCCGGTGCCGGTATCCGGAGTTGCGGCCTTTTGACCTGGCTGCGGAGTTGGAAGGTATACAGGAAGCAGGGAGCGACGAACGGATGGAGAGTGGCTGCTTTTTCCCGGGAAAAGGACGCTATAAGCTCCGCCTGGAATTCGATTTCAAGCTGCGCAGGCTGGAGTTTCAGGAATACCGGCTACGTAAGGTGGAATCGTTGCAGGCAGTGGCGATCGATCAGGAACCGATGGAGTACAAATCGTCGGCGCGGGAGTTGATTAATGCAGCTTTTGCACAGCGCGGGGATTGCGACGACGTGGTGTTGATTCGCGACGGATTGCTGACCGATACTTCTTATTCGAATATCGCGCTTTTCGACGGCCGGAAATGGTTAAGCCCGCGGATTCCGTTGCTGTACGGTACCCGTCGGGCTTATTTGATCGACCGGGGACAGATCGAGACTGCCGATCTTCGGTTGGAGGACATCGGGCGCTTTCAGCTGCTCAGGATATTTAATGCCCTGATTGGTTTCGGGGAGCTGGAGCTGCCGGTGTCTTCGGTCAGGCTTTAGTGCGGATATAGTTCACGATCCATTCGCCCACCTCCGAGGTGCTGTAGGCTTTACCACCGCTGGCAATATCTTCGGTTACCACTCCTGCCTCCATGCTGGCTGCCACCGCCTCACGGATCAATGCTCCTTCGTCCATCATTGTAAATGCATATTCGAACATCAGGGCAGCTGATAAAATAGTGGCAAGTGGGTTGGCTATGTTTTTTCCGGCGGCCTGTGGGTACGACCCGTGAATGGGTTCGAATACCGAGGTGTGAATACCGATGGAGGCAGATGGGAGCATGCCGAGCGATCCGGTGATTACCGAGGCTTCGTCGGTGAGAATGTCGCCGAAGAGGTTTTCGGTTACCAGTACATCGAAGCTTTTCGGCCACTGAATAATCCGCATGGCGGCATTGTCCACGAACATGTATTCGGTTTCGATGTCGGGATACTGAGGTGCAATTTCCTGCGTAACCTGGCGCCACAGACGGCTGGATGCCAGTACGTTGGCTTTGTCGACCATGGTCACTTTCCTGCGGCGTTGCCCGGCGTATTTGTAGGCGAGATGCATGATTCGTTCCACTTCTTCGCGGGTGTACACACAGGTATCGTAGGCGGTGTTTCCATCTTCGGAACGTCCTTGCGGCCGTCCGAAATACATACCGCCGGTGAGTTCGCGTATGCACATAAAATCGGCTCCTTCTACCAGGTCGGCACGCAGAGGCGATTTATGAATCAGCGAAGGGAATGTGGTTACCGGACGGATGTTGGCATAGAGTCCCAATTGTTTGCGCATGCGCAGCAGTCCTTGTTCGGGACGAACTTTGGCCGAGGGATTGTTGTCGTATTTAGGATCGCCGATGGCACCAAACAGCACGGCGTCGGAGCGCATGCATAATTCGTGGGTAGCGGCGGGATAGGGGTCGCCTACCGCATCGATGGCACAGGCTCCGGTAATTCCTTCTTCGTAATGAAGCGTATGACCAAATTTATCACAAATTGCCTTGGTTACCTCCAGGGCTTGTTTCACAATCTCAGGACCAATTCCGTCCCCCGCCAGCACGGCGATGTTTAACTTCTTACTCATTTATTCTTAAGCGTTTTTTTACTTTAACATTGTTGTTTGCCGGGAATTTCGCCACTTTCGATGATATTCAGCATTTTTTCGGTGGCTTTGATGGCAGCTACGGTCTGGTCGCCATCGAGACCGCGGGTTCGGAAGGTTTTTCCGTCAAATTGCCAGGTGATGATGGTTTGTACGATGGCGTCGGTTTTTCCTCCGGGAGGAATGACCACCTCGTAACCGATCAGTTCGGGAGTGGGCTTGTTCAATTTCTTGTATATTTTGTACATCGCCTTCGAAATAGCATTGTACTGCCCGTCGCCCGATGCCGATTGCTCGAATTCTTCGCCACGGATTTCCAGTTTCACGCTGGCCATCGGCCGGAGACCGTTGGTAACCGACAGACTGTAGTTCACCACTTTGATCAGATGCTGATCGGCGGCGCTTTTCACCACATCGGCCACGATATAGGGTAGTTCGTCGATCGTCACCATCTCCTGTTTATCGCCCAGTTCGATGACCCGTTTGGTAACCAGGGCCATCATATCCGGATCGAGTTCGATCCCCAACTGCTGCAGGTTTTTCAGGATATTGGCCTTGCCCGATGTTTTACCCAGTGCATACACCCGTTCGCGTCCAAAGCGTTCGGGCAACAGGTCGTTGTAGTAGAGGTTGTGTTTATTGTCGCCATCGGCATGAATTCCTGCTACCTGTGTGAATACGTTTTCGCCGATCACCGGTTTATTGGCCGGAATCCGGATACCCGAATACGTTTCTACCAGCCGGCTTACCGAATTTATTCTACTTTCGTGAATGCGGGTCGATTTCTTGTTGTGGTCGCGTATGGTGGCCACCACACTCGACAGAGGAGCATTGCCGGCCCGTTCGCCCAATCCGTTGACGGTTACATGAACTCCATGTATACCGGCCTTGACAGCCTCGTATACATTCGCAACCGCAAAGTCGTAATCGTTGTGGGCGTGAAAATCAAAGTGGATCCCCGGGTACCGTTCGATCATCTGCCGGCAGAACTGCAGTGTTTCGCTCGGGTTCAGGATGCCCAGCGTGTCGGGCAACATGATCCGTTTTACCTTTTCCTTCTGCAACCGATCCACCATGAAGAATACATAGTCGGGCGAATTACGCATTCCGTTCGACCAATCTTCGAGGTAGATATTGACATCGACGCCCATTTCGTTGGCAAAGCCGATTTCGCGGCACACGTCGGCCAGGTGTTCTTCCGGTTGTTTGCGTAGCTGATGGAGGCAATGATTCTCGGAACCTTTGCACAACAGGTTGATGACCCTGCAGCCGGCATCTTTAATCCATTGGAGCGATGTGCGGTTGTCGACGAATCCGAGTACTTCCACTTTGTCGATGTGCCCGTTTTCGTGCGCCCATCGCGCCACTTTCTTTACCGCTTCGTATTCGCCTGCCGAAACCCGGGCCGATGCAATCTCGATCCTGTCCACGCACAGTTCTTCGAGCAATAGCCTTGCTATACTCATTTTTTCGGCGGTTGCAAACGAAACTCCCGAAGTTTGTTCGCCATCGCGCAGGGTGGTGTCCATTATCTCTATCATGACCAGCTTTGTTTTAAAGGGTGCGATTGGCTTCGTACTGGAGTACCAAGTCTTTTTTGCTCAATAAATAATCGATATCGTCCATGCCTTTGAGCAGGCATTCTTTTTTATACGGGTTGATATCGAAGTTTTCGGTTGTTCCGTTCGAATTGTTGGTGATTGTCTGTGCTTCAAGGTCGACTGTCAATGTTACCGACGGGTCGGCATTCACTGCATTGAAAATTTCGGCCAGAAACTCCGGACTTACCACCACGGGCAGCACGCCATTGTTGAGGGAGTTGTTGCGAAAGATGTCGGCAAAGAAGCTCGATACCACTACTTTGAATCCGTAACCGTCGATGGCCCATGCGGCATGCTCGCGGCTCGATCCCGAGCCGAAGTTTTTGCCGGCAACCAGGATGCTTCCCGAAAACGCCGGGTTGTTGAGTACGAAATCTTTTTTGGGACTCCCGTCTTTTTCGTAACGCCAGTCGGCAAAAAGGTTGTCGCCAAATCCTTCTTTATTGGTTGCTTTCAAAAAGCGGGCGGGTATAATCTGGTCGGTATCCACGTTTTCGATGGGAAGCGGCACTACCGTTGAAGTCAGTTTTTCGAATTTATTCATATGCTTGTTAGTTGACTGATACTGAACACCTGATCATTGACAGGTGTCGATTAATTTGTTTGTTCTCTCGGGTCGGTGATACGTCCGGTAATGGCTGCTGCTGCTGCCACCAAAGGTCCGGCGAGGATGGTGCGGGCGCCTGGTCCCTGACGGCCTTCGAAGTTTCGGTTCGAGGTGGAAACCGCGTATTTCCCGGCAGGAACCTTATCGTCGTTCATGGCCAGACAGGCTGAACATCCGGGTTGACGCAGCTTGAACCCTGCTTCGGTGAGGATGTCGAGCAATCCTTCTTCGCGGATTTGCTTTTCCACCCCCCAGCTGCCGGGTACCAGCCAGGCAGTTACGGTATCGGCTTTCTTTTTACCTTTAATATAATTGGCAAAAACGCGGAAGTCTTCGATACGTCCGTTGGTACAGCTTCCCAGGAACACATAATCGATCGGTTTGCCGAGCAATTGCTCTCCGGCCTGGAAGCCCATGTAGTCGAGCGATTTTTTGAACGAAATACGGCCAGCTTCGTCGACCGATTCCAGGGTAGGGATCGATTCGCGAACTCCCATCCCCATGCCGGGATTGGTTCCGTAGGTAATCATTGGTTGGATATCGGCTGCATCGAATACCAGTTCCTTGTCGAATACCGCTCCTTCGTCCGATTGAAGTGTTTGCCAATAGGCCAGTTTACGGTCCCACTCTTCGCCTTTGGGAGCAAATTCACGTCCTTTGACATAGGAAAAGGTAGTTTCGTCGGGAGCAATCATACCTCCGCGGGCGCCCATTTCGATAGACAGATTACATACGGTCATACGTTCTTCCATGGTCATGTTGCGGATTGCTTCACCGGCATATTCCACGAAATAACCGGTTGCTCCGCCGGTTGTAAGTTTGGCAATCGTGTACAATGCAAGGTCCTTTGCCATAACCCCTTCTCCCAGCTTGCCGTTATAGGTGATGCGCATGGTTTTCGGACGCGATTGTAAAATACATTGAGTCGCCAATACCATTTCAACTTCGGATGTTCCAATACCAAAAGCGATGGTTCCGAATGCACCATGTGTTGAAGTGTGGCTGTCGCCGCAGACGATGGTCATCCCCGGCTGTGTAAATCCGTTTTCGGGGCCGATAATATGTACCACGCCGTTCTTTTCGTGTCCCAGCGGATAGAAAATCGGCATGTTGAACTCGGCTGCATTTTTAGCAAACTGATCGAGCTGGTTGCGCGAAACCGGATCTTTGACCGGCTGGTCCTGGTCGATGGTAGGGGTGTTGTGGTCGGCAGTCATGGTGGTGAGCTCCGGACGGAACACCTTCAATCCGCGGGCACGAAGTCCGTTAAAAGCCTGCGGACTGGTTACTTCGTGGCAGAAGTGCCGGTCGATGTACAATTGGGTGGGGCCGTTTTCCACGGAGGAAACCACATGGGCGTCCCAGATCTTGTCAAAAAGCGTTTTACTCATATCTATCTTTTATTTTATCTTCTTTACTGTAACAATTATTTTACGAATTGGTTGATCGCGTTGATATAGGCTTCGACCGATGCCGCAATAATGTCGGTGTTGGCTCCAAATCCATAATATACAACGCCTTCGTGTTCAACCTGCATGTGTACCTTGCCCATATCGTCGCTGCCGCGGCTGATGGCCTGAATTGTAAATTCCTGCAAAGTCATTTTGCGGGTGATGATTTTTTTCAGGGCATTGATCGCTGCATCCACGGGGCCGTTGCCTGTGGCAGCCGCTTCAAAGAGTTCACCGGCGATTTTAATACCCAGGCTGGCTACCGGCCGCAGACCTACACCGGAACTTACCTGCAGGTATTCGAGGCGGATGCGGTCTTTCGACGAACGCTCCTTGCCCACCAACATCAGCACATCATCGTCGTTGATATCTTTCTTGCGGTCGGCAAGTTTCAGGAACTCCTGATAAATGGTGTCCAGTTTATCACCGTCCACATCCACTCCCAGTACGCTCAACCGGTGCTTCAGCGCAGCACGTCCGCTACGGGCTGTCAGTACAATCGAATTTTTGTCGATTCCCACATCGGTTGGATCCATAATTTCGTAGCTTTCGCGGTTTTTCAATACCCCGTCCTGGTGGATGCCCGACGAATGGGCGAAAGCATTGCGACCTACAATGGCTTTGTTGGGCTGCACCGGCATATTCATGAGGTTGGAAACCAACCGGCTGGTACTGTATATTTTATGCGTGTTGATTTGCGTGTCGATTTGCAGGTCCTTATGACATTTCAGAATCATGGCCACTTCTTCCAGCGATGTGTTGCCGGCCCGTTCGCCGATACCGTTAATGGTAACTTCTACCTGTCGGGCTCCGTTGAGCACACCGGCCATCGTGTTGGCCGTAGCCATTCCAAGGTCGTTGTGGCAATGGGTGGAAAGGATGGCGTTGTGCACACCCCGTACATTTTCCATCAAAAACCTGATCTTCTCGCCGTAGACATGCGGCAGGCAATAGCCCGTCGTGTCGGGGATATTCACCACCGTAGCGCCGGCTTTAATCACCGCTTCAACCACCCGTGCCAGGTATACGTTATCGGTACGGCCGGCATCCTCGCAGTAGAACTCCACGTCTTCGACAAACGATTTGGCATATTTGACAGCTGCTACCGCACGTTCCAGAATTTCTTCCTGATTGGAATTGAACTTGTATTTGATGTGATAATCGGAAGTGCCGATACCGGTATGAATGCGTTTACGTTTTGCGTACTGCAGCGCTTCGGCAGCCACTTCGATATCTTTCTGAACTCCGCGGGTCAGCGCACAAACAGTAGGCCAGGTAACGGCCTTCGATATTTCTACCACCGAATTGAAATCGCCCGGGCTGGAAATCGGGAAACCAGCTTCTATCACGTCAACACCCAGCTGCTCCAATGCCTTTGCAACCTGAATCTTCTCCACCGTGTTGAGCTGACAACCCGGAACCTGTTCTCCATCGCGTAATGTTGTGTCGAAAATAAAAAGTCTGTCCATAATCGTCGTTTTTTAATATGAAAAAAAAACCTTCCCCACATCGAGTGAGAAAGGTTTTGAATATCTCGTTTAAACTTATATGCATACCGAACTCACTCTTACTTTCTGTGTAAAAGAATAAGAATACCGAGGAGTAGAATATGAATAAAAGTTGTTTGCATTACATTTTATAATTAATCGCCGCAAAGATACATCAATTTTCTAAAAATACAAGTGAAAAGTTTAAAATTATTACATTTTCTCCAGATTTATCCTTTTGTAATAGTGATTGATGAATAAATTCGTGTCGGGGCGTTGCATAAATATTGGTTCCTCAGGGTCGAATTCAATGTTTCTTGCATCTTTATACAATCCCGGTGCATTGCCTTCATGCACCAGGTCATATCCGGCATCGGGATTCGAATGTTGTGCGATGATCCAATCGAACATTATCGAAGGATCGTATACATAATATTCTACATAATCGGTGTTTTTACTTCCGTTGCCGGCATACCAGCTGGTCGTCCGCTTGATAGTCCGGTTTTTTATCTTCTTTCCGTTGTTGAACTTCCCTCCGATAATGTTCATGGGAATCTTCACGTCCACCTTCCATTCTTCGGCTTCGGGCGGGATTAATTTTCCCAGGTCGAGCATCGTAAAAGCAAATGCCGAGCATCCGGCTCCTTCGTAATGATAGCGGGGCCAGAATGCGCCACCATAAAAGTCGCTGGGCGACAAGTCGTTATGCATCTTGTCCTGGTAGGCTTTGAAGAAAGTCAAAATGCGTTCCATAACGCCCCGTTGTATGCGGTAGGTGATAAAGGCCAGTTTGTTGCGTTGTTTGTACACCTCGACTTTGTGTTTTATTTCCTCAACGGGTTCGACCCGACCTTCCAGCGCAGCGCCAAGAATGCCGAAACCGACCCGTTGCTTTAATACCATGTCGATACGTTCCTGCCATTTTTTCGACGACTGGGCAGTATAGAGCGGTTCCTCTAAAAGCGGTGAATTTAACCTTACGGCTACGTGGCCCAACAGGTAATTGTCTTTTAATCCGAGGGTTTTCATGTAAATGTGTAACATGCTTTTGTAGAGCGACGACGGACTGGTCCAGTCGAGCGGATACATAGTGGGCATCAGCAACAGGGTGATTTCATGAACTTCACTGCTGTCGTGTTCGTGCGATGGGTGTTGAGCTTGGAGTGCGGAGCTAAGCAGGCCGGCCGCAATCAACGTTACGATCAAGATTCGAAGACGTAATGTCATTGTACTATGTATTACAAAAAATGTTTGCAAAAATAAACATTTTCGGTTCATTTCACAATCGTGTCGCTGTCCGGTTGTGTTAAATTGCCGGTCATAATTGCAATTGTGAAAATTATACCTAACTTTGCAGCGGTTTTCCGGCATACACTAGTTCCGAAAACCGGGGGGTGCCTAAATATTACGGGCTGAGATCATACCCTTTGAACCTGAACAGGTAATGCTGTTGAGGGAAGAAGTAAATCTCCGTATTTTTTGTGTTACTCTCAGAATAAATTATTAATTCAAACTTAATCAATTTGTGATGAGAAAAATGTTTTTTGGAATGCTCATGACGAGCATTTGCGCTGTTGCAGGCGCACAACAAGTTGCTAAACGCGACTCCATGCATGTACAATTGGAAGAAGTAACGGTCACTTCCATTCGTGCCAACGAGAAATCGGCCGTTTCGTACACAACACTGGCTGCCGGCGAAATTGCGCGCCGGAACCACGGTCAGGATATTCCTTTTCTACTGGCTCTGTCGCCTTCGTTTGTAGCTACATCGGAAACAGGTACAGGGATCGGATACACCGGTTTTCGGATCCGTGGCACCGACGCCAACCGGGTAAATGTGACGGTGAATGGCATACCGCTGAACGATGCCGAATCGCACACGGTGTTTTTCGTGAATATGCCCGATTTCGCATCGTCGCTCTCGTCGGTGCAGGTGCAGCGTGGAGTGGGCACGTCGACCAATGGCGCCGCAGCATTCGGAGCAAGCATCAACATGCAGACCGAGCAATTGCAACAGGATGCCTATGCCAAAATTTCAACTACCCTGGGTTCGTTTCATACCAATAAGAATATGTTGAAGGCAGGTACGGGACTTTTAGCGGACCAATGGGCGTTTGATATGCGTTTGTCGAACGTGACTTCCGACGGGTATATCGACCGGGCATCGGTGGATATGAAATCGTGGTATTTTTCCGGCGGCTACTACGGGGAAACATCGACTCTGAAGCTGATTACTTTTGGAGGCAAGGAGAAGACCTATCAGGCCTGGAATGGGGTGAGCGTCGAAAACCTGGCTATTAATCGCAGGTTTAATGAGCTCGGGGTGTATTTTGATGCGGATGGTAAGATGCAATATTATGATAATCAGACCGATAATTACTCTCAAACGCATTATCAGTTGCATTGGTTGCAACGCCTCAGTTCTTCGTTCAATCTGAATGTTGCAGCGCATTATACCCGCGGAATAGGCTATTACGAGGATTATAAACAGGATCGTAAGTATGCTGAGTATGGAATAACGCCTCCGGTGGTGAATGGAACTGCGCTTAAAAAGACGGATCTGGTACGTCAGAAATGGCTCGATAATCATTTTGCAGGACTCACCTGGTCGCTTAATTATACGGGAAATGCATGGAGTGCCAGTTTAGGTGGAGCCGTGAACCGATACGATGGCGACCATTTTGGGAAAATCACCTGGGTACGCAATGCTTCCGATTTAAATATTGGTAAGGAATGGTACCGGAACAATGGTGTTAAAGACGATGCGAATGTTTATGCAAAAATCACTGCGGAAATCCTACCGTCGTTGTACCTGAATGTCGATGCTCAATACCGGTACATCCGTCATGCAATGGAGGGAAGCGACGATAAGTACGATTCGGGCACTCAGGCGATGCGCATCATTGACCAATCGCATACTTTTCATTTCTTCAATCCCAAAGCCGGTTTGACATACCGAATGGCTAAAGGGCACGACTTGTATGCATCGTACTCGGTTGCGAACCGGGAGCCTAACCGGAATAATTATACGGAAGCCGGCCCAAACGAGCTGCCCACTCACGAAACCTTGTACGATACCGAAGTGGGTTATCGCTATCAGTCGGCCAGCTTGAGCCTGGGTGCAAATGCATACTGGATGAAGTACCGCAATCAGCTTATCCTTACCGGTAAAATCAGCGAAATTGGCGAGTTGCTTACTTCGAATATCCCGGATAGTTACCGGAGGGGAATCGAGTTGATGGGAGCATGGAAGCCGTTGAACTGGTTGCAGTGGGACGGAAGCATTACTTTAAGTCAGAATAAAATTCTGAATTTTACGGAGCAGGACGTGGATGTGTACGATGCCGACTGGAACTGGATCGATGCTCGCAGCAATTACCTGGGTACGACCAATATAGCCTATTCTCCTTCGGTGGTTGCCGGAAGCCGCATCAGTGTTGATTTAAAGGAGGAACTCAACGGACTCCGGCTTGCCTTTATTTCACAGTTCGTGGGTAAGCAATACATCGATAATACGGGTTCAGACCAACGTTCCATGCCTGCTTATCTGGTTCATGGCCTGACAGCCGAATATAGCATTCGATTGCCCAAACTGCAATCGCTTGATTTCCAGATAGCCGTAAACAATTTGTTCAACGAACGGTATGTGTCGAACGGTTATGTGTGGTATTCCTATTATTTAGACGGCAACCGTGAAAATGATTTAAGGTATTTTCCCCAGGCAGGAACTAATTTCCTGGCAACCATTCAATTTTCTTTTTAACGGCTAAAAAAATACCATAAACAAGGTATATAAATACCGCTATAGTATTATTGCGGGTTAGTTGGAGATGTTCTACTTTTGCATTATCGAAAACTAAAACAAAAAATTCTATGGCACGAATAGCAAAAAATCTGACAGAGCTGGTGGGGAATACGCCGCTGGTACAATTATCAAATTACGCTGTCAAGCGTAATCTCGAAGCAACAGTGGTTGCCAAACTCGAATTATTCAATCCGCTGGGTTGCGTCAAAGAACGTATAGCCCTTGCAATGATCGAAGATGCCGAAGCAAAAGGCATTTTGAAACAAGGTGTTGAGATTGTAGAGCCAACCAGCGGAAATACCGGCATCGGATTAGCATTCGTGGCGGCTATTAAAGGATATAAGCTTACTCTTACCATGCCCGAGACCATGAGTGTCGAGCGTCGTAATCTGCTCAAGGCGCTGGGAGCCAATATCGTTCTTACTCCCGGAGCCGAAGGCATGAAAGGCGCTATCGCCCGTGCACAAGCTATTGCCTCCGAAAGTCCGGCGGCGTTTATTCCCCAGCAGTTCGAGAATCCGGCCAATACCGAGATTCATCGTATTACCACCGGCGAAGAAATCTGGAAAGACACCGATGGTAAAGTCGACATCTTTGTCGGAGGTGTGGGCACAGGCGGAACGATCAGTGGGGTAGGGGCAAAGTTGAAAGCGTACAATCCTAAGGTTCAGATTGTTGCGGTAGAGCCGGCCGACTCGCCGGTGCTTTCGGGCGGCAGTCCCGGTCCGCATAAAATCCAGGGAATAGGAGCCGGATTTATCCCGAAAAATTTCAATCCCGAAGTGGTGGATGAAATTTTCCAGGTGACCAACGATCAGGCTATTCTTACCGCCCGTCAGCTGGGCCGCGAAGAAGGAATGCTGGTGGGGATTTCGAGCGGGGCGGCGGCCTATGCGGCAACTCAGATTGCGCTCCGTCCCGAAAACAAAGGAAAAACCATTGTGGTGCTCTTACCCGATACCGGCGAGCGTTATCTGTCAACCTTGTTGTACGCGTTTGACGAATATCCTCTTTAAATTATTAATCCTTACTTGTTAATTATTTAATGGATTGGAGGGCTTTTCGATGCCGAACCAGGGAACAGCCGATAATTAACAACTAACAACTCTACAATATTATGTCTGAATTCAAATTTGAAACCCTGCAGGTGCATGCAGGTCAGGAAGTTGATAAAAGCACCAATTCACGGGCGGTGCCTATTTACCAAACCAGTTCGTATGTTTTCGACGATGCGCAGCATGGTGCCGATTTATTCGCCCTGCGTAAATTCGGAAATATCTATACCCGCCTCATGAATCCTACTACCGATGTGTTCGAAAAGCGTGTTGCTGCGCTCGAAGGGGGAGTCACGGCTCTTGCAACTTCGTCGGGGCAATCGGCTCAGTTTATCGCGTTGAATAATTTTATTCAGGCAGGCGATAACTTTGTGTCGTCGGCGCATTTGTATGGAGGCACTTACAATCAGTTTAAGGTGCAGTTCAAACGCCTGGGTGTGGAGGTGCGCTTTACTGAAACCGATGATGCGGCGTCGTTTGAAAAATTAATCGATGGTAATACCAAGGCGCTGTATATCGAAACGATTGGTAATCCGGGGCTCGACGTGGCCGATTTTGAAGCGCTGGCGGCAGTTGCTGCTAAATACGATATTCCATTGGTGGTGGATAATACCTTCGGTGCCGGCGGTGCGTGGTTCCGACCGATCGAGCATGGAGCTTCCATCGTGGTGGAATCGGCCACTAAATGGATCGGCGGACATGGCACCTCCATCGGAGGGGTAATTGTGGACAGCGGCAAGTTCAACTGGGGTAATGGGAAGTTTCCTGCTTTTACCGAACCTTCTGAGGGTTATCATGGGTTGGTATTCTGGGATGTATTCGGCTTCGACGGTCCTTTTGGCAATATAGCGTTTAACATTCGTGCCCGTGTGGAGGGATTACGCGACTGGGGTAATGCGATTTCACCGTTCAATTCGTTCCTGCTGTTGCAAGGTCTTGAAACACTCTCGCTGCGTACCGAGCGTATTGCCTATAATGCACTCGAACTGGCACAATGGCTCGAGCAACATCCCGCGGTTGAATATGTAAATTATCCGGGTTTGAAAAGCAGCGCTACATATGCCAACGCTGTAAAATACCTCAAACGTGGTTTCGGAGGGGTTTTGACCTTCAAACTCAAAGGCGATGCTGAAAAGGCGAATCAGTTTATCGATAAACTTCAGCTGATCAGTCACCTGGCCAACGTGGGCGATGCAAAAACCCTGATTATTCACCCTGCGGCAACAACTCACGAGCAACTTTCGCCCGAGGATCAGAAAACGGCGGGAGTCGAACCCGGATTATTGCGGATATCGGCCGGTATCGAACATATCGATGATATTAAAGCCGATATCGAACAAGCGCTGAAATAAGTGATGAACAAAAGTGGTGAGTGATGAAAAGTTGCTCACCGCTTTTGTTTTACGAAAAACAGAAGGAGGGTGCTGAGGGTGATTGCTCCTCCAATACCATAGGCAGCAAGAGCAGGTAAATGAAACCCTTCGGGGGCAATAAGGATGTAGGTGGATGTGACGGCCGTCATCCATACGGCCGGCACCAGACTGATAAAATAGAAACGATGCTGCTTACTGAGGTACACGGTAATGGCCCATAAGGTAAATACTGCCAGGGTTTGATTGAACCAGGCGAAATACCTCCACAAAACATCAAATTCGAGCTGCAGGAGCAGGAAGGTGATCAGGAATAAAGGAATGGAAATCATCAGGCGGTTTTTCATCGGTTTCTGCTCCAGGTTCAAAAAGTCGGCTACGATGAGACGGGCCGAACGAAGTGCCGTGTCGCCCGACGTGAGCGGGGCCGCGATGACTCCCAGCATTGCAAGGATACCTCCCAGAGGCCCGAGCCAGCTTCGTGAAATGGTGTCGACTACTACCGCCGGTTTGTTGGCCGTAGGAGCCAACCCCGCAATAAATTGCTGCAATCCTTCGATAGAACCGAAGAAACTCGATGCTGCCGCCGCCCAAATCAGTGCTACGATTCCTTCCGCTACCATACTTCCGTAAAAGATGCGCCGGCCAAAACGCTCGTTTTGAATGCAACGGGCCATCAGTGGCGATTGAGTGGCGTGAAAACCCGAGATTGCCCCGCAGGCAATGGATACGAACATGATGGGAAATACCGGTAGGTTTTTCGGATGCAGATTGCCGATGCCAGTGGTGAGTTCCGGTACCGGTGCTCGGTTGACCAGTATAGCGACCATGATTCCGACGGCCATAAACAGCAAGGCGACACCAAAAACGGGATAGATTTTACCGATTATTTTATCGATGGGAAGCAGGGTTGCTAGGATATAATACGCAAATACGATGACAGCCCACCAGGTGGAGGTCATGGCTTCCGGAGTGAGACCGGCCAGCAAATCGGCCGGTCCGGATACAAATACCGCTCCCACCAGCACCATCAGGAATAACGAAAAAAAGCGCATGAACTGTTTCACGCTTGTTCCGAGCTGGCTTCCTACCAGTTCGGGTTGGCTGGCGCCATTCATCCGTACCGACATCATTCCCGCCATATAATCGTGGACGGCTCCGGCGAAAATCGTTCCGAACACAATCCACAAAAAAGCAGCCTGTCCGAACAGGATGCCCATTACTGCACCAAAGATGGGGCCTAAGCCCGCAATGTTCAGAAATTGAATCAGAAATACTTTCCACCAGGGCAGCGTCACAAAATCGACTCCGTCGGGGGTGGCCACTGCCGGGGTAGGCTTGTTCGCGTCCATCCCGAAGATTCTTTCGGATATCCGTCCGTAGACTAAATAGCCCAGGATCAGCACAATAATGGAAATTATAAAGGTGTTCATACCAGTTCAGTTATCAGCCGGGCACTAAATAACCGGCTTCTTAATTTCCGGATATACGATCCGCGTATGATACATATTCAGTATTTTTTCCTTGAAAATGGCCTTTACCGTTTCCACATCCCTGAAGCTGATAGGGGCTTCTTTGAATTGACCATCGGCAATCTGGCTGTTGATCATACTTTCCACACAGTCGTTAATACTGTCTTCGGTATATACTTTTAAGCTGCGGGCGCGGGCTTCCACTGCGTCGGCCATCATCAGTATAGCTGTTTCTTTCGTGTCGGGAAGAGGTCCCGGGTAGGTGTACAGTTCATCGTTGGGTTTCACATCCGGATTGGCGTTTATAAATGCATTGTAAAAATAACGCGTCTTGCTTAATCCATGATGCGTGCCTATGAAATGGATGATCTGTTCGGGCAGGTGTTCTTTCTTCGCAATTTCAATACCGTCGTTCACATGACCGATAATAACCCGTGCCGCTGCTTCAAAATCCATCATGCTCAGTGGGTTGGGGCCTCCGAGTTGATTCTCGATGAAATATTCTGGATGTTTCATTTTTCCGATGTCGTGGTACAGTGCACCTGTCCGAACCAGTAAACTGTTGGCTCCGATCTTTTTGGCCGCCTCGGTTGCCAGGTTCGATACCTGAAGCGTATGCTGGAATGTTCCGGGCGCTTTTTCGGCGAATTGCATCATCAGATCACTGTTTATATTGGTGAGCTCCAGTAAGGTGACCGCCGAAATCAATCCGAAAAGCTTTTCGAATATGTAGATCAACAGGTAGGCGATGAGCATAAATCCACTGCTGATTGCAAAATGGATCAACGATCCCCAGTTGATACGTTTTAAATCACCTTCGCTGATGAACTCGAGCGATAAGAATACCAGCGAGTAGGTTACGAAGATCAATAAAGCCGTGTGGGCCAGCTGCGAACGTTGCGTCATGTCTTTCAAACTCGACACGGCAGCCATTCCTACCGCTACTTGTATGATCAGGAACTGAAAAGCATTGTCTACGATCAGCGATATAATCATCGTGGCTATCATATGGGCGAAAAGCGCGGTACGCGAATCGAAAAACACGCGCACAATGACCGGCAGTAATGCATAGGGGATGATAAAATAACTCACCGATGTGTATTGCACCACACCCGATGCCAGGGCGATTACGATCAGTATTAACAGATTTATGAAAACGAGATGGTTTACATTTTCGAATATCCTGGGGCGGAATAAATACAAATAAAAGAAAAACAACAGAATCAGACCGGTGATAAGCATCACCTCTCCTATCAAGGTAAGGTACGAACGCTCCAGGTTGGTCTGTTTTTTCTTGTCGTATTCGAGTTTCAGCGAAGTCAGAATCCGGTATAGCTCTTCGGTAACGATCTCGCCCCGGTCCACAATACGTTCGCCGGCTTGTACCATGCCCGACGTAAGCGACAGGTTTTTCAACATTTCCTTGCGCGATAAATCGTTAATAACGCTATCGTAATGCAGGTTTTCGACCATGTACAGGTGCAGATTATAATTGGTCACCGAAAAAGGAATCGCTGAGGTCAGGGTTTCATAGGCCGTTTTCGGGGTATATACTTCGTCGATATCGGTCGTGTGCACCACTTTGTCGGGTGTGATGCAATGAATGCGTTCCGACTGTTCAAGTTGCAGGTGCTGCAATTGTTCGGCGCTTATAATACCTTGTTGATAGATGTGGTCCCACCGTTGGCGAATTAGTTCGCCATCCTTCAGATCGTTTCCGGTGTTTTTTTTGTATTCGGCGACAAAGCGGCCGAACTGACGGCCGGCGACGGTAGTGTCTTTCTTATAATAAGGTATGAAATCTCTCAGGATGGCTTTTTTTTCTTTCTGTACCTGTGTGTCGCTTTTGTATACAGGGAAGTCGAACGAGGCCGTAATAAGGTCGTACGACCAGGGTTTGCCGATTTCGAACTGGTATTTAAAAGTATTCTGGTTGGGCAATAAATACGATATAATAACTACCACTGCAAGGAAAATACTTCCTGTGAGTACATTGTGCCACAAAGCAGGCGTTATGCGGAGTTTCATATAGCAGATGTGAAGAGATTCGGCTGCAAAGATACATTAATGTTCAGATTTATCAACTTTTTTACCCCGGGCTGTACTGATTGAATATCAATCCGGCCAATCCGATGAGTGCTAATAAGATTCCGACCGTTCGGTTCAGAAGCTTCAGTCCGGCATAACTGAGCCTGTTTTTGAACCGGCTGACCAGAAAAGTAAGTATGTTCCACCATATAAATGCCCCGGCAAACACCGATCCGATTCCAATTAAATTATTCACGAGCGAGGTGTGTTCGTCGAGAAATTCAAAACGGGCGATGAGCGCAATCAGAATAAACAGGATGAGCGGATTGGAAAGGGTAAGTACAAAGGCCGAAAAATAGTCGTTTAATAAACTTTGGTTGACCCGCTGATGCGGCAGGGGCTGGGTCGAAGGATTACTACGGAAGATAAACCAGCCGAAAACAACGACGATAGCGCTTACTGTAATTTGGATGATTTGCTGGTATTGTGTGAGAAAGTCGACAACAAAACCAATAAAGAATACGGCTATTATAAGGTATATCAAGTCGGAAGTGGATGCACCCAGGCCGGTGATTATGCCGTGCTTTCGGCCCCTGGTGAGTGTTCGTTGAATACAAAGCATACCGATAGGACCCATCGGGACTGAAATAAACAGTCCGATACCTATACCTTTCATCATTAAATCGATCGTTGAGCTCATCATAGATTACAAAAGTATAAAAAATCGGCGAAATTTTATATTGCTAAGGTTCAGTGAGATAAAAAATATTTCAAAAATTATTTGAAAAAGTTTCTCAAAACGTTTGGATAAGAAAAAAAAAGTATCTACTTTTGCACCCGCTTTCGAGAAACACACATGCGGTGTGAGAGGCCCGAAAGCGTCGGTAAATTTTTTTTGTCT
>MKVT01000021.1 GCA_001898935.1 Paludibacter sp. 47-17
CATGAAAACAAGTGTATTATATCTTCTTTTGGCGATCATAGCCGTCAGTTTTTCTGTTTCTTGCAGAGATACTCTTTATTCGGTAAGCAATGTATATATAGAAAATCCAACCAATACCGAGTATCTGGTTTGTCTGGATTATAAAAGCTATCATGAAGAAGAGACCAACCTGTTTTGCGTAGTTTTACCCAATACACCCCGCCAAATTATCGATTCCCAACTAACTATAAACGATATTGATAATATCTGGAGAGGACTAGGGGATTATCGAATATGGATTTACAACAAAAAAGACTCTACTTATGTTAAGATTGAAGATGAAGAAGTGTATATTGGTCCTTGTCCCTATGGCAGATCTGAGGAAGATTATTCCGAACGAAAAAATAATATCGCAATTAATAATACTTACTATACCATCAATGATTCTCTTTTAATAAAAATGACAAAAGATACCCATTTGACCGATAGTATTTTTGGGTTCAGAAAATAAAAACAAGAACGATGCACCGTTGGCAGTACAGGATGGGTTTTTTAGTCAAAAACGCCAAAGGCCTTCCACAGCGGTTCATCGTCGGGGACAGGAGCTTCTACCGCGACAGGTTGGTTGGAAACCGGATGGATGAACTCCACCCGGCGGGCATGGAGACTGATGCCGCCGTTGGGATTGGAGCGGGCAAAGCCGTATTTAAGGTCGCCTTTAATAGGACAACCGATTTTTGCAAGCTGGCAGCGAATCTGGTGATGACGACCCGTCTCCAATTCAACTTCGAGCAGATTGTAGCGGTCGGAATGCGCTATCAGGCGGTACGAAAGCATAGCTTCTTTTGAACCGCGCACCGGTTTATCGTAGGCATAGGATTTATTTTGCTTTTCGTTTCGTACCAGGTGATGGATGATTCGTGCTTCGGTCGGCTCGGGTGTTGCTTTTACGATGGCCCAATAAATCTTCTTCACCCGGTGCGTACGAAAGAGTTCATTCATTCGCGCCAACGCCTTGGAAGTACGCGCAAAAACCACGACACCACTCACCGGGCGATCGAGTCTGTGGGTAACCCCCAGAAACACTTCGCCCGGCTTGTTGTACTTCGCTTTGATATAACGCTTTACCACCTCGGGTAAGGGCTCGTCGCCGGTTTTGTCGCCCTGTACAATCTCCGACGACGACTTATTCACCACAATCAGGTGATTATCTTCGTACAAAACAGTCATCGATCAGTTGTTAGAAATCTTTTTAGTGAGCCAGAAGAACAGCGATAAAACAACACCTACTACAGCAGCCAGCGCCATACCTTTCAACTCCACCGAACCCAGGTGAACCGTAGCGCCTCCCACTCCGACAACAAAAGTAACTGCCCCCAGCACCATGTTCCGGTTATCGCTGAAATCCACTTTTTGCTCTACAAACATGCGGAACCCTTGCACGGCAATTACTCCGTAGAGCAACATGGTAATCCCGCCCATTACGGCAGTAGGGATAGTAGAAATGGCGGCCGATACTTTACCGATAAACGAAAAAGCAATAGCCAGCACCGCAGCGCCCCGGATTACCCATACCGAATACACACGGGTGAGCGCCATCACTCCGATATTTTCGCCGTAGGTAGTGTTGGGAGGCGAACCGGCAAAACCCGAAACCACATTGCTAATCCCATCGCCCAGCAAGGAACGGTGTAAACCGGGTTTTTTCATCAGGTCCTCGCCGGTGATCTTACCGGTAACGATCAGGTGACTGATGTGTTCGGCCAGCACCACGATACAGGCAGGAGCAATGATAAGAATCGCATTCGGATCGTATACAGGCGCACTAAAAGAAGGTAATGCCAGCCAGCCTGCTTCCATAATACGGGCAGTATCCACCATCCCCATGAAAAGGGCGAGTATATAACCTGCCACTACAGCAAACAAGATGGGAATAATCTGCATAAAACCACGGAACATTACCGAACCTACAATCCCAACCAGCAGCGTGAACATTGCAACTATGACTGTTTTCGTATCGGGTGTGAATGCAGCGACCACCGACCCCGGCTGAGCCGGCCAGGGAGCGAGTCCCGATTGCTGCACTGCTACAGGAGCGAGCTCCAGCCCGATAATGGCCACCACGGCGCCCATTACGGCAGGCGGCATCACCACATCAATCCAGCCGATACCCCATTTCTTTACCACAAACGAGATGGCGATAAAAAACAAACCGAAAAAGATAAATCCCGATTGAGCGTGGCTAAAGCCTCCGTGCTGTGTCGCTATGAGAATAATGGGCGAAATAAATGCAAAGCTGGAACCCAGGTAGGCGGGAATTCCACCCCTGGTGATCCAGGTATAAATAAGTGTTCCGATGCCGTTCATGAGCAAAGCGATGGCCGGATCGACGCCTACAAGAATCGGGACCAGAATAGTGGCCCCGAACATGGCGGTGAGGTGTTGAATACTTAAAGGCAAACTCTGCATCAAAGGCAGTTTCTCGTGAATCCCAATGGTTCTTTTTTCCATACAATATTAATTTGAACGTTGACGTACCACCTCATAGAGCAACACTCCGGTTGCTACGGAAACATTAAGGGAACCGATGGTTCCCAGCATGGGAATTTTCACCAGCTCGTGGCATTGCCGCAGGTGTTCGGGGGCAATACCTTCATCTTCGGAGCCCATCACGATGGCCACGGGCTCGGTCATCGATACCGAAGTATACGTATCGGCTCCTTTTTCGGTAGCCGCTATCAGTTTGATTCCCGAGGCTGCCAGGAATTTCAGGGCATTGGAAATATTTTCCTCACGGCATACCGGGATTTTCATCAGCGCCCCGGCCGAGGTCTTCACAGCATCGGCATTCAGTGCGGCCCCTCCCTTCACCGGAACCACGATAGCATCCACACCGGCGCATTCGCAGCTGCGGGCAATAGCACCGAAGTTACGTACATCGGTAATGGCATCGAGCACCACGATAAAAGGCGTACGTCCCTCTTCGTAAATTCCGGGAATAATATCTTCGATACGCTGGTAGCTCACCGGAGCGATAAACGCAATAACGCCCTGGTGGTTTTTCATCGTAATTTTATTCAGCTTTTCAACCGGTACTTTTTGTACCGGCACGTTCAACCCTTCGAGGCGTTTATACAGTTCGCGGGAGAGTTCGTTGGTCATATCCCTGCGCAACATAATCTTGTCAATTTCCTTACCGGCATCGATCGCTTCAATCAGCGCCCGGATGCCAAAAATCATGTCCTTCTCAGGACGGGGCTTGTTTTTGTAATGTGGTACCATACTGGAGTATAAAATTTTTAACCTTATTGAAAAAGGCGCACAAAGATACGAGAAATTTCAGAAAAGACAGGCATGATGTATGGGAATAATTATCTAAAAAATAGTACCTTTGCACGCCCTTCTCCGGGTTCAACCTTCTTTAAACAATTCTATATGAATTATATTGGCGAAATCGCAGCCATCGGGGTAGCAGTTTGCTGGACCATGAGCGCCTTGTTTTTCGAGAAAGCCGGCCGGCAAATCGGGTCGCTTTCGGTGAACATTATCCGTCTGGTGTGGGCGTTTGTATTGCTGGGGTTAACACTGCTGGTAACCAAACAGGTATTCATCCCCACCGATGCTACGGCCTACCAATGGTTCTGGCTCGGGCTCTCGGGCATTGTAGGCTTGTTTTTGGGCGATTTATTCCTGTTTAAGTCCTATCTGATGATCGGGTCCCGCACTTCGACCCTCATCATGAGCTCGGTGCCCATGCTCACGGCTACCATCGGCTGGTTTTTTCTCGACGAAAAGCTGGCACCCATGAGCATCCTGGCTATCGTGGTGAGCATCAGCGGAATAGTGATAGCCATTGCCGACAAACGCCTGAAAATCAATGCTCCTAAAAAAGGATTACTGTATGCTTTCGGTGGAGCCATGGGCCAGGCGATCGGACTTATCCTGAGCAAAAAAGGGCTGGGCGATTACGATGCCATTGCCGCCACACAAATCCGGATTTTCTTCGGGCTCATCAGCTTTATTATTCTGATTACGGCACTGCGCAGGTGGCCCTCGATCGTGAATGCCCTTAAAAATAGAAAAGGAGTGGAGTCGGTCTCTATCGGCGCATTTTTCGGTCCTTTCGTCGGGATCACGCTCTCGCTGTTTGCGATCCAACATACCCAAACGGGAATCGCTTCTACTTTTATGGCCCTGGTGCCGGTGCTTATTATCGTGCCTTCGGCCATTATGTTCAAAGAAAAAATCACCGCCCATCACGTTATCGGAGCTATCATCAGCATTATCGGTGTGAGTTTGTTTTTTTTCTGAAAAATAATAAAGAAGATGGTTTTGCGTTTAGCTGACAGTGCTTATTTTATTTCCTCATGCCAATGACCCGTTGCCTATTTAGTATACTCTCGCTTTGCATTTCCTGGATCGTATTTGCCGCGCCCCAACCCGTCGAGGGCAAATTCAGGGTGTATGGCTATGTAATCGATCCTGCGAACCGGGGCATCGAGATGGCCAATGTGTACTTCGAAGGAGTGCAGATTGGCACCACTACCAATCCCAATGGTTACTACGAGTTGAGTGCTCCTGTTCAGGATTCGATTACGATCGTGTATTCGATGGTAGGTTATAAGACGATTCGTCATATGCTGTACCCCAAACAGGCAGTTATCCAGATTTCGGTGGAACTGCAGCCTGCGAGCCAGGAAATACAGGATCTGGAAGTGGTGGCGCAGCGCCGGCAGACCTCCACCATGTCGTATATCGATCCGGCGAAATACCGGCTGATGCCCAATACGTCGGGCAATTTCGAATCGCTGCTTATTACCTTTGCCGGTGTTACTTCGAACAACGAGTTGAGTTCGCAGTACAATGTGCGGGGCGGTAGTTTCGACGAAAACCTGGTGTACGTCAATGGAATTGAAGTATACCGTCCGCTGCTGGTACGATCGGGGCAACAGGAAGGTTTGAGTTTCATCAACCAGGATATGGTGGAAAAGGTGGGATTTTCGTCGGGTGCTTTCAATGCCGAATTCGGTGACAAGATGTCGTCGGTACTCGATATTAGCTATAAAAAGCCACAGAAGACCGAGACCTCGGCTTCGGTCAGTTTGCTGGGCGCCACGGCCTACCTCGGCACTACCGGCAAGCGCTTCACGCAGCTCCACGGGGTTCGCTACAAGACCTCGTCCTACCTGCTGGGGACTCTCGACACCAAAGGCGAATACGACCCTTCGTTTATCGATTACCAGGGTTATTTCACGTACGAATTGAGCGACAAATCGGAGTTCACATTTCTGACGAATATATCACAAAACAGGTTCAATTTTCGTCCGCAAACCCGATCGACGAATTTCGGAACCTATAATATGGGCCGGAACCTCACCGTGTATTTCGAAGGACAGGAACAGGATGTGTTCCGCACCGGATTCGGCGCTCTGAGCTACCATTACCGTCCGCAGCAAAATGTGCGGTTGAGCTTGATGGCTTCGGCTTTTCAAACCAATGAAAGTGAAAATTACGACATTTTGGGCGAATACATTCTGAGCGAGGTAAAGATGGATCTGAAAGAGGCCAACCGTGAGGGGGCCACGCTGGGCATCGGTAAATACCAGGAACATGCGCGCAACCAGCTCAATGCGACAGTGGCCGACCTTACCCATTCGGGCGAATTCAACTCCCTGAATCACAAGTTAAAATGGGGAGCATCGCTGAAACGCGAGATTATCCGCGACCGTATCAACGAATGGGAATGGCGCGATTCGGCGGGATATTCGTTGCCTTACAACAATAAGGAAGTGAATCTTTACTACACCATGAAGTCGAACAACCGGCTCGAAAGCTGGCGCACTACCGCCTATGTGCAGGACACCTGGAAATGGCGCGACAGCAAAGGAAGCTACACCCTCACCGGCGGGATCCGTTCGCATTACTGGAGCTTCAACAACGAACTGATTGTCAGTCCGCGGGCATCGATTGCCTATGTGCCTTACTGGAAAAAAGATTTCAGTTTCCGGTTTGCAACCGGAGTATATTACCAGGCTCCGTTTTATAAAGAAATACGCGACACCCTGAGCGATGCGGCAGGCAATATTCAGATTAAACTGAACAACAACATTCAATCGCAACGTTCGCTGCAGTTTGTACTGGGGGGCGATCATTATTTCCGGGCCTTCGGCAGGCCGTTTAAGTTTACCACCGAGGCCTACCTGAAACTTGCCGACCGGGTCATTGTGTACGACATCGAGAACGTCCAAATCACCTATTCGGGCGATAACAATGCCAAAGCCTACACTGCCGGAATCGATTTTAAACTGTTCGGCGAACTGGTGCCGGGCACCGATTCGTGGATCAATTTTTCGCTGATGAATTCGAAAGAAGATATTATCGGCGACCGTTACATTAAATATACCTACGACGACAAACGTAACATTACCGGCACCGAGGAAGTGAGTCCCGGCTGGGTATCGCGTCCCAACGAGCAACGCTACGCTTTCTCGATGATGTTCCAGGATTACCTGCCCAACAACCCCGACTACAAGGTTCAGCTCAAATTCGTGTATTCCGACGGATTACCTTTTGGGCCGCCCCGCAACAACTTATTCCGCGGAACCTTCCGGGCGCCGGCCTACAAGCGTGTCGATCTGGGCGGATCCCGTATACTGGTACGCGGCAACAACAAGATGCTTAACAAAGCATGGCTGAGCGGAGTGGAAAGCATCTGGCTCAACCTGGAAGTACTCAACCTGATGGATTTTAAAAATGTAAACTCCTATTACTGGGTCACCGACATCTACGGGCAGCAGCTTGCGGTTCCGAATTATCTCACATCGCGGCAATTTAATATCAGATTGATAGTAGATTTTAAATAAAATCACTAATTTTGCACGCAAATTTATATGAATCATGCCTCATACCTCACAACGCGGGGATGCTATGCCCCTCTCTCCCATCCGAAAATTAGTACCGCTGGCCGATAAAGCCAAAGCACGCGGCATCAAAGTATATCATCTCAACATCGGTCAGCCCGATCTGAAAACACCTCAGATAGCCCTCGACGCAATTCGTAACATCGATCGCAAGATATTGGAATACAGCCCGAGCGACGGCATCAAAAGCCTGCGCACCAAGCTGGCCGGCTATTATCATCGTTTCAACATCGATGTAACCGAGGAGGACATCATTATCACCACCGGGGGCTCCGAAGCTGTGAATTTTGCTTTTATGAGCTGTCTCGACCCGGGCGACGAAATTATTGTCCCCGAGCCGGCCTACGCCAATTATACCGCCTTTGCCATTGCTGCAGGAGCGGTTATCAAACCGGTTTTCTCGAGCATAGAGGAAGGCTTTGCTCTTCCTCCCATTCAGAAATTTGAAGAGTTGATCACTCCGCGCACCAAAGGGATTCTGATTTGCAATCCCAACAATCCTACCGGCTACCTCTATACCCGCTCGGAAATGAACCAGATCCGCGACCTGGTGCGCAAGCACGATCTGTATTTGTTTTCGGACGAGGTGTACCGTGAATTTTGTTATACCGGTGCGCCCTATATCTCGGCCTTCCACCTCGACGGCATCGAAGAAAACGTGGTACTGGTCGACTCGGTATCGAAGCGGTACAGCGAATGCGGCATCCGCATCGGCGCCCTCGTAACCAAAAACAAGGCCGTGCGACAGAACGTGATGAAATTCTGTCAGGCCAGGCTCAGTCCCCCCTTATTGGGGCAAATCGCCGCCGAAGCATCCATCGACACCCCCCAGGAATACATGCTCGAAATGTACAACGAATACGTGGAACGGCGCAAGTACCTGATCGACGGTCTCAACCGTATTCCCGGAGTATACTCTCCGATTCCCATGGGCGCCTTTTACACGGTTGCCCGGTTGCCGGTCGACGATTCCGACCGGTTCTGCTCCTGGCTGCTGTCCGATTTCGAATACAACGGCGAAACAATCATGATGGCCCCGGCATCCGGCTTTTATACGACTCCCGATATTGGACGCGACGAAGTGCGCATAGCTTACGTGCTCGACAAAGAAGACCTGAAAAAAGCATTGGTCGTACTCCAGAAAGCACTGGAAGTATATCCCGGACGAAAACAATAAACGATGAATGTAGAATACTTCATTGCCAAACGAATCCATTTCAGGCAGGACAGGAAAAACGTTTCCCGTCCTGCTGTGCGTATTGCGATTATCGGCATTGCAATCGGCCTGGCAGTGATGTTACTCACCATCAGCATCGTATTAGGGTTCAAACAGGAAATACGCAACAAAACCATTGGTTTCGGAGGACATATACAACTCACCAACTTCGACACCAACAACTCCTACGAGATGTTGCCGGTACAGTTGTCCGACAGTTTACTCGATTCGTTGAGAAGCATACCGGGCGTAGGTACCGTTTCGGCTTTTGCCACCAAACCCGGTATCATCAAAACTTCATCGGCCTTTCAGGGGATAGTACTGAAAGGTGTAGGACCCGATTTCGACGCCCGTTTTTTCAAGAACAATATTACCGAAGGCGAGTTTATCGAGCCCGGCGACAGCCTGCGCAACGAAGCGGTGATATCGCAACACATGGCCCGGCTGTTTCAGTTGAAGACGGGCGATAGTTTTTACACTTACTTCATTCAGGATCAGGTGCGGGCAAGGCGTTTTACGGTAAAAGGTATTTATTCGACAAATTTTATCGAATACGACAAATTATTTATACTCACCGATCTCAGGCAGATACAGCAACTAAGCGGCTGGAACGAACATCAGGCAGGTGGGTATGAATTGCGTATTACCGACTTCGACCAACTCGACAAGATCAACGACAAGGTGTACTCGATCGTTTCGCCGGTCGTGCTCGACGATGGCAGCTCCTATTACACGCGCACCATCCGCGAAATAAATCCCCAGATATTTGCCTGGCTCGACTTACTCGACATCAATGTATGGGTTATTTTAGCCCTTATGCTTGCTGTTGCAGGATTCAACATGATATCGGGACTGCTTATTTTGATTTTGGAACGTACTTCGATGATTGGCATTCTAAAATCGATCGGGTCTACCAACTGGTCGGTACGGCGCATTTTCCTGTATCACTCCCTCTTTTTAATCGGAAAAGGGATGATGTGGGGAAATATAGCAGGGCTAGCACTCATCACCCTTCAATACTTCACCGGTATCATCCCTTTGGATCCCGAAGCCTATTATGTGAACACCGTTCCCGTGCTGTACCATTGGCCGCTGTTCATTGTCCTGAATATCGGCACGCTGCTGGTATCGGTTGCAATGATGATCGGCCCGTCGTACCTTATTACAAAGATACTACCGGCCAAAATCATCCGTTACGAGTGATTAGTGATTCACACTGGCAATAGCCTCTTTTTCGATATCTTTAAAATACTTGTAGGTACTTACCTTCAGTTCGTCGCAGGCGGGTTCGTCGCATACAATAATTGCTTTGGGATGCAATTGCAATGCGCTGATGGTCCACATGTGGTTCACTCCCTCTTCGATTCCATGACGAAGCGCGCGGGCTTTATTATGACCATTCACAATAATCAGCACTTCTTTGGCAGCCATCACGGTGCCCACACCAACGGTAAGCGCCATTTTGGGCACTTGGTTCACATCGTGATCAAAGAACCGCGAATTGACGATGATCGTATCCTGGGTAAGCGATTTCAGGCGGGTTTTCGAATTGAGCGATGAAGCCGGTTCGTTGAAAGCAATATGCCCATCGGCGCCAATACCTCCCATAAACAGGTCGATACCTCCGTACGATTCGATTTTAGCTTCATAGGCGGCACATTCGGCATCCAGATCGGCCGCATTCCCGTTCAGAATATTGGCATTCTCGGGAAGAATATCGATATGACTGAAGAAATTGGTCCACATAAAAGTATAATAACTCTGTTCGTGGTCGCGCGGAATACCTACGTACTCGTCCATATTGAAGGTTACCACGTTTTTAAACGATACTTTACCTGCCTGATACAATTCAATAAGGGCGCGGTAAGTTCCCAGCGGAGTAGAGCCGGTAGGCAGGCCGAGTACAAAAGGTTTTTCAGCAGTGGGCCGAGCTTCGTTGATTTTCTCAGCAATGTGGTTAGCTGTCCATTTGGAAATTAATGCATAATCATTGTGGATAATTACTCTCATGTCGTGATGTTTTTAGTTTAACGGCGCAAATTTACAATTTATCAACGACTTAAACGAATTTCTCGCGATAAACCATGCTGTGTTTTTACAATTACGGTTGTAGTTTCGTCATTTTGTTCTTCTATGCTGAAGTAATCTGAATCCGAAAATTTCCACCGGCCTTTTAAAACGAGGGTCAGGCAGCTCTCACCGGATGGCGAATTGATCCACGAACGCGAATAAACACTCCGTTCAATTCTTTTTCCCGATGCATCGTATTCCTCGTCGGCCGGCCCTTGGTAGAACCGCAGATCGGGGTCGGCAACGCTCAATACCAGTTCGTTGCTCCCGGCATCGCGAACCATTACAATACAAGGATGCGAAACTTCCCGTACGATTCCGGAGGCCTTACCCGCCTCGAAAAACACGAAGGCCGAAGTGTTGCTCGCATAATCGTGAACGGCATGGAGCAGCGAATCGTGCGCCAGGATCCGATACAGTCCGGAGCGATTAAAATCGCGGTGAAGCGTTTGCACATCCTTCGATGCCGGTTGAACAGCGATGAAGTACTCGTACGAATCGTCGAGCGAAGCCTGCCGGCCATGGTTGATATAGGCCAGTGTGAAAGGATGTTGCGTAGGCCTATCGGTTTCTTCGTGCAGCGAATGTTGCACCGACCTCCGGAAGCCGATTTCGGCATCGCGAATAAAAAAGTAATTGCCCAGCCCATCGGACAGTGCGGCCGACCTTTTCTTGATTGTTTTCTGAAACGGGAGTGGATGGATGGGTTTGTTTTCTATTTCGGGGACAACATTCGCGAGTGTCGCATCGACCTGAAAAAGGGTGGTATGTACTTCCCGTTCCGCCAACGACGAACGGATGTCCGACCCGAGTGCAATAATACGGTTATCGAAAAAGAAGAAGGATTTACGTGCCCGGAGCGAACCGTTGTATTTATCGTGTTCGTGTAGCTTCATTGCGTACACACCGTTGGTGCCTTCCAGCGAGGCGCCGCCGGCAAACGACTCGTCCGACAGTAACATTTCTTCAAACCCCGAATTCTCGTCCACATTGCGGATATCGGCTTTTAATTGATGCATCGGGAGTTCGGCAGCAGTGGTTCCCGGGAAATGGTTCCAGTCCCACCCCTCCTGCCGGAAACCCGAACCGGCATTCGACACTGGTTTACCGGAAGTAAGCAGTTGCAGATGCCCGTGATTCAGGTAGCGTCCGTAATGGTTGGCCCCGAGGTACGATTCGGTGGCCCAAAGGTAGCGGCTATGTCCCATTGCCGTAGCCATCCATCCATCGCGGCGGTGTACCACGAGCGACGAATACGGAAATACCCGGTTGCCCTGCGGAGGATACTCGGGCCGGAAGCCGGCCGCGATCAGGGTATGCGCTTCGGGAACCGATTTTTCGTCGGTAAAGGGATTAGACTCGTTTTTTCCGACACCCCCGGCCAGGCGGAGATAAGCAGCAGCCAGGTCGTGATCGATGGAATCGCGGCCATCGGGCGAACCGGCCAGGGCCAATCGCGCAAAATGCGCCGGCACGATACGTCCCTTTCCGTCGGGGTGCCGGCCCGACAACGACAACGGCCAGGTAAGTAAATTACTGTAAAAACGCATCGACAACAGCGCCTGCTTCAGGATTTCATGTCCTTCGGGAGCCAGCGCAAACGTAGTTCGGCTAAGTACCCAGGCAGCATTCACAGCCCCGGTGAGTCCGCCTACGGCATAGGCCGGGTAATTGTGACGGTGGTGAAACATGCTGCCATCCACTTTAAATGTTCCCTGCGTACCGTCGGAATATTGTAATCCGTTATCGACCCACCGCACCAGGGCTTTCAGGTAACGCACCTTGTCCGGCGAGTCGGGCATCATCAGCACCGAAGCCAAACGTCCCGACAACGAAGTATTGAAAGCATCCACATCCATCCCTTTTACCTCAGGAGCCCGCTTCACTTCCCCGGTTCCGGCAAACCACTCCATCGCCTGCTGCACCTGGTGTTGCAATCCGGCTCCGGCGAGCACCTCTTTCATCAGCAACATCGACGGGTAATACTGGCGCATCGCATACCCCAGGTGGTGCAGCGTTCCCATGGCGCTCCCGGCCCTGAACCCCTGATCGAGCAGGTGGCGGGTGAGCAATACGTACATTCCGGCCAGTTCCTGCTTAACACCGGCTGCCGTATTGTTGTGCCAGGCAATGGCCAGGTCGTATAACAGATCGTTCGCCGACGAAAGTCCCGAAGGACCTGCAAACAGTTCGTTGTACCTTGGAGCGCCCAGTTTCTGGTAGGTCTCGCCATACCGTTCAAAAAACAGGGGTAAACCGGTGATGCGGCCGGTGCTGTCGCGCCGGATCCGGTAAGCTTTGAACCGTTTTTTAAGCTCTGCTGCAGACTTTGCCTTTGAACCGTTTTTCACCAGCTTCAAAAAGCGGTCTTCAATAGTAGCCAACTCCTGGTAGGTGTCGGCATTTACCCGGTCCGGAAGCGGAAAATCGAATTCCTTTTGCCACGAATCCAGCAAAATCAACCAATGGCTATTGGTTTCCTTATTGATAAAGGGAGCCTGAACATCGGCCGTATGATGCCTTATATCCTGGAGCGACGACAACAGCACATGATCAAAATACATCACTCCATTACCGGCTCCCTCTATTTTAACTTTCACCTGGTCCATCCCTTTTTCGGGCTTTCCCTGCATATCGCGGTCGAATGCCACCCAGGCTCCGCTCCATCCTTTGAAATCGAGGCCATAGTGAAACCACGAACACACTCTGCCCGCTTTCAGGAATTCGAACCGAAGCTGCGCATCGCCCAGCGACTCGGGCAGGTACACCCAGAAAACGAAAGTCGATACCGCATTATCGTCATTGTTTTCGTAGGGGAAAAGATAATTTACCGGCTGGTGAATACCGAACTCTGCACCTTCCTGATTCCACTGCCAGGCCAGACTTTTCGTTCCATGCTTGAAATGAAGTCCGGAACTGTACAGGCGCGAATGGGCGCCGGCTTTTGCAGGGCCGACGGAATCTTCAAACGATAAAACGGAAGGATGCGCGAACTCCTGTGCAGGGAGCCACAGAGAGAACGTCAACAGCACACCGGTAAACCAACTTCTCATAGTATTTACTTCTTCTCGATATTTTGTTTACGAACCAAGGCTTCCAAAAAATAATAGTCGGCATAGTTCAGGGGCACATCAATTTCATGGCCATGAGGAATACTTCCTACCGAGTGCATCAACAAGAAGTTATGATTTGTTCCCACGATTGCCAGGTAAGCCGGCGACGCGAGCGAAGCCACTATTTTATCGGCCGTTTCTTTAAAGCCATTTTGTTTGTACGTACTCAATTCATACAATGCCGAAGCAATAATGGCAGCAGCCGATGCATCGCGCGGTTCGTTGGGTATAGCAGGCGCATCGAAATCCCAGTAAGGCACCAGATCGGCAGGCATATTCGGGTGGTTGAACAGGTAATTGTAAATATTTTCGGCCATTTTGAGGTAGCGTTCGTCGCGGGTTTCGCGGTAACATACCGTGTAGCCATAAAGAGCCCAGGCCTGTCCGCGCGCCCAGGCCGATTCGTGGGCGTAGCCCTGTGCCGTTTCCCGGCTACGTACTCCGCCTTTTATTTTATCGTAATCAACCACGTGGTAGCTGCTGTAGTCGTCGCGGAAATGGTGAGCCATTGTTACATCGGCATGACTTACAGCCATTTTGTAAAAGGAGGAATCGCCACTGATTCGTGTTGCCTCAAAAAACAATTCCAGATTCATCATGTTGTCGATAATCACCGGACACATCCAGCCTCTTTTGCCTTGCCAGCCCCTATCCTCGTCCCACGACTGAATTACACCCGGTACCGGACGATAGCGGGTTGCCAACGAACGCGCAGCTTCCATCATAACCGACTTATAGGCAGTATCGCCGGTTACCCTCAAAGCATTTCCATAACTACAATTAATCATGAAGCCCACATCGTGATGCCAGGTAAGGTACTTGGCCGAATCGAGATGTTCGGTATACTTCACGCCAAGTGTTTTCCACTTCTCATCGCCTGTGAGGTCGTACATATACCACATGGTTCCGGCAAAAAAACCACTCGTCCAGTCGTCGATGGGCACGTAATGAATTTTGTCGTTTTTGATCGTACGGGGAATCATTATTTTTCCACTTTGTTCGATTAATTCGGTTTGAAAACCAATTTGCTGCACGGCAAGGGCTACTGTTTCCTGAATCGGATTAATAACAGGCTTCTGATCGGCCGAAGCACAGGAAGCAAGTAATCCTGCTGCTGCCAGATAGATTAACGTTTTGAGTTTCATTGGGAACTTCTTTATTGTTTTAGTTTGATAGTTTTTGTTTTACCATTGGATGCAATCAACCGTACGACGTAGAATCCCGGGGATAATCCGGGCAGCACGATCTGCTGGTGTTGCGAAGCGAAGGTGGTGTGAACCAGCTGTTTTCCGTCGGGTGAATACAGGGTCAGTCGGACGCCTTGTACCGAAGGATCCTGCAATTCGACCGATAGTATGTTCTGATGATTTCGCACGACGACCCATTCACTCTCCTCCGGCCGACTCACACTGGTATATCCTTCGGGTTTCAGGGTGAAGTACAATGGTTCGCCCTCGTTAAAAGTAAGGGTAAGCTGGGTCTGGCCCGCTTCGGGAGGATAGATTTTCACTCCGGCAGCGTCGTCGAGCAAGTACCAATTGCCATCGAGGGTCAGCGTGGTTTGAGAAGTTGTGGCCTTCCAGCCATAGAGCGCATCGTTCACCGGCTTCAGATTCGGATTGGAAGCGGCAAAATACTGCAGTCCGGAGGCATGGTCGGAGCGGTGCATCAGCAGATGCTCGGCAGTCGACGATTTGACAATGCCGAAAGCGATATTGAAGTGGGCTGCAAAAAAGCTGTAGGCGGTCGTTTTTGTCGGGAAATAATGTACCGCATGCAAGGTGGAAGTTTGCGATTGTACCTGGTATATTTCCGCCGGATTAGCGGCGAGTTGCTGCATGATAAGCGGAGTTGCAGCCGGCACCACAACAAAATGATGGCTTTTTCCCGACGGTTTCACCCCGTGATCCAAAAAGGCTTTTGAAGCCGTAGCCGAAGTCACCGGCGAAGCGGCATCGGTACCTGTTTCATACGGAGTTTTTTGCGTTCCATACATCACCGAAAGCGCATCATTACCTTGAGGAATAAAGTAACCCGTTCCCTGCGGCGAAATCAGCCAGTTATGCCGATCGCCCGGCAGTTCAGCCTGATAAGCCGCATTGATCTCAGTCCCGTTGACGTTGAGCGCTTTGCTTTGCGACGAAATCAGATTCTGAAACAAATTCGTAGCGGTAGTCATCGAATTCGAATAAGTTCCACCCGAACTAATATTGCTTCCCAGGCTGATAATCAGATCGCCGAAAGCCATCATGCTTTTCTTAAACACCAGATTGGTGGGTACAAATTTCTGACTTCCCCAGTTATCGATCTGATCGAAATCGGTGGCAAAAATCCCGCAATCGCCCCATGCCAGCGCACCCGAAAAGTTTTTAGTTTTGGTATACTGATCAAAACGATCGGTAGTCGTTTTATTGGGCATCATATCGGTCCAACTGGTATAATGCACAGTGGTGGTGCCCGGAATCACGTTCCAGTCCCATCCTCCTCCGTTCGAACTTCCCGGATATCCGCTTGTAGCCTGCGTCCCGCGGTAAGTAATATCGAGGGTTCCATGGCTCTGATAACGTCCAAAACGATTTTCGCCGCTATAGATTTCGGCTCCCCAGAACTTAGTGGTGGGTGCCCGCATCGTGGCTACCCAATTGCCTTTTCGGAAAATAGCCGCCGGGCTGTAATTAAACTGGTAGAAACCGTCGTAGTTTTTTTCGGGCACATCGTACTTCGGCGTATCAAAAAAATAATTATAAGCGGCGGCCAGTTCCGTATCGATAGGCGTACCCAGGATAGCTCCGCCTGCTACGATCAGCTGTTCCATCAGGTTACGGTTGAAAAACACCTGAATGCCCGATGCAAAAGGGTTACGCCCCGCCAGCGCGTTGGCATAATGACGCGTATTACCCAGGTCTTTTGTAGCCATCGTATACTTAGCTATCACAGCTTTACGAAATCGCCGGTAGGCTTCCTGATCCATCGAGAACGAAGTAGCGGATAAAGCAATTAGGGTTTCGGCCCAGGTTTGGTACGAATACATATAATTATTGTAATGCGTTCCATGATGAAATCCGGTACCGTCGGGTTTCAAAATATCATTACCTCCGGGAGTGTACATGGTATTACGATCGATAAAACGCTTGACAGCCTTCATTTCACGTACAGCCACTGCATCCTCGTCGTGGAACAGCGCGATGGTAACCATATACGGCAGGTACAGATACACCACATCGGAATTGAGCGTAGCCAGACAGGTAGCCTCCGGTTCGTAAACCATACCGTAATAACTAATCCAGCGGGCCAGCTTCAACACTTCTTTTTTCTGTTCGGGGCTACAGGCCGGAAGCAGATTCAGCAAACGGGCAGGTATCGTACGTGAAGCCGTATAATCGTTGGATTTGATGATAAAATTGGCCCCTTCGCCCAACCCCTGTTCCAGTAAATGATCGAGGAAATTCCGGAATAAGGTGAGCGTTGCCTCGTCTTTCAATCCTTCTGCAGCCAACACTTCCAGCTTCGTGAGGTAATCGGTTACGGCAGCGGTAGTGAGCGCACTTGCCGATGTCGGAATCACGGTCCCCGACACGGTTCCATCGTCGTTACGTACAATCGACAAGCTATTCACGTAATTCTTTGCACTCACCAGATTGGCAAATGTACCTGCAGCCGGAGCCGGTTGATACTTCAAACGAAGCGATTGCAAACCGGTTATTTCCTCCGGCCGGGGTTCTGCAAGCGGAATATCGGTCGGATTGGCAAACAGGTTCAATTGCTCGTTGTTCGATTTGAAATACTGCCTGTCGAGCAACCACTGGCTACCGATGATACGGGAGGCAGCCGTCGGCTGGTTCAATCTCACATCGTCGAAACAAATCGACCGTTCACCGGCCGATGCCGGTTTCAGGGTGAACCGAACCGAAGTCACCGTGAAGGACACATTCGACACATACTCGGTGTAGGCCCGGTTAAACTCTCTCCATCCCTTGTAATTAAGCAGGTAATTGGCCGTACGGCGCACCACCGACTGCGCCATGAATTCCACTACCAGTGTATCGTTGGCCGGCACCGGAGTGTACACCTGCAGAAACGCCGAATTCCCGGTCGAAGCCGTGAAAGCCGGCACCGTAACCGTAAGCACGGACGTACCGGAGGTGGTCCACCGGAGACTTCTTGTACCTTCTTTCCAATGCTTACCGGTGACGGACAGCGTACCTTGTCCCGCCGCCCATTCGGCAGGAACGGTCTCCTGCTCGAATAAAAAAGTTTGAGCACTACCTGCCGTCGTATTAGCAAAGAAAAGGAGTAACGCGAAAAGAACTTTCACATTCAATCCGGCATATTTACGTTCTTGTTTCATCCTACCACTAATTTAAAAGTTTGGCGACCCGCATCGCGAACCGATGCCACGACAACATACACCTGCGGGGCGAGTCGGAAATATTTTTCGTCGGAATAAAAGCTTTGCCTGCAAGCCAATTGACCGTTGGTATAATACACCGATATCTCGGTCGTCGGTCCGGCGACGCGAAAACCATTAGAAAGCGGAAAGAGCCGAACGACCGGCGACACCGAGGGTACCGAAGTGGTAACCGGCTGAAGCGTAAATTCAACGGGGTCGCCCAATCGGCATTTTACAGTCAGGCGCGTTGCAGCACTAAGGTGTTCGACCGCAACGCGATCGTCGGCCACCGGCAATTCCCAGTTCCCGCGCAATTCGATGGTTTTAAACACGGCAGTACCCGGCACGTAAGTCGGTTCGCTGTTTTTGGTTTTTTCGGGCAAATGCAGCGCCGGGTCGGTAACACTCATTACGATCCGGTCGGCCACCGGCCGGTACATCAGCAGGGTTTCGGCATCTGCTTTCCGAAGCAACCCATCGGCAACCGTCACTTCGTCGAAACAGACCCAGGCCGTTACATCCGAAACGGAATCAAACACCGCATGTGCAATATTATCGGCCCGCACTACCCGGTAAGCAGGTGCCGTGGTCCAACGGCGCGATTCGACCGGAGTGGGTTTCAGCATCACCATGTATTCGTAGCTTCCTTGAGCCGGGGCGATACCGTGATGAATCCGCGCGGAGAGGAAATTACCCGAGTTTTCGGCCTTCGTTTTATTGTGGCGCGAATGTTGCAACTTCCCTTCCACTACAAGCCGGTTGCCACCGGCCACCCGGTACTGATTTCCGGTCATATCGCTCACTACCACCACCCCGGAAGCCACAGCATCGTGCAAAAACCCTTCGGCCGAGGTAAAACTTCCGTTCAGTGAAACACGATCGGACGGCGATAAAATGACTTGCTGAAAAAGTGTCGTCTCAACCGGATAGTGTGCACGGGCGGTCTGTATGCCCGTACCCAGGCAGATGAGGCGCTTACCGGTGGCAAACACCGATTTACGGGCTTTAAAGTCGGAAGTATAATTGGTGTTGTTAATATCATTTTGTTCGTGCAGTTTCATGCCGAACACTCCAAACTGCCCCAGCAACGACGAGGCTCCGGCAAAACGTTCGGGCGAGCGGGCCATCAGCGTCGAAGTCTGCGGACTTTCGAGCAGGGAAAGAGGAAGCTGCACCGCAGTGGTGCCGGGAAGTTTGTTCCAGTCCCACCCGTTTTCGGCAAACCGGCTGGCCGCGCGACTCACCGGATCGCCGGCATTCAGAATCTCGACAGCTCCATGACTTTGGTAACGACCATACCGGTTATCGGCCGTATAAATTTCCGAACCCCACACATCCGAATTATACCCTTTAAGGGTGACCAAAGCGCTACCGGTACGATAAACGCCCAGGGCAGCGTGATTCATCACAAAAAATCCCTGCGGATTGGTATCGGTAATAAGTCCCAATAGCTGCGCCCGCTCCAGCACTTCAGCGGTCATTGCTCCCGCATGCGGATGCCGGCCCGAAAGTCCGATGGTCCAGTCGTACGTATGGGTATATTGTTTCATCGCTGTCAGGGCCTTTGCCAGAGAAGCTTTGGCCGGCTCCTCGATAGAGAGTCCCGAATTACGCACAGCCATTAAAAAAGAAGTCAACCCTTCGAACCCCCCGATAGCATAGGCCGGATAATGCCCGGCATGATGAAATACAGCACCATCGGGTTTCAAACCGCCCATATTACCGGGTGTGGGCAGGAGCGACGACGAAGTCCAGTCGATAAGCGCACGTACCGCCCGGTAACTTTCGGTTTCCGCCGGGATCATCAACGCGGCCATCAATCGCCCGAGCAGCAAGGTATTCCAACTATCGACCACTCCGTCGCGACCTGTTGCCAGGGAAGAACGCGACTCGGGCAATCCGCTCCAGAATCCGAGCGCATCAGCCACCTGCTGCAACACACCTGCCCGGGCAAGCACGTCGCGCATCAGGTACGAAGCTGCAAAAATCGACCTGGTCTCGTAGCCGTAATGATGATTGTTGCCCATTGCGCTCCCCCGGGCAAAGCCCTGGTCGAGCGCATACCTCCAGAGCAACAGAAACTTTTCTTCTGCCGCCGGATTTTTTGTATACAAGGCATCCTGAGCAAATCCCATCATCATGGTACCCAATTCGGCCAGCGAATGGTCGTCGGCCGTTTTGTCGGGTTTCACTACCAGCGGTTTACCGGTAAGAAAGCCATCGACCACCGCAAAGGAAGAATTGGCAAACAAGCTCGTTGCCGAGTTAATCAACGAACTGTTGGCCGATGCCGGCAACAAACCGCTCAGATTGGCCGCAATGGTAGCAAGCTGGTTGCGCTGCACTGTGGTAAGCGAAGCCGGAACGGAAGTAGCGTACGTGAGTTCGCTCTCCCATTTCCAAAGCGAATTCCAGTGAGTGATGTATTGTTCCTCGGTATTATCGGGCTGCTGCGCATCGGGAGCATTCTGGTAATTTACATCGGCTACAAACGAAAAACGATCGATAAACAAACGGCCCGACGGGACGGTGGCCGGACTTAGCAGATGCATTTTCAATCCGGTACGCACCTTTTTGGGACCCTTCATATACTTGCTTCCGATACGGCAGATGCGCCACCCTGTATAATTTAATCCGAATTCAAATTGATACTGCACCTGACCGGCCGCATCGCGGTACTCGATCCGTAAAGGAGAACCGGCCGGCCGTTCGTTGTACACCCAAAAGATCACTCCGTCTCTGAAATTGGAATGCGCGACGGTGTAGTCGCACACCAAGGCCGACGGCGCAATCCAGCTCCATCGGAGGGAAGCACTTCCTTCTTTATAGGGCGCCGTCACAACAGCCAGCGAACTTCCGGCATCGCCCGCCCTGAACGGATGCGACGCGCCGGGTTCGAAACCATACTGTTGTGCCGGCAGCACCGGCACCCACAGCAACATCATACAAAAAAGAATGATTCCCCTCATAGCCAATTAGTTCGTTACGGTTAAACGAATGGTTTTCACCACCGAATCATTGTGCAGGTAATTCCGGTTGATCGCTTTAAACTTCAACACATAATCGCCCGGCTGATTGAAGGTATGAACATAACTTTCGACGCTTACCGCCATATGCTTCACACCGGTAACGGCCGAAGTTTCGGTCATTCCCATCGGAATACGTACCGCACGCGATATCAACCAGTCGTGATTCAGCGCGTTGTTGGACGAAGTACGATTGATGGTGAGTTCAGTCGGTTTTCTGGTCGACCATACCCCTGCTAACAGCGTATCGCGATAGGCAGCCGCACGGTTGTTCATATCGAAAGGAGTAAAACCAAAGGTAGCCGCCAGGTAGGTCGACTCTACCGAATTATCGGAAACCAGCCGGTTGGTAAGCTGCAAATCGGAAATCACCCAGGTAGGCTGCCAGTCGGTAGCCACGGTAGGCTTATACCGAAAGGCAACGACCAGGTCCTTTCCCCGGTACCGGCCGAGCGCTATGGATGCTGCCTGCACTTTATTGGTGGCCGAAGGCAAATTCGCATCAGCTGTTATATCTTTCCACGCATGGGTAGCGATATTGACCGAATCTTTCGAAAAATCGTTCAACAGCAATCCGTTAAATTCGTCGGAAACAAATACGTTCAGCGAATTGGCCACACTGGTACCCCAGGCAGCACGGGTCGAAAAACTCAGCTCGGGCAGTGTGGGTACAAAACGTGTATACGAAAAGGAAATAAAATCGGGATCTCCCTTGAACCGGAAATTAATTTTGCTTCCTTTGGGAGCGGTTATCAGCGTATCGTCAATCACCAGGCTCGACGAAGGTTCGATGTCGACCGAAAAATCGACCGGCTGTTGAAGGTCGTCGTCACATGCCGCGAATAAAGCAAGCAGCGCTGCGACCATTGATAGTTTATGTAGTTTCATACGGTAGCTCATTAGTTAATTTACCAACCAGGATTGTTTGCAGTGATGAGTTTATTAATCGACATTTCCGAGTCGGGAATCGGGAAATAGGTATACGTATCGGGAACATTGTAATAGGCCGATGCATATTTGAAGTTTCCGCCCCAACCTTCCTGATTTACAAATCCCTGCATACTGCGCATCGTCGCACCGAATTCTCCCCAGCGAATGAGGTCCCACCGGCGGCCGGCTTCGAAACAGAGTTCCATAGCACGTTCTTTTTTGATGGCATCGCGGAACTGGGCTTTGGTAAGCGTTTGTGCGGCGAGTGGCATTATTCCGGCGCGGTTGCGAACGGCATCGATACACTCGTAGGCAAGCGCCGACGGCTCGGGGGTGAGTTCGTTATCGGCCTCGGCAATCATGAGCAGCACATCGCTATAGCGAAGTATCGGAAAATTAATAGGAGTATAATTTTTGTTTTTCGGGCCCACTACTTCGTGTTCGCGACGGTACTTGGCAGCACAGCGGGTTTTATTCCGGTTGCTGGCAGCCTCGGTTTCTTCGGTAAAGCTGAATCCGTCGGGCTCGATGTATTCGGGGCGCTTCTTTCCGAAATAATATTTCCGGCCGAGGACCTTGCGCGAACCGCTCGATTCGAATACATACTCATAGTTGGCGATATTCCAGTCGCCACGGGCAGTGTCGCCTTCCGATTCGTACATTTCGTATAATTTAAGCGATGCATAAGCAAATTTATAGCTGTACCCGGGATTGGCCAGTCCCATCAACTCCTTCAATCCTTCGGTCGACGAAAAATCGTTGGAACTTCCGAATCCAAGGGTATTCCCCAACCTTCCGGCTGCTTGTTCGACGGTGGAACGGTTACCTGCCTCTTCGGCTTCCCATATGCTTTCGCGCACCCCGGTGCTATTATACTTATCTTCCGACAAATCGAGAAATACGCGTTGATATGGAGTTACCAGACCGTGTAAACCACTTTCTTTTACTTCCAGCGCCCAACGTTTCGCTTCGGCAAAATACAGCTGACGATTGGCATCGGGTGCTGTATTGTCGCGGAAATGTTCTCCCGCCCTGAACAGGTAAATCCGGGCAAGAATACCCTTGGCCGCCGATTGGGTGACCCTGCCGGTATACGGCAGATCGGTCGATTTGTACAAATGGGGCAGTGAGCTCACGATATCGGCTATGAGGGTATCGTATATAAGCTGCTTATCGGCCCGGGGTGCATCGAGCCCGTATACGCTTTTGGTCGATTGCAGGCGTAAGGGAACATCGCCCCAGCCCTGTATCAGGTTGAAATAATAAAACGAGCGCAAAAACAGGGCTTCGGCACGTATCCGGTCGCGATACCCCTGCGGGATGGACGCGTTTTTGTCGATATTTTCAAGCAGTATGTTGGCCCTGTTGATACCTTCGTACAAAATCCTCCAGTAGGTGGTGATATAGGAATTACTGCTGTTGGCATTCGCACATAATATACTACTGGCCGGCGACGAACGCTGATAAAACGTCAAATCGTCGCCACCCGCATTGTACAAGGGATAATTGTTGCCGTAAAAATGCTCCTGCATAATGGGGCTGTACACGCCGGTGAGGAAAGTTTCCAACTCAGTTTCGTTGTTGAAATAGGTTTCCAGTGTCAGCGTATAAGGTTCTTTTTCCAGCAGGCGCTCGCACGAAGCAAACAACAGGAGTGTTCCCAGTATATATGCCGGTTGGATAAATAAGGATAAGAATTGGTTGGTTTTCATTGTTTTGCCGATTAAAAATTAACATTAACACCTAGATTCACTGATTTGGCACGCGGATACGACGAAAAATCGAGACCAGGCGTAAGGGCCGAATTGCGGATCGAAACCTCCGGATCGTAACCGCTGTAGGAGGTCCAGGTGAACAGATTTTGTCCCGAAACGTATATTCTGGCTTTTTTGAGCTTGAGTTTATCGAGCACATTTTTCGGCAGGCTGTATCCCAGCGAAAGCGTTTTTAAGCGCAAGTACGAACCATCTTCAATCAGGCGGGTCGAAAATAAATTATTCGAAGGCGATGCGCTCACCCGTGGAATATCACTGTCGGTATTTGTCGGAGTCCAGCGACCGGCAAAGCTTGCAAACTGGTTCAGGTCGCGGCGGCGGTTATAACCGGTTTCAAACATCAGCTTATTCGCATTCAGCACATTGGCGCCGTACGACCACTGGAAGAAAATACTCAGATCGAAGCCTGCATACTCGAAGTTATTGGTAAAACCGCCGACATGCTTCGGTTCGCCCCGGCCGATGAAAGTCTGGTCGTTGGAATCAATAATTCCATCTTCGTTCAAGTCAGCATATTTCGGGTATCCCGGCTGCGTATTGTTTTCGGCAGTATAACGGGCTACCCCCGGTTTCAGCGAATAATTGGCGCCATCCGAATTAAAATCGTCCTCTTTATACGTTCCCGTGAAAATATAACCATACATCATCCCGATAGGATAACCTACTTTAGCGATATAATTGGGCGACGTGAAATTCTGGTCAAAATAGGCATTGGTACGCATCGACAACTGATTTTCGGCCAAACCGAGCACCACGTTTTTGTTGATACCGATATTGAAATTCGAGGTCCAGCGGAATTTCCGTGTCTGGATATTGGTGGTGTTCACGGTAAATTCAAAACCCCGGTTCAGAACTTTACCAATATTTTTCATGGCTGCACCATGCCCCGACGAGGGCACCAGCGCTGCATTCAGCAACAGATCGGAAGTGATTTTATTGTACCAGTCGAATGTCAGACTTATCTTTTCTTTCAGCAACGAAACATCCATACCGATATTGGTTTGTGTAGTTGTTTCCCATTTCAGATCTTTATTGGGTAAACTGCCGGGTATCGCACCTACCGAACTGACGTTGTTGTTGAAGGGATAAATTCCATGCGTTATATCGTTGATACCCGAGAAATTACCCTGTGCGCCCTGCAGCATCAGCAACTGGGCGTAGGTATCGTACTCGCCCACCCTGTTATTTCCGGTTTCACCCCAGCTCAACCGTAATTTTCCGGAACTCAGCCAGTAACTGTATTCTTTCAGGAAGTTTTCTTCGGTAAAATTCCAGGCAAGCGATGCCGAAGGAAAATATCCGTAACGATTTCGCTTGGCAAACTTGGAAGAACCGTCGATACGGTACGAAGCCGTGAAATAGTATTTCGACAGATAGTTGTAGTTAAACCTGCCCAGGTACGACATCATCCCCCAACTCGACAGGATGGAATTGATGTCGTTGGGCGTCCCCTGACTCATCCCCGCCATTCCCAGCGATTCGTTGGGGATGTTGATGGTTTTCATGCTGTAGAAGTCGTACATCGATTCCTGCATGGTGATCCCGGCCAGCGCATTAATGAAGTGTTTTCTATCAACATTCGCCTGATAAGTAAGAATATTCTCGTTGAGCCAGGTTTTACGTTCCGAAGTCGACAAAGTTGCATTTACCTTATCGTTGGATACCGGCGATCCGTAGCGTGTTTTCGAGTTGTTGAAGGTTTCGCCCCGGCGGCCATCGATCGTGTATCCGCCCGAAACTTTCAGCTTCAGCCCTTTCGAAAGTTCGTATTCCAGAAATCCGTTGTATTGAGTATACGAAGTGATCGTTTTACGGTATTCGTTGTTGAGCGACAGGATCGGATTGAACCGGTAATCGTTGGTAGGATCCACTCCTTCGTCGGTAGTATTGTTCAACAACGATGTAAGCGGAATTCCCGGTTGTGTCACCGGGCGATAGCCCCATACACTGTAAAATAAGTTATTCATGCCGCTGTACGACGATTGCGAAGGCGAACTTCCCGTTTGCGAAGCCCGCGAATAATTCGTCGTGAGGTTGACGGTGAGCTTGTTCTTTTTAATCGTGGTACCCAACCGTCCCTGGATCCTGTTGTAATTGGAGGCAAGCACCACCCCGTCCTGATCGTAATACGAAAAGGAAGCATTGTAGCGGTTACCGGCCGTTCCGCCCGTGAGCGATACGCTGTGGCTCTGCTGGAAAGCGTCCTGAAAGATCAGATCCTGCCAGTCGTATTGCGGCACATTGCGATAATCGTCCAGCGAATAGGTTTTTCCTTCATAGGTTTTGAAATAGCCGTTCTCGCCCGAAATAATATCAGGCGCGATTTCACTTTGCAAACGAACAAATTCGTAGGCATCCATCATCGGGATTTTCCGGGTGATCCGCTGAATACCGGCCGAGCCGTCGTAACTAATCTGCGGTTCGCCGATGCTCCCTTTCTTGGTGGTAATAATAATGACACCATTGGCGCCACGCGCACCATAAATAGCGGTAGCCGAAGCATCTTTCAATACATCGATCGACTCGATATCGTTGGGATTCACCGAACTGCCTACTGCAGGATCCTCCACCGGGAAACCATCGATAATGAACAAAGGAGTATTATCCTGTGTAAGCGAATTGTTTCCGCGGATGATAATCTTCATCACTCCACCCGGGGTGCCTTCGCCCGAACTCACGTTTACCCCGGCAATACGTCCCGCCAGTGCCTGATCAAAACTGGCAACCGGCGCCTTCAGCATATCGTCGATATTGGCTTTAGCTACCGAACCGGTAAGGTCGCGTTTCCGAACATCCTGATATCCGATAACCATCACTTCGTTCAGCGCTTTGGTTTCTTCTTTCATTACCACCGACATCGGCTTCGAACGATCAACTTTCATTTCGACCGTCTGGTAGCCCAGGTACGAAAACACCAATACCGAATTCACATTGGGAACCGGCAAACTGAACTTTCCGTCGAAATCGGTAATCGTTCCTTTGTCCTGACCTTTAAGAATGATGTTCACGCCCGGCAACGATTCTCCGGCCTCGTCGAAAACAGTTCCCGTAACGGTGATCTGGGCAGCCAGTCCCGAACTAATCAGGACCAGCGCCAGCATCGCTAAAAATTTTACTAATCTGCTCATTGCTGTGTGTTATCGGATTATCGAACAATCACTTTGTTTACACCGGCCGACGTACGAACCAGGTACATTCCGGCTGCAGCATCCAGCTGAAGTTCGGTCGATGTGGATTTAACACTCTTAACCAGCACTCCCGCCAAGGAATACACATCCACCCGCTCACCCGTTTCGAGTCCTGCGATACGTATGGCACCCGCTTCTCCGTACAAGCGTACCTCCGGCCGGTCGAATTCGTCGGTTGAAGTTCCGGCTACCCACACCACGCTCACCTTGAACGATGCATTCACATGCGTTCTCCAGAAACCATCGTTATCAATTTCACCGGTAAACTCAACTTCGTCGCCGGTAAAGGTTAATCCTCCATCGGTCGAAAGGGTATAGTAGGCACGCGCAATCTCGTTGCTGGTAAGCGGTTCGAAGAAAAGCTCGAGCAACGAACCCCTGGCATAACCATAGCTGAAGTTTTCGGGAAGAAGTTCGCCCAGTGAGCTGTATATTTTACCCTGCGCACCGTCTTTCTCTCCCGCAACTACCGTGTAATACGGCAATTCGTAGGCTCCTATATCGTAGTTGGCTTCGGCAGCCGGGAATCCCTGCGGACGATTCAAGCCTGTAAAATCAACCACCACCGTTTCAATCGGCTTGCCCCTATTTACAAGCGGCGAAGTACTGCTGATATCCCAATTGGCGCTATCCAGGTTGGCTTTTTGTACATCATCGAGCGCCACACCATAGAAACTGGTCACTTTGACAAACTTAGGCCCGCTTCCTACCGTACCTGGTGCAGGTTCCGGGATATTCCCGTTCGACACATTCGACGAAAGTTGAATATTGTTTTCGATGGTCCAGCTCTTATCGGTCGGAATGGGGTTATAAGTCGCATTATTGGATACATTCCACGACGAGTTGGCAACCCCCGTAATACTGGTGGGAGTGGTACCCGTAACATCGGTCGCACAGCCCCAAACAACGGTATTGGCAATATTGATCGCGTTTCCGGCCAGATAAATACCTCCGATATTCTTCACCACAGTGTTGTTGTAGAAATTTCCTCCGTTGTAATATACGGCCGTTCCGCCCGTATTGTTGTAAATCAAATTATTGAGAATGCGGTTGCTGGCACTGTTGGAGTAAATACCTCCGCCCGGCTTCATGGACGTACCGTCGGCCGCTGTATTATTGTAGATGCGGTTGTGCGAAACATAGGTCATTTCGGCTCCCTGTACACCAATACCGGCACCACGCACCGTACTCGAATTGTTCCGGATCACATTATGTTCGATATACGAAGGATAACCGGCCGGCGGATTGGAAAAGATGCCGCCGCCACCGTTACCTCCCGTAGTATGTACGTTCGATTCGATCAAACAGTAACGTACCGTCCCACCCGTCATGATAAAAGCACCTCCGGCGCCCGTAGCAGTATTTTCTCTTACAATGAGGTTCTGATACACCACATTACCACGTGCCACAGCAGCGCCGCCCGAGCCACTCAAAGCCGAACCCGTACCATTTCCTCCCGTGAGTACAAATCCGTCGAAAATGGTTTCCATATCCATATGACCTCCGGCCTGAACCAACCGGGCGCCATTTCCTTTCAGCACGGTAGGACTGGCAAACTCCCAGGGATTTCCATTTTCAATCCGGGCACGCTGCGCAACAGCCGTTTCGGTTCCGGCAAAACTGCCGTAAACATTCACACTATCGTTGAGTGCAATGGCCGTAGTAATCGTAAATTCGCCACCGGCCACCCACACATCCTTACGGGCCTGGGAATTCTCGGTGCGCGCCAGTGTGATAGCAGCCTGAATATCGCCCAATGCATCATCCCACGAAGCTCCGGTTCCGGTTGCTCCTGGTTTTACATACACCACTCCGTTTTTCGATTCGGCAAACGTGTACATCGATATGCCCAGAACAAGAAGTAAAACTAATTTTTTCATGCTATTTTCTTTTATAGTTGATTGATAATTTCCGAACAGAAGTTGTTGTTGCAGTTCAACGACACAAAAATAGAGAGTCCGCCAGAAACCGACGGGACAAAATAATTCAGATTAGTGCTTTTTTTGTCCGTTTCCGATTCAAAACTCAAAAAAAAGGGCTGAAATGCATTCATTTTCAATGAACTACAATTCCAGCCCGGAATAAACCCAACCTTAAAAAAACTAGTAGTTAACGAACAACAATTTTTTGCGTTTGTGAGGGGGTTTTTACAATGTAAATACCTTTTTCAAGTTTCACGACAACCGGCTCCGAAGCGGCTTTCACCGAGCCCATCATCGTACCTGCGATGGAATAAACTGCTACCTCCTCGCCGGCAGTCAGACCCGAAATATAAACCCGATCTCCCCCTACGGCAACCGACACCCTGTTTTCCGGCGAAGCATCCGGAGCAGTTGTGCCTTCGGGAAGTTCATATGCACCCAAATCGATGCGGGCACCTGCAATCCGGTCCAAACCAGCCAGATCGAACGTGATCGCAGCAGGGAAATAACTATTTTCGCCTGCATTCACCGCCAATGAAGCCGAACCGACTTTCCAGTTTGCCTGGGCGATTTCGGTCAGTTTAACTGCATCGGTGGTAGCACCGGCAAACGAAGTGGGAGCAATAAAAGCAATATCCTGCCAGGCAGTGGCCGCATCGGTAAGCAGAATTGAATCGGAACCGTCGGCCCAGCTATACGACGCAACACTGGGCCATGTAGCATTGAATTTTACTTTACCGGCAGGATAACCGGCAACCACGCTGATAGCAACCGGAGTTGTAGTAGCTTTGGCAACATTGCCCACGACAATATTATTGTACAATTCGCCGGTATTGGTAGCCGAAGCCAGGTAGATAAGACCTTCGTTGTTGGCAACGGTATTGTTTACCATGGTGCCTTTGTTCAGATATACGGTATTGTTTCCGGTATTGTTCGTGATCAGGCAATTGGTAATCGTACAACTCCCCGGATTGTTGGTATAAATCCCCGCTCCTGCACCCGTTGAAGTATTGTTGCGGATAATCAGGCTGTTCAACGTGCTGTTGCCGGCAGCCTGCACCCGCACCCCACCCTGTGCATTTTGTTCGATAAGTGAGTGCTCGATGAGCGATGCAAAACCCGAAGCCGGAGCGGCGTATATTCCACCGGCGGCAGGAATTGTGCCCGAGGTAGTAGTATTGTTGTATATCCGGCAATTGGAAACAATCCCCCCTACGGCATTAATCCCGCCACCGTTTCCGGTAGTCGTATTTCCGGTGACAATCGAGTTTTGTAATTTCAGGTTGGCCCGCAGCAGCACACCACCGCCGCTGTTGTTCAATTGTGTTCCCTGACCGTTACCGTTGGTAATGGTAAATCCATCGATTACATATACGGCCGGAAAATTGGCGGCAACTTCGATACAACGTTTGGCTGCTCCCCCATCGAGAATCGTAACATGGGTAAAATCCCACGGATCGGTTCCTCTGGCCCGTTGCGACAACTCGGTTTCGGTTCCGGCAAAACCACCGTAAAGATTCACTCCCTCTTTCATCAGAACAGGAGCGGCAGCCGTCGAGTACGTCCCGGCTTTCACCCATACATCCTGTGCTTCCGACGAGGTCGAAAAGAGTACTTGAGCAGCATTAACGGCCGATTGTATATCGCCCAGTGCATTCGACCACGACGAACCGTCGCCGGTTCCTCCCGGAACAACATAAACTGTGGCCTCAACGCCCCCAACCAACATGATGCCTAGCACCAGGGTAATCATTTTTTTCATAAAGCATTACATTTAAAAGATTATTACTTGTGTTAATAATGCTGCAAATGTACATGGTATGTTTACCCCCTGAGTACAAAATCATTCGCTTTTGGCCCGATATTGTACGCGAATCGTCCAATCCTCCATTAATTAACAGTTGAGTAGCGCTAATTCTCCGGTGCAAGATACAATCCGGCTTCGATGAGCTCTGGAGCCGCCCTGAACGCTGTAATCTTCACCCTTACTTTTTTGGACGACACTTTTTCAAAGCGAAGCAAGCGTTTGTAACCCACAGTCAGGCCTTCGGCCACTTTCATCCACCGGCCGTTCTGATAGATTTCCAGCTGAAAAGCTTCGATGCGCTGACCATTGCGTATATTTTCCTGAAGCATCAACCGGTCGAAAGTGACCGGCTTTTTAAAATGGAATTCAATAGCGTGTTCGCTGGCGGCGGTAGTGGCTTTCCAATAACTGTGCTTATCGCCGTCGGTCAGTTTGGTTGCTTCAAAACCTCTGGCTGGTCTGACACTGCTCAGTTTCGCCTGCCGGGCCAGGTTCACGGCAAAGGTAGCCTCGATACGCCGGCGGAGCGCCATCAGGTGATCGATATCGTTCTCGTGAATCAAGCCCCTGCGATCGGGAGGAATGTTGAGCAACAAGGTCGAATTCATCCCGATCGAACTATAGTAAATATCTTCGAGCTGACGGGGCGATTTTACCTTATCGTCCTGCGAGGAATGATAAAACCAGCCCGGACGGATGGACGTATCGACTTCGGACGGATACCAGATGATTCCCGAGGTGCCCTTCAGTTTTTCACGACTACCCAAGTCGTTTCCGCGCGCATCTTTGGGTACAAACATATCTTGCTTTACATCCTGCTGCGAATCGGCAGCAATTTTACGCCGCGAAGCTACTTCCACCGGCAACACGCTCCATTCCGGATCGCGCCCCTTGCCCGCCTCATTTCCTACCCAGCGCACGTCGGGCCCCATAATCGCAATTACGGCACCGGGCTGAAGTTGGCGAATAAGGGCGTAATACGATTCGAAATCGTATTGCTGAACCTTACCATTCGGACCTTCTCCATTGGCACCGTCGAACCAGACTTCAAACACCTCGCCGTAGTTGGTGAGCAGTTCGGTAAGCTGGCGGCGAAACACTTCGTTGTAGGCAGGCGAATCGCCATAGGCAGGATGGTTGCGGTCCCAGGGCGATAAATACACTCCGAATTTCAGACCGGCCGCCCTGCATGCATCGGCAACTTCTTTCACCAGATCGCCTTTGCCCGAACGCCAGGGCGATTGTACCACCGAATATTCCGTCGTAGCCGTGGGCCACAAACAAAATCCATCGTGATGCTTGGCTGTGAGTATCAATCCTTTCATTCCGGCCTCCTTGAATACAGCAACCCATTGATTGGCATCAAGTCCGGTCGGATTGAACACGGCCGGATCGGTGGTGCCGTCGCCCCATTCCTTGCCTGTAAATGTATTCGGACCAAAATGAATAAATCCGTAATATTCCAGTTCCTGCCATGCCATTTGTCGTTCGGAAGGCCGCACAGCAAGTGCAGCTTCGAGCACAGCGGCATCGTCGGCTCCGTCGGGTACGGCCACATAATTTTGTGCATCCGCAACAGGAGCCATCCATCCCGTAAGCACTAAAAAAGCCAATAAAATACGTTTTGTGTTCATGGTTCGTGTAGTTATTCGATAATTAATTCGTCGAGAGCTGCCCGTGTTGCAATTCCTTTGCGAAGATGAAATTCCGGCGTAATTCCCGGATTTTGAACGAGAATGCGCATAGCTTTTACCTTCCGGGCGCCCAATTCGATATAACGGGTGGTTCGGAAATGCCCTTGCTGAAAGCGTTCGGTATCCGAAAACGAATGCAGCCGTAAAGGTATAAAATTTTGCCCGTCGGTAGAAATCATGACCTGGATGGAAGCAGGGAAATGAACCCCCATTCCTGCATTGTTCAACATCCCTACTCCCAACCGGGAGATGCTGATCGTATCGGGCCAGTGAATTTCGAAGCGGGCATCGCGGTCGTATAAATCAACCCATTCTCCATCGGTCAGTTTTTCGCTGCCTCTTACTCCGTTGAGCAATACCCCGGCCATTGCTTCCGACGATACTATTTTGCTCCCTGCCGCTTTGTGGTTCAATGTATTGAGCGACAGTATCTCGCCCCTACGCTGCCCGCCGGCAAAGGTGGCGGCCCGCACCATTGTACCCGGATTTAACCATAAGGTATCGCTGTAGAGCTGCGAGCCGGGCCCGGGTTCGCTGCCATCGAGGGTATATCGAAGGTCGACGGCAGGAAGGATATTGGTGAGGGTTACTTTCAACCGGCCATTGGAAGGCACCACCCGGTGCTGAATATTGTACATCGAACGGGCATACGGAATACCCAGCCATTGATAACGCCGAAGCATAGGATCCATGCGACGGGTAAAATCGTTCCAGTTTTTCCGGTCGGGCTGCGACCAGGCCGATTCGGCAAATGCAGCCAACCGGGGAAAAACAAGGTAATAAGCCTCTTCGGGACGGCTGACAAACTCGGTCCATAAGCAAGCCTGCACCCCCAACATCTGTTTTCCTACCGAAGACGGCAACCTTGCCGGAAGCGGCTCGTAGTTGTACACATCGTACAAGGTAGTGTTTCCAAAATACGTAAACGGCTCAAACCATTGCGGCCCCTGGTAACGTATAAAATAATAATACCATGCCGGACTCTTTATATAGTTAAATCCCTGCTCTCCAGCTGTTTCTGCCCCCGACCCATCGGCTCTCCAGCCCACAATCACGGCTTTTTCGGGTATCCTGCTGTCGACCAGTTCGTCCCAGCCTATCAACCTGCGATCGTTCTGTAGCAAGAAACGGTTAATACGCCCGATGAAATAGCTCTGCAATTCTTCCTCATCAGGAATAGCATGCTCTTTCATTCTGGCCTGACATAACGCACATTGCTTCCAATGCGTTTTTATAGCTTCATCGCCTCCGATATGGATGTATTTCGAAGGAAATATGTCCATCACTTCGCCGAGAACATCTTCCAGAAAAGTAAACACCGAATCGTTGCCCGCACAATAAATCACGGCGGCCTGCGTTCCGCCGCCTCCCGGCAGCACCCCGGGTATCTGCTCCACTACCGGGCAAGCCAGGTGGGGATAGGCTGCCAGCGACGAATTGGTATGTGCCGGCATTTCGATCTCGGGAATCACTTCAATCTGATGACGGGCTGCAAAAGCTACGATTTCGCGCATATCTTCCTGCGTATAATATCCCCCTTTTACAGCCGACTCGCCCGCTTCGGGGTTGGCGCGCAAAGGGAAGGAATTGATCCGGTCGACCCGCCAGGCACCGGTATCGGTAAGACGCGGATATTTTTTAATTTCAATCCGCCATCCATTATCGTCGACCAGATGTAAATGCAACACATTTATTTTGTGCATGGCCAGGTAACCGATGAGTTTCAACACCTCCTGTTTAGGCATAAAATACCGGGCTACATCGAGCATAAAGCCACGATATCCAAACCGGGGAGCATCGTCGATGCTCACTCCGGGAACTTTTATTTTCAGGGGTTTAACCGCCCTGTACAAACCTTGGGTCGCCGACTCATCGAAGGCATACACCGTATCGGGCATCAATTGAAACAGGGTTTGGAGTGCATAATAAAATCCGCGTCGGGTAGAGGCTTCGATGCGGATCGATTGCGTTGAAACAGCGAGCCGGTAACCCTCTTCGCACAAGCCCGGATCGTAGGTCATTTGTACCGAATTTCGGGCGGGTTTACCCTTCAGCCGTATGCGCAGGGGTAATCCGCTTGCCCGTTGAAGCTGGTCGATAAAAGGCTGAGCTACACGGAGCACCGTTGAATCGGCGATATTCCAGTGGGTCGAACGGTTGAATTCGAATGCTTCGGAAGTGTACCGGAGCTGTGCCGGTTGCGGAATAAGCTGTGCCCTTACCGTATCGGCACCAAACAGCATGAGCAGGGCCGCCAGCAAGCTGTACAGCAAACGCTTTGATTTACAAATCATTATAAATTGTAGTATGTGATTATTATTTTGTATGCAGGCCGGCTACCGGCGGAAACCGAAAACGGATCGGATCGTCGTACTTTACCTGAAGTTCGTGCAACTGCACTTTTAATTTTGCAAGGAGTTTACGATACCGCGGATTGGCAGCCAGATTGGTCATTTCCGACGGATCTTTTTTCAGGTCATACAACTCCCAATGGTCGATATCGTTATAAAAATGAATTAGTTTATAGCGTTCGGTACGAATTCCATAATGCCTTTTCACCATATGTTCGGCCGGATATTCCTGATAATGATAATAAATCGCTTTCCGGTTGCCCGCCGATTTTTTGCCCCGGATCAAATCGGCGTACGATTCCCCCTGAATATCGCCGGGAACCGGCACACCTGCCAGATCGAGAAAAGTAGCAGCATGATCGATGTTCTGTACCAGTTGCGATACTACCCTGCCCCGCCGGCCGGCCATAGCATCGGGTATTCGTATCACCAGCGGCGTGCGGAGCGATTCTTCGTACATAAATCGTTTATCGAACCAGCCATGTTCGCCCATATAAAAGCCCTGATCGGACGTATATACGATCAAGGTATTATCGAGCAAGCCTTCTTTCTCCAGGTAATCGAGCAAGCGGGCAATATTATCGTCCATCGATTTGGCCGTTTTCAGGTAATCTTTAATATAACGCTGGTATTTCCAGAGCACCAGATCGCGCCCGCTTAAGTTACGTTCTTTCAAATCGTTACTTATCGAATCGTAAAACTGGTCCCAGACCCGGCGATCGTCGGGACGCATACGTCCGAAGGTACCGTCGGGGCCGTTGACAAAACCATCGTAAGGATGTTTCTCGCCCCGGGGATGCTGCACTTTCAGATCGTACAGAAAAGTCATGTGCCGGTCGATTTCCATTTCCTGTCCCGCAGCAGCAGGACGGTTAGCGTACGAATCAAAAAAATTGGCCGGTACCGGAAAGGTTTTATCCTCGTAAGCATACAAATCGTCGAGTTTTGCCATCCAGTTGCGATGCGCCGTTTTATGATGCACAAACATCAGAAAAGGCTTCTGTTTGTCGCGCTGCTCGAGCCAATCGATACTTTTATCGGTAATCAGGTCGGTAACATACCCGCGTTCGCGGTGCATACCTTTGCTGGTTATAAAATCGGGTTCGTAATAATTGCCCTGGCCCGGAAGAATTTCCCAATAATCGAAACCGGTGGGGAGGCTTTCGAGATGCCATTTCCCTATCATTGCTGTTTGATAACCTGCCGCCTGCATCAGCTTGGGCATTGTTTGCTGCGAACCGTCGAAATGATCCTGGTTGTCGACTTTACCGTTTTTATGACTATGCTTGCCGGTGAGCATGCAGGCCCGGCTGGGTCCTGAAATGGAATTGGCGACAAAGCTCCGTGTAAACCGGAGACCTTCGCCGGCAATGCGATCGATAGCAGGCGTATGGCCGAAACGAAGATCGTAAGCACTGATCATTTGCTCGGTATGATCGTCGGACATGATGTAGATAATATTCAAGGGTTTCTTGGGTACTGCCAGTGCAGCACTCCCGACCAGCAAGGCCGACATACCGGTGAACGCCGCTAATTTTTGTTTTTTGTTCATTTCATGAATGATAATGGGTTAACCTGCACAATTTACTTCTGTTGAATTGCAAATTTAAGCTTATTATTCGAAATTCATGTTTGAAATTGTATTTTCTGTGTACAATTTTATCCAAATGCGACACATAACTAAATAATTTTAATTTCATTCCCGTCAATTCGTACAATATCGGACAAAGCAAGAACGAAATCGAACATCAATTCGGCAGGATCTGCTTACATTTGTGGCATCAAATTTTCAACTTTAATTCAGTGTACTTATGAAATCAAAAACATTACTGCTTTTAGCTGCTTTTGCAGGTATGCAATTCACGGCTGTTGCCGAAGAAGACATCACTCCTTCACGTTATTTGTTTTCGGAACAGGCGGTAGGCCGTTTTACCGTGAACGCGACGAATGCCGGCGCCAATCCTCCGGCAGGATGGACCGTCCCTGTCGAGAATTTCAACAATGGTTTTTTGGTATTGGCGGGCGGACCGGCCGTATTTACAGGTCTCGAAGCGGCACAGCCGGCAGCCATCCAGGAAGGCCTTAATATTGTCGATTTGGGCGGAACAATAGGAAAAGTACTGGTACTGCGCGGCAAGAGCTCGGCATACAGTGCAGGCACGGCGATGGGAGCCGGTTACAACGGAGCCTGGTTCAATATGAATTTTTACGCCGACAAAACCAAAACTCCCACCATTAAGCAATTTGTGGACGAAGGCATGACTACGGCCGAGGCTACTAAAAAAGCAACCGTAAGGGTACGGTTGGTATTTTCAATTGCCGAAAACACCATCAGCAATACCGGCTCGTTTCTCGGTAAATTCTATACCTCCAATGCCCAGAACAACACCTCGCCAAGCGACTTCAACGCGCACTCTCCGTTTCCGAGCGATGCGTTTCAGGCCACCGACGAATATGGCGATCCGCTCCCAAACGACGAAGGAGAAGCCTATTACGACCCCACGAAATGGATGTTGTACGAATTCGACACCACCGTGCCCGAACCAGCCGGATTACCCAATCGGTTGAAAATAGAACTGACCGCCACAACTGGCAACGGAACCTTACTGATCAAGGAACTTCGCTTTATAAAAGAACCTACGGGCGACCCTGTGACCCGTAAAATGGAAACGTATACTCCCGGCACTACCGGCTTAAACTTTCTGAAATCGCTTTCGGAAGAACTGCAGCTGGCTGTCGATGGCCATGCGGTGCAACTGCTGAATGTGGCTGCCGGAAGTCCTGTGAATGTATACGACGCTACCGGTCGCGCGGTTAAAAATTTTATCGCCGAAAGCGATAACGATCGTTTTGAGTTAGCTACAGGACTGTATATAATTCGTTCGGGACGAATGAGTGCAAAAATTTCCGTACGATAGGTAAAGGTCCAACCACCGGAGACAGCGCCACACACCTGTTTCCGGTGGTATTTACAACCTTCGTGGCGCCCCCTTCCATCACTGCCGGCTCCTCGCGATTGCCGGATTGTTCACTACAAATTTTTACCAAATGAAACACTTCCTTGTTCTATTGTTATTGCTCGGTTCGATCTCACTCTATTCGCAAGTCGACAATTATTCGCTTTCGCTTACCGGCAACGGCTATGTCAACGCCGGACAAATCAATGAAATTAATCAGGCTGATACTTACACATTCCAGGTCTGGATACATCCTGCAACCTGGTCTCCGGGAGCCGCTGTTTTCAGCCGCGGCAGGGGCGGCGAAGAACTCAGCCTGCGCCTGGGCGCCAGTTCCGGCAAACTCATATTTACGGCCGGAACCCAATCGGTTCAACTCACGGCAGCTGCAGCCGCCCTCAACCAATGGGCACACATCAGCATCATTCACGAACAGGGGAATTTATCGGTACGTGTCAATTCGGTGGGCATACACACTTCCACGACCTCGATGACCATTCCGGCCTCCAACGATCCATTCCTTATCGGCGAACAGTTCAACGGCCGTATCGACGAACTGCGCGTCTGGACCAGCGCCCTTCCTACCGATTTTTTATTGTGGCGCAACACCCTCAACAAATACCATCCCCACTGGAACCAATTGGTGCTGTATTATAAATTCGACCAAAACCTCTGCGAAAATGTAGTGGATTACACCTTCAATCACCATGGAGTATTTTCATCGTCGGGAGCGCAACGGACACAAGTAACCGACAATAAAGCTTTTAAATACCGCAAACAAATGGCTTACACCGATTTTTCGCGCTTTGCCGACCGGGGTGTCGACCGTGAAAAATACCTGCTGGCCAACGACATCATCATGCTGGGCGTCGAATCCGACGCTACCGGTAAAATCACCCTGCCGTTTCCCGTAAACCAGGGTGAACTGACCAACACGTCTTACCTCCCCGACTTCCAGGGACGGCAGGGTGTAGTTGCGTTTAACGGCGCCGGGGCGGCAATGTCGGTGGGCCCCAATGCACTTATTCCCGACACCAAATACTCCTTCCACACCTGGATCTACCTCGACGAATGGACCGAAGGAGCCTTTATCTTCAAAAAAGAAAGTTCGGCAACTCAGGGTTTTTCGATCCGCCTGGGCAACCCGGAAACCAAAGAACTCATCGTGCGCCTCAACGGACTGGAATTCAAACGTCCCATTACTCCCGCTATGCTTGCTAATCCGGTAGGCAACTGGTGGCACCTGGGCATCGTAGCCTTTTCGCTCGAACTGGGAATCTCCAAAACCTTTATGTTTGCAGTAAACGGCAAGGGTTATTTCCCCAACAGTACCGGCACGCCTGCAACACAACCCACCACCCTACTGCCTCAGGGAGTGGCCGGCACGACTGCCGTGGTAGGGCAAAACCTGAAAGCAAAGCTCGACGAAACGGTCATCTGGCATATCGATCTTACCGAAGATCAGCTAAAAAATTACATGAACGAACTCCCCATGCCGGGATTTGGAAAAATTATTACGGCTCAATCGGTATTGTACAAAATGAACTCGTATTGGAACTACGACAGCATCAGCAATCCCGGTTACGACTCGTATTCGTACAAGCATTTTATGAACATCGTGCGGAGCGCTTATAAAGGGTACCGCGGCTATACGCTGCGCATGAGCGTGAAGGGCCACGACAACTGGCAGGGTACCATAGCCGATGCGGCCAAGCGCAAGCTGATGGCACAGGGTATCGTAGCTGCTGCAAGCGATTTCGACGGAATCGACCTCGATTTCGAATGGTGCTACGACGGCACCTGCTTCAACAATTACGGGCTGCTGATTGAAGAAGTCGGGAAACTGATGCCCGGTGAGAAAATATTCACCGTATCGCCGCATTACGTTTCGTATGCCATTCCGGCAAAATATTTTCAATACGTCGATTATTTCAATTTCCAGATTTACGGCCCCCAACCCTATATCTTCAAATGGAATACATTTACCAACGGCTATTCGATGTTTGTGAACCATGGCTATCCGAAAGATAAAATCCTTCTTTCGTACGCTACCACCACTTCGCGCGCTACCACCGACCAGGCCGGCTCCAACGTGGTAAGCTCGTCGCAGCCCATCGGGGTTCGCAACGGATTGCTCGAGCCACCCTACACCCCCGATATGGATGTAGTACTCGATGCCAACGGTCAATACCGGCACATTACCGGGGTGAATCAAACCTACAACCGCAGCGAATTCATTCACACCAACGACCTGGCCGGTATTTTCTACTGGGACATGGGTAACGACGTATCCACCGCGCATCCGTACAGTTTGCCCAAATGGTCGAATTTTGCGGTAGCCAGCAATGTCGATTCCATCATTACTCAGGTAACTGTACATCCCACCAGCCTGCAACGCCCGGCTTATTTTGCCACCCGAATCAATGTCTACCCCAATCCGGCTTCCGAATTCATTCAGTATTCGCTGCCGGGCGATGCCGCGGTGAGCAGCATCAGCCTCTACAATGCTGCCGGACAATTGATCGATTCGGTAGCCAATCCTACCACATCGATACCAGTGGCACGGCATGCGAGCGGACTTTATACGCTGCGGATATACGCCAGCGATGGTACGATTTATTCCGGAAAATTCATAAAAAATTAAATACAAACAGCTCCCCGGCAGGGATTGAAGACGAGTCACTACCGGGGAAAAACAACAGGATATGAGAAGAATTCTAATTTCAGGATTGCTGGCAGCGCTTATTGTATTCAGCAGCTGCGAACAGGAACCCGTCAATCCGGGCGATTTCACCTTGCAACCCACACTGGAGGTGGTCCAGATAACAGACACCTCGGGCACGAATTATCCGTTCGCCATTCAACGTAGTATCGACACTACCTATCGATCGGGGAAAAAAGGGAAATACATCGAACTCGACACGATTTTACTAAACGCCGCCCGCGGCGAAATTCAGATCCGCGTGGCCACCAATGCCCGCTGGCTGGCCCCCATCCCCGATTTCCAGGGCAAAATCGCCTGGTTGCAGACGCAGATCAGCTCGGGAGCCGGCGACGGTATTATCAAGGCGCGACTGAGCCCCGGTCTGGCAAAAGCACGCCGGCCTATCCTGGCCAACCAGTACATTTACACCCGCGACAGCCTGGTAATGTACCGTGTCATTTTCAATCAAAAAGCACAAAACGAATAATTTGAATCTATCATGCAACGAATACTTATTTTGATGCTGCTTATTGCATTACAGCTGTCGATGATGGCACAGGGCGTACGCGTGAGCGGCAAAGTGACCGACACCACCGGTGAGGCCATCATCGGGGCCACCATCCTGGTAAAAGGCAGCACTACGGGCACCACCACCGATTTCGACGGAAACTTTTCGATTCAGCTCGGCTCCGGCAACGATCTATTAGTGGTATCCTACGTGGGGATGCAAACGCAGGAAGTGAAACCCGGAGCACGAACATCCGGACTGATGATAACGCTGAACAGCGATACCAAATTGCTCGACGAAGTAGTGGTGGTGGGATTTGGAACACAGAAAAAAATCAACGCCACCGGTTCGGTGAAAACCATCGACAACACCATACTACAATCGCGCCCTATCTCCAATGTCACACAAGGGCTGCAGGGAGCCATCGCCGGTCTGAACATCCTGAACGATAACGGAGGAGCTCCGGGGCAATCGATGACCATCAACATCCGGGGCATCGGAACCATTGGCGAGGGCTCCGGCTCATCGCCTCTGGTACTCATCGATGGGATCGAAGGCGACCTGTCGAGCCTCAACCCCAACGATGTGGAAAACGTATCCGTACTGAAGGATGCTGCCGCAGCGGCCATTTACGGTTCACGGGCACCTTTCGGCGTCATTCTTATTACCACAAAAAACGGAGGACGCGAACAGCCAACCAGGGTAAGCTACACCGGCAACGTACGGTTCTCGCAACCGGTGGCCGTGCCTCATGCCGTTGATTCGTACACCTATGCATTGATGGTGAACGATGCTTACATAAATGCGGGAGGAAACCCGCCGTTCGGCACCGGCCAGCTCACGAAAATTTTGCGGTATCAACGCGGCGAACTCCCCTTCGGCATCGAAAAGGCCGAAGGAGTGAACGACTGGGCCTGGAACCAGCGCAGCTTTGGAAACACCAACTGGTACGAAACCCACCTGAAAACGCACACAAGCTCGCAGGAACATAACCTGAGTGTGAGCGGCGGAGGGAAATCGATCGGCTATTTTTTATCGGCCAACTACCTCAATCAGGACGGATTGTTTACCTATGCCAACGAAAACTACCAGCGATTAACCATCAACGGGAAAATCAATATCCACTTTACCGAAAAACTGAGTCTAAACTGGAATACCCGGTTGGTGGACACTTCGAACGACAAACCTTCGGCCATGAACGCCTTGTTTTATCACAACCTGGGCCGGCGATCGCCGCTGATGCCCGTGCTGATGCCCAACGGGGAGTACAACCGCGAATCGCTGATTCCGGCATTGCTCGAAGGAGGCCGGTATATCCAGAACAACCAATTGTTCTACAACCAGGCACAATTCACCTGGGAGCCGCTCAGGAAATGGAAAATCTATTTCGACCTGGGTAGCCGTATCGAAAAACCCTCGGAAAGCAGGCAGTTCAACAAATTGTCGTATACCCTGCCCGATGGAAGCCAGAATTATTTTTCGGTGCTCGAAGGCGTAGCCGATAAAAGCGTGGTGAATGCCGACGGTAGCTTCCTTCGTCAACCCGCCGCCGGAGTCAATTATTTCGAGCGGGCCTTCGGGCATGTCAACTACGTGAACAGCAATCTCCGCAGCGATTACGAATGGGTAGCGGGCAATCATACCCTGAAGGTACTGGCCGGCATGCAAACCGAGTATTACTTTACCGAACGCATTCGTCTGGCTTCGGACAATATCACGCTCGACAGCAGACCGTTTCTGCCCTCGGGAGCAGGCACTAATCCGATGATGTCGGAGAAAAAAGGCGACTGGTCGAACCTGGGGATTTTCGGTCGCGTAAACTACAACTTTGCCGACCGCTACATGCTGGAAGTGAACCTGCGCGGCGACGGAGCTTCACGTTTCCCGGCACACCAGCGCTGGGGCACCTTCCCTTCGGTGTCGGCCGGATGGAATATAGCACAGGAGCCCTTTTTCAAACCGCTCTACGAACGGGGTTACGAAATGATAAAAATCCGCGGATCGTGGGGTGTATTGGGAAATCAGAATACCTCGAGTTTCTATCCTTATTTTCAGTACATGACTTCGGCCATGGGCGGCGTGGTACTGGGAGGCAGTCAGGCAACCATACTACCTGGTCCGCAACCTTTTGCACAATCCATCACCTGGGAAAAAATCGAAAATACGGGTATTGGGATCGATCTCGGATTCTGGTCGAACCGCCTGAGTGCCAGTTTCGACTTATACCGGCGTACCACCCGCGATATGGTGGGTCCGGCCAAGCCGCTCCCGGCAGTTTTTGGCGCCACACCTCCGCGCACCAACAATGCCGAACTGCAAACCAGAGGCTGGGAACTGGAAGCCAGCTGGCGCGATCGCGTCGGAAAGGATTTCAGCTACACGATCACCGCTACCCTGAGCGATTACGAGAGCGTGGTTACTAAATACGATTCGCCCGACGGAGCACTGGCCGGCTATTTTCCCGGTAAAAAGCTGGGCGAGATCTGGGGCTATCAGGTAGAAGGTATTGCCAAAAACGACCTGGAGATGAACGAATGGCTGAGCCGGCATTCGCAATCGGCCCTGGGGAAAAACTGGGGTGGCGGCGATTTGATGTACAAGGACTTAGACAACAACGGAAGTGTAAACAACGGCGGCAACACCATCACCGACAAGGGCGACCTTACCGTGATCGGGAACGGGACACCGCGCTATGCCTTCGGATTGAACCTGGGCGCCAGCTGGAAATTCGTCAACATCTCCCTTTTCTTCCAGGGAATCGGCAAACGGGACGTGTTTTTCAACAACAGCGCCACCTTCTTCGGATTCGCCGGCGAATGGCAACGCTCGCTCTTTATGGAACATCTCGATTATTTCCGCTATGCCGGCGATGCATTGGGTGCTAATCTGGATTCGTATTATGGACGTTTGCGTATCGATCAAAACAATATTCAGATTTCCGACCGGTTTGTTCAGGATGCTTCCTACCTGCGGCTCAAAAATCTTCAAATCGGATTCACCCTGCCCAAAACGGCTGCGCTTTCGAAACATATTCAAAAGGCACGCCTGTATTTCTCGGGCGAAAACCTGTTTACCTTCACCAATTTGATGATTTACGACCCCGAAGCGATAGGAAGTTCCATCAGCGAATACGGCCCCGGAAAAACCTACCCGATGTACCGGGTATTCTCGGCAGGTCTCGAACTCACTTTTTAATTAATCAATGCATTTACCCATGAAGAAAATCTTCTATAGCATAGTTACCCTGCTGGTAACCGGACTGAGTGCCTGCGACGATTTCATGCAGCGCGAACCCCTGGATTTTACCGACGACAAGGCCTATTTTCATACGGCCAACGATTTGATGATTTACGTGAACACCTTTTACACCCTGCTGCCGGGCATGAACTCCGGAGGTTGGGGTGGCGTATATGCCGACGACAACAACAGCGACAACCAGGCTGGTCCTTCGGCTAATCCGTTGTTCTACAAGGGCGATAAATACACGCCCCTGGTACGCGATTCGCACTGGAAATTCGACAATATCCGGAATCTGAACTATTTTATTCTGAAGATTAAGGACAAGCAGGCCGCAGGATCCATTGCCGGAACAAGCGAATACATACAGCATTACCTGGGAGAAGCGTATTTCTTTAAGGCCTGGGAATATTTCAGGTTATTGAGCAACCTGGGCGACGCCCCTATCCTGGAGGCCGTGCCTTCGGAAAATTACGACGAACTGGTGGCCCTCAGCCGGCGGGCTCCCCGCAACGAAGTGGCGCGATACATACTCCAATTGCTCGATACATCGGCCGGCCTGCTCATGCCCGCCATTCCGCAGAGCGGACGCATCACCCGCGATGCAGCTTTGTTGCTCAAAGCAAGGGTGGCCCTGTTCGAAGCTACCTGGCTGAAATACCATCAGGGTACGGCCTTTACTCCGGGAAATGCTAAATGGCCGGGTGCAAGCACTTATCCCGACTTTAAATTCGCAGGCGGCTCCATCGCTTCCGAATACAACTACTTTTTCGAACAAGCCATCGCCGCCGCCGATTCGGTGGCCTCGCGCCGGCCTCTCTACCCCGATTACCCTTCGCTCTTCAACGATACAAAAGGTACCGCGGCAGGAGCTCCTGAAGTGATATTAGCCCGTTATTATCTGCAGGGAATCAATGGTCATTCGGCATCGCATTACCTCTACCGTACCGGAGCCGGAACCGGCTACACCCGCTCCATGGTAGAAAGTTTCCTTACCACCAACGGCTTGCCCGTGTATGCCGATGCAACTTACAAAGGCGATACAGCCATGTACGACATGCTTCAAAACCGCGACTACCGACTTACTTCGTCGGTAAAAACAGGCGGCTTACGCGTGGAAGGCGCCGATACCGTATTGAATTACAAACCGCAAATCTGGTCGGCCGGAAATCAGGGAACGCCCACCGGCTACGAAGTACGGAAATGGATCAGCACCGAAACGGGCCAGGAAGCCAATCCCACGGCCGGAACCAGCGCCACCCCGGTATTACGGTCGGCCGAAGCTTACCTGATTTACCTCGAAGCCTGGTACGAACGCTACGGCGCCCTGAACAGCAAATGCGACGAGTACTGGAGAGCCTTGCGCCGCAGGGCAAAAATCAACGAAGAGTATACGGCTACGATAGCAGCAACCGTGTTAAGCTCCGAAAACGATTTGGCAACCCATTCCCGATCGGCATGGGTCGACGCTACCCTGTACAACATACGCCGCGAACGCCGCAACGAATTCATTGCCGAAGGTATGCGACTGATGGATTTACGCCGCTGGCGCGCCCTCGACCACATGATCAATTACCAGACCGAAGGATTCAATCTCTGGGCATCGGTGTTCAAACTGTACAGCTCCGATCAGATCAGTGTCGGCCAAACCGTTTCGTCGCCCACGCTCAGCACCTACCTGCGTCCCTATCAGAAGCAGGCCAGCTCCATCGTATACGACGGATACAGTTTCCCCAAACAACATTACCTCGAACCCCTACCGGTAAGCGAATTGGTAATGACGGCCATCGACGGAAAACCCTCGACGATTTACCAGAATCCGGGCTGGCCAGCAAAAATTGCAGGACCGGCAGATTATACGTTTGATTGCGACTGACCCAGATCGTCGCGCCATTTTGTGGGCGATTTACCTGCAACCGATTTAAATACCGTACTGAAATAGCGTTGATTCTGGAATCCCAGTTTCAACGCTATTTCCTGTACGGACATACTGGTATCGCTCAGCAATACCATAGCCTTCTTCATCTTATAATCAATCACAAAATTATTGGCACTCATGCCGGTAATGGTTTTCACCTTCGAATAAAAACTGGTTCGGCTCATAGCCATTTCCGCCGCCAGACCATCCATGCGTATCTCCGACTCTTCCATCGAAGCATCGATCAACTGCGTGAGCTTGGCCAGGAACTTTTCGTCGGCATTGCTAAACGCAATATCCCTGGTGCTGATGGCCGAGGCTCCCGCGTACTGCCGGCGGAGCAACTCCCGCGTACGAAGCACATTGGCCATGATGGCAAGTAATAAATCGACTCCGAAAGGCTTCGACAAATACACATCGGCTCCCATCTTGTAGCCCGTGAGCGAACTGTCGCTGTCGCCCAGTGCCGTGAGCAATACCACAGGGATATGACTCACCTTCACATCGGTCTTGATCCGCCGGCACAATTCAAAACCATCCATCACCGGCATCATCACGTCGCTCACAACCAAATCGGGCGTAAAATCATATACTTTCTGCAACGCTTCGTCGCCCTGGGCAGCAGTGATCACCTTGTAAAACGAACCGGCCAGACTTTCTTTCATATAACGAAGCAAATCGGGCTCATCTTCGACCAGCAACACGGTCATACGGTTAAATTCGTCGACCGGCAACTGAACGGCCCCCTCGCCTGCTTCACGCACCGTGCGGCTGGCCTTGAGCTCGTCAAAACTTTCGGGACTGATGGACTGAACCGGCTCGACCGGCAACTCGAACCAGAAAACCGAACCCTGCGGTACGGCCGGCGTATATCCGATGGTTCCCCCGTGTAATTCGACCTGCGCCCGGGCATACGAAAGACCGATGCCCGTACCTCCTTTCTGATGCGATGCCTGATAAAAACGGGTAAACAAACGAGATGTTTCCCCGGGGGCAACTCCGGGACCCTGATCTTCAACCGACACCCGGATACGGTCGCCCAACCATTTCGTTGCCACAGTAATCACCATCCCCTCTTCCGAAAACTTCAGCGCATTCATCATCAGATTCATCACCACCTTTTCGCACCGGTCGCGATCGAGATTGAGAGACTCCACCTGCGTATCGGGAGCAAACACGATACGCATTCCCCTTGCAGTAGCTTCGGGTACAAAATCGTCGGTGAGCTGTTGCAGGCATTCGTTCATATTCACCGGTCTCCGGTTCAGCGCCACATCCTGCGTCATCTCCATCTTCCTTACATCCAGCACCATATCAATCATATTCTTCATATTTTTCACATGCTTGTACATCAATGCAAGCAATGGCCTGAGCCACTCCGGTGTCTGCTCATCGTGCACCAGGCGGCGCAAAGGAGCGTAAACCAGGGTAAGCGGAGTACGTAATTCGTGCGAAATATTAATCAGAAAACGGATTTTCTGTTCCGAAAGCGCATTCTCGCGGTGCTGCATCTCCAACTCCATCTGTTGCCGGGCCCGTTTAATCGCCTGGTGTCGATACCGCCACAACACGGCAGCCATTGCCACCGTAAGCAACATATAAAACCACCAGGTTTTCCACCAGGGAGCCAGCACCCTGATCGACACCAGCTCTACCGCCTCGCTCCATTGCTCGTGCTGCAGTTCATACTGTAGCAACAGCTTATAAGTACCCGAAGGAAGGGTCTGAAGATTAATGACCTGGTTGTCGAGCAACTGCCAGTTTTCGCTCAGCGATTCGAGCCGGTAGCGTACTACCGGCGAACTGGCCAGCGTCGGTGTGTTTACAAATAAATTCAGTTGCACCGAAGTATGATTCCAGGGAAGAGTAACGAGCGGGCGGTTGTTTTTCAACTTCCTTCGCTCGGGCGAAAGCAAACTGCCATCCAATTGAATATCGAGCAATTCGAATTCGGGCACCACTGCATTGGGAAACGGGATGGCCCGGTCGATATGCACAAAGCCCGAAACTCCGCCAAGGTAAATATCGCCCGATCGGCCTACCAATCTCGACTTTGGCAAGTACTCGTCGGGACGAATACCATCGGCACGGCCATATTCGTACGCTTGCTTTTTCAGTAAATGATACCGGTACAAACGGGTGCCGGAACTGAACCATACCGACGATTGACGGTCGGCCACTATCGAGCTTACTGTTTTGATCTCACCCGACATAAGCTGTTCCGCTTTTCCGCTCCGCGTATCCATACGGAACAAACCCTTACTCATCCCCAACCACAAAGACCCGCTTTTATCGAACGTAGCAGCATTGATACTGCCTGCCCCTAAATCGGCGGCATCGACAAAACAACGCACAGATCCGGTGTCAGTGTAATAACCATATACACACCGGCCGGTAACTATATAAAGCAAATGGGGTGTAACCGACGAAAACTCTACTTTTACACCTCCTTCGCCGGGCTTAACCACAGGCAATTTAACTATGTTCCCGGTCGATGGGGTATACTCGTATACTGCTTCATCGGCGATATACACTTTGTCGCCGCTACGAGCCATGCTGATACCAATCCAGTCGCTCATAAACAAAGGCGTGCCGTCATCGGCATGCAACGGGAAAGCTTTCAGGCTTCCGGTTTGTTTGTCGAACAGGTGAAGCCCGTCTTTGTATAAACTAACCAGTAATTCGCGTTCGCTCCACTTGGTGATGGCCGTAACCTTCGTACCAAACGTCGACGGGAAATGCCGGAACTGTTGCGTCACCGGATCGAAACGATTAATTCCCTGACCGTCGGTACCAATCCAGAGTTCACGGTTCGATGCTTCATAAAAACTCAACACCGTAGGTTCGCTCAATCCCAGACTGCTGTTGAGGGGCGCTCGCCCATAGGTATTCACGTAAATGGTTCGAACCGCCAGTAAACCATTGCGAACCGATCCCATCCATAAGGTACCGAACCGATCGGCATACAATGAAAGCAAAGAATTTACCTGCAAACTATTAGCATTATCGCTCTGACGGTTGAGCTTTTCAATTGCTCTTTTTTCTTCCGAATACACCAACACCCCTTCACCGTCCGAAGCAAGCCAGAGAGCACCCCTGTACTCCAGTATATCCATAATCTTATCGGCCCTGATTGCTTTCCGTATGTTCCGAAGATCAATCAGTAAATTCCCCCGGGCATCGAAGCAAACCAATCCTCTTCCATATTCCGACACCCAGATGCGATTGCGGGAATCGACACATACATCCAACACATTAACTCCTTTAAAAAACGGCGCACGGGTGAGCTGGCCCGTAGCAATATCGCACAGAAACAATCCTTTCCAGCGTGAAGCAAGAAGCAAAACTCCCGGTCGTAAGCGTTCGAATCGTGCTGCCGCCGTTACATTGGTCTCGTCGCCCTTAAAGGCCCGTTCGGTCCAACTATCACTGGCAGCATCGTGAATAAGCAACGAATTGCCGGTGGTGGAATACAGTTTCGACCCCCATCGGAACACATTGCGCAACGACAATGCCACTCCGTTGATGTGTTGCGGAACAAACCGGTCGGCCGACCGGTCGTACCGGCTCACTATGCCATGGGTGCCGACCCACAAGCGCTGAAGCGAATCTTCAATAATAAAGTAGATATCATTGTCGGGCAGACTACCGGCTTCCGCCGGATCGTGATAATACGATCGCACCCGCTGCCCGTCGTAGCGGTTGAGCCCATCGCGGGTTCCCGCCCAGATCATTCCCATATAATCGCGGTAAATCACTTTCACGGTAGCCTGCGACAAACCTTCGTTGAGTGAAATTTGTTCGAAGAAAAAACGCTCGGCGCTACTGGCGGTGCGTACAGCCAGCATCAACCCAATAAGAAGGACAACACGCAGGGTATTCATGGTTACATTAGTCGTTTTTGCAAGGTGATTGTGTCCGGTCGATTGTTGAAGAACCGGCGCAAAGATACTCATTGCTGAAAAACAAGCCAAACAAAACGAATGTTAAAAAGGAAATTAAAATTATATTTAATAAATTATTTTATTATATATGCTTCGATAATTGAATATATTGCATATATTTGCAGACTGTTTTAAAAATACAACCATGAAACGCATTTTTACAGCCACGTTAGGTATACTGTCAGCCGCCGCATTGTCGTTTGCCGGAGTACAGCACCTGCTACCTCGCCCCCAGCTGCTTTCCGAGAACCCGGCCGTTCAATTTTCCCTGAACCGTCCGATCGAACTCAAAGTTCAACCGCAGCAGAGCACCGACCCTCAGGTGACAGCCGAATTAACCAGCTGGATCGTGGCAAACAACGGCAGCATCAGTGCGCAGGCCCCCACAAAACTAATTGTGGAGCTCGTCCCTTCGGTTGCCGGGGCCGAATTCCAGGAAGAAGCCTATCAGCTTACCATTTCGTCCGACACCCTCCTCATCAGAGCCACCACCCTGAAAGGAGCTTTCTGGGCCACACAAAGCCTGTGGCAATTATCTGAAACGACCAACTCGCTTCCCGGCCTCACCATCACCGACTGGCCGGCCTTTCGTATTCGCGGTTACATGCACGATGTGGGACGAAGTTATATGCAGTTTGAAACCCTGAAAAAGCATATCGAAAAACTGGCGCGGTACAAAGTCAATATTTTTCATTGGCATCTTACCGAGAATCAGGGCTGGCGGCTGGAAAGCAAGGTATATCCTCAACTGAACGGGAACAGCGCTTTTTCACGTCATCCCGGGCAATATTACACGATCGAACAGGCGAAAGAGCTGGTTCGGTTCGCACGCCAGCGCGGCATCACCGTTATTCCCGAAATCGACATGCCCGGTCACAGCGAAGCCTTCCGCAAAGCGATGGGACACAGCATGCTTACACCTCAGGGACTGGAAGAAATGAAAGCCATCATGACCGAAGCATGCGCCACCTTCGGCGAAACCGAATGGATGCATATCGGGACCGATGAAGTGCGTACTCCCGACCTGGGCACCATCGACTGGACTGTATTTGTACCCCAAATGGTAGCTCATGTGCGCGCCCAAGGCAAAAAAGTGGTTTCGTGGAATCCGGGATTTCACTATGGCAGCGCCGACATCGACATGACGCAGATGTGGAGCAGCTCGGGTGCGGTAACCCCGGGCGTACCGGCCATCGATTCCCGCTACCACTACATCAACCATTTCGATATGTACGCCGATATCGTGGCTCTGTACAACAGCACCATCGCCGGACAGCCGAAAGGAAGCCACCAGTATGCAGGAGTCATAGTGGCCGCCTGGAACGACCGCATACTGCCTTCCGACGAGGCGATCGTCCGCCAGAACAACTTCTATCCTACCCTGCTGGCAATGGCCGAACGGGCGTGGCTGGGAGGAGGAAAAGGCTATTTCAACACCATCGGCGTGAACCTCGATCCATTGGACCAGGGTTTTATCGACTTCGAACGGCGTTTGCTGCATCACAAGAAAAACCACCTGAACACCGAACCCATCGATTATGTGAAACAAACGAATGTACGCTGGCGCATAACCGATGCCTTCCCGAACAATGGTAATCCGGCAACGGTATTTCCGCCCGAATCGGAACTTCAAAACGCTTACTCGTTCAACGGTAAAACCTATGCCACACGCCAGGCTACCGGCGCCGGCATCTACCTTCGCCATGTATGGGGACCTGCCACCATTCCCGCTTTTTATCCCAATCCCCAACCCAATTCGACCGCCTATGCGTATACCTACGTTTATTCTCCGGCCGACCAGCAGGTGCGACTCCAGCTGGAATTCCAAAATTACGGTCGCTCCGAGGCCGACCTGGCACCACCCGCCGGGCGCTGGGATTATAACAACAGCCGGATCTGGATCAACGACACCGAACTGCTACCCCCGGCCTGGGAAAACACCCATACCACCAAGTCGAACGAAATTACGCTCAAAAACGAAAACTTTACAGCCCGCCCCCTGCCGCTGGTTGCACTGCAACAGGGATGGAACAAAGTGCTGATCAAACTCCCGGTGGGCGCCTTCTCCATTGCTCAGGTTCGTTTGGTAAAATGGATGTTCACCTGTGTTTTCGTAACTCCCGACGGGCGAAGTGAAGTCGACAATCTGATTTATTCGCCCGAAAAAAACAACAATCCGGGTAAGGAAATTCTAATCGCTGCAATCGACAACGCCAATGATTTTCTGTCGTCAATCACCATTGGCTCCGCTCCGGGGAAATACCGCCAAAGCCGGGTGGACGAACTCAGGACTGCAATTGAAAAAGCCGAAAACAGTTTAGGGCAGGATCATCCCAATACGGTATACGAACAGGAAGCGACAGCCTTAACCGCTGCGCTTGGCGAATTCAAACAGGCAATTAATCTTCCCCGGATCAGTAACGCAAAAAAGAAATACTGGTACACGCTCACTACTCCGCTCCGCAATGGCAACACCAACAACACCATAGCCTGGCAGGGAAATAATATTGCCCTGAAAGGAGAGACCTTATCGGCAGCAGCCCACAAGCAGCATTGGAAATTCATTCCCGCGACCGGTAACAGCATGGCCATCGTAAGCCGGCAGGATACATCGAGCTGCATTCATCCCGGTTCGGCCTACAACAGCGCACTTAAAGCCCAACCTTATTCGGCCGGAATTGCAGGATGGAACCTGATTCCAACCTTTTCCAACAGCTACTTTGCCATCAGCAGCGGCGACGTACAGATGAATCAGACTCAATCGGGACAGAATTATCAGATTTACAATTGGGGAGGAGGAAACAACACAACCGATACCGGTTGCCAGTTCATGATTCAGCCGGCCGGAATCGACGGCGGCGATGCGGCCGACTCACTCGCCATTCGCATCGACGCCCTACGGGAAGCCACCTCGGGAATGACCTTCAGCAACAACCCGGGATATATCTCGGAATCCAGCTATAACGCGTTCGCAAGTTTGCTGAACGAAAGCGAAACGGCTTTAATCAACTCCAATTACGATGTAGTTACCTGCAGAGCATTACTCGCCGGCTTAAACACGGCCTATGAGGCATTCACTTCGGCTATCAACCGCCCCCTGGTATCGGTTACCGACTCGGTATTTTTGTATGCCATTACCGTGCAACGCGATTCGAAATCAATTGCCTGGCAGGGCGCCGACGCCACCATGAGGGCAGCCACCTATGCCGAAAACGACCCCAGATTCCTGTGGAAACTAAAAAAACTGAACGACGGCACCCTGAGCATTTGCGACGAAAAGGAAAGCTATTATTTTCAGAGCGCTGCTACCGGAACCCCACCACTGATCCTGGGCAGGAACGGTTCGCAAACTGCCGGAGGATGGAACTTCCAACTGATTGGAAACGGACCCTGGTTTACCATAACCAATGGAACCGCCCAGCTCAACGTAAGTAATGCCGGAACAAACTACACCATGTACAACTGGGGAGGAGGAAACAACCTTACCGATTTTGGCTGTAAATTTACCTTGGCGCTGAAAGCGCAGCAAATCGTCAGCAGCCTGACGCCTGTCAGCGTGAATAATAATCCACTCGATAAATTACAGATTATAAACCGCCGGATTGTGAACCCCGACCTATTCCCCGGCATTCAGGCCTTCACGCCTTCGGGCGTAGCCATTGCGTTGAACCGCGAATTACCTGCAGGGCTTATCCTTTTAAAATACCGGGAGTTCACCGGCAAGACCGTCGTATATTAACAACGGAGGATCAGTTCAGCTGCGCCATCACCTTTTCATAAATCCCGTTCTTTATCCACGGATCATCCGCCTTGATCAGCAAAGGCTTCATCTGTCCGGCCAGGCGCCTGATCAACTTCTTATCGGTAATATTATGCATCTGATACGGATCCGTCACGTCGTCAAAAAGTAAAATTTCTTTGATCGCATGCGTACGTGTCAGCGTGATGGCCAGCGTATACCGTTCGGTTTTCACACCCCGGGCTACCGGAAAATAACTACGCACCTTACCTTCGGCATCTTTTTCACCATCCACATTGCGGATATACAACACTCCTTTGGGCGAACCTTTAACCGGCCTGCCTTTCACAAGCGCCCGGGTCAGATCGTTGCCCTGAACCGACGACGGGATGTGCGACTTCAGTCCCGCAAGCGACAATAAAGTAGGCATGATATCGGGTGTGGAAAGCAGTACCGGATTTACATGCGGCTTCAACTTACCCGGATAGCGAATCAAAAAAGGAACGTTAAACGACTCGGCATAAGGCGAATTTTTAGGATCTTCCAGATGACTGGCCATGGTTTCGCCATGATCGGAAGTAAAAACCACAATGGTATTTTCATCCAGCCCCTGCTCCTTCAGAGCCTCCAGTATGCGGCCAAACTCACGGTCGACGCCAGTCACCGAAGCAAAATAATACGGAGCACTGCTCTGCTTTTTGGCCAACGATGCTTTTACATTCGGGCGAATCAACAATTCATGGAGCGGAACATCTTTATAGCGGTTATAATCCCGCTCTTCCACATCATCGAGCGAATAATACGGACTGTGAGGAGGATTCATACTCACCACCATGAAAAAGGGCTTCGATTTATCACGCTTGTTACGAAGGTATTCGATAGCAACATCAGCTTCATGTTTGGGCGACCACTCGCGTATTTCGTGCCTGTTTCCATCGGTATCCCAATAATGCGGCCGCTTATGTTCATCGAAGGTACCGTACGAATACCAGAAATTAAACCCGTGCCGGCGCTCCTTGGGAGTATAGGCATCCCATTCCGGATCACGATCGCTCACATAAGTCCCGGGCTTTTGCGGATTATTAGGGGTAGGATAATCGACATGCAACTTGCCGATATAAGCACAATCGTAACCCTGGGCCGAAAACACATCGCTGATAGCCACAGCATCCTGCCGCAAATTACTGATGGGCCTCGTTGCATTGCAGTTCAACGACACCCCGCTACCGTCGGGATACATCCCCGTAAGCATCATTCCGCGGTGAGGACTGCTGAGCGGACAGTTGCTATGGGCCGACGACAGCACTGCCGATTCGCGTGCAAAGCGGTTGAGCACCGGCGTATGCACCGGGTCGGCCTTGAACCTGACATACGTACTGAATGCATCGTCGTTCCAAAACTCCAGCGCATGATTGCGTAACTGATCGGGAAACACATATACGATATTCGGTCGGTCGGCCGTTTGGGCTACCAAACTTCCACAAAATGCCGAAGCGGCTACTAGTCCGGTTTTTTTCATTGGATTTTATTTTTTTGCAGTAACAACTACCTGAAATTGATGCTGATAACGTAATCGTCGTTCGTCCGGACGCTCGGTAAGTGTAAGCCGGTACAGCCGGCTGCCCCAAACTTTCGACAGACGCGGATCGGGAAGCGCAACAGTATCCACACTGGCGCTAAAAGCACGCGCATCGTAGCGTAGGGCTACGTCGTGCCCTTCAACCCCGATGCCCACCGAACCCTCCGTTAATACGAGTTCTCCCTGCATCATAAAATGGAATTGCTGAGGTGCTTTGCGCTCTTGCAGATCTATAGCATCGGTAATTTCAAGCTTGCCGGGGTACATACGGTATCCGCGCACCCAACTGTTCAGCGCTGCTACCGAAGGATAGGCTCCGGCAATATCCATCGAAATCTGCTTACGCTTCTCATCCACACGAATCGACCGGGCACGGTACTCTTTACCGAATTTTTGCTCCTGGCCGTTAATCGTCGGTAAATTATGGTAATTGCTGCGCATAGTCCAGATGGAATAACGCTCCGGTCCGAAAGTCTGACGGGTGTAGGTCCCTACTCCGGCATCGATCAGCACGGGGATCGTACCGGCCCACAGCGAAAAAGTACCGGCATCGTTGTGATTATGGCTTTCGGCATTGTATCCCCCTTTGACCGCCAGGAACAAACCCTTTGAATTCGAAAAATAATAAAATTGCGTCTCAGGATACAAGCTGGCGGCCGCAGGTTGGTGGGCGGCACGCGCAGCCATCAGTTCGGGATAATAGCGCAACGATTCCAGACTTCTGAAAATATCGGTACCATACGACAATGCCGTCGAATTCTCCCGGGCCAGATAGGCTCCGAACTCCATCATCTCCTTACTGTTCACAGCCTTACCATACCGGTACACCAAACCTCCTTTTGCCGAAAACTGCGCCGAGGCATCCGCAAAATTCACCACCCAGCCGTTGCCCACGTAACTGCGCGAGATATATTCTCCCAGATTACGGATCATCGGTTCTCCAAACAAATCCACCTTCGAACCGGTTATCATATGCACCAGCTGAAGATAATCGTACAACTTACCGGCAGCATGCTCCCAGTACGACGGCCCTTCTTCACAGGCACCATCAAAATTTACATAATTGATAAATTTATCCACCGAACGCATGCTCCGGTATACATCCTTCGCCAACTGCACCGTATCGGTTTCCAGCAGCGCAATCACCTGCAAACAATTGAAATTGGTCCACGGATTCCAGTTATTTACCATCCCGTCCTCGCGCGGAACAAAAGCCAGCCACCAGTAACGGTCGACGGTGCGGTAGGGCACGATAATTTTATCGTACAATTCTTTTTTCAATCGCTGCGGGATCACAGGATTCACGCTGTCGAATTCCTCCCTGAAAAAATAATACGTCCAGGCCAGCAGGGCACCCAGTTCGCCCGACCCCAGATCAATCACCGGATCGGTATGGTCGGGAAAGGCCCGTTTTGAAAGCTGAGCCGGTAAATGAGCCGACAACACCCACGACGTGCGCTCACAATTATAAAACACGCCATTGATGATCTGATCGATAAATCGCCCCTTCCCTTCGGCCAATTCGGCCATCACCAGATCCGACAATGCATTGTTGTTGTCCGAATTAGGTTCCTGCATGATGGTACGGTCGCCTGTACGCTCGTAGGCAAGATAGGCCGTGGCGGGTATGACTTTCCATACATACTTCAACTGCCGTTCGCCTCTCCGGATGAGCTCTGCTTTGTTTTCGCCCAGCAGCGAATCCCAACCCGCCCGGTCGGTATACCGAGGATAGGGGACCCAACCGGAAGCTGTCTGCACTTCCGATACCAGCGACGCCACCGTATTCCGCCCGGCCAGGTAATTGCGTTCGGCCGATGCCTGCACATCGGCAACTGTGAGCAGCAGGGCCGGGAGTATCGTAAGATACAAACCCGCCCGCTTTATCACGTGCATAAATCCAATAAATAGTAACTTCATCGATAATAAAAAAATTGCGATACATTCAGTACGTAAAAGTACAGTGAATCTATCGCAATAAAGTATAAAATCGGCCGCAAAAAGGGCTAAAAACGTTCAACCCGCCCCTTTACAACCACAAATTAACACATTTCACCCAACACTTTGCCGAAGCGAGCCAATCCTCCAAGGGCAGTTTCCTTATACAAACTGGGTAAATCATGCCCCGTTGTACGCATGGTTTCCACCACTTTATCGAAACTGATAATGTGTTTGCCATCGGTCATCATGGCTGCCATATTAGCATCCAGCGCCCTCAACGCTCCGAACGAGTTGCGTTCGATGCACGGAATCTGAACCAGTCCGCACACCGGATCGCAGGTTAACCCCAGGTGATGCTCCAACCCCATCTCGGCGGCATATTCAATTTGCTGAGGCGAACCGCCGAACATCTGGTTGGCTGCTGCCGCCGCCATGGCACAGGCGGTACCTACTTCACCCTGACAGCCCACCTCGGCCCCCGAAATAGAAGCGTTTTTCCGGGTGATATTTCCAAACAACCCGGCAGTGGCCAGCGCCTGTAGTATATTTTTATCGGAAAATTCGTGGTACGTCTTCATATGGTACAAGATAGCCGGCAAAACTCCCGCGGCGCCACAGGTAGGCGCGGTAACCACCTCGCCCCCGCTCGCATTCTGTTCCGAAACAGCCAGTGCATACGACATAATCAGACAACGGTTTTGCAAACTCACCTTGTAACTTTTCGCCTTTATCCAGTACGAGGCCGCCTTCCGGCGAAGGTTTAAACCGCCCGGTAACACTCCGTCGTTTTCCAGGCCCTCTTTCACCGATTTTTGCATCGCGCGCCATACCTCATTCATATAATCCCATAAATCCGGTTCTTCCCGCTCCTGTATGTATTCCCAGTAGGTTTTCCCCCGCCGCTCGATCCAATGTAAAATATCGGTAATCGACTCGTGTTCGTACACTTGTTTTTCGTTCAGATCGGTAGTATCGTCAATTATTTTTCCTCCACCCACACTGTACACCACCCATTCGGCCATCACCTGCCCGGCACGGTTCAGCGCTTCCAGCTTTAAGGCGTTCGGATGCATCGGCAAGTAAATCTCGGGCATCCATAAAAACTCAACCGCTTTCGGACGAAAAGCATCGGTAATAGCGGTATCGGTGAAGTGGCCTTTGCCTGTTGCGGCCAGACTTCCGTACAAATGCACACGAAACGAGACTGCTTCGGGATGGCGCTCGTTGAAAAGCTGTGCTGCTTTTTTGGGGCCCATCGTATGACTGCTCGACGGACCGTTACCTATCCGGTAAATTGATTTTATACTCTCCATGTCGCGTTTTTTCTGATTTCAATTTGTATCTTCTTCCTCCTCCAAAGATACTACATTTTCGTCGGATTTACGAAATTCGGAAGGCGACATTCCAAAATGTTCTTTAAAACACTTGGCAAAATATTTGGGCGAACTGAATCCCATCATATACGTAATCTCCGATATATTGTATTCCGGATGATCGGTAAGGTAACTTGCCGCCTTTTTCAACCGTACGTTCAGGATAAAATCGTTGGGGGTCTGTCCCGTTATTCCTTTTATCTTCGAGAACAACTTGGTACGGCCCAGTGCCATCTCCCTCGAAAATGCCTGAACATCGAATTCGCTGTCGTCGATATGCGATTCGATGACTTGCTGAGCCTTTTCAAGAAACTCCCTGTCGAGCTGGTTGGTAGCCAGCAACCGGGGCGAAAAATCGGTTTGCCTGCTAAACTTCTCCTGCAGCATCTTCCGGTTGTTGATCAGATTGTTACAACGGGTAATCAGTGTTTTAACATTGAAGGGCTTGGTAATATAATCATCGGCTCCCAGCCGTAATCCTTCGATCGTGTATTCCACCGCGGTTTGTGCTGTAAGCAATACCACCGGAATATGGCTGACCTGGAAATTATTCTTGATTTTCGAACACAACTCGCTGCCCGACATCCGGGGCATCATCAAATCGCTGAGTACCAGGTCGGGCTGATGTTCCAGTACTTTTTCCAGACCTTCCTCGCCGTCGCCGGCTACAAACACATCGTATACCGGTTCGAAAAGCTGCTGCAACATCAACCGTAATTCTTCATTATCTTCCACAACCAGTATCCGTGGCCGGTCGTGACGGTGCGCCAACTGCGTTTCCTTCATTTCGGCAATAAAGTCTTTATCGAGCGGCTCGAACACATTCATACACAATTCGTCGGCGGTTGCCGGAAGAGCTGCCTTTTGATCGTCAGTGAAATGCGCCGATCCTTTACGGAGTATTACCCGGAACACCGACCCTTCGTTCACCGTGCTGCTTACTTCGATACGGGCATGGTGCGCATCGAGTATATTACGCGACAATGCCAGCCCTATACCGGTGCCCGGAGTCATACCATTGGTGTTCAATCCGTTTTCGGCCTGGTAAAAACGATCGAAAATTTTATCGATCGCCGATGCCTCTATGCCCGATCCGGTATCGATCACGTCCACCGTCACCGTTGCGGCATCTTCGTAACACCGGATGGTGATGGCTCCGTCGCGCTGAGTATACTTGAATGCATTGGAAATCAGGTTGAAAAACACTTTCTGCAGTTGGTTGGCGTCATACCAGAGCTTCACCTCGTCCTGAATGCCTTCAAAACCGAACCGGATGGAACGATAGCTTGCATATTCGGCAAAGGATAAATACATTTCGTATAAAAAAGCCATAAAATCCCGTTCCGATACTTTCATCTGCAAATGTCCCTGTTCGCTTTTCCGGAACTCCAACAGCTCTGTAATCAGATTCTGCATATTGTTGGTATTTCGCTTGATATTCAATATCCGGTTATACACTGTGGGCTGTATGCCCTGCATTTGCAGCAGCATATCGACCTGTCCGTTGATAAGCGTCAGCGGTGTACGGAATTCGTGGGATATATTGGTGAAAAACTTCAGTTTCGACTGATTCACTTCCTCAATATGATGCTTTTCACGCTGTTCGAGCTCCAAGGAAGCCTTCAGCAAAAGCTTTGACCGAACAAACAGAATATACCTCCAGATCAGAAACGCCAGCGTCAAAATGTAAAAAAGATAGGCATACCATGCTTTGTAAAACGGAGGATCGACTTTCAGGTGTAAACTGGTGCGGGCCACCACCGAACGGTCCTGTGCCGACAGGGCTTCCAACGTCAGATCGTAACTTCCGGCTGCCAGTCCCATGAAGTTTAAGCTGGTAGTACCTCGCGGCAGCTCGGTCCATTGATCCGTCAAACCCCGGAGTTTATACCGGTAGATGGGCTGGTTCACGGCAATGTAATTGTTCGACGCGAATTCCAGGGTAACCATCGTATGCCGGTGGGTCAATGTGATGGAATTCGTAAACGGCAAGGCCTGATGCAACACACCTGTTTCATCGCCCGGATGAACCAACTGGTTATTAACCCATAGCTGAACCAGGTTGATATTAAAAGGCCGGTCGGGTATCGTGAGGTTTTGTTCCTGAAACGAAACCATGCCGTTCATGCCGGCTACAAATATTTCGCCGGTCGACAGCGAGTGCATCCCTCCGTTGAACAACGAATTCAACGGAAATCCGTTCTGACGATCATAGTTGGTGGTGGTACGGGTCTCGGCATCGAGAATCGACAGCCCCTGCGTGGTCGCAATAAAAATATATCCGTACGGCGACTCCATCATATTACTTATATAATCGTTGCGCAGACCGGTATTCAGCGAGTTAAAGCGCCGAAAACGCCCGGTAGCTTTATCGAACAGATTCAACCCTCCTCCGTTGGTAGCTACCCAGAGCCGCCCTTTACTGTCCTTCAACAACTTGGTAATACTGTTGTTGCTCAAACTAAGTGTATCGCCGGGCTCATGCATATACGACTTCAATTGCTCGTTTTTCAGGTTGTAACTCCAGAGTCCCGTCCCGCCTATCCACAACACATCGCCATCGAGTTTCAGATCGACCGAATAGCTGACGTACCTGTGCAGCTTTTCCGAAAGCAGCCTTACCGCTCCGGTCGACGGATTGAAAACAAAAATACCATTGTAGGTACCCACCAGCAAATCGTTGCCGTAAGGCACTATCGACCGTACGATATTCGACTGTTCGAGGGTGGCATCTAACACCGGAAAACGGCGCAGCCTCCCCGACGACGGATAAAACAGGCTGATACCGCCCAGGTGCGTACCTAAATACAAAATATCCTTCGTTTTATCATAATAGGCTGTCTTTATATTGTCGGACGTGAGCCCGTGAGGCTGAATACGATAATTGGTGTAGAGCCGCGTCGACGGCCGGTACCAGATCAGTCCTTCACCTTCGGTGCATAAAAACAAACCGCCCCGGTTGTCTTCATGTATATCGCTGATGACCGGGAACGCTTTGTTTAAAAACGATCCCTTCCGCAAATCATGAAAAGTATAAAAATCGATTTCCGGATTGAAAAAATTCACCCCTCCAAAATAAGTCCCTATCCAGATAGTACCCTGGATATCTTTGTAAAGCGACCATACCGACTCGTTGGACAACTGCTGCATCCGCTGGCTACCGGCTTCATAATGCTCGAAAACCTCCTGGTCGATCAACATCTTATCGAGTCCCTTTCGGGTCCCTATCCACAACACGTCGTTGTTGTCCTGCGTAATCGCCCGCACAAACGACGACGAAATACTGTTCGACGAATGCGAGGTATCGGGCATATAATTGCGGATGCGGCCACCCCGTTCGATACGGAAAAGCCCGTTGTACCAGGTACCTATCCAGATGTTTTTACGCGAATCCTCCAGGATCGACGAAACCTGGCTACCCACATCGATCACTTTTCGCATTTTCTTGTTGGGATCGACAATGTATACCCCGCTGTTGAGCGTCCCGATGACCAGCTGCTTCTGACTCGTTTCCCGTAAAATCCGAATTTGCGACGAGCTTTCGGGTAACTCGGCATATATTTTTTTTACTCCGTCCCGGTACTCGAAAACCGTGTTACGCTCGGCAATCCATAAACAAGAGGTGCCATATGCAACGGCGTCGGCATTTTCGCGTTGTATATTCACCAGTCGTCCGGTACGTAAATCGTATCGATTGATTCCCCCCTGGCTGTGTATAAATACGGATCCCGACTTGTCGCCGCAAATATTGCGAATCAAACTGCCGTGCAACGAATTGGTATCGTTGGGTACCGGCCGTATCACCTCCATCGAATTACCATTGTACCGGCTCACTCCTTCGCGCGTCCCAAACCACATGGCACCCAGCTCATCCTGGTAAATCGTCATGACCGACAATTGCGACAAACCTTCTTCGATCCCGATTTTTGAGAAATAGACATCGTCGGCAGCGGCCGTCACCATCGAAAAGATAAAAAGTACAAAGAACCAGATTCGCTTCATCGGTGTTATATGTATTAAATTATTTTTCAAAAATACACAATTCCGGTTGAGTTCGATTCCGTTATCGTCCGAAAAATGAATAATTTTGTACGCGAAAAGACTTTTTTGACCTGACTGCGAAAATAAATTAAAATATTTAGTAACTTTGCCGTACTAAACAGATATTTTTAAAATAAGACAATTTTATCCACCATGAAAGAAATTTATTCACAGTTTCAGCTTAGCTGCGAAATAGCAGAAGTCAAACCGCTAAAAATCGGTCATATCAACGATTCGTACACGCTCTGGGGGGCCGGCGAATCCGACGAATCCTACTTTCTGCAACGCATCAATCACAATATTTTTAAAGATGTGGAAGGACTCCAGCGGAACATCAAAATCGTAACCGACCATATCCGGGCCAAGCTTATCCGCGAAGGAGTCGAGAATGTGGCACAACGGGTGATGCAGCTGGTACCGACCCACGATGGCAAACTCTATTACCACGACAAGGATGGAAATTACTGGAGGGTGTATGTCAATATAAAAAACACGCATAGCTACGACCAGATCACTCCCGAACTCGCCTACGAGGCCGGAGTGGCGTTCGGGAATTTCCAGATGCAACTGGTGGATGTTCCCAAAGAGAATATGATCGAACCGATACCCGATTTTCACAACGTGGCCTTCCGCGTACAGCAACTTAAGGATGCCGTCGGGGAAAACAAAGCGGGCCGGCTTGAAAAAACACAGTGGATGGTGGACGAATTGTTGCGACGGGCCGACGAGATGTGCCTTCCCCAGCAACTGTACCGCGAAGGTAAAATGCCGGGACGCATCAACCACCACGACACTAAAATCAATAACATGCTCTTCAACGATAAAGATGAGCCTTGTTGCGTGGTCGATCTCGATACCGTGATGGAAGGAATCGTTCTTTCCGATTTTGGCGATTTTATGCGCACGGCCGCCAATACGGGCGCCGAAGATGATGCCAATCTCGATAATATCGATGTGAACATGGATATTTTCGAAGCCTACACCCGGGGCTACCTGAAGGCAGCCACTTTCCTTACTCCCATTGAACTGGAATACCTGGCATTCGGAGCGAAAATGCTTTCGTATATGCAAACGGTACGGTTCTTTGCCGACTACCTCAACGGCGATACCTACTACAAGATCCAGCATCCCGAACACAACTGGCAGCGGTCGCTGGCCCAGTTCCGCCTGCTGCAGAAACAGGAAGAAAAATTCGGACAGATGCAGGCTATTGTCAACCAATGCACCAACCAATAAACAATTCATATGCATTTCGATTTAAGTTCAAAAATCACACTCGAACGTATACCGGAACGGTACTACAAACCTACCGATCTGATTGAAAAAATCCGTCAGACGCAATACGAAAAAATTGAAACCGAAATTTTTGATGAACCTCTGCTGGCATCGGGACAAATTGCAGCCGAAATCGCATCGCTGATCAAGAAGAAAAAAGCGGCTAAAGCCAATTGTGTGCTGGGGCTTTCGGGAGGATCGACCCCGCTCTTCGTATACGACGAACTGGTACGCCTGCACCGCGAGGAAGGATTGAGTTTCGAAAATGTGATCGTGTTCAATATCACGGAGTTTTACCCCGTTCCCGATCCTCAATCGCATTCGAATACCCGTTTGCTGAAAGAGTATCTGATTGACAAAGTAAATATCAAGAAAGAAAACTTTCATACTTTTTCGCCCGCAGCCACCAGCAATCTGAATCACTTTTGCTACGACTACGAAAATCAGATCGACCGCAAAGGAGGACTCGATCTGGTGCTCGTCAGCGTGGGGCTGGTAGGCAACCTGGCCTACAACGAGCCCGGATCCAATATTGGTTCGCGCACCCGGTTGATGCTGCTCGACAACGAATCGCGTCGCGACCTGAAGCAGTTCTACAGCAACTCCGGCAATATCCCCGCGTATGCATTCACGGTGGGCCTGTCGTCGATCATGAATGCCGGACAGGTGATTCTGATGGCATGGGGTGAACACAAAGCCAATGTGATCAAAAAAGTGATCGAGACAAAAGCCGACGACACTGTGCCGGCATCGCTGCTCCAGCTTCATAAAAATGCCAAGGTAGTGCTCGATGTGAGCGCCGCTCAAATGCTTACCCGGCTCAGCCAGCCCTGGCTGGTGGGTTCGTGCGACTGGACCAATCAACTCATTCGACGCGCCATCGTATGGTTGTGCGAACAAACCGGCAAACCGATCTTGAAACTCACCAATAAAGATTACAACCAGCACGGACTCGACGAACTGCTGGTGAAACATGGTTCGGCTTATGACGTAAACATACGCATATTCAACGACTTGCAACATACCATTTCGGGCTGGCCGGGCGGAAAACCCAATGCCGACGACTCCAACCGTCCCGAACGGGCCACTCCGTTTCCCAAACGCGTTATCGTGTTCAGTCCGCACCCCGACGACGATGTGATTTCGATGGGCGGTACCTTCCAGCGTCTGGTCGACCAGGGGCATGAGGTTCATGTTGCCTATCAGACTTCGGGTAATATTGCAGTGGGCGACGATGAGGCCTACCGGTACGTGGCCACGATGAAAAATGTTGCCGCTGCTTATTGCGACGGCAATCTCGACACCTTGATCGGCAAACTCGACCAAACACTCGATTTATTGCGTAATCCGCAACAATACGGCGATACGATCCCACGCGAAGTGCTGAATATCAAAGGACAGATTCGTCGCGAAGAAGCGCGTTCGGCCTGTCGTTTCGTGGGGGTTAAACCCGAAAACGTGCACTTCCTCGATTTGCCGTTCTACGAAACGGGTCAGGTTAAAAAAGGCAATCTTACCGAGAAGGATGTTCAGATTGTCATGCAATTGTTTGAGGACGTGAAACCTCATCAAATCTATGTTGCCGGCGACCTGGCCGATCCGCACGGCACACACAAGGTATGCCTGAATGCAGCGCTGGCCGCCCTGGACGAAATGAAGGCGACCGAAGCACTGAAGGATTGCCGGGTTTGGATGTACCGCGGTGCCTGGGCCGAATGGGAAATCGACCACATCGAGATGGCAGTGCCGATCAGTCCGGAGCAATTATTACGTAAACGTCATTCGATACTGAAACACCAGTCGCAAATGGAAGCCGCACCCTATATGGGCAACGACGAAAGGCTCTTCTGGCAACGGGCCGAAGAACGCAACCGGGCAACCGCCTCGTTGTATCAGAATCTGGGACTGGCATCCTACGAAGCAATAGAAGCATTTGTAGAATATAAATTTAAATAACCAACTGATTACGGCGGATCATACGGGTTCTCGTAGGTCCGCCGTAATCACTCTAACACTATACCCAATTTCATGAAACGTCTGAACATTAAATTCATTCCCGAACTAGCTGAAATGCGAATTGGAGAAGTGGGCTCGTATCTGACCGCTACCACCCTTTGGCATGCAATTAATTGTGTGAACTGGCCCGATCAGTTCGGTTACAAACCTCAGACTAAATTCATGATCGGACGTTCCGAATCGGCGCTCTACATTCATTACAAAGTGGACGAGCTGGATGTGAAGGCAATTTACGCTACCGATCAGGAACCGGTATGGCAGGATAGTTGCGTGGAGTTTTTTGTTCAACTGCCCAACGATGAGGGATATGCCAACTTTGAGTTCAACTGCATTGGAACAGCACTGGCTACGAAACGGAAATCGCGCAACGAGGGCATTCGACCGTTCTCGATCGACGAAATGGCGAGCATCGAACGTCATGCTTCGCTGGGTCGCGAGCCGTTGGAGAAAACCGGCAAAACGACCTGGGAACTGACCGTGAAAATCCCTTTCGGCTTAATCGGAATTACTTCAATCGACAAATCGGCTCCTCTTCATACCAATCTGTATAAGTGTGGCGATGCGACGGCTAATCCGCACTACCTGAGTTGGAGCGAAATCGGCACACCGACTCCCGACTTTCATCGTCCGGAATTTTTCGGCATTATGAACTTATAACTGCTGCCACAATGACTATTGATATCGATTTTCTCAGCTGGAGCGAAGCCCGGACAACGGTATACGACCTGGCCGTTTTGCCATGGGGAGCTACCGAACCACACAATTATCACCTGCCCTATACCACCGATAACCTGCTTTCGCGATCGGTAAGCCTCGAAGCAGCTAAAAAAGCGAGCGAGCAGGGCGTCAACTCCATGGTGTTGCCTGCTATTCCGTTCGGATCGCAAAATCCGGGACAAACCGACCTGCTGTTTTGCATTCACGCCCGGCAGGAAACTCAAAAAGCAATCCTTACCGACATAGTGGCGTCGCTTCATCGTCAGGGATTGCATAAACTGCTCATCCTTAACGGACATGGAGGCAATAACTTTCGCACCCTCATACGCGATATTCTGGTCGATTATCCCGGTTTTATGATCGTCGTGTCCGATTGGTATAAGCTGGCGGATGGTACAAAGTACTTCGCCGAACCCGGCGATCATGCCGGTGAACTGGAAACTGCCATGATGATGCATTTCTTTCCGGAACGGGTGAAAGATAAATCGGTTTTTGGGAAAGGCGAAAGCAAAAAATTTATCATCGACAGCCTCAACAACGGGTTCTGGACGCCCCGCCACTGGACTCAGGTAAGCTCCGACACAGGCATAGGCAATCCGATTCATGCAACACCCGAAAAGGGCCGTTCTTTTACCGAAGCGGTCACCGGAATAGTCGCGCAATTCATTGTCGACTTCGCCCGGGCCGATCCGAACGACATGTACAGGTAAAAACAAAGCTGATACCTGATATTATTGCAAGGGATATGCTCCTTTTACAAGCAAATCGCCTTCAATAGGCGCCCCTTTTATTTCCACAAACCCATTCATTTGACGGCCGATAAGCACATCCGATTTTTTAAAGTAGTATGTACCGTTGGTTTTTTTATCCAAAATCAGTACCTGGTAACCAGCGTCACCCTTGATCAGAGCCTCGTCGGGAACTGCCGGTACACTATCGCTCGAAATAATCAGCTCACATTCCACCATCCGGTTCACCAATAAAGGGCGAGTGGATTCGATGTCGGCAAATACCTGGAGTGTGCGCGACGATTCTGACAGTCCGGTAGCGATCCGGCTCACACTGGCCTTAAGCTTTCCGGCTTCAGACGCTACGGAAAAATACACATTTTGTCCCCGGCGAACCAATCCGGCATCCGACTCATGCACTTCCATCTTCAACTGCAGCTTTCTTGCATCGACGATCCCCCCCAGCAACGTGGCACTTTCAACCGCAGCGCCCGCCCGAACTGTAAAATCGGTAATCTGTCCGCTCATCTGCGCTTTTAACGGATAAGCAGTAAAAAATTCACCCGCCTCAATTTTTGCCGGCGACAAACCCGCCATCTTAATTTTCAGCTTCAAACTCTCATAATTCGCCTGTGCCATCCTAAATTCGCTGAAATTCGTTTGATACTCTTTTTCTGAAATGGCATTTTGCTCGTACAACACTTTCAACCGCCTGTATTCCGAATGCCTGCGTTCGAATTCAGCGGCTGCTACCGCCATTTCGCGCTGGAGTTCGATCAACTCATTTCCACCGATCTCGGCAAGCAGCTGTCCTTCCTGCACCCATTGCCCATCCTGTGCATAAACAGCTCGTACAACCCCGCTCAAGGGTACACTTATACTGACAGCACCCCCTTTCACAGGTATAAGTTGCCCCGAACAACGCACTGTAGAATCCATAACAAGCATACTCACGGATGCTAACTGCATGTGGTTGGCTTCAAATTGCTCCTCGGTAATACCTACCCCATCCGGCGCATCCTTTGTATCCTGAACCGGCTGTTGCTGACAGGAAATCATTATAAGAAAAAACAGCGCAAGCCCCACTGCCTGCTGTCCATCTCGTATACACGTGAAGTACGATCGTTTCATGTTTCCATTAATTAATACTGTAATTATATTCTAAGGTCAACTCATTTGCCTTCTTCAGGTTCTCCAGATACAACAATCTGATGTTCAACGCATTTTCAACACTGATCACATAGTCCGAAAATGTTATCTCTCCATTTTGCCAGTTCAGGGTCGAGGTGCGGATCAATTCATCCTGTAATAGTTTTCCTTCCCGGTTGTAATAATCAAGCTCGGAGATAACTTTATTTCTTTTCTCGATCAATTGCTGTAACACCTGCTTTACCTGAGCCAGTTGATACTCCTTTTGCAACTCCGCCGACAGCGCAGTAAGTTTGGCAGCCTTTACTTGCGACTGATGTGATTTATAAAATAGCGGTAACGACACTCCGAACTCAAAACCCTGATAATTGCGTGCATGGGGATACGAATTGGTTCCGATGAAATAGTTCAGAGAAAAATCGGGCAAGATACTGTGTTGCTGGGCAACCCTGCGCGCCTGTTGCAGATCGGCCGATTTCTGAAGCTTCCTTATAGCAGGTAAGGTTTCCAACCCACGCGACAACAAGGGAAAAAGCCGGATTTCATCCCTGATTGTAAACGCACTGTCGCAACCCATGAGCAAATGAAGCTGTGCCTGTACGATCCTTTGCTGTAACTGCAGATCGTTGCGCTGTTGAACCAGCTGTTGAAGTTTAGCTCTGGCATTCAACAAATCGAGACGGCGGATGAAGCCCGATTGCTGTTGAAGCTGTAATTTCTCCACCACTTTACGGTATAAACTATCGATGGTTTGTAAAATTGCTTCCTTTTCGCTGTAAAACTGCAACGCAAGATAGGTCGACGACACTTCACCGATCAAGCTTTCCTGCTGCTGTAAATATTCAGCATACGCAATTTCATATTCCAGCTGTTTCACTGTACGGTTTGCCTTATAATACGTTGGGAACCTGAACTCCTGACTCACACTCCACACTTTCAGCGGATAGTGGTTTTCGGCAATATTGTTTTCGTCAGTGCCATAGGCGATAGTGGTTTTATCAATTTCATACGAACTTCGAATTAATTCCTTTTGAGATTCGGCCTGTAGTTCGCGCGCCTGAAGCAAACGGTTATGCCTCATTGCTTTGCCGATTGCCTGTTCCAATGTCAATTCCACGGGTTGGGTACCCCAACCCGGCAACGGCAAACCGAATAGGAAAACGACCGGGGCTATAAAACGGATTACTTTAAAAGGGAAGATTTGAATGCGCTTTACCGAGTAAAACAATTCAAACAATAAGGGTAACGCGATCAAGGTCAGCAATGTCGAAGTAAACAGACCTCCGATCACAACAGTGGCCAGCGGACGTTGCACCTCGGCACCGGCTCCGGTTGAAATCGCCATCGGTAAAAATCCCATGGCTGCAGCGCTCGCAGTCAGCAATACCGGTCGTAGCCTATCGCGAGTACCCCGGATAATTAATTCATGCATGGTTAACCGGCCTTCGTGCTGCAATTCTTTCAGATGTTCAATCAATACAATTCCATTCAACACGGCAATACCAAATAAAGCAATAAATCCCACCCCGGCCGAAACACTGAAGGGCATATCCCTTATCCAAAGGAAAAACACCCCTCCTACCGTTGCAAGTGGAATCGCTGTAAAAATCATAATCGCATCTTTCAACGACTTGAATGCAAAATGTAAAAATATAAAAATCAGCAACAGGGCTACAGGAACCGCTATCATAAGCCGGTTCGTAGCGTTCTGCAGGTTTTCGAATTGTCCTCCATATTCAATATACGTTCCCGGCCGAAGACTCACCTGATCATCAATCAATAATCGGATATCCTCTACAACCGATTGCAAGTCGCGATTTCTCACGTTTACACTAACCACAACTCTCCGTTGCGTGTTTTCCCGTGAAATCTTGGCTGGTCCTTCGGTGTAGGTAATCTCGGCAAATTCCGACAAAGGGAGTTGAGCTCCACCCTCCAGAGGTATCTTCAGCGACTGCACATCGCTAAGATCCCTACGGTTGGCTTCGTCGAGTCGTACGACCATGTCAAACCGCTTCTCCCCCTCAAAAATCACCCCCGACGACTTCCCCCCGAAAGCCGCAGCCAAATAACCATTCAACGTTTCAATATCTACTCCGTAATGAGCTATCTTCATCCGGTTGTAGCTAACTTTGATTTGCGGCAAGCCAGCGGTTTTTTCTAGAATAATATCGCTTGCTCCCTGAACGCCGGAAATCAGATTTTTGATTTCCAAAGCCTTTTGATCAATGTAATGTAAATCGTCGCCAAAAATTTTAATGGCGATATCCGATCGTACACCGGTAATCAATTCATTGAACCGCATCTCAATGGGCTGTGTAAATTCATAGTCGATACCCGGTATCACCATCAGGGCCTCTTTGAACCGATCGGCCAATTCTTCTTTGGTGAGGGCACTCGTCCAGGTCGAACGAGGCTTTAACTTGATAATCATATCGATTTCTTCCATCGACATGGGATCGGTTGGCACTTCTGCCGCTCCTATCCGGCTCACAATCTTATCGACCTCCGGAAACTTCTCGATCAGAATCTTTTCCATCCGGGTAGTATATTCGATCGTTTTGGTGAGGGATGTACCCGTTTTCAACACCGGCTGAATTACAAAATCGCCCTCGTCGAGCGTAGGTACAAATTCGCCCCCCATCCTGGCAAATACAATTCCGGTAATTACAAGCGAAAGCATGGCCGCTCCGAGCACTATGCGTTTATGACGACAAGCCCATTCGATAGAAGGACGATACAGCCGGTCAATATAATGCATTAATTTATCGGACAAAGTCGATTTGACACTTACACCGGGCTTTAAAAACAAGGAAGAGGCTACCGGCAACCAGGTCAAACCCATAATCATGGCTCCCACAATCGCAAAACTAAACGATAAAGCCATAGGCCGGAACATCTTCCCTTCAACCCCGGTAAGCGAAAGCACTGGAATAAATACGATTAAAATAATAATCTGTCCGAAAATAGCGGATTGCATCATCTTCGATGCCCCATCCACCGAAATAGCGTCCATCAACGCCCTGCGTTCATCCGAAGAACCTTCGACAATCGATTTCTTGCTGGCGGTCATTTTCAGCACTATAAACTCGACGATGATTACCGCACCGTCGATAATAATCCCGAAGTCAAGCGCTCCAAGGCTCATCAGATTAGCATCGACCCCAAAAATATACATCATAGCGATGGTAAAAAGCAAAGCCAATGGAATCATTGAAGTGATCACCAGCGCCGATCGGATATTCCCCAATAACAAAATAACCGTCAGCATCACAATAATGGCTCCCAACACCAGGTTTTCGACTACTGTAAAGGTTGTTTTTGCAACCAACTCGCTACGATCGACAATGGGATGAATGGAAATACCCTCAGGTAAATTTTCTTTGATTTCTTCCACACGCTCTTTGACCTGGTGAATTACAGCTTTCGAATCGGCGTCTTTAAGCATCATGACCTGACCGAGAATAGTCTCCCCTTTTCCATTGGCTGTGATAGCCCCGTACCGATTGGCATGACCTAATTTAACCGTTGCAATATTCCGCACATACACCGGAACACCTCCAACCTTTTTAACGACAATATTCCTAATATCCTCCACCGACTTTACCTGCCCGTCGCCTCTGATAAAATAACTCTGATTGGTCTTCTCAATATAGGAACCGCCTGAAATATTGTTGTTGGCTTGAAGTGCATCGAATACGTCCATCAAACTTACACCCGATGCAACTAATCGTTCGGGTTGAATAGCAACCTCGTACTGTTTCAAATATCCTCCCCAGCTATTGATCTCAACCACACCATGAATCCCCGACAACCTCCGTTTTACAACCCAATCCTGAATCGTACGCAAATCCATGGCTGTAAATTTCGTTTCGTAGCCTTCGTCCACATCCAATGTGTACTGGTAAATTTCACCTAGCCCCGTTGTAATAGGACCCATTTCGGGCTCGCCGAATCCTTCGGGAATTTTCGAAGTCGCACTTTTCAGCTTCTCTGCAATCAACTGACGGGGAAGATAAGTCCCCATCTCTTCGTTAAAAACTATGGTAACCAGCGAAATACCGAATTTGGAGACCGAACGGATTTCCTCAACACCGGGCAAATTAGCCAGTTCCATCTCAACAGGAGCCGTGATATACTGTTCGATTTCCTGTGTCGACAAATTAGCTGAAGTCGTTATTACCTGAACCTGATTGTTGGTAATATCTGGAACCGCACCTACTGGTATCTGGAGTACGGCATAAATACCAAAACCTACTACGGTTAATGTAAAAAGAATTACAATTAACTTATTTCTGACACTGAACTCGACGATTTTGGTTAACATGGCTGTGATTATTTTATTCTAACCTGCTCAATTGCGCGAAATGCTCTACCGCTTTTTGAATATCTTTTCCGGTGGGCTGCTGGAAAATCTCCAATCCGAAAAAACCGGCCGCCGATAACACATGATCGAAAATATCGGCCTGTATCGATTCGTATTCCACCCAGGCTGTGGTATTCGTAAAACAGTAAATCTCCAGCGGCACTCCCCTGTCTTCAATAGCCAGCTGCCTCACCATGATGGTCATATCCTGCTTGATACGCGGATGACTTTTCAGGTACGACTCGACGTACTTGCGAAACACCCCGATATTGGTCATACGACGCCCGTTAATCAGCACGGACGTATCAATCTGATTTTCGCTGTTAAATTCCTCGATTTCTTTCTGCCGGCGTGAAATATAATCCGATATGAGGTTAAACTTTTTATACGATGCACGGGTTTCGGGATCCACAAAGCGAATGGTCTGCGAATTGATATAGATCGATCGCTTGATGCGCCGCCCGCCACTTTCGACCATCCCCCTCCAGTTCTTAAAACTATCGGTGATAAAATAATAGGTGGGAATGGTGGTATAGGTTTTATCCCAGTTTTGAACCTTCACTGTGTTCAGGTTGATGGCAATTACATCGCCATCGGCATTGAATTTCGGCATTTCGACCCAGTCGCCTACCCGTACCATATCGTTGGATGATATTTGCACACTGGCCACCAACCCCAGAATGGTATCTTTAAATACCAGCAGTAAGACAGCGGTCATAGCGCCAAAAGCACTGAGAAAATAAATCGGGGATTTACCCAACAGAATCGACAAGATCAAGACCCCGGTACCCAGGTACAAAATAATACGTACCAGCTGAAAATAACTGGCCATCGGCTTGTCCTTAAATGAGGGTTGCGATGCCAGCGCTATTTCGACAATCTTTAAAAAAGAGATCAGAATGGCTGTACCTACAATAATAAGATACGAATTCGTCACCTTGGTGATAAAAGGCAATACCGATTCAAAATCTCTGAATATGGTGGGGGCCAGCAAACTTACTATTACCGCCGGAATAGTATGAGCCAGATTACCAAAAACCTTGTTATCCACCAACATATCGTCCCACTTTATTTTGGTGCTACGCACAAACCGGTAGATAAAGTTAAGGATAATATGTTTGGTCACCAGAAAAGCAATACTGGATATAATCAGTAAAACAAACAAAAAGATGAGCAAACGTAAATATACCGCCATCTCTCCGTCGATTCCGTTTGTTACAAACAGTTCTTCAACCCATTTTTCCAGGTTAGATAATGAATTGAATCTTAAAACCAGGCCTTCCATGTTTCTTCCTTTCTTGAAAAATGATTCTGAGCAGCGTCCCGACAACTTTCCGGCACGGTTCCCGCATTACCCGGTGCAAAGATAATATCTCCTTTTGCAACCGCCAAAAGTCGGTCAGCTCATCAAGGTTTCACTGTAGCGCACACTGGAGAACCTACCCGTGAAATCAACCGTAAAAAGTTGACCCAACGGGAGGCTTTATGTTAGTCGTACTTCGGTAAAACCTAGTTCGTAGCGGATTTGGCAAAGCGTATATTCATATCTTTATCCACCAATATCCTGTCGGTAGCTTGCAACTGATAACTCACCGCCCTGCGGGCTTTCAACCGGATCACAACTAAATCGGCCGAACCGGTCACAGCTTCTTGCTCGCCGATATTTACAAAAGTGGGATACAAAGATTTCTGTCCGTTGCTGTGCAAGCGATCGTACGTAAGATTTTCCATTCCGCTCAGGGCTTTCGTTTCTATGCCCACGTACTCGTAATCCTGCGCATTGTAAGCAAGGGCAAAACTCAGGGCATTGACGGCTCTCAGATTCTTTCCGGTTACGGTAATGCGCACTTCTTCGCCGGCCGCGTACGACCGCTTATCCGGTTTTAATTGCAGGTCTCCCGCCAAGCTATCCGCTTGCTGCCGGCCCGCACCGCCATTCAATTGAATGGCCACTGCCGAAATATCGTAAGCGTCGATTAATCCGTTTGCATTCAGATCGCCGCGGCTCACGTATTCGAAATCGGCATCGCCACGGCGCAAACCGGTGTAATTCATATACGATACAAGGTCGTTCCGGTCCACCCGTTTATCATTGTTGATATCACCCGGCAAATAACTTTCGGTTCCGGGCACTTTAAACACATACAGTTCACGTCCCGATCCGAATCCTCCCACTGCCCTTTCAACCTTCATACGAATATAACGTGCTGTCGGTTTTCCGGTAAAGGTGAATTCTTTGGCGTTATGGTCGCGCTCCCACTGGAAATCGCCGGCTTCGGTCCAGTTTACTTTATCCTTGCTATACGATACACTGCCGCGGTACACCAGCCCGTTCATCCCCACAGTGCGGGGCAGGTAGCGAAACTTATCCAACTGATTGACCGTCTTCAAATCCAGTACTAATTCAAACGGAACGGCGTTGGAATTACTCCATTCGGTATGCCACATATTACCTTCGTCGAAATCAAACAAATTGGCAACTCCACTGCCTCCCTGATTCCGGCAGCTGGTTGTGGCCTGTATACCCTGAATAGCAAATTCGAGCGGATTGGCCTTGGTGACAGCTGTAATCGGTGTCCAGCCGGAAGCACCGGACGCATTCACTGCCCGGAGTTGAAAGTGGTAAGTGGTTTCGGGTTGCAAATCGTCGAACAACAGCTCTGTACCACGAATCGTCGAGTAAAGCATTCCTTCGAATCGGAGCTCGTAATAATCGGCATTGGCAACTTCCTCCCAGCTGGGAGTCAGTGTATAGGCGGTCCGGTTGCTATCGCTTACCTGCGCATTACGGGGCGCCGACAACGCTCCGGCTTTTTGCAGGTATGTATTCGCCGGTTGCAGCTCGAGCCCTTTCACCCGAACCACCAACGCCTCGCGGCTGATGTCGGCTTCGGCCGTTTTCACCCAAAGCTGTGGATTCTTGCGGATCGACTGCTTGGCAAATTCCGAACCTTTGGTCGCAAATTTATTGAGTTCGGGCGCCGGATTGTAAAACCATACATTGCTTGCTGCGCTAAATGCTTCTTCGGATGCCACTTCCTTCAATTTAAGTTTTTTACCTCCCTGCCAGGCATCTACCCGCAAAGGTTTGCGACTCAGGTTGATTTTCAGTTCGGTTCGTTTCCTGGCTGTAAATCCATCAAAATCTCCTGCGGCAGGATGAATCGTCAACCGGTAATTCTTTTTATTGTCAAGTTCCGCTTCGATCTTGGTTCGCACCACCGCTCCGTTTCGATAGGCCTGCGTACGGCCATCGTCGTCGACTTCTACAAAAGTATTCGTACCCGACGGGTATAATTCGTACATCCGCAATCGCGTGTCTATTTCCGATACATTATTATGCGGATAGGTCATCGGGATAATAGCCCCGGCCCTCACAAAAACAGGTAATTTCCAGATCGGTGCGTCAAAATCATTGAGGATGCGATTGCCCGCATGCTTTTCACCCGAAAAATAATCGAACCAGTCGCCTTCGGGCAGGTAAATTCCATGACGGATATCATTTCCTGCAGCATCGGCTTTCGTATTCTGATATACGGGAGCTACCAGAAAATCGGGTCCGTATAAGAACTGATACCGGGTATGTCTGCCCAAGGTATACGCATTCGGATAATGCAGGAACATCGCCCGTACCATAGGCATGCCATCCACTGCTTCATGAGCTATGCTGTACGCATAAGGCATGAGTTCGGCTTTGAGCTTGAGGTAGTGACGGTTAATAGAGGCAGCCGGCTCGCCCAGTATATGCGGATACTTGGGATTCGAACCCCAACCGTCCATATTCAATTGCGTAGGAGTAAACGTTTTCCACTGAAAATCGCGGATATTCACCGCTTCGTTTTTCCCTCCGAAAATACCGTCCATATCCGAACTGATATTAGGATTGCCGGATAAACCGGAGCCAATGTACGTAGGGATATGAAAACGAATATACTCCCACTGTCCTCCCGTCTGGTCGCCCGACCATATACCCGCATAACGCTGCGTTCCCGCCCAACCGTCGAGCGAAATGATAAAAGGACGTGCATCGTTCCCATAATAAGGCATGATACGCCCCACATCGGCTACTCCATTGAGTCCAAACGAATAGCCGGCTCCCACCCAGGCTACATCGGTCTTCAACACTCGTACCCCGGCATCCCGCACTTCTTTCACAATATCGCGCTGCAACAACGCACCGATACTATCCCTCGGATGCAGATCCGACTGGGTCCACAATCCGATCTCCACCCCGTTCCGATGTGCATAATCGGTCAGCAATTTCAAGTTGGCTATATTTCCATCCAGGGTTTCGGTCTGACCATAACCCGCTCCGTATCCATCGTTAGGCAACAACCAGCCCAGCGGCATATCATGAGCTTTGTAACGGTCAATCACCGCGCGGGCCGAGAACTGATAATTACCGGGCAATTCGCCGTTGAGCGATTCTTTTATTCCTCCGTTATCTTGCTGACTTTCGCGGTATCGCTTGCCGTCTTCAAACAAAATCCCTGTCGAATCGGCTTTCCAGTAATCGCGGTTGTAAGCATTCAGGTGCCCCTGGTAAAAACCGAACCTGGGCATCAGCTGAGGATTGCCCGTGAGTTGATAAAAATCGTTGAGCAGGGCTACAGCCCCCTCGTTCACCATCACAAACACGTCAAAATAATCGGTGTCGTGGGTAAGCTGCACCAACTCCTTATCCTTACTCCCAAAATCGTACGCTCCTTTTTTGAACGTGTAAAACATAATTCCATAGCCACGGGTACTCCAGTAAAAAGGAGTAGGCGAAGCCACTCCCCCGTCGGTCCACGAATTCTGATTTTCGATAGCGATCACTTTTCCTTTGTGCGAAAAACGGCCGTTCTGAACGCCACCTCCATAAAAATACTCATCGGCCGCCGTTTTTAACTGCCAGCTCACCGTTTTGGGTGTAAACTCAACCGGGGAATTGCTTTCCAGCACCTTCTTTCCACTCTTCCTGTTCACAATGGAAAAGGTAGCCGTACGGGCATTTACTTCAACTACAATCGCCGAACTACCGATATGAATCCGATCGCCTACCTGCTCGTGGGTTATGCGTCCGGGATTTTTGCGCGGATTGTCCACCAGAATCTGAGCCGGCGGCGAAGCCTGCGGATCGCGCAGAATACCTCCATTGGGATCCTGAAAAATACGCACGATATTGGTTCCGTAAAAATCAAGCGTGATGCGCTGCTGGTTACTTAACTCGAGTTCAACCGCCGTAGGATTCAGCGTACTTACTTTGTTAACTGTCACTGCAAGTGAAGCTGTGAAGATCAAAACGTTAAAAAACAGCACGAGAAGCAATTTGTTTTTCATTCGAAACAAGAGATTTAATGATAAAAAAAGGATTTACAGGCATCCTCCCGGGAAATGCCATATCGGCTGCAAAGATCGTTATTTTTCCCCTAATTTCATAAACATTACAACTAAACTTTGCTCATATTTTAAAATATTTTATTTATCGGCGCAGAAAATTCAAAAATAGAGCTCCATTCAACGGCATACCGGCCTGCAAACTACAACAATTCATCGCAGACCGACCGCACTGATACAAGCCGCAACAACCCGGATCGGACCAGTGCTGCCCGGTGTATTCACATTTTATTCCAAAGTTAAAAAATTAATACCTTGATTTTTACGATATAAAGCATTGATTTTTAATTTGTTTTATTTATTTTCGCAGGGTCAAAACTGTAAAATCCGTAGATGCGAATTGTGTAGAATGGGTGTTTGATGTGATACCAGTAGTGGCCTGCTGACCAACTACTCTCTCTCGTTTTGTTGTTTCAATAACAATCTATCCGGTTTGTAGAAAATATACTTCACTGTAACCTTCTTGTTGAATGATTATTGATGCAACGATATTCCGATGTCCATCTGTTCTCAAAGGGTATGTATTATTCCTGTTTGCCCTTGTGCTATGCACCGAAAATGCCGGAGCCATAGATTACTACCAACGACAATCGGGAGCCTGGAATAATCCCACCACCTGGACAACCGAGCCCACCTGGAATAGTTCGTTTAATGCAGGCACATACCCTCAGGCAGGCGATAACGTGCATTTTGCCAACAATGGGAACACGGCTACTATTACGCTCACCGAAGATACGGAATGTAATAATCTGCACTTCGACAATTCGAGTGCGCTCAGCGTAATTGCCCTGGGCGATTTCGACCTTACCGTTCATGGAGCCTGGACTACCAACTGGGCAACTCAAACAACCATCTCGCAGGGGAGTGGATATCTTCAGGTCAACGGCGGCATTGGTACGATAGCGCCGGGCTTCAATGTATCGCAAACCATTCACAACCTGCGAGTCGGATCAGCATCGTTCAGCTATGGAGGCAATCTACAATATTCCCTTACGGTCACTTCCTATTACGACCACAATTGCTTCACTTCTACCATCCCAACCGGAATCAACCATTCGTCGGCCACAAAAATAAATGCGACTCCGTGTACTCCTACGCTTTCGGCAACAGCGCTCGGTGATTTCGGCACTACCTGTACCGGGAATACCGTAGGGCCCGAATCATTCACCCTATCGGGTCTGTCGCTGACCTCGGCCAATATAACTGTTTCGTCATTGACTTCGTTCAGCTTTTCAACCACCGAAAACGGAACCTATAGCAGTTCACTATCGCTTGCTCATGCAGCCGGGAATTATTCTCAGGTTATTTATGTTAAATTTGCCCCGTACGATCCTATCAGCTACAACGGTAATATTGTAGTCGGAGGTGGAGGAGCCTCCGCTATAAATGTAGCAGCATCGGGCAGCGGATCGGCTTCGGTACTTCCGATCGTCACCTCACCGGCAGCACTCGATATTCTAACGACTACAGCCAGCCTGGGGGGAACGATCGAGGTGGATGGCTGTGCCACCCAATCGGTAACCGAGCGAGGAATTTATTATAGCACGATCAATGGTTTTGCCGATGGAACAGGCACAAAAGTATCGGAAACAGGGACGTTTGGAACAGGCAATTTTTCGGTGAATGTTACCGGCCTTACTCCCAATACGACCTACTATTTTAAAGCTTTTGCCACCAATAGCAGCGGCACCAGTTACTCGACACAAGGCACCTTCAACAATACGCCATTTACGTATTATTCGATCCGATCGGGCAACTGGACCGATTCGAATACATGGCTGACAGATCACTGCGGAGGATATATCAATCAAGGGTCCTATCCCCGGACGGGCGACAATGTGATCATTTGTCTGGCACATAGTATAACCGTCGACGCAGAAAATTTATCGTGTAAAAATTTAGACATGACTGCATACCTGAGTCAGCTGGTACTCAATCATGACCTGACCGTCAACGGAGAGGTGCTGATGGATCGCCAGTCCTTTATCACTGCAGGCATTCACAATTTAACCATCAAAGGGAATCTGACCCACACTATGGTGGAAAACTGGAATACCCGGATCGAATACAGCTCAGGGAATATTTCAATAGGCGGTAATATTTCACTTGCTCCGAACGGAATTCCGCCGTTGAACTGCACCGGCACCGGCTGGTTGATCCTCGACGGGACTTCCCAGACTTTTTCGGTATCCAATGCTGCTTTGACGGTGCCCAGGCTCCGGCAACCAACGAATAGCTTCACAAAAACGGGCAATGCAGGTCTCACCATTTCCGCCACCTTCGACCGCAATTGCGGGAATGCACCCAATGTATCGGGAGGTTCGTTCAGCGTTAGCGGCACAACGATCAACGCAATATGTTACCCCGACAAACATTTCCGATCGGTGCAATCGGGCCATTGGAATTCGACAGCTACCTGGCAACAGTCGACCGACGAAATCAACTGGTCGGCTGCAACTAGTTTCCCCATCATTACCGACGGCTCGGTGCTGATACAAGGTGGCCATTCAGTGACCCTTACAGCCGATGCCGGAGCCAGTACGCTGACGGTGGACGGAACCTTAAACCTGAGTACTTATCTGTTGAGCGGATCAACTACCTTAACACTCAATCCGGGGGCATCGATACAAATAAACGGGGAAGCCAACTTCCCCGACGGCTTTACAACCGTCAATCTGAACACAGGCAGTACGGTCGAATACCTAAGCACCAACGATCAAACAGTAGCACCAATCAGTTACAGCAATTTATCGCTGTCGGGAGCAGGCGTCAAAACTACTGCCGGCGTAACCGTTACCGGCATACTCTCGATACAGGATTCCATTTCAACGTCGGGCATCATCGTCCCCAATGTGGCAAGTACCGTTATTCATTATAAAGGGCCAACCCTGCAATCCATATCCGATGGTTTCATACTGGGCAACAAAATATACGGCATGATGGTGGATTCTACGGCCAAAATCATTGTCAATAGTCATTTCACATTAAACGATCAACTTACCATTCATCCGGGAGGATCGGTAATAATTGACCCCCGCAAGACACTGGTGGTGCTTGACAAAATCAACAATCTGGCCGGAGCTTCGGCGTTGGTGGTGAAAGCCGGCGAAACAGTGGCCAACGGGTCGTTGATCTTTTACAACGACCAAAACAGTCCCGTACAGGCAACCGTCGAATTTTATTCAAAAGCCAGTTTCGATCTTTCCCGCGATCCCGGCAACCGGTTTTGCTGGCAGTTTTTTGGCATTCCCTTCCGCACGGTTAGGGCCGGACCTACGTTCAACGATGCCTATGTGCGAAAGAAAATTGAGTCGGGAACAACCTCGGCCAACCATTGGGAAGAACTTACCGGCAGCTCGGTGCTTACTTCGTTTACCGGCTACCAGATCAGCCAGGCAAATCCCAAAACCTACAGCATACAAGGAACACTCGAAAACAGCGACTTTACTTCCGGCCAGCTCGCCAAAACAACATCGGCCCTGTATCCCGGCCAGCACCTGTTTGCAAATCCCTACACGGCTTCTATCGATATCCGTGCAATTGAATTCGGAAGCGATGTTGAAGAAACAGTGTATATGTACAATACCGGTACCTTTTTGCAATGGGATTCAATCGATGCGGGTTCGTTTGGCAGCGAAGCCGGTCAATATATAGCTGTACCAAAAAATTCCGCCGGAAACGCCGGCCTGCCTCGCCATGTCCCGTCGATGGGCTCCATGTTATTCTCGATATTCGATTCGCTGCCCGGCTCGTCGGCCAATTCCTATGTTAATATTGCGTACAGCTCGGTGATGCCCAATGAAGCTCCTTTGCGGACGCCTGCACTATCGACACGAGAAAACGTCAATATTGTTGCAACCATCATCGAAGTACGCGGAAAACTTGCCGGCGATAAAATGTGGTTGTTCCGCAACAAAGCGGCTTCCCGTAACTTCGACAACGGGTATGATGGATATAAATTAATCGGTCCGGCATTAAATCCGCAAATATTCGCAGTCGAAAACGATGGGAGTTATCAAATCAATACGGTACCTACTTTTCACCAAACCAAACTGGCTTTTCAGGCAGGGCAGGACACCGAATACACGATGACCTTCACCCACGACAACCTGGGGATTCACTATGCACGATTGTATCTGCACGACAGGGTCACCAACACGATAACCGATGTAACCGCCAGTGGCAGCACATACCGGTTCTCGGCTCCATCGACTCCACAACCGGTGCAACGGTTCGCGCTTCTTACCGAAGAGCAAAACCAAGCACTTCCTGATTCACGAGCCGCCGGCTTCCTGCTGCTGAACAGCGAATCGGGTGTGTTTGTCAAAAACCTTACCGACGAACCGGCAACCGTCCTGCTTTTCGACCTCTCGGGAAGGCTGATTTCCCGCTCTGTCCTGCAAGCCGGCGCATTAAACCGGCTGGTTACCGATCAACACCAGATGTATGTTGTCAGAATCAACAGCAACAACTACGCGGTAACCCGCCAAATTAAAGCAAGTTATTGATTCAAAGCGATCCTCAGAAGAAATACTTACTGGAGATAGGTTTTCAACATGAGCGACAGTTGCTCCTTTTGAATGGGTTTGGTAAAAAAATCATCGCAACCATACTCGAAGGCTTTTCTACGATCGGCGTCGGTAGCATAAGCTGTTTGAACAATTACCGGCAATTCGGGATGATTCGACTTGATCAGCCGGGTAGCTTCGTAGCCATCCATAACCGGCATCTTGATATCCATCAGAACAAGATCCACCGGATGAGAGGCGCAAAAATCGACAGCCACCTTACCGTTAACAGCACGATGAATGGAATACGATACCGTGGCTACGTTTTTAAACAACAATTCCAGTATCATATAATTGATGTCTTCATCTTCGGCAATCAATACTGTATAAGCCGGTTTTGTATGATCGATATGCATAGCCTTCGATAATAATTTGGTAACAATTTGAAGTTAAAAATCAACAATGGTATAGATGACAGTTAAAATTCACATTTATTCAACTACATTTGCCAAAAATACACTATTTTTTAATTTCTACCAATAGATAACCCCGGTAATTAAAAAATAAACCTCATCCGCCCGGCAGTACCCGGGACAGACTGTTGTCGTCCGCATAAAACCGCCTGCTTGTCATCTTACTCCCAACCGGGATAAAACTTGTTGAAGTGTGGCTTTTTGAAACTCTTTGTCGACCGAATACAATCTTGTTTATATGTTGCTTCGAAACTAACGATTCGATTCAAATTCTTCTACAATCTTCCGGGCTTGCTCCACAACTTCATCGGAAATCATTAAACGAACTCCTGCACCAGGCGACCATACCGCACTCCGCGTACCGATAATTTCGTCTTTCAAAAACGACTCGATCCCTTCATTCTCCAATAAATGCTGAAGCATCTGGCATTCAAATAAATTTCCGTTGTATACTTCGATGAGTTTCATGGCCTGAATAGTTAGTCGATTGATTTACGTTGATAATCGATAAATTCTAAACGCTCCCCTTCCTACCAGTAAAAACACAAGGATTCCTACTATCAGATCGGGGTAACCCGAACCGGTCAAATAAACCAATACCCCGGCCACAACGACTCCCAGATTGGCAATCACATCGTTACTGGTAAATATCATACTGGCCTGCATATGTACTTCCTTATTGTTACTTTTTTGCAAAAGCAACAAGGTAACAGCATTGGCAATCAAGGCCGAAAACGACACAATGATCATCGTTTGAAAATCGGGCCCCGATGCTGTGCCGAAAAATCGCCGGAATACTTCTGCTATTCCTGCAACTGCCAGCACCAATTGAACAACTCCTGCAACACGGGCCGTACGTTTTTGCATTACTACCGAACTGCCTGCTACCAACAAGGCCATTCCGTATACCAAACTATCGGCCAGCATATCCAAACTGTCGGCTATCAGCCCCATCGAACCTGAAAAAACACCCAACACAAGTTCGAGCACAAAGAAAACAAAATTAATGACAAGAACCTGTACCAATAGTTTCCGATCGGTACCAACTGCGCTCACCTCCTTCACCGTCTCCTCTGTTTCCAGTAGCGACGCCCCCAGATCGAGCTCTTCCAGCTTCTGAAGTATCGTTTCCGGCGCAGTATCGTGATATACCGTCAGCTTGCGGTTGGGAATGTCAAATTCAAGAAAATGTATACCCTGAATCAGGCTCAATTTCATACGGACCATTTGTTCTTCGGAGGAACAATCCATCCTGGCGATGATATAGCTTGTAGTTGTCATAAGTCTGCTGCAGAATAATAAAACCAGTCGAAACCGGCAATCGATTCGGAGGCTTTTCCGTTCGAAGTGGCATAAATTCCTATACCCGGACCGTTGAACAAGGCATTACCCTGTAGATCGGCCAATACCACCATACTCTCCACTTCTCCAATGCCCTTCAACTCACAGAGCGACTCACCGTAACTAAACCGGACTTCCAGATCCTTCACTTCCACCTGCAGATACACCTCGTGCGGACGGTAGGCAACTCTTGCTACTTCTTGTTTCTTACCCTTAAACGATCGATACAACACCAGGGCATCCTTTTCTTTGAGCAAATTATAATAATTTTCGTTGGTCCGGTAAAGAGTCAGCCCTGCCTGTTCGTCGGCATGCCGGGTCGAAAATGCCAGTTTTGTCTGCGCCTTAAAACGATGGTGTTCCACGCGCCGGAACAATACCGACGAGTGCGTCAGACTATCCATCACCTCCCGGCGCAATTTCAACTTCACAGTACCCGCTTCAAGTGTATAAAACAACTCGCAGGGCGTACGGTTAGTATACCAGTTGAGCGGCAATTGATCAGCTTCGAACTCTTCTTTATCGGGAACGTTTTCCACCGGAGTCCAGGGCAGATCGGGCCGCTTCTGCCCGGTCTGCACCTTCCCTGTTCCTGCATTAAATACCGGCGTACGCCCTTCGAAGCTTACTTTTGCCAGGAAGGTTTCACGCCCCAGGGTCGTGTACGACGAAAGCACCCGTTTCCCCAGCATCACGCACCACCATTCTCCGTTCTGCGTCTGTACCAGGTCGCCATGACCGATAGCCTGGATCGGATACTCTTGTCCCAGATGCCGGTGTGTCAGCACCGGGTTGATATAATCGGCTTGGTAAGGACCGTTCACCGAATCGCTATGATGAGCGGTCATCGCATGATACATCTCGGTGCCTCCTTCCGAAATCAGCAACAGGTACTTGCCATCTACTTTATACAGATGCGGCCCTTCGGAGTAAGAAGCATTATTGGCATGTCCATAGGTCAGGATATGTCGCTCGCCTACCAGCTTTTGCTGCGTTAAATCGAGCTTTTGATTAAAGATCATCCCCTGGTTTGGCCATGCCGGCGGTTCCACTCCCGCCACTCCCGTATAATAACAGGTCCCATCGTCGTCCCACATCAACGAAGGATCGATCCCCGGAGCATCCGTCAACCATACCGGATCCGACCAGGGCCCGGCCGGATGAGTGGCGGTTATATAAAAATTCATTCCACATCCTACGCAGGTATTTACGATATAAAACAACCCATCGTGATACCGGATAGTAGGCGCAAACAATCCAAGCATATCGGGCAAGCCTTCAAAGCTTAGCTGGTCGCTACGATCGATGGCATGACCAATCAGTTTCCAGTTTACTAAATCCTTACTATGATAAACCGGCAGACCGGGAAACCACACAAAGGAGGAATTCACCAGGTAATAATCGTCGCCAACCCTGCAAATCGACGGATCGGGATGATAACCGGGCAGTATAGGGTTGGAAAAAGTTGCCGGCGCTTCCTGAGCCGGTGCCACGAGCACAAGCAGTAAACCAACAACGAGGACCAAATTTCGAGATGTACTCATAGGGCATTGTTACTTCAACCTGAAACCCGGACGGCACTCCTGCTATCGACTGTGTCGTGCGCGGACTAGCATATTAATATAGTGGATGTTCTTCAAGGGTAAACGACCTAACTGGCAACGGCCTTTAGTCCGACAATCGAACCGATCAGCGTGGTAATAAAAAATAATCGCCAGAAAGTTGCAGGTTCTTTAAACACAAAAATACCTACCAATACGGTTCCTACAGCACCAATTCCTGTCCATACCGCATAGGCCGTACCGATCGGCAGACTTTGAGTAGCCTTTATAAGCAACGACATGCTGATAAACAACGCTATCACAAAACCTGCATACCAATACACCTTTTCGGATGCAGCACTTGTTTTTGCTTTTCCCAGGCAAAATGCAAAAGCAACTTCAAACAAACCTGCCACAATTAATATTATCCAATTCATGTTCTCGATTTTAACACGCAAAGATAATTATTTTCCCCCATTACCGTACTTGTCGTGCAACCCAATTCCGTTAAATATCTGCTCTTTATACTTGCTGATTCTACTCCGCCTGGTGGGCGATTGCTTGGGTTGCGAGAAATAAATACTATAAGCGCGTTGCCTGCCCGGAGTCAATGCATAAAAGGCCTTTTTAAACATCGGATCATCGTCAAAGGCCTCCAGCAGCTCCTCCGGCAATTGCTCCGGTTCCTTCTTAAACTCGACCCTCAATCCCTTTTCTTCTATTTCAATCGCTTCCCTGATATACGATTGTATTACACCGGCGATCTCCTCGATAGCCGAGGTATTCGTAAATCTCAGAATTCTGCCCGACTGGATATTGCCTTGCTGTTGTAGAATTTTATGGTTATCGGACAGTAAAACACCTTTATAAAACCCGATATTGGCCGATTCTTTCAAAGCATTCACCGTCACAATATTTTTACCGTTGTGGGTGTAAACCGGAACGCCCCACTTTATTTCTTCCTTCAATCCTGTCTCCAGAACAAGTTGCCGGAGCAATTCCAGTTCTTCAACCCAGTTCAACACTTTGCATTGAGGTGTACCGCCATACTTGCAGCGCATACACCCCTGAACCAAATAGTCGTCAACCGTATTCATCCTAAAACTTCTAAAAAGATACGATCCGGCTGGTATATTATACTACCAGCTGGATGTCGAGAATAAAGATATCGTCGATGAAATTGTCGCCCAGATTATCAAAAAACGATTTTGAACCATAACGTACGTTGAATTTCGAACGATCCACCTTTACCTGAGCCGAATAAACATTTGCCTTTTTGGTAACATCAAATGCGATGGTTTCCGATTTGCCTTTAATAGTTAGTACTCCTGTCACTCTCGCTTTGCCATTAGTAAACTGAGTGGCTTTGGTTACTTTAAAGGTTGAAGTCGGAAATTTTTCAACCCCGAAGAAATCGTCCGATTTTAAATGACCTACCAGTTTCTGATTGGCTCCTTCGTTGGTCAGATCGGCACAGGTAATCGTATTCATGTCAATCACCACCTCTCCGCTTGCAATATTTCCGCTCTTAAACACAAAAGCTCCGCTTTTTACTTTGATGTCGCCATTATGCGAACCTCCGACTTTGTTGCCGGTCCATTTCACGGTCGACTTACTTGTATTAATATCCGTTTTTTGCGCAGTAAGCGTGAACGTGGCGGCCAATAATAGTACTGCTAATGTTTTAACTGTTTTCATATAAATGTTTTTATTAAATTGATTGAAACAGTTTAACACTATTCATGCCTTTAAGGTTCAGCACTTAAGTGCACAAAATAAAATTCCGGGGCTCCCTTGCCCTTACTTTAAAAGCTCCAGCGTTGTATCCAACGCGAGCTCCGACTGAACCGGGAAATCGGGTTCTACACCAATTTTATCCAGTTTCTTCCCATCAACGGTGTAATAATCTGCAGTCGGCATCCATAAATTAAATTTCCCGGGCAGTTCGAACCGTTCCCCGTTAAGCATGGCTCCCGCCGTTCTTTCTCCTACAATGGTGGCGCGTTTATTATATTTCAAACCATACACAATGGGTTCGCAGGTGCTGGCAGTTTTGCTATTAGCCAGTATATACACTCTTCCTTTATAGTGGTCGGCGTCGGGATACACTACCAAACAAAGTCCGTTGTGCTTGTGAATACCTTCGATAATAAGGGGAAAACTTGCTTCGCTAAACAAAGGGAAGTGCTGGTAATCTGAAGTATTTGGCAGGTTATCGTGAGTCGAAAAATATTTCCGGGTCAGAAATATACCTCCGTACAACGTATCGTTCACTAAATACGATACCAGGGGTAAGGCCGACGCAATGGTTCCGCCTCCGTTGTTTCTCAGGTCGATGATCAGATTACCGGGATTCAGCATTTTCAGCGTATCGATATACGGCATAATTTCATCGGCCGATGCTGAGAAAGTTTTGACCGTAAATACAACAGTTTGGTCGTTGACCTGCTTAATCGCAAATTTCGAGGGCGCTTTTAGGGTTGTAGTTAAGGGAGTGGGGCTCATGGGCTGTTCGGGAATCGGAATTGAAATCCCGTAATGTGAAAACGGCAACCCACTCACCTGAAAATTAAACGCCTTTTCAAATTCATAGTCATCCTTAACGCGGCCCGCAAGATCTGCAACCTTTTTCCTGAACGCTTTCCATGCCTTGCTTTCCAGCAGCAAGGGATTGTACAAATTAAGTTCGGTCACCTGCAATGCTTCGGTCGCAATCGCAGCATAATCGGCCAGCGCTTCGCCGGTGTCGTGTATCCGACCTTTCATTACATTGTTCGACATCACTGCTTCCAATTGCCGATCGAAAATCTTGCCAGCGAACGTCTGCTTTGAAGTTAACGAACTGTATTTCCCGGTTAGGATTACGGTGTCATTATCGACGTGATAGGTGCCAATTACTTGAATCGTCGTAGGATTAACTTTACCCGACATCCTGGCCATCAAATATTTCCCACCGAGTATATCCTGAGTACTTCCCTTTCGTGAAGTCAAAGCAAATCGGCCTCCGTTCATTTTTAAGTTGAGTAATAATTCGGTGTTTCCTGAAATCGTCACCCGCCATTGCGTACCATTTAACTGACCGGTTTCCAATGCAAACAACGAAACTGTAACGACAAAAAGAAATAAAATGAACACAGGCTTTCTCATGGATGGATTTTTTTAAGTGTTTATAATGTTAATGATCTTGTTGCGTGTCTGGCAGGAAATTTTTGTGAAATATAATCCGCTTGTCGATATCAGGCAGATTTTGCTTCAATCGGTATTCAACAGAATAATTGCTGATGCGAAAGCTACCGGCCTCATCCACAAATTCTTTCATCCTAAAATCAACATCCATTTTGAAAATCATCAGAGTATCGGTGGATGGATGGTTGTTTTTTGTAAGTTGATAGGTATTACTACTCCGATAAGCATAATTTTGGGAGTACATTTTCACGAATACAGTATCGGCCAGATAGGTAATATCCAACGAATCGATATAGCGTAACGAATCGGGAGCAACTATTTTTATACGGTCTTCAATATTCTCCCAATCGTCCCGCATCGGGAAATTAGCCATCAATTCTACATCCATCGCAATAAACTGGTTTACACCAAACGAACTTATATCGGTATAATGTGTACATACCCGATCGTTGGAGGCTACTGTTCCCATAGCGTATATCACCATCACGATCATCAAACCGGACACGATAGCTGTTACTCTTGTTTTTAGTCTCATATCTTGTAATGTAGTGGAAATACAACTTAATGGAAGGAAGACAATTTTGTACGAATAAACCGAAATTCGGCATGATTGGGAGCATTAAAAGCAGTATATTGCCAAAGAATGATGGGGGTTCCGTCGCTATTTTTCTGCCCGGAAGCGTTCACGACCATTTTTATATGGGTCGATGGACGCAGGCTGAAAATATCAGCATCGTTTTCTGAATATACATTCCAGCGATAAGCGCTGTGCACCGCTGTAACACGAACACCGTTTTTAATGGTACCGGTAATACCCAAGTATTTTCCATTGGCCAGTTGAAGCGTAATCTGGTTATTCCCCTTATTTTCAACATAAAACACTTGATTTACAGTTTTCTTACGCAATTCGGCACTCCCCGAAGCATCCAGGTTCAGATAGTTGTTCATAGCCCGCAGATGGTACCATCCGGTTGCAGGCAGCTTAGTTTCAGGAGCTAAAGTCTTTACCTTATTATCTGCTACATTGATCGTAAACTTCCCTATAGTAACATAGTTGTAACGTACTTCGACAACCTTTTTCCCGGCAGTATTGAACTGATATCCACCCCCACACTGGGAACCTGCTCCTATGAGTGTGTTGGAAATAGATGTGAAAAAAGTGATCTCTTTTCCTTCCACAGGCAGTTCCTTACCGTCGGCATCGTGACAAACCACTTTAATTCCATCAATGTAAAAGCGGTCGCCCACTTTATATTCGGTCTGAACCGGATACGAAACTACCTTAGCTACCGGCCTCTGCGGACCTTTGGCAGGCAAAACCTCTACCTTATAAGCCGTTTTGTATCCGTTCGATTCAATGGTCATTATAAAATTACCTACCTTTGTGAATACCTCTCCGGGTCGAATACGTACGCCGTCCAACTCCCACTTTCTGTTTTTTTCATGCAGTTGCACCGGTCTCCCCGGCCGCATTACTTCCACCTGACCAATACCGTCAAAAGGATCGCCAACATAAAAGGTCTGTGTTGTTCCAAACGCCCAGTTTCCATCGTACTGCTTCAGCGGACATTCACGCCGTTGACCCGTTACCGACATGCTTAGCAACACAATACAGGCAGCTAACATTACCACTTTCATACACTTCAACTTACTGCTCATCCTTTAATCTATTTTGTTCATTTTCAATACGCTTTCTACAACCGGCCCGGTCATAATCCTATAAACCGAGAAATCGGCCGAACTAATCTTACCCGATTTATCGATCCGCACATAGTGCGGCACTCCGTTAAACATCAACACCTTACAAATATTATCATATAGTTTGAGGGCTAAACGATAAGCGTTTTTCAGGTGTTGTTCAGCAACATAGCGCCGATAAACTTCTTCCGAGGGAGAAAGCTCCGCGCTGGTAATAAACACAAAGTCAATTTCTGATGAGTCATTGTAACGCTCTCTCAGTCGGGAGTTAGTTTGAATATCTTCCTTGCAAAACCCACAATGGAAGCAGTCTGCTTGCCGGTCAAAAACTGCGGGTGTATAGTACGTATCACTAACGACTGCTGTTGATACGCCAGTTAATTCATTTTATTTTTACGATCACATTACCGGTTTTTTGTCCTGTTTCAACATATCTATACGCTTCCACAATTTGATCCAAAGAATATTCTCTGTCAATAACAGGCTGAAATTCATTGTTTTCTACCAATGTTTTCAAGAACAACAAATCTTCTTTACGACTCACCGGCAGTGGGAATATTACTTTTTTACTTTTGAAAAGAGGCGTAAGCAGTGCAAAGATAACATTTTCTCCATTCTTACCTAATTCGGTAGAAACATAAATTCCGTTACCGGTTAATAATGGCTTACAAACCTTGAACGAACTTTTTCCAACCGCATCAAAAATCAATTCATAACGGGTTGCTGTTTTTGTAAAATCCTGATTCTGATAGTCAATTACTTCGTCGGCACCAAGTTTCTTCACAAGATCCACATTAGAGCTATTACACACTGCTGTCACCCACACTCCTTTTTGTTTTAATAATTGCACTGCCGCCGATCCTATGGCTCCGGTTGCTCCGTACACAAGTGCTTTTTGCCCTTGCCGAATGCGGGAAGCTCTTATATTACAAAGGGCATAATGCGCTCCCTCGGCAATAGCTGCCGACCGATAGATATCGAGATTTTCAGGGATAGTGGCCAGTGCTTTATTTTCGCCGATGGTCATATACTCAGCATGTCCACCAAACGTTTCATCATTGAAGCCAAAAACCCGGTCGCCGGGCTTAAATAGCTTCACCCGTCGGCCAATATCCACAACAACCCCCGAAAATTCGGACCCAAGTATGGGATAGTTGGGTGTAAACAGTCCGCTCCAAAATCGGGAAACAAAATATTCGGCACTTCTGAAACCGGCATCCGTTCGGTTTACCGTGGAAGCATATACCTGTATCAACACCTCATTTTCGGTTGGAACGGGTTGAGCTACTTCCATTACCTGTACCAATTCCGGCGGTCCGTATTTTTTATAAACTGCTGCTTTCATTTATTTATTTTTTAATCGTTAGCACCACGCTATTCTTTCCGGATTCTCCGTTTGAACTGTATTTTTCATACGGTTCGAATGCATTTAACACCGGTGTCTTTGCCGACCGAATCCGACTGTGCTCCTTCAAGATCATTCGCCTGGGAAGAACTAGTTGGCCTGCCCCTACAATCATCGATCAAATACACAACTATCAATCGATTTTCCAACGACACGACATCATTCAGCGATTTGGCAAAGTTCGGATAAAAAAGCAGGTAAAACAATAGTTTCTTCTTTTTTTTCAATATTTAGATGTGTGGACTTCAAGCCATCTCCTTTTACGAATCATCGGCCCTTATTACTCAACCGAACAGCCCCCGTTTGGAGCTTCAAACGGAGGCTGTTCCTGGTAACTCACCGACCATCAGGCCAGTTTATCGCTCAATGGATCGGTACC
>MKVT01000022.1 GCA_001898935.1 Paludibacter sp. 47-17
TAAATTCTTCTTTGCTGGTTGGAATCATAATATTAACTTTGCCAGCAAAGGTCTTGATAATTATTTAATACCAAAACGTGTAGTTTATCGGGGGCTTACGAATGAAGAAACGGAGGATGTTTCTTTTAAAGCAGAACATTCAAGCCGTTGGCTTTCGCCCGACCCATTGGCGGAAAAATTCCCATGGCAGAGTCCCTATGTTTTTTGTTCAAATAATCCTGTGAATAGGATTGACCCTGATGGAAGAGCGGATTTTTGGCACAATGGAAAAGTTATAGGAAATGACGGAGTTGATGACCAACGAATATTAGTTCTCCAAACTACTCAAAAGCGATTTGAAAGTGAAACTGATAATGTGGCAGGTGCGGGATTATCCAAGAGCGATTTGAAAGCCACCGTAAAATTCATAAAACAAAATTCAGGGAATACAGAAGCGTTTCAAAACAATGGGATGGCTTATACAAATTCTATTGCCATAGAATCTGCTGCCGACAATCGCCAGGCAATGGTAAATGAAGTTAGCCAAGATAATGGACGAGGTGGAACTGCTGACGCTAATAACAGAGAATATGGTGGCTCAATTCAAAATGGAGCAGTTGTACTAGCAACACCAGGAGCAGTATCAAATCCAAGTGTTCAAAGTAATGCAAGTATTATGTTGCCCGATGTATCTACAACATTTCACAGCCACCCAAGCGGAACAAGGTCAGAAGCTGTAGAAGGGGGCACAAGAAATTCTTGGTTTAATCAATTTCCGTCTTCGGTGGATGTAAGCAATGCAGGAGGAGGAACTCATTACGTTTTTGACAGAGGGAATAATACTGTGTACATATATAATTCAAATGGGGTACAGGCTGTTATTTCTATGAGATATTTTGTAACCCCAAAAAGATAGAAATGAAGACAAAAGTAATAATACTATCTTTAATGGTGTTTTGTTTTGGAGATTTATATTCACAAAACTTAACAGATAGTCTATTGGTTGGCTTTTTCAATAGGACATTTAATGACTATTTCGGCAAACTAAATACCTCGACAAACAATTTCTATGTTCTTAAAGATTCTATACCTGAAAATGTAACAACAGATTACCCAAATTTCAAATTACATTTCGTTGATTATTCACAAACATATCCGTTGATTAAGAAAGGTAAAATATCAACATTATTTTGGGCAAAAAGTGAATGTATTGGTGTGGATACAGTTGATATCACTATTGGAGCTTGGACTACCTCTTACAAAAGAGTAGCAAGAATTCGTTCAAATGAAGGAAAATGGAAATTGGTTTTTAGGAGTTATCAGTTTGGAGCTTGGTGTGGTGGTACTTTAGGCTACATACCGCAAGGTAGATTTATTTTTGACCCAAAGTTGAGAGAATGGGAATATATTTCAGAGCAAGATATGATTAACGAGAAAAGGGGACTTCCAAAATAGAACTAACCACCCAACCAGACTCAACGTGTGCATTGATTTTACAATGTTATTATGATTGGATTAAATAATTGTTTCAAAAATGAATAGAATAAAATTTACAATTTGTATATTAGGAGTATTCCTCTCTAACCTCCTTTGTGTAAAAGCTCAGATAGATACGAACAATCAGCAATTGTATTATTCAACATACAATTTTATCAATTCAATGTTGACTAATGAAATACCTTTGAGTTTTAAAGATGCTGTTTTTGCAACAGAAATGGCATATTCCGAAAATGATATAGATGTTGAAGATTTGTACAATGAGATTGATGTCTTGGTCAGATTGGTCAAGGTTATTTCTAACTCCGATTTGATAACCTACGAGAAAAAAGACAAAGATATTGTAGTAAAGCACGCAGGTATTTTTAGAGTAATGAATGATAGTGTTATTATTCCTCTTGATTCAATTCATGTTTTTATTCATAGTCCATATACTTACGATTTTGATGACCCATTCGGACAAAAAGACTGGTCGAGTATGTTCGTATCAAAACTGTTGGAAACAGGGAAAGGCAACTGTCATTCATTGCCATATCTTTATAAAATATTAGCCGACGAACTTGAAATTCCCTGCTATTTATCATTTGCTCCTAATCATATCTACATTAAGTCGTTTTCAGAGCAAACGGGCTGGTACAACACCGAGCTTACAAGCGGAACATTTCCTGTTGATGCATGGATTATGGCTTCGGGCTATATCAGCATAAATGCCATACGCAACGGATTGTACATGGATACTTTGAGTACAAAACAAGCTGTCGCAAATTGTTTAATTGATTTAGCACACGGTTATCAGCAAAAATTCGGCAGAGAAAATCCCGACTTTGTGATAAAATGTTGTAACACGGTATTGGAATACCACCCTGTTAATGTCAACGCCATGCTTACGAAAGCCGAAGCACAAAAGCATTACATTGATTTGCAGATGAAAAAGCAAAACATGAAAAAAGCGGAAGGCCTTTTTGCCGACACTATAATTGCAGAAATGTATTCGGATATGGAACAAACATACGTCCAATTACACCAATTAGGTTACAGACGTATGCCTGAAAGAATGTATATGGAATGGATTAGTTTATTGAAAAACGAGCCAAGTAAATACATCGACAAGAGTATTCAGACTGTTCAAAAAAAATAGACATATTATGAAGAAAATGTTTTTATTTACCAGTGTATTGTTCAATGTCTGTTCTGTTCAGGCGCAGGACATATTCAAGGAACACGGGTTTGAAAAGGAACCTTTGACGTTAAGCAGGGGCAGGTATGAAGAAGTTTTCACGAACAAGGAAATTGTTCAAATCGGCTCTGTTCTGTTAAACACGAAAACGAACAAAGTTATCAAGTTTTTGAACGAAGAAACGGAGGATGTTTCTTTTAAAGCAGAACATTCAAGCCGTTGGCTTTCGCCCGACCCATTGGCGGAGAAATATCCTTGGATAAGTCCTTATGCGTTTTGCCTTAACAACCCAATTAGATACATTGACCCGGACGGCAGAGAAGTTTTCATTTCAGGGGTATTAAGCGATGAAGCCCTCAGACAATTGCAGGAAAGAGTGAGTGATAGAATAACTTTGTCTATGGGTGAAAATGGTAAACTTAGTTATACAGTCAATGAAGGACAAAAATTGAAAGGGGATGCTAAACGTATGGCAGGTATGATTGACAACAACTCAATTAAAGTTAATCTTATTACGACAGACAAAACGGAAACTTCAACAGGTAATTTGTTCATTGGTGGTGCTTTTATGGGAAATACTGTAACAACAGATGCAAGTGGAAATATAACAGTAGTGGCAAATCAAGAAGTCAATCCAAATGTTTTGGGTAGTGCGGACGCACACACTAACACTATGGGAAAAATGATGATGCACGAAGCAACCGAGGCATACGCAGGTGCACAAATATCTCAGAAATCAGGCGTATCAAGTCCGTCGTCTAATGTAGAAGGAAGTGTCTATGAAAGGGCTCATAATAGAGCAACACCTCAAACTCCTGTATATGAAAATATCTATGATGGCAAAGGAAACCAATTGCAAATGTTACCGGGAGGAGTGTACCCAAATAATGTAGCGCGAGCAGAATGGTATGTTACAAAAAATGGAAAGTCAAAAATAATTCAAATATTCCCATAGAAATGAAACCAAAATATTCGATTATCTTAGTTATAATGTTTTGCTTGTCTTGTTCACAAGCAAAACATATCTTTTCTATTGATAAAAATGGAGAGAAGGTTGTTATGTATAAAATTAAAGAAACATACAATCATGAATTATTTGATATAATTTATGCTCAAAAAAACGATTCTCTTTTTAAGATTATCAGTTTAAGAGATACTACTATATCAAACTTGAAACCACTTGAAGTAGGGAAAAAATATCAATTAGACTTGATACTGATATATCCTGATTACAACAATGAAAAAACAAAAATTGGAGCAAAAGACAGTTGTCTTATGAGTATTGAAAAAAAGTCTCATTTTAGCTTGTATTCTGCTACTAATTTGAATGGTTTGTTTTTATCAGAATCCAGTAAAGATATTACAGAGGTGGTAAGTAAATTTAGTATTTATGCTGTTTTAGGCGATGCAGTTCAAAGAAATAAAAATGCCTCTCTCACAATTTTATATTTAAAATGATGTAATTTAGATCGTTTATGTATTCAACAATGAAAATAAAATATGCATTCGTGTTATTCTTCTGTTTGTTGTTTTTTAAAACTTTGGCTAAAGCAGAAGAGTATTACTACTTTGATTCTTATTCTCAAATAGAATCTATGTTGCAAGGGAAAAAAGGACTTAGTTTTAAGGAGGCTGTTTTTCTTACGGAAAACGCATTCTACGACAATGATTTTGATGTTTTAGAATACAATCAAGAAATAGAAATATTATTAGAGGTAGTAAAGAGTCTCCTCAACTCGAATTCAATAATATATATTTATGGAATGAAACAAAATCGGTACCTGTAAGCAAACAGCAAGTCTGGGATGCTTACAAGAAAGTGCGCTCCAATCATGGAAGTGCAGGCATTAGCATGGAAGTTTATGATGCAGAACGTTCGAAACACCTGTACAAACTATGGAACAGGATAGCATCAGGCAGTTATTATCCATCGGCCGTGAAAGAAGTTGAGATACCCAAAAAGGATGGAAGAGTCCGCAAACTTGGTATCCCCACGATTAGCAACAGGGTGGCACAAATGGTCGTAAAGGATTATCTGGAAGCAAGATTCGAGAAGATTTTCAGTCCATACTCTTATGGTTACCGTCCTGATAAGAATGCCCATCAGGCATTGGAATCAGTACGAACAAACTGTAGAAAAGCGGATTGGGGCATCGACCTTGACATTAAAGGATATTTCGACACTATCAGCCATAACAAACTGATGTTAGCCCTGAAGAAACACGTTCGGGAGAAATGGTGTCTGATGTATATTGATCGATGACTTACCGCTCCTGTGCAAACTAAATCAGGCGAACTGATTTATAAGCAGGGAAAAGGTACGCCACAGGGAGGAGTCATCAGCCCGTTACTGGCAAACCTGTTTCTTCATTATGCCATGGATAAATGGTTGGAACAAATCCATCCTACAGTTAAATACGTTCGTTATGCCGATGATGCCGTATTACACTGTAAGAGCAAACAACAAACAGATTATGTGTTGAAGAATCTGACCCGACGAATGGAAAACTGCGAACTCGAACTACATCCTGAAAAGACGAAAATTGTTTACTGTAAAGATTACAGGCGACAGGAACCGCACAAGCAGGTGAAGTTTGATTTTTTGGGATATTCGTTTCAACCCCGCAGTACCAAATCGAAGCAAACCGGTAAACTATTTACCGGTTTTGATTGCGCCATCAGTATTGATTCAAAGAAGCGTATAGCACAAAAGATGCGAGAAATTAATATACCACACCTGACTTTTAAAAGTATTGTGGGTGTTGCAACGCACTTAGAGCCTTACATCCGTGGATGGATTAATTACTATGGTCGGTTTAGGATTTCAGCATTAAATCCGGTGTTTCAACTGCTTCGGGAGAAGTTAGTTTGGTGGGCACGTACAAGGTACAAGCGTTATAAAACGTGTCTGAGTAAAGCTTACAATTGGTTAGAAAACGTCCGGAAACAATTTCCGGGATTATTTTACCACTGGCAATTTGGATTTTCGTGATAAAACGCATAGATTTGTATAACAAGAGCCGTGTGATGGGAGACTATCAAGCACGGTTCTGTGAGAGGCTGGAGGGGAAGTTCCTCCGGCCTACTCGACCATGTGGCCGTTACCAAACATGCAAAAAAAAGAAAAAAGCGACCGACATGGACACAAGTTAATGCATTATTTCAGTCTCGAAGTATAGTAGAGACAGAAATACGGAAACACGGGAAAGAAACATTGAAAGTGTTTTCGAGACCAAAAAAATCTGTTTGGAGTACGACTAAACCTTGTACTCATTTGAAACCTAAAGTTTGTTTGACATAAACGAACTTAAATCGACAGACAACCTATCGGTTGTAATGACTTATGAATAATAATCTGATCGCTTTGAGAAATAAAAACGAAAAATTCTACGAAGCATTCGAAAAACAAAATGAAGAAACTATTTTATTTAATTGCCCTTGTGGCATTTACACTGACTTCATGCGACAAGAATGAAGCTGATGTTAATAAAAATGTTGTTAATGAGATTAATACTGGACTACTAATTAAAAAGGTAAAAAAACTTGAAAATCCTTATTCTGTTTCGAATATGAAAAAAGCATATTCTGCATTACAGCAAGAGGGATTAATGAAAGCTGCTTTAAATATTGAAGCTACTCATTTGTACGTTCGATTTCTACCAAAAGACAGTATAGAATTGGAAAGAATGTTAGGAGACACTACTCTTACATTGTTCTCATATCCACTTGATTACGAGCTTACAGAAGGTGAGAAGTATATTGATTCCACATTAATCGGAAATGATTTTACTTGGCTTTACACCCGTGTTCCTGTTGGATATACTTCGCCAATAAGTCAATACGAAGTAATTGAGCAACTATACTTGCCAACACATATTGAGAATAATATACAAGGTATTAAAAGTCAAAAAGTGAGCAGTAACATAAGTGATGATTGGTGGGAGATTTTAGAAAATAAATCACTTGAATTAACGGGAGACAGTAATTCTGCACAAAAAATTAATTCAACTCAAAGTATTCAAAAAGCATCTAATCGATGGACACCAAGTGCTACAATCAGTGTTTACGATGACAAATTAAGTCGCAATGTGCCACTTCAAGGCGTTAGGGTAAGAGCAAGATGGTGGTTCAATTGGGAAGATGGTCTGACAGATTCATCGGGAATAGCTGTAATGTCTGGTTCATTTAGTGGTAAGGTGAATTGGAGCATTGTTTGGGAAGATTTTTTTTGGGATATTCGTGATGGTTGGATATCACAAGCTTTTTACAATGGACCGAATGGAAGTAAATCAAACTGGACATTGGATATAAATAGTGGGAAAAGCAAGTATTATGCTACTATTCATAGAGCAGCATACAGAATGTTTTATAAAAATAATTTAAACACAAAAAATCCGTTTAAATATTCGTTCAATCCTCCTTCAATAAAGCTATGTTGTTTAGATGAGCCAGGTAGATCCATATATTATACTTGGGTAAAATTTATACCAAGTCCAATTAGTTGGCTTTTTCCTGATATAAAAATCTATTGTAAGAATAGAACATCACACGAAATATTCAGATCAACTATCCACGAATTATCACATATTTTTCATTGTTATTCGATGTTTGGTAATGAAATTAACTTCTTGACTGTTAATGATGTATTGGTTGAAAGTTGGGCAATTGCATTCCAATACTATATCGTCAATTTAGAGTATAGTGATTATGGTTATTCTTCAACTTTTGGGGACGATTTTCAAGATTGGCCATATAAAAACTACGAGAACGAGTATTCTCCTTTATTTATTGATTTAATCGATGACTATAATCAGCGATTGGTTTTAGGAGTACGAACAGATGGTTTTGAATATGCTAACGACAGTGTTAAAGGGTATGATTTGGCAACATTGAATAATATTTTGATAAAATCGCATGGTTTAGAGAGTTTATCAAAGAATTTGAAAAAACAAAAACCATCAGGTGTAACCGATTCACAAATTGACAATTTAATTAACTCAATAGAAATGTATTATGATAAAAAGTAAATTGGTAATTTTAGTGTTATTTCTATCATTGTTGTTTTTAACTTTAGGTTGTACAGGAAAAGAACCTATTTACACTTCAAACTTTTTTATTATAAACGAAAGTAGTAAAAGTTTAGACTTAAGAATTTATAAAAATGATAGTTTGGAAATACACACAATCAATCAAAATTTAATTTATAAAAAAAGTATAATTCAAGGTTTTTCTGGTTTCTCAGAGCCGTTTGAAGACGTAGATTCTTTAATTATAATTTTTGAAGACAAAAAGCATATTAGTTACACTTTTAAATCCCCTGATAAAAAACAAAATATATTATGGCTTGATGCATATGATGTTCAAGTAATAAGTGATAAGACAGGTGATTATGTCAACAATTACACGTATCGTATAACGGAACAAGACTATTTGTCAGCAAATTAAAAATTGATTACAAAATGAAATGCACGTTTGATATCATTATCTAAGTATAATGACTATCAGGCGTGCATTTGAAAAAACAAAATAGACTTCACTAAAACAGACGACAAATTCTTCATAACCAATGCACGATTTGGTAACACACGTCTAAGCGACAATAGCCGAATTCGTGCAATTTGGAGTTGCATCACCCGCATTACCTTCATCGCAGTGCGACAGTGAAGTAGCCCGCAAATCGGCTACATGCGCTTAGCCTCGGTCGTTACCGCCAAGTGTAAAAAAAAGCGACACAGCAGACAATTTGCCACATAAAAACAGAAAAAGAAAAATGAACAGCCAACGCACAAAACAGCACATTTGCAAAATGCACAATCCGACACGCGACCAAAATTTGCAAAAGAGCTGTATTTATTGCCACGCAACAAGAAAAATAAATGAAAATATTTGACATATGTTTGACAGAAAAAATAAAATTGAAGTAAATGCAATACTTGATACACAGATAGAAGAACTCTTAAAGAAGACTTCTCAATATGAGGATTTAATTGAAGGGAAACTAATCTGTAGTTCATGTGGATATTCCGGAGCATACTGACCCCCAATTCCGGTGATACTGACCCCCGGAATTCCTCCGGGTATTTAGTGTTTACTCTGTCATTCCGGCAGATATTGACCCCTCTGGTGTAAA
>MKVT01000023.1 GCA_001898935.1 Paludibacter sp. 47-17
GTATATTCGCTTACCAGTTGCCCGGTGGCATTGGTTACCCGTTCGATGGAGCCCAACAGATCGGTGTGGATATAGTACAAGCCCGCACCCGAACTGGTTTTGCGTTGCATGGCTGTTAAACCGGCAGGCGTGTAAAGATAATCGGTTTCTGTAACATTCCCAAATTCGTCGGTTTCTTTTTCGTAAGTGCCGAAGTAATAGCGGGTTTTAACGCGTCCGCTGATGTTAACATCATTGTACACGGTTTTGATGCGCTGCTCGTCCATGCCGTAAAAGATGTCGTACACCCTATTAATTGTCTGTTCATCAACACCTTGCCTGATGCGACTTACCTTATTAAAAGCTGTGTATTCAATGAATTGTTTTTGATTGGTTACACCTGCTCCCACATTATCGATGCCGCTTATGGCATGGGGTCGGGGCGTATCGTAACGGTAGGTACCTACATCCGATTTGGTAGCGATGTTCCCGTTGGAGTAATAGACCATTTCGTGGCTTAACTCATTATTCAGGTAAGCTTGGGTAAGCCGGTCCAGTACATCGTACTCGAACAACTCGCTGCGATTGTTTTTCAAATCGGCGCGGGTATGCAGATTGCCCGTTTGGGGATAGTATGTATAGCTGTTGCTTTGTATATTTATTGGGGAATCAGGGAAACTGGTCAGGATGCTTTCCAGCTCTCCGCGGTCGCTAAAGGTGCGCTTCGTCACAAGACCATTGCCCAAAGTATAGTTGGTAAACTGACCTTTGCTGTTTTGTTCGTTGCCTTGCCATATTACCGTATTGCCCAAAAGAATTTTTTCCAGATCGCCATAATCGTTATACCGGTTGGTGGTAGTAAAGCCGCTGGGCGAAGTGCTGGTTAACGGTCGCCACAAATCGTCGTAAGTATTACTAAAGGTTACAGTTTGTCCATCGTAACTGTCAGTTACAGATGTAAGTTGATGCTTGTTGTTATAACCGTATTCCTGTAAGTGTTTTAAAACACCTTGCTCATAAAGCCCGATAGATTTTATCTGTCCCACACCATTACCCGATGGTACATAATTGTGCTTGGTAGTTGTTATTTTATTGGAGCCATTTTCGGTTATTGTTTTAGTGTCTATTCTGCCGTATTTGTCGTATAGCATTACCGTAACATCGCCTTTGGCATTGGTTTGAGTTTCCAACAATCCTCCGGCATAATAAGTGAACGAAATATTCCCTGCATTGGGGTCTTTAAGAAGTTTTTGATTACCGTAAGCATCATACTCTATTTCGGTTTTACTACCGTTGGATGTGATTGTAAGGGGCTGTCCGGCAGCATTGTAGGTATAGCTAATTGTACCTCCGGCATCGGTGCGCTCCACAACCAATCCGTGTTTGTCGCGAGTTTCGGTTTTCTTTTGAGCAGCATCGGGCGGCGTAATGGTGGTTTTGCCCCGAGAGTAAGCATAAACGGTAGTGAGGGTTTGCTGGCCGTCAAACACATGCTCGCCGGTCACCCTACCCAATATGTCGTCGTATACGTATTCGGTATAAAGTTCCACTTCATCGTCGTAATGAGGCAGTGTGGATTTAGCAAGCTGCCCCCTGGAGTTATACACCTTGGAAGATGTGAGTTTTCTTCCCTTCCAACCTGTTTGTTCGGTGTAAACTTCCCTGCCATATTGATCGAAATAGGTTGATGTTGCGCTTTTATTGTGGGTGCCTGCAACGGTTTGTTTATAGATGGCATCATTCGAAGTCGTCCATTCCCAGGTATGGTTTATTATCTCTCCTGTGGGAAGCAGTTCATTCTTCAATCGGCCGAATTTGTCGTAATTATATTCGGTTTCAAACCCATAAATATTGGTTTTCTTTGTCACATTGCCGGTAGCAAAATCGTACATTGTGCTTTCGGTTAACCCAAGGGGACTGGTTACAGAAGTACATAAACGATAATAGGCGTCATAATCATAGGTTGTAGTTTGTGATTGTAACCTTGCAGGCGTTATTTTTTTCTCCTTCACCTTTCCTTGCGGATAGTAAGTATATTCGGTGATTAGTTGTCCATCGGTATTGGGATAAACGATTACTTTACCCGCTTGCCCGGCTCCGTTGTAATCCGTATAATTGGTTTGATGCACAATATCGGGAACACCAGTACGCTGTTGTGTTATTTTTATAGTTTCGGGTAAATAGGCTACGCCTTGTCCATTTCGTTTTACATAAGTGGTTTCGGTTATTTTGGTAGCATCCCCCATACTCTCCACTTGTTTGGTTACGTTCCAGTAAACATCGAATTCTACATTGCTTATCGTTTTCGAAGTACCGTTTAAATAATCGGTCGATGTAGAAGAGCTAACATACGGCATAAAACGGTTGATGCCGGTTTTGCCTTTTGCTATCGGGTTTACTGATGAATTTCCATCGACTATCTGATTTTCCAGCATCGAACATGACAGCAGTGTATTTGAAGCGAATACTTCCTGGCGCTTAAGTTCCGGTCCGTAATAGCTTGTGTTTACACCATAGGTCGATTGGGTTCTTAAACCGGTGCGTGTATTGGTAGCATTTACAGTTTCGAAACCTAAAAAACCTTTACCTTTCAGATGTGTTTTGGGCCTACCATAATCGTATGTGGTGGTGGTGCTTCCTTTATCTGTATGTGCTGTTACCAGTATCAACGGTTTGTTGACATGCATAATATCGGCTACATCCGACTCGGCTAATCCGTAAGTTATAGTGGAGTACGAGAAGCTATCGCTTTGTCCCATATTATTACTAATGCTTGCAACCCTATATCTGCTTGACGCATCGGGAACCGTAAATGCCCTGTAATTGCTGCCGGAGCCAAAAACCAAGTCCTGGACGCCATCGCTGTTTATATCCATAGCAATGGGGTTCATTCGCGACAAGCGTTCACGGATAGTTTGTACACCATCAGCCACAAATCGACCATTTACATTTTTATAAAAGTACCAGGTGGTATGCGTAAATTGTCCATTTTTAAACGTTTCGTCCGCCAAAACAACATCAACCATACCATCGCCATTGTAGTCGATAGGAAATGCCATGCAATGCTCGTTGCTGTTTACATTGTACATCCTGTGTAAGTAAGGCAAGTCTATTTTTGTCGGTTCGATATCATAGCTCCCGTTGTTGATCAATACAAACCATCCGTATTTAGCGTAGTTATGCTTATTGTCGTTTGCTTGCACCAATAAATCAGTTAATCCATCGCTATTGCAGTCGATAGGAATAATATTATTGTATAATGCGATATGATCGACAAACCACGGTTTATGAAAAAGATATTCACTCCACGCAGGTGAAACAACTTTTACAAATGCCTTTTCTCCATATGTTTTGTTACTCTTTTTCTCAACACTTAATTTCATGAAATCAACAATGCCGTCAGCGTTAAAATCGCCGGAGACTTGTTGGCTTTGAAAATGACAAATTTCATCATCTAATAAAATGGATGTTTCCTCAAAAGGATCATTTGCCGAACCTAGAAAAACAGATCCGAAATACGATGAATAAGCATAGCTATCAAATTTTCCTATAAAGGGAAGTATAACTAAGTCAAGAAATTCATCATTATTGTAATACGTTAATATTGCATCATAGGAGTATGATTTATTATAACTCGACGTTGCGAACGTGTAGTTTATACGTGATTTATTCTCCATTACTCCATTATTATAAGCAAGAACTGAGATATGAGTTCTTTCGATCAGTACAATCTCATCTTTTCCATCATTATTTAAATCTCCAATAACAAGTTTCGGCTTAAAATATGGATAGGATTCGGTGGTGCTACCGAAACGGACTAACGCCAATGTCGTATTTTTCAATACAACACGAATATAACCATCCTCATTGTTTTTTTCACTCCCTCCCCACAGTTCCACTTTATCGGTATATCCATCGCCATCAAAATCGCCTGAATAAAGGCTCGTATTCAATGAGGTATTAACTTTGGGGTCGCTCATTTGTCCCAATGAAACCAATTGAATCGAATTATTATCTCTTCCCCAGTTAATTTTTGTTTCAGCAATCTTGCTATTATCTGGCGTAAAAGCAGTTACCGTGTTTAGTCGCAAATCGATGTCGCTTTGTATATAGTTGAACGTATATGTTTTAACTGTTTTATTGTCGTGATATACGGTAATGTTATCAAGTATTTTATTCTGATTTGTCCAAAATCCATTAATACAGTATTTTTTATTATAGGCAGCATATTTCCTGTCGTTACGATGTCTGGGATAATAATTAAACTGAATCGAATTTATATAATGATCAGTTGTTCCAAGATATTCGACCCTATCAATATACTCGCCTCGATCGGTATATTTAAACTCCATTGTATTTCCAAAGACATCAGTCATGCGGTTTATTTTCCAGCCAATTATCTTGTTACCACCTAAAAAATCGCTGATTTTAGAGTCGGGAGTATAACCATATTCCATAATGGCGCCCTCCCTCGTACGTACTTCAAAACTCCCGTTTCGAAAATAAATTCTCGTATAATTTTCAAACTCGGTACCGTATTCTGCCCCTTCCGAAAAATCGGTTCCTGAAAGCAATATGAGCCGCTGACCATCAAGCATCAAACAGTCGGTGTTGTCAAACGCGATTGTTTTCCCGTTTTCGCCATCATAAAACTTATTTTTGGGCGTACGACTTATAGCCGAAAGGCCGGCTATATCCCATCCGGGCCCCAAAACACCTGCCCTACCCTGGCTATTATATACAATCGACACATTGGGCTGTAAATCATTCGTACCAGGAGGACATTCGATAGGTAATTGGTATGTTGCTGCTCCGGTAGGACTTACTGCTGCATGGCCCGGCAAACTGCCGACAGGTAAAGTCGTATTGATTACCGGCGTATTGGTAATGGGTTCATCGTAAAACGGGGTATTAACTATAAAATCAGCCAGCTGTGGAGCCTGGCAGGGCGAAGGAGTTCCTGTTTCCCAATTAGCAGCAAAACCGGCTACACCCTGTGTCGAGCTATAGATAGCCGAACGATGCAACGATTTCAGTTTCGACTCATCGATGACATTGTACAGTACCCCATTCAGCGCCGACAGCCCCCAATACTTTTCGCCATAACACATCTGATCCACTAATCTGCCATTTGTATTGGATAACCTAAGACATTCGCCCTGGTTATTTAATCTGATCACATTTTGATAAATGATCTGTTTTGTGCCGTCTATGCTGTTGATCGAGGAAAAGAGATCCGGAAGAGTAAATGGCTTGCCTGGATATCTGTATGCCAGCACCAGCGTTTTTTGAGCATAAATAATGGTTGGAGAAGGAAAAGAAAAACGGGTATTATTATCCTCTACCGTCCATCCCGAGATGTCGATGTCAAATATCGTAGGATTGTAAAATTCGATATATTCGCCATTCCGGTATACGGCAGCCGCTTTTTTTTCATATTCAAAAATTGGCGAATCGTACAGCACTTCGGAAAAAACCACGGGGTAAATCTGACTATATATAGTTGCTCCGCCTGAAAATATGAACATTAAACAGCAAAGAAAAAAACGGTCTAAAGCTCCCATAATATACTAGTTGGAAAAATGAATTTAGTACTACTAACAATCACTGCGGAAACGCACCTTTACTCTTTTATAATTTTCCATACATCTTGTTTGCTGTCCACGTAAATTTGCAACATATAGGTACCTGGCAACAGGTGCGACAAATCGAGCCTCAACCACCTGTATTCAAACTGTCCCTTCATCAATAGCTTGCCACTAAGGTCGATTAAACGAAATTCAACCGTCGATTCCAACTGCTTTCCGATGAGTTCCATTGTTAATAAACCCTTGGTTGGATTCGGGTAAACCGTAACTTTTCGTCCTCCAATATCCGATACTTGAGTCCAGGTGCTGTCCGATCTGTTTGCCTGTTGTTCATTGTTGTGGTTGACAGGTGTACGAGCCAATACAACCGTTTTGTATTTCACTATACAATTACCCGAATTATCATAATCAAACGATATGTTTTGTGAAAATACTGTGCTCGTACATGGTAATGTTAAACAGAATAGCGCTAAAATTAATTTTGAAGTCATGGTATCTGTGTTTTGATGAAAGTTGTTCAGGTTTTGATCTCAAGTATTTCTTGCATAGTAGTGTTAAATTCAGCTGCCGAGATAGCTTTCTGAAATTTGGATAATGCTATCAGGTATTTTTCTTTTTCCTTATTGTGTATCGGTTTCACTTTCAGTTGCTCAACGTGCTTATCGACAAATTCCCATACGGCATCATTGTTCCTTTTATGTTCTTTTTGGCAGAGCGCTTTCATGATTTCGGCGGCAGCTATCCTGCCGGCACCGGTATATGTGGCTACATATCGTACAATCAACGTATAGGCAACTCCTCCTTTCCCGTCGAATTTACCTATACCCGCAAGTAAAGTCTTTCGTGCATCGGCTTGTTTGCCGTTTATACTATCTATTTCAGCCAAACTTGTGTAAAAGTCGCCTACACATACAGGTGGCATAGTATCGAGAATAGGTCGTACCAACTCCAACAGTTGTTTGGCTTCCTCTACAACTTTTTTTTGTTTACTGTATTTAATTAACGACGATGCCAACGACAAAGCATTACTTGCCGAATCGTTACGCGAAAACAAAAAACGGTTAAGTGAAATCAAACGTTCCGGATGTTCGTTCTGGCGATAAAACTTACGCATTCTACCTATGGTTTGGGTATCGGCAATGTTCTCGGAAAGTATCAACAACCCGTATTTATCTACTGCTGTGGGTTTATTTTCGGCTATGCCTTTTTCTAATGCCTGTTCCCATCGTATTTTCCGTGCCTTTTTCATTGCATATTCACGTTGCTCCCTGTCTTTGTAGCCCGGTAGTTCGCGTCGCTTCTTGTCACTGAGTTTTTTTATGTCGGCATCGGTATTGGTGTTAAGCAAGGGTTTACGCGATTTTCGGGTTTCGTTCCACCGTTGTTTCACGCTATCGGTTTGGACTTCAATTGCTGAAGCAAGGTGCCGCGAGAGTTCAATAGGAACCAAGCCATTGCCGAGCCGCTGTTCGTTTTTCGAGGCCAGTACGGCTGGTATATCCTTAAGTTCGAGCATAAACCCTTTGACCGGTTTTATCGCAATGGCAGCAAGTAATAGTTCGGCCGAGTAACTGAGTAAATTGGGAATACCATGTGTTGTGATAAATTCTTTTTCGGCTTTATTGTTTGCTCTACTTATTTTTTTTAACGACACTGCCAGCCGGTGCATAAAAAAAGGGTTGTCTGTGTATTTATTCAAAGCCAACCGATAGAGTTCGGCTATTTCGACCATACGTTGTTTTGCTCCTAATACTTTGGCATAACCGTCGTAGTATTCTAGATTGGGCGGCAAAGCTTCGATAAGCTGTAAATATTTAGATTCGGCTAAATCGTATTCTTTTTTGTAAAAATGCGCCCTGGCTTCCCGGTATAATTGCGCTGTGTCGATGGCGGGGAGGTTGGTAGTGGAATTTGTCTGTTGGTGTGCAAATATCTTCAGGGGCGATAGTGAAGCGATAAGTGTCCCAACTCCCAAAAAAGATGTTTTTAAAAACACCCTTCGATTTAAAGCCTTTTCCATAAGTTACTGATAATACGTTGTAAACAAATATGAATCTTGGTCGGACTTTAACCTGACACTCTGATACTCACGTTGATGCTCTAATTAAGCTACAAGATTCTATGTGCAAATATATGATAAATACCTACATTTAAACAACCCAAGAAGCTAAATATTATTAATAAAATAAAAACAAAATGGCGGCCAGCGTGTCGATCACAAATACACCAACGCTCAATGATAACCCTGTTTAATGCTACAAAAAGAGGATGTCCGACAATGGACATCCTCGCAGAATATATAGCAAATAATACGGGAACCTTTTCGATCAGAACACCCGGTGATCGAAAACCTGAAGTTACGGTTTTTTACCGTTGATTATTACGTTATGTATTTTTAATCCGGGAATCTGCTCTTTGCTGATGCTCAGTTTATTCTTTGCCTGAATATCGAGGTTTTCAAAGGTAAATGCATTGAGCGAATACTGGTCCGACTTATCGATATTGAACAACTCGGTGCATTCAAACTGAATATTCGACATGCGGATATGTCCGGCGGCCGAACGGCGGATCTCTTTTTCGCCTTTGAGGTCGAAGAACTGAGTCCAGGGCTTGATATAAATAAAGTTACGGGCATTTCCTTTAATATTATCCACAGTTATGTATTCGTAGTTTTGGGGCGTATCGGGACGCATTTTAAGCCATAACAGGCGCTGCGCATCGGTTACGGTTGAGTTGCGGAACACGATATTGCGGTTGTGCAACGACTCGCTGCCACAGGTAACGGCACTGTGGCAGAACCCGAACACACAATCTTCGATAATGATATTGGCATTACCGCCATTGTTAGGATCTTTATCGGCATGCGGACCCTTTCCTCCTTTGAGGGCTATGGCATCGTCGTTGACCGACATATAACAATTCTTCACGAGAATATCACGGCAGGCATCAATATCGAGGGCATCGGTACTCGGCGCTTTCACCGGTTTACCCGGTGAAGTGATGCGCAGGTCGAGCATTTTCACCCGCTCGCATTTATACAGATGAGTGGTCCAGAAAGGCGAATCCTTCAGGTGCACTCCACTGATTTGCACATTCTTACTGTTTGAGATATACACCAGCCGCGGGCGCATTTCGTCCATGTTGGTACATTGGGGATTGAAGGTACGGCGCAGCCAGAATGCTTTCCAGTAGCGCAAGCCATTGCCATTGATAGTGCCTTTCCCCGAAATGGTAAATCCATCGAGTTTATCGGCATTTACCAACGCGGCAAAATACTTCAGCGTTTGTCCTTCCATGCGCGTCATCACGATAGGGAAATTGCTTATATCGTCGCTTCCTTTCAAGCTTCCTCCTTCTTCGAGGTGCAGGTGAGTATTGGGCTTGAAAAACAAGGCTCCGCTCAGGAAATTTCCTTTAGGGATAGAAATCACCCCACCTCCTTCGGCTGCCGCTTTATCGATAACGGCTTGCAGTCGGCCGGTTTGCAGCACGGTACTATCCTCGATCACTCCATAATCGGTAACGCGGTACAGTTTACCGAGTTTCGTGATATCGGTGAGCCGGGTATCGCGAAACCAATCGGGAACCGGCGTACCATCGGGAAACACATCGGCGTTGGCAACCGCCGTCGTCAGAGAAATTGATAAAAGCGCCATCAGGCAGAACATCTTCATACGGTATCTATTTGTACAATTAAACTTCATTTTTTAATCCCCATCGGGTTTTATTCTGTCGAACATGGGCGACAAGTGCCACCTGAACAATTCGGGCGACCCGGGTTGCGAGGGATTGTAGGCAAAACCGGGCTTCAGCTGCCCGGTGAGTCCGGGGGTAGCGAGCATCATGCCCGTCACCACACATTTAGCTACCTGATAGGCTCCGTAGGTGCTGAAGTGGGTATTATCGGCCAGCGCTTCGGTTTGTCCCGGAAAAGTATTGGCCGGGAAATGCACCAGCGCTTTTTTCGACTCTTCCACGCCCAGGGCATTAAACAGAACACGGGTCATCTCGTTGAGATCGATCAGCGCCACGTTTTCCTTTTTCGCCAGCCAGCGCATCACCTCGGGGTATTCCTCGTGAGTATTCTGGTTTTGCCCGTTTTCGTCGAACCGGCGACGCTGCGTGGGAGTCACCAACACCGGGATGGCCCCCCGGTCGCGAGCCTCATCCACAAAAGTTTTAATACTGGTAAGAAACGAATACCAGGCTCCTTTCCCCGGACCTTTCTGTTTCATGTCGTTGTGACCGAATTCGATAAACAGGTAATCGCCTTTTTTCAGCATCGACAGAGCTTTTTTCAGCCGGTTGACCGCGATAAAGGTATTGGCACTCTCGCCACTTTCGGCATAGTTGGCAAAACAAACCCGATCGGTGAAAAAGGCCGGGATCATTTGCCCCCAACTGGCCCAGGGTTCACGGCTCTGATCGGTAACCGTGCTGTTGCCGCAGAGAAAAACCGTAATCACCGAAGAATCGGCCGGCTCTACCCGGATACTTTCGCATACCGGCGCATCACCATTGAATTCAAGGGTGAGCTTATCGTCCCATGTGAAGGTTTCCTTTTCACGGGCTTTAATTTTAACAACTTCTTTATCGTTGATAACAGGGGTGCGTTTGTGAACGATAAACGATTGTTCAATAAACTGGCCTTTTTTAGTACCGACAGGCTCCACATACAACCGGCGCGATTCGGCACGGACGGTGGTATGTCCGGCTTTACGGGCCGAACCCAACCTGACGGTTATTTTATAATTTCCGTCGGGAACCTGTACCGAGTAAAAAAACGCCGCATTGCTCCGGCCATCGGGAGCAGGTGCCAGGTCGTAGCCATAGCCCCGCGAGTCGGAATAAGGCGTCGTATCCGATAGCGGGTATACCTTCACGCCCGTTTGAGCGACAGTATAGCCCGCTATCGACACCAACACCATTAAACTAAACAATCTCATACCTTACTTTTTTAACGGAAGTGATGAACTCCCCTGCCCACCCCACCGGGCAATCACAGGGGCGTTTCCCATCCATCTTTTTCACACCTTATTGAGTTATCATTTTCTTTTCGGCAGGACGCAATCCCTTCACCGACGCCTTTACTTTTACTTCGCCGGGCTGTTGATGCGAACGAATTACCACCATGGCAAAACCCTTGTGGAGCTGTCGTTTATTACCATCGAACAGGTCGTTGCTGCTATGATCGCCATTGGCCACGGCGATGATGCGCCCGGCACCCGCTACATCGAATACAACTTCGCCGGCAGCTTCGGGTACCACCCGTCCCTTACTATCCACCGCATATACTTTTACATACTGAAGGTCCATCCCGTCGGCCTTCCAACCGGCGTTTTCAACCTCCATCCGCAATGCAACCGCTTTACCGGTGGTTTCCAGCTGATGACGAGCTACTTCCTTTCCTTTCGTACGGGCAATGGCAGTGATGCGGCCCGGTGCGTAAGACACGTTCTGCCACAGCACCATATTCCGTTTATCCACATCGGTGGCATCATTCTTCTTTACCCCGACCGATTTGCCATTCACCAGCAGTTCCACTTCTTCGGCATTGGTGTAGGTAAACAACGAATATTTTTTGCCGGCAGTGCGGTTCCAGTGCGAGCTGACGGGCTGAAGACCCACCACGATATCGTTCCAGGTGAGCGTATCGGTTTTGCTATCCACTACCCCGATATGCACGAGCGGTTCGTCGGAAAAAATACTTTTAATAAGATAAGCCTGCGGAAACGGCTCCAGCGCATGGTTGAAGAACGAATAATTCCAGCCCTTGCGCGGCCAGCCATGCGATTCGCCCCAGTATTCGATGGCACCCCAGTACGCCAGTCCCACCATCCGCTCGCGATCCATCCCGTAGAACGGAGCCACCAGCTCGTTGGTCGTAGCTTCGCTCTGGTAGATAATCATATCGGGAGCATGCTCGAGGTAATTCGGATAATTCATCCAGCGGTAGTTGAAGCTCGACACATCGGTAACCGTAGCGAGTTCGGGCGGAATAATTTTCGTGTTAAAATCGGGATGGTTTTTCCCGATCCCCCCCGCCCGGGCCGGGAACATCGCCACCGTGGTTTTACGGGTCGGATCGAGCCGTTTGGCCACCACATCCATGATGCGATAGGTAGTCACCCCCCAGTCGCCGGTAGGATATCCGGCCAGGTCCTCGCGCATCTGCAACTCGTTGCCCAGCGACCACAGCACCACCGACGGATGGTTGCGGTCGCGTTTGATCCACTCGGTAAGATGCTCGAACCACAGCCCGGTCCAGGGTTTACGACCACCCCAGTAACTCCGGTTGCTCCACTTATCGTACAGCTCGTCAACAACAATAAAACCTTTCTCGTCGGCCAGTCGCAGAAAGGCCTTCGAATACGGATTGTGCGAGGTACGAATATGATTATAGCCGAATTTTTTCAGCACATCCATCTGGCGTGCCGCCGCAGCATCGTAGGCCGCAGCCCCCACGGGTCCCATATCGTGATGGTTCGAAATTCCTTTCAGAAACACTTTTTTGCCATTCAATTTAAACCCAAACTCTTTCGAGAATTCGATCGTACGGATCCCGAATTTTTCGGTGAATCGATCCACCGGCTTACCCTCCAGGGTAAGGGTAACCACCGCCGTATACAGGTTGGGCGTTTCGCACGACCACAGCTGCGGATGATCCACCTTCGTAAGCGGCAGTTTCACTTCCTCAATCCAGCGGTTGGCCCGTTTAGGGGCCAGGTCTTTCACTTCAGCCACCTTACGGCCGTCGGGACCAAAAATTTCAGCCTTGATTTCCAGGTCGTCGGCTTTACCGCGAAATCCCTCAATATCCACCTGCACACTCACTTCAGCCATCGCGTCGGTAATAAGAGGAGTCGTAACAAACACCCCGTGACGGGCAATGGCAACCTGATTTTTCACTACAATATGTACATCGCGGTACAATCCACCGCCGGTATACCAGCGCGAACCTCCCGTTTCTCCGGTCGAAGCCCGAACAGCCAGCACATTATCGCCATCGTAGTTCAGGTATTTCGAAATATCCGTCTCAAAACCTAAGTAACCATAATCGGTGCTGCCTACTTTCGTACCGTTGAGCCACACATCGCCAATCAGCATGATCCCCTCCACATCGAGCAACACCCGCCTGCCCTTCCAGGCCTCATCGGCTTTGAAGGTTTTACGGTACCAACCCACACCCATAGGTTTAAACCCGCGCGCCGGACTGGATTTCTCGTCCCAGGGCTGTTCGAACTGAAAATCGTGCGGCAGGTCGAGCCCCCGCCATGCCGTATCGTCGAAAGCAGGAACCTGCGCATCGTTTATATCGCCATAGTGGAACTTCCACCCGAAATTAAACAATTGCGTAATTCGCACCTCACCGGCCTGCGCCGACACAGCCAGAATCAACAGTAACAAACCTATGTGTTTCTTCATGATTTTACTAAATTATTTTTCAGCTACAAAGAAAGTAAGAAGAAAGAATTTAAAACTGTAAAACCGTACAAGTTTATAGAGAAAAATAGTTTAAAAGTAAGTCAGATTAACCAAATCAGTGGATTGTTATCGTTTTTACCGGTTAATGGGCAATAGTATAAACCCGACTGCCACACCCTACAATTATAAATAAGTATAGAATTTGTTTTCGAGCAATTCGTTTGTTAACATTAGGAAGAGCTCGTTCTACAATGTAGTCAACAGAAAGATAGTCGAAATACGATTTACGATACCGCTTAACTAGTACAAATAGAACTACCGCAATAACAGCACAAAAAAGCATCCTATTGCAATAATCCTCCTAATAACTTTATTTTCCAGGATAGAACCTAACGACAAAGGCTATGTGGTCCGTAGCTTTTCAGTTAGCTAATTTATTTTCTTGTCGTGAAATGGTCTGATTCGTATTTTAGCTTCTTTATCATTCGTGTTTAAGTTTACAGGTTCTATTGAGTCATGCTTAAATAAGCGCTTGAATTCTGTTTGAGTAATTTTTTGTCACTTAAACTGCATGACATAAACACGAATGCAATTGTGAAATAAATAAGAAACCGTTTTATGTTGCATGGAATTTAATGGTTTTAGTTTGTTTCTTTTCGGTTGTAAAGCCGAAGGTGTTTCAGTTTCCTGGTGTTTTCAGTCGTTATAGCCGTAGCCTGAATCACAAGTCGTTTTCTGATAGTTGCGATACTAGACTTCCTTAGGTCGTATACAGCCCATACCCAAAGTACTATTGAAAGTACCTGTTTTTTGGAACTGTACAAACATCTATCCTTCTTTTATTTTAATTTTCTTCTTCGTTGGAAAATATTGTATACCCTTTTTCGATAGAGCCTTTTTTAAATTTTTCATCCAGATTCTTAATCCCGAGAGAATCTATCGCCCTATTGGTATCCTTAAAATTCTTTTTATAAATGATGTAGTAGTACTTCGACAAACCTGCTTTTTCAAAGTCTTCTGGTTCGGCAAGAAGTACAAATTGATTGTTCTCCACTGTTAAGTGTTCCTCCAATAACTCATTAATCTTCCTTTTAGTTGCTAATTGGCTTGCTGTAAGCGTGCTATCGGGGAATCCGAAAATGGATACTAACTCTGTGAGTGTATCCGCCGGAATCGCAGCATATAATTCGTCAACGTTGGTTTTCAAATTGTCTTTGCCAGTACAAGCAATGAAGAAGACAAAACAAAATAACATAAACAAGGTTTTCATGGAATTAATTTTATGAAGTTACTGATTTTGTGTAAACACATTTTTTAGACAACACTGGATCTGGCCCTAAAAATAATCATTTTTTTTGATAATCATAGCCCATTTAAGAATAATACTCTCATTCTTTAGACACCTTTTCATTGAATCAAAGTTGTCTAAAGAACGGGAGAGGTATTAACATTTCAACTAATTCATCTGCCTATCTATACCAATAGAAATAAATTACCAACAACACCAAAAAACATCCTATTGCAATTATCCTCCTAATGACTTTATTTTCCACAATAGAACCTAACACTGCAATTGCTATGGTAAATGAGAATAATTTCGACTGGGTTGTAGAGTTAAAATAAAATGGCAACACACAGAGCAGCAAAGAGGTTAAAATTATCAACCAATCAATTAATTTTATTTTCATATATTTCATTATTGACTTACAACAGTATGATTTAAAATCCAATTGAACTGATATATCACCCCATTGGGATATGTAATTTGCATATACTCAAAATACAGACAACCTAATGAACCAATTATTTGAATTAGTTTTCTCATAATTTTCTCCTCTGCTCATCGTATGCTTTTCTCCACTTTTATTGCTGCGTTCTTTCTATAATAAATCAACTTTCTTCCCGGCCCGATTCCTTCAATTACAATTGAATAAGTAGTGGGAGTATCGGCAGCATAAAAATCGATGGAAGTTTTGAGGTCTTTTTCTGTTTGCACATTCGGCTGCCAATAAATAGTGCTTCGTAAATCTGCCTTCGGAGCAGTCAAAGCATCTGGTGAATCGTACCTGGGAGCATAAAACTCAACGGGTTTCTGATAACCCAAAGGCAAAACAGTCTTTACATTCTTCGCCGGACCTGCTTGATTGCCCCAGGTGTTCGATGGCCAAGTGGTAATCACAAATACCGGTGAAAATGTGCGCCAAATCGAAGTAATCCCATAACCAATATACACATCCACTTGAGCAATTTCACCAATATCCACCATTCCAATCAGCGTTGAATAATCTCTTACAATTCCATTTAAGACAATTAACGCATAACCCGATCCCATTCTGATACCAGCATCCGAAACATCATTTACTCCCGGAATACGATAGAATAAATCTTCAAAAGTTCTTGGTGGATTATTCTTCATATCCTCAAAGGGTACACCTCTATCGGGTGCCGGCAAGTGCAAATCATTTTCAATTCGTTTTAACTTCTTGTTAGCCGTTACTGTAAATTCGGGCAAATCAATTTGTCGCATGCCGTTTTCCATCACATATTTCCGATTGGCTTTTTCTACAAATTCCAAAAAATCGGGAGTATTATCCCGGGCTAGAGCGGCAATTTGCTCTCTAAAAGGCAATGCAATCGTACTTGGTGGATACATGATTGTATCTACGTGGATTTCTACATCCTGTGTTCGTTCGTTCGCATAAGACAGCAACTGATAGGCCGTGCTGTCGGGAAATTCAAAATAGCTAAATTCAAATCGCCCATCTTGATCGGCTTCAACTGCCTCCGAAAAACCATATCCAATGGCAGTGAGTTGTACTTTCCCTTTTTTGTAGGGTCGTTGGTTTGGTCGTTTCAATAGCCCACTGAACGATTGCGAACGTTCCGGCCTGATAAGCGGTTTCTCCAGCTTTGCCTGTAAGGCTTCGGATACAAAATACCGCCGCCAACCATGTGTCAGCATCAACAAATCTGCTGCTTCCGGTACCTTTCTGTCATTCCCAAAGTACCACGCAGGATGATGTATAGTGCCTTCCAACTCCGAACGCAGCAGTATCTCCGCCACAATATTGGTGGTTGTATCAAGTTCAATATCCTTATCGTCAGTTATAGCTATAGCATAACTAACCGGCACTGTATCTGATGCTGCTTGCGGTAAACTGATATCAAAAACAACATGTTCACGGGGAGAGTAGTTGTCTTTCGTAAAATTGACTGTTATCGTTGCCTCATCGTGCAGATTATTAAACACCATCCGCTCACTTAAGATGTGAAAATTGTCAGTCAGAAGCAATAAATGTGAAACACCTGTCTTAAACAGTTTTTTTGCTAACCTATGATGTTGCATTGTCCCATCCCACTCCTGTAAATAAACGGGAACCCCCTGGTGATGAATCAATAAATAATACTTTGCGGCTGCGATTTCGTTAGCACTAAGAACTGACACCGACAAACTATCTCCGTCCCACAACGCTTGTAAGCTCAAGGCCTTGGATTGTGGTGCCGGTAATTTAAACTGGTTGGACAATCCATTATACCGGCAGCTGGCATAATAGCTTTCGCCGTCTTTTACTTCCAAATCGAACGAGCCCATACCATCGTGCAGGGTCGAAAAAGTGGTTTGAAGTTCATGCTTCGAGTTAAACACCGATCCTTCTACCTCGGCGGTTCTTGCACCTGGCAATAAGGCTTTAAATGCGATGCGGTTGTTAGTCCCGGCAATTAAATTTCCGCCTTCGGGATAAAAGTTGATCTCAGGAAAGGATGATTCGTGAGGTATTCGTATATATTTCTTAAAACTATGGGTAGTGTCTTGAAAAGAGATGAGTAGTGAGCGTGAGGGATTTGCATCCTCTACATCATACTTCACGCTAATTCGACCATTTTCATTGGGTTTAGCTATCTTAGTTTTTGAACTTTTTCCCGACTTATACGCTAACTGCTGCGGTACACGCAGACTAGATTGTTGCTTGTCTTTAAAGCAGAGTGCAACGCCAACTTGTCGCCTGCTACTATAATCAAATTCAGTTTCCACCTCTACAACTGCCGATTTAGGGTCGGCAATATAAACAGGACGGGTGAAAAAATAAGCTTCCCCCATATTTTCCATATAGCGGGTATAGGAGCGTAAGCGGTAGTGTCCTTCGGGGAGTGACTCTGGCAACAATAGCGAACCATAAAACAAATTACTCTCGTCAATGCGAATTTTAGTGCGAAGAACTGCTGTATCTAGCGGGGAAATGAGCTCAACATAAACATAACGGCTCAATGTACTTGGTTTAAGCGTGGAAGCATGTAGCAAAAATGCACGAAAAAACATCCTCTCACCTGTCAGATAATACGGACGATCGGTTTGCACATATACTTTTTCCTGCGGATAGACATATAACTGCGAATAGATATTCAACAAAGCATGGTCGATTGGATTTGCAAGCTGCTGGCTTTGTGCGTTAAACACAAAACTGAATAGTATAACCATGAGGAGAATGGAGCTGTTTTTCATTGTAAAATTAATTCTAGAACTATAGCTTGCATTTGATTTTTTATTGAACTTATTGATGCAGACGGAACCTTAACTTCCTTGTCAATTATTAATTGAGCAAGTGAAGCAGCCTTTTGGGCTCTGTCGGTTTGCACATAAACTTCTACAAGTTTTTGTAGTGGTAAGAACCTAACCGGACACATGGCAGCTGCTTTCTTATAGTGTTTCTCAGCCTCTTCATACTTATACAAACACATATAATTTTCTGCCAACAGCATTTGTAGATCATAATCAGCCAATCGTTGTTCACATTCGAGAGCTATTTGTATGCTTTTTTCATATCTTTCCACAACATTCAGTTCCGCAGCATAATTGTATAAAAAAAGTTCATTCTTTTCTAAGGATTTATGCAACCGATCGTAGTAAGGAAGCATTTGGTCAGATTTCCCTCTTAAAGATTCATTGGCAATCTTGTACCATAATCGCTCATCAGTCATCTGTCGATACGTAACTATTCCGTATACAACAACTACGGGAATTAGAATTACTTTGGGATAAAATAAGGAACTAGGATATGCTATATAGCAACTCAGGCCACAATAAGCAACAATATCAAACATCTCCGCAAATCTAGGAGTATGATACGACCATGCTACTCTTGTTACCTGATAATCAATCTTTAAGAGTTCCATAATTATCAGATCATAAGGGAATCCATCAGCTATTGTTTCTGTAGATGGACTCAGGATATAATTCGTATTATTTCTTAATTCGTATGCCGTTTCAACAACTCCCATCAAACATGCATCAAAAAGTATGAAATCGAATTTAACACAAAACGCTGCTGACATTCCTGATCTATTACAAATTAAATTACTCGGTTATTACGAGCTAATATACATTCATCATTTTTTGCATGGCAAATCACACGAACAGAACGGCATAAATTGATGCAAGCAAAAACATCAAGGATGATATAAAACAAAATAGGTTTGTTATATTACGTATAAAAATTTTCGTTTTAAAACTAACAAGTTCTATTGTGCTTTGAATTATTAAATATATACTACATATAATTAGCATAACAAATAAAAGCAATTCTCCCGTATCTTCAAAAGACAAAAATAATGGCTTGGTGATAATATAATATGATAATATCACAAAAACAAATGAAAATATTGATACTCTTTTATCCATAGTCATGGATCACCATACGTTATACCAGCCCATACAATCACCAAAATCGGCTACAGCAATTGCTGCACCTAAAACACCTAAGGTGCGAGAAGCTATTCTGCCTGCAATGCCCAAAGATGTAGCCAGTGTAAACTTGGTTGCTGAGCCGTAAATATAATCTGCGACATTGACACCTAAAAATGCTCGACCTAAGCAATCCATAACTTGTCCATATGAAAACTCCTGTTCTCCATTCTCAGATGAACTTTTTAGTCTAACTCCTTTTTTATTGGGGCTTTTTTCTTGGAATGCCAAGAACACCATACCAATTACTGCAATACGTGGATCGTCAATACTATCAACATACATTTTGATATCAGCATATTCAAATCCATAAGACTCCAACATAGCTAAAGAATGCACGGACATTTCGCTTAACAATGCAGATAAATCGCTATTCGAGCATAATTGCTCTGATGCTGCAATTTTTTGTGGACTATTTTCAACAAGTGATTTTATAACAGGCATCTGCTCAATGAATTTATTTTTAAAAACACTGGCTTCTTTTGTTATTGTTGAGTAGTCTCTCGCTTCTTCAGTTGTATATTTATTTTCACAAGAAATAAAAATCGAGGGTAAAATTATTGTGAAGAACATCAATGAAATATACAGTCCTAATTTGTTTTTTTTATCATAACTTTTTTGTTTATAAATCAGCTAGTATTAACGGATCAAATTACTAGTGATTAATAACATTTTGAATAATAAGATAACTCCGAACTATTGTTCAACTCATAATTAGTTGATTGCTAAATCTTAACTTGTATTCATTGTACACTGATTTTTATAATTTATACTTGTTTACCAACTATCCAAATACACAAAACGCTGCCGACCTTCCTGGTCTATTACAAACGGCATTTCCTCTTTGCCTTTGGTGATATTCTGCAACCAATACAGACGATTCGTTTTTAAGCCTTTTAACCGGATCTGGTGGTTTTGTGCCTTTACCCTGATCTCCTCAGCCCATCTCCCGGCCTTCCAGCTTCGAAGCACATATACATTCCCTGGCTCTATTCCATTATTTGCATTCCTGGGCACGAAACGCACACAAGTCACTACCTGGGCTGCGGGCAACTTGAAATCAATAGTAGGATAAGCCGAGGGTGCGGTCTCCACGTTTTTATCGTATTCTGCTTTCCAGCTGATGTTGTTCAACGAATCGTCGAGCAGGCGCACCAACGCATCGTTCGATGAGATGGATGATTGCAAACCAGATAAAGGCAATGGAGTGGCGGTGGTTATGTTGGGATAACCATACTTGCGTTTGGTCAGGAACTCAACCTCCGAGAAATTAGCATGAGGCGATTGATCCGTAGTTTTAATCCGGTAAAAACGATACGGTGTCGTGTTGTTCAACTCCAGGTCCTGATAGTACGGAACAGGCGGTTTTGAAAGTATTGCTAAGGTATCGCAGGTTGCGAACTTTGCATCGTTGGAGCCCAGTACCACACAGCCTACCAGATCGTCGGCCACTTTCTTCATAGTCGGTTTTTGTGGATACTTTCGTAACAATGAAATCGGAAACTCAATGAGCTTTTCATTTACTCCGTACTCCTCCAGGGTATAGCCTTTGCGATTCGTACTATCCGGACGTACCATAAATGCATTTCCGAAACTCACCGGCTCAGAACCCTGATAATACACCGGAAAATAAATACGATCGGGGATAACTGTTTTAAATACAGCCTGCTTTCTAAGCCGGTTAACCTTTGCCCAGGTTACAGGAATTAGCCCATTAGCCCCTCTGCTAAAGGTTGCAAGATACACCAGCCGGTTATCAGATGGAATCCGGCAATCGAGTGAAATTTCTACCGTATTAACTATCTCAGCACTTACATCAATAATACACGGACTGTTGAGCGGCTCCGGGACAAATTCATCCCTGTTTCGAATAAAAAAAGGTGCAGAGTGTTGAGCTGCAAAGGTTTGCCTATAAATATTCATAACGCCATCATCAGCAAATTTTTTATTGCGTAACACCGGAGTTTCCGACTCCGGCGAAAACGTCAACGAACGCCCCAACGAATCCAATACAGAACAGTGAAAATGACGACCCTCCAACGAACGGTAAGCAGAGTTAAACTCGATCGCTACCGGAACCCCACACGCCCGGAGTCCTACCGTGCCATAGTGTGCAATTTCCACACAATCGTGGAAGCCCCTGAAAAACAACTCCTTCATGCCTATGTAATCGTCGAACGGATACTGCCCCATAAACCAGTGAAGGCGCGATACTGCGGTGTTATAGCGCTCGATAGCTGTCGTAAGCGACACTTCCTCTGCAGTAGTAACATACTTCGACAGCAACCGTGCAAGATCGGCCCCCGACTCGGCTATTGGGTAGTACTGTAACGAACGATAGGGCAGCAGGTATTCGCAAAAAGTTTCAAAATCCAGAGCTCTACACAACGACGACTGCTCCCATTGTAAAAAGGCATGATCGATGTGCGCAATCAGAAAACCAGCATCCAACCGTTGTAGGTCGTTGACAAACTCTGTGCGAACAACCGGCTGTTTAAAAACCAACGACTGAACCATTTCACGAAACGGAGTATCGCGCACACGCAAGCTATCCATCAGGCTTTTTGTCGATAGCAGGCTATCGGGAAGTTCCGACACTAACGAATAATAAATAGAATCAGCCCGAAAAGCCAACGTGTCAATCAACGGATCGTAGCTCTCAACCAGCTTTGTACTAAAATGATACTGCATATTTTCAATAAGATAGCACGCTGCCTTATATTTCAACATATCCTTGCCTTTGTAATGCTCTAAAACCTTTTCCAGTTCGGTGCGGTTAGTGCCGGAAATGATTAATGAATGTTCCAGTTCATTGGAGATGCATGAACAAAGACTGATAAGCAAAAAAAGGAATAACCGGATCTTTCGCTTTAACTCCGTTAGTATCGATAAAATTCGTTTGCTAACAGAACTATAGATCAATAGATTGATTTGCATCATACTCAATTACAATAACAGGTCCTATTTGGAGTTAAATAATTCGAATACAGCAGGTTAACTATTATTACATTCTGTACAGCCATCTGAAAATACGGAGATATAACATTCTGATTATTTAATCTCAAACTATTATCCAGCTGAAAAACACCCCACGAAAACACCCTTACCCTCGGTGATAACTCTTATTCGACATTCACCGTCAGGTAACATGCTTAACTCTCTAAATGCAGTATCTGAAGTTCCAAAGTTAAAAAACTGATTAAATACGGTAGCTCCGGTAATTTCGATTTGAACTGCAGAAGAGTAATTCACTGCCGGAATATTTAAAATACTACCGGAAAGATAAGCATTAAAAGAGACTGGATTCTGAGCCGGCACTTTAATAGTTCCATCAATAGTCTTTGTCTTTAATGTGATTTATGAACTACTGTTAATATTACCTGCTACTAAAAAATTTAGAAAGACCACCTTCTGCAATAGACTCAATAATAAAACAATACTTTTTCTCATGGCTGTTAAATTAAAATTTCGGGACAAATATATTTTAAATAAAATATTTACACAATAATTCAGCCTAAATAAATAAAAAGTTTCGCTAATAACCAACACAAAACACTGATTACAACTGAATTATAAAATTAAAGTTTCGGGGCATTATTACCCGATTACCCTTGTGTTAACAAGCAAGTCGGATCCAGCAGATCTTAGAAGAAATAAACTCTTACCCTTATAAATGGATCTGTTTTAACACAATATTATTATCGAGTAGTTTCTTTCTCAATTTTGATTTTCTACTTCTTACCGAATCTTCAGTGGTATTTAATAAAATAGCAATTTGATTATTATCCAACTTAAATCGGGCAAAGATTAACATAATTTTATCACTGGAATTCAACAATTCCAGTCGACTATGATACTCTAAATCGGTAAATTCAAAAAAATCTTTTTCAGAAAAAAACATCGTCGGATCTATTTTGGAAAATTGAATAAAATCTTTATGTGTACTTTCGATTTTCCTTAATAATAATTCATTTTTTTCAAGGTATGGATTCATTTTAAGTTCCTCCAATACTTTTTTCACCATTTCATTTCTCTCGGATATTTGCCGATAAATAGGCAATAAAAAGTTCTTTTGCTTCAACTCATTTTCTAAGCGTTCTTTATTTAAAATTGTTTTTTGATATTCTATTTCTATTCTTTGCTTTTCACTTTTTGCGAACCTTACTTCTGCTTCTTTACGTATTTTAAATTGTCTTCTTAAGATAAGTCCGCTACAAATAAGTAAAAAAAGCAAAACAATAACGCCTATGTACAAATATATTTGAGTTTTATAGCGACGTGCTTTAATTTCAATTTGATTCAAATCGTATTTTTTTTCCAATTCAAGAAGGCTGGCTTTCAAATTGCTTTCAATCAGTTTGCTCTTTAACTGGTATGCTTTTGTTAACGCAATTAAACTTTTCTCCCATTGTTTTAAACTTGCCGCTATTTCCGAGATGTTTTGATAATAATAATAATAATTATAAAACTTCGTAGTGTCATTAATATTTTCTACCGCCTTTTCTGCATAAAGGAGAGATTGAGTTTTGAATTGCAATTGCCTGTAATTTCCAGACAATTTGTAATAAATTTCACTTAATTCTCCTCCTTTCAGATATAATGTATCGGCCAGAAGTTGCATATTGATAAACAGAGCTTTTTCCGGTTTACCTACTGACTCATAATAACTAGATTCAATAAGATTAATGTCAAGACGTTCTGTTGCAGACAAATTCTGAAACCTTGTTAAAGTATCAATACATAGTTTTGTATTGTCCCAATCATTATTTTGCATATAACTCCAGGCTAAATCTCTACAAGAATTAAAAAGATCGTTTCTATACCCTAACTGCTGAGCGACTTGAATTGATTTTTTCAAGTACTCTATGCTTTGTCTGGAGTGTTCATTTTCAAAAAAAAGAGTCCCTAAATAATAGTAGCAGTACAAAGCGCTTTTCAAATTCTTAAGTTTAGCGTTCTCCAGCACATGTGCAGCTATTTTTATGGGCACGTACGCCGTGCTATCCGTTACCCCCATTCTATAACGTACAATTCCTTTATAGAGCAATGAGCGGGCATATAGCTCGGCGTATTCCTTTTGGTAATGCGACAGCACATCAACAGCGTTTTGAATTATACTGTCCGATGGGAAATGAAAGCCTGTTTTATCTTGTGCAATCGTTTGAAGCAAAGCAGAATAAGCAGAGTTAAAACGCGATTGTCTTTTAGTTGCGGTTTCAGCCAACCTGTCCAAAACCAATTGCGGGTGTTCGTCCAACAAACTGTCCAAACTCATTAGGTGGCGGGTTGTAATTTTATTTTGTTTTTTACTACAACCAGTTATAGCCAACACCAAACACAGTAATCCAAGGTTAATAATAAATTTTCTCATCAGTAGCATTTTAGTTCTCGCAAAAATATAAAATTATTGCATCTGATTCGAAAAATATTTCAAAAAAATAAACCTGCCACTCTTATTAATTTGCCAATCCGGTATCGGAAGCTCGTCGTAAGGAAATATGCCTACGAAAAACAGTACTTATTATCAACCCTATAAGTAATACAAGCACCCTGAAATAGTGGAGATTAATCGACTTTCAACTGTTCGTAAAACTCCGCTTCCACGATACGGAGTTGCCCGCGGGCAGTGGCAGCCGGAGTCTCGATTTCTTTTTGCCCGGTTACTTCCACGATCCCTCCGAACGCATCGGCTTCAATGTTACGGCCGGTGAGCTGAATTGTGACAAAGCGGCCTTTAACCGGCTTAAGCGGCAGAGCAACGTAGCCCAGACTTTGCAAGGTAGCCCCTTCGTACACCACCTCATTGTCGACATAAATCCGGATCGGATAACTCCTGTTGCGCCAATTCGACATTTTCAGTTCTATTTCGTTGAGCGTTGCATCGCGTTCGAGTTCGTAGCGAATCCAGGCAGAACTCATCGCCCCGTCGTTTCCCCAAGCTGTAAGTTCATTGTCGTCCCAGCTCAGATGGACCGAATCTTCGCCACTGCCGGAGGTGGCTGCCACCACTTGAACCGGAACGCGTTTTACGGTAAAGGAAGGGCTCCCCGGAGTTGCACCACGGGATAAACGAGCGGGCTGGCAATCGCCGGAAATATAGTTCGACAACCCGTCTTTCACCTTCATGGGCTTCGAACTAAACGAAAGCGAAGCCGGCTGCAATCCTTCCGATTTCGCTGTCAGGCTAATCTGTCCGGCCTTACGGGTAGAACGGATCAGTACCCGGTTGATTCCGGCTTCGACCGGTAATATTTTATCCAGGATGAAGTTGCCTTCCTTACCCTGCGCGATTCCGCCGCGCCATTCGGCTTCGCCTTTCAGGTCGAAGCTGATCGCGTTGTTGGCCAGCGGACACCGGCGACCGGCAGCATCTGTCACTTCAATCTCCACCATCACCAGATCGGCTCCATCGGCTTTGAACCCATCGGGAGCCTGCATCAGCTTCAGGGTGATACGCTCGGGCTTGCCGGCTGTTTCCTTTTTAGTACGGCTCAGTTCGTTTCCATCAGCATCGTAGCTAACCGCCTCCACCGTTCCGGCTTCAAACTTCACATCATCGAAGGTATACAGGAAGTGGTAATCGCGGCGACCGAAGCCCTGCGAGCGACCGTTGACGAGCAATTCCACTTTTTCGCCGGTGGAAACCACCAGTACCTGCCTGGTAGCCAGAGATTCGGGAGCAGCTCCCGCCACCGGCGCCTTGGCAGGCTGTTGCCAGTGCCCGCAGATATAGGTGCCGTGCCGTTCAATATCCACCCAGCCGTTCCACATCACCTGATGGGCATAGAACGCATCCTTGGGGATACGCATCGGGTCGACTTCCCCGCTGCGGCGGTAGTTTTCGGCCCCCCGGAAATGGGTGTTCGAATCGGAGAAAATGATGTTGGCACCACCGGAGCTTACCCGCTTGCCGGTACCGGGACGAACCCGGAAATAATCGTACCACCGCACGATGGTTTCTACAAAAAAAGTATTCTGATTGCGGTTGTAGGCCGAAGCATCGGGCCGCTGAACCAGCTCGTTGGACACCGTAGAGCGGTAGTATTTCGATCCTTCTCCGTTTTTATGCCAGGGATACGAGCTTTCGTCCCAGTACTTCCGCAACGCCTCATCGCGCAGGTATTCGGTGGCCCACATCGGATGTTTCGCACTTTTGTTGATGTAGAGCATTTCGCCTCCCCATTCGGCAATTTTACTGTCGAGCATTTCACGCGAACCCATCGCCCTGCCTCCATACGGATCGTAGAGGTCGCGCACAGCCACCATTTCGGCCATATGATCCTCGCTGATACTCTCGTTGCCACTTTCGTAAAACACGATACTCGGATTGTTGCGGTTGTAAATAATGGCATCGCGCATCAGTTCCACGCGCTGCTCCCACCGGCGGCCCGTCACATCCCGTTCGGCATCACCCGCCGGCATGGCCTGAATCAATCCCACACGGTCGCACGATTCCACATCCTGCTTCCAGGGCGTAACGTGCATCCAGCGAACCAGGTTGCCATTGCCCTCCACAATCAGATTGTTGCTGAAGTCGCTCAGCCAGGCCGGAACCGACATCCCCACCGCCGGCCATTCGTTGCTGGTACGTTGCGCATACCCTTTCATCTGCAACACCCGGTCGTTGATCCACACCATCCCGTTGCGGAAAGCCGTTTTTCGGAATCCGGTGCGCGTTTTCACCACATCCGAAGCAATACCGTCGACATACAATACCGTGTACACGTCGTAGAGATAGCCATAGCCCCAGCTCCAGAAATGAAGGTTTTCGACTACCGCTCCGGCTTTCAATACCGTTGTTTCACCGGCTTTCAGACTTTTCGAGGGTCCTTCGATGGTTTTCACCGGCTTACCCTCCGCATCCTCTATCATCACCTTAAAGGCCACTGTTTGCTCGCTACCCGATTCATTCTTAACTTCCGATTCGGCATAAACAGCAGCACTTTTTTTCGAGATATTGATTTCGCGCGCATAAATATAGGTACCGGTAGTGCCCAGGTTGCTGAACAACGGCAAAGTCTGGTACACTTTCGGAGTAACATGCAACAATACATTTTTCGGAATCCCTCCGTAATTGGCGTTGAAATTACGGTCGTTCCACTGGAAAGTCGAATTGGTGGCCCGCTCGCGGTAGCGCCACGAATTATCGATGCGGGCAGCCACGACATTCGGACCGCTGTAATCAACAAATTCGGTAATATCCAATCCAAAAGCCATCACCCCATTATCGTGTCCGCCCACCAGCTTGCCATTTACCCAAAATTCGCCCCCGAAACGGATCCCTTCAAATTCCAGGAAAATCTTCTGCCCACGGGCTTCCCGCGGCAACCGGAAGTGCTTACGGTACCAGATAATGGTATCGGTATGCTCGTCGATCGCCACCTGAAATGCTTCATCTTCATTAAATGCACGGGGCAAATCCACCTGCTTCCAGCCGGAATCGTTGAACCGGGGATCGGAAAATGCAGCCGAGGTGCCGGGGTCGTCGCCCACGTGCATCTTCCACTGCGGATTAAAATTATATTTCGTACGGACATTGCCCTTGAATACAGGGGCGGCGCCGAGCTGCACCAGCAGCGTAAGCATCAGCAGCAAAACTAAATTCTTCTTCATGTGCATTCGTTGAAATTTACAAGCACAAAGAAAGAACAATCAACCGATCGGCACAGTGTATAAACGTACATTTTCATTGATAAATCCGCACTTATTTTTCACCGCTGAATAAAAAACACCCACTTTGTGTGTCCACACAACATAACTTCACCACCATACAAAATCACTCAGAATCGGTTTAGCCTGTTTACTGCCGGTCTACTTAGTTGCGGCAGACTACCACTGCTTGCAACCGCCAACGGTCCGGAAAACCGATCAACTTCCGGGAAGAAACCGTTAAGTCCTTATTATTCAGCAGAAATCAGGAAGATAGAATTACTTCTTCCAGGTAGCATTTATTAAATAAACCTAAAATCATCATTATATCAAAAAAAAGTAGTTCTTTTGCACGATTTTTTTCTCGAACCAAACTCGTAGAAAAATATGAACAATCTTTCTCTCTTTCTGGTCGTATTTCTGGCCGGTATAGTTTTAGTAGTTGCAGGACTCGGTTTAGCACTACTTTTAGCCCCCCGATCGTTCAATCTTCAAAAAGGCGAACCCTACGAGTGTGGTATTCCTACGCATGGCACATCCTGGATGCAATTCAAGCCCGGATATTATTTGTACGCCATCCTGTATCTCATGTTCGATGTCGAGACTGTATTTTTGTTTCCCTGGGCCACTATCGTGCGCGATCTGGGGCATCCGGGATTTTACAGTATCTTGTTCTTCATCGTAATTCTGGCCTTAGGGCTGGCCTATGCCTGGCGGAAAGGAGTGTTGCAATGGAAATAAAAGATGTGAAAATCAAGAATATCCCGTACGAGGAATTCAACGACAACGAGACACTCGAAAAATACCTTCAGGAACTGCAGGCAAACGGGGTAAATGTGGTATTGGGGAAACTCGACGAAATCATCAACTGGGGACGATCCAATTCGTTGTGGCCCTTGATTTTTGCCACCAGTTGCTGTGGCATCGAATTTATGTCGGCCGCAGCCGCTCACCACGACATCGCCCGCTTCGGGATGGAGGTAACGCGTAACAGCCCCCGGCAGGCCGATCTGATGATCGTGGCCGGGACCATTGTGCACAAAATGGCCCCTCTGCTCCGCCGCGTATACGATCAGATGGCAGAACCTAAATACGTACTGGCGATGGGAGCCTGTACCATATCGGGCGGACCGTTTGTAAATTCGTATCATGTAGTACAAGGCATCGACAAAATTATGCCGGTGGATGTATTTGTGCCCGGCTGTCCGCCCCGACCCGAATCGCTATTCTATGGACTAATGCAATTGCAACGAAAAGTAAAAGTAGAACAATTTCTGGGCAATCAGGAACGTAAACGTTAACAGACGAATTGCCCATCCTTGTCAAACGACACGAATGGAAACCATTAAAAAGCTTGTTTTGGATACAGTGCCCGGGGCGCTTATCGAAGAAAAACAAAAGCTGACCATTACCGTTGATCCTCAAAAGCTTCACCTTCTGGCCAGTACATTACGCACCAACAGCGAACTACCGTTCGATTTTCTGGTACAGCTTACCGGAGTCGATCGGGGCGATGAACTGGGCGTGAATTACCTGTTGTGCAATTCCGGCGATTTATCGAAGGAGATAGTGCTGAAAACAGGTACCTCCGATCGCGACAATCCATTGTTGTATTCGGTCGCCGACCTTTACGAAACGGCACATTTCAACGAAAGGGAAGTGTATGCACTGTTGGGCATCCGATTCATCAACAATCCCGACATGCGAAAATTTCTGCTCAACGTCGGTTGGGTGGGTTATCCTTTGCGTAAAGATTACAATCCCGACCCTCACCTGAATCCGGTATCGCTCGAGAGTCACGACATTATCGACAAAGCCCCGCGAATCAGGGAACTGGAAGATGGAAGCCTGGTGGAAGAGGTGGGGAATGTATTTGAAGACGACGATTACATCATCAATATCGGTCCGCAGCATCCTTCCACGCACGGAGTGATGCACTTCAGGACCTCGCTCGACGGCGAAGTGGTGAAAAAAATCGATGTACACAGCGGTTATATTCACCGGGGGATTGAAAAGCTGAGCGAAAGCATGATGTATCCGCAGATGTTGCATCTTACCGACCGGCTCGATTATCTTTCGGCCAATATCAACCGCCATGGTTTGTGTATGTGTATTGAAAATGCTGCCGGAATCGAAGTTCCGTTGCGGGCTCAATACATCCGCACCATTATGGACGAACTGAACCGGATCAGTTCTCATTTACTGGCCTGGGCCACCCATACCAACGATTTGGGAGCCGTCACCGCCTTTATTTACGGGATGAGAGAACGTGAAATCCTGCTCGATATTTTTGAAAAAACCTGTGGAGGAAGACTCATTATCAATCAGAATGTGGTGGGTGGAGTAATGTTCGACCTTTACCCCGGTTTCCGGCAGGACGTGACTGCATTTATCGTGTACATGCGCAAGCAACTCAAGGAATACAACCGGTTTTTCTCACACAATGTGATTGCCCTCGGACGCATGATCAATGTGGGGTTGCTTAAAAAAGAAGATGCCGTTTCGCATGGCGTCACCGGACCTTCAGGGCGCGGATCGGGCTGGTCGTGCGACATACGCAAACACATGCCTTATGCTCTGTACGACCAGGTTGAATTTGACGAAGTGATCCGTTACGAATGCGATTCGTATGCCCGGTACCGCAACCGGCTGGATGAAATCGAACAATCGCTTCACATCATCGAACAACTGATTGATTCGATACCCGGGGGCGAAATTTGTGCAAAAACAAAGGCCGTCATTCGTTTACCGGAAGGCGAATTTTTTTCGAGGGTGGAAGCAGCCCGCGGTGAGTTCGGCGTTTTTATCGAGAGCCGGGGCGACAAGTTCCCCTACCGGGTTAAATTCCGCTCTCCTTCGCTTTCGCTGGTTTCGGCCATACCGTTAATTTGTAAAAACGAGAAGATTTCCGATTTTATAGGCATCGGCGGATCGATGGATTATGTGATTCCTGATATCGACCGATAAACCATCAACCTTTAAACACCAGTAAATCGTATGGTACTTGCTATATCGCACGCTCTTGAACTTACCCGTATTACCCGCTGGATCGACGCATCGTTGCGGGCCTCGCTGCCCGGCTCTGGTGTGGTGCTAATCGAACTGGTGCTGGTGGGCATAGGACTGATTGTTTTATATGCGCTGCTGGCTCTTAGTTTAATTTATATCGAGCGAAAAATCACCGGTTTCTTTCAGGCGCGCTTTGGTCCGAATCGTGTCGGTAAATGGGGAATACTGCAAAGTTTTGCCGATTTTATAAAAATCCTGCTGAAAGAAATTATCCGGATCAACAAATCCGATCATGTATTATTTTATTCGGCGCCGTTTTTCATGATTGTAGCTTCCTTCCTGGCATTTGGAGCCATCCCCTTCGGCAAAGGATTGCATGTGGTTGATTTCAACATCGGGGTGCTGTATTTTACCGCCGTGTCGTCGATCGGCATTATCGGCGTACTGCTGGCCGGATGGTCGAGCAACAACAAATACGCGATGATCGGAGCGATGCGAAGCGGGGCGCAGTTTATCAGTTACGAACTTTCGGCCGGATTTGCGCTGATGACCATGGTAGTACTGGCCGGCACCATGCAATTTTCGGAAATCATCGAGAAACAACAATATTGCTGGAACATTTTCAACGGACATATTGCATCGGGGGTAGCCTTTGTAATTTTTCTGATCTCGGGGCATGCCGAAACCAACCGCGGACCTTTCGATTTACCCGAAGCCGAATCGGAACTGACAGCAGGGTACCATACCGAGTACTCCGGTTTACAGTTCGGTTTTTATTACCTGGCCGAATACCTGAATATGTTTATTGTGGCAGCTATTGCAACCACCGTTTTCCTGGGAGGTTACCTACCCGTACAGATCCCCGGATGGGAGGGATTCAACTCCGTAATGGACGCTATCCCCTCTTATCTCTGGTTCGCTGCCAAAACATTCGTTCTTATCTTTTTAAGTTTATGGGTAAGGTGGTCGTTCCCACGCCTGCGCATCGACCAGCTGCTCAACCTGGAATGGAAATACCTGCTCCCCATCAACCTGGGCAATATCATCCTGATGGTATTCCTGGTATTGTACGGATTCACGCTGCACGATTTGTTTCCGGGATGGTTTTAACATTATAATGTACACTTGAATGAACGCTATAGCACGTTATTTTTCAGATTTTTTCAGAGGGATATGGTCTCTTATGCTGGGGATGTCGGTTACCTGGAAAGAATTATGGACAAAGAAAGTAACCCGACAATATCCCGAAAACCGGGAGACGCTGGTAATCTCGGACCGCTACCGGTGCGAGCTGGTAATGCCCCACGACGACAACAACGAACATGCCTGCACTGCCTGCGGGGTTTGCGAAATGAATTGTCCGAACGGCACGATACAGGTAATTTCGAAAACCATCGAAACCGAAGACGGGAAGAAGAAAAAAATACTCGACACCTATCATTGGGATTTAGGAATGTGTACCTTTTGTAATTTATGCGTACTCACCTGTCCTTCGGATGCGATCCGGTTCGACAACAACTTCGAAAACGCGGTTTTCGACCGGAATAAACTCAAGCAGGTATTGAACCGCGAGGGGTCCGGACTAAGAGAGAAAAAGAAACCGATCGGACAGCCCGAACCTTCGGCAGGGACTGTTTAACTTTTTCATACGATAGCTGTATGGCACAACAAGTAGTTTTTATCATTTTAAGCCTGGTCATTGCCTTTTTTTCGGTAATGGCGGTTAATTCGAAGCATGTAATCCGGTCGACGGTTTACCTGTTGTTTGTGTTTCTGGCTACTGCCGGACTTTATTTATTGCTCGGATATTATTACCTGTTCGGTGTACAGGTAGCGGTGTATGCAGGCGGCATTATGATCTTGTTCATTTTTGCTATTTTCCTTACCAACAAGCCCATCGATTACGAAACCACCAAACTGCCGGTAAGCAAGATAATCGCTGCACTGACTGCGGTGGGAGGTATTGCCCTGAGTGCACATGTTGTGTATTATAACATACGCAGGGTGGCAACACTCGGGCCTATAGCCGATCTGAATCCTCAGCAACTGGGACATGTGATGCTGGGCACCGAAAAATACAATTACCTGCTTGCTTTCGAAACGCTCAGCGTATTGCTGCTGGCCTGCGTGGTAGGAGCAATTACGGTAGCACGCAAACGATAACTTAAAAAAATAATCAACCATGGGGGAATCAATACTTACAGCCAGTCAGGCCTATATTCCGCTCGAAGCGTATATACTGGTGAGCCTGATCATGTTTTTTGCCGGTGTTTACGGTTTTTTGGTGCGTCGAAGTGTGTTGCTGATGCTTATTTCGGTCGAGCTGATGCTGAATGCGGCCGATCTGAATTTTGCAGCCATCAATCGCTATCTTTATCCCGAACATTCGGAAGGATTCTTTTTTGCTTTGTTTACCATTGCCATTGCGGCGTGCGAAACAGCGGTAGCCATTGCCATTTTCATCAATGCCTACCGCAATCTGCAGAGTGTAAAAGTCAACAGTATCAGCACCCTAAAAGAATAACCCATGCAGTACGCTCTTGTAATTCTTCTGCTTCCGCTGCTCAACTTTTTGGTTACGGGGCTGATGGATACCCGCTGGAAAGCCCGGGTAGCCGGTACCATAAGTACGGTGGCGATAGCTGTTATCACCTTGCTGTCGTATGTTACAGCCTACGAATATTTCACCACCCGGTTCCAGGATGGCAGCTATCAAGCGTTTATTCCCTTTGAGTTGAACTGGTTGCGATTCACCGACACCCTACAGGTAAAACTCGGCCTGTTGCTCGATCCTATTTCGGTGATGATGCTGGTGGTAGTCACTACCGTTTCGCTGATGGTCCATCTGTACAGTCTTTCGTATATGAAGGGCGAACGGGGATTTGAGCGCTATTATGCATTTCTGTCGTTGTTCACCTTTTCGATGCTGGGTCTTGTGGTGGCTACCAATATTTTTCAGATGTATATATTCTGGGAGCTGGTGGGCGTATCGTCGTACCTGCTCATCGGCTTTTACTATACCAGGCCGGCAGCAGTGGCCGCCGCCAAGAAAGCGTTTATAGTGACCCGGTTTGCCGATTTGTTTTTCCTGGCCGGCATTTTACTGTTGTCGTATTACACACAAACCTTCGACTTTACTGCGCTGACTTCGGGCGACGGTCGCATGTTCGGAACCATCGGCAGTCTCACTTTTATGGGCGGGTCGGTACTCAGCTGGGCGATGGCGCTGATATTTATCGGCGGTGCCGGTAAATCGGCTCTTTTCCCGCTTCACATCTGGCTGCCCGATGCAATGGAAGGTCCCACTCCGGTATCGGCCCTTATCCATGCTGCCACCATGGTAGTGGCAGGTGTTTACCTGGTAGCCCGCCTTTTCCCGGTGTATGCGGTTCAAACTCCCGAAGTGCTTCACGGTATTGCTTATACCGGATTATTTACGGCTCTGTTTTCGGCGGTTATAGCCTGTGTTCAGACCGACATCAAGCGGGTACTGGCATTTTCGACCATCTCCCAAATCGGATTTATGATGGTGGGGCTGGGAGTATCGGGTTACGGAGCCCACGAAGGATTGGGTTACATGGCCTCCTTATTTCACCTGTTTACCCATGCCATGTTCAAAGCTCTCCTCTTTTTAGGAGCAGGTTCGGTGATCCATGCCGTACACAGTAATTCGATGGACGATATGGGTCAACTCCGAAAACGCATGCCCGTCACGCATCTGACTTTTCTGGTGGCCTGCCTGGCCATTGCGGGTATTCCGCCTTTTTCGGGTTTTTTCAGCAAAGACGAGATACTGGCCGCAGCCTTCCATTTCAGTCCGCCGGTAGGCTGGATCCTCAGCGGCATTGCCGGACTTACCGCCTTTTATATGTTTCGCCTGTATTACAATATTTTCTGGAACGACAAGCCGCCCACCAGCCGGCATGCGGAGCATCCGGTTCACGAATCGCCGGCGCTGATGACCCTGCCGCTCATCGTGTTAGCACTCATAACCCTGGTGGCCGGTTTTATTCCGTTCGGGCGGTTTGTAACCAGCGATCGCGGATTATACACCATCTCACTCGATTGGCAAGTGGCAGCTAGCAGTATTCTGATCGCACTTGCAGGCATAGGGCTTGCCACGGTGCTTTATCGCCGGAACAACGACAAGCCGGCCCGGTTAAAGCTGAAGTTCGCAGGACTTCACGAAGCGGCAACCCATCGTTTCTATATCGACGAAATATACCTCTTTCTGACCAAAAAAGTGGTATTCAATTCCATTTCACGACCGTTGGCCTGGTTCGACCGGCATATCGTCGACGGATTTATGAACCTGCTGGCTACGGTCAGCAACCGGGTTTCGGTTCGGATCAAAGGAATACAATCGGGACATATCCAGCAATATGCCTGGGTATTTCTGTTTGCTACCCTGGCAATTGCAGGCATTCTGCTTTTTGTAGTATAATATCAACACATTCGATATGAACTTCTTATCCTTATTTGTAGTGGTACCCTTGCTGATGCTGGCCGGTTTATTTCCGGCTCGTACGATGCGTCAGATTCGGGCGGTAGCGGTAACGGGCGCCAGCCTACTGATGGTGCTGGCCTGTTGGTTGGTCTGGATGTACCTTGCCGAACGATCGTCGGGCAATACGAGCGAAATGTTGTTTACGGCCGAAACGGTCTGGTACCCTTCGTTGCATATTAATTATTCGGTAGGAGTAGATGGAATCTCCGTGGCCATGATTTTACTTTCGGCCATCATCGTGTTCGCCGGCGTATTTGCGTCGTGGAAGATGGAGCACCTGCCCCGCGAATTTTTCCTGTGGTTCAGTTTACTGGCCATTGGTGTATTCGGCTTTTTTATCAGCACCAATTTGTTTACCATGTTCATGTTCTACGAGATTGCCCTGATTCCGATGTATTTGCTTATCGGTGTGTGGGGGACCGGCAAAAAAGAATATTCGGCCATGAAGCTCACCCTGATGCTGATGGGCGGATCGGCCCTGCTGCTGGTGGGGATTTTCGGCATTTATTATGGTTCGGGAGCCAGCACCCTTACTATAACCGAACTGGCCGCCTTAACGATTCCGATAGAGCTCCAGCGCTATTTCTTTCCGCTTACATTTATGGGATTCGGTGTGTTGGGTGCCCTTTTCCCATTTCATACCTGGTCGCCCGACGGGCATGCCTCGGCTCCCACAGCAGTATCGATGCTGCATGCCGGAGTGTTGATGAAACTGGGAGGTTACGGAGCCTTCAGGGTAGCGATGTATCTGATGCCCGAAGCTGCCGGCGAAATGAGTTGGATATTTTTAATCCTTACCGGCATCAGCGTGGTATACGGGGCTTTCGGAGCCATTCATCAAACCGACTTGAAATACATCAATGCCTATTCGTCGGTGAGCCATTGCGGCCTGGTGCTGTTTGCCATCCTGATGGGTAATGAAACATCCACCACCGGAGCTATTCTTCAGATGGTCTCGCATGGTCTGATGACCGCCCTGTTTTTTGCCCTGATCGGGATGATATACGGCCGTACCCACACCCGGCTGGTTACCGAAATGGGCGGATTGATGAAGGTAATGCCGTTTTTAGGCGTCAGTTATGTGATTGCCGGTATGGCTTCGTTGGGTTTGCCCGGATTGAGCGGTTTTGTGGCCGAAATGACCATTTTTGTAGGTGCATTTCAGGAACCGGACCTGCTGCACCGCGTACTTACTTTCGGAGCTATCGCATCGATTGTAATTACAGCCGTGTATATACTGCGGGTGGTTGGAAAGATTATCTTCGGGCCTATGGCCGACCGGCATCACGAGCAGCTCACCGATGCGGTATGGCACGAGCGTTTATCGGTGGGAGTGCTCATAGCAGCTATTGTAGCTGTCGGATCCTTCCCCTACTGGCTTTCGGAAATGATCAACGAAAGTGTAGCGCCGCTCATTACGCACATTCTCCGGTAATATAATTGTTGAACACTGATATACACTATACAAATGGATTACAGTAGCCTGTTACACATGCGCGAGGAACTATCGCTGCTGGGAGTAATGATTGTTTTGCTGATCTACGATATTTTTAAATCTGAAAATGGGAAAACGGTATTTCAGATCGTGGCTTTACTCGTTGTTGCGGCCCACACCTTCGCGAATATCGTTCCGCGAGACGCGTTTGAAATAGCGGGAGGTATGTACACTTACAAGCCCATTCACACCGTGCTGAAAAGCATACTGAACATCGGAACGCTTATCGTGTTCATGCAATCGTACAGTTTTCTGGAACAACCCGAAAACCGGATTAAAAAAGGAGAATTTTATTTTCTGACACTCGCCACCCTGCTCGGCATGTATGTAATGATTTCAGCCGGACATTTTCTGTTATTCTTTATCGGACTGGAGATGGCGTCGATTCCGATGGCCACCCTGGTTGTGTTCGACAAATACAGCCGGAAATCGTCGGAAGCCGGGATTAAATACATTCTTTCGGCAGTTTTTGCTTCCGGCATTTCGGTATATGGCTTATCGTTTTTGTATGCTTCGACCGGCACGCTGTATTTCGACGATCTGGCAACAATAATTACCGGCACGCCTCTCGAAATATTGGCTTTTGTTTTTTTCAGCGCCGGACTGTTTTTTAAAATCGCCCTGGTACCCTTTCATTTATGGACAGCCGATGTATACGAAGGCGCTCAAACCAATATTACTTCCTACTTGTCGGTAGTCTCCAAAGGCGCTGCCGTGTTTGTACTGTTTACCCTTTCGGTAAAAGTTTTCGCTCCCCTGGCCGGGCAATGGAAACCGCTTTATTATGTCCTGGCGGTGGCATCCATTACCCTTGCCAACCTGTTTGCACTCCGGCAGCAAAACCTCAAACGCTTTCTGGCTTTTTCGTCCATTTCGCAAGCCGGCTACATCATGCTGGCTGTCATCAGCGGTACACCGCTCGGAATGGCTTCGCTGGTGTATTATGTTCTGGTGTATTTGTTTTCGAACCTGGCCGCCTTCGGGGTGGTATCGGTTGTGGAACAACACACCGGGAAGCTCACCATCGACGACTACAACGGATTGTACCGCAGCAATCCGCGGCTCAGTTTTGTGATGATGCTGTCGCTGTTTTCGCTGGCAGGCATACCGCCTTTTGTCGGGTTTTTCAGTAAGTACTTCGTATTTTCGGCAGCCGCGCAGCAAGGATTGTATGTGCTGGTATTTATTGCTTTATTGAATACCATCGTATCGTTGTTTTATTACCTGAAGGTGATCAAAGCCATGTTTCTGACGGAAAACGAAACGCCTGCAGCATCGATCCGAAGTTCACTTCCTCTGCGGTTGAGTTTAATTATCTGTACGGCAGGAATTCTGATTATCGGACTACTCGGAACCGTATTCGAAACCATCGGAAGTATGAGTTTCGGATTGTAAACAACGGCTGAAACCGAGGTGTTCCGGCATCAAAAAAAGCGCCGGGAGCAAACTCCCGGCGCTTTTTTATAACTCATTGCAATCGAAATTATTCTTTAATGTATTTTCCGAACAGCGTGTCGAGCGAGAATTTCCCACCGCCGCCGAACATCAGCCCCAGCGACATCCCGATGATAAGGATAAAGTATTCCATTCCTTCGCCTGCCTGATTACCAAACCAGTTCATAAAAAATCCGTGCTGTACGTGTCCGCCCAGGAACATGGCTCCACCGAGGGTAAGGAAGATGGAGAAGGCCATAAAACGGCTGCCTGCACCTACGATCAACAAGATGGGAGCCACGAATTCGGCCAGGATAACCATCACTCCCAGAACGGCCGGGATACCCATACTCGAGAAGAAACCTACTGTGGCTTCAAAACCATACCCGCCATACATACCGAGTGCCTTCTGCATTCCGTGGGGTAAAACTACAATGGCCAAGGCCAGACGTACAAACAACAGCGCCCATGAATTCGTATCGGTCGCGAAAAATTTCTTTAAAAGTGCGTTCATCTTTTTTAATTGTTAATTGTCGATTATTAATTGTTAATGGGAGGGCCGCATTAACTGTTTTTTGATGATGCAAAGATAGGGCGGAATTGGCCCCTCTTAAGTAAAGAAATCAGGACGATGATTGCAAAAATCAGGACTGAAGGGCGGTTGTTTTGAATTCGGTAGGCGTCATTCCGGTGTTTTTCTTGAAGAAATTGTTGAAATGGGCCGATTCTTCGAAGCCCAAGGAAAAAGCTAACTCCTTGTTCGACTGATTAGTAAACAACAACCAACGCTTCGCCTCGGTGATTAATTTACTCTGAATATGATCCTTGGCCGATTTTCCGGTAATCGACTTCACGGTTTTATTCAGGTAATCGGGGGTAACGGCCAGCATATCGGCATAGTCGTTTACCATGTGATGTTCCACGTAATGTTTATTCAATAGCTGCTTGAAACTACGCAGCAGGTGGTTGGTTGTTTCCAGCAACTGCGGATTCTCTTCTTTTTTGAGCGAGCAATGATTATTGCTTTGAATCAGCAGTAACTTTACCAGAGCCCCCACCGCGTCGTGGGTATACTTTTCGAGCGAAGCCGAAAAAAGCTCCATCTGTTCGAACAGGTTCTGGTATACCGCAGCCGACGATTCGTGGATGGGCAAGGGAGGCGATTGTCCGTAATCGTTGAAAAGATAAATATCGTTGATCAGGTGATCGGGAATGGCATTGGAGATCAGAAAATGTTCGGAATAGGACACAATAAATCCCTTGGGCTCGGAAGCGAATTCGAGCTTATGCATTTGTCCCGGCAAAAGAAAATACAACTGGCGACCTTCAATTTCATACTCCGTGAAATCGACGGTATGCTTCCCCGTTCCTTCAATAATATAATAGATGGCGTAGTAATCGTGCCGATGAGGCACCGGTTTGCGAACCGACGCCACACTATAGGCCTCTTCCATTCGTTTAATCGAAAAGTCGGGCGAAAAGTCCGACCGTTCGGCCAGAGAATAGGTTTTGATTTCCTGATGATCCATTTGAATACTGGTTAATTGTTTAGTGTTTAGTGTTAACGGTTGATACACTGATTTTGTTTTGCGGTTTGTCATCAACCGCCACCTTCAGTCCTTCCCTGCGATCGATAATTACTTCCCAATTAGATCGACGAGCTCCCTCAGCATCATCGCCGTTGCTCCCCATATCACTACTCCATCGGCATCGTAATAAGGAGCACTGGTATTGGTAACACTATTATGGGCCGGAAAATCTTTTACTTTGATATTTGCACTGTTAAAAAAGTGAGACAAATCGACCTCGATCACTTCCTGTACTTCCCGTGGATCGGGGGTATAGACCGGCCGTTGGGGAGCATAGGCCACGAAAGCCCTTACCAGGAAATTGCTGGGCGGGACATACAAATCGGTGAGTTGGCCGATGATTTCGTACGAATGGCGCGGAAGACCGATTTCCTCTTCGGCTTCGCGCATGGCTGTTTCGCACAGATCGCCGTCTTCGTCCTCGTACCGGCCGCCGGGAAAAGCGATTTGCCCCGAATGGATACCCACGTACTCGCCGCGGCGGATAAATACAATTTTCAGACCGGCAAGATGGGCTGTTCCGGAAGATGGGGACACTTCGTCCAACGAAAGGGAAAAAGAACTTTCCGGCTCCGACGCCTGTTCGCCCGGATACAACAACACCAGCACCGCACTCAGGCGGGGGTTGAAATCCTCACCGCGAATTGCCCTGAATTCGTCAAGACGATGTGCGGGCGCCATCTTCAGGTGCGACGACGCACCGGGAAGAGCCTGTCGAAGCTGTTTTTTTATCGTATCGATTGTCATGAATATTGTACTGTTTGATTTCCAGTGTAAATTTACTGTTTTTTTTGCATCAGCTAAAAAAAAGTTTAACTTTGTGATAAGTATGCCCTTATCGATTGGCGCTATACCCCATAAATCTGCAGGAAAATACCCCATGAAGAAAAAACACATCGTATTCCTTTCGGCTGCACTGATGCTGTCTGTTCCGGTGTTGGCGGCACCTGTTCAACACCTCAGCACCTTAGCCAGCGACAATACCCAGGTGTATGTATCGCAACGGCCGGCTCCGGGCGATCGGCTGTTTAAGTCGGATGCCGTAGAGAAAAAAATACAGCAGATTACCCGTATGCTCACCAATACCCGGCTGCGTTGGATGTTCGAGAACTGCTTCCCGAACACCCTCGACACTACCGTGCGCTATTACAAAACCCCCGATGGCGACGACGATACCCTGGTGTATACGGGCGACATTCACGCCATGTGGCTGCGCGATTCGGCTGCACAGGTATGGCCTTACCTGCACCTGGCCAACGACGACCCCAAGCTGAAAAGTATGCTGCGGGGCGTTATCCTCCGGCAGTTTAAAAGCATTATTATCGATCCCTATGCCAATGCTTTTCTCGATCCGCACGATCCGAATCCCGATCACAAATGGATGAGCGACCTTACGGCTATGAAAAAAGAACTGCACGAGCGCAAATGGGAAATCGATTCGCTGGCTTATGTGATTCGATTGGCTTATGAATACTGGAAAATTACCGGCGACACCTCCATCTTTGGAAAAGAATGGGAACAGGCTGTAGCGCTGATAGTAAAAACCTACCGGGAACAACAGAAAAAAGACGGTCACGGGCCCTACCGGTTCATGCGGCGCACCGAGCGGCAGCTGGATACGATGTCGAATGCCGGGCTGGGAAACCCGGTGAAACCCGTTGGGCTGATTGCTTCGGCTTTCCGCCCTTCCGACGATGCCACCACCTTGCAGTTTCTCGTTCCGTCGAACTTTTTTGCCGCGACATCCCTGCGAAAGGCAGCCGAAATTCTGACTCAAGTGAACGGTGATAAGGTGTTGAGTGAAAATTGCATTTCGCTGGCTGCCGAAGTCGAAACTGCCCTTCAACAATACGCTACGGTCCATCATCCCACCTACGGAACTATTTACGCCTACGAAGTGGATGGTTTTGGCAATCGGCTGATGATGGACGACGCCAATGTGCCGAGTTTACTGGCAATGCCCTACCTGGGCGATGTGGATCTCAACGATCCGGTGTACCGGAACACCCGGAAATTCGTATGGAGCGAAGATAATCCGTATTTCTTCCGGGGAAAAGCAGGCGAAGGGATTGGTGGTCCACATGTAGGTTACGATATGGTATGGCCCATGAGCATTATGATGAAGGCTTTCACCAGTACGGACGACGAGGAAATCAAAAGCTGTATAAAAATGCTGATGGACACCGATGCCGGTACCGGATTTATACACGAATCGTTTCACAAGGACGACGCTGCCAACTTCACCCGCAAGTGGTTTGCCTGGCAAAATACGCTGTTCGGCGAGTTAATTATTACCCTGATCGAAAAGGGGAAGCTGGATTTACTGAACAGTATTCGTTAATTATTTTTTGTTTCAAAAAACACGCAAGATGCTGACCGGAGGTGCATCCTCCATTACAAACAATTTTATGATACGCAAAACATACCTGTCGGCCCTGATCACCTGCCTTCTTTCCGGCAGTCTATCCGCCACTGCTCCTGTCGATTATGTAAATCCCCTTATAGGCACCCAGTCGAAATATTCTTTGTCGAACGGGAACACCTATCCTGCCATTGCCATGCCCTGGGGGATGAACTTCTGGACTCCCCAAACAGGCAAAATGGGCGATGGCTGGACCTACACCTACGATGCCGACAAACTACGCGGCTTCAAACAAACCCACCAGCCCAGCCCCTGGATCAACGATTACGGGCAATTTTCGATTATGCCGGTAACGGGAAAAGCGGTTTTCGACGAGAACGAACGGGCCAGCTGGTTTTCGCACAAGGCCGAAACAGCCAAACCGCACTATTACAAAGTGTACCTGGCCGATTTCGATGTGGTTACCGAAATCACCCCCACCGAACGGGCGGCAATGTTCCGGTTTACTTTTCCGCACAACGCACATTCGTACGTGGTCATCGATGCCTTCGACAAAGGTTCGCAGGTCACCATTATCCCCGCCGAAAATAAAATTATCGGTTACACAACGAAAAACTCCGGAGGAGTACCGGCAAACTTTAAAAATTACTTCGTTATCGTTTTCGACAAGAAGTTTACTTATCAGTCGGTAGTGGCCGATGGCAATCTGCTCGAAAATCAGCTGGAGGCTACTGTCGATCATGCCGGAGCTATTATCGGTTTTTCGACCCGCAAAGGCGAACAGGTGCATGCACGGGTGGCTTCGTCGTTTATCAGCGCGGAGCAGGCGGAGCGCAACCTGGGCGAACTGGGCGATGGGAACTTCGACCGTCTGGCGGCAGCGGGCGAACAACGCTGGAACGAAGTACTGGGACGCATCGAGGTTGAAAGCAGCAACATCGATCAGTTGCGCACGTTTTACTCGAGCCTGTACCGGTCGGTGCTTTTCCCACGGAGCTTTTACGAGTACGATGCGGTCGGGAAGGCGGTGCACTACAGTCCGTACAACGGTAAAGTGGAAGAAGGCTATCTGTTTACCGATACCGGTTTCTGGGACACCTTCCGGGCCTTGTTTCCGTTGCTGAACCTGCTGTATCCCGAAATGAATCTGAAGATGCAGGAGGGATTGATCAACACTTACAAGGAAAGCGGTTTTTTCCCCGAATGGGCCAGTCCCGGTCACCGCGGATGCATGGTGGGCAATAACTCGGCTTCGGTGCTGGCCGATGCCTATTTACAGGGAGTTAAAGTGCAGGATACCGAAGCACTTTGGAAAGGGCTTACTTACACGGCCAATACAGTTCACCCTTTTGTATCGTCGACCGGCCGGTTGGGGTATCAGTATTACAACACCCTGGGCTATGTGCCCTGCGATGTGTTGATCAACGAAAGCGCCGCCCGCACGCTGGAATATGCCTACAACGACTGGTGCATTTACCAGGTAGGGAAAGCACTGGGTAAACCGGAGAACGAAATCGGGATTTACAAGGAACGGAGCCTTAATTACCGGAATTTATTTCATCCGAAGTATACCATGATGGTGGGGCGGAAAAAGAATGGCGATTTTAATGAACCGTTCAGTCCGTTTAAGTGGGGGGGCGATTTTACGGAAGGAAATGCCCTGCATTATACCTGGTCGGTATTTCACGATCCGAAGGGGCTTATGAACCTGATGGGGGGAGCCCGGGTTTTCAACCAGATGCTGGATACGGTTTTTGCCCTGCCACCGGTATTCGACGAGAGTTATTACGGCGGAGTCATTCATGAGATCCGTGAAATGCAGATCATGAACATGGGGAATTATGCCCATGGTAATCAGCCTATTCAGCACATGATTTACCTGTACAATTATTCGGGAGAGCCGTGGAAAGCACAGTACCACCTGCGGCAGGTAATGAACCGGATGTACCTGCCTGCACCCGACGGATATTGCGGCGATGAAGACAACGGACAAACTTCGGCATGGTATGTATTTTCAGCACTTGGTTTTTATCCGGTATGCCCGGGAAGCGGACAGTATGTGGTGGGTTCGCCGTTGTTTAATAAAGCGACTCTACGTTTACCTTCGGGCAAACAGGTTGTGATCCGGACCAACAACAATTCTCCTTCCAATGTTTACATCAAGCAACTGAAGTTGAACGGTAAAAAATACGAGCACAACTACCTGGAGATTGAGACCCTGAAAAAGGGAGCCCGGCTGGTATTCGACATGGACGCATTACCCGACAAAACCAGAGGAACCAAAGCCGAAGATGCTCCTTACTCCATGTCGGAATAAGATTCATGCCGGCATCGCACTCCGGGAGTTGCGTGCGACCCGGGTAATCCGGAGGGTTGTTAATCTCTGATTTTCCAGAACAGCATCATCAGTTTTTCGAACAAGGTATCGCCCAGCAAACGCTTGAGCGGCACGCCGATAACCTGGTCGAATTTGCCGATTACATAGCGCATCCTGTACGATCCGTTTTTGCGAAGCAGTTTTTCGACTTTCCGGGCAATAACGACCGGATAGGCTCCGTTGTTCTCGTCATGCTCATACATCTTCAGCAATTGGTCGAATTTGCGTTGGTAGATGGGATGAACGGTGGATATAATGCGCCGGTTGGCGGTGAATCCGGTACGGAAATCGCCGGGATTGATGTTAAACACTTGTATGTTAAAGGGCAGCACTTCCATGCGCAGAGCAGCCAGGTAGCCTTCGAGGGCGTATTTACTCGCCGAGTAATGGCCCTGAAAGGGAAGTCCGATGAGTCCGGCCATAGAGCCGGTGTTGATAATAACTCCCCCACCCCTGGCCCGTAGTACCGGCAAAAAAGCGTTTATCATACGAACAACGCCAAAGAAATTGGTTTCAAACTGCGCTTTTGCTTCGTCCATGCTGAAGTTTTCGAGGGGACCGGCCAACCCGTAGCCTGCATTGTTGATCAACACATCGATGTCGATCCGGTTAGTGGCGAGATACTGCATCAATCCGGCTACCGAATCATCGTTGGTAACATCCAGCTGCAACAGCTCGAAACTTCCTCCCTCCCGGCTCTTGATTCCCGGCTCCCGATGCTTCGCTCTCGAAGTACCATACACCCTGTACCCCCGTTCACACAGGTATTCGGCAATCACTTTTCCTATCCCGGAAGATGCTCCGGTAATGAGTACTGTTTTCATATTTTTGTAGTTCGATTATGAACTACAAAAATACAATTTATTACTGACAAATCACGCAACCTTCGCACTTGGAAAGTTCGCCCCGCAGGCGTTTCTCCACCAGCATTTTCATCCGGTCGCGCAGGGCAAAAATGCGGATATATTCCAGCACATCGGCCATGAACGCGTTCATGAGCAGCAAGCGGGCTTCGTTGTAGGGAATCCCCCGCGAACGCATGTAGAACAGAGCATTATCGTCGAGCTGTCCAATAGTTGCCCCGTGTGAACATTTTACATCGTCGGCAAAAATTTCCAACTGGGGCTTAGTACGCATTTTTGCGCTGGGATGGAGCAGGATGTTACGGTTGGTTTGGTACGCACGCGTTTTCTGCGCATCTTTTTCGACAAACAAACGGCCGGTGAAAGCACCTTTCGAGACATCGTCGAGCACGTACTTGAACAATTCATCCGAATGACATTCGGGCATATTGTGCAACACCGAAGTGAAATTATCCACGGTTTGATTTTTATCGGCAATCACCATCCCGCACACTTCGGTTTCACAATGCTTACCGTTGAGCGCCACCTCGATGGTATTGCGTGTAACCCCATTATGCAGCGTAATCACATTTGAAATCACATTCGACGATGCCTGCTGATCGATGAGTAAAGTCATCAGATTGGTCATCCGGTTGTGCGTATTCTCGAGCTTGTAATGATCGTAAGTGGCATATTCGCCCACGAAAACCTCGGTTACCCGGTTGGCCAGAAAGCGAACATCGTCCTGCGTATGATCGCACACCAGCAATTGGGCTTTTGCATTCTCTTCAATAATAATCAGATCGTGCGAATTAGCCATAAAATCGACGTCGGAACGCATGATGTTGATGAGCTGCACCGGACGGGGTAATTCCACATTCTTCGGCACATACATGAAAAAACCATCCTGGGCAAAAGCTCCGTTGAAGGCCACCAGTCCATCGTCTTTTTTTCCACTTTGTTTTCCGTAGTAGGTTGCAACCAGCTCCGGATACTTCTCCGAAGCTTCTTTCATACTGCAAATAATCACTCCTTCGGGAAGCTCTTTGTTGCGATCGTCGGTTTCGGGATAAAAACCATCGTTCACCACGAAATACAAGAACGAATCGATACCGGGCACATCGCACTGAAAAGCCTGGTAAGGATCGACCGGAAAATCGAGGCGGCGGAAGTTCAAGCCGTAATCGACCTCCAGCGAAGGTTTCAGTTCGGTGTATTTATAATTCTCAATTTTCGTAGTCGGAAAGCCCAGTCGCGCGAAACGGGCAAAAGCCTCGTCGCGCGATGCATTCATCACCGCAGCCGCGTGCTCCTTTATCATCCCGCGATGGGCTTTGTATAAATCAATATATTGTTGTTCCATGAAATTCGGTTGTTAAGCTTCCACTTCCTGTTTGATCCAGTCGTAACCACGGGCTTCCAGTTCGAGTGCCAGTTCCTTGCCCCCCGATTTTACAATTTTACCATCGTACAACACATGTACGAAATCAGGAGTGATATAATCGAGCAGGCGCTGGTAATGCGTAATCACCACGGTAGCATTTTCGGGCGATTTCAGTTTATTCACGCCATTGGCCACGATGCGCAGGGCGTCGATATCGAGGCCCGAATCGGTTTCGTCGAGAATAGCCAGTTTAGGCTCCAGCATCGCCATCTGGAAAATCTCGTTTTTCTTCTTCTCTCCTCCCGAAAAGCCTTCGTTTACAGCACGGTTGGTAAGCTTGCTGTCCATTTCCACCAGTTCCTTTTTCTCGCGCATCAGTCGCAGAAAATCGGTAGCCGAAATAGCCGGTTCGTTGCGGTATTTACGTTGTTCGTTGATGGCCGAACGCATGAAATTCACCATACTTACCCCGGGAATTTCCACCGGATACTGAAAACTGAGGAAAATGCCTTCGTTGGCGCGTTCTTCGGGAGCCAGCTCCAATAAATCGGTGCCGTTAAATTCGATCGTACCATGGGTAACTTCAAAAGCAGGATGACCGGTAATGACCGACGACAGGGTCGATTTTCCGGAGCCATTGGGGCCCATGATGGCATGAATTTCTCCCTTGTTGATTGTGAGGCTGAGGCCTTTTAATATTTCTTTGCCATCGATGTTGGCATGCAGATTTTTAATGACTAACATTGTATCGTTTATTTTTTATTATTCTTTATGAGATTAACCTACCGAACCTTCCAGGGTGATCTGTAATAGTTTCTGCGCTTCGACTGCAAATTCCATGGGCAGCTTGTCCACCACTTCCTTGGCATAACCGTTCACTATTAACCCTACTGCGTCTTCGGTCGAAATACCCCTTTGGTTGCAATAGAAAATCTGATCTTCCGAGATTTTCGATGTCGTAGCTTCGTGTTCAACAACGGCCGTTTCGTTGTTCACTTCCATGTAAGGAAAGGTGTGTGCACCACATTTATCGCCCAGCAGCAAGCTATCGCATTGCGAGAAGTTACGTGCATTTTCGGCTTTGGCACCCACCCGCACCAATCCGCGGTAACTGTTGTGGCTCACGCCGGCCGAGATACCTTTCGACAAAATATGGGAGCTGGTATTTTTTCCAAGATGAATCATTTTGGTCCCTGTATCGGCCTGCTGATGATTGTTGGTTACCGCCACCGAATAAAATTCGGCCGACGAGTTGTCGCCCTGCAGCACGCAGGAAGGATACTTCCAGGTAATGGCCGATCCGGTTTCCACCTGGGTCCAGGAGATATGCGACCCATCGCCCTTGCAAATCCCGCGTTTGGTAACGAAATTATAAATACCGCCCTTCCCGTTTTTATCGCCGGGATACCAGTTCTGAACGGTAGAGTACTTCACCTGCGCATTCTTCATCGCTATGATCTCCACGATAGCTGCATGCAACTGGTTTTCATCGCGTTGAGGGGCCGTACACCCTTCGAGGTACGACACATAACTGTCGTCGTCGGCAACGATAAGCGTACGTTCGAACTGGCCGGTATTCACCGCGTTGATCCGGAAATACGTGGAAAGTTCCATCGGGCAGCGCACTCCTTTAGGGATGTACACAAAGGAACCGTCGCTGAACACCGCGCTGTTGAGCGCCGCGAAAAAATTGTCGGTATAAGGCACCACCGATGCCATGTACTTCTGAACCAAATCGGGATGATGCTCCACCGCTTCGCTAAAGGAACAAAAGATAATACCCATTTCGGCCAGGGTTTCCTTGAAAGTGGTCTTCACCGACACCGAGTCCATCACCGCATCCACAGCAATGCCGCTGAGCGCTTTCTGTTCCTCGAGCGGAATACCCAGCCTATCGAAGGTTTTCAACAATTCCGGATCCACCTCATCGAGGCTTTTCGGAGCATTTTTACGGGGAGCCGCGAAATAGGAAATCGACTGGTAATCGATTTCGGGAATGGTAAGATTGGCCCATGTGGGCATTTTGAGGGTTTGCCAGTGACGGAAAGCCTTCAGGCGGAACTCCAGCATCCATTCCGGTTCGTTTTTCTTCGCCGAAATGATCCGTACCACCTCTTCGTTGATTCCAACAGGAATTACCTCCGTTTCGATATCGGTGGTAAAGCCGTATTTATATTCGCTTTGGGTTACTTCGTGTATAATTGCGTCTGACATATTCTATATTAAAAATTGGGGCTGCAAAATTACTAAAATTCAAGCAAGTACCGAAATAACGCAGAAGCAGGAGGTTTTGTTTACCCTTAAAGTTAATTTATATTAATATTAGGATTGCGCGGCGGAATTCATTAAACACGCCGGAGGGCTGCCGCCAGGGGGCCGTACGTACATTCCCCCAGCCGGCAACCGACTTGTTGCGTACCTGTTATGACTTTTTACTGCACCATTAATCTGGCTGTAAAAACAGCGGTAGTTGCTGAATTCACAACCTGCAACAGATATACTCCCGACTGTAACTCTCCCCGGTCGAGCACCGTGGTCGATTGGGTAAGCCGCTCGCTGCGAATCCTTTTTCCGCTGAGGTCGCGCAGAATCAGTTCACACCCAGCGTCGATCGGCAGATTCGGCAATTGCACCACAAACTGCCCGGTAACGGGCTGCGGATACACCTGCATCGACTGGCCGGTGAACTCCCGAACAGCGGTAGGAACCGGACAGGTGGCCGGCTTGACCGTAAATTTAGTGCCCGATGGCGCATCGTATTCGTAACAGGTGGTTTTCGTTACTCCGTTGATATCCACCGATTGCGGTGTTCCGTTATTGCTGAAAATAACGTTCACCGTGCGTACCGGCTGCTCGAAGGTGTAACTGAACCATCCATTGCCGGTGTCGGTCATGGCCATTCCCGGCCAGGCGCCGAACAAATTCCCGCCGGCATTCCAGGCCCACAGCTTGACGCCGGCGCCCGTCCAGCCGGCCGGCCGCTTAAACGACACTGTAATAGGCTCTCCATCGGGATCGCCCGGATCGGTGCCGGCACCTTCGCCCACGTACACATGCTGAATCGGCGTACGGAACACATTCCCCTTACTATCGGTTGCTTCTACGTAATAGTCGATCAGCACATCGTTGTACCTCTTAATTTCGGCATAGCACAAATCGGCCTTCGCTACCGGCAGGATAAAGAAATTCAATTCGCCGTCGTTCGTGGGGTCGGGAGCCATCGCCCGACGGGTCATGGGCAGCTCCTGCCAGGCGCCCACTTCAGCCCCGCCGGCGTAGGTATCGTTCTCGATACTTTCTATGGGATTCCACCCGTCGTTGTCGATGCGGTATTTCAGGTTTACGCTTGCCAGTCCGCTCACATCGTAGGCATACGTCCACACATGAAAATCCGGCGAAGTATTCACCTGCCGGTAACCGGTGAGCGGACCGAAACCGATGCCTCCTGGATTGTACGGAAAGCGCTGCGGAATAAACACCGACGGTGCGGTGCGGTCGATACCCGGATGGGCCGTGATTACACGATTGGCATAATCGATCGCGATATTGCCGGTCATCGAGGGCTTAACCTCCATATCTTCGGCTTTCCCGTAATACATAAACCCTGAATTGAGTCCGCCGAAATAGAAATGCCAGGCTTTTTCGGCATCGGTAGCCGCGCTCCCTCCTTCGGCCACGTACTGCATCCGCAGGGCGCCTCCTTCCAGGTCTTCGGCCATGGTCACATAATTTTCGGTAGCGGTTATCACTGCCCAATTGCGCACATCTTCGGTCCATCCATCGGGATTGAAGCGGTACGAAGATTGGCTGTACAAGGGCCACAACCAATTGATAAACTGCGGATGCCCCCAGTCGCTGTCGGCATTCACCCAGGCGCCATCTTCCACTCTTGCTATGGCATCGGCAGGCACGGGATGGTCGTCGAGAAATTGCTGGATGGTAGTAGGCCGGTAGCCCCTGGAAGCTGCATCGGCAGTAAATCCGGGCACAGCCTCGCTGTAGTACGAAAATCCGCCACCCCAGGCATTATCGCCATCGTGGGCCAGGAGCAAAATCGAAGGCCGGCCGGCAGAGCTGTAAGGTTCGATTTTCGATTGCACCTCGCCGGCATCGGCTCCGCTGTAGCCATCGATATAACTGAAATAATTACACATCGGCACCACGTCGATTTTGTAAGCCGTTCCGGTCGACGGATCGACGTATTGAGCCTTGTGCGCCTGGTAACTATAAGGCACCGCCAGGCGAGAGCCGCGTCCGTCGATAGCGCCTTCGAACCAGTTGATCCCTTTCGCCGGCACCTGATCGGCACGATTGGGAGCATCGATATTCCCGTTAATATTATACGGATGAACGTAGTCGGAAAGTGTTCGGGCCAGGTGGCTGTTGGGCACCACCGACCATTCGATACCGCATTCGACCAGGGTTTTAATGATCCGTTCGGAGAAAGCAGCTTCGGCCGGCCAGTAGCCTCTGGAGCTGTGTCCATAATATTTCTGCGTAGTATACTGATGAGCTTTCAGCTGCATCTTCAGGGTTCGTTCGCTCACCAGGGGCGACAGAGCATGATCCCAGGTGAAAGCCACCACATCGAGGCGCGGATATCCGCCGGAGGTTTTCCACCCGATGGCTTCCCGGTAAGCATTCATCCATCCCGAACCGTAGCCCCACTGGCCTTTAGCGCCCAGCGACCGGATATTCTCCATCAAGCCCGCCGACATACTCAACTGCGCTCCCGCATCAGGCCGATTGCGGATGCTGCTTACCGCGTTGCGGGGTGCCGTCTGGTAGGCATTCACCCGGTCGGCCTTCGAGAAGATCTCTTCCAGGTTATTGGTAGGATGTGCTGCCGTACTACCGGGATACCGGTTGGCGCCCGACATTTTCAGCCGGTGCGACTCCTCGGCAAACTGCTTGCTATCGGTCTTATCCTTACTTTTATCGGCCCAGTACACCGGCTGGTCCATGTGCCAAAGATAAGTGGTATAAATTTTCTGAGCGTTGAACACGGGCACCACCAACCCAAAAAGAAGCAACAGGAAAATCGATTTTATTTGCATAGGTATCTACAATCAGTTGACCGCAAAGAAAAAACTTCCCCGGCAAATCGACGGGTAGTTGCCGGGGAAAACTTCAATTTAACACTGCAAACGTTTGTAAATTAGTTCTTTTCAACCTCTTTCCTTATCTTACGGATCGCTGCTTCGATGGGTTTATCGGGTTCAATTACATTATAAGGTCCCCAGAAGCCTGGATCGCCGAAACCATCGGCGGCGTCGCTGATGATCACATCCGATCGCAACCGGTCGCGGAAGCGGATTGCCTTGTTGTCGCTGCTTTGTTCACGGTCGGTAACTGCCATTTCGAGGGTGCTGTAGTAAAAAGTATGGAACAATTTACGTTTCCAGTTGATTTTCATTCCCAGTTCAATACGGCTGTAACCATAGTACCATTTGCCGTCCTTCTCGATATAATCGATGCGATAATCGGCCTGAATGGGAGTCACTTCGGCATTAAACGGTTTCTTGCGGATAAACAGGCGCACCACATCGTCGCGGCGCGTAAGATCGAGACTGAAAACCGCCGACTTAAGCGCCATATTCCGGGCATCGATATACAGTTTGCCGGCATACAATGGTTCGTCGGTGTACTGAACATGCTCGAAATCGACCACATACACCATTCGCTGGTCCATGTATTCTACCTTGTTGAACCGAAACCGGTAGTTGTCGAATACCCGGTCGGTGAATAAAATCTGCGGGTTTTTCATCACATCGAGGTAAAGCGAGTTGTACGGACCGCCCATCAGTTTGAATACCAGGGTATCGAGACGGGTATAGTCGGTTTGTTTCCTGGCTTTATACAGTCGCGCCGCATCGTATTTGTACGATGTGTAGGGCTGCTTCTGAATGTCGACAACCGCTTCGGCCAGACTTACATACGTACGACCTTTGCGGATCGACTCACGGTAAAAAGCCGTCATCAACATTTCCTGCTCCGGATAATTCTGTTCAACCCGTTCGAGCATCACTCTTACCAGGTCCGACCCGTCCTGCGTCAGCACATCGATCTGAGGCAACTGGAACGCAACCTGCGTCATCCTTACCGCACCTTTCGATTGCTCCAGCTCGCGCACGCTCAGCTTACGCTCCATGTAGCCCAGAAAACGAAATACCAGAAGGGCGTCGTCGCCGGCCAGTTTGAGCGAAAATTCGCCTTCGTTGTTGGTTACTGTGGCGATATGAGTTCCATCGACCAGCACATTACAATACACCAACGGGCTGCCGCTCACGGCGTCGGTCACTCTTCCCTTCACCTCATTGAGGGCGGATTGGGCGGTAAGACCGGGTAGTGCCAGCACTGAAAAAAGAATGAACAGTAGCGTTTTCATGTTTTTATGATTTGATATTCAGCACTATAACAAAAATATTGACGATTTGTTTACAGCAATTCGGTGATCAACTTGAGGGCATAAATATATGAAAAATAAATTTTCAACTTCTCATAAAAAAATGTATTTTTGTAATCGAATTTAAATTCGATTTGAATCATGATAAACAGCATTTTACTTTTCGCGTTGGGAACCCCCGAGATTATCTTAATTGCCCTGGTTGTACTGCTCATTTTTGGAGGTAAGAAAATTCCAGAACTGATGCGTGGTATTGGTAAAGGAGTCAACCAGTTTAAAAAAGGCATGAAGGATCTCGACGATGAAATTAAGGACGGGGTGGACGATACAAAGAAATAAATCCCTGAAAAAGAGGCATGCAGGAAGAAGTTGAAGAAAAAGCGCTTTCGTTCTGGGAGCATCTTGAGGTACTACGGTGGACCCTCATTCGCATTATTCTGGCGATGGTGGTGGCTGTGGGTGCCATCTTTTCCTTCAAGGAGTTCGTGTTTACCGATATCGTTTTCGCACCCCTTAATTCCGACTTTATTTTTTACCGGTGGCTGTGTCGACTGGCCTCGCTGGTGAATATTCCCGAAATTTGCCCCGGCGATTTTCAGCTTGAGCTCATCAATATCAACCTTGCGGGACAATTCATGGCCCATATCGGAGCGTCCTTCAGCCTGGGTCTGATTCTGGTGGTGCCCTATATCCTGTTCGAAATCTGGCGTTTCATCTACCCGGCCCTGTATCCGAACGAGAAACGGCATATCGGAGCCATCTTTTCGTCGGCTTCGTTCCTCTTCTACGCCGGAGTAGCCACCGCTTACCTGCTCATTTTTCCTCTTACGGTCCGCTTCCTCGGCTCCTACGAAATTTCGTCGCTGGTACCCAATCAGATATCGGTACAGTCGTACCTCGGAACACTGTATATCCTCATCTTCAGCCTGGGTATTATGTTCGAAATGCCTGTTTTGGCCTACATGCTATCGCGCATGGGCCTCATTCATAAACAGCTGCTTAAATCGGTCCGCTCCTACGCCCTGGTCATCCTCATGATCCTGGCCGCCCTCATCACCCCTACTACCGATCCGTTCACGCTTATTATTGTTGTACTTCCCTTATACGTACTGTATGAAATAAGTATCATCGTATGTCGTGAAAAGGAAATTTAATTCGTTTTTTCACAAAATAAAGGTCGAAATTTCACAAAAAAGGAATACATTTGCAATTCAGTATTCAGATTTGTTAAAACACTGTTCTCCCATGTTTACACGTACATCATTTTAACTGCATAAGGGAAAACCGAAGCCCTCTTCAAGTAGGTAAAAGTAAAAATTTGTCGTATGAAAAAATTCATTCTAAAATCGATGTTGGTACTGGCTGTCGCAGTTACATTTACATCATGTTACACCGTTACGGCCACTATTGGCGAAGGTCCTAAAACAGGGGTTGAAGTACGGAAAGCGAATCATTTTCTGATTGCCGGACTCGTTCCCATCGCCACAGCCGATGTGAAAGAAATGGCCGGTGATGCCAAAAATTATTCGATTACCGTGACTCACAGTTTTGTCGATGGATTGCTCGCAGCGATTACCGGCGGACTGTACACTCCCACCACCACCATTGTACGTAAATAAATAAGTAAGGAGGGGGAGGAGCTCGTTTTCTCCCCTGCCCCGGCACATTCAAACAATGAACATCATCCGCAAACTACTCGGGGGTATACTGATGCTCTACTCCGGGTATTTATTAATAAGATGCCTAATCGTTTTTAAAAACTTGACCGAATATGGCTCCGGTGTACTGGTTGGCGCGCTGCTGATCATGGCACTGGGAATATTTCTTTTTTTCTACACTCCAAAAACTTTTAAAAAAAAATGAAAACATCTATTTTTCAACGAATTATCGCTTCTGTTTTGCTTATTGCCATGCTGAGCAGCTGTGCAAGCACTACGCTTATTCAAACCATCCCGAGCGGAGCAAAGGTGTACATCGACGGCTCTCCTGTAGGCCCTACACCCTATAGCTTACGCGATTCGAAAATCACGGGCTCTGCAACCTCGGTACGTATCGAAGCCGAAGGATATGAAACTTTTCACACCGTGATCACAAAAGACGAGGAAGTAAACGTGGGAGCTATCGTAGGGGGAGTATTCTTTCTGATCCCTTTCTTGTGGACCATGCAATACAAGCCAGTTCACACCTACGAACTGCAACCTTTAAAAACAGAGGCTTCGGCTCCGGCAACCGATAGTAAATCGACAGCTGTTGCCGAGAAACTCCGCGACCTGAAGAAATTGCTGGACGAAGGAATTATTACCCAGGAAGAATTTGAAAAAGCGAAAGCGAAAGTGTTAGGTAACTAACCTGCGGTTTGCTCCGGATTTAAAGCACGATAAATATTTTGTCGTGCTTTTTTCGTTGGGTCTCGGCAATAATCAGATACATTCCTTTCTCCACTTTTCCTTCCAGCGACAAGATAGTGGTCAACGATCCCGAAAGTTGGCCTGAATATACCCGGCGGCCGTCGATGGAATAAATGTGGTACGGCACCTCCGCGGCCGGACTCAGGTAGATGCTGAGTTCGTTGCGCGCATACTGGTAACTGACGGCAAACTTTTCCTGAATCTCGCCTCCCGCTGCTTCGGCATCCCACGGTTGTCCCTTGTTATTGCCCCATAAGAATTCGGCAAAGGCCGGATAATCGATGTACGGATTCCGGTTGCCCTGGATGGCATATACTGCATTGTTGCGGTCGATTTCTTTCTGACTCACCGGATCGTCGCGGTGCCATTTCATCAGCAAACTGATGGCATAGGGCTTAAATACCGGATAGGTATTCTGATACAACATACTTTCGGTACCCGTACTGCGCCAGTTGGGTGCATAATCCTCGTAACAGGTCACCATATACATATAGGTGCGGGCAAAATCGCCTTTGTACTCGCCGGCGGGCTCAAACACCATCCCCGAATAGCCCGGATAAGTATTGTACCCTACTCTCGAAACCCCGTTGTCGAATTCGTAGTTCGTACCTACAACTCCCAGCGGAAAATTGGATTTTGCCGAATTGGCATCCACATTCGAAGGATAAAGGTTGTGCAGGTCGGAATAAGCCACCGTGTATTCGGGCTGCGGACTCCACCAACTCTTGGGCATGCTGTGCTCGCGATTGAGATTCGACCACGACGTGCGTTTTTCGCGCGAATACATATCCCAGAAATACCCGTCGGGATGCCAGTCGGTTGTGCGGAAATGGGTGCTCGAGCTATAATATTCCAACTGGATATGGGGCCGTATAAGGGTATGCAAAGCCGTTTTAAGAGCCGCTTCGCGCCGGCCTTCGGCTGCATTGTAATAACCCGGCGGGATGGTGGCTTTTCCCGCCAGCGGAATCAACAGCAACAGTAACAGCCATCTAAAGCTTACAGGGTTCGATTGATGTGTAATCGACACTCCGGATTGAAGCATTTTCAACATCTGAAAAATCAAGGTATAATTTTAAACGAAAACAACTGACCGGTATTCACAATTCTTACAATATACATCGGATGACCCGTCACCGGAAGGGTAACCGTGGAGGAGGGTACTACATCGTCGTACTCCACTACGCCGGTAAGGGTATACATCTGCAGACGACTCCCCGCCTCGAGCTGTGTAAACACAATGCCTTCCGGAGTTGCACTCCAGCGGGGATGAAGCGGCTCTCCGTCACTTAATCCGCTAAGCATCAAGGTTTTCAACCCCACTTCATCCGACCATTCCGATCGCACATCTCCAATCACCGACCGTACCCGGTAGAAGTAATTCGTTACCGGCTCCAGGCTCTCCATGCGGTAAGCCGTTCCTGTTACCGGCTGTTGTTGCAGGAGGTAGGCGTTCGATTCACTTCCATACACGACGAAAAAATCGTCGAGGGCCAGGTTGCCCGAAACTTTGTTGGTGTAGGTAATGCGTAACGACCGGACATTATCAGCACGATCGAAAGTATACGAAACTACTGTTTTCGACGTATTCTGGTAAGCGATATCGTCCACTTTTACCCATTGTTCGTTCCTGAGCGCTTCCACCGTAAACACATTGCCTGCTCCACTCGAGGGATAGCGGTACATAAAGTCGAACCTCGACACCGCATACGGATACACCGCCGTTTGCAGCCATTCGCCGGTGTTGCGCAACTGTATGGAGGGAGGTGCAACTCCCGAGCTGGCCGAAGTGGTATAAATCGCTCCTGCAGTCCCCGTCCATCCCTCAGGCAGCGGTTTACCGTTCGATCCTACCTTATCGAACCCTTCCGCCACGGTGATGTCGGCCGCACCCACCTTGGTATATACTTGCAGTTCGAACCGGTCGGTATATACATCCGACTCCCATTCGGCCACAAAATGCCTCGCACCAATATCCGAAGGTTCCATAGGCACCGGGACGGCAGGACCTGCCGTGGTAAAACGTACCGAATTCACCGAAGGCAAGGCTCCTGTTTCGCGTAAAGCACTTACCCGGTAGTAGTAAGAGGTGAGCGGCTGAAGATCGCGAACCGCGAACCGCGACGAATCGGCAGGAATCGTCGCCGTAAATACGGAAGTCTCCTGAGCGCTGAGGCTCATTACATGATTGCCCACCGGACTGAAATCGTCGATGGGCAAACTGATCCATTCCTCTTCGTTGTAGACAGCCGTAGGATGCGTTACCGACGCTTTCCGGTGCAGCGTTTTATTCTCGCCCCACATCAACCCGGGACCCCGATCGAAATACCCCACGGCATCGATCCGCAAGCCATTGTGCAACAAAGCAATAGCATCGTTACCATTGAAATTCATCACCGAATCGGTGTACAACGCAGCTTTGGCCTTCAACTCCTCGTTGGTACACAGTTTATTGATCACCACTACCGAACTGCCATGCGCCAATTCGCCTTTCAACGGAAATACCGATTCGTAGAGACCCGCGCCGTTCGACTGCTTCGCCAGCGCATAGTCGGCCAGCTGCACCGTTCGGCCCGTTCCGTTGTAAATCTCGATCGTTTTATTGTAACTGCTTCCCTCCACATACGACGAAATAAGCAGGTCGCCCGCCTTCGAAGGACGGGTGAAAAGTTCGACCGCATAACTGCCGGCACTCAAATCGGCAATCCAGTGCAGGGTAGCTCCAACCGGAGTAACCCGGTCGGGCTCGAGTGCCATGAGCTGGCGCGATGCCTTCCCTTCCACCGGCAGCTGGAAAGGCTCATCGAGCCCCGCTCCCTCGAGCAACAAGGTGTCGCGGAAGGTACCCGAAGCAGTGGGGCGGAATTGCAGGCGCGTAGTACTGCCCGCAAGCAGTTCGCCGGCAGATAGTACGGTGCGTAGCACTACAAAAGCCGGATGCTGATGCTTCAACCGCACCGTCAGGGTTCCCGAAATATTTTGTCCCTTCAGATGAATCGCTTTTCCGACGGTATCGCCCTGAAGGATCACATCGAAATCGACCGCTTCGCCTCTCCGGGGCAGGGTTAAAAATGCATCCGAAGGCTGGGGAAACGGATAGGCCTGCAAGGTATCGGGGCCCCAGATATACGAAACCAGATCGGGGTAATCGATAAACGGATTACGATTGCCCTGAATAGCATAAACGGCTTCCTGACGGAGGCGCTCCTTCACACTCACCGGATCGGCCGCATGCCATTGGAGCAACAGTTCCCTGGCCCAGGGAGTCCACACCGGATAGGTATTGCGTTGCATCATAGGCGAGGTCCACAGCGGAGCATAATGTTCGTAAACGGTAGCTATATACAGGTACGAACGGGCAAAATCGCCTTTGAATTCGTCGGCCGGTTCGAAGGCTTTCCCACTATAGGCCGGGCTGAACGAACTGGTACCGATACGACTGACTCCGTTGTCGAATGTCGCATCTCCGGGTTTTACTATTCCCAGCGGATGATTGCTCTTCGACGAATTGGTGGAGCCATCCGAAGGATAAAGGTGAAACAAATCGCGATAGGCCATGTTCTCGGCCCCTCCCCACCAGCTTTTGGGAAGCGAGTGCTCGATGTGCATGCCCGAAATACTCGTATAGCCATCGAAATAACGAATAATATTCGAATACATGTCGATAACCGAACCATCGCTGTTTTGGTCGGTATGGAAAAATCCCTGCCAGGTGGCCCCTTCGCCGCTGCCGTACTTCAGCACTTTCACCGGCGCCGCCAGAGCACTCAGGCTCGATTTGAGCTCGGCTTTCGTCTTGTTACGCGCCTGGTAATAATAGCCTGCAGGCACTGCAGCTGTGGCCAGCTGTACCGCCAGCATCAGCAGCAGGATCACCAGGCCCGAACTGTTTTTCAATTTCATACGGTAATAATTGTTTTTTTAAACGTCGTACGGAACTCGCATGCCAACATTACCATAACCTTGGATGCGAAGTTTCCTCTGCTATTTGTTTTCATTTGCATGCATCCTACCGGTCACAACGGCGTGAAGCAGCTCCCTGCCCGTTGCCTGTTTTATTGAACGATGAATTTCTTAACGGCCTTCAGCGTGTCGGCATTGGCACGGAAAAAATACACTCCCGGTTTGAGCGAGCCCATCGATACGGCATCGCCTCCCAGCAAGGTGCCCGACAACAGCCGTACGCCGCTGATGTTCACCACTTCGTAGCTGAGCTCGCCCAGATCGGCGGCCACCATCATACTGCGTTCGTTGGCGTTGTAGTTCACACGGGCCAGGAGTTCGGCAGGAGTTTCCACTCCGGTTACATCCCAGGCGCTGCCCTGGAGCGTACCCCAGATATGTTCGGCCAGTATCGGGTGATCGATAAAGGCGTTTCGATTTTTCTGATGTTTGTACACGGCGTTGTTGCGCACGATTTCTTTCTCCGAAACCGGATCCTGGCGGTGCCACTTCAGGAAGAGGGCGATGCTCCAGCTGTTGAGCGATGGGTAAGCGTTACCGCTGAACGAGGTCGACGAGGTGGAAAAGGTGCTCATCAAATCTTCGTAGCGGGTAACAAAATAAAAATACGTGCGGGCAAAGTCGCCCTTGTATTCATCAACGGGCTCGAAAACTCGTCCCGAATAGCCCGGAAATGTCGAACTGCCGCTGCGCCCCAACCCGTTCGTCAGCGTGGTACCATTGGCACATTCTCCGAACGGATCGTTACCCCGCTGCCCGTTGACTCTGCCGTCGGTGGGATAAATATGATGCGCATCCGACACCATGGGCGAACGCTCGTTGAACCAGCTCTGGGGGATGGAGTGTTCGCGGTTGTAACAATCGCATACGGTGGAGTAGTTGCCGCATTTTTTCTGACCATGCGTCCAGGTACAGGTAGAGTACATATCCCAGAGTTTTCCATCGGGACGGGTATCACTTTCTTCGTAAATCGTGTACAGGAAATCGTAACTTTTTGTTACATACCCGCTCTTTATGATCTCATGCAACTCCGTTTTCAGAGCTTTGCCCGATTTGCCGTAAGCCGAGTTATAATAAGTGGCCGGAGCCTGCGCCTGCATGCCGGATGGAATCAATACAGCCAGCATCATTATCACCGCAAACAGACTGCTGTTCACCCGTTGTACTTCCCTCCCGCGCATCGCAGGCCGGTGCGCCGGGCGTTTGTTAAAAAAATCAGTAGTATACATCATCGCTTTAAGTTGAGAAAAAGGGCTGCTAAGTTACAACATTTTTTGCGAACAACCGCACAAAATCACTACTTTAGGCAGTTTACCGGATGCTTTTAACTTCAGAACCGGTTGCACCGGGCCCGCACCGGCCGGGATCCTGAACATATTAGCCGAAAAATATGTTTTAGAATATAAAAAGGAGAACAATACGCCTTCTTTTTCATAAAAAAGTAGTACTTTTGCATCCATAATCTCAACAATTTAAATTAAATAGAGTATGTTAAGTTACAAAGAACTTGGATTAGTTAACACCAAAGACTTATTCAAAAAAGCGGTAGAAGGCGGTTACGCTATTCCCGCGTTTAACTTTAATAACCTGGAGCAGCTTCAGGCTATTATTTCTGCTTGTGTTGAAACCAAATCTCCGGTGATCCTGCAGGTATCGAGCGGAGCACGTAAATACGCCAACCAGACGCTGTTGCGCTACATGGCCCAGGGTGCGGTTGAATATGCTAAAGAATTGGGTTATGCAATTCCTATCGTACTGCACCTCGACCACGGCGACAGCTTCGAACTGTGCAAAGAATGTATCGATATGGGTTTCTCGTCGGTGATGATCGACGGTTCGCACCTTCCTTACGAAGACAATATCGCTCTTACCAAACGTGTGGTTGAATATGCCCACTCGAAAGATGTGACTGTTGAAGGCGAACTCGGTATCCTGGCCGGTGTTGAAGACGATGTGGTGGCCGAACATCATACCTACACCCGTCCCGAAGAAGTGGTTGATTTCGTATCGCGTACCGGTGTCGATTCGCTGGCTATCTCGATCGGAACTTCGCACGGCGCCAACAAATTTACTCCGGCTCAGTGTACCCGCGACGAAAACGGCATCCTGATTCCTCCTCCGTTGCGTTTCGACATCCTCGAAGAAATTGAAAAACAAATCCCCGGATTCCCCATCGTACTTCACGGTTCGTCGTCGGTTCCGCAGCAATACGTGGCTACCATCAACCAATATGGCGGTGCATTGAAAGATTCGATCGGTATCCCCGAAGAGCAACTCCGCCGTGCCGCTAAATCGGCTGTATGTAAAGTAAACATCGACTCGGATGGTCGTCTGGCTATGACTGCTGCCGTTCGCGAAGTATTTGCTAAAAACCCGGGCGAATTCGACCCACGCAAATACCTCGGTCCTGCCCGCGAAGAGCTGAAAAAACTCTACAAGCACAAAACCGAGCACGTATTGGGAAGCGCCGGAAAAGCGTAAGTACCAAGGGTATAAAATCTGAAAAAGAGGGCTGAACGGCCCTCTTTTTTGTTTTGCATGGTATGTCTCGTCCTGAAATATGGTTACATAAAATAAGTCACAAAGAAAGAAAAAGAAGGATTGCTTTATGTAAAGCGCACACAACGAGATTACAGATTGTCCTTTAAGCTTCAAGTAGTAAGCGAAGTAGAAAATGAGGAGTTAAGCATTAGAGGTGCTTTGCGCAAGTATGGTATTCAATCCCATGGAACGGTATTGAATTGGATAAGAAAATATGGTACTTTTGACCGTGAATATCAAATACAACGCCTTATGATCAAAGGTCCTGAGCAAAGAATTTTAGAGTTGGAACAACGTGTAAAACTACTCGAAAAACAGAAGAATAGTTTGGAAAAAACAAGTTGAAACAGCAGAGCAAAAAGCTATATTTTTCGATATGATGATAGATATAGCAGAAAAAGAGTTGAAAATTCCGATACGAAAAAAGTCTTTACCCGGACAGTCGAAAATTACACAAAAGAGCAAAGAAGATCAATAACCTTTGCTTGCCGACTGTTCGGGGTCAGCCGCCAGGCTTATTACCTCCGACACAACAGTGAGGTTCGGATGCAGGTTAAAGCAGAACAAGCAATCAGTTTGGTTCAATAAGTGCGACACCAGTTGCCCCGACTGGGAACCCGCAAGCTATATCACCTGCTCCATGAGCCCTTACGGAATCTACAAGTAGGCAGAGACTGCATGTTTGCGATAATGAAAGCCAATCATTTAGATATAAAGCCCAAACGACAGTATCGGATTACAACAAACTCACACCATCGTTTTCGCAAGCATAAGAACTTGATCGAAGGATTAGACATAAACAAACCCGAACAAGTCTGGGTATCTGACATAACCTATGTGGGCAGCCGTACAAATCCCCTGTATCTGTCGCTGGTTACAGATGCTTATTCAAAGAAAATAATGGGTTAAGACTTATCTGACAGTCTTGCTGTCGAGGGTAGTTTAAGAGCCATGAAGAAGTCGCTTAGAGAAAGGAAATACAGAACTCGTCCATTAATCCATCATTCCGACAGAGGATGACAGTATTGCAGTAAGGAGTACCAAACTCTTTTGGAAACGAATCGTATCACCCCGAGCATGACCGAAAGTTATGATCCGTATGCCACTGCCATTGCAGAGCGTGTTAATGGAATACTGAAAGATGAATTTATATTGGAAAAGTACAATTTAGATAGGCAGACTATGCAGTACTACGTAAAAGACTGCGTCAAAAAGCATAATAAAATAAGGCCTCATTACTCGTGCCATATGCTGACACCCAAACAAATGCACTGTCAGAGTCAAGTAAAAATACGTACTTATAAAAAATCCTTAAGTTTGAAGGTTAGTCTTCAAACTTAAGGATAAAAGATTTTTTTTGTATAAAAAACTGTAACGGTTATTTAGGACTAGTCACTTAGTACAGTACTGTACTACGAATTAGTGCACTACTGCACTAAGCACCTCTACACAGGCTACGACACACCACCACAGGGAGTATATGCAGGCACATCCATACGAGGGGAATCACTTAACTACTTAGGAAAGCGTAAAGCGCAATATCTTAAACCTTCGAACAAATCAGCATCCGTAGCCAGTTCCATGGCCGTTTTGTGAAAACACCGCCATTGGCTTGTAAAATCTTTCATCGACTTGAATGGCTTCTGCCTGAAATAGGATTTGATTATTTTCTTCATATGTTGAGTATAAAGGGTTGGAAAGGAGTTTAAAATTGGGTACAAAGATGGAAAAAAATGTGGAGGTAGCAACTTATAAAATGTTCTAAAACATATTTATGAAAAAACACAACAACAATCAAATTTTGTTAAAGATTTTTTCATACATTTGTCAGGCTTAGAGAAATTCGTTTACAAAACCCTTAAATCCAGATACATGCAAGACCTTTCCAAGCACAGACACCTTACGCTAAGGTTCAAAAACAAAATCAGTCATCACGAGTTACCCCTGCTCAGGGGAGCCATCAACGAAACGATTAAAGACAAATCCAATATTTTATTCCACAATCACGAAGGCGATGGCTATCGTTATGCTTATCCGTTGATTCAATACAAAAGAATAAATCAACAGGCTGCATTGGTATGTATCAATGAGGGTACAGAGGCTGTTGGTCTGCTTCTGATGCATGGAAACTTCGCCTGTCGCCTTGGGAAGCAAGAGATGCAAATGGAGATCAGTGGAGTTAAAGCCGGACAGGTGTTGATACAGACCTGGGACAGTTCATTCAGTTATTACCTGCGCAAATGGTTACCATTGAATCAGGACAATTGCGAGGAATTCCAAAAACTTGAAGGTGTCGCAGAAAAGTGCAGTTTTCTGGAGCGCATACTCATTGGCAATATCCTGTCGATGGGCAAAGGATTAGGAGTTCATTTCGAAAAAGAAATAACCTGCAAAATCACCCACCTGTCCGAACCCAGCCTCATGAAACTTAAAGGGATCAAAATGATGGCGTTCGATGTGGAATTTAAAAGCAACGTTTCGCTGCCCGATTATTTTGGATTGGGCAAGGGAGCAAGTCTGGGGTTTGGAATGGTGGCGGGAAAGAAATATCGTAATCAGGAATAAAAAATAAACTTATATACATATGGAGAACAGAAGAGATTTAATTTATCTGGCAGCATTGCTGCACGATATTGGGAAATTTTATCAGCGGGCGGATGGTAGTTTCAGCGATAAACAAGCACAATTGACTGACTATTCAAAACAACTTGCCAATGATATTTGCCCACTAAACGACAAAGGGAAATTTGGATATCAACATGTGGTTTGGACTAATGAGTTTTTCGAAAAAGTGCAATCGAAGCTCAACAACATTCCGCAATTAAAAGTAAACCTGTATGAAACAACCGATGACGATTGTTTAGCAAACATGGCTTGCAATCATCATAAACCTAAAACTGAGTTACAAGCAATTGTAACAATGGCAGACTGCTGGAGTGCTGGAATTGACAGGCGTGAACCAATTGAAAAAGAAGAAGCGGAAGATAGTATTACTAAAATCAATTGGGGTATAACAAGGTATAAACATATTCCACTTTATTCCATTTTTAATACCATTAAAGATGGAAATGGAAAATATGCTTTTTCACTTGAACCAATTAATATTACAGGAAAGTTATTTCCAAAGGCAATTGCAACGAAAGAGGATGGAGTATCACAAGATAAATATAAAGTATTATGGGACAAATTTATAGAAGAATTCGAGAAATTACCAGCAGATAGTCTGGCTGGGTTTACCGAAAGTTTGGTTTATTTGCTCAAAAAATATACTTGGTGTATTCCTTCCAATACTATGGATATGGCCAATGTGAGTTTATTCGACCATCTGAAAACAACTGCTGCTTTTGCCGATTGCATTTACACCTACTACCTGGAGAATGAAAGTGATTTCAATTGGAATAATTCAGACAAAAGACTAACATTAAATGAGGGAAAATATCCAGTCATTTTACTTGGTTGCGATATTTCGGGTATTCAGAAGTTTATTTATAATATTGCTTCACGCAAAGCAGCCACAAGTCTTAAAGGTCGATCGTTTTACTTGCAATTAATGATAGACTCTATCATTCAGCGCTTTATTTTGCATCCTTCCATTAAAGCTACTGTTGGTCATGTCGTATATTCGTCGGGAGGAAAGTTTTATATGTTACTACCAAATATCGGGGAAATAAAAACTGCTATTGAAGAAATTTACAGGGATATTGAAATCGAAATTTGGAACGAGCACAAAGGTAAATTGATTGTTAATCTCGATTTTATTCCATTTGCGTATCAGACTAAAGAAAAACAAATAAAGTTCGAAGGAGTTGAAACGGTTGAAAGTGATTTGGCATCGCTTTGGAAAGCATTATCAGACAAACTAACTGAGCGCAAGAATCAAAAGTTTAAGAATGTATTAAGGTCTGATTACAAAACTTTTTTTGAACCAAGCACCAGCGGAGGCGATGTGAAAGTATGTGCGGTTACTGGCGAAGAATTGAAAAGGGGAGAATTTAAACAAATTAAAGACTCAGATACTGTCGTTTCAAATGCGGTAATTGAACAAATTAAGCTTGGTGAAACTCTGAAAGATGTTGATTATTTAATAACCTACAAAGGGTATAATGATTACTCAAAGTACTTATCAAACAGGTCAAAAGTAGAGAGTACCATTTTTAGTGTTGCCAATTATATGTTTGATGAAAAGGAACTTACTGATAATGATGCGGATTTCCGTAAAATAACCTCCGCTGATGTAAGTCGTGTTAAAAGGATTAACAATACTGAATTTTTAGCAGCACCTCTTAAAGGACAAAGGGTTAGCTATGGTTTTCAGTTTTATGGCGGAAATAAACAGGCTGAATTTAATAAAGACAGAGACAAAACATTTGAAGAAATAACCCGAAAGAAAATAGATGATAAAAACTCCGAAACCTATTTTGGAGTACTGCGCATGGACGTTGATGGATTAGGTGAAATTTTTATTAATGGTTTATCAAAAGAATATAGAACGTTTTCGGCTTATGCTACTTTATCGTCTGCATTAGACTGGTTTTTCTCCGGTTATCTGAATACCATTCGTGAGAAATACAAAGACAATGTAAATATACTTTACTCCGGTGGCGATGATGTTTTTGCTGTCGGACGTTGGGACTTACTTATTAGTTTTGCTGAAGATATTCGTACCGAATTTCAACGATATGTTGGTAGAGAAGATATTAGCATTTCTGCGGGTATCACGATTGTAGGAAATAAATATCCAATTGCAAAAGCAGCTGAACTTGCGGGCAATGCTGAACATGCAGCTAAAGAATTTAAAGACGAAAAGTTAGGAGCTAAAAACGCCATCAACTTTTTAGGTCAAACAGTTTCATGGAAACACGAATTTGCATGGGTAAAATCAAAAAAACAAGAATTTGTTTCGTTAATTAATAATTATGGCATGTCAAAAGCCATTCTTCATCGCTTAATGTTATTTGCCGAAATACAAGCTAATAACAAAAAGAATGAGGGGAAGGCAGGATTTAAACCCGATTTGAGCTATTACTGGAATTCAGCATATTACCTCAAACGATTTATGGAAAACAAACCTGATAATGTAGTGGCATTTTGTGAAAACATTAAAAAAAGCATGTTTGACAACCCACGAAATTTAGAATTAATTGCCCTTGCAGCTCGCTGGGCGGAGTTAGAAATTAAAGTATTATTATAAAACAATTAAAACAATGAGATTATGGAATTTAAAAGAGAATGGATAACAAAAGAAATTATCCCAGAAACAGTTAAATGGGCGGAGGAATTTGGGAGTAAACTTTCAAAAAACAAAGTTGATAGTTCTGGTCAAGAAATTAAAGACACAAAGTTAACAACTTCACAATTAAGAAAGTTTTTTGGAGAAGTTAAACGTCAACAAGCTATTGGGTATAATTCTACCGATTTCATCTTATTAAAACCCAAATTAGCATACGCTGTTGGTCGCACAAAAAAAACGAATACTTGTCTACATGATTTCTACAAAGTGATGGCAAACTCCATTGACACAGTTCAAAATGAAGAACAATTCAAGAATTTCATTAAAATTTTTGAAGCGATAGTTGCATATCATAAAGCAGCTGAAGATAGCAAATTAGAAATCAATTAATTAATAAGGAACATGAAAACATTAATAAAAAAAATAAAAGTAACAACAACATTAGAGCTTGTAACTGGTCTGCATGTAGGTGCAAGTAAAGATAATGTTGAAATAGGTGGTATTGACAATCCAGTTATACGTACTGCAATAAAAGATAATCAGCCATATATTCCAGGAAGCTCACTAAAAGGGAAAATTAGAAGTTTACTCGAACAAATTGCAGGTGCTCCCGAGGTAGGAAAAAATCCCGAAATTAACGATTTGTTTGGTTTTTCAGATGATAAAAAGCCTTCAAAAATTATTTTTAGAGACTCATATTTAAGCAAAGAATCTGCTAAACAACTTAAAGATAGTGAAAACTTAGACATGCCCTATACCGAGGGCAAATCTGAAAATTCCATAGACAGAATTAAAGGAATTGCAAAAAATCCTAGATTAACTGAACGTATTCCAGCCGGTGTATCATTTGATATTGAAATCATTATAAATGTTTGGGATACAGATGAAGATGGTGAAAAATCACTTGCATTACTCAAAAAGGGAATTGCCGCGCTTGAAAACGACTATTTAGGTGGCAGCGGTTCACGTGGTTATGGACAAATAAAATTTTCGCCCCTTGTAACTGTTGATATACCATTTGATAAATACTTTGACAATGAAAACTAAATTTAAAGTTTACAGGTTGCATTTTACAACACCTTTGCATATAGGTGATGCGCGTGACGATTATAGTGTCAGTCTGAAAACCTATCAATCTGATGCTATGTATGCTGCGCTTACCTCCTGTTTGGCAAAAGTTGGTAAAGAAATTCCGAAAAATGGTGACTTGGGTTTTACTATCAGTAGCTTATTCCCATTTTATCAGAAAGATGAATATGATAAACCGGTTTACTTTCTCCCCAAATTATTAAAGCAAAAACTTCCAAAATTAGAAAATAATGGGAATGCCAAGAAAGTTAAGAAAGTAGGTTGGTTGGATATTTCATATTTTGAGAAATTGATTGGTGGCGTTACTCTTTTTGAAGATGGTGAAGACTTAGAGCACATAAAAGGTGATTTTCTGACGGCTTCAACTATTGAGAGGGAATTCATGTCTTCGCAAGTTTCGCAACGGGTTACTATTTCGAGGGATTTAAGCGAAAATGCCGAACCATTTTATATGGACAGGATTTATTTTAAGGATCAATCAGGCTTATACTTTATTGTTTCCGGTGATACAAAACTGCTTGATGGTGCATTGGAGGTTTTAAAAGACGAAGGAATTGGAACGGATAGAAATGTGGGGAATGGTTATTTTACATTTAATTCAGATGAAATAGAAATTGATTTGCCTAAAAGCGATTATATTTCTAATCTATCTATGTTTTGCCCTGAATCAGAAATCCAGCTCAAAGACATGATTGATGATAAAAACGTGGCTTATGATTTTACCAAGCGTGGTGGTTGGATAACAACTACTCCACACAATAGTATTCGTAAAAATTCAATTCACATGTTTACACCTGCATCAATTTTTAAGGCGTTAAAAACTTCGGCAGACATAGATATTATGGGTAAAATCGTTAACCTGAATCCTGCTCAAAGCTACCCAGGCATTGATCATCCAATTTGGAGAAATGGCAAATCAATTTTTATTCCAGTAAAAATTTAACACAATAGTTTATGAATGAGTTGAATAAAAAATATTTGCTACAAATGGAGGTTTTAACTCCATTGCATGTGGGTGCAGGAGCAGAGAAAGACTGGGTACAAGGAAGTGATTTTGTGGTACACGAAGGGAAAGTTAAGGTTCTCAACCTAAAAAAAGTTGCTCAATTTGTAAACGTAGATGATTTGACTAAAGCTTTGTTAGAGAAGAATAGTTCTTTGTTACTATCAAAACTTGCAGGTAATTTGGATAAATGCGTAGACGCTGTTTTTGACAGTACTTACTTTGGTACAAACGATATAAAAACATGTATTAAGAATGGAATGTCGAATCAGCCTATTGTACCGGGCAGTTCACTCAAAGGTGCTATTCGATCTGTGTTGTTAGATGTATTGCATACAAAGTCTCAAATAAGTAATGCAAAAGATAATAATGGGAGATGGACCGAACAGGTTTTGTTTGGGAGTGCAAACAAAGGAGATGAATACTTTCGTTTTATTAAAATTTCGGATGCTCAATTTGAAGAAACAGGTTTGGTTAACACAAAAATTTTCAACCTGAAATCGCAAGTGGGTGGGTGGAAACATGAACGAGACAACACGACTAATAAATTTAATCATATAGGTTTCAATACTTATTATGAAATTATTAATACAGGTGCAAAATCCATTTTTTCAATTTCCATGGCTACTAAGGCTTTTGAAAATTTTGGGATATTGAAGTTTGAAAAAAATAAGCAAGAGCTTATTAACAATCATATTTCAGGACTATTTAGCTTGATTAATTCACATACAAAAGAATATCTTAAAAAAGAGAATGCTTTTTTTCAAAAGTACGCAACAGACAAAACAGGCAGAATACTCGAATCTATCGAAAAACTTTTAGGTGAAATTCCTTCAAATGGAGAATACTGTATTCTTAAAATGGCTGCCGGCAGTGGTTTTCATAATATAACTGGGGATTGGCAATTTGACGATTATTCAATTAATGGACTCGATACTTCAAAAAAAGTAAGTCGAGGCTTGTTAAACGGGCAGAAATCTGCAAAATCACGTAAAATTGCCATTTTATCAGACAATGAATTTTGTTTGATGGGCTTTGTGAAACTAAAGCCAATTAGCGAAGAAGAATTTCAACAAATTGAAACTGAAAAACAGGAACAAAAAATTGAACTTGAGAAAAGGCGAAAAGAAAAAGCTGAAATTCTTGCTGAACAAAAACGGAAAGAAAAACTAGAAATGAGGCTATTAGCTGAAAAACGATTACATTATGACGAACTACTTATGGAAGCACAAGTATTATTTGAAAACCAAGAACCGGAAGCTGCAAAGTATAGCATTGATAAAGCTATTGAATTATTTCCGAATGAAATTGCACATAACGTGTTGAATATTCAGATTACTAAAGCAATTAATATTAAGTTGCAGGATGAAGAAAATCTTAAAGCAGCTCAAGCACTTGAACAAGCCCGTATTGATTCAAACAAAATTCCACTTTCTGAAAAAATTTCCAAAGCAGATAAGTTTCCTACAATTTTTGGCAATTTGAAGACTTGGATGAAACTGAACGAATTACAAAGACTTGAGAAAACAGATATTGATGCATTAACAATAAAATTGATTGACGTTTACTCGAAAATGAAACCAAACGCTCAAAAACATTGGTTAGATTTCAAGAAGTGGACAGAATTGTCAAAAGTAGTTGGCGAGGAAGTTGCAAAAATGATTTTTAATAAAGTTCTACAGTAATCTCATGCCCCTCAAAAAACTCTTCATCAGTAGCGTTCAATCAGAATTTTCCGAAGAACGTCAGGAATTGTATGAATACATTGTTTCCGACGCTCTTCTGGGAAGATTCTTTCAGCCCTTTTTGTTCGAGCATTTACCTGCGACCGATACAAAAGTTGATCGTAAATATCTAAATGAGGTTGAGAACTGTGATATCTATGTCGGACTAATCGGATCGAAATATGGTTATGAGGACGCTGAAGGAATTTCGCCGACCGAACATGAATTCGATCACGCGACGCTGCATCACAAGACCCGGTTTGTTTTTATTACCGGACATGTTTCCGGTGAAAGACACCCTAAGGTCAACAAATTCATTGCAAAAGTAGAGTCTTCTTTAATCCGGAAAGTTTTTCTGAACATTCAGGATTTAAAAGCCGGCATCTACAGCTCGCTGGTAAGCTACCTGCTTGATAATGAAATTATTCGTACGGTGCCCTTTGATGCCGCAGTGTGTGATAAAGCCACCTTGGATGCCATCGATCCTGAACGTATAAAATCATTCATTCGTTTGGCTGCTTCTAAACGTGGTTTCCCGCTGCCCGAAACTGCCGGAATTGAGGAAGTGCTAACTCATCTGAATCTTTTCGACAACGGCAAATTGACCAATGCTGCCATCTTGCTGTTCGGCTATGATCCTCAACGTTTTTTCGTGAATGCTGAAGTACGTTGTGCGTCATTCTACGGAGTTGTTGTTGAAAAACCGCTTGCTTCCTATAAAGTTTTTAAAGGGGATCTTTTCGAACAGATTCGTCAAACGGAAGAGTTCGTGTTGTCGAAACTGGATTATGCGATTGAAACCCGTTCCGACTACACATCCATACCCGGCAAGTACGAGATTCCCAGAGAGCTCATTGCCGAAGCGATTGTGAATGCCATCGCTCACCGCGATTATACTTGCAATGGTAGTGTGCAGGTCATGATTTTCAGGGACAGAATTGAAGTGTGGAATCCAGGGACACTTCCTTTGGGCTGGACAACTGAAAAGTTAAAGCAAATACACCGTTCAATCCCCGCCAACCCGCTGATTGCCGACCCGATGTATCTGGCCGGTTTTATTGAAAGACTCGGTACAGGCACACTTGATATCTTCAGACTTGCCAAAACTGCCGGACTACCTGAACCGGCGTTTTATCAGGATGAGGAATTCAGGACGATCATTTATAGAAAAGTGGCTACCCCGCATGTTACCCCGCATGTTACCCCGCATGTTACCCCGCATGTTCATGACAAACTGACGGAAGAAATGGAAACGCTTATGCTGTTGGTGGAGGGTGAAATGAGCAGAGCTGAATTACAATCATTAGCCGGATTCAAAGACAGGATGTATTTTACGCAAAAATACATCGAACCCGGATTAACAGAGGGTATCATTGAAATGACACAACCCGACAAACCCAAGAGCAGGTCACAAAAATACCGGCTTACAGCAAAAGCAATATTAATTAAAAGCAACAAATCGTAATATGGCCAACATTCACATCGCATTGGTTGGCGGACAAACAACGCCGGTGTATCAGGGTATAATGTACACCAACCCCGACAGGGTAATTCTTATACACTCAACACAAACCGAAACGGAAGCAAGCCGTATAAATGCCGAAATAAAGTTTGATTGTGAATTACTAAAGTTCAATCCGGTAGATTTGCAGCAAATTAGCGATGCTGTACTCAAACTCAAAAACAGTTTTTCAACAAATGACCATATCACCATCAATGTGGGTGGTGGTACCAAACCCTGGTCGATCATCTTTTATGAATATTTTCGTAAGGAAGCAAATGCACAGTTGTTCTATATTGATCAGAATAACCTGATGTGGGACTTAATAAGCTTTGAAAAGATGGAGGTAAGTTTCGATATGGATGTTCAGTTCAGGCTATTGGGGAATCCGCTGACACGTTTTACCAGTTTCTCTGAATATAGCCCTGAAGACAAACAGGTTTGTGTCCGGATACGAACACTCAGAAATGTAAATTCCTGGGATTTTGTTAACCTGACAAAACAGTTATATGATAATCCAAACCTGAATTATGTTTCTTCATCCCTGGGTTCGTTCATCCAAAGATATCCTGCTGACCAATCTTATCATGTTGAAATGAAAGGAAGGTCGGGTGTTAAAAGTTTGATACTTTCAGCTCCTCATATTGATAGTTTGCTACTTAATACGGGCTGGTTTGAGTTTGAAATCGCAGAATTATTATCGGGTTGGTCAAAGGCAAAGGATATCAGGATGAATTGTGTTTTTCCTTCTAAGAATAATACCCATAAAAACGAAATCGATATAATTGTCGATACTGGCACCAAACTTTTATTTGTAGAATGTAAAACCAGTATTTTTGATAATACTGCTATCGATAAATTTGCGTCGGCAGTGAAACTGTATGGCGGATTAGGCAGTAAGGCATTATTCATAACTGATACTCCCATGAAAAACAAAGCCATTGAAAAATGTCATGACCACGGTATAATGCATTATAGTTTGCAAAATAAACCTGAAGATAAATCTCATAAAGAATTTTTATTTGAATTGCTGGATAAAGAATTGTTTAATATAAATGCAAAGTAATTATGGGAAGAAAAGTTTTTATATCCTTTTTAGGGGCTACAAATTACGGTGAATGTAAATATGAAAAAAGTGGATTTGTCTCTACTAGTGTTCGTTATATTCAAGAAGCCACCTTGAAATACTTAACACAACAAGAAGAATGGACCGATGAGGATGTTATATATATATTACTAACTAAAGGGGCAGAAGAAAAGAATTGGCGAGATTATGGTCATACTAATGGTCAAGAAGGATTAAAAAGTCGATTAAACGCATTGTCTTTATCTTGCAGAATTGAAACTATATCTAATTTGCCTAACGGAAATAATGAAAAGGAAATTTGGACAATATTTGAACGTATCTTCGAACAAATTAAAGATGGTGATTCATTATTTTTTGATATTACACATGGATTTCGTTATTTACCTATGTTAACACTGGTATTAGGTAATTACACTAAGTTTTTAAAAAAAGCAATAGTAAAAAGTATTACTTATGGAAATTTTGAATCACGTGATGAAAACAATCAAGCTCCCATTATTGATTTATTGCCTTTAACAACATTGCAAGATTGGACATTTGCAGCAGCAAATTATCTTAAGAATGGAAATGTAACAAATTTGGTTGAGTTGTGCAATTCAGAACTTAAGCCTATATTAATTGAGACAAAAGGGAAAAATGAAAATGTAAAAGATCTTCAACGTTTCATAAGTAGCTTACAAAAAGTTATTGACGAACGGGTTAGTTGCAGAGGTATTAATATTACGACATCAGAGAACTTCAAAACACTAAAAAGAACATCAGACAAGCTTTCCAATACATTCATCGAACCCTTTAATCCAATATTTAACAGAATTCAAGAATCATTACAAGAGTTTGATGAAAATGAAAATGTGCAAAACGGATTTGCTGCAGTTAAATGGTGTCTTGATTTTGGACTTTACCAACAAGCTACGACAATATTACTCGAAAACATTGTTACATTTATATGTATGAAAAATGGTTTAAACTGGAAAATTGAATCTGAAAGGCTTTTGGTAAATACGGCATTTAATGTAAAATTAAACCCCATTGATGAAACATTATGGAAAATTTCAAACAAAGAAGTTACGTTATGTGAAAGACAAAATTTAATCTCAAAAGTTAAAGTGATAATGAATAGTTGCGAAGTAGAAAAATTATTAAAACTGTTTGTTTCATTGGCAGATCTTCGCAATGATTTCAATCATGCCGGCATGCGAAATAATCCTATGTCAGCAGACAAATTGAAATTTTCAATACATGAAAAATATAATCAAATAAAAGATATCATAACCTCATGCTAATCAACCTCTCTAACCACCCATCCTCCACATGGAGTGAGCACCAATTACACGCCGCAAGATGTAGCTTTGGCGAAGTAATCGACATCCCTTTCCCTGAAATAGAACCGGAATGGGACGCCAATCAGGTTGAAGAACTGGCAAAAATTTATCTCGATAAAATACTTGCAATTGCCCCTGAAAATCAAGCGGAACCGGTGGTACATCTGATGGGTGAATATATTTTCTGCTTTAAACTGGCAACAATGCTAAAAACAAATGATATAAAAGTGCTTGTTTCAACCAGCCGGAGGCAATCGGTGATTAACAACGATGGAACAAAGACGATTAAATTTAGTTTTACAAGATTCAGGGAGTATTAAAATAACACTTAAAAACATGAAAACCAGCGAAAAGCCATTCAAGCTAAGTACCAGTCAGGAAAAGGCGATAAACAAGCTGAAGATTTTTATCAACCGTCCGGGAAAAGGGATATTTATCCTGAAAGGTTATGCAGGTACGGGTAAATCGACCTTAATCCGGGAATTTATCAGGGATTTACAACAGAAGGATAAATCTTTTTCGCTGATGGCTTCTACCGGTAGGGCTGCAAAAATCATCAGCAATATTACAGGGGTCGAATCCAGAACAGTTCATAGCCAGATTTACAGTTTCAAAGCGCTGAATCAGGACATCGAGAAAATTGTCCAAGAAAGGAATAAATCGGGTGGCGTCGACAAATCGGGACAGCTTTTGCTGAATTTCGATTTAGTCACGGTCGATTCCGATGACAAGGATCCGAAGGTTTATATTGTGGATGAAGCTTCAATGATTGCTGATAAACCCGATCCTAATGCGGTGCAGGCAAATTTTGGAAGTGGTAAACTGTTGACTGACTTACTGCAGTACGATAAAAATGGCAAGTTTGTTTTTGTCGGTGATGAATGTCAGCTTCCGCCGGTAACTCAGTCGGCTTCACCTGCCCTTGATGATCTTTATCTGAAACGGTATTTTGATTTTCCTGTTGAAGTAGTTTCGCTGACTGAAATCGTGAGACAAGCTTCCGGTAACGACATCATACTGGCTTCAAAAAAACTACGCGAGCTGTATTTGAATCCCCCTGCAATCAAATGGGCCAAATTTCCATTGCTTAGATATGCAAATATTAATGTGATTTCTGATCAGGCTACACTCTTGAAAAACTATGTGGAAAACATCAAAAAGAAGGGATATAATCATTCTACGCTTATTTGCTTCTCTAATTCTAATTGCGACACCTTAACCTCATTAATCAGACCCATGCTGGGTATTCATCAACAGGAAGTTACTAAAGGCGATTTATTGCTGGTGACCCAAAATAATTATATAACCGGATTGATGAATGGCGATCTGGTGGAAGTGGAAGAAGTTGGCGTACGGGAGAAACGTGCAGGTCTCACTTTTGTAAAAATCTCTGTAAGAGAGTTGTTCTCTAACAAGATATACACCCAACTTATGGTTGAAAATATTCTTTATAGTGTCCGCACTAATCTCACACAGTCGGAACAAAAGGAGCTGTATGTCGACTTCTTTATCAGGATGAAACAACGTGACGTCCATCAGAAGTCACCCTTATTTAATAAATACATGCTTTCTGACCCCTATCTGAATGCACTGAGAACCGTTTACGGATATGCATTAACCTGTCACAAATCGCAGGGCGGTGAATGGAATGAAGTGTATCTGGATATTGCCCGGAATGTACCTGCCATTCAAAAACCATACGTGTATCAATGGGCGTATACTGCTGTTACGAGGGCCAGGCAGCAATTATACATTGTGAATGATTTTTGGTTGGAATAATTATAGTTGATCATGGAACTCATTTTAAACACTTTCGGAACGTCGCTCAGTCGCGACAACGAGGCATTTCAAATTATACACAAGGACGGGAAACAGCGTATTCCTGCTCATGGGGTTAAATCAATCCAAATTAGCCGTGGCGCCCAGATTACCAGCGATGCAGTGCTATTGGCCATCGAAAATGAGATTGAGATTCTTTTCATGGATAAATCGGGGAATCCGGTCGGGCGTATCTGGAGTCCGAAATACGGCTCTGTGTCAACCATCCGTAAAGGGCAATTGAGTTTTACGTTTAGTCATGAAGCTGTTGATTGGATTAAAGGGGTGATAAGAAGCAAAATTGAGAATCAACAGGCGTTGCTGTTAATGATGCAGACATCCGATTCGGTGGTAGAACGAAAAGTGCAAAAAGCAATCAGTCGCCTTGAAGATTACCGGAACAAAATTAAAGCTATCGATGGCGAAATTGTGTCGGATGTGGCTGCTACCCTTCGGGGTTGGGAGGGCGTAGCGTCTAATATTTATTTTGAAGCGCTGAACTGGTTTATTCCTCCTTCCTACCAATTTACAATGCGGTCGCAGCATCCGGCTCTTGATGTAGTCAACGCCATGCTTAACTATGGCTATGGCCTTCTTTATGCCCGTATTGAAGGAGTATTGATAAAAACCGGTATTGATCCTTACATCGGAGTTATGCATCGCGACGATTACAACCGACCAGTCCTGGTTTACGACATTATTGAATTATACCGGGTATGGGTTGATTATGTGGTTGTTGCCCTGGTTGCTCAAAATGTTATAACTGACGAGTATTACTCTGTACGTAGCGATGGTTCATACTGGCTCGAAGGATTGGGTAGAAGGGTACTTATTCAATCGTTTAACGACTATTTTGATGAAGTGATTACTCACAAAGGAATCACTCGTTCGCGTGGTCAACAAATTTTCCTATATGCACAAGACCTGGCCCAGCAATTTAAAAAATTCACCTGAATTCAAGACTACGATTGAAATGGGCAAATAATCATAAAATATCTGAAATCATGATACAAGCAGGTAAAAATGTAACAGCCAAAGACGACCCCTTACAAAAAATTAAGGTAGCATATTTTTATCACAAATTGAAGAACCCGGATCCTGAAATAGAATCAAGAATCCGACAGCTCAGGATAGTGCGACAACTTGACCCCAGGCAATACAGTTTATTTAAACGTCAACTCCCCTATATTGTTTGTGGTAGTTTTAATCCGGCATATCGACGAACGGAAAATTTCGGATATACAGAATATTATATTGTCGACATTGATCATATTGGAGACAAAAACATCGACATTCTAACCCTTCGACAACGCATTGAGACAGACAAGCGTGTTGTACTCAGCTTTTTGTCACCTGGTGAAGATGGGCTCAAACTGATGTTCAAATTGAGCGAACGTTGTTATGATGCCGGAATATATCAGGTTTTTTACAAACTTTTTGTTGCTAAATTTGCCCGTCAGTATGAAATAGAACAAGTGATAGATGCAAGAACCTGTGATGTAGCTCGGGCCTGTTTTATCAGTATTGACTCAAATGCCTATTATAATCCGGATGCCGAATTAGTGGATATGAGCATGTATTTGAACACAGACGATGCCAGTGAACTGTTTCGGATAAAAAAACAAGTAGAAAACGAAGCCAACCTACCGGCAAGGAGTAAGGATGAATCAGTTCAGTTTTCACCGGACGACGAAGTCCTTACCCATATTAAAGCCTTACTTAATCAGGGTAAGCCATTCATTCCCAAACGGGAAGTTTTTGTGCCGGAGCAATTAAACGAGACGATGAAATTACTGCTCCCACACCTCGAGCAGGCCGGAATCAAAACATCAGCCATTGAAAATATTCAATACGGGAAGAAACTAAAACTAAAAGTAGGGTTAAAAGAAGCTGAAATCAATGTGTTTTATGGTAAGAAGGGGTATTCAGTTGTAATTTCGCCACGCAGAGGTACTAACGACGAACTCAATACACTAGCCGCAATGCTCATTGAACAATATTTATTGAGAGGTTAATCCAAATCTTTATGGTAATACACTATGGCAAACAAAAAGGAGGTTGGATTTATTGAAATGATGCGAAAGTTCTATCGTTCGGGATTGGAAGGATCGCCACCCCCAAACGGTACGACCAATTCATACGAGGACTTACCTGCGATTCGCGATCGGATAGATAAAATTCTGGGTATAGTGACCAATAACAATAGAAAAGCCGGCAATATGATTTTTTTTGTGATGTACGATATAGAAGATAACAAAGTAAGGCGCTACATTGCCAAGTACTTGCTGAAGATGGGTTGCACTAGGGTACAACGCTCAATTTTCCTGGCAGATTTGAATGGTGAAAAGTACAATCAAATACGAACCGACTTATCAGCAGTTCAGGCTGCTTATGAAAATGCCGACAGCATCCTTATAGTACCTATATCCACCGACCTGCTCAGCTCAATGCGGGTAATAGGGCAAACCATCGATATTGAATTGATAACAAACAAGAAAAATACTCTTTTCTTCTAAACTTAACCACCATGCAAATCTATGAGTTTAGCCACACCATCCACGACTTCGTATTACAGAAAAACTTCAACGAAGCCCTTGGGTTTTTTAAGCATAACAAAACAAGTGTCAACCAAAAAGAAATTAAAGACAATGAATACCTTATAGCAGATATGCTCACTTCGCTTCGAGGGATAAAAGCTTTCGAAGCAGCTTATCAGTTTCTCCATATTTATAACATAACAATCGAAGCCTCTACCCCCCTCAGGATCTTGAATAGTTACGGCTGGTTGCTTTATGCAGCTTTGAAAGACTCCTACACCGATATGGATAAAAGTCAGTTATCAAAGTTGGCTCATGAGAGGCGTTTACTTGAATTGATGCAGATTTTGCATGTTAAAGTTCAACAAGAAGCCCACGGTGCAACTATAAAACACACAGTTAACCTTATCGGATATCTGTTCATATTAATTTCACAGCATGTGAAAGCTGAAAATAAACCAAATTACTCTTTTTTAAAGGAACTATATGGATATTCCGGTGATATTGACCCCTCATTC
>MKVT01000024.1 GCA_001898935.1 Paludibacter sp. 47-17
TACTCTAATAATACTCTAACAATTTATGGGTTTTTGTGCTGGAGATTGTAAAACTCCGGACGGAAAGTTGCAAAGTTTAGTGTAGTTTATCGGGGGCTTACCTTCATTCAAAAACTTGATAACTTTGTTCGTTTTCGTGTTTAACAGAACAGAGCCGATTTGAACAATTTCCTTGTTCGTGAAAACTTCTTCATACCCGCCCCTGCTTAACGTCAAAGGTTCCTTTTCAAACCCGTGTGCCTTGAATATGTCCTGCGCCTGAACTAAACAGGCAAGAAACGATACGCTGATAAATAAAAATATTTTTCTTCATGCTGTTTGTTTTTGAGTTTACAATAATTGTGAATTATCTGATTAGTCGTAATACTTTATTATACTTTTCAGCGTGTTCACGGCGTTCTTTTTCTTCGTTTACCGATTTGAGCCAAGCCTCGTATGCTTCTGGCGGCATATCACGGTGTCCTGTGGCATCTACCCGCTCGTAGCTCTGTTGCATTTCTTCGTACAAAGCATAGGCTTGCGGATAATTGGCTTTTATTTCTGCCAAACGAGGGCGGCCAAGCTGGTCAACAACATACAGAGTCCGCCGTGTGATATGATTAGCATTTATTTTCAAGGCTGACAAATTGTTTGGATCGTATCTCAAAACGGAATCTACGCATTGAGTTACAAAATTGTCATAACCGTATTTGTCTATGTAACCCATTGCTAAATCAGTTATACATTGCGCAATGACTTGTTCTTTTGTTTGGGGTTTCAAATACGTTCCGTTTTTAATGGCTTCGGCAGTAACATAGCCCGAACCAACAATGTGAGCATCAGTAACGATACTTCCATTGGTCAATTCAAGATTGTGCCAATTGCCCGAATTGTCCTTGAATTTTATATAAGAATGAGAGGGAGAATAAGCCAAATTTGCTTCCGCTCCTGTTTCTTCGCAGAGAATCAAGTAAAGTAAAGGCAACGAGTGGCATTGTCCTTTCTGTGTAGCCAATAATTTTGAAACGAACATTTTAGTCCAATTCTTGTCACCCCGATAATCTTCAAAATCATACTGCATTGGATAGGACACAACGGAAGTTTCCCTTTGCGGCACTTTGATTTCCAGCGTGTCTGCCATGGTACGAAACAACATCACGTTTTTTGTTATCGGATTGTTCCAATTGTGTCCGTCCTGCATTGTTTTTAATTGTGCGGTTTCGGCTAAATATTTAATGGCTTTACTAAAATCGGAGTAATTCAGTTGGTCTTCAAAGTAAGCATTTTCCACTGTAAAAACCGCATCTTTCAGATTAAGTGGCGAATCGCCTCTTAGCATTTTACATAGTTTTTCAAGGGCTTCCAGATAATATCCCGTTCCATAAGCGCTAAGCTGAGATGGGAATTCGTATTGGATTGAAGGTTTAGACATTACATGTTCATATCCGTGCAAGATTTTATACAATTCAGCATTTCTTTGCTGTAATTCCCGCTTGTCTCGCTCGTACATATCCATTTGATTATTTGAATTGGAAATGTTCGGGAACGGATTAACCTGGCTGACTTGTGGAGTTGGATTATTATAACTCGGCACAATAAAAATAGTGGCAGGTTTCGGAGTTTCAACCACAGGAATTTGCCCAAACAGATTACTTGTTGTTGTCAAAAACATCGCTAAAGTCAAGAGGTATTTACTTCCTTTACTCATAACTATTTCATTTTCTAATTAAAAACGTCTCAACATTGTGCTGTCGTTCGTCAAAGTTGCACACAACGGTTGTCCTTAAGCGGCAAACCCGATAGGGTTGCGCTTAGTGCATGTTAGGCTCAGTTGCTTCTCTCGTCTTCTGTGTCAAAAAACTCTTTCAATTTAAGACTTAGTAATTCTTTGTCAATAAGCTTTGTTTGATAGTCGCTTATTAAAGTTGGCGATAAACTCCTACTCAATGATATTTCAACAACATTTTTGTCCTTCGTTTTACACAAAATTATCCCGACACTCGGATTTTCGTGGTTCTTTTTTAGTTTCCTGTCAAGCGCTTCAAGATAGAATTCCATTTTTCCAAGATACTCAGGCTTAAATGCTCCGATTTTTAGTTCGATTGCAACTAAACATTGCAGTTCCCGATGGAAAAAGAGAAGGTCCATGTAATAATCCTCGTTACCTACTTGAATTGGATACTCTTCGCCAAGAAACGAGAAATCTTTGCCAAATTCTAAAATGAAGTCTTTCAGATTTGATATAATTGCTTTTTGGAATTCCTTTTCAGAATATTTGTGGGGTAAATTCAAAAACTCAAGAACGTAGTTGTCTTTGAATACATTATTTATGTTTGGATGAATTTCTTTAAGTGCAGGAGATATACTTTTCCCGGAAAGCATAGTACGTTCATAAAAACCACTTTCAAGTTGCCTTTCAAGTTCGCGCTTTGAATAGCTTTCTTTGATAGGTAACCGAATGTAAAATTCTTTTTCGTTGCTGTCTTTTGTTCGCGATAGAATTAGCAAATTGTTTGACCAACTAATTTCTCTCACCAGTGGTGCGAGAATTTCGTCCTGAAAATATGTTTCGTAGAACTGCTTCATTCTCCAAAGGTTCTGAGGCGAAAAACCTTTAATATCAGGTTCCTTCTCAATGATAAACTTCGACATTTTTTCAACAGTGCTTTCTCCCCAATTATTGTGGGCACAATTCTCAGAAATGAATTTCCCAATATTCCAATTCAAATCAATGAGTGCTGTGTTAACCGTTTTCAGTACACGTTGTCGAGTTGATTTTATCAATTCAAGAATTTCCCCGAATTGATTTTCGTATGTATGATCTAGTATATTCATGAAACAAAAATAACCAATAAATCTCTGATTTAGGTGCACATGATATTTTTTCTGCAATTGAGCCTAACGGTAAATTGTATGAGTAGTGGCAGATTGCGTGGTACTTTCCTGTCAAACCGCTACGCAGTTTGAGCGGGATACAAAACTTGATATTTACCACATCGCCTGCCATTACTTATACAAAATGTTGTAGTGCGTTATTTCTATTCACCTATACATTCTTGAAATTGTTCTTTTGTCAAAATTAAAAAGTTAGTAGTGTCATAAGTATTTTTTTCTACCCTTTTTAGAAATGCCAAATAATTCAGAATCCTTAAGAAGGTTCGTTTTACTGAGTCATTATAAGCTATTCCAATTCCAATCCTGCCTAGAGAAGCTGCATTAATCATGCTCCCCATTATGTGTTTCTTAGTACTTGAGTTCTCAATTTCAATTGCCAAAAAACATCGTGCATTTTGGTTTTTTCGAGTTACAAAATTAAATTCAGGAATATTAATTTCATTAATCCATTCGTCTCCAATATTTTCAACATGGAAGTCATAAATTCTTTTTAAAAAAGCATCTGTATTTTCCTGTCCTAAGATTCGATTGTATTCTGCAGTCTGATTTGCATTTGGAGTTATGCTAAAAGGTCCAACAGCAATATCAACTCTCGGGGAGTATTGATAATTTATCCCTCGAAAAGCTGACCATTCTCCAATTACTTCTAAATCATTAAGTTTATTTGCAAGTAATGGAATCACTGTATCTTGATATTCTTTGGCTGTCATAATTATTTGCTTTTCTCCCATTTATTAATCAAATCAGATTCGATGAGATTTTTCACATAATGGGTATTTATTGTCTGTCTATTATTTGTACAGTCTTGATATGGACAGCGATTATTCACGAAACGGATTGGAGGTTCTCCGTGTTTGGTACAATAAGTTTCTAAATCTGAGATAAAAGGTTTTGAACCATAGTCAAAATACACCCCCCAACGAAATAGGAGGCCGTTTTGATTATCTTCCATTTTATCAATCTTTCTAAGTTGCCTTTGTTTTCTATTATAGATTGTATCTTTTTTTACAAATCTCTTTAAAATGAAATAAATCAATATCGATAGTCCAACGAAGATAATCAAACTTAAAAGAGAGATTTGCTTAGAAAGCAAGTTCCCAATTTTAAATTCTCGAAACTTATCCCAGTCAATTTGAGAGCCCCATATTTTATCAAAAAGGTATATCCCAATTCCTGATAATGACACTGATAATATTCCTATATATTTTTTCATGCTGCTGTCTTTTTTTAATGCACTACAACGTTTTGCAGCTACCCGAAGGTGGCGATTTCGGAGCACTTCACTGTCCACCAAGCAGAAACTTTGATAGAAGCACAAAGCTTGATTCAACCACTGAACCGCCACTTTTGGGAAGGTGCTGTTATAGGCCGTTTTTTATTCATCAAGATTAATTTTCAGTTCATTTTCTACCATTTTCCAAACAGTCCCAATACTTGGACTGCTTTTTGAACTGTCATAAGCAAATACTCCTTTAAACTTATAACTTGTCAGACCTAAAAGGTCTTTATGGTGAAAAAATACGATTCGTTTTTGTGGACTGTTTAAGTGATTGTTATAATGTGTAGCTTTCGTATTGCTGTCACTGTGTGTTTCAATAATTTCTCGCTCGTCTTGACTTAATGTGTTTAACCAGCCACTTCGAGTTTTTTCAGAAGGCCACCATAATAAATGAGTATTACTGTTTGGGTGAAAAATGCCACCACGTCTTTGAAAGCCACGCTTAGTTTTGTTAAAATCTGCGTCAAATAATTTACAAATATCTTCAATATTGCGAAACCAAATTTCGTCAGAGGTTTTAATTGTTCCTATGTTTTTCCAGTGGTTAGGATTACTTTCTATGTCTGGCTGCCAAGGCTTGAATGTACCGTTCTTTTTTTGAATAGTAACTTGATTGTTGATTTCAGTAACAATATCGTCAATTTGTTTATGAATTTCTTTTAAATCAGGTCGGCAGTCAATAACTAATAACTTATGTCCAGTATTTTTTTCAATTTCCTTCTTTCGCATTTCGTCAGCCAAAATTCTGTCATTGGAAACGTAGTGCGCTGGTTCATTTACTTCAATATGTAGTTTAAATTGAGGTAGATAAATGTCTGTTAAAGCATATTTGTCCGTATGTCTACCAACATATTGTTGCGGAATAATTTTTATTTCATCATTGTCAAGTTTGTGCCAAAGTCTTGTCAAACAATAGTTCTCAATTGCTTTGCTACTTGTCCTTTGAAAAAGTCTTGTAATATATTCTACTTTATTGTCCATTATTTTTTTTGTGCTTTTCGTTTTTTTAAATGCCCTATAACGGCAGCAATATGCAAAGTTGGGGATTACGGAGCGATTCACTATCAAGCTACACGGCACTTGATGCGAGCCACAACCCTTGAATAACCGATTAAACCCCAATTTTGTATATTGCATGTTAGTGGCTGGGCTTATTAATTCTGTCTAAATCTATTAAATGATTGCCAGTATTTATCTTTATATATATCATAAGTTAACTCAAATTTGTCGTTATACTTTTTCGTGATGTTATATAGTACTTTCGACGGTTTTCTAAAATCTTTACATGCATAATAGATTTCTCTAATTCCATCCGCTGTCTGTCGTCCGATATTTAAATAACCTTCAGAATCCTTAAGTTCTTGTAGAATCTCATCATCAATCACATTTAATGCTTGATATGTTTTTTCATCTGGCATTCCATTATTTTCTGATCCACCAAATTTTATTTCTAGACATGCAATCCATGGATGAGAAGCTTTTTTATCCCAATTTAAAATATCCATATTTATCGTTGCAATTAATTTATTCCCACTTTTTAATTCTGCTTCAAGTATTGAAAAGTTTGCATTATCTGTATTTTGAAGGACACCATCATATTTTTCAATAAATTCCTTTTGTCTCCAAACCAAGAAATCATTTAACTTTTCAATTGGAATAAGTTCCTTATTTGCTTCTTCTTTTCCAATAATCTTGAAGCTGTCAATAGTAGTAACAGAGTTTAACTCCCCAAGATAATTATCTAGAAATATATATGTTCCGTTAATCAAATTTGCTTTGTCTTCTTCATTAAAATCATTGTGCACGATTGTAATATCAATTTCATCAGGATACTCGGAATTATCGTTGGAATAAAAACTTAATTTTTCCTTATTAAATCTATATCCAGCCATTTCAATATTTGAATTATCAATACCACATGCAGGTTTTAATGCCGTAAATCTCCATCCATCAATAATGGGTGCCGATTTTACTATTTCTTCAACAAAGACAATATTCTTGATATTTCCATCTGGAGTTAATACTAATTCTGCTGTATCGCTATCAAACATGCCTGTAAGAAAGAAAAATCCATCCCTTAATTGGTTTAACTTTGAAGAAAGTGGGTCAAAAAATTCCTTTTCAATATTTTTATGTTGCTTTACAACATTGTAAAAAGTTTTTGCATTATTTTGAAACCAATTCCAAAAATCATCATAAGTCTCTATAGATTCATCTTTTTTGTTAAATATACTTTTTAAAAAGCTCATTTTATTTATCATTTTAAGCTATATGTTATCATCTTTTTAACCTTGCCACTAACGGGAGTCTGCGCAACAACTCCCGTTAATCTACCGACAGACTTTTTTACATCAATTATTGCTGCTTTTGTGCTATATACAAACCCGTTAAAATCAAACACATGATTATACATAGATGGTTTTATATCTGCTAACCAAACGCTCTCGGTATCAAGAGCAGCAAATCCTGCATCATCCATAGATGAATTTAAGCTGACTGCATCCGGTAAATCTTTAGTAAGATTTATACTTGCAAGCAGCTGATTATCCAAAGCCACTTCCGGCTCGAAATTTTTACATCGATTTTAAATAGGAATTTTAAGATTTTTAAGAATTGGTTCTTCATTTATTTTTGTCTAATAAGTTAATAATTCTTTGTTTTTAATGTTTTAAATCGAAGCAAAGTTTGTGTTTTGTCAAGCTGACGCATAATGTTAAGTGTATGATTTCGTAAGGGATTGCGGGCTTCAAACCTATCAAGTTACCACCCAAATTTGATGCGGGTGATGCTGCTTGAAAACCTCTAAAACCCTTATGAATTATACACATTGTTGTAGCGTCGTTATTTTTCGCTTGTATGTCCTGGAATTATGATTTCATTACCATCTTCATCAAAAATCCTTGGATGTGTATGAGGTTTTGGTGGTGGAAAAGGTTCATAAATAAAACGATTGTCATCAACATAGTAAACTTCTCCCTTTCCTTAGACAATTTCTATTCACAGTTAAGTTAGTTTCCTGGGATCGCCCTGCAGGGCGATCCCAGGAAACTAAGCGGCTGTCGGGTACATTTCCACCGGCCTTTTATACTCCAATCCCTGATGGGGCCTTTCCAGGTTATAATACTTCATATAATCCTTTATTTTGTGATATAACTCCAAACCATTGTCTGATGGTTCCAGATAAAGCTTTTCGTATTTGATATTCCGCCAGAATCTTTCAATGAAGATATTATCAATAGCTCGTCCCTGGCCGTCCATGCTGAACTTTAGACCCTCGTGGGAAGAAAAGTAAGCTGAAAAATCCGGGCTGGAGAACTGACTTCCCTGATCCGTATTGATTATCTCCGGAGCGCCATGGTGCTTTATAGCTTCTTCAAGACATTCGCGACACCAGAGGGCGGTCATCCTATTCGATAGCGACCAGCCAACGATATAACGGCTGTAAACGTCAATGATGGCAACCATGTACATATGGCTGCCAGCTAACGGGATATAGGTGATATCCATTGCCCAGACCTGATTGGGACGGGTTACTTTTAACCCACGTAGCAGGTAGGGATAAATCACATGGCTTTCTCCCTTATGGGGCTTGCTCGTGTTCGGACGGGGACCGGTCGCATACAAATCCATTTTCCGATATAAACGGCGCACGCGCTTGGGATTGACCTCGTAGCCAATGCCGCGAAGGTAATGTGTCATCCGGGGTACACCGTAGAACGGGGTAATCATGTACTGTTTGTCTATCTGCTTCATTAGTTTCTCATTATAAGAACCATCTTCACGGGGCGAATAGT
>MKVT01000025.1 GCA_001898935.1 Paludibacter sp. 47-17
TTCCGAACAGAGAAGTTAAGCCCGGTCACGTCGATGGTACTGCGTCACAGTGGGAGAGTAGATAGCCGCCGTTTTTTGAAAATCCCGATAAGCCCTGTTGCTTGTCGGGATTTTTTTGTTATCTATATCCGTCCGGGCTAATGGCATGCAGCTATCGTCCAGCTGTTCGGAACAAACAACTGCTGAGACCGGACGGTTGTGGAGTCGGATATTGGCGACTGTAAGCTGAATACTGAAGTTTCGGAGCCTGTGGATGTTAAATCCCGGACCATGTGCGGAGTACGTAGTAAGTTGGATGTACCGTTTTTCTATTTCTCAGATCTCATGCTTCGTATGCATAAAATCATTTCCAATCTTTTTCAGGTTCAGGCGGGCTTTAATCATTAAGAACAAAACATTGGGAAGATGAATAAAGGCTTTCAGCAACATCCGTTTATTAAGGTAAGGCAGCGGGAAGGCGGCGATTCCGGTAAGCAGCAGGGCCATAAACAAGCCCAGCCAACTCAATTGTACTCCTCTCATTGCCGCTGAAGGGAAGTGAACATAGAGAAATTGTGATGCTATGGCGCCCATCGTTATTATTCCTATGGTAATAATCTTCGGAGGAATCATTAACTGATAGATTTTATTCATGTATTCGATATTGCCCAGTTGATGAATATTTTGAAGTGCCTTTTTCGATTCGGCATGTTGCAGGTCGCGCTGGATAGCCATCCACCTTTTACGTTGCCGGTAAAAAGCATCCGACCGTTGCACTTTTTCGTCGTATACTATTGCCCGGTCGTCGTATCCGATTTTAATTCGTTGTTGCAACAGTCGCAATTCAAATTCCTTGTCTTCTCCTTTACTTTTCACATGTCCCACGAATTCCTCGTTGAAGAGCGCCACATCGCAAATAAAGGCCGATCCGATGAGCGCCGACGAAAGCCCCACCACCCGATGTCCCCTGCGGAATATCGAATTATTAATTTCTTCGCTGATAGCATCCAGCACAGCATAGGGCGTATTCTGATTTTTGGCAGTACGGTGTCCCTGCACGATACGAAATCCTTTTTTAAGTTTCGTAGCAAGGATGTAGTCGACAAATCCATCGGCCATCACATTGTCGATATCCAGGATAATCATTTCCTGGGTATGTTCGGGTATATAGTGCATGGCAAAGGTCAGTGCGGCCGCTTTTGTCCGTTCCTTATTGATGATTTCCTCTACCCTTGCTCCCTGATTACGAAGCTGTTCGATCGTGGAGGCTTGCAGGCCATCGGCAATAACCAGCACATCGATTTCGGCCAGTTCGCTGTGATGATTCAGTGCCACTCCGGCCGAATTGAGGATAACCGCATCTTCCTGATAGGCCGGAAATACGATGGTTACCGGCCGTTTGGAGTTGCCCGGTATCACCCGGATGTTTTTTTGCCGGAAAAACAAGGATGCGATGGCATAAAAAAGAAAATACAAAACCGGGATCGATATAACGATCAATAACCCGTAGTTGAGCACCAGCAATATTGTATATAGAATGTCCATTTCGATTTTACTTTTATGTGATGGTCAGGAACCTTTTAAACTACGACGTATGGTAAGCAGAAATTCACGTACGCCCGGAAAGTATTTCCCGCTTCGTATATTGTGCAAGATGGATTCCGAATCGGTAATCATCTGAAAATTTTCGGTACACAATACCGGTTTACCTGTCAGTTGATTGATTTTTTGGGCCTGATAAAGCGAACTTTCAATGAAGAGGAAGTAATGCATCGATTTATACACGCTTGCTTTCAGTGCGGCGGGACTGTCGTAGGCCTTCTGGGGATCGGGTCCGGGGTTATACATTACCAACTGATGGTACCTGACGTTGTGTTTGTTGAGCCAGGCTTCGGTGTGGCTCCGGTATTTTTCGTGTCGCGAAGTTACTATTGTCCCGATTTTACAACCCGGGATGTAAAGCGGCGGAGCATTGTTTAAGAAATCGAGGTACAGCGGTCCGTCGTCGTCTTGTTCGAGCGACGGATCTTCACAAAGTACCCCATCGATATCGAAGCAGGATTTTTCGAGCACCGAATGGTGAAACATATTCCATTGAAAGATCTGCGGTAATGCCAGTACCTCGAAATAGATATCGACCAGTTTCAGTTTGGTGGGTACTATATATATGGTGCAGTAACGGATGTTGTAGCGCTTTCCGGCCTCGTGAAGCAAGGCCTGGGCTTTCGTTATGGCGTTGCCCGAAGCTACGCTGTCGTCGACCATAATAATATTTCTGTATCGATCGGGAGTAATGGCGATTTCCTGGTTGCCGGAGGTATGCATACGGCCGGCTAAGAAGGAATGCATATCGGTATACGGCAAATGCAAGGCCTGCGCAATGAGGACAGCCGGCACCATCCCGCTTCGGGGAATGCCTACAATAAGATCGGTATCGGCAGGGATATGGTCGATATTCGCCAGGATTGTACGGTTCAAATCAGCAATATTCCGATAATACATAGAATTCAACAATTAAATGGTTGCATTGCCGGCAGTAGTGGGTGATGCCAATTGGAAAAAACGACTACTGCACGAGATCTTATTCAGTCGCATTCCCGGGTGTTATGCAGGCCGGTGAGCCGAATCAGTGCTTGGCCGAATTCTTCAGTGCGTGCTTCCCAGGAATTTTTTTTTGCAAAGTTAATACGATCCGTCACTTTTGCAAGTGAATCGGAATTAATTTCATGCTGTAGGAGTTTTAAAAACTCCTCCTCATTGGCCGCAGTACTCACCATGGTATCGAATTCGGGTAGCCCTGCAAAGTTGGTCATCACCAACGGTACGCCCACAGCCAGGTATTCGTTAATTTTAAGCGGATATATATTCTTATTCGCCTCGTTCCGAAGATAAGGAATCATACCAGCATCGTAAGAGGCTAAAAGTGCCGGCACCTTTGCCGAATCGACCGGCTCGAAAAACCGGACATTCGGATAACCCGACAGCCGGGTTTTGACAGCCTCGTTGAGCAAAGCCCCCGTGAATTCGAAATCCAACCCGGGAGAACGACGGATCACGAACTCAACCAGATCGATGTCGAAACGATGATCGAGACTGCCGATATACCCGATTTTTTTGCGCTCCCGCTGCACAATAGCCCTACGGGCGTGAGGAGCAAACAACTGGAAGTCGACCCCGTTTTTCACCGTCACACACCGGGGATTTAAACCGCTCTTTTCGCGGTACAGCTGATCGGAGGTGGTGATAACTCCATCCACCTTCCGGATATACTGCTCCTCGGTGGCAAAAATACGCTCGCCGTAAAACCACGATTCCACAGCATCGTAACAGTAATATATATGAGCCTTTTCGTTGAGTTTGCCCAGCAAGGCATTCCCGTAGAAGGGATTAAACGCTGCGATCACGATGGGCCTTTCGAAGCCCAATGCGCGGGCAGCTTTACGTACCGAGCGCAGATAAACGGTGCTGTTGATGCGGAAAAGCCAATTGAAAAGTTTCTCGTTCTTCAAAAAATAAACCGGCAGGGTAGGAGGCACTACTAAATTAAAAACGTGGGTCGACGATGCCGTAGTAATACGTTGGAGGCGCTTGCCGAGTCCCAGCATACGTGCTACCTGGGCACCCTGTTGCTTTTTCAGCAGGGTGGTCACAATATCTTTCCAGGTATGAGGATATTCAATAAACAATACCTGGTTGGATGCAGCCAGACGTTCCAGAAGCTGAACCGTCGATTTGGTATAGTATCCAAACCAGGTAGTACTCGAAATGCAAATAATCTGTTGGTCTTTCATCATATCTATTCAGTTTGCTTATAGCCTGCCGGGTTATTTTGAAGTGCAATGCACAGTACCGTTAAAAATTGTAATTATAGTTGAATTATTAAACAATTTTTTGGTTTGTTTTGTTTAATTTTTCACCCCCTTGCAATCAGATAAACACAAATTCAATCTATTATATGCCTCAGGTATGCAAAGTATTACTTACCGGTGCTTCGGGAACCATTGGTAGGGAGTTGCTGTGTCGAATAGCCGGCCGGCCCGATCTTGAGATCTATGTAATGGATCAACATACGCTCGAAAATCGGTTGTTCTACCGGCGCTACCGAAAACAAATCAAGTTGATATACGGCGATTTAGCGAAAGTGAATTCGGTTGCATCGCTTCCCGGCGACTTGAACGTGGTGATTCATCTGGCTGCAATCGTGGCTCCCAACGCCGATCGCCGGCCCGACCGGGTATACGACGTCAACGTTACCGGAACAAAGATACTTATTAATCAACTGGAAAAAAACTCTCCCCGGGCCTTTTTTCTGTATAGCTCCTGTATATCGGTGTATGGCGACCGGTTGGCGGAGCCCGTCATCCGGATCAGCGATCCGGTGAACCCCAGCACCAACGATATATATGCACAATCGAAAGTGATGGCCGAATCGATCGTACGATCGTCGCAGCTCGATTGGTCGGTTTTCCGGATTACGGCCATCCTGAAACGGCATAAACTTTCGCGCCTGATGTTTCACATACCGCTCGATACGAAGATTGAAACCTGCTCGCCGGGAAATGCCGCCCAGGCATTTGTAAATTCCATCGATAAGCGGGAGAGTCTGAATCATCGCCTGTTTAACCTGGGAGGAGGCGAACAATGCCGCATCACGTACCGTGAGTTTCTGAACCGCGTATTCCAGATGGCAGGCCTGGGAGCACCCTCTTTTCCTCCGCGCGCGTTTGCTACTCGTAATTATCACTGCGGATTTTACGGCGACAGTAGCGAGCTCGACCGCATACTTCATTTTCGAAGCGACGATTTAAATGCCTGTATGGAGGAAATACAATTGCGCTTTAAACCTGCCAAACGAGTTGTTTATCAGTTGCTGAAGCATACGATTCATGCGAATTTGTTGCGCAGCTCGTCGCCCTACCGGGCTTATATAACAGCCAACCGCCGGCTGGTGGAATATTATTTCGGCGAAGATATGTAGAAAAAAACGCCTCCCGGTTACGAAAACGAAGGGAAGCGTTTTTTTTCGTGCATCCGGGCTTACACCATCCGGTATTTGTCGATCTGTTCCACCTCGAAATGTTTGATGAAGGTGGCATGTTTACGCACTTCCACTTCGGCAAATTTCAGATAAATTTCGGCCGACTTGGCAAACATAGCGTCGCGCGTGGCATCGATCAGGAGCAAATAACACATAATGATATGTCCGGCCATTTCCACCAACCGGCGGGCCTGGAAGTCGATGTATTCGGGGTTTTTTGCATCAACGACACGGTTCACGGCATTTTCATACAAAGTGGTCATGCTTTCGAGCCTTTTTTTCAGTGAATTGAATTCGGGGCTGATGGGCTGTTCCTGGTAATGGCGGATTTGTTTGAGGTAGTTACCGGTAGTTACGTGGCGGATGGCAGCTACGGTTTGCAGCTGCGAGGTACCTTCGTAAATGGTAAGGATACGGGCATCGCGGTAGATACGTTCGCAGGCATAATCCTTCATGAATCCCGAACCTCCGTGCACCTGTACCGAATCGTAGGCATTCTGGTTGGCATATTCGCTGGCAAACATTTTTAGTACCGGCGTGAAAGCGTCGGCCAGTTTTTGATATTCCTTGTAGTCGGCCCTCTCTTCCGGCGTCAGCTTACGGGTAGCTTCGATGGCTTCGTAGGCTTTATAAACATCGACAAAACGGGTGGTTTCGTACAGCAACGCACGCGAAGCTTCGAGTTTGGCCTTGATGACCGACAACATTTCGTACACAGCCGGGAACTCGATAATGGCCTTGCCAAACTGCTTACGGTCGCGGGCATAGGCCAGCGCCTCGTCGTAGGCAGCCTGCGATACGCCCACCGATTGGGCGCCGACGCCCAGGCGGGCGCCGTTCATAAGCGACATCACGTATTTGATAAGTCCCATACGGCGGGTTCCTACCAGGCGGGCCGGTGTGTTGGTGAATACCAGTTCGCAGGTAGGCGAACCTTTAATCCCTAATTTATTTTCGATACGGCGAACCTTGATGGTATGGTCGAAGTTATTATCGGCCACGAAATACGACAAGCCGCGGGCATCGGCCGACCCTTCTTCCGAACGGGCCAGTACCAGCTTGATCTGCGCATCGCCGTTGGTGATAAAACGTTTCACGCCATTGAGGTACCACACTCCATCGTGTTCATTGTAAGTTGCCTTCAGCATCACCGCCTGCAAATCGGAACCGGCATCGGGTTCGGTGAGGTCCATCGAACAGGTAGCACCTTCGCATACGCGCGGAAGGAATTCGCGTTTCGTATCTTCGTCGGCAAACTCGGCAATGGTTTCGGCACAATCCTGCAGTCCCCAGATATTGGCAAAGCCGGCATCGGCGCGCGAAACCAGTTCGCCGCTCATAATATAAGGAGTGAGCGGAAAGTTTAAACCTCCATAGGCGCGGGGCAACGACATGCCATACAGTCCGGCCTGCGTAAGTGCGTCGTGGTTTTCCTGGGTGCCGCGCGCGTATTTCACGCGGTTGTTGATTACCTGCGGACCTTCTTTATCGACACCCTCTGCATTCGGGGCAATAATATCGCCGGCAATTTCGCCCACGATTTCCAGCACCCGCTGATAATTATCGATGGCATCTTCAAAATCGACCGGAGCGAAGTCGTAGGTATCTTTTTCCGCGAAGTTTTGCTCCTTCAGCGTTACAATTTTCTGCATCAGCGGATGCGAAAGCTGAAACTTCAGCGCGGGATTATTCGAATAGTAGTTCATCTTACTTGCTGTTTTTCTTGTAGTACTTAATCATTTTCGGGATCACCTCTTCTACCGTTCCGGTAATTACATAGTCGGCAATAGTGTTGATAGGGGCATGCGGATCGCTGTTGATGGAAATGATCATGGCGCTTTCCTGCATGCCGGCAATATGCTGGATTTGCCCCGACACACCACAGGCAATATACAATTTCGGACGCACGGTTACGCCCGTCTGCCCGATCTGCCGTTCGTGTTCGGCAAAACCGGCGTCCACTGCGGCACGCGATGCGCCTACTTCACCCCCCAGCACGTTGGCCAGGTCGTACAGCAATTTGAAGTTTTCGGCACTTCCCATCCCGTAGCCGCCGGTGATGATGATGTGCGAGTTTTTAAGATTAACCTTCGATTTTTCCATGTGCCGTTCGATCACTTCAATAATGAAGTCCTCGTCTTTCACATATTTTGAAACTTCCAGCTTTTTTGTTTTTCCCTTGTATTCCGGGTCGCGGATTTCTTTTTTCATTACTCCCTCGCGCACGGTGGCCATCTGCGGACGGCAGTCGGGATTCACGATGGTAGCTACGATATTTCCTCCGAACGCCGGACGGATCTGGTACAGCAGGTCGTTGTACACTTTACCGGCTTTTTTATCTTCGTACGAACCGATTTCCAGCGAAGTACAGTCGGCCGTCAGCCCGCTGAACAAAGCCGACGAAACGCGCGGACCGAGGTCGCGTCCAATCGAGGTCGCGCCCATGAGGGCGATTTGCGGTTTTTCTTCCCTGAAAAGAGTTACCAGCAGCGCAGTATGGGGAAGGGTGGTGTAGGGCGAAAGTCGTTTATCGTCGGCCAGGTACAGCGTATCCACACCATAGGGAAAAACCTGGGCTCCGATTTTATCGAGTTGGTAACCGGCAGCTACCGCCTCCAGTTTGCATTGCTGCTGATCGGCCAGCTGACGGCCTTTGGTAAGTAGTTCGAGACTCACATCGCCTACGATGCCGTCTTCAATTTCCAAGTAGACAAAAATATTATTCATGCTGATTATCCGATAGTATGGTTAGCGATAAGTTCCTTTATTAACGCTTCGATTTCGGTGTCGGCACCGGTAAGCTGTTTGCTTTCCTTAGCGGTGAACACCACGTTTTCGATTTGTTTCACCTTGGTAGGCGACCCCGACAGTCCGAGCCATTGCGCCTCGTGTTCGATATCGGCAGCACCCCATTCGGGGATGGTAAAGGTGTGGTAATTACCGGTATAATCGGTCGACGAAGCCTGTTGCTCCGAAACCGACATCGCATTTTTATACTTGAGCGTGAGTTTAGCATGGCGGGGGCGGCAGGGAGCAGCCGAGCCATTCACGGTGACCACCATGGGAAGTGGTCCTTTCACCACCTCCACACCCCGTTCGAGCCGGCGGCGCACGGTAATGGTACCGTTGGAGAGATCGAGAATTTCTTCGGCATAGGTAATCTGCGGCAACCCCAGTTTCTCGGCCACCTGCGGACCCACCTGGGCGGTATCGCCGTCGATGGCCTGGCGACCGGAAATAATCAGATCGACTTTACCGATTTTGCGGATGGCGGCTGCCAGCGCGTAAGAAGTAGCGAGGGTATCGGAACCGGCGAATTCGCGGCCGCTCAGCAAAAAACCGCCGTCGGCGCCACGGTACATACTCTCACGGATAATCTCGGCAGCACGGGCGGGACCCATGGTAAGCACCTGAACGGTGGCATCGCCGATTTTTGATTTCAAACGAAGTGCCTGTTCGAGCGCGTTGAGATCTTCGGGGTTGTAGATGGCGGGCAAGGCGGCGCGGTTGACCGTACCGTCGGCTTTCATGGCATCTTTTCCCACATTACGCGTATCGGGCACTTGTTTTGCAAGCACAACAATGTTAAAACTCATTTTTTAGCGTATTATATTGGGTTAATATTCTGTTCGCATACAGAAATGGAAGCAGTCTTCCTGTTGGTGATTCAGCCACAAAAATACGTTTTTTTACAGATGTAGCAATACGGGTTTTGCACTAAGTTGAAAAAAATGTGCAATATTTAAATCCGGTTGTTTTTTTAGCGAAACTGAGTACAAGTTTTCCGAAACGGACTCTTACCTGATACAGGCCCCTCTCCTGTGTGTATAAAACAACAGCGCGGGACTTTTCACAAAGTCCCGCGCTGTTAATAGGTATTAGTTTTTTTAAGGTATAAAAAAGATTGTGTTGTTTAGTTAACGCTTGCAAAGAAAGCGGGATTTTTTCAATTAAACAAACGCAAAAACATGTTTTACAACCTATTTTTGAGTGTTTTTGCACAAAATGTCCCCATTTGTGGTTTAAAAAAGCACAAAAATCATCATTTCTAAAAAAAACAGTATCTTTGCTGAGCAAAAATTCAACCGGTGATGAAGATTTTTTACCTCCTTCTTTTAGCTGTTTTTATGTCTTCCTGTCAGCAAAAACCAGCACAAACAGCAAGTCCTGTCCCGTCGGCGGTGGTTATTCCCGACTTTTCGGCCGATTCTGCTTACACATTTATAGCCGACCAGGTGGCTTTTGGTCCCCGCATTCCCGATACCGATGCTCACCGGCGCTGTGCTGTCTACCTGGTGAACCGCCTGCAAGCAGCCGGCGCAACGGTACATGAACAACCGTTTCAGGCGCGGGCATTCAACGGCAAAGTGTTAAACGGTGTAAATATAATAGGGAGTTTCAATACTGCTGCCAGCAAGCGTATACTGCTTTTTGCCCATTGGGATACGCGTCCGTGGTCCGATCACGATCCCGATCCGGCCAATTACAATACCCCCGTGACCGGCGCCAACGACGGCGCCAGCGGCGTAGGAGTGTTGCTCGAAGTAGCCCGCCAGCTCGGATTGAAATCGCCTCAGGTTGGAGTGGATATCGTATTTTTCGATGCCGAGGATTACGGAGCGCCGGAGTCGTGGCAGGGCAACCAGCAGCATACCTGGTGTCTGGGGTCGCAGCATTGGTCGCGCAATCCGCACCAGCCCGGCTACAAAGCATCGTTTGGAATATTGCTCGATATGGTAGGTGCGCCCGGCGCTAGCTTTTACCGGGAGCAGATTTCCGAACATTTTGCGATGGATATAGTTAATAAAGTATGGTCGGCTGCTCATCGGCTGGGGCATCAGCGTTATTTTATCAACGCACCCGGCGGCTCGATTACCGACGATCATTTATACGTCAACCAACTGGCAGGTATCCCGTCGGTCAATATTATCCAGTACGATCCGAACAGCGAGAAAGGATTTGGGGAGTACTGGCATACCATCAACGATACGATGGAGAATATCGACCGCAACACGCTTCATGCTGTAGGCACCACCGTATTGTCGGTTATTTACAACGAAAGCTAAGAAGATGTCCTATAAATACAAACGCATTGCTGTGAAAATCGGGAGTAATGTGCTCACGCGCCCCGATGGAAAACTCGATATTACCCGTATGTCGGCCCTGGTCGATCAAATTGCATTGCTGCATCAGAAAGGAGTCGAAATCGTACTTATCTCGTCGGGTGCGGTGGCATCGGGACGAAGCCTATTGGGGATGCATAAAAAGATGGACGTGGTGGATCAGCGCCAGTTGTTTTCGGCGGTGGGTCAGGCCAAGCTTATTAATCATTACTGGGATTTGTTTCGCGAGCATGGAATTACCGTCGGACAGGTGCTCACTACCAAGGAAAATTTCGGTAGTCGCCGCCACTACCTCAATCAGCGCAATTGTATGCAGGTGATGATGGAGAACCGGGTGATACCGATTGTAAACGAAAACGACACGGTGTCGGTGACCGAGCTCATGTTTACCGACAACGACGAATTGTCGGGCCTCATTGCTTCGATGATGGATATGCAGGCGCTCATCATTCTGAGCAATGTGGATGGCATTTACAACGGCCCGCCCTCCGATCCCTCCTCTGCAGTAATTACCGAAATCCGGCAGGGGGAAAATGTGTCGGATTTTATTCAAAGCACGAAATCGTCGTTCGGCCGGGGAGGGATGGCGACTAAAACCACCATTGCCCGTAAGATAGCCGATGAGGGAATCGACGTGTATATTGCCAACGGAAGGAGGGACAATATTCTTCCGGGGTTGCTCGATAAAAAATCGGACATTGTTTGTACGCGTTTCAGGGCAGCCGGCGAATCGGTTTCGTCGGTAAAAAAGTGGATAGCTCACAGTTCGGGTTTTGCAAAAGGGGAAGTGACGATCAATGCCAATGCAGCCCGGGTGCTTACCGGTGAGCAGGCGGTAAGTTTGCTGATGGTAGGGGTTACCGCCATCGAAGGAGAATTTGAAAAAGACGATATAATCAAGATAAAAGCAGAGGACGGGACTTTTCTGGGCGTAGGCAAGGTGCAGTACGACAGTGCGAAAGCCCGCGAGGCGATGGGGAAGAAAAATGTTAAACCTCTCGTACACTGCGATTATCTCTATCTCGAATAATATGAATTGGAAAGAAAAAGCAGTGGTGGCATCGCGTATGCTCAACCTGGCAGATGCCGGAACCATCAATAAGTTGCTCGAGGATGTGGCCGATGCGGCAGTGGCGTCGGGCCGCCGGATTTTAGAAGCCAATGCCCTGGATCTGGCGGCAATGGACCGTTCGAATCCGATGTACGACCGTTTGCTGCTTACCGAGGAACGGATTGCCGGAATTGCAGCCGATATGCGTAATGTAGCCTTATTGCCTTCGCCGCTTGGAAAAGTTCAGCAGGAGCTGGAACGTCCCAACGGGATGACGATTACCCGGGTGAGTGTTCCGTTCGGGGTGATTGGTATTATTTACGAGGCACGTCCCAATGTGAGTTTCGATGTGTTTTCGTTGTGTCTGAAATCGGGTAATGCCTGCGTATTGAAAGGCGGTACCGATGCCATCCATTCCAATACGGCGATAGTGAAGTTAATAAAGGAAGTGCTGGAACGTAACGGGCTCAATCCCGATTGTGTGACGCTGTTGCCGGCAGGCCGCGAAGCCACCGCCGAGTTGCTCAATGCCGTGGGCTTTGTGGATATGATCATTCCCCGTGGAGGCAAGGGGTTGATCGACTTTGTGCGTAGCAATGCACGTATTCCGGTGATCGAAACCGGTGCCGGTATCTGCCACACTTATTTTGATGCCGATGGCGATCTGGAAAAAGGAAAACAAATCGTTTTCAATGCCAAAACCCGGCGGGTAAGTGTGTGTAATTCGCTCGATTGCCTGGTGATCCATTCGGACCGACTGGCCGATCTGGCTGCATTGTGCCTGCCGCTGGCGGCGCGCGATGTGATTATTTATGCCGACGAGCCGTCGTACACCTATCTCGAGGGGCATTATCCGTCCCGGCTGCTGCAGCATGCGGTAGAGGAGAGTTTCGGTACCGAATTCCTGGATTATAAACTGGCAGTAAAGACGGTTGCTTCGAAGGAAGAGGCGGTGGAGCATATTTCGGTCAACAGCTCGAAGCACAGCGAATGTATTATCAGCGAGAACGACGAGGCGATCCGGTATTTCGATACGATGGTGGATGCTGCGTGTGTATATACCAATGTTTCGACGGCGTTTACCGATGGTGCGCAGTTTGGGCTGGGAGCCGAAATCGGAATCAGTACGCAGAAGTTGCACGCCCGCGGTCCGATGGCGTTGGATGAGCTGTGTTCGTACAAATGGATCATTAAAGGAAGCGGGCAAATCCGAGGCTGAGAAATGGAAGTATTACATTTAAATTATTTTTTACATTTCTTTGTTTTATTGAAATTTTTTCTTTTTCTTTGCGTCGAAGAATGCGTTAAATAATTCGCCTGGTTCACACCACGTATTTCCCTTTCACGGCTGATATGTTGTAACCTACACGTTTTTTTATTCCGTTCTTAATGGTTAATTCATTCATTTTTTTTATTTTTATTTTTTTATGAACATTTATGTAGGTAACTTAAGTTACAGAGTCCGTGAAAACGACCTGCAAGGGGTCATGGCCGAATATGGTCAGGTACAATCTTGTAAAATCATCAAAGACCGTGAAACCAACAAATCGAAAGGCTTTGCTTTTGTCGAAATGGATGATGCCGGTGCTCAGAAAGCCATTGAAGAGCTGAACGGTGCCGAACTGGATGGTCGCACCATGGTCGTAAAAGAAGCCCGCCCCAAAGCGTAACACTTTTGCAGATTCGGAACTTGAAGAACTTCTGTTGACCTGGGAGGCTGGCAGAAGTTTTTTTGTTGGGAGTAAACTTACAAAACACATCAATAGGAAATGAAAGCGCATGAATCCGATTCGGGGCCTGTTTTCAGGCTGTTTCAGCTGGCAGGGCTCACACTGGTGTCGTTGCTGTTGTTTTCGCTGCTTACGGTATTGGTAGCGGGCGGCGACCTGGAAAGTATTCGCTCGTTGAAGTTGGCGCAGCTACTTCAGTCGATAGGGATTTTCTTTGTACCGCCATTGGTGCTGGCCTCGGTATGGAGCCACCGGCCTGCAGCCTGGTTGAAGCTTACGCAGGTTCCTTCCGCAAAAAAAGGGCTGCTGGTATTGCTTACCATGTGGTCGGCCATCCCGGCTATTAATCTGATCGGCGAATGGAACGACAGTATTGTTCTTCCCGGGTCGCTGGCAACGCTCGAAGCTGCAATGCGGGCCATGGAACAAAGGGCCGAAGAGATGACCGAGCGCCTGATGGTAATGGAGGATTGGGTAGCTCTGTTGTCGACCCTGGGATTAGTGGCCGTAATTCCTGCGTTGGGCGAAGAATTATTTTTCAGGGCCACCGTTCAGCAATTGTTACATTCGAAGGTGGGCAAACACCTGGCCGTATGGCTCGCAGCCGTTATTTTCAGCTTTATTCATTTTCAGTTTTATGGATTTGTTCCCCGCATGCTTCTGGGGGCCATTATGGGTTACCTGATGGTTTGGAGCGGTTCGTTGTGGTACCCGGTGATAGCTCATTTTGTCAATAATGCCACGGTTGTGAGCTTTTACTTTATGCATCAGCAGGGATGGGTGGATCTCGACCTGGAGCGCTTTGGAAGCGACACGACAGCCCTGGCCGGCTATATCAGTATAGTGGTGTGCACGGTGATGATGCTGGTGGTGAAAAAGCAATTCGATACCCCAACTCCCGGCGGCGAGGGCGAAGTACGGTAGCACTCAGGCCCGCCGTTCGCGCACAATCATCAAGGCTTCTTCTTTTATTTCGGAAGGCAGCTCGATACCTCTTAGTTGAAGACTGCGCAGCCAGCCTGCCACATCGCTTTCGCGGAGGGTGTAGAACACATCGGCTACTTGTTTTTCCTGGTCGGCCGTGAAGGTCGACGGGTCTTTTCCGCGTAGTTTATCCAGCTCTTCATCGTCGTAATACACCACCACGGCATCGGCATTCAGCAGGGAATCTTTATCGCAAGTATCATGAGCGCCACAGCATTCTTCATCCATTTCGAAGTTGACTTCAACCTCGGTGGTTTCCTTTTTTCGTTTCATCCAGGTGAGAACCATAATCAAAGAAGTTCCCAGCACGAACAATAAAACCAGTACCCACATAGTTTTACATTAATAGTTTAAAAAATCGACGCAAAATTACGCAATACTATCCGATTTTGTTTAACTTTGTGAGTTAAAAATTAAAAAGTGACCCAAGAACGCTTCCATCACAGGCAGTACATTCTGCTCCTACTTTTGCCGGTATTTCTGGTTACTTCTTGTTCGACCAGTAAGAATACCTGGCGCGAACGTGCCGTTCAGTCGCTTAATACCCGTTTTAACGTTTACTTTAATGGGAAAAAGAGCTACGACGAAGGTTTACAGGCTATTCTGCAAGCTTCTAAAGACGATTACAGCACCGTAATTTCCATGTATCCCATCAGCATTCATGCGAATGCTACGGCCGGGAGTTCGCAAATGACCCGCGCCATCGAAAAAGCCCGTAAAGCGATCAAAACCCGTTCGATAAAGGAAAAACCCAGGGCGAATCCGAAAAAACGATCCGATCCGAAATACCGGGCTTTTCTGCAGCAGGAGGAGTTCAATCCGTTTATGAAAGAAGTGTGGTTGCTACTGGCGAAAGCCGAATTTCATAAGGCCGATTTCCTGGGTTCGGTAGGGACTTTTAATTATATTATCCGCCACTTTCCCAACGATATCGACCTGGAGATGACCTGCAGGCTGTGGGTAGTGAGAGCCTACGCCGAAATGGGTTGGATTTACGAAGCCGAAGAAATGTTGCGCAAGCTGAATCCTAACGATTTGCGCAACGAAAATTCGGGTTTGTTTGCTGCGGTGCAGGCCGACCTGATGTTGAAGCAGCATCTTTACAAGGAGGCGATGCCTTTTCTGGAACTGGCAATGAAGTACGAGCGGGATAAGAAAATGCTGATGCGGTTTACCTTTCTGATGGCTCAGCTGCATGAAAAAAGCGGTAACAAGCAGGCTTCGTTCGACGCCTATACCCGGGTACTCGATGCCAATCCTCCTTACGAAATGGATTTGAATGCCCGCATCAGCCGGGCTGCCTTGTTTTTGCAACATACAAAGGAAGTGCGTCGCCAGCTTCAGAAGATGATCGATAATAACAATAATCAGGATTATCTCGACCAGTTGTATTATACCGTAGGTTTGTCGTACCTGCACGACAGGGATACAGCCAACGCGATTGTAAGTTTCGGCCAGGCTGCCGAAAAGAGTACGCGCAACGGGCTTGAAAAGGCCACGGCATTGATTCGTATGGCCGATGTATTGTATGTACAGCAACGCTATGTGAAAGCGCAGCCCGCTTACGACGAGGCTTCGAAGCTGATTACTCCGGAGCATAACGAATTTGCAAGGGTTACGAAACGAGCGGAGCTTTTATCGGAGTTGGTGGTGGAGTACGAAATGGTCAGCCTCCAGGATAGCCTGCAGCGCCTTTCGGCTATGACGCCCGAGCAGCGCCTCGAAACCATTAAAGGATATATAGCCTGGCAACAACGCGAAGAAAAACTGGCTGCCGAACGCGAAGCCGAACGCCTGGAAAAAGAGGCGAACCGCGAACCGGGGCTCGATCCGATGGCCGGCATGACTCCGATCGGTGCGCCCGGTCAGGCCAATGCCTGGTATTTTTACAACACTCAGGCGCTCCGTACCGGGCAGCAGGAGTTTCAGAAACGATGGGGAAAACGTAAGTTGGAGGATAACTGGCGCCGGATAAATAAATCGGCAGCTATGTTTGCCGAAACTGCGGATGCCGCCAACGGGGAGGCCGCTAGCTTGCCGCAGGATTCGCTCGCAGGAGCTGCGGGCACGCAGCCGGCGGCGACCGCCGACACGGGCTCTTCGGTTGAAACAAATCCGGAATTTTACCTTAAACAGATTCCCGTTACTCCGGCTCAGCTTGAGAAATCGAACGAAATATGGGCCGAAGCACTGTTCAAGCTGGGAACCATTTACAAGGATAAACTCGAAGATTATCCGCTGGCCATAGCTACGTTCGACGAATATGTGACTCGTTTTAGGAAAAAAGAACTGGCTTCCGATGCCTTGTTCAACAATTACCTGGTGTATCAGAAACTGCAACAACCGCTTCAGGCCGAAGGGGTTCGCAGCAGGTTGTTGAACGAATATCCGGGTACGCGTTACGCTCAATTGATAGCCGACCCCGATTTCCTCCGTAAAAGGCAGCAAATGTTCGAACAGCAGGATTCGTTGTACGAACTCACCTACAAGGCTTTCAATGCTAATGAATTCAAGCAGGTGCAGGAGCTTACCGATACCGTTCGCCGTCGCTTCCCCTTGAGTACGCTGATGCCGAAGTTCCTTTTCCTGAAGGCCCTGAGTGTGGCAAAAACGGGCGATCGCGATCGGTTTGAGGCCGAGTTGAATGGCTTGCTCGACGAATTTCCACAAAGTGAAGTAAGTGCTATGAGTAAGGATATGCTGGCGCTGCTTCGTCAGGGACGTGAATCGCAGCAAGGTAGTTCGCACGGATCGATACTGGCACGGCGTGCGGCCGAACTGGCCGCAGTGGCTTTGAACGATAGTGTGAAGCTCGATTTTTCGCCCGAGCGAAAGGGACCGCACCGGCTGATACTACTGTCGGAAACACCGGAGGAAGAGTTGTTTCCTTTGCAGTTTCAACTGGCAGTTTACAATTTCTCAAAATTCCTGATTAAGGACTTCGAGATTACCATTGCACCTGTCGAAGGCCGGTTGAATGGGGTTTCGGTGTACGATTTTGAGGATTATGCCGAAGCCGAATGGTACTGGCAGTCGGTACGCGACGATGAGGCCGTGAAGAAGCAACTGGACCTGCTGAAGGTAGTGCCGGTGATTTTTTCCGATTTTAATTACGGATTGCTCCGTTCGGGTAAAAAGCTGGACGATTATGAGCAGTTCCTATCAATACAAGAAAATAAACAGTAACGCGATATGAAGAAAGACAGAATTCTTTGGGCAGATGATGAAATTGATTTATTGAACGTTTATGTGCTTTTTCTGGAAGAAAAGGGCTACGAAGTGGTGACTGCCACCAACGGAAAGGATGCCGTCGACCTCTGTAAAAAGGAGAGTTTCGACATTATTTTCCTCGACGAAAACATGCCGGGACTCAGCGGATTGGAAACCCTTGCGCAAATCAAGGAAATCGATCCGGATGTTCCTATGGTGATGATTACCAAGAGCGAAGAGGAGAATATCATGAATATGGCAATCGGGAGTAAAATTGCCGACTATCTTACAAAACCGGTGAACCCGAGCCAGATATTGATGACTTTAAAGAAAAACATTCACAAAAAAGAGATCGTTACCGAGCACGCAACCAGTTCGTATCGCTCCGAATTCGGCCGTATCGGGATGCAGATCAACGATTCGTTGACCTACGACGATTGGGTGGAAGTGTATAAGAAGCTGGTATATTGGGAACTGGAGCTGGCCGAAACCGATAGCGGAATGGACGAAATGTTGCGAATGCAAAAAACCGAAGCCAATCATACCTTTACTAAATTTGTGAAGCGCAATTACGAGGACTGGTTCCGTAATCCCGACAAACGTCCCTTGATGAGTCCCGATTTGTTTAAAACGAAGGTATTCCCGTTGCTCGACGAAGGCGAAAAAGTGTTTTTTGTATTGATCGACAATTTCCGGTTCGACCAGTGGAAGATTATTCGTGAAATGCTGTCGGAGTTTTATACCTTTGCGGAAGAAAACCTGTATTCGGCCATATTACCCACGGCCACTCAATACGCGCGTAATGCGATATTCTCGGGGTTGATGCCGGTTCAAATACAGCAACTCTTCCCCGATTTGTGGGTCGAGGAGGACGAGGATGAAGGTAAGAATTTGAATGAGAAGGATTTGATTCAGACGCAGCTCAGCCGCTTCCGGAAGAATTATACCTTTTCGTACAATAAGGTAAACGAGTCGTCGTACTGCGAAAAGTTGATCGAGCGTTTGCCGCAGCTCGATGGAAACCAACTGAACGTGTGTGTGCTTAATTTTATCGATATGCTTTCGCATGCCCGTACCGAATCGAAGATGATGCGCGAGCTGGCCAACGACGAGCAGGCCTACCGGTCGCTTACTCTTTCGTGGTTCCGGCATTCGGGAACGCTCGAGTTGCTGAAAGCCATTTCACGCCGCGGGTATAAGGTAGTGCTGACTACCGATCACGGTACGATACAGGTAAAGAATCCGGTAAAGGTAATCGGCGATAAGAATACCACGGTGAATTTGCGCTACAAGGTGGGCAAGAATCTGAGTTATAACAAGAAAGAAGTATTTGAAATTACCGATCCGAAACGGGTGGGCTTACCGAGTCCGAATGTAAGTTCGACCTATATTTTTGCAGGCAACGACGATTTTTTTGCGTATCCCAACAATTATAATCATTATGTGAGCTATTACCGGAATACATTTCAACACGGAGGCATTTCGCTCGAAGAGATGCTTATTCCGCTGGTGGTGATGCAACCCCGGTAAGCAATTTTTTAAAGAATGAGAACATATACAAACGTACACGATCTGGGCGATCTGAAGGCTGCGGTAAGAGAAGCCCTGGAAGTAAAAGCCAACCGCTACAGTTATAAATCGCTGGGTACCGATAAAACCCTGTTGATGGTATTTTTCAATTCGAGCCTGCGTACCCGCTTGAGTACCCAAAAAGCGGGAATGAACCTGGGTATGAATACCATGGTACTCGATATCAATCAGGGCGCCTGGAAGCTCGAAACCGAACGGGGGGTGATTATGGACGGCGACAAGCCCGAGCACATTCTGGAAGCTATTCCGGTGATGGGAGCGTATTGCGATGTGATTGGCGTTCGTGCTTTTGCCCAGTTTGAGGATAAGGATTTCGACTACAGCGAAACCCTGTTGAATCAGTTTATACAATATTCGGGGAAGCCGGTTTTCAGTATGGAAGCTGCTACGGGGCATCCTTTGCAGGCCTTTGCCGACCTTATCACCATCGAAGAGTATAAAACGAAGGAGCGCCCGAAAGTGGTGCTTACCTGGGCTCCGCATCCGCGCGCATTACCACAGGCGGTTCCTAACTCCTTTGCCGATTTCATGAACGAGGCGGATGTTGAATTCGTGATCACCCATCCCGAAGGTTACGAATTGCCGGAGCAGTTCGTGCGCGGTGCCCGGGTGGAATACGATCAGATGAAGGCGTTTGAGGGAGCCGATTTTATATATGCCAAGAACTGGGCGGCATTTCAGGACCCCCATTACGGTAAAATACTGAGCACCGACCGGAGCTGGACGGTGAGCGGACGGCAAATGGCCGTTACCAACGACGCCCGTTTCATGCACTGCCTGCCGGTGCGTCGCAACATGATCGTCACCGACGAAGTGATCGAAAGTCCCCGCTCCATCGTGATTCAGGAAGCCGCCAACCGTGAAATTTCGGCCCAGGTGGTTATTAAGCGAATGCTCGAAGCCAATCTATAATATTAAAAAACGTAACAACGACAATGACAATTGAACAAGTGATCGCATCGATCCGCAACGTGCCCGATTTTCCGAAACCAGGGATTCAGTTTAAAGATATAACTACGGCCATGAAAGACCCGGAGGTACTCCGTTTCATTGCCGATGAGCTCTATGCCTATTATAAGGACCGGGGCATCACCAAGGTAGTGGGGGTCGAAAGCCGCGGCTTCGTGCTGGGGAGTATCCTGGCTTATAAGCTGGGAGCCGGTTTTGTGCTGCTTCGCAAGCCCGGTAAGCTTCCTGCCGAAACATTCCGGGTGGAATACTCGTTGGAATATGGGGTCGATGCCCTCGAAATCCATAAGGATGCTATCAGTGAGGATGATGTGGTGCTGTTGCACGACGATTTACTGGCCACCGGAGGAAGTGCGGGCGCTGCTTTGCAACTTATCGACAAGTTTAAACCTGCGCAGGTGCAGGTGAGTTTTCTTATCGAACTCGATTTCCTGAAAGGACGTGAGAACCTGCCGGAAGGTGTTGATGTACATACAATGATCCATTTTTAAATGAAACAAGAACTTACGATAGTAAAGGTGGGCGGTAAAATCGTGGAGGAGCCTGCCAGCCTGCAGCAACTGCTTGCCGGGTTTTTAAAGATTAAGGGCCACAAGCTGCTGGTGCATGGTGGCGGTCGCTCGGCCACGGCGATTGCTGCCAGGTTGGGCATCGAAAGCCGGATGGTGGACGGAAGGCGGATTACCGACGAGGCGATGCTGGAAGTGGTGACGATGGTGTACGGCGGACTTGTGAATAAACAGATAGTGGCGGCATTGCAGGCGTTGGGCCTTAATGCGATGGGACTCACGGGGGCCGATCTTAATTATATGGTTTCTGAAAAACGTCCGGTGGGGGCTGTCGACTATGGTTTTGTAGGCGATGTGAAGCTGGTGAACGCCGGTATCCTGGCCGATCTGGTTGCACGTGGAGTGGTGCCTGTACTGGCTCCGCTTACCCACGATGGCAAAGGTACGCTGCTGAATACCAATGCCGATACGATAGCCGCCGAAGCGGCAAAAGCATTGGCTGCTCATTTTTCGGTAACCCTTCAGTATTGTTTCGAGAAAAAAGGAGTATTACGCAACGAAAACGATGATGAAAGTGTTATCGGTAACCTAACGCCCCGGCTGTTTGACGATTATGTCGCAAAAGGGATTATCCGGGGAGGGATGATACCGAAACTGGAAAATGCTTTTGATGCCCTGCAAGACGGAGTGACCAAAGTGGTGATTACCAGGGCCGATTTGGTAGGGTCGACCGAAGGAACTACCATCGAATTAGTATAACGATCAATATCATACGCATGGAGAGACTCACTGTTTTTATTGTCGAAGATGATCCCTGGTACGGAGAAATCCTGAAACATCATCTTACACAGCAGTCGAATATGGAGGTAAGCCTGTTCACGACTGCGCGCGATTGCCTGCAGGAATTACGCCGGAATCCTGATGTGGTATGTGTTGATTACGGATTGCCCGATATGGACGGCGACCGGCTGCTCGACGAGCTTATTTTGCGTATCCCCGACTTGCCCGTGATCATTATCAGCGGGCAGGACGATATTTCGGTGGCCGTCAAATTGCTGAAACACGGAGCTCACGACTATTTTCCCAAGGACGATCATACACGCGAACTGCTGCTCAGAGCCATCCTGAATATTCGCGAAAACTTGCAGTTGAAACAACAAGTCCAGGAGCTGACGCAGAAACTTCAGCTGAGTTACGAAATCGAGAAGGCATTCCCCGGTAAAAGTTTTGCAATACGTAAACTGGTGGGATTAATCCACAAAGCCGCCGATACCAATGCCAATCTGCTTCTGACGGGCGAATCGGGAGTAGGAAAGGGAGAAGTGGCCCGTACCATTCACTACAACAGCGACCGGAAACTGAAACCTGTTGTTGAAATCAATGCATCGCTTTTTAATCATGAGAAGCTCGAACGCGAACTCTTTGGATACGATAAAGGGGCTTTCCAGGGCGCTTTCTACAATAAATCCGGTAAATTCGAAGAAGCGGCCGGCGGTACCTTGTTGATCGACGATCTGCACCTGCTCGACCATGCCATGCAGGGAAAATTGCTGCAAGTAGTGCAATCGGGAAAATTCACCCGTTTGGGATCCACCGAGCAACGCCCGGTAGAGTTCAGGCTGATGGGCGCAGTGCCGGTCGATATTGTTGAGGAAGTACGGGAAGGCCGTTTCCGTGAGGACCTTTATTTTGTCATGCACGGCATGTCGATCGAGGTTCCTCCCTTGCGCGAACGGGGGAAGGATATTTTGATTTATGTACGCCGGTTTATTCGCGAATACAGCAATGCCAATAAAAAGCGTAAAATATTCATTTCGCCGGAGGCCGAAGATAAATTGCTTCATTATCATTACCCGGGCAATTTGCGCGAACTGAAAAGCACGATCGATACCGCCTGTGCCATGTGTGCCGATAATATGATAAAGCCCGATAATATTGTATTCCACGAAGTGAGTAAGTATACCCAGTTTTCGAACCGCGACAAAACACTGCGTGAGTTCACTGCTGAAATTATTTCCGATTACCTTAAAAAATACGACCAGGATGTGTTGCTGGTCGCCAAAAAACTCGACATAGGGAAATCGACCATTTATAATATGATGAAAACAGGAGTTATCGATCTTAACAAATAGCCATGTATATCCCTCTTAACCCACCTGAAACTGAAAAGTGCCTGCAGATTCGTAAAAATTACGAAACTTTTTTCAATACGCTCGACGATTTTTTGTTCGTGCTCGACCTCGAAGGTCGTATTGTGCATTGCAACGAAACGATTTTCAGACGTTTACAGTACACGGCCGAAGAAATCATCGGTTCCAATGTGCTGAAGATTCATCCGCCCGACCGGCAGAAAGAAGTGATGCATATTTTTATGGAAATGATTGGCGGAAGTACCAGGGTATGTCCCATTCCTCTTTATACCAAAGACGCCAGGCAGATCCCTGTCGAAACCACCGTTATAAGGGGCGTATGGGACGATAAGCCGGCTTTGTTCGGCATCAGCAAGGATATCTCCCGCCTTCAGTTTTCGGAGGAGAAGTTTGCAAAGTCGTTTTATTTCAACCCCACTCCCTGTGGATTCAGCGACCTGGTTACAGGGCAGTATCTGGAAGTAAACGACGCCGTATGCGAGTTGCTCGGGTACACCCGCGAAGAACTGGTAGGCAGAACATTGGTGGAGTTGGGGATCATGACTCCGGAGGAAAAGGAGCGGATCGCTTCCCATGCCGATACAGAGGGGAAACTGGAAAATATTAAAGCTCAATTGCGTACCAAGAGCGGTAAACTCCTGACGGTGCTGAAGAGCGCCGAAAATATGCAGGTGTCCGACAAGCAGTACCGGTTTACGGTGTTGAACGATGTTACGGACATGCTCGAAGCGCAGGAGCTGAATGAGCAATATTCGCGGTTACAGGCACTGATGATAAAGATTTCGTCGACTTACATCAATATCGAGCTCGATAAGGTGGATGAGATCGTGCAGGAATCGTTGCGTGAAATGGCCGAATTTGTGAGTGCCGACAGAGCCTATATATTCGATTACGATTTTGAAAAGAACGTATGCAGCAACACTTGCGAATGGTGCAGGGAGGGCATTAGTTCCGAAATCAATAATCTTCAGAATGTACCGATCGATTTTATACCGAACTGGATTGCATTACATCAGAAAGGCGAAGCTTTTTATATGCCCGACATCAACCTGCTGCCCAACAACGGCCCGTACAGTGTGCGGGGTATCTTGGAGCCTCAGGGGGTGAAGAGTCTGATTACACTGCCCATGAAGCTGAACGAGGATCTGGTGGGCTTTGTAGGGTTCGATTCGGTAAGCGATTTTCATGCCTACAGCGAGAAAGAGCGCGATTTACTGGTGGTGTTCTCGCAGATGCTGGTGAATATTGCCGAGCGTAAACGGCAGGCGGAAGCATTGATACGCGCGAAGAATGTGGCCGAGGAGGCATCGAAAACAAAAGAGATCTTCCTGGCTACCATGAGCCACGAGATTCGTACACCGTTGAACGTGATCACGGGGATGGTGAGGGAGTTGCTGAAACAACGGCTCCCGCCTGCTCAGAAAGCTCTTCTTACCAATGCGAAAAGTGCATCGGTTCATTTATTGTCGATTCTGAATAATATTCTGGATTTATCAAAAATTGAAGCCGGCGAATTTGTGCTCGACAACTGCGTGTTCGATTTTGCGACTTTGTTGAGGGATGCCGAAGGCATTATGACACTTCGCGCCCAGGAAAAGCAAATTGACCTGACTCTGTCGATCGAACCGGAAATGGATACGGTGTTTTTTGGTGATGAGGCGCGCATTCGTCAGGTGCTGATCAACCTCATGGACAATGCGATCAAGTTTACCGAAAAAGGGTCGGTTAACGTGAAAGTATGGCCGGGCTTGATGAAAGATACCTTGCGGGTGGTGAACGTCGAGATTGCCGATACCGGCGTAGGGATCAGCCAGGAGTTTATGAGTAAATTGTTTTCGAAGTTTACGCAGGAAGAGAACGATAGTCGTCGTAAGTTCCAGGGTACGGGGCTGGGCATGAATATAGTTCAACACCTGGTGGGGCTGATGGGCGGTAAAGTGGAAGTGCGCAGCACGAAAGGCGAAGGTACTACCATTCACTTCAACCTGTTGTTGAGGCAGGCGCGTCACGATCTTTTGCCGGCTCAATCGCGGTATTCGGCCAAAGCGCCCGATTTGACAGGCCGCAGGGTACTGGTGGTGGAGGATAACGAAATGAACCGGTATGTAGTGCAGTTGAGTTTACAGGCTTTAAATTGTTCGATTTCGGAAGCCGGCGACGGTAAGCAAGCCCTGGAGATTTTGAAGGATCAGGAGTTTGATCTCATTTTTATGGATGTTCAGATGCCGGCATTGGATGGTATTGAGGCTACCCGCATTATTCGCAAGGAGCTTAAATTGCAAACGCCGATCATAGCGCTTACGGCCAATGCTTTTAAGCACAATGTGGTCAATTACCTGGAAGCGGGGATGAACGATTATATTGTGAAACCTTACCTGGAAAAAGATTTTTTTCAGAAGTTGAACCAGTATATTCCCGGTTTACCGGTTTTACCGGTCGAAGAAGCCGAAACACCCTTGTACGACCTTGCGCATTTGCGGGAGATCTGTAAGCACGATGATGGATTTATGCATACTATGATGCGTATTTTCATTAAAGTGGTCGACGATAGTGTGCCGCAATTTGAACAAATGCGATTTAGCCGCGATTTTCCGGGAATACGAAAGCTGGCGCATAAGTTAAAGCCGAGTATCGACAATCTGACGATTGTATCCATTTACGATACGATAAGGGTATTGGAAAAGGTGGATCCGGATGTAATGCAACCCGAGCAGATTTTTGCATTGATGGATGAGGTGGTGAAGGTATTGCTGGAAGTGTCGAATCAGTTAAAATCATACCTCGAGAAGTATGGATCGGGAGTGTGAGCAGTATAGTGAAATAAATATTAGGAATGAATATGAAGCAATTAATTGTAAGTAGTTTATTGATGTGTGCACTAGGATTACATGCGCAGGACGAGTGGCTGTTGTACCCCGGAGGTGCCACCGAGTCGAATCAGATCGAAGCCGCCGAAGAGCATCAGCGCTCCGACTTTGTGATTAACATTACCAAGCCCCGTATGTATTATTATCCGGCTGCAGTCAATCCTACGGGAACGGCGGTTGTAATTTGCCCCGGCGGAGGTTACCGGGGGATAGCTGTCGAAAAAGAAGGGATTGAAATCGCGAGGTGGTTCAATTCGAAGGGAGTTTCGGCCTTTGTGCTGTATTATCGTATGCCCAACCGGCATTACGAAATCCCGGTAAAAGATGCGCTTACGGCCATTGAAAGGGTTAGGAAACAAAGCCGGCAGTTGGGGTTGAATAAAAAACGGATCGGAATCATGGGTTTTTCGGCAGGCGGGCATTTGGCGTCCACGGCCGGCACCCAGTTTACGTCGGCCGGTAATCGTCCCGATTTCATGATTCTCGGGTATCCGGTGATTTCGATGAAAGGAGGTATAACGCATGCCGGTTCGAGAAGTCTGCTGCTTGGCAATGCTCCCGATACGACGTTAATACAGCGTTTTTCCAGCGAAGACAGGATCACCCGCCGCACTCCGCCGGCATTTCTGTTTCATGCCCGTGACGATAAGGCGGTACCGGTGGAAAACAGCCGGCTGTTTGTGGAGGCGTTGAAACGCAATAAGGTGGAAGGAGAGCTTCAGGAGTTCGAAAAGGGTGGTCATGGTTTCGGGATGCGTCCCACCAATCCCGAGACCGATCGTTGGCCGTTGTTGCTCGAGAGCTGGATGAAGAAACAAAAGTTGATGAAATAAGTGTTTATGGAGATTAGTGAGTATGCAAAAGAAGCGGTAGTGCTTTTGAAAAACATGATTTGCATTCCTTCGTTCAGCAGGGAGGAAGGGAAGGTGGCCGACTGGTTGCAACGTTACATCGAGTTGCAGGGGTATACTGCCAATCGTCTGGGGAATAATGTGTGGCTGATGAGTCCGGGCTTCGATCCGTCGCGTCGTACTTTGTTGCTGAATTCGCACATCGATACCGTTAAGCCGGTGGAAGGATGGACGCACGACCCGTTTCGTCCCACCCCGGAAGGTACTAAGTTGTACGGGTTGGGAAGCAACGATGCGGGCGCTTCGGTGGTGAGTCTGCTGCAGGTGTTTTTCATGCTTTCGGCACGTCCTCAGTCGTATAATCTGATTTTTGCAGCATCGGCCGAGGAAGAAGTGTCGGGTGCCAACGGCATTGAGAGTTTGCTGAAAGAGCTGCCTGCCATCGATTTTGCGATTGTGGGCGAACCTACCGAAATGCAGGTGGCAGTGGCCGAAAAGGGATTGATGGTGCTCGATTGTACTACTTTTGGTAAGTCGGGCCATGCTGCCCATGGTACGGGCGATAATGCACTCTATAAGGCAATGGATGCTATCGATTGGTTCCGGCATTACGAGTTTCCGTTGCAGACGGAGTTTCTGGGGCCTGTACGTATGACGGTCACGCAGATCAACGCCGGAACGCAGCACAATGTGATACCCGACAAATGCAGTTTTGTGGTGGACGTACGGTCCAACGAGATGTATTCGAACGTGGAATTGCTCGAGTTGATTCAGGGTTTTGTGGATTGCCGGGTGACGGCCCGGTCGACCCGCCTGAGCTCCACGGCGACTCCGCTCGATCATCCGGTGGTGCGGCGTGCGCAAGCCATGGGGCGTGAGCTTTACGGCTCTCCGACCCTGTCGGATCAGGCGTTGATGCCTTTCCCCAGCGTGAAAATGGGCCCGGGCAAATCGGCCCGGTCGCACACGGCCAACGAGTACATACGTATTCCGGAAATTGAAGAGGCCATTGAGGTGTATGTTGAATTACTGGATGGGTTGGCTTTGTAGTCAAAGCATCTGCATCAGTTCGTCGACATTGATTTTGAGGGTAGCCTCCGGGTTTTCGTCGATCATGGTATGGAAAAGCGCTTTTTTCTCTTCCTGGAGGAGGAGTATTTTCTCCTCCACCGACGATCGCGTAATAAACTTATAAACAAATACCTTGTTGGTTTGCCCGATCCGGTGTGCCCGGTCGAATGCCTGCGCTTCGGCTGCCGGATTCCACCACGGATCGAGCAACAATACATAGCTGGCCCGGGTAAGATTGAGCCCGGTGCCTCCGGCTTTGAGCGAGAGCAGAAAGAACGGGTAATCGTCGCTGGTTTGGAACCGGTCCACCTGTTCCTTCCGGTCGCTCGTGGAGCCGTCGATATAACAATAGTTGACCTGTTGTTCGTCGAGGTACCTGCGAAATAGCTTTAAATGCTCGGTGAAGCTGCTGAATACGAGCGCTTTATTGCCTTGCCGCCGGATGTCGTCCAGTATTTCGCACACCAATTCAAATTTTCCCGAACTTCCGGTGTACTGTTTATCGGCCAGCACCGGATGATTGGCCGCCTGGCGAAGCCGCATCAAGCCTTCGAGTAAAGCGATCGCATTTTGCCTGCTGTTTTTTTTGTCCAGCATTTTATCCCGGAACTGGTTGCGGGTTTCCCGGTAGAATTCCTGCTGCGATTCATCCATGTCGCAATATTGCACGATGATCGATTTTTCGGGTAAGTCGTTGAGCACCTCGTTTTTATGCCGGCGAAGCAGGAAAGGCCTGATGAGCCGGCGGTATAATGTCAATTTATCGTCGTTTTTACTTTCCTTCAGAAAACGAGGCAGACTCCCCAGGATGTTGCGGTTTACAAAATGCATCTGCGTCCATAAATCGCTGAGCGAATTTTCCACCGGCGTACCGGTAAGTGTCAGATAATGCCGCGCCTTGATCCCGAAACAGGCTGTAGCTGTAAGCGAATGCGGATTCTTGATCGCCTGCGCCTCATCCAGGATAACATAATTGAATTCGAGCCGGCGCAACAACTCTGCATCGCGCCGGAGTATAGCATACGAAGTCAAGATCAGATCGGCCCCTGCAAACGATCCGGCGTCCACAGCACGATCGGGGCCGGCATGTGTATAAACAATCAGATCGCTGCAAAACTGTGCAGCTTCGTTGCGCCAGTTGTACAGTAAAGTCGTGGGAACCACCAGCAACGACATGCCCTCGGCTTGCTCCTTTACCCACTGCAACAAACAAAGCGTTTGCACCGTTTTTCCCAGTCCCATGTCATCGGCCAGGCATCCTCCGAGGTTCAACGCATTCAATTGCCGGAGCCAGTTATACCCCTCCTGCTGATACCGGCGCAAGCGTCCGTTGAATCCCTTCGGTAACTCAAACTCATCTACAGCTTTTCCCTCCAGCAGTGCACGGATGCCCAACTTATCGCCCAGCCTCACACTCCCGCTCTGGTAGAACGATCCGGTGACCATCACGTGGTGTTTTTTCAATATCACCCTGCCGTTTTCGGTGCGCGAAAATTCGGCCAGGCTACGGTATTCGTCGAACCAGGCCTGGGGAATGATGGCATAGGCGCCCCCGGGCAGGCGCAGCTGAGGTTGATTCCTGCGTATATGATTCAAGATTACGATGAAAGGAATCTCGTATTCGCCGAAAACAACCCGGCCTTTAATGTCGAACCAGTCCCGCTCTTCTTCAATGACTACCGAGATCTCCTGTTCGCCGATAAAAAACCGGTTGGCCTCGCCGCTGGCTTCAAACTGTACGTCGATACCGGCACTCTCGATGGTTTTGAGGTGCTGATTGATAAAATCGATCCCATCGGTGTACGACATCTTCTTAATCCTACCGTCGAGATCGATACCCAGCTGCCGTAATGCCCCGATCATTTCCGTTTCCAGCGCTTTGTCGCGCTCCACCTTTGTAATCGTAAAACTATCGTCGCTCATTTCCAGCCGGGTGGTTTTTGCTCCCTGGCCTGCCCAGAACCTGAAATTCTCGTATTCAAACAGCAATTCCAGCACTACTTCACCACTCTGCAACGTACCGTCGGTCGCATCAAACAAGCTAAGCTGCCTGCTGGCCTTGTTCTCACGAACCCGCAATACCGCATTGCTCATACCGCTGATCAGCTGGATGTCGAAACCCTTGGCCACCACGCGATTGGTGGTAGTAAGCGGCATAATCACTTTTTCGATGTAATCGGGAGCATTGCTCTGGAGTACGGTAACAAATGGTTTGGTGAAAAAAGGGACCAGCTTCATCCCATCCACACTCGGATCGAATTCGTACAAGCGATCGGCGACCAGAATCCGCGCTTTACTTTGTGTAACCAATACTCCTTTCGCAATACTCAATGGCCGGTTGTTGAGCCGGATGTCGAGCGAATAAACAATTTTATCGGGCTGGTTGTCGAAACAATACATCAGTTCAGGCACATCTTCGACCCGGTGAATCCTTGTCCACATAAATGGGAACTTTCCTACGGGAAAATACAATGGCCGCGTTCCCACTAACTGAAAAAACCGGTCCATGCGCTTTTGCACATAATCAATCAGGTAGTTACGGAAATAAAGTGTCGTTTCATCGTTGCTTCTCGTGTTTGCCAACAACCGTTCAATATCGCTCCAGCTCCGGTTTTTGCCGTAATTCACCTTTTTCGCAATACAATCAGGATCGAGCTGAAAACAAAGTTCCGCCAGCCGGATATCCTGTTGGTCCATCCAATCGGTTTGCTGCGGAAGCGTTTCTTTCTTCAGCTTCACCGATCGGGCCCCGGGTATACCCTGCGCATCGGTATCCACCAGCACACATTCGGGCAGGCAGCCCAGATGCGCATAGCTTACCAGGGTGTAAGCTACCATCTTATGATTCATGCAGTAAGGAGTTACTTGAAGTCGATTATATGGTGTATAGAGATAATTCCTTCCACTCTGCCTTCGTCGATCACCGGAAGCGTAGTGATGTTGCTGGCATCCATCAGGTCGAGAGCCTCGGTAAGCAGCTGATGGGGAGCGATGGATTTGAAGTTGCGCGTCATGAAATCACCGGCCGTCAGGCTTTTAATATCGTCGAAACCTTGCACCGCCCGGCGGATGTCCCCATCGGTAATTATTCCCGTAGCGGCACCGCCGGCATCAACCACCACCGTCATTCCAAGACGCTTGTTGCTCACTTCGTATATCAGGTCCTTAAAAGTCGTAGTTTCGGTTACCCGCGGAATATCAGTTGTCATTTTATCCCGTACCCGCACCAGCAATTTACGGCCCAGTGCACCTCCGGGATGGTACAAGGCATAGTTCTCGGCTTTGAAATTACGCTTTTCCATCAGACAGATCGTCAAAGCATCGCCCATCACCAGGGTGGCGGTAGTCGAAGTGGTGGGCGCCAATCCCAGCGGGCAGGCCTCTTCGTCGACATGCACGTTAAGCACTACCGCTGCCTCACGGGCCAGGGGTGAAGCCGTATTGCCGGTGATACCTATTATCGGACAGCCAATGCGTTTAACCGGCGCTATGACGTTTAATATTTCCTGTGAACTGCCGCTGTTGGAAATCAGTACGACCACATCGCCGGTATTCAGCATGCCCAAATCGCCGTGCATGGCCTCGGCTGCATTGATAAAAATGGCGGTGGTGCCGGTCGATGCCATCGACGAAGCAATTTTATGACCGATCGTGCCGGTCTTTCCTATCCCCATCACCACGGTTTTGCCCTTGCAGGCATAAATCATTTCTACCGCCCGGTCGAACTCTTCGCCCAGCGCCTGTTGCATTTTCTTCAATTCGCCGATCTGTTGTTCGACGATCTCTTTTGCCCTTCGCGTATAACTCATGATTCCATTAGTATGTCGATAAATTCACGAACACAGCCTTCGCCTCCTTTTTTTGACAAAATGGTGATCCCGGGTACCGATTTTACGGCTTTCACGGCATCGCGCGGACACGCAGCCCATCCCACCTGTTCGAGCAGGTCGAGGCAATTCACATCATCGCCTATATAAGCCACCTGATCCAGGCCAATCCCTTCCTTTTCGCAAATCTCCAGCGCCGCTGCCAGTTTTCCCCCATCGCGCTTGCCCTGAACCAGGTAATCGAGCTTCAGCTTCTTAAAACGATACTCCACCAGCCGGGTCTCCTCGGAAGTGATGAATCCGGTTTTCATACCCGAGCGCCGCAATAACTGCAAGCCCATACCGTCGTGGGCATTGAAGCGTTTGGCCTCGTCGCGTGAGTTGAAATAATACATGCCGGCGTCGGTTTGAACTCCATCCACATCGGTAAGGAAGAGCCGGATTTCCTTCTTGGGGCGCTTGAATTCATCGGCTGCGGGTACGTGAGCGGCCGGTGCGGTACCAGCTTCCCTCAGAAAACGCTTGGTAAGGTCGTCGACCGCAACAGCTTGCTGCAAAATCTCTTTCATCTTATCGAGCCTGATCTGGTTCGGACCATCCGAAAAGGCAGCGTCGGGATCGGGATGTACCTCTGCAAAAATCACATCTACCCCTACCGCCAGTGCGGCACGCATCAGGTAAGGAACCATTTCGCGGTTTCCTCCGGACGAAGTACCTTGTCCGCCCGGCTTCTGCACCGAATGAGTAGCATCGAACACCACCGGATACCCGTAACTGCGCATCTCCACCAATCCGGTCATGTCCACCACCAGGTTGTTGTAACCAAAACTGGAACCCCGCTCGCCGATCATGATGCGCCGGTTGCCGGTTTCTTCCAGTTTACGAATCACATTTTTCATGTCCCAGGGAGCCATGAATTGTCCCTTTTTTACATGGACTGCCTTGCCGGTGCGCGCGGCAGCTATCAACAAATCGGTCTGACGCGATAAAAATGCCGGAATCTGAAGAATGTCGGCCACCTCGGCCACCTGATCGCACTGCCAGCTCTCGTGCACATCGGTCACTACCGCCAGTCCCAACTCATCCTTTACCCGTTTTAAAATCTGCAGTCCCTTGTCGATTCCCACCCCCCGGGGCGCTTCCGGCGAAGTACGGTTGGCTTTGTCGAACGACGATTTAAATACGAAATGGATATTCAGTTCGTTGCATACCTGTTGAAGGTACGAGGCCACCTGCATCGTCATCTCTTCGGATTCGATGGCGCACGGACCGGCTATGAGCATGAATCGCCGGTTTCCGCCGGCGATACACTGTTCGTTGATAATTACTTCCTTGGTCATGTGTTAAATTGATAAGCTCTTACCCAGTCGACTTCCAGCAGGCCTTCGCCGCCTTCGTCGTGTACGGGAATAAAAGAATTGATCTTCATAAAAAGCGGCTCCCATGGAATATTGCCGGTGCTGCGGAGCACCACGATATTGTTCACCGACCAGACGAGTTCGTGTTGAGTCCATTCGAGCCCGTAAATAAAATATGCCGAAGGATCGATGCCGGAAATGGTCACGCCATCGCCCGAGTTATTGTTCACAAAACCCATTTGAACTTCTTTCCCATTGAAATGGAAGATGTTGATATGGGGTTGCCGATGTTCGCCTCCCAGCCAAAACGCGTGATGCACCTTGCCTGTGCAGCGTATTTTGGCTTTGAATATGCCTCCACGCTGGTTGAAAGCCGCTGCGTTCTGAATGATATCGGAAGTGTAAAAGAAATCTTTCTCCACGAAACCGTTGCGCGGATGCCAGGCCATTGCCCTGCAGGCTTCACGCCGCGTGTGTATCTGCAACACCCCGTCGCGGGTGGTGGTATTGTTACCCGAATTATTGGCTTGCTGCTCGTTGTGAAACGAGTAATTTCGCTTCATCGTTTCATTTTTAAAAAAGAAACCGGGCCGCCAGGCATTGGGTTTGTCTTTTTCCCAGTAAAAATCGTCGCCGAAACTCAGGTACACATCGCGGTGCCCGTATAATTTACCGCCGATATTAGCAAGGTAGAGTTTAACGTCGGGATGCTTGCCGAGTTCCTTTAGTTTTTGCTGCTTCGTTTTGCGGGTCGCGGGCGACGACAGCTTCACCTCCAGAAACAACTGGCGATACGACGCGATAGCGGGAGAGTTTCTGATGGCCTCGTATCGGGCGGCGTTGGTCAGAAACTCGTACTCCTGCTTTTCGATTATCGGTGTAGGCCGGAGTATTCCCAGTATGCGTTTCCAGAATAGATTCATCCGGTATGTTATGCGTCGATTTTTGCGTAAGAAGCGTTCTCTTCGATAAACTGACGGCGGGGAGCCACATCGTCGCCCATCAGCATGGAGAAGATATGGTCGGCTGCCGCGGCATTTTCGATGGTCACCTGGCGCAAGGTACGGTTTTCGGGATTCATGGTGGTGTCCCAAAGCTGAATCTCGTTCATCTCTCCCAGACCTTTGTAGCGTTGCGTGTGGATCGATCCTTCGTTTCCGCCTCCGTATTTATCGATAAAAGCCTGACGTTGGGCGTCGTTCCAGCAATACTCTTCAATTTTTCCCTTTTTGCAGAGGTAGAGCGGAGGAGTAGCTATGTACAGATAACCTTGTTCGATGAGTTCTTTCATGTGGCGGAAGAAGAACGTCATGATGAGCGTTGCAATGTGACTTCCGTCGACGTCGGCATCGGTCATGATAATTACCTTGTGGTAACGCAGTTTGGTCATGTTCAGCGCTTTGCTGTCGTCTTCGGTGCCTATGGTTACCCCCAAAGCAGTGTAAATGTTGCGGATTTCTTCGCTTTCGAGTACCTTGTGCGGCATCGCTTTCTCGACGTTCAGGATTTTACCGCGCAAAGGCAGGATGGCCTGGAACTGCCGGCTCCGGCCTTGTTTGGCGGTGCCGCCTGCCGAGTCTCCTTCGACCAGGAACAATTCGCAGCGTGCCGGATCTTTGTCGGCACAGTCGGCCAGTTTGCCGGGCAGGCCTCCTCCCGAAAGAGGCGACTTGCGCTGCACCATTTCGCGGGCTTTGCGGGCGGCGGCCCGGGCAGTAGCGGCCAGAATCACCTTTTCCACAATTATTTTTGCAGCTTTGGGGTTTTCTTCCAGGTAGTTTCCAAGTGCCTCGCTCACGGCCATATCCACCGAGCCCATCACTTCGTTGTTGCCCAGCTTGGTTTTGGTCTGGCCTTCGAACTGCGGCTCTGCCACCTTGATCGAAATGACGGCTGTGAGGCCTTCGCGGAAGTCGTCGCCACTGATTTCAACCTTTACCTTTTCGAGCATCTTACTGTCTTCGGCATATTTCTTCAACGTACGGGTAAGTCCGCGACGGAAGCCTGCCAGGTGGGTTCCCCCCTCAATCGTATTGATATTGTTGACGTACGAATGGATATTCTCGTTGTACGAAGTGTTGTAAGTCATCGCGATTTCCACCGGAGTCCCGTTTTTCTCGGTGGTGATGTGAATCACGTTGTCGATAAGTTTCTCGCGGGCTTCGTCGATGTATTCGACAAATTCTTTCAATCCCTCGTTGGAGAAGAATGTTTCGGATTTTGGATTTCCATTTTCATCTTTTGCCCGTTTGTCGGTAAGCGTCAGTGTAATACCGGCATTCAGAAATGCCAGTTCACGCAGACGGTTGGTGAGAATCTCGGTACGATAAACGGTTTCCACGAAAATCGTGTCGTCGGGTTTAAAGGTTACCGAAGTGCCTGTCGAACTCGATGTGCCGATTTCTTTCACGTCAAACTTGGGTACGCCACGCTCGTATTCCTGCATGTACAGCTTGCCGTCGCGCGCTACCTCCACGTGCAGCAGGGTCGACAAGGCATTCACGCACGAAACGCCCACACCATGCAAACCACCCGACACTTTATACGAGCCTTTGTCGAATTTACCTCCGGCATGCAGCACGGTCATTACCACTTCGAGTGCCGACTTGCCTTCTTTTTCGTGTATATCGACGGGAATACCGCGCCCATTGTCGACCACGGTAATCGAGTTGTCCTCGTTGATGGTAACATGGATGGTATCGCAATGTCCGGCCAGGGCCTCGTCGATGGAGTTATCCACTACTTCGTACACCAAATGGTGCAAACCCTTGAGTCCGATATCGCCTATGTACATGGCAGGGCGCTTGCGAACCGCCTCTAATCCTTCTAATACCTGAATACTGCTTGCACCGTACGATGCATTGCCCGTATTTTTTTCTTCTTCACTCATTTCTATAGTAACTTGTTTATTTTTAACGACTTTAGTGCTTTACAAAAAAACACACAAATATAGCACAAAAATCCCGTCCGGGCAACAGTTGGCGACTATCTATCTCGAATATTATTCGTACTTTTGCACACTTTAATTCGTTTTACTGAAAATAAGTGTTTCATGAGTATTGTTAATAGAATTACCACCGCCGGTAAAACTGCTTTTTCCTTCGAATTGCTTCCTCCGTTAAAGGGGAACGGCATCGAATCGGTGTACCGAACCATCGATACCTTGCGCGAATTCGATCCGAAGTATATCAATATTACCACCCATCGTAGCGAGATGGTTTACAAGGAATTACCAGGCGGATTGTTTGAGCGGGTTGCCGAGCGCCACCGGCCCGGAACGGTGGCTGTTGCGGCCGCAATTCAGAATAAATACCACATTCCGGTGGTTCCGCATATTTTATGCAGCGGCTTTACACCCGAAGAGACCGAATACGTGCTGATCGATCTTCAATTTTTAGGAATTACCGATTTGTTGTTGCTGCGGGGCGATAAAGCCCGTCACGATAAGTCGTTTATCCCAACGGGCCACAGCCATGCAACCGAACTGCAGGCGCAGGTGAACCGGTTTAACGAGGGTTATTTTTACGATGGTACCAAACTACGTTCGGCTGTTCAGCCTTTTTCGTACGGTATGGCCTGCTATCCCGAGAAACATGAAGAAGCTCCCAACCTCGATTCGGATATTCAATATGCAATTCAGAAAGTAAATGCCGGTGCCGAATACCTGGTTACGCAAATGTTTTTCGACAATCGGAAGTATTACGATTTTGTCGGTAAATTGCGCGCGGCCGGAGTTCAGGTCCCTGTGATCCCGGGCATTAAGCCCATCACCCTGATGAATCAGCTGACGGTATTGCCGAAGATTTTTCATACCGATATACCCGAAGATTTTGCCGTTGCTTTGCGCAGTTGTACCTCCGACGAACAGGCCGTTGAGGTGGGAATTGAATGGTGTACGGCTCAGGTAAAGGATCTTATTGCCCATGGAGCGCCGAGCATTCATTTTTACACCATGATGGCGACGCAAAGTGTTAAACGGGTGGCCAAAGCTGTTTTTTAAACTATTGCCCAACTGAAACAAAAATCGTATATTCGCAGCAATTTTCAGGTGGTTCACCAACCACTAATCACTAACCCCTAATCACTACTAAGAGTATGGACGAAAAAATAAGATATTCGGATGCTGAGCTGGATGAATTCCGTCAGATTATTCTCGAAAAACTCGATAAAGCTCAGAAAGATTACGAGATGTTGAGAAACGGACTTACCAATCTCGACGGCAACGATGTAATGGATACTTCGCCCACCTTCAAGGTGTTGGAGGAAGGTGCCGCTACACTCACCAAAGAAGAATCGGGCCGGTTGGCTCAACGTCAGATGAAGTTTATTCAACACCTTCAGGCTGCCCTGGTACGCATCGAGAATAAAACCTACGGAATTTGCCGGGAAACAGGTAAGTTGATTCCCAAGGAACGCCTGCGCGCCGTGCCCCACGCCACCCTGAGCATTGAAGCCAAATCGCAGCAGAAATAAATTCAACTCTACACATTGCAAACCGGCAAAAGGGTCGCTTCAGTTGATCTTTTGCCGTTTTGTTGTTTAATACCTTTTTTATGTCGGTAACAAAAAAATCTTTACTTCTGATTTTTATTGTTTTACTCATCGACCAGGTGAGTAAATTCTACATTAAGCTCAATTTCAGAATCGGCGAATCGATCGAAGTATTCAGCTGGTTTCAGATTTATTTTATTGAAAACAACGGGATGGCTTTTGGAATGGAGATTTTCGGGAAGCTGTTTCTTACGCTGTTCCGAATCGTGGCGGTGGGCGGATTGGGCTATTTTATTTATTACTTAATTAAAAAGGGAGCGCGTACCGGTTTCGTGTTGTCGGTAGCCTTGTTGCTGGCAGGGGCTGCAGGCAATATTTTCGACTCCGTGCTGTACGGCGTCCTGTTCAACGACAGCTACGGACAGGTAGCCAGTTTTCTGCCGGCCGAAGGAGGATATGCTCCCTTGTTCTATGGTAAGGTGGTCGACATGTTGTATTTCCCGCTTATCGTGAACGAGGCGGGTGAAACGCTCTTTTTCAGCCCGGTGTTTAACGTGGCCGATTCGGCCATCAGTGTGGCTGCTGCCATTATCCTGCTGTTTTACCGAAAAGACCTGAACGAGCACCTCGAATCGGATAAGTCGAAGAAAAAAGAAGTGGAAAATGCGTAATGGATTGCTGATAGGACTACTGTTCGTGATGGCGGCCTGTAGCAGCCGCCCCGACGGCGTAATGAGTCAGCGCGAGATGCGGCTCTTTCTTACCGATCTCCACCTGCTCGAAGGAGTGCTGGCCCAGCATCCCGAAATAGCGGGCGACGACCGGCTGCAGGTGTATTACTACAACGCCTTGTTCGAAAAGCATGGCATCACCAAAGCCAATTTCGATTCCTCATTGGTATATTACACCAAACAACCCAAGCGGTTCGAACGTATTTATGCAAATGTAACGCGCCAGCTGGAACAGCTCGAAAAAGATGTGATCGATGGAAAATACGAACTCGCGATTCCCGACTCGATTCTGAAAAGGCCGACGATTACCGATTTGCCGGCGCTTGCCGCGTCGTATCGCTTTACGCCCGATTCGACGCGCACCAGGCTTGCGTTTTCAATCCAAAATTCCGACCTGATGACCCGCGATGTGTATCACCTGCGTTTTCGAATGCGCCGCGAACCCCGCGATTCGAGCGAAGGTGTGTATGCAGCCCTGCGTATTCATTATGCCGACGGACATACCGACAGCCTGAGTTACCCGATTAAAAACGATAGTATACTCCGGAGGTATCATTTCCGGCTGGTGGCCCGTCGCAACCTGGCCGTCGATTCGCTTTCGGGCGTTTTGCTGGGTGCAAAATCAACCAAGGGCCAGTTCCGGGTTACAGTGGACAGCATCTCGCTGAAACGCGAATACATTGCGTTTATGCAGGATAGCTTGCGCAGCCGGCTCGACAGTATCCCGATTGCCCCGCCCGACTCGGGGAAAAAAGCCGCTCCTACCAGTAAAACTCCTACCAGGGTCGTACAGCAGGAAGCCGGTCGTTAGAACAAAAAAACCTCCGGATCGTTCCGGAGGTTTTTTATTTACCGTCGCCGGATCGTACCCTTGTAGCGACAGATGGTACCGTTGTGCCCCAATCCCTGGAGCTCTACCCGGTAGTCGTTCGGATTGTCGGCCGTGTAGAACTTCAGAGTTACCCGTCCGGTAGAATCGGGTTGCACCTCCGGATTCCAATATACGGTGGTACGCAGGTCGCGCTTAGGATTATTGCGAACACTATCCACATCGTACCGGGGCATGTAGAATTCATCGGCAATCTGAAAACCCAGAGGCTTGATCGCCGACAGACTCGACGAGGATTTACCTTGAGCTTCGTATCCCTGCTTCAGCGTAAAGGCGATGGCGCCATTGCCGCCGCGCGCTCCGAATATAGCAGCCGAAGGTCCTTTGAACAGCATGATTTCTTCCACATCCGTCACATTGAGGTAATTGATATCCTCGGCATATTCCGTTTCGATGCCATTGATAAGAAACAAGGGCTTACCACCGCCGCGTATCGAAATATTATCGCCGTTTACTTCCACCCCGGGAAGCATACTCAGAATGTCGAGCACCCTCATTCCCTGGTAATCGGCCAATCGTTTGGCATCGAGTCGGTTGTCGGCAAGCGACGAGTAGTAATATTCCGATGATGCTGTTTTCTTCTCGGCACTAACCGTCACTTCGCTCAGGTCGATAACCATCATGCCCCCGTCGATATAATATTTTTCGCGACTGGCTTGCAGGTATTCGTCGCTGATTGGTTTTTTGCCGAACAGGTAATCGGGAAGATGCACGGGAACCGAGGGAAATTGCTCCGCATCGGGAACTACTTCCACGTCCACGATTTTCGATTTCGACATGGCTTTCAGCATAATGTTGGTACTGTCGGGAAATTCGATCCCGTCGAAGTAAAACTGCCCGACGCTATCGGTGGTGGCAAAACGGATTTTGTTTTTATACCCGTTGAGTAAAATTACATTGTTATTCTTTACCGGTTTCTTGAACAGGTTGTACACCTTACCCGATATGGCTTGCCCTACTTCCATGTAATATTTATTCTCGGGGTATTGTTTCAGTGCAATTTCGGCCGTATTGAACCGGCGCCATCCCTGTGTAAGCATCAACAGGTCGGTTTTTTCGCGGGTTTGCAGGCTGTTGTCGTTGAAATAATGCTGTGGCGATTCGATATAGCCGCGAAGGTCGGAGCTGAGCAGCAGATAGCTTCGCAAATCGTCGTTGATCGTGTCGCGCCCAACGTGAAAAGCGTCGGTCACACTTACCGAGAAACTTCCGGGCAGCGGGGTAGAGTCGGCTTTTTGAATCAGAAAGTCCAGCTCTACGGGTTCGCGACTCAGGTACGATTCCTTATCGGTTTGCATCGTAATGAGCGGTTCGATAAAATTGCGCGAAAAATACAGGCGTTCGCACCAAACCCTGTTCCGTGTATCGATAATCGAAAAACTGCTGATTCCCGCCGGAAGTATACTTTCGGGCAGCTGACCTTCGTACTTGCTGAGTGCTGCGTGTATCACTACTTCGCCCCGGCAGTGGATGAGCAGGCGCAACGAATCGATGGGCAGGGGCGTATTGTTGGCAACGGTAAAGCTCACCCGGTTCCGGTTGTAACTCAGATTCAACCCGATACCCCGGTCGGCGGGTATGGGCAGCTCGACCTGCTTCTCCTTTCCGCCGGCGCTCGTTACCCTTGCTGTAAACCGGTCGCCCGGCTGGGCCATCAGCACTACCTTACCCATCCCCAGATGAGTTGAAGCAAAAGTTGCCACCTCTTCGTTGTGCTGGTTTACAATAGTTCCTTTTACCGTCTCCGAAAGCCCGTCGGCACCTATAGCTTTAAAAGCGATCGTTTGTAGCATACCCGTCAGAAAAGTGCCGCTTTCGGCAAAAAACTGAAGGTCGAATTCGTCGGGGTCGTTATCGGGCTGTTTCGTTTTGTCGAGTACTTTAGCCAGTGCCGACCGGGTGTCGATCAGATTGCCAAGGCTTATTTTTTTATGAAAGAAAAACTCTTTTCCCGTATTTTGCATCCAGTAAGTGTAGGCACGCAGGGTGTATTCGCCGGGGCTGTAGTCGGCGGGAAGTTTCAGCATCCCGAAAGCGCCGGCACCATCACGCCGGAATTTAACGCGCTGTTTCATCCGCATGGCCGAGTCGAGCAACTCGACATACACGTAATTGCTCTTGGTCGACGGTTGATGGGTGGTTGCATTCACCAGATACGATTTAATCCAGATGGTTTCGCCGGCACTGTAAAAATGCTTGTCGGTATGTAAATACACTTTTTCTTGCGGATTGTGGTACCATAGCTGTGCAAATCGTTGTGCGATGGTTTCCGTACCTTTACTTTGTTGCGCCAACCCTGCGGCGACAGCCATCAGCATCAGGCCGACAGTTCCAAACAGTTTCTTCATGGATGTGCGATTTTTTGCAAAAAGCGGTTGGATGGGAATAGCTCCTTCATCGCAACCGCTTTCAGTTATACTTGATTTTCTAATGCATTTCGTGTGTGTTTAATTTCCTATTTCCGATAAGAATTTGATCCGTACCAGCCGTACTTCAATATCGCTGAAATCATCTTCTCCCAATTCACGCAACGCAGCATCTATCTTATCGGACTCGGCAGTGCGGAAATAGTCGAAAATCTCGTCCACATGATCGGGTTCCATTATTTCCTGGAGGAAATAATCGATATTGATCTTGGTGCCCGAGTAAACGATGGCTTCAATTTCGTCGAGCAATTCGCCCATGTCGAGTCCTTTGGAATCGGCAATGTCGTCGAGTGCGATTTTCCGGTCGATAGCCTGGATGATCGATACTTTCAGCTGCGATTTTTTAGCTACCGTACGAACGCGTAAGTCTTCGGGACGAATAATTTCGTTTTCCTTCACGTGCTCTTTAATCACTTTGAGGAATTCCTCCCCATAGCGTTTCGCCTTTCCGGCCCCTACTCCCGGGATGTTTTGCAACTCATCCATGGTAATAGGGTAAGTAGTTGCCATGGCTTCGAGCGAAGGATCCTGGAAGATAACGAAAGGAGGGACTTCCAGTTTCTTCGATAATTTTTTACGCAGATCTTTCAGGATGGAAAACAGCACATCGTCGGCCGCACAAGTACCTCCACCCGATTTAACGGCCGCCTCTTCGTCGTCGTCTTCAAAATCGTTGTCCTTGACTACGGGGAACGGAGTCGGTTTCTTAAGGTACGACTTACCGGCTGCAGTGAGCTTCAGTAGTCCGTAGTTTTCAATATCTTTCGATATATATCCGGCAATCATCGCCTGGCGGATGATGGCCTGAAGGAATTTCTCATCTTCCTCGGGCGCCGATCCGAAGCTATCGAGCTCATCGTGCTGGTACGAGGTCACATCGGAGGTCTCGTGACCTTTTAAAATGTCAACAATATGCTCTGCTTTGAATTTCTCGCGCACTGCCAGGATGGTTTCCAGTATCACAACCAGTAACTCCTGACCTTCCATTGTCTTTTTCGGTTTCATACAGTTATCGCAACTCCCACAATTGTCTTGTTTATACTCTTCTCCAAAATAATGTAATAATAATTTTCTGCGGCATACCGACGATTCGGCATAGGCCTGTGTTTCTAATAACAACTGATTACCGATTTCCTGTTCAGCAACGGGTTTCCCCTGCATGAACTTACGCAGCTTTTCGAGGTCCTTGTAGGCATAATAGGCAATACACTGTCCCTCGCCACCATCGCGGCCCCCACGTCCGGTTTCCTGGTAATAACCTTCCAGGCTTTTGGGCATATCGTAATGAAGTACAAAACGCACGTCGGGTTTATCGATCCCCATTCCGAAAGCGATGGTTGCAACAATGATCTGTACCTTCTCCATCAGGAACATGTCCTGGTTTTGCGACCGGACGGCCGAGTCCATACCCGCGTGATAAGGCAGCACCGAAATACCGTTTACTTTCAGGGTTTCGGCCAGTTCTTCCACTTTTTTGCGGCTCAGGCAGTAAATAATGCCCGATTTTCCGTTTTGTGCACGTATAAACTTAATAATGTCCTTGTCGATGGTGTTCGTCTTGTTGCGCACCTCGTAGTAGAGGTTTTCGCGGTTGAACGACGATTTGAACACGGTAGCACCCAACATTCCCAGGTTTTTCTGGATATCGTGTTGTACTTTGGGTGTGGCTGTTGCCGTGAGCGCTATCAGCGGCGCGGAGCCTATGTCGTTGATGATGGGCCGTATGCGGCGGTATTCGGGGCGGAAATCGTGCCCCCATTCCGAAATACAGTGGGCCTCATCCACCGCGTAAAACGAAATCTTAACTTGTTTCAGGAACTCGATGTTTTCGTCTTTGGTGAGCGATTCGGGAGCTACGTACAGCAGTTTTGTTTTTCCCGAAACGATGTCGGCCTTCACCGCATCAATCGCCTGCCTGGTGAGCGACGAGTTGATGAAATGGGCTATCCCGTCCTCTTCACTGAAATTTCGCATAGCATCCACCTGATTTTTCATCAGTGCAATCAGCGGCGAGATTACAATGGCCGTGCCTTCCATAAGCAGCGACGGTAGCTGGTAGCACAACGACTTACCACCTCCGGTAGGCATTAACACAAATGTATCTTTTTGGTTAAGCACATTCTGGATTATTGCCTCCTGGTTGCCCTTGAAACTATCGAACCCGAAGTTTTTTTTCAGTTGTGCCGTTAATTCTGAATGAGTTGTCATAGATGAATGTTTGACTAAGCAAAATTATAAACAGATTTCAAATATACAAGTCTTTTTCGGAAAAAAATCAGGATAAATGCTGTTTTTTGCATTTATCCTGTTGCGATCTGTTTATAATCGAGCCGCTCACAGAATTAAGCGGTACATGGGTCAGGCACTTTTCAGCCTGTTCACGTTGGCTTTTTCGATCTTACTGATGGCGTACGGCAGCTCGATGAAGAGTGTCGGCTCTTTTTTCGAAGGCATTTCGTACATTTTGTCCATGATGATGGTTTCGGTTATCGACCGCAAACCTCGTGCTCCCAGTTTGAATTCGATGGCCTTGTCCACGATATAGTCCAGCACTTCCGGGGCAAACACCAACTCGATATCGTCCATCCTGAACAACTTCAGGTATTGTTTCACGATGGAGTTTTTGGGTTCGGTGAGGATGTTGCGCAGTGCCTCCCGGTCGAGCGGTTCGAGGTAAGTGAGGATGGGCAGACGCCCGATGATCTCGGGAATCAGGCCAAACGACTTCAGGTCCTGCGGGGCAATGTATTGCAACAGGTTATGCTTGTCGATATGTTCTTTTTCGAGGGTGGCGCTGTAGCCGACTACCTTGGTGTTGAGCCGGGCGGCAATTTTTTTCTCGATACCGTCGAAGGCTCCCCCGCAAATAAAGAGGATGTTCTGGGTGTTTACGGCTATCATCTTCTGTTCCGGATGTTTGCGTCCTCCCTGGGGCGGAACATTCACCACCGAACCTTCGAGCAGCTTGAGCAATCCCTGCTGCACGCCTTCGCCGCTCACGTCGCGGGTGATGCTCGGGTTGTCGCTTTTGCGGGCTATCTTGTCTATTTCGTCGATAAACACGATGCCTCGTTCGGCCGCCTTCACATCGTAGTCGGCCACCTGCAGCAGGCGGGTAAGGATGCTCTCGATGTCCTCGCCTACATAGCCGGCTTCGGTAAGTACCGTGGCATCGACGATGGTGAAGGGAACATGCAGCTTACGGGCGATGGTGCGGGCCAGCAGGGTTTTGCCGGTGCCGGTGGAACCTACCATGATGATATTCGATTTTTCAATCTCCACATCGTCGTTGGTTTTTTCCTGCATCAGGCGCTTGTAATGATTATATACCGCTACCGAAAGGAACTTCTTGGCCTCGTCCTGCCCGATTACATATTGATCGAGGTATTCCTTGATCTCCATGGGCTTGGGCACATTGTCGCGGTGGATATTCGGTAGTTTCGATTTGCTGACGGCATTTTCTTTTACGATTTCGGCCGCCTGCAACGCGCATTCGTTGCATATTTGCGAATTGTTCTGCCCCATGATCATAAATTCGACCTGCGATTCGGGGCGGCCGCAGAAAGAGCAATGTCGGAGTTGTTTTGCCATTCCTTATTTCTTCTTGTCGTTGATGAGAATACGGTCGATCATGCCATATTCCAGCGCTTCCTGCGAGGTCATCCAGTAGTCGCGGTCCGAATCTTTTTCAATCCGTTCGAACTCATTTCCCGAATGATCGGCAATAATCGTATACAGTTCTTTTTTCAGTTTCTGGATTTCGCGGGCGGTGATTTCGATATCCGATGCCTGTCCCTGCGCTCCTCCCATAGGCTGGTGGATCATCACCCGCGAATGTTTGAGCGCCGAGCGTTTACCTTTGGCTCCCGCTACCAGCAATACCGCAGCCATCGAAGCTGCCATGCCGGTACAGATGGTGCCGACATCGGAACCGATAAACTGCATGGTGTCGTAAATACCCAGGCCGGCATATACCGACCCGCCCGGCGAGTTCAGGTAAATCGAAATGTCTTTCCCCGGATCCGAAGAGTCGAGAAACAAGAGTTGAGCCTGGATTACATTCGCCGTGTAATCGTCGATCTGAGTGCCCAGGAAAATAATGCGGTCCATCATCAACCGGGAGAATACGTCCATCTGGGTCACATTCAGCTGACGTTCTTCCAGAATCGACGGAGAAATATAGCTGCTGGTAATCTTCATGTAGTTTTCCAGACCTAAACTGCTCAATCCTAAATGCTTGGTTGCAAAGTGTTGAAATTCGTTCTGTTTCATATCTGTCAAATTTTTAGATGCACAAAAGGCACAAAAGGTTTAATTTTTGGAGGCGTAAAATTAATCAAATAAACTGATTCCCGACCTACCGCAACTAAACTTTTGTGCCTTTTGTACTAAATTAAACCTTATTCAAACATTTTGTTGAATTCCTCGATCGAAACTTCTTTCGTATCGAGTTTTACGGTGTTTTTGACGATGTCGATTACCTTATTCTCGGCCACACGATCGATAATGTTGCGCAACTGCTCTTCGTTCTTGAACATATCTTTCGCGTAGTTGTCGAGGATGGCATCGTCGAGGCCGGTCATGCCGTATTGCGCAAACTGGGCACGGGCCACCTGACGGCCGTAAGCCTGTACATCTTCGTTTTCAACCTGTACGTTGTTGGCCCGGGCGATTTTATCCTTGATCAGCTGCCATTTCAAATCGGCAATCATCTTCGGGTAATCTTCTTCGATTTTTTCGGCCGTAAGCTCTTTGTTGGTCGCGAGCAACCAGCGTTTCAGAAATGCATCGGGAAATACAAGGTCGTTGTATTTTTTGATCAACGCTTCGCGGGCATCGATTCCGAATTTGTAGTTGCTGTCCTGCTGAAGCTGTTCTTCGATCGTGGCTTTGATGCGGGCAATGAACTCTTCTTCCGAAGTTACAACGCCATCGCCGTATACCTTGTCGAACAATTCCTGATTCACTTCGGCTTCGTGATAGCGGGTGTTGCTTTCGATGGTGAAGAGGAAATCGGCCGACAAACCGGCAAGCTCTTCTTTCTTCACCTTCAGGAGCGATGCAATTTCGGCTTCGTTTTCAAAAGCTGTTTTCGGATTGAACGTGACCTGATCGCCTACTTTCTTTCCCACAAAACTGTTTTTCGAAGCTTCATCCTTCATGTAAGCAGGTGTAAGTACCGCGTCGCTTACCTGAATTCCGTCTTCTTTCACCTGGCCGCCTTCGAGCTCCACGATCAGGCCTTTCACCATGTCTTTTTCTTCCACGGTTTCTTCCTGAGCGTATTTGCCGTAACGGCCGGTGTACGATTTTACCTGATTATTCACCATTTCGTCGCTGGCGGCAATGTGGTAAAATTTAACTTTGTCTTTCTTGTTCAGTTCCACTTCAAACTCGGGAGCCAGACCCAGATCGAACGAGAATTCAAAATCTTCCTGGGTGTTGAAGTCGATTTCCTTCTGTTCTTCTTCGTTGGGCAGCGGTTCGCCCAGGATGTTAATATTGTTTTCGCGGATGTACTTGTACAATTCATCCGAAAGCATTTTGTTGATTTCGTCGGCAAGTATCGATTTACCATACATTTTTTTCAACAAACCCATGGGTACCATGCCCGGGCGGAAGCCGGGAATATTGGCTTTCTTGCGGTAGTCGCGCAGGGTCTTTTCTACTTTTTCGCTGTAGTCGGCTTTTTCAATGCTGATGGTAAGGGTAGCATTGACGCTGTCGTGGTCTTTTCTGACAATGTTCATATTTAATTAGCTGATAGTTATCTAACTTTTTAGTAAAAAGTCCGCAAAGATACAAATTTTTTACGAATTATTTCTTTGCCATCCGTTTTCTGTCGTTTTCGTCGAGAAGAATCTTGCGAAGACGAATGCTTTTTGGTGTAATTTCCACATATTCATCTTCTTTGATATACTCGAGCGCTTCTTCGAGACTGAAAACGATGGGCGGAATAAGCCGGGCTTTGTCGTCGGCGCCCGACGCACGCATATTGGTCAGTTTTTTCGACTTGGTAACGTTCACAATCATATCGCCTTCCTTGGCGTTTTCGCCTACCACCTGTCCGGCATAAACTTCATCCTGCGGGAAGATAAAAAACCGGCCGCGATCTTGTAATTTGTCAATGGCGTAAGCATAGGCCGTGCCGCTTTCCATGGCGATGATCGATCCGTTGACGCGTTTCTCAATATCACCCTTGTAGGGTTGGTATTCCACGAAGCGGTGCGACATAATCGCCTCTCCGGCCGAAGCTGTCAGGGCGTTGGTGCGCAGCCCGATAATTCCACGCGAAGGAATCATGAATTCGAGCTGAACGCGGTCGTTTTTAATTTCCATGCTTATCATTTCACCTTTACGCATGGCCACCATCTCGATGATTTTTCCGGAGCTTTCTTCGGGGAGGTTGATGCTTAACTGCTCGATGGGCTCGCATTTTTTGCCGTCGATTTCCTTATAAATCACCTGCGGCTGACCTACCTGCAGTTCGTAACCTTCGCGCCGCATGGTTTCAATCAATACCGAGAGATGCAACACTCCGCGCCCGTATACGTTCCAAACGTCGGCATTCAGGTTTTTTTCGACACGCAATGCGAGGTTTTTGTCCAATTCTTTCACCAGTCGGTCGTGGATATGCCGCGATGTAACAAATTTTCCTTCTTTTCCGAAGAAAGGCGAATCGTTGATCGTGAATACCATGCTCATGGTGGGCTCGTCGATGGCAATGGGTTTCAGGGGTTCGGGATTCAGCAGGTCGCAAATGGAGTCGCCGATTTCAAACCCTTCGATGCCTACCAGGGCACAGATATCGCCCGAGCTTACTTCTTTTGTTTTGGTACGTCCCAGGCCGGTAAACGTGTTTAATTCTTTGATTCTCGATTTGACCACCGTTCCGTCGCGTTTTACCAGGGCTACGTCCATGTTTTCACGTAAAGTGCCTCTGTGAACACGGCCCACGGCGATACGGCCCACGTAGTTGGAGTAATCGAGCGAGGTAATGAGCATCTGAGGCGTTCCTTCACGCACTTCGGGAGCAGGAATATGTTCGATGATGGCATCGAGCAGCGTGGCAATCGAATTGGTGGGTTGGTTCCAGTCGTTGCCCATCCAGTTGTTCTTGGCCGAGCCGTATACGGTGTGAAAATCGAGTTGTTCCTCGGTTGCGTCGAGGTTGTACATGAGATCGAACACCATTTCGTGTACTTCGTCGGGCCGGCAGTTCGGCTTGTCTACTTTGTTGATTACCACAATTGGTTTTAATCCGATTTGAAGGGCTTTCTGCAGTACGAATCGCGTCTGGGGCATAGGTCCTTCAAATGCGTCCACCAACAGCAGTACGCCGTCGGCCATATTGAGCACGCGCTCTACTTCGCCCCCGAAGTCGGCATGGCCCGGAGTATCGATGATGTTGATTTTATATCCTTTATAGTCGATGGACACATTCTTGGCCAGGATGGTAATGCCGCGTTCGCGTTCCAGGTCGTTGTTGTCCATAATAAGTTCGCCGGCGTTTTCGTTTTCACGGAACAGGTTTCCGGCCAGTAGCATTTTGTCCACCAGCGTAGTTTTACCGTGGTCAACGTGCGCGATAATAGCGATGTTTCTGATTTTCTGCATGTAACACAATCTTTTTTTGAGGGCGCAAAGATACGAAAATTACAGGAAAGTTGGTGGATGGACTTTAAAAAAGTTCAAAATAAAACGAAGCACTTTGATCACTGAAATTTTTTACTACCTTTGCAAACGTCTCATTTAGGACAATCGATTGTTAGCACTTTGTAAATAATATGACTATACGTGAACGGGTTTTACATTTTATAGCTTTAAAAGAAATTACCAGATACAGATTTTACCAACTAACCGGATTGTCCAATGGTTTCCTGGATAAAAGAGGATCGATATCGTCGGATAATTGTCAGAAAATTTGTAACACATTTCCGGATTTAAACCCCGAATGGTTGTTGATGGGAACGGGCGAAGTGCTGAAAAGCGACCAATGCCGGCCACTGTAGCTGGAAGTGAAATCCCGCGTTAGTGTGCTGAAAAACTGATTGTCTTGCGGCCTGGATTCCAAATATCTGGCCGCCACCTGTTTATTAACTCAAATTTTTTACACATGGCACGCCTGGTTTTTATTCTGTTCTTTTTTCTTTCATTCATAGGGGTTGCGGCACAGCCGAATACGATTAAAAATAATGTTTTCTGGAATACGATCGATGGCCGGCCTGTTTACAGTCAGGGGGGCGGTGTGTTTCGCTTTGCCGATCCTTCCACGGGCCAGCAGCAGTATTACTGGTACGGCGTGCATTATAAACAGGCTGAGTTGTACCGTGCCGATCCGTCGGTGACCCATTCCCACGACTATTTCGAGGCGGTGACCTGCTATACTTCTACCGACCTGGTGAACTGGACGGCTGTGGGGCCGGTGCTGCAGCGCGGTGAGCTCGACCGTAATTTCGGCCGTACTGCCTGGGTGGGGCGCATGGGCGTGGCGTTTATAAAAGAGCTGAACCAGTATGCCATGATGATCCAGCACAACGATCAGCTTTTGTTTTTGCTTTCCGATTCGCCGGCCGGACCGTTTAAATGGCATCACCGGAAGAGTATGGAACCCGTTATCGGCACTTCCAATACCGGCGATCAGACCGTGTTTACCGATGAAGATACGGGGAAATCGTATTTGGTATACTCCTACGGCCGGGGCCGGAACCGGATTTATATTTCTGAAATCGGGGTTGTGGATGGAAAAGTCGATCTGCTCGATTGTACGGAAATCTTCAAAGGCGAAGGTCGCGAAGGCAACTGCATGGTGAAGTACCAGGGCAAATATTATATGTTTGCTTCCAACCTCTATGGCTGGGATTCGTCGTATGCCTACTACCTGGTAGCCGATGAGATTCGCGGCCCCTATCGTCCCGAAAATAATATGCTCATCGTGCCGGGAAGTATGGACGATTACGCACATGTCACGCAAACCGGATTTTTTATTTCGGTGAGGGGCAGTAAGCAGGAAACGGTTATTTACTGCGGCGACCGGTGGGCCAATTTTGCGGGGAACGGTCTGGGTTATAACCAGTGGTTCCCGCTGTCGTTTGAGGGTGAAACTCCGTATTTCAATTCGCTCGATGCGTGGCAGCTGAATGCGGCCACCGGCGAATGGAGGGTGGCTCCCGGGAATAATTACGTGCGAAATGCGAGTTTTGAAGCCGACCGGAAGTATATTCCTTCGCCGGTGAAGCCCTTGCAGGAGCAGCTGAAGGGTTGGTACTCGAAAGTGTACAAGGGAAATACCATCGTGATCGGATCTCCACATTCGCCGGTGCTCAATTATTACAATACTGCCGACGACCGTAAGCAGGTTACAGGCGAAAAAAGTCTGAATATAGCCGATACCATTGCGTTTACGCGCCGGGTGTTCCAGCAGATCGAATCGACTCCCTATGTGAAATTACCCGATGGCCGGTATACGCTCACAGCCAAAGTGAAGTATACTGCGGGTTTTCATGTGTTATACATGTATGCCGAAAGCGGCGGCCGGAAACGGGTGAAGAGTTTGGCTCCCGGTGCGCAGGGTTGGACTTCCGTGGAGTTGAAAAAGGTGGCGGTGCGCAACGGGAAGGTGGAAATCGGGTTTTATGCCGACGCACAGGCCGGGGCTTCGTGCCAGGTGGACGATGTGTCGTTGGTCCGGGACAATTAAATTGTTATGCCCTGTTTTTTTATTTTACCGGATTATCCCGGCTACGATACAGGTTTTCATGTGGTTTTCAAACAACGAAGGATGTTTACAACCCCAGCTGCTGCCTCAGTAGCTTATATCCCTGCTGACTCACCTTCACCGTATCGCCGTTTTTCAACCTGAGCTGCTGGGTGTTCTTTTCGTAGCGTTCGATGCGTGAAATGGCTTCGATATTTACCAGTATGGAGCGGTGAACGCGGGCGAAGCGTTCGGGCGGAAGTTGTCCGGCAAATGATTTCAGGGTTTGCTCTTTCAGAAAGCGGCCCTGCGGGGTGACTACTTGTACATAATCGCCATCGGCCTGCAGGTAAAGAACTTCGTCGATGGGAACGACGTGAATTTTAGTTCCGGAACGAAGGGCGATGCGGGTAGTGTAGGAGATGGCGGTAAGCGCCGGATTTGCGGCAAGGGATGGAGTGGGGTCGATTTGTTCTGCCGGTTCGCTGTGAATGTTGTTTTGCCGGCTTGCTTCCATGGGGCTTTCAATAAACCGATCGGGGATAGCCGGCTTTGGTATGTCCCGGTCAATCGGAAAGTCTCCGGCTTCCGGGGCGATTTCAGTTATTTCAGATTCCTTGTCCGATGTTTTGACACATACCAAAATCCCGGAAAAGATACAGGCGTTCAGCAAAGCTCTCAACGGAATCAGGGTTTGGTAGCCTGCTGCAGTGTCCGGACCGAAAATCACTAATTCGGCCAGATAGGCGCTGCCTGCTGCGGCTGCCGTGGCAACGGCTACGTACATACTGTAATTGACAAAGCGCAGGGTAGGCGATACTGCTTCGAGGCGACTGAAACGAACCACGTTGAGAAGCGGAATGGCGAGCAGTCCGCACCCGAGCGAATGGAGTAGCGAGTCGGGTAATAGCTGCCAAAAGTAGATATTGGCAACCGGCAGCAGGGCCAGGGTTTGCAGGAGTGCAAACCCTGTGAGTGCCGAAGCCGGGAGCAAAAGTTGCCTGATGGTTAGTTGCATGGATGACAATGGAGCGTTAGCGGTTGATGATATTTTATGGGTTGAATATAGTCCGGGTCGTTTTTTCTTACCCGATTATTTCTCCCCCTCCGAATACACAGGCTCCTTTTATAATCAGTCGTCTGCTATTGTCGACCGGCTCAATAATCCGGCGACGATCTTCAAAGCCGCCAAAAACGGCATCCATCTGGCTGATTACCGCCCAGTCGCCGGGGATGTACAAAGTTACCCCGCCAAACACAGCATTTACTTCGAGGTAGCTGTCGCCCTCGGGCAATTTGGTGCGGCGCAGGTCGAGCGTCATTCCCCCGAAAATAGAATTGATTTCGCCTCCTTTAAATTCTTCATCTAAAATAATGTGTTCGCCGCTACCGAATACGCTGTTTTTCTCAAAACTTCCGTAAATGTTCGATGAGCTGTGTTTGCCCGGCTGATGAATACGATGTTTCCAATGACCCGCATCGAAATAATCGGAGAAGAAATAACGGAAAACAAGAAAGATGACGCCGGCAAAAATAAGTAACAGCGGCCAGTAGGTAGCAGTGAAATTTTCGACGCCCGGAAAATACATCGGAAATACCCGCGCCAGTTTAGGAATCATGAAGAAAGTACCTACCGAAATGAGCGTGATCCCCCACGGAATCTGATGACGCTGACGAAGGTTGAAGATCCCTATGACGACAATCAGCATCTGCCAGGAGAAAACGATGCTTTTCAGACCTTGTGGCAGACTGCCGAAATTGATGGCTAATAAGATGGCGCCTACGGCGATAAGTCCCAGTCCGAAGAATAAACCCGAACGGCGGCGGGGAGGTGTTGAAAATTGATTTGAAGTTTCCATGCTGAAATTTTTAAATTGTGATGGTGCAAAAGTAATGACTATCAGCACACGGAGCAAGAAAAAATCGGTGAGTGAAGGTAAAAACCCGACGAATGAAGACGGGAGGGGGGTGAAATATGGAAATCATAGGTGCTTATCGAACGTGTCGAAATGGAAATATTTCAATGATTGGTTGCTTGTGACAAGCGTATAGTAGTGTTTCGTAGGACTCCCTGAGAAAAAGTAATGCGATTTTTTTATTTTCCGGTTTTGTAAAATCCTGAAATTGTACTACCTTTGCAACCCGTTTTTCGCCCAATCTCTGACAGCTAAGTGAGAACTGTGAATATTGCGCGATTGCGATCAACACAAAATTGTGAATACAATGGACTTAATTAAAGTAGCCGAACAGGCTTTTCTGGTTGAAAACAACCATCCTGCATTCAAGGCTGGTGACACCGTGACTGTTGCCTATCGTATTAAAGAAGGTAACAAGGAGCGTATCCAGGAGTACCGTGGCGATGTAATCCGCATCTCGGGCCATACTGGTAACAAACGTTTCACCGTACGTAAAATGTCGGGTAACATCGGCGTAGAGCGTATTTTTCCGCTCGATTCTCCGTTTATCGAAAAAATTACCGTGAATAAATACGGTAAGGTACGTCGTGCTAAGCTGTACTACCTCCGTAAACTTACCGGTAAGAAAGCCAGAATCCAGGAGCGTCGCGTGTAAGCTTCCCTCCTTATCGGAACAAAAAAGAGAAATCTGCCAAAGCGGGTTTCTCTTTTTTTGTGCACAGCACTCCGGATGATGGAGTAAATAAGGCGCACCACAGTAGCGTGGGGGTGGAGGAGCCTCTCTGGCTGCTTGATTTTTCACTCCTCCTCTTTTTTTCTGAAATTTTTAATAAAGTCTTTTGGAAGTACTCCGAATTGCTTGTGAAAAGTTTTGGAAAAATATGAGGTGGAGGAGAATCCAACGAGGAAGCACACCTCGTTTACTTTATATTCTCCTTCTTTTAAGATGGCGGCAGCTTGTTTTAACCGGATTAACCGGATAAAATCATTCGGAGTAGAACCCGAAATCCCTTTGATTTTTCTCAACAGGCTTGACCTGCTCATGCAAAGTTCTTCGGCCAGTTGATCAACATGAAAAACAGGGTTGGCGATATTTTTATGAATAATATCCGTGAGCTTATTAAGGAACTGCTCATCCGATTTGGTTAAGGCAATGCTGCCGGTATGGGCAAAAGGTGAATTGTTAAATGCCTCCCTTAGTTTTCGGCGGTTATCCAAAAGATTTGATATCTGAGCCTGTAAATATTCCATTGAAAATGGTTTTTCGATATAGGCATCGGCGCCGGATTCCAAACCGGTTATTTTACTCTGGATATTTGTTTTCGCGGTCAATAAAATAACCGGGATATGACTGTATTCAGGATTTTCTTTAATCCGGGTACAAAGTTCGAAGCCATCCATTTGGGGCATGATTATGTCGCTGATAACCAGGTTGATCATTTCTTTTTCCAGTACCGTCAGTGCTTCCTCGCCATTATGGGCCTTAAATACAATATACTGTTTTACTAATTTCTCAACTACAAACTGAAGCAATTCTTCATTGTCGTCAACCACCAGTAACGAAGGTGTGTCTTTATCTTTGGTGATATTTACTTCTTCGGTTACAGGAACGGATGTTGAGTTCGGATGATCTATTTCAATAACGTTTTGTTGCTTTTTGGGAAGTGAAACAACAAAAACATTCATCGTTTTAACGGATGTGTCCAGGTATACATCTCCCGAATGCAAATCCACCAAAGATCTGACCAGAGCAAGGCCTATTCCGGATCCTGCTTTTTTACTGTTTATCTGGAAAAATGCGTTGAATATCTGATTACTTAACTCTTCGGGGATAATTTCTCCATCATTTTCGACGGTGACGACAAAATCGTCGTTTTTTTCTTTCAATTCGATGCCAATATGCGATCCGGAATATTTCACCGCGTTGTTGAGTAAATTGCTTAGAATCTTTATCAACGCTTCTCTGTCGACATCCGCATATACGGTTTCTGATGGTACTGATATTTCAAAATTCAGTTTTTTTTGGTTGGTTAATGGCTTGAAGCGTTCATATGTTTCGGATAATAAATCGTTAATGTTGCTATGAAGAAAAGTAAGGCTAAAGCCGTGTGATTCTGTTTTTCTGAAATCCAGCAGCTGGTTGATTAAATGCAAAAGACGGTTGGTGTTTTTCTCCATCACCAGCAGATTGGACTGTAATTCGTCCTTTGGAACTTCAGTAGTAATAATATATTCGAGTGGTCCTTTAATTAAAGTTAAGGGAGTGCGAATCTCATGAGCCACATTTGTAAAGAATTCGATTTTGGTATTATAAATTTCTTTTTCCTTTTCTATTTCAAAAATGCGTTGTTTTCTTCTGTTTTCATTTTCTAATTTCCGCTTATTGTAGTTGATGATATAAAAAAATGTCGCACTTACCATCATAACATATAGTACATATGCCCATGTAGTTTGCCAGAAAGGAGGCGAAATGATGATTTCCAATAAATCTCCTTTCTCATTCCACAGTCCGTCGTTGTTTGATGCCTTCACTCTGAAAATATATTTTCCATGTTTCAGATTAGAGTAGGTTATCTGTTGAGGACTGGACAGGTAATTCCATTCCGGGTCAAGACCTTCCATTTTATAAGCATACTTATTCATTTCGGGGGCAACATAACTCAAGGAGGAAAAACGTATCGAAAAAGAGGACTGTGTGTGTTTGAGTTTTTTTACAGCGGAACCCGATTCGTTATCGGATAGTGAATTGTTGCCATTGAGCAGGTGGAAGTCTGTTATTACAACCGGAGGAATATGATTGTTGTAAATGAACTGCTTGGGCTGAAAACTGATCAGGCCGTTCAAGCTGCCAAAATACATTTTCCCGGTTTTATCTTTATAGCCTGATTTATAGTTAAACTGATTCCCGGGCAAACCATTGTTTTTTGTGAAAATTCTGATTCGCTTGGTCTCCGGATTAAATCTCATTAAACCCAGATTGCTCGATAGCCATAGGTTTTTTTCGTTATCTTCCAGTATTTTATATATCACGTTATTCGAGAAACCATCTTTCATGTTATATCTGATAAATTTCGCTGTAGCTTTATCGAACATACATATACCTTTCGATTCGGACGCGAACCATAGCCGGTTGTCGCTGTCAAGAAACATTGATGTGATTTTATAATGACATATTGATGACGGATCCTCCGGATTGTAATTGTAGTTTTTTAACTCCTTGGTTCTGGGGTTAAAACAATAGACCCCATTGATATAAGTAGCAAACCATATTTGTCCCGAAGCGTCTTCCGTAATATCTGATACGTAGTGCTGCTGCATATAGTCTTGTTTGATAAACTGCTCGGTTTTTCTGTCGAACAGGAAAGCTCCGGTAGAGGTTCCCACCCATATATTATTCGATTTGTCTTTAAATAGTGAAAACACATCATTATTGTCGAGCATTCCCGGTTGAGATCCCTTAACATAATGTTTCCAGGTGTTCGTTTTTAGATTCAATACATTAATCCCTCTGCTAAACGTGGCAATCCACAGATAATTACCATCGGCAATAATGTCGTGAATATTGTGGTAGTTCAACCCGCCGGCACCCGAAGAATAATGTCGGAATTGTTTCGTTTTGATATCGAGCATATTCAGTCCGGCATCCTCAGTCCCTATCCATATATTGCCCGATGCATCTTCGCATATGCCACTAACCCTCTCGCCGGATAAGGAGTTTTTATTGGTTATGGGATAATGTTTCTCGAAATGGCTGTATGGTAAAGGGAAATAATTAATTCCTCCGAAGTAGGTTCCTATCCAGATACCTCCCTCCCTGTCCTCGTACATCGAATATATCGCGTTGTCGGACAGAGAAAAGCGATCATTGATGTTATGATATAAATGGGTAGTTTCTTTGGACGCCGGATTGTAGATATAAAGCCCCGATTCGGTTCCTATCCAGTAATTGCCATCGGAAAAGTATCCTAAATCACGGACAAACAGGTTCGGGCTGATATTTTTCCCCAAAGTGAACCTGCTTATCTCTCCGGTCTTTTTATCCATAATTCTTAATCCGTCATTAAAGGAGGCAATCAGTAGATAGTCATTGTCGATATTAATGGTTTTCGAGATCAGCAATGAGGTCAGATCCTTTCCCATCGCATCTTGCTGGTATTTTGTTATTTGCTTGACAGAAGGATTGAATTTTCTGATCCCACCATAATGAAAACTAATCCATACCTGATTATCGTTGTCAACATTAACCGACCATGCTTTTGAAAGTGGTTGTGTTTTGGGATCGTTGTCATCATTAATATTAAATAATGCGTCCAACTCTCCGGTCGAAATTGAATACCTGAAAAGATTGGACGACGACGTAACCCATAAACAACCGGACTGGTCCATTTTCATGTCCAGGACTTCACCATTAATCTCAATATTGCTTTTCGTCTTTTTATGGAATTTAATAAACGTATTATTTATCGGGTTGTAAATGTAAATTCCTCTGTCGGTTCCCACCCATATTGTGCCATCAGGCATTTCAAGCAGTGACCATACCGTATTATTCCCCAAACTGAATGGGTTACTGTCATCGTGTTTGAATATTTTGATCGAATTTCCGTCGTAACGGTTAAGACCGTCCTTTGTACCAAACCACATAAAGCCGGTTTTGTCTTGCATGATCGATAAAACGGTGTTTTGCGAGAGTCCGTTTTCGGTGTTTAAATGACGGAAAGAATAATACTTTTGCTGGCCATATACAAGAGAGAATGTTAGCATACATGTGCTCAGAAAAATAAAGCAATATCTTTTCATGGTAGTCGTATTTCAATTTCAGCGCTAAAATTAGTTACTTATTTTTATTATTGATCGACGAAAAACGCTTAATCAAGTCAAATAATTTGTTTTTCTCGTCAAAGTATTGTTTTGGCTCTTTTTTGTTATAATTTGACTGGTTAGCGGCCTTCTCTGAAAAAAAATACAACTTACTTTGTAGTGCCAGCCAGTCGTATAATGCGCTCTTGTCAATCACGTTGTGCAGGCTGACAGGTATATATAAATAGGTTCAACAATTCAATTTTATTACCATGAAAAAAATGTTACTTTTTGGATTCGTGTTTTTATTCTCCGGTATACTGAGTGTTCCGGTGAAAGCAGAGGTTACATGTTATACTGCCGCAGAAGTCAAGATACCCGACTTTTGGCTGGATCATTTTTATTATGCTCAATGTACCGATTGGGAAGGTACCGGTTCTAAACTTTTTGCCGAGAATCCCGACTATATTGATTTTAATGGAGGCAGTACGGTTGAATTTCCCGTCAGAGTATCGCAAGATGGTGAATATGTGGTTACTTTATCCTATGGTATAGGCTATGCCGATGCTACAGGTGCAACTATGACAATTAATGTTAATGGTGAATTTGCCACCCAGTTGACTCTTTATAAATTAACCGCAGATCCTCCTGCAACAATCGATTTTAGTGTAGAGTTGTATGCCGACTACGACAATGTTATTCAATTGAAACAGGTGAAGGACTGGCCGATAATATTGGGGATACAGTTATCATCCAATATTTCGGGTACTATTTCTGTCGACGAAAACAGTTTTACCATTGTTCCCTCTTCGGGCGCTATTAGCATAGAAAATCTCAGCGGTGAAAATCAGATCGATATTTATACGATTAATGGTAAAATTATCAATTCTGAAAAAGTTACATCCAACTCATTTAATTATAAGCTTAACGAAGGGCTATACATTGTAAAAGTCAATGGAGAGGCCAGGAAAGTTGTTGTAAAATAAGTTATTTAAATATTTTCAAGCCAAAGAGAGTGCTTTTGTTCTGTGGAACCTACTCGTTGGCCTTTTCAAAACAAGAATTTTGACTCAGCAAATCCGTACCTTCCATGAGACACCTTAAGTTGCTATACCTCAATTGGTTTTTGGGATTATTGTGCTTTCCTTCAGTTGCCGGAACTACAGCAACTAATCAATTAATTTCGGGCCATGCCTCGATAACGTTAATAACGTATTCCGAAAATCAATTCGGACTTTCTTTCTCTTTCGACGGGAATGAAATTCCAACTCTCGATCCCTCCAATCCGGTTAGTTTGGAGGTAAAGGGAAAGAAAGTGTCAGGAAAATATTTTTCATGCCAATTCATAAACGATTCATTGCTATGTAAAGCTTCACTGGTAACAGCACGTGGATCGGAGATAGTGGTAACTGACAAGTATTTTACGAAGGGAGACGGCAGATTTGAGTTGCAACGGAAACTGGAGTTTGCAACAGCGATGAGTATGGATTCTCATTTTAATTCGTTATTCGGATTTATAACAGATTCGGTAGCCACCCGATTAACCAGAAATGAGTATTTTATTCCGGGAGTATGGTACAAGGGTAATTTTTCCGCGGCAGGGAATCTTCCTCCCGGCACTCCCGGTTCAAATGACATTTATCATTACTATCGTGCAGACAGGATCACACTTCCTCTGGTGATGTTCAGAAATCCTGCTGACGGATTGACTGTCTCAATTATTCATAAAGATTCTCCCAACGAAACGGTACTGCAGGATGCAAATGGCATTTATATCAATGCAGATTATCAATACGGGTCCTTGGGCATTAAAAGAGAAAATGATACTATATACACTACATTTGTATATCCTGGCTCAGAGCATGAGAGAACTTCCGGCAAGGGATATCGCTTTCATCCGGTACAAAAGGGGATAAAGCACGAATACAACCTTGAGATTTCCTTTTCAACCACTTCCAATTATGCTACGGCAGTCAAAAACACGTGGAACCGAGCTTTCGATTTATATAATCCGAAAATATATCCTGTTGATTTATCATTTACATATGATGGATTGATTGAAACTTTACTGACCTATTATGTTCCGGATAATACGATGGGAGGGATCCGTGATGCTGCCGGGTTCCCGTTTCAGGTGAGTCTGACTACCTTCGAACCTATGGGGATTGATTATCAGATGGGTTTTGTAGGGATGCAGATCGCCACCGGCTATTACCTGTACCGGGAGGGAATTGAAAAACAAAACGTGCTAACGAAGGATAAGGGAGCTGCGGTACTTAATTTCTGGGCCGGTAATTCGCTGACTGCCTTGGGTTTTCCGCGTACCTGGTACGATCCGGGACTGAATGGAAAGAAGGGTACATTCAGAAGTGGTAGTAATATCCGGGTGTGTACAGGAGGTATGGAGGGTTTGATTGCTGCCTGGAGCTTTGCAAAGCGAAATGGCATTGATAATCCGTCGTGGATCGCTGCCTGTAAACAATTCGGAGATTGGTTAGTGGAGAATCAGAATGCTGACGGGAGTTATTATTATTCGTATGACCAAAATACCATTGTGAATGGTAAGCACACCGTTACAAACTACAATAAGTATTTAACAGTGTGTGCCGTGAGGTATCTTGTGGAACTGTATATAGCAACAGGTGTGGATGCTTATAAAACAGCGGCACTGAAGGCCGGAGAATTTGCGTATAAGAATATTCATGAAAAGTATATTTATGTAGCCTGCGTGGTGGATAATCCACAGACTATCGATAGTGAATCGGGTCAAATGGCTCTCAATGCATTTCTTTCATTGTACGATCTGACCAGGCAAAGTAAATGGTTGGTTGCGGCCGAACAAGCAGCTACCTATACCGAGAGTTGGGTATATTCGCATGAAATTCCGGTTGAAAAAGACAGAACCGAGAATACAGTATTTCCTAAAGATCGCAGTATAGTGGGCCAGCATTTGATTGCAATCGGTCATTCGGCAGCAGATCTGGGCTTTGCCTGGTCGTCGTTTGCTTTCTATCGGTTGTATCTCGAAACGGCTAATGAACATTATCTGAAAGTTGCCCGAATTGCAGCACATAATACTAAACAATCCATGAATTGGGACGGGTCGCTTTATCCCGGACAACCGAAAGGATTGCAGTTAGAGGCATTTCAGGTAATGATTCCCCGAAGGCGGGATGGAGTGTTGACTGCACTCAATTGGAACTATGCCGCCCATCTCGATCCTATGTTCAGATTAAAAGATGCATTTGGAACTCCCGACCTGGAAGTAGTAGAACAAATGCCTCTGGAAGAACGAATACGTCTTAATAATATGTACTCCCAAGTTCAATCGGCTAATTACGGACAGGAGATCGAATCCGGGACAGACAACGAGCTCTATGGCAGGATAAGATTATATCCCAATCCTCTTCCGGCCGGCAGCAAACAGTTGAGTATCGAATGGTCCGATGCCGGAAAGGAATGCCGCCATATTCTTATTTGTAATATGATGGGCGAAACAGTTTATTCGGAACAGTTAAACGGCGCCGGTTCGAAACCTGAAGTGACAAATCTCGAGGGTCTTCCTGCCGGAATCTATTTAGTCCAATTGACCGGAGAACATTTTATGATAACGGATAAATTAATCATCAAATAATTAAATCGAATTGTAATGAGCAAGCTATGTAATTCACGCATTTCTGAAATTATGAAAAGAAAACGGTGTTTTCTAAGTGTTCTGGCGGCATTCATTTGTATCTCAATAAATTCAGTCTATGCCGGGAACCTGATGCAGAGTCAAAGGTTTGTACGAGGGAAGGTCGTTGATAAAGAAGGTCTGCCATTAATCGGGGTGAGTATTGTAGAGAAAGGTACGGGCAATGGTACTGTTTCGGATATTCAGGGAGTTTTCGGTCTGACAGTATTGAATACCGACCCGGTGCTCCTGTTTTCGTATGTAGGATATAAAACGGCGGAAATCCTGCCCGGAGAAAAGAACCATATTCATGTAGTACTTCAGGAAGAACTCGAATTGCTCGATGAAGTAGTAGTTGTCGGGTATGGTACGAAGCGAAAAGGCAATCTGGCCGCATCGGTTAGTACGGTCCGCAATGAAGATATCATCCGTTCGGCATCAACAACTACGGCAGGGGCAATTGTAGGCAAAATGGCAGGGATCACCTCCCGCCAGAAGTCCGGAACGCCAGGATCGTCAGCGTCGCTTCAGATTCGTAATATGGGAACTCCGCTGTATGTTATCGATGGCGTAATGACAGATGAAGGGGCTTTTAATAATCTGGACATTCATGATATCGATAATATCTCTGTCTTAAAAGATGGTGCAGCCGCGATATATGGATTCAAGGCCTCGAATGGGGTGGTGTTGGTAACTACAAAAAAAGGAGGTAAGAATCAAAAACAGCAGGTAAATATCAATGCCTATACCGGTTTTCAGCAATGGACGGAATATCCTGACCTGTTAAATGCATATCAGTGGAATTATGCGAACGATATGGCAGATGTAAATGCCGGAACATTAAAAGACCCCCTTGCTATTGCAGCAAAAAAAGAGGCTTTGGAAAAATGGAGAACAGGTTACTACAACGCCGAAACGGGCGAAGATTACAGAGGATATGATTGGTACGGCAATTTCGTTGATAATGCAGCCCCTCAGAGTTACGTGAATGCCAACGTCAACGGAGGATCCGAGAATACAACATATTATATATCGGTAGGTCATGTTAGTCAGGATGCGGTGTTTAAAGATTATAATTTTAATCGTACCAATATGACGGCAAATTTTAATGTCGATCTGACTGATCGTTGGAAAATTGGCGTACAGGTTCTCGGAAAAATAGAAAACCGTACCAACCCGGCTCTCCCGGGTAGCGATGATTACGCGGAAATGCGGTCGTCATTATATAACTTGTTACCTGTTTGGCGTCCCTATGCAAATGATAATCCTGATTATCTGAATTTTATGGCAGGGCATGACGCAGCACGCAATATGGCCGCGTATACAATCGATAACGCGGGAGAATTTAAAGAAACCTGGCGTACTGTTCAGCCGATTTTCAATATTGATTACGATATTCCTGTAAAAGGGCTGAAATTTAAGTCTTTGTTGTCATATTATTACGGAGATAAGAATACTTCAAACTTTGAAAAAGGATGGAAAGAATACACCTATAACCAGCAGGGAAAGGTTTATGAAGAAAAGTACGACCGGGTCGCTTTAGGTCAGACCTATTTGGGAAAAGAAACCGAACATGTGGAAGAACTGACAGGCCAGACTTACCTGGATTTTGACCGGATTTTCGGAAATATTCATCAGGTAACGGCTACGGTGGGTTTCGAATTTTATAAAAGGGCGTGGAATAGTTTGATTATTTACCAAACTCCTGCGAATAATACCTTTATAAGTTTGCTGACCGATAGCGAAAACAATAAGGTGATAAATGATGCTTTGAATTACAGTACTGCAAGCTGGGTATTTCGTGCGGGTTATGTTTATGACCAAAGATATATTATTGATTTCGCGAGTCGTTATGATGCGTCATGGCGTTTTCAACAGGGGAATCAGTGGGGCTTTTTTCCTTCCTTGTCCGGAGCATGGCGGATCTCGGAAGAAGATTTCTTTAAAGGTTCGGAAATTTCATCCTGGTTGTCGAACCTGAAGTTGAGAGTGTCTTATGGCTCCATGGGAAGTGATGCCCTGAGTACCGGGATATATCCGTATTTTGCTTATCTTCCAGGATATAACTATGATAAAGGTGGAGCAATTATCACCTCCAATCCGATTTCAGGAGGGGCCGATAATATGGTTATTGGGAGTCAATCGAAGGGATTGCCGGTTACCAACCTGACCTGGATTAAAACCGCGATTACTAACGTGGGAATCGATCTTGGTTTTTTCGATAACCACCTGACTGCTGAATTCGATGCGTTTCAAAGAGTACGTGATGGCATTCCTGCATATCCCGATGATGTGACATATCCTCTCGAGAGTGGATTTCTTGCAATGGCTCAGAATTTAAACTCTGATAAAACGCTCGGAGTGGATGGGTTTATCAAGTGGAATGATAAAATCGGCGACTTTACTTATTCTGTCGGAGTCAATGCTACGCTGGCACGGCAAATGAATGGAAAGCGCTATGGAGAATTGTTTTTAAATGCCTGGGACCGGTACAGGTGGTCGCAGGAAAACAGATGGGCCAATGTGCAGAATGGCGAAATCTGGATGTGGGAAACGATTGGGGTTTTTCAGACTCAGGAAGAAATTGATAATTATCCGGTAAATATAGACGGGGCTAATAATACGAATCTCAGACCGGGTGATCTTATTTTCAGAGATATCAATGAAGATGGCATTATCGATGATTTTGACAAAAGGCCCTTGGGCTATGCCGCTGCCGACTGGCCGTGGGACTCCTCAAAAGGAAATAAAAACCCCTTGTTGTCATTCGGATTAAACCTGGGAGTTGAATGGAAGGGAATTGATTTTGCTGCTGACCTTGCAGGTGGAAGTATGAATACCTTTGTTCCCGACTGGCATGTAAAATACGGTCCTTCACGTACTCAAACCGGTTTTGTTTATAACTCGCTGGATGTGTGGCATCATGAAGACATCTACGATCCGACATCGCCCTGGGTTCCGGGTAAGTTTCCTGCGCCGGCCGGTTGGAACAATCCTTCGCTTCGTAGCTGGAATGATTACTATACTAAAGAAATAAATTATGTCCGTTTGAGGAATTTGGTCCTGGGCTACACGCTTCCTGTAAAATACACAAAAAAAATTCTGATTGAAAAATTAAGATTTTATTTTGAGGGAAGTAATCTTTTTTGCCTTGACAGTCTGGAAGATTATGGTTTTGATCCTGAAATATCGACTGTTACCGGATTCGATTATCCCCAACATCGTACCTGTTTATTTGGTATCAATCTAACATTCTAATAGATAATCATATGAAAAAGAACAAAGTAGTTATCTTTCTATTCATTGCGGGTCTTTTTTCTCTTATATCCTGTGATGACTGGCTGACACAGAAAGATTTAACAGGAATGTCCCCGGAAGAGGCATACTCTACAGATCAGGGAATTACAAGCATAGTTGCGAATTTATACTCTCGACTCCGTTATGAACAGGACTTTAGTTCCGATAATGAGTCGTATGATCTGACAAGATGGGATGAGGCGACTAATAACAGCCAGTATTGGGCATTTGCCGGTAATGTAGGGCGCGACTACAGATCCTATTATGATTATGGTTTGATAAGAGATATTAATCTTCATCTGGAAGAGTTGGAAAATAATGCGAATAATATTCCTGTTGAGAAGCTGAAATATTACAAAGCTGAGGCCCGTTTTCTGAGAGCTATGGTGTATTTTACGATGGTTACGCGCATTGGCGGGGTGCCGCTGATTACGGAAACAACGGGTTATGTAAATGATCCCATTGAGTTGGCCAAACCTCGGAATAAAGAAGCTGAAGTGTATGATTTCATTGCCAGTGAGGTGGATGAAATTAAAAACGACTTGAAGGTAGTTTCGGGTGTGATTACGCAGACCCGGGCGTCAAAGGGAAGTGCGCTGGCTCTGAAATCGCGGGCAATGTTGTATGCAGGTTCTCTGGCTTTCAATTACGATAAAAGCAGTGCTAAAGGATTGAATCTGCCGAGCGGCGCTACGGGAATTGATAAAAACAGAGCGAACGAATATCTTACAAAATGCCTGGATGCTTGCAGGGAACTCGACGAAATGGCTTATTATTCTTTGTATGATAAAGACGCCGACCCGGCATCCAATTACAGCAACTTATTCTTGACCAAAACAGACAACAGAGAGATAATATTTTGCAAGGCATATGATGGGGTTAATGTTTTTAATTTCTTTACACAACGGGCAATTGCCCGTTCTCAAACAGGAGTTGCAAAAAGCGGCGCTCAAATAAATCCCACCTTGAATCTTGTAAATTCCTATGAACTGGTGGCGACACATGAAGTAAGCCCCCTGGATGCTTATGCAGGCGACGAAGTTGTCGAAGTGATAGGAACTGCCACTTCAGGTCACAGTTATAATATTTTTGATCAACCGGAGGATATTTTTGCCGGTCGTGATCCGCGTCTGAGTGGGACAGTTGTGTTCGCCGGGTCGACTCTTAGAAATAAGCCAATCGATTTACAGGCCGGATTGGCGGTGCTTGGTTCGGATGGAAGGTATACTTTTAAATCAGCACCATCCATCGATGTGATCAGTACTGCCAACTATCAGGGGGTCAGACTCACGGGCGAAGATGGACCATTCCGGTCGGGCAACAACTGCTGGTACATTTCGCATTCAGGATTTCTGCTCCGAAAATATGTGGATGCTGCGACGGGTAGTGAAACCAAAGGGAACAGTGCGGTGCCATACATAATTTTCCGCTATGGTGAGGTGCTGTTAAACGGAGCCGAAGCCGCTTATCTGCTGGGTCAAAACGGGGTTGCCTCGTATCATAATACTCATCCCAAAGAACTTTCGCTTGCGTACATTAATAAGATCAGAAAACGTGCAGGAGGGGATGCGTTTAAACTGACCATTGCTGAACTGACATTTGACAGAATAATCAATGAACGACGCGTGGAACTTGCCTTTGAAGATCACCGGTATTACGATCTTAAACGATGGAGATTGGCTGATGAACTATGGGAGTTCAACCGTGATAGTGAAACTGCAGTGTTGTATGGTTTGTGGCCGTATAAGATTTATGCGCCCGGCGATGCAAAAGATGGAAAATGGCTCTACCGTAAAGTGAAGATTGAGCACAGGGGAACAGCTACCGATATGGGTATGCCTCTTAACTTCGACAGAACGATGTATTATTCTACCTATCCCATGAATGAGGGAAATCCTTATATCGAAATGAATCCTAATCATTAAGCGGGTATTTATTAGTAATAAAAAAATCAATTCAAATGAAAAAAACAATAATATTGGTGTCGGTCGTTATCTTGATTTCGTATCTAAGTTCTTGTGAATATGACAACTATGATGCCCCGTCGGTAAAAATAACCGGTAAGCTTATTTCAGGCGGACAAAATTTTCTTTATGATGGAAATCCGGCCAGAGGACTTATTAAGGTGATACAGAAGGGTTTTGGGAAGGCGGATAACGGCACCTCGGTTCGGGTCGATGAAAATGGAAGATTCGCTCAATTGCTCTTTCCCGGCGAGTACTGGCTGACGCTGGAGAATAATGTATATCCCTTTGATTTTAAGGCGATCAGATCGTTGGGAGCCGGACTTGGTTATGACTCCTTAAAAATAGATTTGCAATCGGATATTGAAATGGATTTGGAACTTGTTCCTTATTACCTTCTGACTGATTTTACAGCTAAAGTTGAAAATAACAATATTGTGCTCCGCTGTAATGTGGCAAAGAACCCGGAAGCTCCTGTGACGGTTCCCAAAGTGATTTTTGCCAGAGGATATGCCGGGACGACTTCTATTGTTAACGGTGGAACCTTGTGTACCAAATCAAAAAGAGCTGTAATTACCTCCTCCGGAAGCTTTGAGATTCTAATTCCTTTATTTGGGACGAACTCATACAGGGATATTTACAAAAATAATTTCAGGGAGCATGCTTTCTGTAGAGTGTCAATCGAACTGGACGGTATTCCCTCTTATTACCTGTACTCTGATATTGTTAAAATTGAGAACGTTCCTTTGGTTCAGCAATGACGAGGTCCGATTCACATGCTCGATGATAAAAAATAGATTTTTTATTTACACTTTAAAGATTAGTAGTATGAAAAAAAGAGTATTCATTGCTTTATTTGCAGGTCTTGTATTTATTACGGCCAATGCCCAGATCAACAAGTTGTCGGGTCACGATGAAATAGGTTGGCCGAGCGGATTTTATGCGGAAGGCACCAATGGGACATTTGTTCTGGAAAAAGACGGAGATGCCATCAAGGTAGTATCCCAGGCCTCAGGGACACTGGCGGGTAAGTTCAATCATCGTTTTACGCCGTCGGTGAACGGCGAATATACCCTTAAGTTTAAAGCTAAAAAGGATGGTGACGGCGCGCAGAATGTAAAGATCAACCTGTTGCGGACCGACGCATGGACAGATCTGGTTGCGGTTCATTCGGAGGTTGCGATAGATGCAGCAGAGTACCAGGATTATACGGTTACTTTTGTTTACAGAGAAGATATCAGAACCAAAACACCTCAGTGTTATCAGCTTGAGATCTATGTGAACGGAGTATCGGGAAATCTTTGGTTCAAGGACATCAATTTATACGAGAGCAATAATAATCAGGTGACTTATACCGATGATTTTGAAACAGATTTATACTGGGGACTTTATCAGTTGAACGGTAATAGCTGGGAGCGGACGCCAAAGACTGCATCGGAAAAGGGAGAGCTCAGGAAAGTAAAACCGTCAGAAACAACGGTGTTGCAGTATACGCAACAAGTAGGTTTTACAGATCCGTGGAATGCCACCGTAACCCGAACCTGGTGGGCGCAACGTGGGGTTCAGTATCGTGTAAAGTTTGATATCGGCAGTTCTGTAAACATGCCATCGGTAGGAGGTATCGGATTGGAAATCTGGGATGGTACGAATAAGATTCGTCCTGCTGAGTATTTAGAAGTAACTCCGACGATGCAGACCAAAGACTTCATTACTTCCAAGGTGACCGAAGAATTTGCTTATTCGGCAACGTTTTTTGTAGGCAAACTGCCGGCATCGGAGAAGATGTTCCTGGATAATGTGCTGATAGCTCCGATTTATTTATACGATGCTACAGTAACGGATGTAAAGAAGAATACCCTAACGGTAAACTGGTTGCATTCAGGGTATTTTGCAGGAGAAAAGATGGATGTATCCCTGATTGACGGAACGGATACTACCTTGCTGAAAGCAGACGTGGAGATCATTGCAGGCGCTGCAACGGTGGAACTTCCTATAAGTCTCGATGCAACTAAACAGTACAAGATACGGCTAAAGGATAAGGTGGGCGCAGGCAATTATGTGGTGCATAATTTTACGGAGAGCCAGCAGTTTATGTACGATTTGCAAACTGATGTCGAATCGGATAGCGCAAGTGATATTCTTGTTTATGTGGCTGACGAACGATTGAATATCTGTAATATACCTGTTGGCAGTGCTGTCAAAGTCTATTCGTCGACAGGCCGTTTGGAAAAAGCATTTGTGTCTGTAAATGGTATTGAAACTTTAAACATTAATCAGGGGGTATATGTCGTTCAGGTGAATGGAAAAACTTTTAAAGCGATACTGTAAAGAAAGTAACTGAGCATGCTGATTAGCCGGGAATAGATCGTCGGATTTATTCCTGGCTACAAACCACAGAAAAAGCGGAGTCGGGTGAATTTTGAATAATGGAGCTTAAGATATGAAATGGATAAAAATAAGTACGATGGTAATGTGTCAATTGTTGGTTTCGGTGGTAATGAGCGCCGAATCATACGTATTGCTTTCAGGGAGCGCCGAATTGTCAGCGATAGAATTTGCACATCAACAATATGGTTTGATACTTCGGACTCCAACTGCTACATATCAAACGATGAATTATCCTTTTCCTGTTACGCTTGAGGTAAATGGAGCGACTCTTACTGATTTTTATTCAAAAGTTGAATATCGGAATAACAGTATGGTATGTTCGGCCCGGTTAACAACTACGAATGGTTCGCAATTGAGTATTAAAGATGCATTCTCTCCCGACAGTACCGGATTTTTCCATTTAACCAGAGAGATAGTTGTAATCAAGCCAACAGATCCGGAAGAGTATTTCAACTCCTATTTTGGATGGACGATAAGGGTATCTTCATCCATAAATGATTTTGAGTTTTTTGTGCCGGGAATTTGGTACAAGGATAATCGTTATTTAACCAAAAGAGCGTTGGCCAACGATTTTTCCGATAATTACTTTTATTTCAGAGAGGACAGGCTTCCGCTGCCAATTGTTGCCTCCCGCGATAAAAAGAACGGTACGGCGCTGAGCTTGATGCATATTGATGCACATCCGGAAACATTTTACGGAGAGAATGGATTGCACCGCATTGTTGATGAGCGAATGCAATTTGGGAGTCTTGGCTTTGTGCAAACAGGAGATGTGTCGGTGCAATTTGTTTTTCCGGGTATCGAAGGCGAAAGGACCTATACCGGAAGTTTAGGGGATAAAGAAAAATCTTTTTCCTATCGCAGTCATCCCGCCAGAAAGGATATTGCACATACCTATCGACTTGTGTTTGGCACTAATGAAACCGGCGACTTCGCGTCATTTGTTGAGAAATGCTGGAAACAGGCGTGGAACAGGTATAACCCCCCGGTTCATAAAATGAACATGACCGATGCTTATCAGGCAAGTATCGAAGTGCTTGATGCCTATCTGGAGAATGTGAACGGAGCCCCGGGCTGGCCTTTTTCGATTTATCTGCCGAATGGTATTGCGCGTGCGTACAATTATCAAATGGGATTTATCGGTTTTCAGTTGTCGAATGCTGCATTTTTGTTGCGTCATGGACTGGAGACTGGTAATAGTAATCAGGTTAAAAGAGCATCGGAGGTTGTGGATTTTTGGGTTAAAGAAAGCATGACAGAACATGGGTTGCCAAAAACCTGGGCTGATGCAAATGCCGATCGGAAGCATACCTGGCGTCATTATGAAACCTATATGAGGACAACAGCCGGTGGAATGGAAGGAATGATGTCGGCCTGGAACACCATGAAAAAACATGGAATAAATAAACCCGAATGGTTGAATTATTGTAAAACCTACGCCAATTGGTTGGTTGAAAACCAGGAAGAAGACGGGAGTTTTTATATTCGCTACCGGTGGGAAGATGCACGGCCAACCCACGACAGCAAATATACCACCACAAACGTAATTCGTTTTTTGATCGAATTATACTGTGCTACTTCTGATGAGAAGTATCTGACTTCCGCATTGAAAGCAGGGGAGTTTAGTTATGACTTTATTCATAAAGATTATTTGTATGTGGGTGGAGTTATCGATAATCCGAATGTAAAGGACAGGGAGTCCGGTCAGATGGCAATTTATGCCTTTCTTGCGTTGTACGACGTGACGAAAGAAGAAAGATGGAAAGCAGCAGCGGTACAGGCGGCACGTTATACCGAAACCTTTATGTTTTCATACAATGTGCCAATGGCTTTCAATGATAGTTTGACGGATTTTCCCCTGCACAGGGATCTGACCGGGTTTACGCTTATAGCTACAGGGCATTCTGGTATCGACAATGGATTGTCATTTTCATCATTTCAATATTATCGTTTGTATTTGCTGACGCACGATAAACATTTTTTGCACCTGGCCAGAGTGATACAAAACAACACTTTGCAGATTATGGATCTCGATGGTAAAATGGGTTTTCGTTATCGGGGGTTGCTCACCGAATGCTTTGCTCCTCAGGCCAACAGGGGGCATAGTGTCCGGCAGCAACTGCCATGGAATCAGGCGGCTGTTTTAGATCCGATGTGCCGTTTTATGGATGCGTTCGGTGAGTGGGATATCGACTTGATTGAGCAATGGCCTTTGGAGAAAAAAATAAAATTGATGGAAGCATATGCCATTCAACAAGGAATGTTGTCAGAATAACAATCAGAGCGTCATGAAGAAGAAAAAGGGTATGATTCTCCTGTTGCTGTTTCCTGTTGTTGTATGGTCGCAACAACCACGTATACCTCGGGTGGAAACGTATTTGTCGGAAACCGGAGAGCCGGTCACAGCTCTTCAGTCCACTGTGAACAAAAATTATTGCCTGCCTATGCAGCGATATATTCCTTCTGAACAATTGATACTGGATTGTCCTGTTTTCAGAAACTTGGGCGTAAGAGCCATCATGCCTTTCGGATTTTCTTTGAATAAATTCTCCGAGATTCAGCTGTCGCGTACGAAGAATAATCTTCAGGAAAGCGGGTGTCTTCCTTTGAGGTACGACAGTGTTTTTTCCGGTATCAGTTATATGTTGTGTGATAGTGTGGTGTATGGCATTCGAATACAGGTGAATGAAGGAGGGCGAAGAGCCGGTAAGGAACAGATCGTCGAGGAGCTGGATAAATACTTTACAGCACCCGATTTTTCAAACAAAAACAGGATAGTTTATTCCGATGAAGACTTCCTCGTGAAATACTGCCTTCGGGAGAATAAGATTGAAGTTTTTTCCTTGTTTCATTACCCTATTGTTGAATCGGTAGCTCCGGGAATTAAACAAAAGGTTTATTACGGACCGCAATGGTATGAGTTTTCGGAAGAAGATGCCGTAATGCTGGCATTTTTTAATCAGGAAACAAAAGAGAATAATGTTCAGTTGGCTGCTAAGTTGTATTTCAGGGGGAAACAGTTAACCGGTTTCAAAGAGCTCCGGTTTCACCTTGAAAATGGATTGGTGTTGAGTTATCAGTTGCAGCAGGAATTTGCAGACAACGAAAAGGGGGCTAAAACCGAACGTGATACAAGGATTTTTATGCATTATGAACAATTGAAAAAGATGATGCAGTCCCGGACTGTCGGAGTGGAAATTGTTGGCGAGTTTAGAACGTTATCGTATCAAATGCCGGCATTTCAGAAATATTCATTACATACTGCCTATGAATATTTCAGATGGCAGGCGACTAATCCCATGATTAAATACAGAGGAATTTAGAACATAAATATTATTATAAAATAAAATCAGGTATGAAAAAACTTAATGTAGAAACCTCGATCTTGTCAGTTATCATCATCATTTTTATTGGTTCATGTGGAAACTTCGCGAAAGATAAAGGATCGGTTCCCGCTGCAAATAATACATATTATAATCCTTTGATGGACTATGGTCCTGATCCCTGGGCTTTCTTTTACGAAGGAATATATTATTATATGCACACCATGAAAGATAGTATTGTGTTGTGGAAAACAGATGACATCACTAATTTGAGAAATGCCGAACGGAAAACGATTTGGGTTCCAACTGATCCGTCCAATTCATTTAATCTTTGGGCGCCTGAAATTCAGAATATTAATGGGAAATGGTATGTTCATTATGCCGCTGATGATGGAAATACCGATAATCATCAACTGTATGTTCTGGAAAATCCGAATAAAGACCCGTTTGATGGAGAGTTTGTAATGAAAGGACGTGTAAGTACGGATGAAAATAATAACTGGATTATTGACGGTTCGCTGTTTGAACATAAAGGAGTTTTATATATGGTTTGGTCGGGCTGGGAAACAAGACGAATTGATGTGGAAACTCAGTGTATATATATTGCCCGGATGGATAATCCATGGACATTAGGATCGAAAAGGGTAAAGATCTCGCAGCCTGAACTGGAATGGGAAACGCACTGGAAGAATACCGATGGATGGAACCCTCCTCATGTGATATATGTAAATGAAGGTCCTCAGCCATTGAAAAGTCCGAAAGGTAAATTTATCCATATAGCTTATTCTGCAAGTGGCGTTTGGACTCCTTACTATGCATTGGGGCTGCTTACGGCGAGTACCGATGCCGATTTACTCGATCCGAAATCATGGAGTAAATCTTCTGAACCGGTATTTCGGCAATCGCCTGAAAATGGAGTTTACGGTACGGGGCACAATAGTTTCTTCAAGTCGCCTGATGGAAAGGAGGATTTCATCTTATATCATGCACGTGATACTCAGACCGATCCTCCGGGAAAAGGAGATACACGATCGCCGAGGGCACAAAAATTTGTCTGGCTCGAGAACGATTATCCTGATTTTGGGATTCCTTTTCCTACCACGACCCCATTGACAAAGCCCTCCAGGTCTGCGTTCCAACATTAAGAATGTGTTGGGAAAGGATACCATTATAAAAGAACATACGGCGTTTTATTAATAGATATTTCATTATGAAAGCATACAACTACAATCCGGGTTCTGAGTGTGTGATCACCAGGCCAAGTATAAATTTAACAAGAATGAGGACAGTATTCATTTTTTCTATGAGTCTTATTTTCTCCGGGTTATCAGTAGCCCAGTGGATTCCTGTTGGAGATAAACTCAAAACACGTTGGGCGGAACAAGTAGATCCGGAGAATGTATTACCGGAATATCCCCGTCCGATCATGGAACGTGGCGATTGGCAAAATCTGAACGGGTTGTGGGAGTATGCAATCCTACCGGTAGGCAAAAGTGAGCCGGCTTTTTTTGAGGGTAAAATTTTGGTTCCCTTCGCTGTCGAATCGAGTCTTTCAGGCGTTCAGAAAACGGTTGGAGATAAACACGAGTTATGGTATAAACGCACTTTCAGGATTCCTTCCAAATGGAAAGGAAAGCATGTGCTGCTTCATTTCGGCGCGGTAGACTGGAGGGCGGATGTTTATGTCAACGATGTGAAAATAGGCACGCATGAGGGTGGATTTACCCCGTTTTCCCTGGATATAACGCCTTATGTATTAGGGGCAGGCGATCAGAAATTAGTAGTAAAAGTGTTTGATCCGACAGACAGTGGATATCAGCCCCGGGGAAAGCAGGTGCAAAATCCTCACGGGATTTGGTACACTCCCGTTACGGGAATTTGGCAAACAGTATGGTTAGAACCGGTAGCCGAAAAATACATCACCAACGTACGTACGGTGCCCGATATTGACAATAGTAATCTGAAGGTTGAAGTGTCAACTGCGAATACCTCTGTGGCCGATGTTGTTGAAATCAGGTTGTCGGATGATACTAAGGTGGTAGGAATTGCAAAGGCCGCAGTTGGTCAAGCTGTGGACATTCGGGTGCCTGATGCAAAACTATGGTCGCCGGATTCTCCTTTCCTCTATGCTATGCAGGTAACACTGTATTCGAAAGGTAAAGAGATTGATCGGGTCAGTAGTTATTTTGCGATGCGTAAAATATCGATGAAGAGAGATCATGCCGGGATTATGCGTTTGCAATTGAACAATGAAGACTGTTTCCATTTCGGCCCGCTCGACCAGGGCTGGTGGCCCGATGGTCTTTACACAGCACCGACCGACGAAGCATTGTTGTATGATCTGCAAAAAACCAAGGATTTTGGTTACAACATGATTCGTAAGCATGTGAAAGTAGAGCCGGCTCGTTGGTATACGCATTGCGACCGTCTCGGGATTTTAGTTTGGCAGGATATGCCGAATGGAGATAAAAGTCCGCAGTGGGAACAGCACCGTTACTTTGATGGTAACGACAGGGCTCGTTCGGCAGAATCAGAAGCTAATTTCCGCCGGGAATGGAAAGATATTATGGATTATTTGTACAGCTATCCTTCGGTAGCAGTATGGGTGCCGTTTAATGAGGCATGGGGACAGTTTAAAACGCAGGAAATTGTAAACTGGACGAAGCACTACGACCCGTCTCGTCTTGTAAATCCGGCCAGTGGAGGCAACCATTATAAAGCAGGCGATATGTTGGATATGCACAATTATCCGGGTCCGAAAATTTATATGTACGATGCGGAACGCGCGAATGTATTGGGCGAATATGGCGGTATCGGATTACCATTGGCAGGTCACTTATGGCAACCAGATAAAAATTGGGGGTATGTTCAGTTTCAGAGTGCTAAAGAAGTAACCGACAAATACATCGAATATGCCGAGGAACTCAAAAAGATGATCAAATCTTGTTATTCTGCGGCAGTTTATACACAGACTACCGATGTTGAAGGTGAAGTTAACGGTTTAATGACGTATGACCGTAAAGTGATTAAATTGGAAGAAGATCGTTTGCGTGCAATTAATCTTGAGATTTCAACGTATTTAACGCGTAAAAAATGAGCATCTTCAGAGTATTTATTCCCCTGTTCCAAACCACTATACCTTGGAAAAACCCAGTATTGAAGCTTTAATAAAATTGCCCGATTGTCAGATCAAGTTGAACCTTTTACATATTATTTTTTTATGAATTTCACGTTAACGGACTTAGAGTCAAGCTGGATTACAAGAAGATAAATGCCGGGTCTCAATTCTGATATGGATATGGGAACATCATTTTGCAAGCTGGCTTTAAAACATATTTTTCCTACACCATCATAAATTACAAGGTTTGGTTTTGCTGTTCCCGTTTCACTTATTATAATGCTATTGTTATGTTCCCTAAACATTATTTTTACATCCTTCTCGAATAGATGCATCTCTGTAGCATTTGGAGAATACGCATAAGTGTAATCGCACTCTTTATTTTTATAGGATTCTGATTTAAACACCCAATTTCCATTCTGGTAACACCTGAAGTCGGTAGGTTTTATCATATCGGTAACCAAACAATCCAGAGGAAAAAAATAACCAGTAACGTTTCCGATATTTTCAATGGCTTTGCCCGAAAAACCAATACATTCGTCATTTATGTCTGAATCAATAGAATAGAAAGAATATGATTTTAACAGTACGTTGTTTATTAATGTATCTTTTACCTCTGTAACTTTCAATTTCATTGCGATATCTGTTTGTGGATGGTGTATTGACGGGTATGTTGTCTTAATCGTATCACCCACTTTCGCATTGAAATCGTATAATAAATGAAAATCGGAATCCACATATTGCAAAATACGTCCTCCATCGTATAACAGATAAAAAAATGATCGAGATGTAACTTGTTTTCTTGAATTTACATCTATACCTTCAAAAATTTTACAGTTCTTATTATCTATAGTGGTGTCATTTACATATTCCAACTGATAATAACCCATATCCGGGGTCATAAACATGGTTGAATAATACCATTTTGCCCCAATTTGAGGTAAAGGTGTATTTGCTGATCCATAATGCTCGATACATACCATTACAAGTATTAAAAACAGATGTTTTGTTTTCATCAAAAAATTGTTTATGTTGTTGCTATTATTCGTTTTGTATTAATTACTTCATTGTCTGCTAGAAAGTGCATATACATACATGCAGGCATTTCGTTCATGTGCATGAATTGTAACAGAGGTTTTTTCCATTGAATTAATTGTTTTTCATAGGCAAAATATTTTACAATTAAACAAACAAATAGAGGTGGATTATTTTATTCGAAATTTACAAGGAGATTCTTTGAAGAGCAAAACATGTAAGTTTATTTTAAGTTATGTTGTGATTTGTTAGCATATTTGGGGTCTGGAATGTATCGACGCAAAACGCTTCATCAAGTCAAATGATTTGTTTTGGGTCTTTTTTGTTATATAATTTAACTGGTAGCGGCCTTCTCTGAAAAAATACAACTCACTTTGTAGTGTCAGCAGTCGCTAATGCACTCTTGGTTTAAGCGTTCATTCGGGTGAAGATTATACTTCCCGACAACAAAATGAATGATATTGTATAATGATACTGGTTATTCAGGAGTCGGGGGTAATTATATTATTTGTATAAACCAAAATAATCGTTACTTTTGCATTTCATGTTTTATGTTTCATGTTTTATGAAGCGGCGATTGTAAAAATAGATACATATGAAAGACAAACCGAACAATCCTTTTTTAATTGCCGGCTATCATAGTCCGTCCTATTTCTGTGACAGAGAAACGGAAACAAAAAAAATAATTTCGGCTTTAATTAATGATCGAAATATTTCGCTGATAAGCCCGCGACGCATTGGCAAAACCGGCTTAATACATCATGCTTTTTACCAGCTTGCTGACCATGACCAATCGGTACGCTGCTTTTATCTTGATATTTTTTCCACTCAAAACCTCTATGAGTTTGTCGAATTACTGGGTAAAACCGTTATCGGGAAGTTAGATACTTATTCCGAAACAATGGTAAAGCGTATAGCTACGTTCTTCAAAAGTTTCCGTCCATCGTTTACTTTTGATGCGGTCACCGGGAGTCCCTCGGTGTCATTAAATATTCAGAAAGAACAAACAGAAGCCGGCTTGCAGGAAATATTTGATTATCTGAAAACGTCCGGTAAACGTTGTTATATTGCTATTGACGAATTTCAACAAATTACAGAATATCCCGAGAAGGGTGTAGAAGCCTTGCTGCGTTCATACATGCAGTTTCTGCCAAACGTGAAATTCATATTTGCCGGGAGTAAGAAACATCTGATGGATGCCATGTTTTCTTCTGTAAACCGTCCCTTCTACCAGAGTACACAAAAAATCGGACTGAAAGAAATTCCCATTGAAGCCTACCGACAATTTGCTATTGATTTGTTTTCGACGTACAACAAATCTATTTCACCGGTCGTTTTCGATTATATTTACAATCTGATGATGGGACACACCTGGTATGTGCAGTATTTGCTGAATCAATTATTTTCATTATCACAATACGAATATTCCGAACAAGATGTAAACCTCCTGATTACGGAGATTCTACAGGAAGAAAATGCTACGTTTAAAACTTATTGCGAAGTAATAAGCAAAGGACAATTACGTTTACTCAAAGCGATAGCGACAGAAAAGAAGGTCTCGTTACCTTACGAGGGAACATTTATGCGTAAATACAATCTTACTGCGCCAAGTAGTGTGAAGCTAGCTTTATCATCGCTGATCGACAAGACCTTTATCCTGAAAGGTGAAGATGGAGCTTATTATGTTTACGACCGCTTTTTTTCATTGTGGCTGGCTCAGTAAAGTCCATGGCATTTATTTGCACGCCCTGTAGCTTTAATTGTGATTTTACAGATGGGGGAAAGCTTTCAGAGTATCCTTGGTTAAGTTACCTAATCTCGGGCCATACTGGTAACAAACGTTTCACCGTACGTAAAATGTCGGGTAACATCGGCGTAGAGCGTATTTTTCCGCTCGATTCTCCGTTTGTCGAAAAAATAATTGAGTTACCGATAAGGAAAGTGGTCTTTAAATAAAAAATGATTCTTGTTGCCATTGCAAAAAATGTATTTTTCGAGTCAAACATATAAATTACTTGGCAATTTATCATTTAATCAAATCCTTTTTCATCTTTGCATTTGAAAAATTATCAAAATTTCAAAGGTGATATGGCTAATGAATATTCAATAGATGGTACTACTCTTAGGCAACGTATAGAAGCAATGCCAGAAGATTGCATTCTGTTTCGCTCGGATTTTCCGGAATATCATACTGAATTTGTAGGAAGTGTTTTATCTGAATTGACTGCAGAAGGTAAACTTGTTAAAATTTCTCATGGAATATATTCCAAACCCAGAAAAAGTAAGTTTGGTGTAGTACTTCCTTCGGTTGACAAGGTGGTACGGGCAATTGCTGCCAGAGATAACGCAGAGGTGTTACCATCTGGTATGACGGCATTGAATGCATTAGGGCTATCGACTCAAGTGCCGATGAATTACACATACCTTACTACAGGAAGTGAAAGAACAGTAAACCTATCCAATAGAAAAGTAGTATTAAAGCGAGGTGTACCCCAGAATTTCTGTTATGGTACTCGCTTTATATCACTACTTGTCCAGGCACTTAAGTCTCTGAAAAAGGAGAATGTAGGAGAAGAGGAATTGAATATTATCCAACAATTGGTATCAAAGGAATCCGACAAGGAGAATTTAGTCAAGGACATAGATATGATGCCTGCATGGATGAAACGAATTGTTAAACCTATGTTGACCGCTTAAAATAGAATTACATTTTTGGAAAACTGTGGTTAAACAATGAGATAGTAGACCGTTTGGCAATGTTACAGCAAACGGAGGTTGGACATCCAGGTGTTAATCAGGTAGCTATAGAAAAGGACTGGTGGGTAACCGTTACGCTGAAGGCATTATTCCTAACAGATTGCCGTGATTCTTTGCTATTTAAAGGAGGAACATCGTTGTCAAAAGGTTTTAATATCATAGAGCGTTTTTCTGAAGACATTGACTTAGCAATCAGTCATTCATTCTTTGGTATTGAGGAAACAGGTAAAAGTCAGCGTGATAAATTACGCAAAATGGCACGAGTATATATTCATGAGACCCTTTCTTCACAAGTAGATGCCCATTTGAAAGAAATGGGTGTTTCTGGTTACACTATAGAGAATGTATCTCAAGTACAAGATAAAAATGGAGAATGGCGCCCCATAGATTCGGATAAAGATCCGACTGTAATTCTATTACATTACCCGTCAATTCTTGAAGACACGATAAATTATATCCCTCCGCGTGTAAAAATTGAGATTAGTTGCCTTTCAATGGATGAACCTACCGAGATGCGACAGATTAGTTCTTTGCTAGGAGATAGTTTTGATGGCGAAGATACCGATGCTGAGAGTTTTGTCAGAACAGTAGTACCTACTCGCACGTTCCTTGAGAAGTTGTTTCTTTTGACAGAAGAATTCCCAGCAACTTTACGATACCAGAATCTGCTATAGAGGAATGGCAAGATGACTATGCCGATATGAGGCGTTTCTTCATTTATGGCGAATCTTTAGAGTTTGATGTGCTCTTGCAGAAAATGAGAGAGTTGCAAGAAAGAGTGAGAGTTATGTGAATTTAGTTTAAAGAATTAATTTTCACAAACAGGATTTACTACTGATACCTTTGTAAAACAGAGGTTTAGTTTACTGTGTATATATTAGACTAAGCTAAACTTGTTGTTTTTAGGTATTGTGGTTCCTTTTTTTGTGCACTGCACTCCGGATGATGAAGTAAATAAGGCGATGTAATTTCGGAACATGGCGTCCATCGGATGGCAAGGCTGTTTAGTACGGGGGGGGGTAGGTTAAAAAAAGTTAATTATTCGGTTGCTGTGTTTGAAACTGCTGTGATTTGTATTTTGATAATCAGATAGTTGTGTATGTGGTGAGCTTGCTGTGAGAGTAGTGTGAGGATTGTGTGGGAATTTTAAACAAGAAATATTGCTTATATTTGCACGTAAATAAAGCAGATTAAAAAATAGAACTTTAAAGGATGGCTCTTTGGTTGTGGTGATTGTTTTTGTAGTCTTACTCGGCTTTTTTTGTTAATGTAACAGGTTTGCGATTGTCAATGGTATTGAAGATAACACCAATAATTCAACATGAAGCGCTTGTAGACCGGATGAGTTATGTTATTTTCCGCCGACGAAGGCCGGTGATAGTGAAACAATTGATCAATTTCAGAATGAATGTGGGGTAACGACTACCGTTCGGTATACTTTTCATTCCGCTCCGAAATGGATATGTGAGCTTTTTACCCAAGAATAGTGCGGATTTATTGATTCACTTTTTGTTCAATATAATGAAATATGGAAATGAAAAAATTATTGTTGTTTTTGCCGTTGGTTGTACTGTTTGCCTGTACCGAGCCTCAACCGCCGGGTATTACGTTGGAATGTAAATTCATCAATAAAAGCGGGGTGGAGCTGAGTGTGGTTCTATATCAGGGGATCAATGATACCGTTACTCTGGCTGATCGTGAAGAGTCGACAAGAAAAATTGAAGTTGAAGGAGGTTTTGATTCCCCGTTTTTTTATTGCGACTCCATTGGTGTAATCTTCAACCCGGGAAAAAAAGTGCTCTATAAATGGTCAAACGGCTCTGCAAGAAATCCGTTACGGGCCGAATCCTATGCGATAACCAAAATTAATGAGCATCACTTTTTATACCAGTACACATTTACTGAGCAGGATTATTTGAATATACCCAATTGACAAACGTAAAAAAAACGGTCATTCATTTTGCAGTCAGGTCAATCGAAACCGGGTTATTAGGCTGAAACCTGGCATCAGCATTTTCGCTCTCCCCGAAAAAAATGTATCTTTGCGTTTTTAAAAATTTTGTATGAAGATTATTCATGAAACGGGGAAATACGTGCTTCTGATGAAGCGGGTGCTGGTGGCGCCCGACCGTTGGCGGATGTTTTTCAGGCAGTTCCCTAAAGAACTGGAAAAGCTGGGTCTCAATTCCATGCCCATCGTCATTATTATCTCGGTGTTTATCGGAGCTATTATGACGATTCAAACCAAGTTGAATACCGAAAATCCGATGTTGCCGACCTACAGTACCGGTCTGGTAACCCGCGATACCTTGTTGCTGGAGTTTTCGTCGACCATCCTTTGTCTTATTCTGGCCGGTAAAATAGGGTCGAATATCGCTTCCGAAATAGGCACCATGCGCATTACCGAGCAAATCGATGCACTGGAAATTATGGGTGTCAACTCGGCTAATTACCTCATCCTGCCCAAGGTGGTTGCTTTCGTGGTGATGATGCCTTTTCTGGTGATTTTCAGTATGGCTATCGGTCTGGTGGGCGGTTATGCCGTGGGGATGTTTTCCGATATCATCAGCACGGCCGATTACCTGTTGGGCATTCAGTATGCCTTTATTCCGTACTATGTGTTTTACTCGCTCATTAAATCCCTGTTTTTTGCCTTTATTATTGCTTCGGTGGCTTCGTACTACGGCTATTATGCTTACGGCGGTGCGCTCGATGTGGGGAAGGCGAGTACCAACGCGGTGGTAAACAGCAGTATCCTCATCTTGTTTTTTAACATATTGATTACTAATATTATGCTTAATTAAAACAAGATGATCACGGTAAAAAATGTAGATAAGATTTTTGGAGATAATCATGTGTTGAAGAATGTGTCGGCCACCTTTGAAGCTGGCCGTACGAATATGATTATCGGAGCGAGCGGTTCGGGAAAAACGGTGCTGATGAAAAGCATCATCGGGCTTCACCGCATCGAACACGGCCGTATCGAGTACGACGGGCGCAACCTGCCCGATATGCGGATGAGCGAAATCCGCCGCCTGCGTCGCGAGGTGGGTATGCTGTTTCAGGGTTCGGCACTGTTCGATTCGCTGAGCGTACTCGAAAATGTGATGTATCCGCTCGAGATGTTTGCCGAAACAACGAAAGAGGAAATGAAGGAGCGCGCCGTTTCGTGCCTGCGGCGGGTGAATTTACCCGAGCATTCGTATAAACTGGCCCCGTCGGAGATCAGTGGCGGGATGCAGAAACGCGTGGCCATTGCCCGTGCTATCGCCCTTCAGCCCAAGTATTTGTTTTGCGACGAGCCCAACTCGGGCCTCGATCCCAAGACTTCGCTCATCATCGACCAGTTGATCAACGAAATCACCCGTGAGTTTAATATGACCACGATTATTAATTCGCACGATATGAACTCGGTGATGGAGATTGGCGAAAAAATTATTTTCATCAACAAAGGCGAAAAAGCCTGGGAGGGAACTAAAGAAGAAATTTTCCATGCAGATAATGAAGATCTGAACGATTTCGTGTTTGCATCGGAGTTGTATAAAAAAGTAAAAAAGGCGAATCAGTAGCGGGTGCATCGCGAATGCTGAAGGAGCTTCCAATTTTAAAGTTAATTGTATATGAAAATCATATCGTATAATGTAAACGGCATCCGGGCCGCTATGACAAAGGACCTCATCGGCTGGCTGAAGGAAGAAGATCCGGATGTGCTTTGCCTGCAGGAAACCAAGGCTCAGCCCGAACAGATTGATACTATGGCTTTTGCCGAGCTGGGCTATACTACTTTTCTGCATTCGGCCGAAAAGAAAGGGTATAGTGGCGTAGCCATCATCACCAAACTGACGCCCGACACTATCGTGGTAGGGATGGATAACCCGCGTTTCGATTCCGAAGGCCGCGTGATCCGTGCCGATTTCGGCGATGTTTCGGTAATTTCGGTGTATATTCCGTCGGGTTCGTCGGGCGACGAGCGCCAGGCGTTCAAGATGGAATTTCTCGAAGCTTTTCTGCCGTTTATCGACGAAGTACGTAAAACCCGTCCGAACCTGATCGTGTGTGGCGATTACAATATCTGTCATAAGCCCATCGATATCAATCATCCCGAGCGGCAGGTGGGCGTTTCGGGATTCCTGCCCGAAGAACGCGAATGGCTCGACCGTTACGAAGCTACGGGAATGATCGACAGTTTCCGTGTGTTCGACCAAAGTGCCGAAAAATACAGCTGGTGGAGCTTTCGGGGAGGCGCCCGTTACCGTAATGCCGGCTGGCGTATCGATTACCATTGGGTGAGCGAACCGCTGCGCCACCGGCTCGTCGATGCCCGCATCCTGGCCGAAGCTGTGCATTCCGATCATTGTCCGGTGACTGTTGAGTTATCTTAAAAAACATAAATATTGCACGTTCACGTTCTATCACAGCGTTTTTGTGGTTACTTTTGCATTTCAAAATCCAACTCAATGAGCTTCAACTGGTTTAAATTTAGCATCCTGATTGTCACTGTGGCGGTGATGAGTTCTTGTCTGTGGAACGACAACGAGACAGAATTGTCGTCGAATCCGTATTTTTATTCCTTGAAATTCGCGAAGAACGACAGTATACCGAATATTGAAACTGCGGTGTTTACGCTTGAAGTTGATACGGCAATAAATGATCCGAGATTTAGTGATTCCATAATTGTGAATCTTGACTCGTTACCCTATCAGACCCGAATCGATAGCGTGTTTCCGACTTTCACATTTATGAGTACTTCCGGATCTTTTCTGATTATGCGTAATTCGGAGGGAACCGGATTCGATACCATTGCCCTTACCGGAAAGGATACCGTTGATTTTACACGGGTCGTTGCCGTGCGGAATATCGCCGAGAATAAAATTGCCGAACGTACGTATCAAGTGAAAGTGAATGTACACCAGGTGGAACCCGAATTGTTTCACTGGAACAGGCTGAATTCGTCGGTTTATACGCATGCAGGGGCCGTACAGCGGACTGTGTTGTTCAACAATCGTTTCTTTTTTTATGCCAGTTCGGGGCTCAATAATTATTTGTACACTTCGAGCAATGGAAGCAGCTGGACGCCGGTCGCCCTGCAGGGATTCCCGGCTGATGTGGTTGATTTACGCTCGCTTACCGAATTCAACAATGCCTTGTATTACCTGCACGAAAATGGCGATTTGTATTGGTCGACCAATGCTAGTACCTGGACGAAAGTTGCGGTGGATGCCGGCGGTGCTACGATTGTAAACCTCCTGTTTGCACTCGAAGGTAAATTGTGGGCAACAGTGAAACACAGTTCGACCGGGCAATATTACTTTGCTACTTCGGCCACCGGGGCGGCTTGGACCACCGGAGCGGCTTTACCTGCCAATTTCCCGGTAGGCGATTATGCTGCCCTTTCGTTTGCCTCGCGCACCAAAAAGCCAAAAGCTATCGTGCTGGGCGGATACTCGTCCGGCGGCACCTTGTTGCGTAATGCCTGGAGTGTGGAGCGTAATGTATACAACGAATACAAATGGGTCGATTTCAGTCTTGAAAACACGAGTCTGGTTTCGTTGGCGGGAGCATCGCTGGTGAATTACGACGATAAATTGTTGTTGTTCGGCGGTATGAATGCCAACGATGAAGTGATCGATCCGTTTTATATGGAGTCGATCGACGAAGGATTGAGTTGGAGAGCCGTCGATACTACTTACAATGTGATTTACGACGAGGAATACGATGCTTCGTATGCAGCCCGCAGTTATCAGTCGGTGGTGTATGAGCCCGTTTCGAAATCGCTGTACCTGTTCGGAGGGCGTACCTCGCAGGTATATACCGATGTGTGGCGCGGTAAGTTAAATCGCTTGTCGTTTATCCGTCAATAATGATCCATGCATTACTCCCGTACATCCCATCTTGCATTGTCGTTGCGTTTCCGTCGCTGGAGTCGTAAGGCATGGGCTGTGTTTGCCAGTGTAGGGCGTGAAGTCACTATCGGTACGCTTCGCGATGGCATTGCCGAACAGTCGATGGCTAAGGCACATGTGCCGGCCGGAGCTTGTGCGCACGAAGCTATTCAGCAGCTACAGGAAGAACAAGATGAACTGGAAGAAGTGCAGTTGCGGGTGGTAGAAGTACTTCCTTTAACTCTTGCCGTACCTGCCGGTGCGGCTTCGGCATTTTTTTTCTCAACAATATTCAACGGTTGGTACGGTTTTGGTCGTATCGACCGTTTTTTTTATCCCAATCATGACTAACAACTAACAATTAATAATCAACAATTACGAATTATGCGTATTAATTTCAAGAAAGCAGTAGCGCCCGTGATGGCCATCGCGATGAGTTGGTCGGCAGCGGCCGGCAACGAACCGGTATTGGGCAAGGATATGTACCGCCTGTCGGATACCACCGTTATTCGCCTGGCCGGGGTAGAAGTGAATGCCGGACGAAACCGGGTATTTTCACGGGCCGGCAGGGTAGTGGAAGAAGTAAAAGCCGATGAACTCCGTAAGATGCCGGTCGAAAGTACCGATGCCCTGTTGCGGTTGTTACCCGGTGTGGATATCCGTCAGCGCGGCACCGGCTCCACCCAGGCCGATATTTCCATCCGCGGCGGCTCCTTCGACCAGGTGCTGGTACTGGTCAACGGGATCAATGTGACCGACCCGCAAACCGGACATCATAACCTCAATCTGCCGGTCGACCTTAACGATCTGCAAAGCGTGGAAGTGCTCCAGGGAGCTGCCTCGCGCCGCTACGGGAGTCAGGCGTTCAGTGGTGCGCTCAATTTTATCACCGGGCCCGACGAAAAAAACAACCTGAAGGTGGCGCTTACCACCGGAGCCTTCGACACCCGTTCGCAGCAGCTCAGCTTCAGTGCCGGGAAGAAAATACGTAACTATACTTCGTTAGGGCATTACAGCAGCGACGGGCACCGCATCAATACCGATTACGACATCAGCAATGTGTACAACCGTACGGTGTGGAAAACCAAACGATCGGGCACCTTCGACGCCCAGTTTTCACGTCAGTACAAATCCTTTGGAGCCAATGGTTTTTATGGGTTAGCTTACCCCAATCAATTTGAACACACCCGCACCCGCCTGTCGTCGCTCAACTGGGACAAGCAGTACGGACAACTTTACCTGCAGGGATCACTCTACCGGCGCAGGCATTACGACCGCTTCGAACTTTACCGCGATTTCCAGGGAGCCCCCGCAACTTACACGCAACACAATTACCACAAAACCACGGTCAACGGCGGAGAAATAAACGCCCGGCTCACCACCGCCATCGGGCAATTCACCGCCGGACTCGATGTGCGCAACGACCACATTTACAGTACCAAACTGGGCCGGCCCGTGGAGGGGAAATTACCCAAAAATACCGACGAACGCCGGCGCGATATCCGGTATGCCTACGAGGCCGAACGAGCCCTCACCAATGGTTATGCAGGCTACACCGGGTCGGTAGGCCCCGTGTTCGTATCGGCAGGATTATCGCTTTCGCACACCGGCGATTACGGGTTGAAGCACCATTACGGCGCCGATTTGAGTTACTTTTTCACCAACGAACTGTCGGCCTATGTTTCGGCCAATTCCTCGTCGCGCTTGCCCACTTTTACCGATTTGTACTATTCCGACCCTATTCGGAAATCGAACCCGGATCTGCGGCCCGAAACGGCACAGACCTACGAAGGAGGCGTAGCTTATGGCGAAAAAAACCTGGGAATAAAAGCCGGCTTTTTTACCCGCTTCGGGCAAAACATCATCGACTGGATCAAATATCCGACCGAAACTCTGTGGCAGAGCGAAAATCTTACCGCTATTACCACGCAGGGTATTTATATGAGTGCCGAATATCTTCCCGATGCAGGGCCTTTCACCCGCCTGTCGGTTTCGTATCAGTTAATGAATGCCGATAAAAAAGCCGACGGCTTCGACTCGAAGTACGCCCTCGATTACCTGAAGCATCAGCTGACGGGGAGAGTGCAACACAGCATTGTTAAAAACATAGGAGCCAGCTGGACCTTACTGATCAAGGACCGCGCCGGGGCCTATGCCGATTTTGCCACCGGAGCTCCAACCGAATACAAGCCCCATTGCCTCCTTTCGACGCGCGTGTCGTGGAGCCTTAAGCGCATTCAGATTTACGCCGACGCCAATAACCTGCTGAATGATAGCTATGTCGATTTCGGCGGACTGCCCATGCCCGGATTCCATCTGTTGGCCGGGGTGAAGTGGCAGTTGCGCAGGTAAACAGCGAGCAATGCCATAAGGACCCTTTCGGCGCTTTTGTAAGATTGAAATTTTTGCTGTACTTTTGGTCTGCCAATCAGAACAGATTCGAATGAATGCACTTAAAACCCTGTCCCTTCCACGGGAAAAAACAGCTGCCGATGAAGTAATCCGGCGCATCAAACAGATGATCGCGTCGGGCGAATTAAAACCCGGAGACCGGTTGCCAGCCGAACGCAAGCTGGCCGCCGACTTCGGGTTTGGTCGTGCACAAGTACGCGAAGCGCTGCATAAGCTGGAGTTTTACGGAATCATTAAAACCCTTCCCCAGAGCGGATCGGTAGTCAACCGGCTGGATATTACGGCGCTCGACGGACTCATATCGGACGTGGTCGACCTGCAGGAATACGATTTTTATTCGCTTGTCGAAACCCGGGTGTTGCTCGAAGCCCAGGCTATCCGGCTGTGTGCCGAACGGCGTACCGACGATGATATGAAAAAGATTATTTTTGCCCTGGAACAGTTTCAGAAATACTGGGATACTCCCGAGCGGGTAACCTACGATTTTGCATTTCACAGGGCCATCGCCGAGGCCTCGCACAACCCGGTTATCAAGGCCATGTTGCTCATCATTACACCCGATATTCTTACTATTTACAACCGTGAGCGGTTTTGTGCTCCCCGGAAAGAGCTCGTCGACGAGCACAGGCAAATGGTGGAATTAATCCGGAACGGACATTCGGTGGAGGCTGAAAAGCTTATGGTGCAGCATCTTAGTGATGTAGTGGAGTTCGCAAAACAGAAACTGACGGCCGGCTCGGCACCCCTGGAAAAATAAAATTACAGCTACGAAGCTTAGTTGTCAAAAAATTGCTTATTTTTGTCGAATTGTAATTAATACAATTCGACTTTTTGTTTTATTGGCATATGTTCGGAACTACCGGCTGTGCATTCGAATAAAAAGAGTTTAATCATAAATCAATTTAATAGTTAATATTGTATGGAATTATTAGATGCGTCGTTAGTCAATTGGTCGAGAGGACAGTTTGCCCTTACCGCCATGTATCACTGGATTTTTGTGCCGCTCACCCTCGGGTTGGGAGTTATCATGGCCATCATGGAGAGCTTGTACTACAAGACCGGTAAGGAAGAGTGGAAACAGGCCACGAAGTTCTGGATGGTTCTTTTTGGAATTAATTTCGCGATCGGGGTGGCTACCGGTATTATCATGGAGTTCCAGTTCGGTACCAACTGGTCGAACTACAGCTGGTTTGTAGGCGATATATTCGGAGCGCCGCTGGCCATTGAGGGTATGTTGGCCTTCTTTATGGAAGCTACTTTTATTTCGATCATGTTTTTCGGATGGAAGAAGGTAAGCAAAGGTTTTCACCTTACCGCCACCTGGCTTACGGTGATAGGAGCCACCTTGTCGGCTTTATGGATCCTGGTGGCCAATGCCTGGATGCAGTACCCTACGGGTATGGAATTTAATCCGGATACTACCCGCAACGAGATGGTCGATTTCTGGAGCATCTTACTTTCGCCGGTTGCAATCAATAAGTTCCTGCACACCGTATTCTCGGGATGGGTAATGGGCGCTCTGTTTGTTGTGGGAATCAGCGCCTGGTACCTGTTGCGCAAGCGCGATACCGATTTTGCCCTGAAAAGTATTAAAGTGGGTGCGATTTTCGGTTTTATTTCGTCTATCCTGATCATCTGGTCGGGCGACGGTTCGGCCTATCATGTAGCTCAGAAACAGCCGATGAAACTGGCTGTAATGGAGGGGCTGTACGAAGGAAAGGAAGGAGCCAATATAGTAGCCATGGGCTTACTCAATCCCGAAAAGCGGTACGATAACGACGAAGAAACATTTATCGTCAAAATGGATGTCCCGGTCCCGAAATTGCTTTCGTTGCTGGGCTACCGCGATGCCGATGCGTTTGTGCCGGGGATTAAAGATATTATCGATGGGTATACACTTTCCGACGGTAAGGTGGTTCCGTCGTTTGCCGAACGGCAGGCAAGCGGAACGCTCGCCATCAATGCCCTGCGCGATTATAAATCGGCCAAGGAAGATGGAAACGATTCGCTCGCAGCGGTTAATCTGAAAGTGCTGCGCGATAACTACAGCAATTTCGGTTACGGATACCTCGAAAAACCCGAAGATCTGATTCCGAATGTGCCCCTTGTATTTTATTCGTTCCACATCATGGTGGCGCTCGGGATGTTGTTCCTGGTGATTTTCACCCTGGCCTGGTTCTTTATCTGGAAGAAAAATATCGAAAAACAAAAATGGTTCCTCTGGATTGCCCTGCTCACCATTCCATTGGGTTACCTGGCTACGCAGTTGGGGTGGGTAGTAGCCGAAGTAGGACGTCAGCCCTGGACCATTCAGGATATCCTACCCGTGCAGGCAGCTGTTTCGAGTGTTTCCACCGGATCGGTTCAGCTTACGTTCTTCCTGTTCGTGGCATTATTTACCGCCCTGCTCATTGCCGAACTTCGCATCATGTGGAAGCAAATCAAAAAAGGCCCTGCAAATCACTAATCACTAACCATTAATCACGAAATATTATGTTCACATACTCATTTTTTCAACACTACTGGTGGTTGATCATCTCTCTGCTGGGAGGTTTACTCGCGTTTTTGCTGTTTATCCAGGGAGGACAATCGATGTTATTCTCGCTGTCGAAAACCGAGGACGAGAAACGATTATTGGTTAATGTACTGGGTCGTAAATGGGAATTCACCTTTACCACCCTGGTAACGTTCGGCGGAGCATTCTTTGCATCCTTCCCCCTGTTTTATTCCACCAGTTTCGGAGGCGCCTACTGGGTGTGGATTATCATCTTGTTTGCCTTTATTATTCAGGCTGTTTCGTACGAGTTTCAGTCGAAACCGGGCAATATTTACGGCAAAACCACCTACCGGTCGATGTTGTTTATCAATGGTGTGCTGGGTTCGTTCCTGATCGGGGTTGCCGTTGCCACCTTTTTTACAGGGAGCGATTTTACAGTAGGCAAAGGAAATATCACCGACATTGCCTCGCCGGTAATCAGCCGCTGGGGTAGTGCATGGCACGGACTGGAAGCACTGTTATGTCCCCGCAACTGGTTCCTGGGACTGGCCGTATTCTTCCTGGCCCGCACCAACGCCACGCTTTACTTTATCAACCGCATCAGCAACGAAGTCCTCGAAGCGCGTTCGTACAAATACCTGCTCTACAACGCGGTGCCTTTTGTCGTATTCTTCCTGGCTTTTGTGATCTCCATCTTCCTTTCCGAAGGATTTGCAGTAAACGCGTCGGGCGAAGTATACATGGAAAAATACAAGTATTTCACGAACCTCATCGACATGCCCTTGGTAGGCGTGTTGTTTCTCCTGGGGGTAGTTGTTGTGCTGGCCGGAATCATTGTGTCGCTCCTCGACAAAAAGTTTAAAAAAGGAATCTGGCTGACCGGTGTGGGTACCGTAGTTACCGTTACCATGTTGTTGCTGGTTGCAGGATACAACAATACCGCTTTCTACCCTTCGTCGACCGATCTCCAAAGTTCGCTCACCATCTATAATGCCTCGTCGAGCGAGTTTACCCTGCGCGCCATGACCTATGCCTCGGCGCTGGTTCCGGTGGTGCTTACCTATATTTTCATCGCCTGGCGAGCCATGGAAAAGAAAAAAACCGATCTGCAGGATATCAACGACGACAGTCACGCCTATTAAAGCCGGAAATATTGTTCACGAGGATGGTCGATCCGACAACAGAAGCGACTTCTCCGGCAGCATGTAAATGCCGGAGAAGTCGTTTCTGTTGTCGGGTCATGCAACATTTTTTACCTGCCGTACATCTGTGGGATGTTTTACTTACAGTTTAATTTTAAGTTATTATGAATATACGTATGAAAACCTTGAAACAAGTTTTGATGGTAACCCTGCTGGGAGGGGTGCTTACTGCGTGCAGCAGTTTTGAAGATGATGGTTATTCGCTCGACAAGTTCTGGGTCGATATTGCTACGGTCGCTAATCCGGATCAGAAAAATGTGTTTTTTCTGCAGCTCGACGATAGCACGCTGATGTGGACGGCTGCCTCGGCCATTCACAATTATAAACCGAAAGATGGTCAGAGGGTAATTGCCAATTACACGCTTCTTGCCGATAAACGGCCAACAGGCATGTACGATTACGACATACGGTTGAACGATGTGTATGAAGTGCTCACCAAGCCCATCTTCAATATTACACCGGCTACGCAGGACAGTATAGGTAACGACTCGGTCGAAATTACCGACAGCTGGATCGGCAGTAAGTACCTCAACATCGAGTTCGCGTATTATGGATACGATAAAATGCACTACATCAACCTGGTGAGAGATCAGTCGAAAACCTATTCCGACGGTAAGGTGCACCTGGAATTCCGCCACAATTCGCGGGGCGATGCCGAAAGGTACCGCCGCTACGGGATCGTGTCGTTTGACATCAGTTCGCTCATCGATCCTGCACGCGAGTCGGTGCCTCTGGTAATTCATGTAAACAAACCCCATCAGGCTGCCGAACAACTGATCGAACTCACGTTCCGTTACAAAAATCAGCAGGCCGCTGCTGCGCGATCGGTTACCGACGAAAAAATGCATAACTATCAATTGTCCGAATTCAATTAAGCGGATCGATGGGGTGAAATTCAGAAATCGCTGCCCTTGATGCCGAAAAAATACCGGAAATTGCGGTGAATTATAGAAAAATTTCCTTACTTTTGTAACATTTGTTACACTTGAGGCGAAAATGCCTGTCAGTTGACAAAACCGACAGGCGTTTTCTATATCACAACATGCGATTGTTTGTATGAAGAAATATTGTTTAATGCTGATGCTGGTGTCGTTCCTGCTGCACACAGCAACTGCGCTCCCTACGGGTGCGACCTCCAACTCCGCGCTCGATCCGATCGATAAAACGGTGCACGATGAAGTGAATTTACGCGAAGTGGAAATAAACGCATCCCGTACTCAGACACGATTAAAGGATATGCCCGCTTCGGTGACCGTGGTGGCTGCCAATGCGCTCGAAAAAAATGAAATAGCGACACTCAACAATGTAAGCGCGTTGATTCCTAATCTTTTTATGCCCGACTACGGAACTAAACTTACTTCGCCCATTTATATCCGGGGGATAGGTTCGCGTATTAATTCGCCTTCGGTGGGCATGTATGTCGATAATGTGCCTTATTTCGAAAAATCGTCGTTCGATTTCGATTTTTTTGATGTGCAGAAAATTGAGGTGTTACGCGGACCGCAGGGGACTTTGTTTGGCCGTAACAGTATGGGAGGGGTGATTACGGTCACTTCCCGCTCACCGTTCGATGTACAGGGTACGCATGTGCAACTGAGCGGAGGAACCTACGGGATGTATAAGATGAACGTAGGGCATTACAATACCCTCAGCGATAAAGTGGGATATAGTATTTCGGCAAATTACCTGAGCCAGGATGGTTTTCACACCAATGTCACCCGGGGCGAACAAGCCGATTCGTTACGTTCGCTGGGGCTTCGTTTCAAACTCAATTTCAGGTTTTCCGACCAGTGGAAGCTCGATCTGACCAGCTCGTTCGAGAAAAGCGACCAGAGCGGCTACCCCTATGCTCCCTTCAATAAAACCGAAGGAACGATAGGCGATATTGAATACGACGAAAAAAGCGGATACGAACGATTTTTATTTTCCAATGCGGCACATTTGAAATACTCGGCACCTGGCTGGTCGATGACCAATACCCTTTCGTACCAGCTGCTCGACGACGATCAGCAAATCGACCAGGATTTTGGAAAGGCAACGGTATATTTTGCCGGACAGCTTCAGAAACAACACAATATTGCCAACGAACTCATTTTTCAATCGCAGGGAGAGCAACGTTACACCTGGCTCACGGGTTTGTTCCTGTTCGGGCAATCGGGTAAAAATACCGTGGCGGTCGACGACTACAACAATAAACTCTGGTACCGGAAAGACTACCTGCCCCAGACGCAGGGAGCCGCTGTGTTTCATCAGTCGAGCTATCAATTGCTCCCTAAGCTTACCCTCACCGGCGGCATCCGTTTCGATTACGAACGCACCAGCATGGGTTACCAGTACCAGGGAACCCGCGCCGGTTCGCATCTTGTGCCGGTCGACACGGTGTATCCGTCGTTGAGCGATCAGGTAATCCTACCTAAAATTGCACTTTCGTACGAGCTCACTCCCGATATTCATGCCTATGCTTCGTACTCGTCGGGATACAAACCCGGAGGATTCAACAGTACGTTCGAATTGCCCGAGCACCTGATGTTCAAAAAAGAACAAAGTTACAACTACGAAGTAGGAGTAAAAACCGCTTTCCTTTCCTACTTGTTTGCCGATGTGTCGCTGTTTTATACCGACCTCGTCAATCAGCAAATATACCGCACCGTGCCCAGCGGCCGGGGTTCGTACCTCGATAATTCGGGCTTGTCGAACAATAAAGGATTTGAAGTAATGCTCCAGAACAGTGCCTTTCATGGTTTCGAAGCTGCGGTTGCCTATGGATACACCCATTCCGAAATACTGGAATATGTACAGAGCGCTACCCTGAATTACAACAATAAGTTTACTCCCTATATTCCCCGGCATACGCTTTCGGTACAAGCTACTCAGACTTTCCGGCTCGAAAATGCCCGTTGGCTCGATAGAATTCGGGTGAACGCAGTATATAACCAGACCGGCGAATTGTACTGGAACCTTTCCAATACCCTGAAAGAAGAAACCTACGGCCTGCTGAATGCAAAAGTGAGCTTTACAAAAGGCGATCTTCAACTCGATGTGTGGGGAAAAAATGTATTGAACACGCGCTACCGTGCCTTTATCTTCGAATCGGGTCCTTCGGCTTTTGCACAGGCCGGACGGCCGATGCAGCTGGGGGCTAATATCTCGTATAAATGGTAAGCTCTAAGTGGAAATTTCCGACGCTGTTCAGTTTGTATATTGCACAGTCGATACCGATGAGTTTTTTCTCGACGGTGGTACCGGTTATTATGCGTCAGGAACAATATTCGCTCGAATCGATCGGACTGTTGCAATTAATAAAGCTACCCTGGATATTCAAGTTTTTGTGGGCTCCGCTGGTGGATAACACGGCCACCGGCCGGCGCCAGGTGCGGCGATGGATCATCTTGTCGGAGTTGTTCTATGCGGTGGTGATCCTCACCATCAGCCTGTTCAGTCTCAAAACCGATTTCACCCTCATCATCGTCCTGATGCTGCTGGCGTTCATCGCTTCGGCCACACAGGACATTGCCACCGATATTTTTGCCATCCGGGTGCTGAGTGCCTCCGAAAAGGCCATCGGTAATGGTATTCAGTCGTCGGGCAGTTTTATCGGCAGTTTGTTTGGAACCGGAGTATTGTTGCTGGCTTATCATTACCTGGGTTGGCAATGGCTGTTGTGGATCCTGGCTTGTTTCGTAGTGTTTGCCATCGTTCCCTTGTTTGTATATAAACCCGATATCTCGTTGCCGGCCGCACAAAAAGTGCGGGTGAAGCCCTGGGATATCTTCCGGTTTTTTGCTGTTAAAAGCAACCTGAAACGCCTTCCGTTGTTGATGTTGTACTATTCGGGGCTCATCGGTATTCTGGCCATGCTCAAACCGTATATGGTCGATCTGGGCTATTCGGTGAAAGATATCGGTTTTATGTCGGGCATTGTAGGTACTTCCACGGCAGCACTCATGTCGTTCGGAGGCGGATTTATTATCCGGAAAATAGGACGTACCATAGCGCTGTATTCCTTCGCCCTTATCAATGTGCTCACGGGGCTCTATTTTTACGTGATGACGATGTCGGTACCCTCGGTTACCGCACTTTATATTGGAATTATCCTTTTATGGGCTTCTTATGGCCTGTCGTCGGTAATTATTTACACCACCTCCATGGATGCCGTGCGCGAGCACTCGGCAGGCACCGACTTTACCGTACAGATTGTGATTACACACCTGAGTTCGATGCTTATTGCCGTTTTCAGCGGTAAACTGGGCGATCTCATCGGATATCACCAGTTGTTCGGAGTGGAGGCACTGATGTCGGCACTTTCGATCTTGATTTTATTTTTTGCTTACCCCATTCGTTTCAACACATGGAAATCTCCCAGGAATTAATTCATAAATACAATATCGCGGTTCCCCGTTACACCAGTTATCCGCCTGCCAATCATTTTCAGGACAATTTTGAAGTCGCTGAAGCAGTAAGGCTTATCGGGGAATCGAACCAGGGTTCGCCCTCCAACATCGCTGTCTATATCCACATTCCGTTTTGTACGAAAATTTGTTTTTACTGCGGATGCAATACCACCCTCATGAAACAGGAAGCAACGGTGGCAGCCTATATTGAATCGGTGAAACAGGAAATAAGGATGGTGGCCGCACGCCTCGACCGCAAGCGCAGGGTGTCGCAGATTCATTACGGGGGCGGTACGCCCAACAGCATCGATGTGCGATATCTCGAAGAGCTCAATCAACTCATTTTCGACCTGTTCGAGTTTATTCCCCAGCCCGAGATCGCCATTGAATGTCATCCGGCCCACCTCAGCGAACTTTACCTGCAACGCCTGCTGAATGCGCGTTTCAACCGCTTCAGCATAGGAGTTCAGGATTTCAATACCGAAGTACTCGATACCGTCAACCGGGCGCAGGCGGCCATGCCGGTTGCCGATATCGTCCGGTTTCTGAAGGAAGCCAACCCGTCGATTTCGGTCAACCTCGACTTTATTTATGGTCTGCCGGGTCAGAATGTAGCCGGTTTTACCGAAACAATGACCAAAGCCATTGCTATTCGTCCCGACCGGTTGGTTACTTTTTCGTATGCCCACGTTCCCTGGCTGAAAAAGCACCAGCAGGTGCTTGAAAAGCGCGGATTACCTGGGTCCGAAGAAAAAATGGATCTGTTTATGGCTTCGCGCCGATTGCTTGTGGAGGCCGGATACGAACCCATCGGGCTCGACCATTACGTGTTGCCGGGCGACGAATTGAATGTGGCCCTGCAAAACCACCAGCTTCACCGTAATTTTCAGGGCTATTGTACCCGCCGGACCACCGGCCAGGTATATGCCTTTGGCGTATCGTCGATCTCGCAACTCGAACGAGGCTATCTTCAGAATGTAAAAGATATTTCGGTGTACATGCAATCGGTGGCCAACGGACAGCTTCCGGTGGAGAAAGGATTGGCTCTTACCGCCGATCAATTGATTATCCGGGCGGTGATCGAACAGCTGATGTGTAATAAAAAACTCGATATTCCATCATTTTGCGAATGTTATGGGATGGATAACGAAGCGTTTGTGACCATTACCGGCTTCGAGGAGTCCCGTCTCGACGAAATGATTGCCGACGGACTGGTTCATTTCCGGGATGGAATATTAGAAATTACCGGCTCCGGTTCGTTTTTTATTCGTAATATTGCCTGCGTTTTCGATCCGGCTTATCTGGCACAGACGAGGAAGTATTCGCAGTCGGTTTAATACCTGTTTTTTATGAACAACGAAATGTACGATACCATCATTCTTGGTGCAGGGCTTACCGGCCTCACCATTGCCCATTACCTGCGCAAGTCGGGTCGCCGGGTGCTGGTGCTCGAAAAAGGCGAGCGGCCGGGCGGAGTCATTCAGACCTGTTCCGAAAATGGATTTGTTTTCGAAGCCGGACCCAATACGGGAGTCATTTCGTCGGTTGAACTGGTACGGTTGATGGACGAATTGGGCTTGCAGTTCGAAGTGCCGCACCAATTTGCCAATGCCCGCTGGATCTGGAAAAAACGCCGCTGGGAACCGCTTCCTTCGGGACTGTTGTCGGCCATCCGGACTCCTTTATTCACGTTGACGGATAAATTCAGGATTCTGCTGGAGCCTTTCAGAGCGAAAGGTACCAACCCCGACGAAACCCTGGCCCAGCTGGTGGTTCGCCGTATGGGACGCAGTTTTCTTAATTATGCTGTCGATCCGTTTATTTCGGGCATTTACGCCGGCGATCCGGCACAATTGGTTACCCGTTATGCCATGCCGAAATTATATGCCCTGGAGCAGAATTACGGTAGTTTTATCAAAGGTTCCATCGCCAAAGCCCGTCGGCCCAAGCCGGCCGAAGAAAAAAGGGTGACCCGGCAGGTGTTTTCGGTCGAAGGGGGACTGTCGCGACTCACCGGCGCCCTGGTAGCTTCGGTGGGAGCGGAGAATATACGTTGCAATTGCGGTAAGGTGCAGGTGGAAGAAGTGGAAACGGGACGATACCGCATTCATCTTTCTGAATCAGATTCCCGGCAAACAGCCCGGCCCGACGATTCGGCAGGTACTGCCGGTTACGCATTGCTGACCCGCACCCTTGTCACAACCTTTGGAGGCCCTTCACTGCTCGATACCTTGCCTTTTATAAAGGAGGTTGAAAAAGAAAATTTAGGTGCGTTGCGCTATGCAAAAGTGGTGCAGGTGGCTGCAGGCTACAGTAAGTGGGACGGAGTGCCTGTACGGGCATTCGGCGGACTGGTGCCCACCTGCGAACGAAAAGATATTCTGGGAATTTTGTTTCCTTCGGCCCTGTTTGCCCACCGGGCGCCCGGCGATGGTGCTTTGATGTCGGTGTTCATGGGCGGAATTAAGCGGCCCGATATTTTTGAGCTCAGCGATGAACAACTGAAGGCTGTAGCTGTTCAACATATCCGGGAGATGATGCAGGCCAGGCGCGATCCTGATTTGCTCAGGGTATACCGTTATCCTCAGGCCATACCGCAGTACGATGCAACGAGCAGCCGGCGGTTGAAGACCATTACCGATCTTCAGTTCCGGTATCCGGGGCTGCTGCTGGCGGGAAATATACGCGATGGCATCGGTATGTCCGACCGGGTGAAACAGGGTGCAGCCGTGGCACGGCAGATCGGCGAATACCTGGAGGTAACCGTTTGAGCGGCCGTTCCGTATCTCCCCTCCCGATAAAACGGATGTAATCAACCATTATTGAACGCATGACCAAGGCTGTTGTAATCGTGAATTTAGGTACGCCCGACGCACCCCGTCCGGGTGCTGTGCGGCGTTATCTGACGCAGTTTCTCAACGATCCTTACGTGATCGATATTCCTCAACCCTGGCGATTTCTGTTGGTGAATTGCATCATTATACCTTTCAGACTAAAAAAATCGACCCGTTTATACCGGCGCTTGTGGACTACCGGCGGATCGCCCATTTTGCAGCATTTATACCGATTGCGCGGGAAGCTCGAACAGCATTTACCGTACCAACGGGTGTACGCGGCCATGCGGTATTGCAATCCGTCGCTCCACACTGTGCTCCGGCAACTCCACGACGATGGGGTAACCCATCTCACGGTACTCCCGTTATATCCGCAATTTGCCGAATCGACCACCGAAACTATTTTCGAGGTGGTACGCCGGAGCCGGCAAGATCTCACAGGGCTTCAGGAAGTAAGGTTTATAAGGCAGTTCTACAACCATCCGGCCTTTCTCGACTCCTTCGAGCAGCGTATCGCCGCGTATGATCCTTCGGCTTTCGATCATGTGATTTTCACCTATCACAGCCTGCCCGAAAGGCATCTCGATCGCATCCACCCGGGCACTTCGTGTAAGAGCTGCCCGTGCGAACATGCGATGCCCGACTTCGGCAGCGAGTGTTACAAAGCAACAGCTTACGAAACCGCCCGGGTGCTGGCTGTCCGCCTGGGCCTGCCGCCTGCCGGTTACAGCGTGGCTTTTCAATCGCGCTTTGCAAAAAAATGGGTAGGCCCGTTTACCGAGGATAGGATAAGGGAACTGGCCCGTTCGGGTGTGCGGCGCATATTGGTCGTGGCGCCGTCGTTTGTTGCCGATTGCCTGGAGACCATCGTAGAAATAGGCCTCGATTACCGCGATTTATTCAAAAAAGAAGGAGGAGAAGAGCTGGTGATGGTCGAAAGTTTGAATTCAGAAGACTTTTGGGCCGAAAATCTGGCAAAAAAGTTATTATCTTCGTAAAAAAGCTTAATTTTACACCTTCGATACCACCGTACGACAATTAATAACTTCAAATACAGAACAATATGAAAAGAACGCTATTCTTTTTACTCGCAGCCATTTTTCTTACGGCATGTTCGAGTGTGATGATTACCGGCCGGAAGCAACTGCTGTTGGTTTCCGACGCCGAATTACTTACCATGAGTTTACAGAGTTACCAGCAATTTATCGATTCGGTTCCCCCCTCAAAGGACCTGAAAAGTAAAGCCTTGGTAAAATCGGTAGGTGTGAAGATTGCTACTGCCGTTGAAGAGTACATGAAAGCCAACGGGCTGGAAGCCGAACTGGCCAATTTTCAGTGGGAGTTCAGTTTAGTGAAAGATACTACGGTAAACGCTTTTTGCATGCCGGGTGGCAAGGTGGTTTTTTTCGACGGCATTTTGCCGGTAACCAAAACCGAAGCAGGCATTGCCGTGGTCATGGGGCATGAAATTGCCCATGCGGTGGCGAAGCACAGCAACGAGCGCCTGAGCCAGCAAATGCTGGTGCAATACGGTGCCGCGATTACCGATGTACTGGTATCGAACAAGTCGGAAGTCACCCGCATGGGAATCAATACCCTGTATGGCATCGGAGCACAGGTAGGAGTATTGTTGCCTTACTCGCGCAAGCAGGAATACGAAGCCGACCGCCTGGGGATGATTCTGATGGCTATGGCAGGTTACGATCCTGCCGAAGCCTTGTCGTTCTGGGAGCGCATGACCGCCAACGGCAGTGGTTCGGTAGCCGAGTTTATGAGCACCCACCCGTCCGACCAGAAACGGATCGCGAATATCCAGAAAGTAATGCCCGAAGCACAGGGATTTCTGAAGAAATAAACCATTGCCACTCCTACGGCACTCTTTTATGACTTCCAGGGTCGGCCCTGATATTGAATTGTAAAAGAGTGCCGTAGTGGGTTTGAATAAGATCGGTATCCTAGCTGTCGATTCGTAACAATTCTCCTTTTCGATTGAATTCCAGTTCCAGTCCGTTATCCAGTTTGAGTTGCTGATTCCGGCTATCCTTTTCCCAGGCAATGATGTAATTAGCGGGATAATTGGCCGCAACAAATTCTGCTATTTCAGAAGGCAGCACACTGCCGGGCAATTGGCCGGTACTTTCAATACTGATCACCTTTTTGTTTTTGTTGAATTCGACAACGATCCCGTCTTTTAATGTGATGTCGTAGATCAGTTTCAGTCCATCCACCCCTTTAACCACTTGTAACACCGGATTGGCCGGAAAATGATCGTTCAGGTAGCCGGCAATTTCGGCCGGAACTTTCTGTTCGGTCACAATGACTTCAGCTTCGCAACTCATCAGAAACAAGGACAGTAAAGCCGTAAAAAAATATTTTCTCATATCATTTCATGTTTTTATTTTCTCCCTACTCTCTTCCGGATTTTCAGGTTTCTCCGATGGTGTAGCACAAAGGTAGAATCTGAAATCGGAGAAAATCTGGAGGCTATAAGAGGAATGGAGAAAAAGATTCGGTTGTGATTTCCAATCAAGTTGAATATAACGGATAAATACAATTGTTTTCAGGGAGTTGTTTCCATAACCACGTCGAAAACCCTTAATGGGTGCGACAGGAAAAAAGTAAAATGGTTGATATTTCAATTCCTTCTGGTTCAATTAAAAGTACAGCATTCAAAGAAGAAAGTATTTTAATCAGTTATTTCAATTCCTTCTGGTTCAATTAAAAGCAATGCAAAACTGGCAGCAGCAGCTCCGGACTTATATTTCAATTCCTTCTGGTTCAATTAAAAGACCATCCCGACAATCGAACGAATTGAAGTCAGGTATTTCAATTCCTTCTGGTTCAATTAAAAGATTACGATGTAATTGATAAACAGTTCAAATCCTTGATTTCAATTCCTTCTGGTTCAATTAAAAGTTTCAGTTTAGTTTTGTCGAGTAGTGAGTAGGAGATTTCAATTCCTTCTGGTTCAATTAAAAGTGCTGGCAGAACTGGTAGGGGGCGAAGTAATTAAATTTCAATTCCTTCTGGTTCAATTAAAAGGTAATTCATAGTTGCAACCTTCGAGATAGGAACGAATTTCAATTCCTTCTGGTTCAATTAAAAGAATTTTCGACATATCATCAAACTGTAGCGAAGAGATATTTCAATTCCTTCTGGTTCAATTAAAAGTTAATAAAAAGGGCTATGCCATACCAGTTTTGGGAAATTTCAATTCCTTCTGGTTCAATTAAAAGTCTTTTTCAGTCCAATTGTAATCCATTAAAGGTTATTTCAATTCCTTCTGGTTCAATTAAAAGTGATATTTTATCAAGTATCCAGCCAAATTTAACTACATTTCAATTCCTTCTGGTTCAATTAAAAGACACCCGACATCAGCTTTGATTCAGTGAAGGGCATATTTCAATTCCTTCTGGTTCAATTAAAAGAGCAATCAAAAAAGCAACAGAATAAACCAGCCGAAATTTCAATTCCTTCTGGTTCAATTAAAAGAAAGACATAAGGAATATTATGAGAATCTATAGATAATTTCAATTCCTTCTGGTTCAATTAAAAGCCTGTTCAGGAAACCAACCAATCAGCAGAACAAAATTTCAATTCCTTCTGGTTCAATTAAAAGCGCACAAGGGAATGCTACCAACTCCGACAAGTTCAAATTTCAATTCCTTCTGGTTCAATTAAAAGTTTTGACACGGAACTCCTTCAAAAAGGTACTATTATTTCAATTCCTTCTGGTTCAATTAAAAGAGGGCAACAGTTTTATCGGGTAGGGGAGTATCGTACATTTCAATTCCTTCTGGTTCAATTAAAAGTCTGTACCGTATACAGGTGATGCTGTTCTAGTTCATTTCAATTCCTTCTGGTTCAATTAAAAGCAATGCAAAACTGGCAGCAGCAGCTCCGGACTTATATTTCAATTCCTTCTGGTTCAATTAAAAGATTTTCGGAGCCAAACTTCGCTGGAATGATATTATATTTCAATTCCTTCTGGTTCAATTAAAAGAAACAAAACGGGTATCAATACGAAAACATTTAAGAAAATTTCAATTCCTTCTGGTTCAATTAAAAGGTTTTGATTTTTTTACTCCTGCCATAGCTTTAACTCCATTTCAATTCCTTCTGGTTCAATTAAAAGCGGATTAATTAAAACAACTTGACCAGTCATTCCAGCATTTCAATTCCTTCTGGTTCAATTAAAAGAGAAACAAACGATACCAGGAAAAAGAAACATATCCATTTCAATTCCTTCTGGTTCAATTAAAAGTTTCTCAAGAAGTCTTTTAGACTGTTCTTCTGTTATTTCAATTCCTTCTGGTTCAATTAAAAGACTCTTTTATGTCGCTCGCGTAAGGCGGGATCCATATTTCAATTCCTTCTGGTTCAATTAAAAGTGACAGCCAAATTTGCAGGCGTGCGAAAAGACGGACATTTCAATTCCTTCTGGTTCAATTAAAAGTTATTATCGCCAGCGCCAGCTGCTCCTGTGTGAGATCGATTTCAATTCCTTCTGGTTCAATTAAAAGCAGTATCTTCGAGTTGAATATTTTTGTCATCTGTTATTTCAATTCCTTCTGGTTCAATTAAAAGGAATTTATAGAAAATGAAGACTTTTGTCGTTGGAAATTTCAATTCCTTCTGGTTCAATTAAAAGAGTCAGCCGGGTGTTCCCGAAGACCCACGCAAGGTCATTTCAATTCCTTCTGGTTCAATTAAAAGAACGCCAAACTCATCTCAGCAGCGCCGGAATTGCATTTCAATTCCTTCTGGTTCAATTAAAAGTTAGAATGCAGCAAATCAGGCCGTTGCGCCCAGTTTATTTCAATTCCTTCTGGTTCAATTAAAAGTTTTTTCGCCCAACTGTCAAGGGATAATAAACTTATTTCAATTCCTTCTGGTTCAATTAAAAGATTAATGCATTTGTAGGTGGGGCTGAATTTGCTCAGATTTCAATTCCTTCTGGTTCAATTAAAAGAAAACGCTTCCGGCAGACGAGGACGTCACCTGTTATTTCAATTCCTTCTGGTTCAATTAAAAGCGTTTAAAGCACCGTTTTACGGCCTAAATATACATATTTCAATTCCTTCTGGTTCAATTAAAAGTTTATTCTGTCTCGGGTAATCATACGAGCGTTACCGATTTCAATTCCTTCTGGTTCAATTAAAAGAAGCGGGGTGATGTTATTTATTGCGAAGATAAAAGATTTCAATTCCTTCTGGTTCAATTAAAAGAGAATTTATAGAAAATGAAGACTTTTGTCGTTGGAAATTTCAATTCCTTCTGGTTCAATTAAAAGCTGATTTATTAAAAGCTACAAGAGCTTTATTTTTATTTCAATTCCTTCTGGTTCAATTAAAAGTTTACTTTCAAGATGCTTAATAGTATCAATATCGGCATTTCAATTCCTTCTGGTTCAATTAAAAGAGCACATCATCAACAAACGACGGAAGTTGATTTGAATTTCAATTCCTTCTGGTTCAATTAAAAGGTTCAACGAAATTGAGTGGGTAGATGGCGTAATTACATTTCAATTCCTTCTGGTTCAATTAAAAGAAAGAGCCGAGCAAAGGCATCGCCCCTGCGCTAGACAATTTCAATTCCTTCTGGTTCAATTAAAAGATATTGAAAGAAGAAGGCAGGAAGAATTAAATACACATTTCAATTCCTTCTGGTTCAATTAAAAGCACCGAAAACCCGAACCACTGTTCAGGATAACGCTATTTCAATTCCTTCTGGTTCAATTAAAAGCTTTTTGATAAACTTAAACAGGCGGCTGACAAATTTATTTCAATTCCTTCTGGTTCAATTAAAAGACTGAATTCGACGGCGATATCTGCCGTGTAAATTAATTTCAATTCCTTCTGGTTCAATTAAAAGCAAAAGGCCGGGATGTACTAACATCCGCTGAATCGAATTTCAATTCCTTCTGGTTCAATTAAAAGACTTACCCAATTCCTGAAGGTTGCAGGGCAATTACGAATTTCAATTCCTTCTGGTTCAATTAAAAGTTTCGGGTTGTACTTTATTTCTGTTGCGTAATTCCTTATTTCAATTCCTTCTGGTTCAATTAAAAGTCCTCCAATTGATACATGGGAAAAAGAATTCGAATATTTCAATTCCTTCTGGTTCAATTAAAAGACTTTGATGGAACAAAAGTAATCAGTTCCGTAATGCATTTCAATTCCTTCTGGTTCAATTAAAAGTTTTGAACAAATAAACAATTTAAAATCAATGGAAAATTTCAATTCCTTCTGGTTCAATTAAAAGTTTTTCAAAATCAATATACTGCTTTTTTAAATCGTATTTCAATTCCTTCTGGTTCAATTAAAAGTTATTCAAAATCTTCAGAAAAATCAAACTGCGCTATTTCAATTCCTTCTGGTTCAATTAAAAGGCCGATTCAGCATCCGCGAAACATGTTTGAACCACATTTCAATTCCTTCTGGTTCAATTAAAAGATAATTTTCCATTTGAATACATTTATATCCTTCGAAATTTCAATTCCTTCTGGTTCAATTAAAAGACACCCGATTTTCAATTTGATTACCGGTTTGCGTGATTTCAATTCCTTCTGGTTCAATTAAAAGCAAGTGTCAACGCTCCCCACCGAAGAGAGAGGGTTATTTCAATTCCTTCTGGTTCAATTAAAAGCGTTTGTAAATAAAGAGGTTGCGGAATCGAAATTAATTTCAATTCCTTCTGGTTCAATTAAAAGGTAACGGATACATATATTTCAAGTGCCCGGAAGGATATTTCAATTCCTTCTGGTTCAATTAAAAGTCCGTGCTGCCGTTGAACTGAAAGCTACCGAATTATATTTCAATTCCTTCTGGTTCAATTAAAAGGGAACGATCATCAGGTTTAATCTACTTGATGTGTCATTTCAATTCCTTCTGGTTCAATTAAAAGTAATATATCACCGATTGCAAATTATGTATATTGTAATTTCAATTCCTTCTGGTTCAATTAAAAGAACATGTGCTGTATTTATTTTATTTACTAATCGCATTTCAATTCCTTCTGGTTCAATTAAAAGAAGGGCTGTTTTGTAATTCCGTCTACTCCCTTTGCTATTTCAATTCCTTCTGGTTCAATTAAAAGTTATGGAAGATAAAATTTCTGACGATGGACAATCCTATTTCAATTCCTTCTGGTTCAATTAAAAGCCAACAGGATTTAGATGAAGAGATGGAAGAAATATAATTTCAATTCCTTCTGGTTCAATTAAAAGTTGCCGGAAAGCGGAATGGTTACAATTTTGCTGTAATTTCAATTCCTTCTGGTTCAATTAAAAGGCAAGAATCACAAAAGAAATGGAACCGTTTATCAGATTTCAATTCCTTCTGGTTCAATTAAAAGTCAACAGTCCATTTCTCAGCATTCGTATTTCCTCTATTTCAATTCCTTCTGGTTCAATTAAAAGCTAATTGGGTGAAAGCTTGCGAAGCTGTAAAGTCATTTCAATTCCTTCTGGTTCAATTAAAAGATTCACCCTGGAACAAATCAGGGAGGCGGTTCGGTCATTTCAATTCCTTCTGGTTCAATTAAAAGGGTGTAGGCGGTAAAATTACGATTGGTACATTTTATATTTCAATTCCTTCTGGTTCAATTAAAAGCTATCAGGAAAGCGGAATGACACAAATGCTATTTAATTTCAATTCCTTCTGGTTCAATTAAAAGTACTTACTGGGAGCATAATATCGGCGCAGGCAATTCATTTCAATTCCTTCTGGTTCAATTAAAAGCCGTTCTTCGACATCTTGAAAAAGCCTGCAAATCAGAGTGCTAATTATTCTGTTTTCTTCTTTTTTGCAGGTGAAAAGTTGTCGATGTGCAAAAATATAAAAATCCCTGTACATCGACAACTTGATTTTGTTCTGATTATCAGTATGTCAAAGATCGTATGGTACACAAATACCTGGAAAAATTTGATTTGGTTCTTTCACCGACAACGGTTCATAAAAAATTATCGATGTTACTGCGCTCTTTACCAACAATTTGTTTGTCCAGCCATTTTTCGGTGCGACCGGAAAAAATTATCAGACTGTCTTCATCTTTTTCCATAAACTTTTCAGCATTTATCACTAATTCTTTCAGTTTTACTTCACTTATTTCTCCTTCAAATACGGAATTTTGAATCCAATTCAAGTATTTCCTGCACAGCCGTAACATTTTTCCTACGCGCTTTTCTCCACAATCGTATACCAATATCACGTACATCTTACCACCACATTTTAAATGGTTTATACTCTTCCATATTAAGCAGGTGCTTGCTTAATTTGTAGCATTCCAACTTCATCAGATGCCTGTAACTTACTTTACGTTTCAGCGACCGGTGCTGGATAGTTTCGTTCAACCGCTCTTCAAACGATTGTACAAATATCTTTTTTCCTTGCTGATTGAGCAAACATTTGTTTAGTTTTTTATCAAAATGTTTTTCCTGTATTTCTTTTTTGTTCAATACTTTGAATATCACCCTGTCTACCAATATAGGTTTGAATATCTCGGAAATATCAAGTGCCAGCGAATATCTTCTTTCTCCGGGTGTATGCAGATAGCTGATGGTAGGATTTAGCTGGGTCTGATGAATTGCTCTCAGACATTGACTGTAACACATCATGTTACCAAAGGAAATCAGTGCGTTAACTTCGTTCCGGGGAGGTTGTTTTGTACGATTGCCCATTTCGAAGTCGGTAATAATCAGGCCGAAACCTTCGTAGTATTTTTGCCGGATATTGCCTTCGATTCCCATCAGTTCATCAACCTGACGTGCATTCCCGATAGATGAGGTGTAATTTTCAATTTGCATGATCAATTCTGCCAGCTCCTTGCCCCGCTTGTCGTAATACCTTAGATTCTTGATCATATTGTATGCTGCTCCTTCGATGAGCTTTTTGGCAATGATGATCCGCTTCTTTTTATCCTGATGAAAAGCCGTTTGGGCTAATAACATCCGACCTGATAGCAATCCATCTCTGGGCATAAAAGAACCGGTATAATTTTCATAATAATCGAAGAAGTGTACGGCAATTCCGTTTTGTCCCAGAAAATTGTAAATTGCGCTATTTGCCGTGAGCGACCCGAATGCATAGAATTCGGCGATGTCTTCGACAGGTAAATACCGATGTTGACCGTTGCGTTCACACCCATTTCCGTCGTCTTCAATAGGGGTGAATTTCAGGGTGTTGTCCTTGCGTTGCAGGGTGCCGGGATTGAATAGATAATACGTTTTTTTCATGTGGACCGGATTTGTTGGTTAATCAACTTCATTGATATAGCAAAATTCGTAATAGCTGCAATTAGTACAGAGTTTCTTATTAATTGCCGGTGGACAATTATCGGATGCAACAATCTTATTGATCGCCAATTCTGATTGTTCAATATAATTGATGTCGTTTTGAGCCAACGTAATCTGGGTTGTATGTCGTAGGGCCGGATACTCTAAAATACCCGTAACTCCTTCAATTCCTTGTTTGATAAGTACATAAATATAGTATTTCAGTTGCCATTCGTGTGCCAATTCTATTTTATCCGACTTTTTAATTTCATGTATAACTTTGTTTCGGGTATCGTAAAAATCAATCTTGATACCTTCAATTTCCAGTTCTTCATACCGTTCCGAACGCTGTGGATAGCTTGATTCATGAATCAGTTTGCCTTCGTACACCAGATCGGAAGTGTGTTCCATATTGATACCATTTGAAAATAGCCAGAGTTTCCGGTGGCAGATTTGGAAGTAGTTGAATTGTGTGCCGGTCATAATGTGTTTATTTAATTTTGAATCTGTCAGGATGGATAGAATACGTAAAAATATCAGTCATTTCATGTGCGAATCCATACCCATCCGAGGCCCCATTCTAGGCACTCATAATAGTTTGGAAATACTAAATGCTCTTTAAGATATCTCATATTATTTTACATCACAAATAAGTGTTAAGACCAGTCTTATAAAATTAAACTATCATTTTTTGTAAAATCCTCTTCCTGTATTTGCAGGCCTAAATCGTTCGTATATTTTCGTTTGATTAAAAAATAGGATGTTTGTATGATTTTATCTTCATTTTTTGCTTCAAATAGATGAACTTTTCTTTCTATTACTCCTGAATTTATAAAACAGGCAAAACGCTTTTTAGATATCTGAACTTTTAAAGATTCAGCTTTCACAAATTCATATTGATTGAGAAATGATTTAAATTCCATCTCATTAGCAGCGGGTAATACTTTAATCCCATCAAATTTGGAATAAAAATCTTCTTCTGACTTCTGAGAATATACAAAAGGAGATAATTGATTTTTAATCATATCAGTTAGGACATCATATACAAAATCATATTCTTCTTTATCTTTCAGGTCCCAATCAGGATAAACAAAATCAATGGCTCTTTGAAGGTCCTTCTCCAGAACTCTTTCACAGAACCAACTGAGGGCTTCCAAACTCCGGTCAATTATACCTTGATTAGTATAAATATAGGAAGAATCTACTTTATTCCGATTTTTAAATACGTTACATACACAAATACCTTTTTCTCTTTTTCTGTTTACACGTCCGAATCTTTGAATTAATGCATCAATAGGAGCAGGTTCAGTGTAAATCACATCATAATCAATATCCAAACTAACTTCGATAGCCTGAGTTCCGACAAGTAATTGAACATCATTTCCTTTCAAGTCTCTTTCTTTTTTATTCCTATCAGAAGCATTAAAACTACCATGAAGCAATACTTTGTTATTTGATGACAGCTCATTGTATACTATTTGCGATTGTTCTACAGTATTACAAACAACCAATACTTTTTTCCCATTATTCAAATCTACCTGAATCAAATCTAAATTATGCGCTAATAATCCTTCATGTAGCACAATACGATGACGGGTAAATTTTTCATACAATTCGTTTTTTGCTGAAATTTCCGAATGAGCGCCAATAGCTTTTTCTAATTCTTGTTTCAAAAACCGGGGTAATGTCGCTGTCATTATGAAAATTTTAACCCGAAAAAATTTCACAGCAAACTCAATCAACACTACGATTTGAGCAAAAATATCCGGCCGATAAGCATGTATTTCATCGAAAATAAAATAACCACCAACCCATTCAAACATTCCTTTCTCAAAGCCTTTCAGTCCGAAGATATTTTTGAGTAATTGAAATGGAGTAACGATTTTGATTGGCGTTACAATTGTTCTGTAATTTTCTTTTATTTTGTGTGTTAAGTATTGTCTCTTTTCTTGTGAAAAGGTAGGATGTTCCTTTTCAACAAGACTCTCTAAATATTCCGTGAGTTTCCCATGAAGTAATCCCACTTTATTTTTGTTGCCAATGTCATTTCCAAGTCGTTCGTACATAGCATTGATGGAAGCTGTGAAAGGTAGGATATAAAATACACGCCCCTGACCATTTAGTTGCATTTGTTTTTGTAGCCATAAAAAGGCAGCTTCTGTTTTGCCAGAACCTGTTGGAGCTGTAAGTATTACATTTCCTTCTTTTGTTGAAGCGTCTAGTTGGTGGGGATAAAAGTCATAACCTTTATTTTGTAGTGTTAGTCTTTTCGAAATGAGAAACTTAAAATCTTGACTTTCTAGTAATTCAATTTTTGAAATGAAGGCAGAAGACAAATGATCGCACTGTTTAAATCCTCCAGCCATTAAAAGTAAATCGAAATAGTTTGACTGTTCTAACTTTACTGGATTTCTTATGTATTCCAATATAAACTTGCGAGGTAAATCTGAACTAATTTCGTTAAGTGTTATGCCAAACTCTTTCAGCAGATTCTTAACGAAATCGGAATTTATATTTTGTTTAAACTCAGTTTCGAATGAAAGTTTTGACTCATTGTCAAACTCAAGCAGATAGCCATTACTGTTATCTTGCTTATATAAATGTTCAATATGACTAAATAAAACATCATAGCTTTTATGGTGTCCGGCAACTACTTGTTTTATCATCTTTTTGTCGAGATCGGAATTTTCTAATCCGTCGATAAATGGAATTGAATATAATTCATGTCGTTGCCTTAACCATTTATGCTGTTTACTACGTAACATGCGTTGAAAGTCCGAATGTGCTTTTCCTAAGTCGTGGCAAACAATACACAGATAAAGCAAATCCCAAAAATGTTCAAGATCTGCTACTGGTAAGTTTGGAAAGCCTTTTTTTAGGTTTTCCAATACTTTTAATCCATCTTCTATATGTCGTTTTAAAGTAACCTGAGGTTCTGATTTTGCCAGAACCTCAGATAAATTTATACTAATCATAATATGAACTAAAATCAAGTTCGTGAAAATAGATATGAACCTCTTTCCCGTCCTTGGGATAATCAATGTATGCAGTAAGATTCGTTTGTCCGTCAGCAGAATTACAACTTACGACCGAGTAGGCTTCCGTTCCCAAATTATAACGGGGAATAGTAGCTGAAAAGTATTTTGGTAAAGGCTGAATAACTCCAGGAAGAAAATTCCCAATCAATGGAATTATCTGTCCTTTTATTTTTTCAGCATTATGTATTTCTTTCAAATCTACTTCCTCAATACTATTTACAGTTGCTAAATCATTGGAACGACCTAATAGTAAAGGATAAACAGGCAAACGAAAGTAATCTACCAATTCATTATTCTGTAAATAGAGAATCAAATGATTATTAAACATAAATTCTCTGTGTATTACGTTCGATTTTGTCGTATTCTTTGGATAACCTCTATCATGTGCTTCTATTTGATAAATGGTTTCTAAGTCTGTTTGTTTGGCTTCAAATTCAAAGTAATAACCAATTTTTAATTTGTCATACTTTATATATTTTCCTGCTGCTGCATTAATTAGCCCCAAAACTGTACTAATAGGTGGCACTTCGAGTGTTGGTTGAAAGCCCGATATAATATTGGGATATTTAAAGCTCGAAGTCCACGCAGTTATGTCAATTTTGAAAACTTTCATACTATAATTGGATTTTCAATTGTTCTGTATACTGGTCAATAGCTTCATTTATAGAAAGAACTTTTACATTCGAAAACGTGGTTTCTAAAGCTTTTAAACTATTTGCTTTTTCATCTAAGAATCCGCTTCTGCGGCCTATAAAAACAGTTCCTTCAATATTATTGCGATAATCAGACAATATTTCTGTCAAGGCGTCAATATTTAAGTCTACTATATCGTTATCTTTTCCGCTTGCTGATGCAATGTGAGAGAATGGGTGATTTCCACTGTTTAAAGTTGCAAGAATTATAAATTTTGGAGTCACATCGCCCATATTATTTGTCTGCATGGCTCCACCTGATATGAATTTTAAACTTTGAATTGTTTCTACTATTCTTTTTTGACGTACACTATTTTCTAATCGAACTAACTTGTAAGGATTTCCCTTTTCATCCTTCAAAAAGTTATCATCTACTTCTCTCGCGCCATTTTCTAAAGCTTCTTTCTTTAATGCGTCAGTCAGATTCTTAAATCCCGTTTTATTATAAGTAGCAAATGTTCCAGCTTGTTCTAAATCAAGACTGAACATTCCTTTCATTATAGCACTATATTCTTGTTTTCCGTAAGGAACTGAATCACCATCCTGACGAGCCATGCTCGACCAATTTTCAACCGGACGAACCGATCCTACCGAAACCAGAACCGAGTTTTTCAATGGTGATATGCGAGTTACAGTAACATTTTCTTTTTTTACTTTTCCTTTATCATCGGTTACTTCTTCTGTTGCAGCCTTCATATATCCGAAAATGTCATCATCGGCATATTTAATTGGGTTTGCTGCCGTAAATGCAATTTTTGAATCTCGTGTAATTGGTGACAACTCCCAATTAAAGGTTTTTTGTAGGGTATCACGCCACCAATAACGCCACGCTTGTCCCGATACATAAACATAGCTTTTACCTTCTTTATAAATACGTTTTGTCCCTACTGCGTTATCAAAGTTGCTTTGTGTGTTTTTTCCTGCATTGTTCAATGCAACAACATCCACGTCAATAAGGATAAATCCTTGTGATTTTAAGTTACTCATGTTATTTTGAATTTAAATTTAAATTAATTTTCGTTTAAGTCAGTTTCTTCAGTTTCAATACTTGATAATTCAGCCTCGACATGAATGTTTTTGGCATGTAGCTCTTGGTAAATCGCAAAAAGTAAAATGTCACGAATGTCTTTCCAGAAAACATCATCCGGGAAAAGATAATAAACCAACTCTTCCATAGTAATAATGGTTTCTTTTGCACCATCTTTATAGTTCTTTGCAACTACATTTTTCAAAAAGAAGCGTCGCAATTCATACGCACTTTTGTACCCATCCAAAGCTTTAATACTTTTCTTTATAGCTTCTTCATCTGTATTGGTAAGGAAAAGAGCTAATTCTTTGATTTTGTTTAATGTTTCGTGTTTCATATTTTGAACGTTTATTAGATATTTTTCAATAATTGCAAAATTGAATTTATGAGTGACACCCCAATTGACAAATAATCTTAAAAGAGATTTGCCATTAAGTAGGTTTTCCAATATGATATTTCGCCACAGTTTATAATCGTCAAATGTAATCTGATGTGTTTCGTCTTTTTTTGTTATTTCATAGCTTGAAGTCATCGCATTATATTTAGCACCTTTATGTTTAGAATTCTTGTAATGAGATAACAAAAAAGGTTGCCAATCAGCTTTCAATGTCGCAACTTGACAAGTTGAATAAAACCTGAATATTGATGAAGGAAGTTTATAAATAACTATTTCGGGACTTGCCCCGAAATTTGTAAAATGATATAAACCTAACGAAACACCTCTGTATTCGTCAGTCGCTTCTTTGATTTTATTGATAAGGAGATCATCTACAAACTGAAATAATGCGTTTGCAGGAATGCCATATTCTGATTTCAAAACACCTTCTGAAGAAGATGTTGCTAAATTTGCCAAGTTTGCTTCGCAATTCCTTTTGACGAAAAAATCATTTACTTCTGCTGAATTGCTTTGAATGATAGCAATTCGTCCTCCAATAAAGATTGAACCAAAAGGAATAAAAAACATCCGGATTATCATTTCTTTAGAAAGCATCATCCCGAACTGAAAATTATGATGGAAATTGACAAAAGTTCCTGAACCGGACATTAATGAATTGTCTCGACCTGCTTTAAATAGTTTTGTCTTTCGTCCCGTTATCCGGCAATATCCTTCTTCGCAGGTTGTCGTTTCATTTATAAGAGAATTGAAATACTTTATAGTTTCTTTAATTTTCACATCTCCTTTATAAGCCGGTTGTGTAATTGCAGAGTTAAGAAAGAAAGGGTTTATCTTTCCTTCCCATTTATTGACATATATTTTTGCTATGTAGTCAATTAATTCCAAAATTTCCTTTTCCGGATGTTTTCCCATAAGATATTTAATCACATATCCGCCTACGTCAGCAAATGGATCTCCAGTTAGTCGTGTTAGCCAATCATAATCAATGGTTGTAATTTCTTTCATGTTGTTATTTTTATTAATTTCTTCAATAAATACACTTGCATAAACACACCAGCCTTCGCAATAATCAAAATCCAAAATATCTTGATCTGAATATCCTTGATTTTTCAAATCATTCACTTTCCATTTTATATTGAAGATTGTATCTTCATCTGAAAATATATGTCCATCTTCAATTCTCATTAATGTCTCCATTTGTGTCGATTAATAATATTATCAGCACAAATATAGATATTTTATTTATAAAAACAATCCTATGAATAAAAAACAATTAAAATTGAATATGTTTTTTATTGTGTTTTATAGAATTTGATTTATCTTTGCATCATATATGTAATCGAACCAGTGATTGGAATTGAAAGATGAAAAAAAATCAATTAATTTTGTGATTTGATCCCCTCTTCAGTTTTTTGGAGAGGGGATTTTTCTCAAAACCTGATTTTGATTTTTTAACAAAACCTCATATTCTCTTATATGTTAATTATGTTTCTTTCTTATTCTTAAAAAATCCTGTCTCATCCCTCCCCCACGCACCCAAACCCCATGCTTCCTTTCTCACCCAATCCGCTGTTCCACATCACTTTCAGCAACTCATCATCAGCTTTCAGCTTAAACCGAAATGTATAGCCCCGGATTTTAGTCTGGTAGGGCGTGCCGGTTTTGATGCTCACTAATTTCGAGATGGGTTTCGAAAGCAGTTTCAGTTCGAAAGTGTCGGAGCCTGTATAGTCGTGTCCGTGGTATGCGGCGTATTTGTTTTTCAGGTTGCGGAGCATGGCTTCACGGGCGTAAGGACTGTCGGGCGATTCGTAAAAGATCTGGTTTGTTTCGGGTATGTGCCGGGCAATGCAAACGGGCGAAAGGGTGGTGAAGACCGTGTCGGTGGTAAAAACGGGTTCGGCCATCAGTTCGATACCGGTAACGCGGAATTGCACCTTCGATTGGCGGTCGCCAAGGGTGAAAACCTGCTCGGAGAAGAGCCCGCGGATGAATTCTTCGGTCGATCGCCCGGGCAGGAAAGCAATTTGCCACTCCACAGTGGGCGATTCGATCATCAGCCGGTCACCGGCGATGTTGTACTTCGGAACATGGAGATGTGAGAACGTGAACAGGCGAAACTGCTTGTTATCGGCAATAAATCCGTTCTGGTGCAACCAGGTGGAATATTGGGCGTCCGAACGATGAATGGCAGCATAAACAAAGGACGATAGTTCGTACTGGTAATTAATGGGTAATGTGTTGCCGAAAATGGAGGTGTCTGGCACTAATTGTAACGAAAATCTCATGGTAAACAGGTTTTATTAAATAATTTAAGAAAGGCAATATTAGTGTTTTTTAATTGTATGGCAATGCAATACAAAAAAAAGTTATCAACATGTTCGCTATGCATGCCGGCTCCTGAGGCGACTACGTTCGATTGATACCGGCCATGTTTGCAAAACCGGTTGTGATAAGCCGACGGCCAGCTAGTTGCAGAGTACTTGCTGTAGAGCGCAGAATCCGTTTTGATGCGGCCGAACTTTACTGATCAGGTCAACTGCTCCAAGATTCTTTTTTCTGCGCTTTCTACCCACTTCCTGAATTCAGGCGATGGCTGATAGTGGGGGATGTAATTTTGTAGTACGCTCAGGTCGAAACCTGTATTCCCGATACCTGCACCAGCTCGTTCTGCGTCTATCATATTACAGTATTGTTCAATATGAGCAGGTACCATCATTACGGGTTTGCCCAGGTACATAGCCTCACATACCGATTCGAAACCGGCTGTTGAAGCGTACGCTTTGCATGTTGCCAATACTTCCAGAAAATGCCGGTCGTTTAGCTTCGAGAAACTTAAACTGGCATCGACGACCTCCGTGGTAGCGTCCTGACTGCGATCGCTGAAAAAGTGCAGTTGTTGTCCGGGATTATTGCGATGCCACTCCTGAATCTGATCTTCAAAAGCAGGATTTACAATGTAACCGGCAATAACATCCTCGTTCCGTGTTTCCAGTGCGAATACTTCTTCTCTGATCAGAGGGGGTATGATGGTTATCTTCCCTGAATTGTAACGGGGTGGCGAACCCAGCGATAGGGCCAGAATTTTGTCGGCCCGCCGGCAGGTTAAGCGGCTATAATACAAAAAGGCCGATATTTCGGGTTTACGTGGCTTGGGAAATCGAAAATGGGGGTGCAGGAAGAAGTACTGGTGCCCGATACAGATAAACATCGTTTTTGGTTTTTTAATCTCAAAAAGCAGGCTTATTATCAATTCGTAGAAATTGATTACTACATCGGGTTCGTATTCTTCAATCTTTTTATCCAGAAATTTGTAGCTATTCAGGAAACGGGGCGATTTTTTAAAAGCGGTAATAACAGATTTCAGTAACGATACCTTCACATTTTTTTCGACAGGAAGTAAATGAGGACTATCGAAGGTTTCCACTTTACATGCCGTTCTTTCGACGAAATAGGCAGGTATCCTTACGTCATTGTTTTTTCCTACCAGTATTCCCGTCACTTCATGTCCATTCTTTCGGAGTATATTGCTCAGTACTATGGCCTGTGTCAGATGACCGCGGCCTTCGCCCTGTACTACAAAAAGATACTTCATTTCGCGTATGCTGTATTGTTTATTGATAGTTGAATATAAAGGTACGCTAAGCGAGGATTTGATTTTTGTCAAAATGGTAGATACTCCAGTTGCCTTCAGAGTCCTCTGTAAGAGCTGTTAAGGACTCGACCCAGTCTCCTGAATTCAGATAATGAATTCCCTGAATCATTTCATTGGCGGATTGATGTATATGGCCACAGATCACTCCGTCCATTTTTTTTGATTTTGCGAGTCGTACCAGCTCGTTTTCGTAATCGGATATATACGAAACAGCCTGTTTTACCTGTTTCTTAATTTTTTGTGATAAAGAATAGTAAGGCAATCCTTTTTTGATACGTCGCTGGTTGACGATTCTATTTAATCTTAAGAGGATACTGTATCCGATATCGCCGACTTTAGCCAGCCATCTTATACCTGTGGTAACAGTATCGAAAATATCGCCATGGGTAACGTAATATTTTTTGTCGTTCGATCTGAGGATGTAGAAATTTAGAATCCGGATATTTAAAAATCGAAAAGGAGCGATGCTGTCCAGAAAGTCGTCGTGATTGCCCCGGATATAGATGATTTCCGTGCCATCATTCTGCATCATTTTAAGAATCACTCGGAAGAAATCGGTATGATGTTTCTGCCAGCTGTTTTTCCCGTTTTTTTTCTGAAGATACCATCCGTCAATTATGTCGCCATTGAGAATTAGTTTGTTGCATCGGATTCCGGATAAAAATTGACAGAGTTCTCTGGATTTGGAATGCCTGGTTCCCAGGTGTATGTCGGACAATACTACAGTGCGGTATGAGGTTCTGTTCATTCTAGGGTCACAAAATTTTGGTAAAAGTAAATCGTTACTGTTACCTGCAGAATATATTTTTGTTACAATCAGGTGACTTTTTCAATCAGGCTTTTAAAAGCGAATGCACGATTAATTTCCGGCAACAATATTGCCTCACCGGTTCACTAATTGTTTAATTTGCTTTTTAGTTGAGAGTTGATAAATTGGTTATCAAGCATATTGAAAAATGCTTTAGATGGAAAGAGTTCTGTCGTTTTAGTCTGATTTTGCTTTTCAGCCAAAAAAGGAAGCTGTTCCAATACAATTCCTCCCGCCACATTCTACTTTTGTCTGAAACAGTTGTTTCAGTTTATCTTCACTGTCGAATGGAAGGTAGTAACGAACCGACGACAGAAGTGAACTTGTGTCGATTACCACTGTCATTGAAGATATTTTGGAAGCTTATCGGGTTGGATATTCAGGGTTTTGCAAAAGTCATATTCGGTGATCACTCCTTCATAAAAAGCAGTTTGCAGTGTTGAGATAAGCAAAGGAGATTTTAAGGGCTGCGCTGCCCGTGCGTTACTTTTAATGCCGGCCAGCTTATTCAACTCTCGTTGTTTTCTTTGTTCTGCTTCCCGTACATGGAACTGTTCTTCAAAATCCTTTTTGATGTTCTGATAGCTAATGTATGATATTTTTCCGTTCAATAGCAAGCGGGTATACAAGGCCAGACGACTTAGATGTGTCTTTTTCGAAACTCCGGCGATCACTTCCATGTGGTAATCGTTGGATGCACTGGCTACGCCGAGTTGATTAATGGAATCGGCATATTTTCCAGCCAGAAAATAAAAAGCAAAATCGTTGCACCAGTTTTCAATTTTATTGTGGCTCCTGCCATACATGTCGGCAAAATCGATACTCTCAACTTCTTCTTCATTCAGCAGATAATGTCCCAGTTCGTGCGCCAGCGTAAAGATTTCCCTGCGGAGCGCTGTTTGTTGCCGTTTTAGTACAATAACATTCGGTGTCAGAAAGAATCCGTCAATATTTGCCTTGTCTTTTTTGTTCCAGGTCTCAACAAACTCCGACACCAGTATATTGGCCGAACCAAGTTGATCGATAAACGATTTAAGAAAGTCGCGTTTTTCGGTTTTAAAATCGGGGTAAAGCGCAGTTCTCACTATATCTGCCACATGCTGCGGATGCTGAGTGATACTGAAAACAGGAACCAGACGCGCTAATTTCACATCAGACAGCTTAGCTATAGCCGCGAAATTATTTTTAAAGTCTTCAAAGTGGGTTACAATCTTTTTTGAACCCAGATTCAGTTCGGAATTAAACTTCTCTTTGCGAAAAAAGATACTCGATTCAGTGGTCTTCTGTGGAGTTCGGGGGTCTAAGTAAAAATTGATTCCTTTTTTAAAAACCACATCTATCTTCTTCAATAAGCTGACTTTTATCTCTTCCTGTTCTATGTCTTCACGCACATACGGCTTCTGCCGGCCTTCGTTCAGCAAAGCCAGCAACTCATCCACCGACATTTTGTACATGTCAAGCAAATAGTAAAGTCGTGATATGTTGTATTCTACAATCAAAAAAGTAGGGGAGACTTGGGTCCAAATATAGTTATTTCAAACTGATTATGTTGTGTCTTTAACTATCGAATTTCTGCCCTCGCAGCAAAAAAGGCTGCCCCTTTCCCGGAACAGCCTTTTTCAATCTCAACAGTATTGGTTTTACTCCACTATCTTTTTAAACAAGTTTTTCATATTCACCTGTTCGCCGATAATTCCGCTCAGGGCTGAAGCTGCCACGCGTTCCTGCTCCATTGTATCCCGATGCCGAACGGTAACTGTATTGTCCTCCAGGGTCTGGTGGTCTACCGTGATGCAGAAGGGGGTACCTACGGCATCCTGGCGGCGGTAACGCTTGCCGATGGAGTCTTTTTCGTCGTACACGCACTTGAAGTCGAACTTCAGATCGTTCATTATTTCGCGGGCTTTTTCGGCTAAGCCGTCCTTTTTTACCAGGGGCAGGATGGCGGCTTTTACCGGAGCCAGCACGGGTGGCAATTTCAGTACCACGCGGTTGTCGCCTCCTTCCAGTTGCTCTTCTTCGTACGAAGCGGCCATGATGGAAAGGAAGGTACGGTCGAGACCGATGGAGGTTTCAACCACATACGGAGTGTAGGATTGATTCAACTCGGGATCGAAGTACTTAATGTTTTTGCCCGAGAATTTCTCGTGACTGCCGAGGTCGAAATCGGTGCGCGAATGTATTCCTTCTACTTCCTTGAAACCAAAAGGCATCTCGAACTCGATATCGGTGGCGGCATTGGCATAGTGGGCCAGCTTGTCGTGGTCGTGGAAACGGTATTTGTGATCGCCCAGTCCCAGCGCCTTGTGCCAGCGCAGGCGCCATGCTTTCCAGTATTCGAACCATTTCATCTCGTCGCCGGGGCGCACGAAGAACTGCATCTCCATCTGTTCGAACTCACGCATGCGGAAAATGAACTGACGGGCCACGATTTCGTTACGGAAAGCCTTACCAATCTGAGCAATCCCGAACGGAATCTTCATGCGGCCGGTTTTCTGTACGTTCAGGTAATTCACGAAAATACCCTGAGCCGTTTCGGGGCGGAGGTAAATCTTCATCGCACCATCGGCCGTAGAGCCCATTTCGGTGGAGAACATGAGGTTGAACTGGCGCACGTCGGTCCAGTTACGGGTGCCGCTGATGGGGCACACCACTTCGTAATCCTCAATAATGGCTTTGAGCTCGGCCAGGTCGGAGTCGTTGAGCGCCTTCACGAAACGGCCGTGAATCTCGTCGCGTTTTGCCTGATTTTCGAGCACCCGTTCGTTGGTGCTGCGGAAAACAGCCTCGTCGAAGCTTTCGCCGAAACGTTTGGCAGCCTTATCCACTTCTTTCTGGATTTTCTCGTCGTACTTGGCCAGCAGCTCTTCAATGAGCACATCGGCACGGTAGCGCTTTTTGCTGTCCTTGTTGTCGATGAGCGGGTCGTTGAACGCATCCACATGGCCCGAGGCTTTCCAGGTGGTAGGGTGCATAAAGATAGCGGCGTCGATCCCGACTACATTATCGTTCAGCAATACCATACTGTCCCACCAGTACTTTTTGATATTGTTTTTCAACTCAACTCCGTTCTGTCCGTAGTCGTACACAGCGCCAAGGCCATCGTAAATTTCACTCGAAGGAAATACGAAGCCGTATTCCTTACAATGCGCAATCAATTTCTTAAAAACATCTTCCTGTGAAGCCATACTAAACTGTTCAAAAATTAAAGCTGCAAAAGTACGGTTTTTTTTTGTTTTTTTGTTACTTTTGCAGGTTGAAAAACCAAAATTGAGGGTAATAGCATGAGTACCGATGAAATTATTGAGGATGAAGTGAATATCCCGGAGGAAGAAGAGAAGGAGATTGCCGGGCATTCCAATTACAAAGTTCCGAAGATAGCCGATGAGCAAACCAAGTATCACCTCACGGGGATGTACCAGAACTGGTTTCTGGACTATGCTTCGTACGTGATTCTGGAGCGTGCCGTGCCCGAAATTTACGATGGATTGAAGCCGGTGCAGCGTCGGATCCTCCATTCGATGAAGCGGCTCGACGACGGGCGTTACAACAAGGTGGCGAATATCGTGGGGCACACCATGCAGTTTCACCCCCACGGCGATGCCTCCATCGGCGATGCGCTGGTACAGCTGGGGCAAAAAGACATGCTTATCGATTGTCAGGGAAACTGGGGGAATATACTTACGGGCGATGGTGCGGCGGCTCCCCGTTACATCGAGGCCCGGCTGTCGAAATTTGCATTGGAAACGGTGTTTAACCCCAAGACCACCGAGTGGAAGCTTTCGTACGACGGTAGGAACAAGGAGCCTATCGCGTTGCCGGTAAAGTTTCCTTTGTTGCTGGCGCAGGGGGTGGAAGGGATTGCAGTAGGATTGAATTCAAAAATCCTTCCCCATAATTTTAATGAATTAATCGATGCCTGTATCGCTCACCTGCGGGGAGAGGATTTCGTATTGTATCCCGACTTCCAGACCGGCGGCTCGATCGATGTAAGCCGGTATAACGATGGCGAACGGGGAGGGGCGGTAAAGATCCGGGCTAAAATAAGCAAGGTAGACAACAAAACCCTGGCGATTACCGAAATTCCGTATAGTTCCAATACTTCCAAGCTTATCGATTCGATTCTGAAGGCGGCCGAAAAAGGGAAGATCAAAATCCGGAAAGTGGACGATAATACCTCGGCCAATGTCGAGATTCTGGTGCACCTGCAGGCAGGGGTGTCGTCGGATAAAACCATCGATGCGTTGTATGCCTTTACCGATTGTGAGCTGAGCATTTCGCCCAACTGTTGCGTGATTCACAACAAGAAGCCCCGGTTTATGCGGGTGAGCGACATGCTCCGTATCAGCTGCGAACATACCAAGGACCTGCTCGAGCTCGAATTGCAGATACAGCGGGCCGAATTGAGGGAGCAGTATTTCTACGTGTCGCTGGAGAAAATATTCATCGAGAACCGGATTTATAAAGATAAAAAATTCGAGGATAGTAGGTCGCAGGATGAGGTGGTAGCCTTTGTCGACAGCAGGTTGGAACCGTTTAAAAAGGATTTTATCCGCGAAGTTGTGCGCGAGGATATTCTGAAGCTGCTCGAAATAAAGATGATGCGTATTACCAGGTTCGACTCCGACAAAGCCAACGATACCCTCATTTCGCTTCAGAAACGCATCGAGGAAATTGATTTCAACCTGGCTCATCTGGTCGATTTCACCATCAACTGGTACCAGGGGCTGAAGGACCGGTACGGCAAGAGTTATCCGCGCCGCACCGAAATCCGTAATTTCGAAACCATTGTGGCCACCAAGGTGGTGGAGGCCAACGAAAAGCTATACGTGAACCGGGAAGAAGGATTTATCGGCACCGGACTGAGAAAAGACGAGTTCGTGTGCAATTGTTCCGACATCGACGATATTATCGTGTTTTTCCGCGATGGGAAATACAAGGTGGTGAAGGTAACCGACAAACTGTTTGTTGGAAAGAATATTCTTCACCTGGATGTGTTCCGCAAAAACGACAAGCGCACCATTTACAATGTGGTGTACCGCGACGGCAAGCTGGGAGCTTATTACATCAAGCGGTTCGCGGTGAACGGCATCACCCGCGATAAGGAATACGATGTGACGCAGGGAACGGCCGGATCGAAAATCGTTTATTTTACGTCGAATCCGAATGCCGAGGCCGAGGTGATTCGTGTTACCCTGAAGCCCAAACCCCGCATCACCAAGCTGGTGTTCGAAAAGGACTTCAGCGATATTGCCATCAAGGGACGCCAGTCGATGGGGAATATCCTCACCAAAAACGATATTCACAAGATCGCTCTGAAGCAAAAAGGAGGATCGACGCTCGGTGGCCGCCAGGTGTGGTTCGACCGCGATGTGTTGCGGCTCAATTACGATGGCCGCGGCACTTACCTGGGCGAGTTCCAGAGCGACGATCAGATTCTGGTCGTGTACGGCAATGGCGATTACTGCACTACCAATTTCGAACTGACCAATCATTACGAAAAAGACATCGTGGTATTCGAGCAGTTCGATTCGAATAAGGTATGGACGGTAGCGCTGTTCGATGCCGATCAGCAGTTTTATTATCTGAAACGGTTCCAGTTGGAGGTTTCGCAGAAATTGCAGAATATTTTGGGTGAGAATGCCGACTCGAAGTTGATTGCCATTTCGGATAAGGATTATCCGCGGTTTGAAATTCGTTTCGGAGGAAGCGATTCGTACCGCGAGCCATTGGAAGTAGATGCCGAGGAGTTTATAGGGGTGAAGAGTTTCAAGGCCAAGGGCAAGCGCCTGAGTACCTTCGATGTTGCAACGATTGTGGAGCTGGAGCCTTTGCGTTTTAATACCCCGGCGCCCGATGCTTCCGACGACGATGAAGAAGGTGAGGAAGGCGCCGGTGAGGAGCCGCGTGACGATAGCCCTGCCGGTGGCGGATCTCCATCGCCGCAGGCCGGGCCGGATGAAGAAGAAATCGATCAGCAACGTCTGATCGACGAAATTACCGGACAAATGACTTTGTTTTAAGCACTAATAAACCCGCCGGCTGATCAGCCGGCGGGCATCCGAAAAGTAAACCTGAAGATAAAACGGCCTCTCACAGGAAGTTATCTGGTGAGGGGCCGCTTATGTCTCGATCCGGGGCGTACTTTTTATAAAATCCGGACCGATAAACCCAGCTTAACCACCGGATAGATACCACTCCAGCTAAACCCCTTCAGAACGGTATTGATGCGTTCAACCGACGGATTGTCGGAATTACCTTCGAGCAGTTTGGTGCCGGTCATGTCGACCACATACGAACCCATGTGGAAGGCGCCCAGTTCCATATTGAAAGCCACCCGGCTGTCTCTCGCGATGGTTCTTCCAAACCCTATTCCCAGGTAAGGAGCCAGCCGGCGCTCGGGTAAGATCGTTACGTTGAGTTCGCCTATATCTTCGGGTTGGTATTCAATTTCGCCAATTTTCATCGATTCGTTGGGGGTGAGGTTGATCCCCAGGTCGAGATTGGTTTGCACGATACCGCCGGTAATGTAGAGCCGTTTCAGCAAATAGAAGTCGACATTGGCGCTGATGCCTCCCAGTTTCACATTGGGCGTGATGGCAAAATCCACATCTTCGATGGTGTAGATAAAAGGTTCGTTGAAGCTTTTCGAAAGCGATTCGTAGCCTACCCGTAGCGCCACAGAGCGGTGAAGAGCTGCAATTACATTAACTCCGACGCCGTTGGTGGAAGCGCTCCCACCGATTGCTAATCCGAACTTTTTCGACGATAAATCCTGCGCGAGTACTCCGGTTGTGCTCATCAATAATGCAAGTACCGGTACTATAATAAGTTTATACATATAAATTGGTTTTGTAGTAAGTTGACGCTGAAATTTGAAATTAAAGAAGCTGGTTCAGCACATCCGAATCGACTTCGATTTTATAGGTCACATTGATGCTGCCGTCGAGCGCTTTCTCTGTTTCCAGCACTACCGGCTCGTTGGTTGAGCCGTTGCCCAGCGAAATGCCCGAGAAAGTGATACGGTACCGGGTTGTACTGATGCTCTCAATTTTCATGTTGCCCTTACCCTGGTTGCCTCCCAGCGAAACCAGCAGGTCGTAGTTGGTGTTCAGCAATACCCCCATTTTTCCTGTTCCATTCCGCAAGAGGGCCGATTCGTAACCGCTTCCCGATCCGTTCACCCGGTAAAGGATGCTGAGGTTGGGTTTCACCACGAGAGGTCCCGACGAGATTGAAAGGTAGAGGTTGATATTAATCTTGCTGGGCTGAGGAGCCGTGTTTTCGGTGAGTGTCACATTGTAGGAAGTAGTCGAACAGCCGGCTGCTACCGTGAGCGAGGTCTGGCTTAATGTGAAATTGCCCGTTGCCGATTCGTTGGCTGCCGATAAAACCAGGTTGTACGAATAACCGGGTAGCTGCACGACCGGATGCCGGAAACTCAGTTTTCCTTCGGAGTCCGCCGAGAGTTTGATAATATCGCTTTTCGTATACAAGGGATGAACCAGGGTGGCTGTAACCAGGTATGTAGCGGACGGAGTCAGATTGCTGCCTGTGAAATGGATAGCCGATTGGGCGGGGCAAAGTTTGGTAGCAAACGAATACATATGTTCGGAAAGATGGGTGACCTGTTCCTCGACAATCAACTTGCCATTCACCTTTTTCACTGTGGCTTTTTTCTCGAAAGTCCATTCGCCTGTACCTTCGTCGCGGCTCCACATATCGATCTGGTCGTTTTCCTTTACCGGTTGATTGGTTTCGGGATTAATAAAACCTTCGGGAAGTTCAGTTTTGATGCTCATCCCTCCGTTAGAAAAGGTTTTTACCGTTTTTCCACCGGCCGAAAGTTTGATATTGAACAGTCCCGCAGGGGTAAACTGATACTGTTCGGCCGCATTTCCTTCCACTTTTGCAGCTGCAGTGTATCCGCCGGGGAAAGCCTGCTGCGCATCGGCCGAAGCAGGGTCGTAGTAAACAATGGTAGCAGCTACCGTGCCCGAAACCGCAGCTCCTGCGGCATCGCGCATTACCACGCCCGGTTCGATTGTCAGCACCTGCCCGCCGCCGTTCATCGATACCGAAGCGGTGGAGGTAGTAGCCCCCGAAGCATTGGAGCTGGCGAATGCAGCAGCGCTCGATACGGCAATACCGGCCGGGGCATCGTTGAGCTTAACCAGGTTGACCGAAATAATACGCAACTCTTTTCGCTGGAACTGCACCCGTTGCGTAACCGGTAAATAACCCGGAGCCGAAATCTGCAGATCGAACTCCAGAGGAGTCGACTTCATGGCCGTAGTATCGATTTTGGTAGGATCCAGAATAAAATTAAGCATGCCGAGCTTCGATTTGTAAACGCTCGATTTTATTCCCAGGTTGTTGTAGACTAATCCGGCATTCTTACCGGTAATCGATACCGAAACTTCAGCATCTTCGATGTAGTCTTTCGATTTCGCATTCTTCACTTCCAGTTGAAAACCAGTGTCGAAAACCGGTGTTCCAAGCACAAGACTGAGCGAGTCGGTCGCCAGTTCGGTCAGTTTATCAATGTCATCAGCAAATGTACATCGGCTGGTGAGCACTACCAAACTAAGTGTAGCAAAAATGAGAGTTAATTTTTTCATACGAACGAAACAATTTGATTAATGAAAGTTGTTGGAATGACTGGATCCTTTTTTGGGCTAAAAAAGATAAAATGTCAGTATTTGTTTGTAACATGAGTTAAACTGTAAATGTTCAATTCATTTGTTTAAAAAAATTGTTGAAATTTGTCAATTATGAACATAGGCTTATATATCGGTCCGGTTGTTTTACAGAATAACGCAGATCGTGCTAAAAAAGTATGGCACAAAAAAAGAGATTGCCGATATCAACAGGCAATCTCTTTACGGTATATAACGGAGTCGGCGGTTAGTTCTGATTCCCCTGACCGTTGCGGCGGTTACGGGCCCGTTCTTCCTGAAGTGCTTTCCATTTAGCCATTTTTTCGGGACCCACAATTTTTTCCATGTCGGCATCCCATTTTTTGCGAAGTTCCACAAACTGTTCGCGGCGATTGGCCTGATCGCCCTGCGCCTGTTCGCGGATTTTTGTCATTTCTTCCTGTTGTTTAACGAACATCTCTTTCAGCTGTTTCTGCTGATCGGCATTCAATTCAAGATCTTTAGCAACCTGTTCGGCGCGTTGTTCGGGATTCCATTGGGTACGTTGGCCGCGTTGCCCTTGCTGAGTTTGCTGTGCCGTAAGGTTGAGCGAAAAGGCTACCAGGGCCACCATCATTACAAAAAAATTACGTTTCATACTTTTAATCAATTAAATGGATATTGGAGTGGAAAATTCACAGCTACTCTGACTGTACAGCCCTCTGAAAGTTTAACGGCAGGGCGAAAAAAAACGAACCCGGGCTCGATTGCTCCAGCCGGGTTCGTGGGAAATATATAGAGTTACTGAAAAATCAATTGGTTTTCTTCAACAGTACTTCTTCAATTGCTTTTTTGAACGTTTCCTTGGGCAGGGCTCCCATGGCCATCTGAGGTTGCTCGTTCATCGGTACGAAAAGAAGCGAAGGGATGCTGCGGATACCGAAGGCGGCTGCCAGTTCCTGTTCTTTTTCGGTGTCGACCTTGTAGATGTAAATTTGTCCGTCGTATTCCTTGGCCAGGTCTTCGAGGATAGGCGCAATGGTTTTGCAGGGTCCGCACCAGTCGGCGTAAAAATCGATGATACAAGGCTTGTCGCCCAGGTACTTCCATTCGGAAGGATTTGCCTCGTAATTGGCCACTTTGGTCAGGAACTCGGCTTTGGTCAATTTAATTGTTCCCATTTTTTTTGTTTCGTTAGTTGTAATATTGTCCGCATTTTTTTCGGTCGCTTTGTCTTTCGACTGATTGCCGCAGGCTGTGAAGGCAATTAAAATCAGTGCTAATGAAGCTACTACGATTTTTCTCATAAATATTGAAGTATTAATTGTTGATTCGTAATGATCAGAGGGTGCATCCCCAGACGGAAGGATCGTCGTAGGCGACTTCTTCCCCTGTACTTGCCGGCAGTTCTTTCCAGCCCAGTTCGTCGAGTTTCCGGCCGATTTCCTCCCGCGAAATTTCATCCGTGTGATTGATCACGATACGGCCGTCGATACGGTCCATTTCGGCACCAAACACTCCGCGCAGGGTGCCCAGTTGCTTGAGCACTTCGTTGTTGCAGGTCATACACTGCGATTTAGAAACCTGGAAAGTACTGTACATCTTATTTTTTTAATTCTAATTTTTTAAATTTCATTACTTGTTTCTGAGTTGGTTTTGCCGCCGGTGCGCAACTGCCGCCCGGACAACTCAGGTTGAGTAGCGCCTGCATTCCCAGAAAAGAACCGGTCACGGCATACAATTGTTCTTTTGTGGAAAAAAAAGCGCCGAATAAAGCCATTGCCAGCAGTAGGCGCAACAACCGGGTGAAATTCCATCCGGCGATGTAGGTCTTGGCCCAGGCGGCGAATTTATTCTTTACCATCGTCGTTCTTTGCTTTCGGTTTGAATAAATCGAACAGCAGGTAGCCGATCAGACCGCCATAGAAGGTACTCACCCAGGGGTTGGAAGTGATAGGGCAGGTACCCGAGTTGCATCCGATGAAGTAGTAGTAAAGATACCCCCCGGCAAAACCCACGGCAAGGCCGGCGAGCTTGAGGTAATGTTTTTTGAGGAAAGCCTGTACGTTCATATTTATTCTTCGCAATTACAACTTTTTATACAATCCAGAATGCGGGTGATTTGTTTGTTCTTCAGCGAATAAAAACAATTCTTACCCTCTCTTCTGCAGTTTAATATGCCTTTTGCCCGCATGTCGGTCAAATGATGCGACAGCAGCGACTGCTCGCATTTCAGCTTTTCGCCTATTTCCGAAACGTTCATTTCGTCGGTATCGGCCAACAGCGATATCACGCACAACCGGGTTCCGTGCGATATGGCTTTCAGTGTATAGGCGGCTTCTTCCATTTGTAATAATTCCTGCATGACAATCGTGTTTTTTAAATCACGTGCAAATATATGAACATATCTTCATATATCCATAACATTTTCAGAAATATTAATAAGCCGGCCTCAATATTTTACACTTTGCTGCGAAAAATGCTGTGAATGATGAATAAATATCAATTTAGAGTCAATTCGGCAGAAATGTTTTATCTTTGCATTTTTGAAGAAAAAAGGAAGATGACCATTGCCAATCCAACCATCATAACCAGCGATTTAGCTGCCGAACTTTCGCGTGCCACCGGCGCTCATCCGGGTCACGATTGCTACGTGCTTACCGATACCACCACCGTCGGCGCCTGTTTGCCTTATTTATACGAATGCGGTCTTCCCGCCGAAAGCCGTATTATAACGGTTCGGGCGGGCGACGAGCATAAGAACATCGAGGCGGCGGTTCAGATCTGGGAGTTCCTGAGCAGCAGCGGCGCTACCCGCAAGTCGCTCTTTATCAATCTGGGAGGTGGGATGATTACCGACCTGGGCGGATTTGCGGCCTCGACATTCAAGCGGGGGATTCGTTACATTAATATACCAACCTCCCTGTTGGGCGCGGTTGATGCTGCTACGGGCGGCAAAACCGGAATCAACCTCAGGGGGTTGAAAAACGAAGTCGGGGTGTTTAATCCGGCCGAGTCGACGCTTATCGACGTTCATTTTTTCAAGAGTCTGGACGCAGAGAATCTCCGTTCGGGCTATGCCGAAATGGTGAAGCATGCGCTTATCGATACTCCGCAGGAGTGGAAAGAGGTGCTGGCGTTCGATCTGGAGGAAGTCGATTTTGTACGTCTCGGCAGGTTGGTGGAGCGGAGTGTGCGCATCAAGGAGCGGGTGGTGGAGCAGGATCCTACCGAAAAAAACATCCGGAAGGCCTTGAACCTGGGGCATACCTTCGGGCATGCTTTTGAAACTTTTTCGCACCGGGTGCATCGTCCGGCTCTCCATGGTTATGCGGTGATGTGGGGGTTGTTGTGCGAGCTTTACCTGTCGCACGTTCAACTGGGTTTTCCGAAGGAGGAATTGCTGAGACTCCGGTATATGCTGACGGAAAACTACGGTAAGTTCGAATTTGCCTGCGGCGATTACGACGATTTGTACGAACTCATGACACACGACAAGAAAAACGATGCCGGTTTCGTGAATTTCACCCTGCTGGGCGGCATCGGCGATATACGGATCAACTGTTCGGCCACCAAAGAGCAGATTTTTGAAACGCTTGATTTTTATTTATCGATATAAGTTAAAACGGGTTGCGGGTGTACTGCGACCACAATGTGGAAGTTATTATGAAGAAAACATTAGTGATAGGGGCGAGCAATAATCCCGAGCGATATTCGTACAAAGCTGCCGAAAAACTGCTGAATTACGGTCACGAGATCGAGTTGCTGGGTTTACGTAGCGATGTGATATTCGGCCGCACTATCGACACCGAAAAGAAGGCCTACGAAGGACTGGATACGGTAACGCTGTACGTAGGACCGAAAAATCAGCCTGAGTACTACGATTATGTTGCTTCGCTGAATCCGAAGCGGGTGATTTTTAATCCGGGGACCGAAAATCCGGAATTCGAATTATTGCTTGCCAACAAGGGGATTGAAGTGGAAGTAGCTTGCACACTGGTGTTGTTGGGTACCGGACAATATTGATTTCAATACCTCGAAATATGAAGATTGCATTAATTGGATATGGTAAAATGGGCAGGATCATCGAACGTATTGCCCTGGAACGTGGCCATGAGATCGTATGCGTTATCGATATCGACAATCGCGACGATTTTGCTTCCGAAGCTTATAAAAGTGCCGATGTGGCTATCGAGTTTTCGGTGCCGGCGGTTGCGGTGAGTAATATCCGCAGTTCGTTTGCTGCCGGGGTGCCGGTGGTATGCGGCACAACGGGCTGGACCGAAGCGTTGCCGGACTTGCAACGGGAGATTGAAGAAGGCGGTCACACCTTGTTCTGGAGTTCCAACTACAGTTTGGGAGTGAACATCTTTATGAAGGTGAATTCGTACCTGGCAAAGCTTATGAATCGCTTTCCGGAGTATAATGTCGAAATGACCGAAGTGCACCACACCCAAAAACTGGACGCTCCCAGCGGAACGGCCATCACCCTGGCCGAAGGCATTCTGAACGAACTCGACCGGAAGACCGCCTGGTCGAAAGAAACCGAGGCATCGGGCGCTCACCTGGCGATCAGGTCGATTCGTGAAGGTCAGGTGCCCGGTATACATACCATCCGTTACGAATCGGACGTGGATAGCATCACCATGACCCACGACGCCAAGTCGCGCGAGGGCTTTGCCCTGGGTGCGGTGGTGGCAGCCGAATTTACAGCCGGTAAAAAGGGCTTGCTCGGTATGAAGGATCTTTTCAAATTTGATTGAACCCCTAAATTAATAAGTATATGAAGAATCAGGAAAGCAGGTTTCCTAGGTCGTCGGCTTCCCTGCGCGACCGGTTGAAGCAACCGGTGAAACAGTGGATCAAGGCGGTGGTTTGGTGTGTGATATATATTCTGTTTATAACCTGGGTAGGAACTTTTTGGTGGTTATTGCTGTTGCCGTTGGTGTTCGATGCATTCATCACGCAGTATATCCCCTGGACCTGGTGGAAGAAATCGCAGAACAAGACGGTACTGACGGTAATGGGGTGGATCGACGCCATTGTGTTTGCACTGGTAGCAGTGTATTTCATCAACTTATACCTGTTTCAGAATTACCAGATTCCTACTTCATCGCTCGAGAAAACCCTGCTGGTAGGCGATTTTCTTTTTGTGAGCAAGGCCAGTTACGGTCCCCGCGTGCCCAACACGCCCTTGTCGTTCCCGCTGGTTCAGCACACGTTCCCGGTTCTCAATACCAAATCGTATCTCGAGAAGCCGCAATGGGAGTATAAACGGTTGAAGGGTTTCGATACAATCGAACGGAACGATATAGTGGTGTTCAACTTCCCCACCGGCGACACCGTGCCTGTGAAGAAGCAAAACCCCGATTACTATGTGAGCAGCTATTACGAGGGGTACGGCAGTTTGAAATACCAGAATCCCGATGTGGAACCCACTCCCGAAGCCTGTATGGCCCGCGGAAGGGAGATCGTGCGTTCGCGGCGTGATGTATATGGCGAAATAGTGTACCGGCCGGTGGACCGGCGCGAGAATTACGTGAAACGCTGTGTTGCGCTTCCCGGCGATTTTTTTGAAATGCGCGATAATGTTATTTATATCAACAACGAGCCCGAAGAAGCACATCCGGGTGTGCAGTTGAATTATTATGTGCAGACCAACGGGAACTTTTTTTCGAACGAAATGCTCACCAAACTGGGGGTAAGTAAAGAAGATCGTTACCTGATGAAACCCGATGCCGACAAACAATTGATTTCGTACCTCGGGCTCGATTCTTCGCAGCCGATCTATCATATGCCCCTTACCGGCGAGATGGTGAAGAAACTCAAGTCGAGCACCTTGGTAAAAACGATACTGGTGGAGCCTCCGGTGATGGGTGGGGATGTGTTTCCGCTGGGAGGCCGTCATGGCTGGGATCGCGACAATTACGGACCTATTTACATTCCGAAGAAGGGCGGTACGCTGAAGTTGAATGCCTGGAATTTGCCGGTGTATGAGCGTATAATTCGGGTATACGAGAAAAACGATCTGGTGGTAAAGGACGGCAAGTACTATATCAATGGGAAAGAAACCGAATACTATACCTTTAAAATGGATTATTACTGGATGATGGGCGACAACCGGCATATGTCGGCCGACTCGCGTTTCTGGGGTTTTGTACCCGAGGATCATGTGGTGGGTCGCCCGGTTGCCGTGTGGCTGTCGCTCGACAAGGATAAAGGATGGTTGGAAGGTAAGATCCGGTTTAATCGTTTCTTCAAGGATGCTCGTCGCTGACCGTCCGGTATGTGTAAGTACGGCCTATCTTCCGCCGGTCGAATACCTGGTTTTGTGGATGCATGCGCCTGCGTTTTATATCGAGCAACACGAGTATTTCGAAAAGCAGAGTTACCGTAACCGGTGCCGTATAGCTGCCTCTGCCGGAACGATGGAGCTCACCATCCCCGTGGAGCGTTGCTCCGGCAACCGCACGCCCATTGGCGAGGTGTTGCTGTCGGATCACGGCAACTGGGCGCAGCAGCATTGGAAAGCGATAGAGTCGGCCTACCAGTCGAGTCCTTTTTTCGAATACATGGCCGACGAGTTAAAAGCCATCTACGATCGGCCGGGGGCTAGCCTTTGGGATTTCAATTGGCGGCTGATGGAATGGCTGGCATCGTGGCTCGAAATCGATAAACCGTTATTAAAAACGGAGGCTTTTCAGGCAGTGCCCGGCGATGCCCTCGTGTTGCGGCAGCTGCTGCATCCCAAGAGGCCCGCCTTGCTGACCGGTTTTCCTGTTTATTATCAGGTTTTTGCTTCCAAAACCGGTTTTGCCCCCAACCTCAGCACTCTCGATCTGCTGATGAATTGCGGAAAGGAGGCAATTTTATACCTGAATTCTTTTAAAAACCATAAGTTTTCAGTAATTTTGTGAAAACTACGATAACGAACTTAAATATACGCGATATGGAACAAATCGATTGGGGAAACCTGGGTTTCGGCTATATGAAAACCGATTACAATGTGCGCTGTACATTCAGAGACGGAAAATGGGGCGAGCTGGAAGTGCATGATGAGGAATACCTGCAGCTGCACATGGCTGCTACTTGTCTGCACTACGGTCAGGAAGTGTTTGAGGGTTTAAAAGCTTTCAGAGGAAAGGATGGCAAGGTGCGTATTTTCAGGATGGACGAAAATGCGAAGCGCATGCAAAATTCCTGCGAAGGCATTCTGATGGAGAAATTTCCTCAGGAGTTGTTTGAAGCGGCTGTAGTGAAGGCGGTTAAGCTGAACGAGCGCTTTATTCCTCCTTATGGTTCGGGCGCTACCTTATACATTCGTCCGTTCCTGTTTGGGATCAGTCCGCAGCTGGGTGTACGCCCGGCTTCGGAGTATTTGTTTATCGTGTTCGTGGCTCCGGTAGGTCCGTATTTCAAAGGTGGTTTTGCCACCACTCCGTTTGTGATCATGCGCCAGTACGACCGTTCGGCTCCCCTGGGTACCGGAAAGTACAAGGTAGGAGGCAATTATGCGGCCAGTCTGGTGGCCGGCCAGCACGCGCATCGGCTCGGGTATTCCAATATTTTCTACCTCGATGCAAAAGAAAAGAAATACATTGATGAATGCGGGGCGGCCAATTTCTTCGGTATAAAAAACAATACCTATGTAACTCCCGAGTCGACGTCCATTTTGCCGTCGATTACCAACAAAAGCTTGATGGTGCTGGCCGAAGATATGGGATTGGCCGTGGAACGCCGCCATGTTCCTGTTGAAGAGCTGGCTACATTCGAAGAGGCAGGTGCCTGCGGCACAGCTGCGGTAATCAGTCCTATCGAACGAATTGATGATTTCGACACCGGGGTTTCGTATGTGTTTGCCAAAGACGGCAAGCCCGGGCCGGTGTGTGATAAATTGTACCACAAACTCACGGCCATTCAATGTGGCGATGAGCCCGATACGCACGGTTGGGTGACGGTGCTGGAATAAAATACAACGAGGGCCTGCCTGGTGATCCACCTGCAGGCCCTTGTTGTTGATATCCACCTAAAGGATTGTCATTCCGGCTGTTTTCAAATCGTTCCAGAAATCGGGATACGATTTACTCACCACTTCAGGATGCTCGATCGTCAGCGGCTGTACCAGCGCTGCCGGAGCAAAGGCCATAGCCATGCGATGATCGTCGTAGGTTTTGATAACCGGTGGTTGTTGCGATACGGTGGTTGCCCCTGTCCAGGCCAGCATTCCTTCGGCAGGCTCTTCGATAACGAAGCCGAGTTTCGCCAACTCGCTCATCAGGGCCGCAACCCGGTTGGTTTCTTTGATTTTTAAACTCTGCAGACCGCTGAATTCGAAGGGAATTCCTTTCATGCAGCAGGTTACGGCGAAAGTTTGAGCCAGGTCGGGTTCGTTGACGAAATTGTACCGAAACCGCCCGGTATATTCACCGGTAGGAGTGAGGCGCACCCCACCGGGAAGGAATTCGCTGCGCACCCCCAGCCGGCCGAATAATTCGGCCACCCGGGCATCGCCCTGATAGCTGTCCTGCTTTAAGCCCTCTAAAAACACTTCTCCCGTGCCGGCGATGGAAAGCAATTCGTACCAGTACGACGCTGCCGACCAGTCGGACTCCACTGTAAAAGGCGCCGGCGTATAGCGCTGCGGTTCGATGCTGATGGTGTGATTGTCGAAGCGGGTTTCTACCCCGAATCCGGCCATCATGCTACGGGTCATCTCGATATACGGAACCGAGATCACATCGCCTTCGAGGTTAATAACCAGGCCGTTCACCATATACGGTGCTATCATCATCAAGGCCGATATATACTGGCTGCTTACCCCTCCGTTGAGCGTAATTTCGCCACCCATCAGGGCGCTGCCGTAAATCCTGAGCGGAGGAAAACCCTCGTTTTCCAGGTATTCAATCCTGGCTCCGAGGCTATTCAGCGCATCCACCAGCAGCCTGATCGGCCGTTGCTTCATGCGCTCACTGCCGGTAATGCACCATTCGCCTACCGTTTTAGCCAGAAAGGCGGTGAGAAAGCGCATCGAAGTGCCCGCCGCACCCACATCAAAACAGGTGTCGTTGGAATCGAGTGCGCCGATCATTACACGCGTGTCGTCGCAGTCCGACAAATTTTGGATCTCGTACGGGCTATAGGCCAGCGCGTTCAGAATCAGCGCGCGGTTGCTGATGCTCTTGGAAGCAGGCAGTTTGATCCGCGCGTCGATCGAAGGTCGGGGAAAATAAATATTCATCAGAGGGCTAAACGGTAAATTTTTTCAATATCCTGAGCATTCAACTTTACAAAACTGCCCATGGTGCCGCTCCCGATTCCGGTTTGCTTTACCAGCAACGGAATATCTTCTTCCCGTGCCCCGATTTCGGAGAAGCGTACCGGCATGCCGATGGAGCGCAGGAAGTTTTCGTAACGAAGAATACCTTCCTCGGCTGTAAGTTCCGGATGCTGGAAATTCATCTCGCAACCCCATACCCGTACGGCAAACTGGGCAAAGCGCATCACATCGTGGTGCATCACATACTTCATCCAGGCCGGAAACATCACCGCCAGTCCGGCCCCGTGAGCCACATCGTAGAGCGCCGAAAGTTCGTGCTCCAGACCATGGGTGCTCCAGTCCTGATCGCGGCCCACCCCGCACACATCGTTGTGAGCCACCATGCCGGCCCACATGATATTGGCCCGCGATGCGTAATCGCCGGCATCGGCCAGTGCCCGGGGTGTTTCTTTAATAACCGTCAGTAAAATACCTTCACAAAGGCGGTCGGTGATTTCCACCTCTTGCGTATTCGTGAAATACCGCTCCATCACATGCGCCATCATATCCACCGCCCCGCAGGCTGTCTGGTAATTGGGCAGGCTCATCGTAAGTTCCGGGTTCAGGATCGAAAACACCGGACGGATATGTTCCGACGTACAACCGCGTTTGAAATTACCCTCTTCGTGTGTGATCACCGAACTGCTCGACCCTTCGCTGCCTGCCGCGGCTATGGTGAGAATAGTGGCTACCGGCACTGCCTTTTTGCAAATCGCCTTGCCGCTGTAAAAATCCCAGAAATCGCCCTCGTACGGCACTCCCATCGCAATGGCTTTGGCCGAATCGATGGCGCTTCCACCCCCCACGGCCACTATGAAATCAATTTTTTCCTTCCGGCACAAGGCGATGCCATCGTATACCAGTCCGCTCCGCGGATTGGGTACCGCTCCGCCCAGTTCGGTAAAATAAATACCCTGTTTGCTTAACGATGCCTTTACCCGGTCGAGCAAACCGCTCTTTACCACCGATCCGGTACCATAATGAAGCAAGACCCGGGTCCCGTTGAAACGGCTCACCATCGAACCGGTTTCGCTTTCTTTGCCTTTGCCGAACACAAAATAGGTCGGGCTATAAAAATGAAAATTCTTCATTGCTCTTCTTTTTTAAAGGGTTTCTTCGTCGTAACGCTGAAAGAGGAAATCGTTGTACGGGTAGCGTTCCACATGAATGGCTTTTACTTTCTGGTACATAAGCTCTTTCAGGTTTTCAATATTATGTTTCTGTTTGGCCGATATAAAAATACAGTTCTCGTGCATCTTCGAAATCCAGGTAGCCTTCAGTTCGTCGAGGCTGATGTTTTCGCGGGTAGCCGGCAGTAAATCGTCGTCGTCTTTCGGCGTGTAGGTAAACGCGTCGGTTTTATTGAACACCAGCACCGTAGGCTTTTCCTGCGGGTCGATTTCCTGCAGGGTTTGCTGTACGATCTGCAGCTGCTCTTCAAAATTCGGATGCGAGATATCCACTATATGCAACAGCAGGTCGGCCTCCCGCACTTCGTCGAGGGTCGACTTAAACGACTCGATGAGGTTGTGGGGCAATTTGCGGATAAAACCCACCGTGTCGGTGAGCAGGAAAGGAAGATTGTCGATAATTACTTTGCGTACCGTGGTGTCGAGCGTAGCAAAAAGCTTATTTTCGGCAAATACTTCCGACTTGCTCAGCAGGTTCATCAGGGTCGATTTTCCCACATTGGTATAGCCCACCAGGGCCACGCGCACCATTTTTCCCCGGTTTTTCCGCTGGGTTGCCATCTGCTTGTCGATATCCTTGAGATTTTGCTTAAGCAGGGCAATTTTAGTCAGAATAATACGGCGGTCGGTTTCGATCTGCGTTTCACCCGGGCCACGCATTCCGATTCCCCCGCGCTGACGCTCGAGGTGGGTCCAGAGGCGGGTAAGCCGGGGCAGCATGTATTGCAGCTGGGCCAGCTCCACCTGGGTTTTTGCATTGGCCGTTTGAGCCCGTTTGGCGAATATGTCGAGAATAAGATTGGTACGGTCGAGTACCAGTACACCGAGTTCGCGCTCGATATTCCTCAGCTGTCCCGGACTCAGTTCGTCGTCGAAAATGACCAGCCCTATATCGTGTGCCGTGAGGTATTCCTTGATTTCCTTCAGTTTGCCCGGACCTACGAAGGTTTTAGGATTCGGATAGTCGAGCTTCTGAACAAAGAATTTTACCGGTTTAGCTCCGGCAGTATCGGCCAGGAACGCCAGCTCGTCGAGGTACTCTTTAGCCCGTTCTTCGGGCTGCTGCGGGGTGATAAGCCCCACCAGTACGGCTGTTTCCTGGTATATTTCAGTTTGCATAGGCGTAAAGTGTTTCGTGCGTTAAACCGGCACGAGGGGTTGTATTACGATAAAAAAACCGTTTGGATATTCCCAAACGGTTGTAAAAGTTAGTGAATGAGTTCCGATTGACCGTTGGTACAATCCAGCTCTTCTTACTGGAGACGGAAGTTAACCGGCAAGGTGTACTTAACACGTACCGTTTTACCACGTTGTTTACCCGGCGTCCAGCGGGGCATGTTTTTAATTACACGGATAGCTTCGGCATCGAGGCTCTTGTCCACACTACGCACCACTTCGATATCCACTATCGAACCGTCGCGGTTTACCACGAACTGACAGATTACACGGCCCTGAATGCCGCTTTCCTGAGCGATAACCGGATATTTGATATTGTCGTTCAGGTATTTGAACAATGCCGGATCACCACCGGGGAACGAAGGCATGGATTCAACCACCACGAATACAACTTCAGTATCTTCTTCAACGGCAGTACCCGAAGTCGATACGGGAGCCTGAATCACCACCACCTTGTCTTTCTCGTCTTCGGTATCGATTTCGATTTCGGCAGTTTCAACATCATCTTCCACTACGTTCAGGATTTCGATCACTTCCGGCACATCGGGTGGAGGAGGAGGGGGCAACACTTCGGCCGTCTGAATGATTTCGATTTCTTCTTCTTCAATCACTTCGGTTGTAGTGCTTTCATAAATGGTTACTTCATGTTGTGTCCACTCGAATCCAATATAAAGTAACGATAAAACCGCTACGAATCCCATCAGAAGATAGATGGATTTCTTGTCTTCCAGTGAAGCTTTTGGTGATTTTTTTACGTCCATATTGATGCAATTAATTTTATATTTTTCAGATTGGCAAATGTACGATTTTTTTTCTAATAATATGACTTACAAACGTTTTTTTTTGAAATTATTGTTTCGAAAACCATAAAATGTTGATTTTCATATTTTTTTTGATTTTCAAATGTACTTTTTCTCTAAAATTACGTTTATATAGGCGTGTACTTTCCTGGTTGTCTGTGTTTCATTCGTCGGAAAAGCTGTATCTTTGAGCTTCGTTTGTCGTGAAAACAGTAACTTCCGGAACCAAAATAACGAAGAAATACTTATTTCAATGTTCTATAGATATAACATCATTTTAACTTTTTTGTTGTGTGGATTGCTGGGGATTTCGGCTCAGTCGGGCACTTCGGCATACAGGATGCTCGATTTGCCGGTGTCGTCGCGCATGGCTGCCCTGGGAGGTAAGAATGTGAGTAGTCCCGACGGAGATTTGAATTTTGCCTTTCTCAACCCGGCGCTGTTGAACGGAGCCTCGAATTCGATGCTGAGCCTGAATATGGCCAATTACCTGGCCGATATTCAGTTCGGGACAGCCGCCTATGGTTTCAGCAAGGGCAGGCATCATTTTGCAGCGGGTGTTCAGTTTCTCGATTACGGTACCTTTAAGGAGGCCACGGAATCGAACGAGATTATTGGTGAGTTTACCGCCAAAGACATCGCCTTGAGTTTGATTTACAGTCAGGAACTGTCGGAAAGGATATCGGTAGGGGTGACCTTGAAGCCTGTTTTTTCGGCTTATGAGCGCTATACTTCCTTTGGTGCCGCTTTCGATATGGGATTGCATTACCGGTCGGTATCGGGATTGTTTTCGGCGGGGATGGCCTTACGGAATCTGGGGGCGCAGCTGAAGGGTTACTACCTGGGTGCCGACGGGCAGCATACCGAGCGGCTTCCGCTCGATTTACAGCTTGGTTTTACTCAAAAGCTGGCGCATGCTCCGTTCCGGCTGTCGCTCACGCTGCATCAGCTCAACCGGTGGAACCTGTATTATACCGACAATTCGAGCGGAAAAACCGATTACGATTACATCGAGATGGCCGGCAGTATTTCGGTGGCCGATATGGCCTTCAGGCATGCCATAGTGGGAGTGGAGTTTTTGCCGGGTAAGAATTTCTACCTGGCGGCGTCGTACAATCATCGCCGCCATCAGGAGCTGGTGATGAACGGATTCAGGAGTATGGCCGGATTTTCGTTCGGAGGCGGGGTGCGCATCAGTAAGTTTCAGGTCGGTTTCGGGGTAAGTCAGTTCCAGGTTGGGAACTCGTCGTACTTGTTTTCGGTTTCCACTTCGCTCAACGAATTTAAACTTTAAGTGAACATATGAAGAAGATAATTGTTGCAATTGACGGGTTTTCTTCCTGCGGAAAGAGTACGATGGCCCGTAAATTAGCACGTGAGGTCGGGTATGTTTATGTCGATACCGGTGCTATGTATCGTGCTGTGGCTCTGTATTGTAAGCGCAACGGATGGCTTACTCCCGGAACGATGGACGTGGCTGCCATTGAAGCGAATATCGGAGCTGTGAGGCTCGAGTTCCGGCTGCGCGCCGATGGCAGTGCCGATATGTGGCTCAATGGCGAAAATGTGGAGCAGCATATCCGTACGATGGAGATGTCGGACGGGGCCAGCCGGGTGAGTACGCTGGGGGTGGTGCGCCGCGAGATGGTTCGTCAGCAGCAGCTCATGGGGCTCGGAAAGGGCATCGTGATGGATGGCCGGGATATCGGAACCGTCGTGTTTCCGGAGGCTGAACTGAAGGTATTCCTTACAGCGAGTGCCGAGGTGCGTGCCAAGCGCCGGATGGACGAGCTGCTGGCCAAGGGCGAGGCGGTTGAATACGATGATGTGCTGGCTAAAGTGAAGGAGCGCGACGAGCGCGATCAGAGCCGTGCCGAAAGTCCGCTCCGTAAGGCTGAGGATGCCCATGTGATCGATAACACCGATCTTACTCCCGAGGAGCAACAGGAAGTGTTGCGGGAATTGTTTACATCAACGGTTGGCGGCTGATGGGGCTTCGGAGGCTGCCGGAATAAGGCTATAAAAAAGATGAACATAGAAATTGATAAGAAATCGGGTTTTTGTTTTGGTGTCGTGAATGCGATCAAAAAAGCCGAAGAAGAGTTGGATAAGGGCGAGCTGCTGTATTGCCTGGGCGATATTGTACACAACGGTCAGGAAGTGAAACGGCTCGAAAGCAAAGGGTTGATTACGATCAATCATGAACAGTTTGCCCGGTTGTCTAATGTTAAAGTTTTATTAAGAGCGCATGGCGAACCGCCGTCGACCTATGAAATTGCCCGCCGGAATAATATAACCCTGGTGGATGCCTCGTGCCCGGTGGTGCTGAAATTGCAATCGCGCATTAAAACTGCTTACCAGGCGGTGGAAGACGACGATACGCAGATTGTGATTTACGGAGAGACGGGCCATGCCGAAGTGAACGGTCTGATGGGACAAACCGACGGAAAGGCTATTGTGATCGAAGATGAAAATGATCTGTCGAAAATCGATTTGTCGAAGAACGTGCGTTTGTTTTCGCAGACCACCAAGTCGCTGGACGGATTCAACCGGCTGATTGCCAATATTGATTCCAATAGGAAGAATGATGCTAAATTAGAAGCTTCCGATACAATTTGCCGGCAGGTTTCGAATAGAATCCCGAATATTACTACCTTTGCACAGCAGAACGATATTGTCGTTTTTGTCGGCGGGAAAAAGAGTTCGAACGGTAAGGTGCTGTATGAACACAGCAAAAGCATCAATCCTAACACCTATTTTGTTTCCGAACCTTCCGAAGTAGAGGCTCTCGACCTCGATTTGACAAAGACGATCGGTATTTGCGGAGCTACTTCTACGCCCCGTTGGTTGATGGAGCAGGTGGCCGAAGCAATTGCACAGAAAGGAATTTAAACTAAATAAGTATGGGTCATGGGATTAAATGCATCGGGATGCTTACTTCCGGTGGCGATGCCCCTGGTATGAATGCGGCCATACGGTCGGTTACCAGAGCGGCTATTTTTAATAATATCAGGGTTAAAGCAATTTATCGTGGGTATAAGGGCTTGATAACCGGAGAGATTAAAGAGTTTCAGACTCAAAATGTAAGCAATATCATACAACAGGGAGGCACTATTCTGAAATCGGCCCGTTGTGCCGAATTCCGCACTCCCGAAGGACGTCAGCTGGCTTACGAGAACCTGGTAAAAGAAGAAATAGATGCCCTGGTCGTGATTGGCGGCGACGGTACGTTTACGGGTGCACGTCTTTTTTCGCAGGAGTATGACGTACCGATCGTGGGCTTACCGGGTACCATCGACAACGATTTGTTCGGTACCGACAGTACGATCGGTTACGATACGGCCTTGAATACCATTATCGATGCGGTGGATAAAATACGCGATACGGCCAGTTCGCACGAGCGTTTGTTTTTTATTGAGGTGATGGGTCGTGATGCGGGTTTCCTGGCGTTGAACAGCGCCCTGGCTTCGGGTGCCGAGGCTGCGATTATACCCGAACGTGAAACCAAGGTCGACCAACTGGAGGAGCTTATCAAAAATGGGTTCCGGAAATCGAAAAACAGCAGCATCGTTATTGTTTCCGAAAGTGAAGTTACGGGAGGAGCCAATGGCCTGGCCGAGCGGATGCGCCGCGAACATCCCGAATACGATGTGCGGGTTTCCATTTTGGGACATATACAGCGAGGTGGGTCCCCTACGGCCTACGACCGTATCATTGCCAGCCGCATGGGTGTTGCGGCGATCGATGCACTGATGGATGGGCTCCGGAACATTATGATAGGGATCGTAAACAACGAAATCGTGCACGTTCCGTTGGCAAAAGCCATTAAGGACGATAAGCCGGTGAATGAGCAGTTGCTGGGGGTGGTGCAGATTTTGTCGATTTGAGCCGACGGAGTGTGCGGAATCGCGATGCGATTCCTGATTGTACGGATTTGAGTTGCAAATCCTGATGCTGCGGGCTTCGTGTTATCGATCCTACTCCAGATGATGGATGGCCTGGAGCGATTTTTCCCAGAGCTCTGCCGCTTTCGAGGTGTTGTTTTTGCGGCCCGGCCGACGTTTGTAGTAATATTCGCCCGATTTCCAATCGTTGGTGGCGATCAGCCATACAAGCGTGTCGGCACCTTGTTCGGGCGAAATCATGAATAACTTACCGAATACCGATTCGTAGACCCAGCGGATGATCCCTTTTCCTTCGCGTGCAAAGGCGGTGCGCACCACGCCCGGATGAAACGAGGCTGCACGGACCCCCTTGAAGCGTTTGCCGATTTCCTGTGCATGTAGAATATTCATCAGCTTGGCCGTGCCATAGGCTTTCATTGGTTCATAGCCACGCACCGATTCCAGATCGTCCATCTTCGCATTCCCGACTCTGTTGGCCATACTGGACGTATTGATTACCACTCCTTTCGATTCTTCGAGGCGTTCGCGAAGCAGGTTGGTCAGGAAAAATCCGGCCAGGTGGTTCACCTGAAATGTCTGCTCATGCCCGTCGGGGGTTACATACCTTTCTTTGATGATACCTCCCACATTGTTGACCAATACATCGATGCGCGGATAGCTAGCGGTAAGCGTTGCAGCAAACGCTTTTACCTCTTCCAGCCGGGTGTAGTCGACAATATAATAATCGGCTCCGATCGCTTCGGCCATGGTGCGCGTGGCATTCGAACGACCCGTGATAATCAGTTTATGCCCCAGGGCACTGAGTGCTTTGGCTGCGGCGGCTCCGATACCTGAACTTCCTCCTGTGATAACGATGTATTTCATTCAATTCTTTTTTTGGGGGTTATAAGGGTCCGCGCACTCCCGGGCTTGATTCGGCTTTGGTCGGCATTGTGCGGGATTCAACTAACATTTAACGTTTCAGGTGCTTTATTGTTGCGGTTCAACCTGTATTTTTATTCAGAAAAGAAGTTAAAAGAGTACCGGATTTGTGAGGATGCGATCCTGTCCGGGTAGTTTCAAGATGTACATATTAGGCAACAGGCCCGATGAACCGCGTTCATCGGGCCTGTTGTGTATATAGCGCCTGTTATTATCGTACGATAGTTTTCAGCGTTTGTTCCCCATTCACAGAGCTTACTTTTACGATGTACGCTCCGGCTTCGAGTCCGCTGGCGATTTCCACCTGGTTGGTGCCGGTGGTAAGATCGGCTTTCTTCGAAGCGATTTGCATCCCCTGTAGGTTGTAGAGGCCGAAGGTTACTTCGGCTGCACGTTCGAGGTTGAAGCGCACGGCAATTTTACCTTCGGAAACG
>MKVT01000026.1 GCA_001898935.1 Paludibacter sp. 47-17
CAAAGTATAATTAATTTCCTCTTCGAACTCTTATGTTTCTTGAGTGGCGTTCAATGCGGGTTGTCTGCCAGAGTCAGTTTGCAAAATCGGGGTATGGATCCACCACAAATATAAAGGCCTTACAAACAATCCGACGGCCTGTCAATACGGAGAATTGTCCGTTTCAAGAGGCCGTTTTTTTCTTTATCTGATACGTTTTATCAAAATTTTCTTTTTTGGAAAGCAGTGTCCATATGATGGTAAGTATCTGCCTGGCAATAGCTACTATAATAGCGTTATGGTGCTTTTTCATCCCTTTTAAATGCCAAAAGCGGAGGTAAAATACCGAACCTTTCGTTCGGGCGGCACCATTTGCACATTCCATCAAAGCTTTTCTAAGGTACTTGTTCCCGTGTGTTATTTTGCGGCTCTTAATTTTTCCCGCGCTTTCATCATTGCGCGGCCGGAGTCCTGCCCATGACACGAGGGCTGCTGCAGTAGCAAAAAGTTCCATATTGTCGCCTATTTCTGAAATGATGATGGCTGCCGAGACAAGTTTTACTCCCGGCACAGTCAGCAAAAACGAGAACGCTTCAGGGTAGAGCTGTTTGCACATCCGCACCATGGCATCGAGGCATTGTTGCTTTTGGATTTGAAGCATATCAAAGCTTTGAGTGTATTGCCACAACAAATCCCTGTCACTTTCACAAATACACCCTTCCAATGCGTCATGTACGGCTGATTTTCCGTGCCGGTTAACCGTGCGCCCATGAATGAGTCTGACAAGCACGTCGGCTGATGTCTCTCCCGCAATCAGGGCATCCACCACTTTACGGTAGCTCTTGTTTTTAGTGCGTGAAACATAATTGCTCAAACGAATGTTGCAGCGTTGCAGAATCATGTCAATACGTTGCTCGCAGCGGACCAAATCCTTGTTTATCTCGTTGATGCGACGGCCATATTGACGAAGCCGCTGAATGTTCCCGTCAGGAACAAAACTGTCCCTGACCAATTCTTTAAGCAGGACGGTGGCAATCCACTGCGCATCTTTCACATCGCTCTTACGTCCTGGCAATTGTTTAAGAAACTGGGGGTTTACCAAATGAAGTTCGAAGTCGTTTTCAAGCAATCGCCAAACCGGTATCCAATAAATGCCGGTACTTTCCATACAAACATCGCTCACGTAATGAGTGTGCATCACGGATGCCATCCGCTTTATTTCGCGTGTAGTTACGCCAAATTTTTCTTCTGTTTTTTTGCCTTGTTCGTCCAAAATGCACATAAATATGCTATCTTTGTGGACGTCGAGACCGCTGACTGTTCTCATAAAAGATAAATTTTAAAAATAAAACAATTGTGCCTTTGAGCACGTTAATTATCTGTAGAACAGTTGGGGTCTCGATTTTTATCGGACGGCGTATAAA
>MKVT01000027.1 GCA_001898935.1 Paludibacter sp. 47-17
ATATGGGTAGGGGAGCATTGCCTGCGGGGCGAATGGACAGCGTGAGCTATCCTGGACTGCAGGGAAAAGCAAATGTAGGCATGAGTAACGATAATTACGCTGAGAAAGCGTAACGCCGAAAGACCCAGGTTTCCCCCGCCATGTTAATCAACGGGGGGTAAGGCGGGCCCTAACGGAGTTCCGAAAGGATGATCCGGATGGACAGCTGGTGAAGATTCCAGCCCTTCCTGCATGAGCCACATACTGACGCATATAACAGATCTGCAGGTACTGACGGAATAGTGCCTTAGAGCGGATCCTTCGGGAGAAGCGAGCAGACGCGTGTTGTGCCAAGAAAAGGTATAGAAGCAATTGTGCAGGGACCCGTACCGCAAACCGACACAGGTGGTTGAGATGAATAATCTAAGGCGCTCGGGAGAGCCACGGCCAAGGAACTCGGCAAATTGACCCTGTAACTTCGGGAGAAGGGGGGCCGCAGCGATGCGGCCGCAGAGAAAAGGCCCAGGCGACTGTTTAGCAAAAACACAGGGCTATGCCAAATCGCAAGATGACGTATATGGCCTGACACCTGCCCGGTGCCGGAAGGTTAAGAGGGGATGTCAGTCGCAAGATGAAGCATTGAATCGAAGCCCCGGTAAACGGCGGCCGTAACTATAACGGTCCTAAGGTAGCGAAATTCCTTGTCGGGTAAGTTCCGACCTGCACGAATGGTGTAACGATCTGGGCACTGTCTCGGCCGTGGTCCCGGTGAAATTGTAGTAACGGTGAAGATGCCGTTTACCCGCCACGGGACGGAAAGACCCCGTGCACCTTCACTGCAGTTTTGCATTGGTGACGGGTCACAGGTGTGTAGGATAGGTGGGAGGCTATGAAATGGTGTCGCCAGGCATCATGGAGCCAACGTTGAAATACCACCCTCCTGTGTCCTTTCGCCTAACCCCAGATAATTGGGGGACCGTGCATGACGGGCGGTTTGACTGGGGTGGTCGCCTCCCAAAGTGTAACGGAGGCTTCCAAAGGTCGGTTCGGCACGCTTGGTAACCGTGCCGCGAGCGCAATAGCACAAGCCGGCTTGACTGTGCGACCGACGGGTCGAACAGGTGGGAAACCAGGGTATAGTGATCCGGTATTCCCTCATGGACGGGATATCGCTCAAAGGATAAAAGGTACGCCGGGGATAACAGGCTGATCTCCCCCAAGAGCTCACATCGACGGGG
>MKVT01000028.1 GCA_001898935.1 Paludibacter sp. 47-17
AAGATAGATCGTCACCTTGATTATATTGATACCCGGATACGGGAATATGAGAACGCTTTAGATCAGTCGGACAGTGAAGAAGAAAAAGCTGAATTGTCAGAGAAGATCAAGACACAGAAAACCCGCAAAAGCAAATATGAGGGACTTGAATCACAGCTTAAAGCAACAGGTAAAGAACAAATCAGTACGACAGATAAAGATGCTCAATCAGTAGTTCTTCACCGTCACATCACCCAGGTGGGCTACAATGTGCAGGCTTCGGTAGATGCCAAGAATAAGCTGATAACGCATTTCGACACGGGTAGTGTAAACGACACCAATGCATTGGCCTCGGTTGCCATTGAAACCAAAGAAAACCTTCAGGTCGAGAAGATGGATGTATTGGCCGACAAGGGTTATCATACCGGTGAACAAATACATGCATGCGAACAGAACGGCATCACCACTTATGTATCGCCCAAAGAATCGGCATCAACTAATCCGGATATATTTCCGGTGTCACAGTTCATTTACAATCCGGAAGCCGACACTTATACCTGTCCGGCAGGAGAAACACTCGCAACCAACGGAACCTTGTACACGCACAGCAGCAAAGGATATAAGTCGGCATACCGGTTTCAACGCTATAACAACGTGGCTGCGTGCAAAATCTGCCCGATGCAAAGTAATTGTACCACCAGTAAGAAAAACGGCCGCAACATCGACCGAAGCGAATATGCCTCGCTGATGGAGCAAAATGCCGAACGGGTACACCAAAATAAAGACTACTACAAACAGCGCCAGCAATTAGCCGAACACCCCTGGGGAACGATAAAGCGACAGCGTGGCTTCGACCACGTGCTTACACGGGGCAAAACAAAGGTGTTGGGTGAAGTAAGTTTGGTTTTCATCGGCTATAACCTGACCCGTTGTGCCAATATCACAAATGGATTTGAGAGGTTTAAACAACTTATAAATAGCTATATAGACGCCTTTTGTCGTGTTTTTATGCCTCATAAGGCTTATTTTAAGCCATACTGTGATGTCGAAATCTCAATACCCGCTTTTCTTTCACAATGACAGGAAGTTAAGTATTCAGCCTTGTATAATGCTGTGAAATGAATATTTTACTACTTTTGGAAAAATTTGGGAGTTGTTGCGCAGACTCACGTTCTGCGCCACTCCATTGTCACCCATTTACTGCAAAACGGAATGAGTATCGAAAACATATCCCTATTTTTAGGGCATAGTTCGCTTGACACAACCCCAATCTACACACATTTAATTTAATCGGCTACATTTATTTTTTTACATTGAGGACTGAAAAAATAGCCCTCTATTTTTTTGCGTGAATGTGATTTTTATTGCTAATTTTGCAATTGTAAAAATAATGTGAAGTTCTTTGAAGTGATTTTGTAAGGAGTCTGACCCCGAAGTTGTGAAGTTGAAAGGCGTGTAGATGTATCAGATATGCCTATTGTTGGAATAATCCGGTTTAGATATGTTGACCCGAGTGGGGAGTTTGTATTTACGGCGTTACTGCCAGGAGTAGGCGTATTTCTTGATGCAATGTGTTGGGGTGCCGTAATTGGTGGTACAATTAATTTGGGGACTCAAATTGCAGCTGGCAATGTAAGCAATGGAAGGGATGCGCTTGGTGTATTTGGTATTGGAGCCGCTGTAGGGGCAGCCCCGGGAGCAGTTATGGGCGGAGCAAGTAGCTTTTTGCTGAATGGAGGCAACAATTTATTAAATGGCAATGGATTCTTAGCCAATTGGCAGCAAAGCGTTAAATCAGGGCTGTTAACGGGTGCAATAACCGGAGGTATAGCAGGCGAAATTTCGGGTTATTCTGAGGCGCTTCAACAAGGAAAAAATATGTGGTGGGGAACTAAACCTGAAAATTGGGGCTTCCAAAAAACAAAATGGAGTATAAATCCTTGGTCTGATAAGGATTTAGTATTAAATTTTGAATCGAATGCAATGCTTCCTGGCCCGCAATGCGATGCTATGTCGTTTGCGGCAACACATGGAGGAACACCTGATTCGTGGCATGCAGATTTAATATCAAATAAGGTAGGGGAAACAATGACGTATGAGCAATATTTAAACTTAAAGAGTATTAATCATAAAACTATAAACGAAATTGATTTTTATAAATTGAAAGATTTACATAGTCAAGGTTACAACAAAGCACACTTGAGCGTTACTGATCCTAATGGACACAGAATGGTTGTGACAAAAATTAAATATGTGCCTAATAAATACTTTAAAGTATCTGTATATGACCCTGCTAGAGGGGTGGCTGAAACTATACAATATTTGGGTAACACCACCACAACCACCACAACTTTTAATGCAATTTACAATATTCCCAATCAAAATTTCACATTCCAGTATTTCACATTGTTTAAATAAGAGCCACATGAATATCAAGGCATTACTATTAACTGCATTCAGCATATTAACAATTACCGTAGAATCTCAAAACATGAAGAACTGTTACTTCATAAGTAATGATGGTTTTTCTGCTTTGCGTATATCAAATGACACCCTGATACTATTTGTTCCAAATTATGGACGTATTGGCCATAATGTGATTAAAGGCATCATTTCTGACAGTATTGTTAATACCGTTGTATTTACCGAGGTTGTTCAGAGCCATGCACGTGTTCTTAATAGAGACAATATGATTCATGGGAAATCAAAAATTATTATTCGTAATTTGTATTCTGGTTTAGATTCAAAAAGAGAAAATGCAGACACTGTTAAAAACAAATATATACTTTCAGTTGTCCTATTTAATAAAGATGACCGAATAATCAAATCATTTTCTACGACTGAAATAAAAATTGAGAATGGACATTTGACTTATGAGATTCCTGACACTCTGTTTAAAAAGGCAAAAATAAGTATAGGTCATGACAGAAGTTGTCAATTTGCCAGTTTATCTATTGGTCAAAAAGAGATAGTTGAAGCCGATTTTTTTATTTATCCAGCATTTACTTACTCTAATCTTAAGCAGTTTAGTTTTCAATACTCTAACGATGAAGTAATATTAAAAATACCTTATCGAATTGAACAAAGAAATCGCCTTTGGTGTAAATCAGAACAAACAAAGATTAGAGAAATTAGATTTCAAAGAATAAGTGATTTAAACAGGCTGTATCCATTGACGGTGTATGATTTTAACTATTATTTAAATCTGAAATAACCACAACTCGACTTTATATTGGTGAAGTATTGAAAATTTAATCGTTGCAGGTGCTACCTACTGAAATGTTATAAAAAAGCAAATTACAGCCCTCGTGTTTCCGTCGAATGGTAAGCGAAGTTTAGTCCTTAAAAATAACATAACCGTTTGGTCAAGAGTTGGTAATGTTAGGCATAATTGTTTTTACGCATCTGCCGGGGTAACAGCCATGCAGCGCAAAACCAGTTCGGGCGCGGGCTTGTATTATATCCACACCGATCTGTTGGGCTCCATCGAGCGGGTAACCAATGCCACCGGGCAACTGGTAAACGAATATACTTACACCCCCTGGGGAGGACGTGTTTTACTCAGCGGAGTAAACATTACCGACCACGGCTATACCGGGCACGAACACCTGACGCCTTTCCGCGACGACAGTAACAGCGGTTTTTGCCTTTCGGGTGGTGCTGGTAGCTGGGCAGTAGTTGCAATTAAAACTGCTGGCATTATTACCGGAGCTGCTGTAGGGGCAGCCTCGGGAGCAGTTATGGGCGGAGCAAGTAGCTTTTTGCTGAATGGAGGCAACAATTTATTAAATGGTAATGGATTCTTAGCCAATTGGCAGCAAAGCGTTAAATCAGGGCTGTTAACGGGTGCAATAACCGGAGGTATAGCAGGCGGAATTTCGGGTTATTCTGAGGCGCTTCAACAAGGAAAAAATATGTGGTGGGGAACTGAAATAAAACATGGAAGAAATCAATGGTCTTTCTTCACATCGGAAAAACCATATGATGTTGTTGATTTTAAATTAATGAGCGGCGACAACCCGGATTTAAAAATGGATTGTGGACCTGCTACAATTAAAGAAGTAGATAATTATTTTGGAGGCAAAAGATCATTTAATGAAATAGCTAAGAAAATTGGTTATCAAGAGCATATTGGTACAGATGCATTAAATGTAAAAAACGAGTTATTTAACACATATGGTGGAGAGCAAGTCTATGGAGCAGATGTAATGAACATAGAATACGTGAAAGAGGTTGCCAAATCAAAACATTTGATTACAATATATTCAGAGAATATGGACAAGGGTATTCCTCATTTTGATAATATTCGGAAAATTAGTTATTATTCCAACAAAACAATTATTAAACTAAGAATTGGTTCTTACACTTTAAATGATAATCTAATTTTTAAGCATGGCATTATCTTCTTCAGAATTATTGGTAAGTAAAAAATCAGATACAAATATCTTGTTACAAACACGCACAAATATGTTTAAAAATAATTACCCTATACTACAAATATTTCTATATTTAATATGTGTGTTTTTTTCAACTGAAATAAATGCTCAAATTTCAATAAAGCAAATTGATACGCATTATCAAAAATTAGACTCAAATAGTTACCTTAATAAAGCTATACAAAAAAAAGTACTCATTATTCAAAAGATATTGATACGCAAAAAGCATTTTATAATCGAATTAAAAATAAAATATCAAACAATACTGTTATTTACGCTTTAAATATCCATATAGATACAGCCTTATTGCTTACAGATAATTATATAGAAATAGACACTTGTGAATATAAATTCTCATTGATATTTTTTGATAAAAATTGTCTATTAAAAAGCGACATTAGTTTTGTAAATAATGAGATTTATCCCTTTTTTTATCCTTTTACAGGTTCGAGATTATACAAAAAGAGATTTTATGACGGATACAAAAAAGTTTTTAAATTAAAACCACAATATATTCTTGCTTGTTATAGTTTGCCGCATACAATAATTTATGTTTATAACAATCAACTTTACCTGTATCAAATTTGGTCAAAAAAGACATACGATATAAAAAATTATTTAGCCATAACGAAGTTAAAAAACAACCCTTTTTACAACTTTTATACAACCCCTATCCTCACAAGCATTAATCCCCCCTACCCATTCCTCACGGATATATTCTTTAAATGAGCAAATAATGGCGCTTCGTTCAATGTTTTTTATTTCTGTCGAACGTAAGCGAAGTTTAGTGCTTTAAAATAGCATAACCGTTTGGTCGGGTAGTGTTTCATTCTGTGTGTCTGGCAGTCTAAAATATCCCCACTAGTTTTGCCTTTGCCTGACAAATATATAGGTTTTTATTGGTTTTGATCCCGGTCAATTCCGGGGAGTTCTCTGTTATAACAGCTTTTATCCATTGCTACTTTACCCATCAATACCAATACTGAATCTTCGTTTGGAATGGCTCCGCACATCTTTAATACCCTACGGAAGTCCTTTTGCAATCGTTCTATCCTGTTGGTGGTATAGATCATCGACTGAATACGACAATGGTAATCCAGATAGGTAAAGTAGTATTTGTACTCCACATCTTCTGACATGCGTTTGAAGCTTCTGTAATAATGGCCTCATTTGAGACACATTGCTGACCATCTTTCCCACACCTGCTCACGTGCGTAGTCTTTTTGGCCTGTGCGAAATACATCCCTCAGATCCTCTGATAAAGCCTTTTTATCTCCATGACGAACTTTGCTGAGTAAAATCCGTTTTAAATGGGTTACACAACGTTGAAGGTGTGTGCTGGGGTATATTTCACAAAGGGCTGTGGGAGACCAATCAAACCATCTGCTAACAGTAACCCAATGCGCTCAACACCACGTTCACGCAGCTTGCCAAACATTTCTTCCCATCCGGTAGCACTTTCAGTTGGATTGTTGTAAATACCGCGTACATCACGGGTATTATCCTCTTTTACACCCAGCAGAACATAAAATGCTTCGGTTTCAACGGTGTATCTTAATATGGACGGCATCTACAAAGACAACCGGATAATAAGTCTCCAATGAGCGACTGAGCCACTCTTCAACATCCCGGCGAAGGTAATCTATCATCCGCGAAATGTTGGCTTTACTGTAGTGCTCACCGTAGATATCCTCAAAAATATCGCCTACCTGACTTTGTGTTAATTCCCTGGTGTATAGCACTCCGGCAAGGCGCTCGTACTCAAGTTCCTGGTCCCTGAATAAGGCAAGTATCTTTGGATGCAAGTTGCTATATCGATCGCGGGGAATGCGAAACTCAAGCATGCGACCATGACCATAACTTCGGCCCTGACGATAACCATTGCCCTTGTTTCCATCAACACCCCATAAATACTCCTTACGTTCTGAAAGCATCATACTCTCAAGCATGATTGCCATTAATTCCTGTAAGCCCTTTTCTCGTTCCGAATGTTTGGCTATTACAGATGAAAGTTGTTCCTTTGTAAGCAACATACTCTTTAATTTTAAAAGTTTTACATTGTGAGAATTTGCAAAACTAATAACGTTTTTAGACTATGTTGTTTGTTATTTCAAAGACACACTTTTTGTATCATTATCAATGAAAAGAATTGTTCTTATATTATTTAGTGTTTTTTACTTCGTAAACTGCAATAACATCAATGAGGTTTACATATGCAATAGTAAAATTTTAAGATATCAGAATACATATAAGTATGATAAAACATTTTCATTCGAAAACTCACAACAAAACTTTGGTGTTGGAATAGATTGCTATTCTATTGATTTTAAATCTCTTAATAAGATATTGAATTCGCATATTGAAATTTCTGATAGAAAAATCATTAAAGAATTGCTTAATTTTGATATAATTTCAGGTTGGGATGGTGATGAATCTTTAGATAAAGCGAAATATCTGTATGACATCGGTGCAAATACTCAATTTTTCATATTGAACAATTTCCAAATTAATAAAAATTACAATTCGATCAATATTCTTTCAAGGTATACATTTATGAACAGCGAATTTAATATTGTATATCGTATAAATTACAAACAAAATAAAATCATATCAATTGTTCAGATTTCATCATTTTTAAACTTTGATGATATTGTAATACTAGGATCGACTAAACATATCGACTCCAAATACAGGTATTCAGAACAACATGTTACTATAAGTGAGTATAACAACGATCAATTGTCAAATCTCAAAGACACAGTTTATTATTCTGATTATTACATAGATAAATACGGAAGAATCTCAGAATAATTTTATTATCTTTTGATGATTTATCTTCAATATGTGTGTCGTTGCCTTTAGTATAAAGTTAAAAACCCGCTATTATTTTGGCGCCTACGAAAAAGAAACCGACGAATTTGGCGATATTACAGAAACGGATTATCTTTACACGCCTGCCGGGTTAACAGCCATGCAACGCAAAACCAGTTCGGGTGCGGGCTTGTACTATATCCACACCGATCTGTTGGGCTCCATCGAACGGGTAACCAATGCCACCGGGCAACTGGTAAGCGAATA
>MKVT01000029.1 GCA_001898935.1 Paludibacter sp. 47-17
CTCTAATAATACTCTAACAATTTATGGGTTTTTGTGCTGGAGATTGTAAAACTCCGGACGGAAAGTTGCAAAGTTTAGTGTAGTTTATCGGGGGCTTACACTTCAACTGTCTAACCGAAAAAAAACAATGTACTGTGACCGCTTTGCCTATTATCAAAAAGCTATAAAAGCCACTGCAAGACAATTGAAAAATTCACTAACTTGCTGTGGCTTTTTTTGCTTTTTGGGCGATTAGGTCATGATTAGAAGTATAACCATTTATTTTTCTTTTTACCTTTTTTCTCAATAGTATTAGTATTTTTGCTATAATCAAAATAGACTTTATAAGCAATGCTAGGAATGAAAGTAAAAAGTCCGATTTTATAAAGCCCAAGCGGACGGTTATAGTAAATCAAATTTCTTCTATTATTGTCGTTATCATAATAGTAGTCAAATGGATTTATACGATTGTAAACATTGTAAATCGAATATGACCAAATCGCCCTATTACCTTTTTTTGTGGTTATTGTATGATTAAAACCAAGATCTAATCTATGGTAAGCTTGCATTCTTTCTGAATTTTTCTGTCCGTAAATCAACTCAATATTAGTTTTTCCAGTTTCTGGATTAATAGTATATTGTTTACCTAAGGATGGGGTATAAGGTGTGCCGCTTTGCAAAATCCAGACAGCACTCATAGTCCAGCTATTACTAAGATCACGATTTACGTTCAACGTAAAACTGTGTGGACGGTTGTAGTCGAATTCATAGGTTTCACCATTATTAATATTCGCAAAAGTACGGTTAGCATAAGACCATGCATACGATAGCGAACCAGTCCATTTACCTGAGTTTTTCTTTAACATAAACTCTGCTCCGTAAGCAATTCCTTCTCCACTGGTTTCAATTTTATTTTCTATACCAGTAATGTTCAGCATATTTTCGTAACCTTCTTTAAGAGAAACTAAATTCTCCATTTTTTTGTAATAGATATTGGTTTCGGTAGTATATTTACAATCGGAGAAACTGCTATACCACGAGGCGGAAAACTGATTTGAAATTTCTGGAAGTAAATCCGATGTGGCTGGTAGCCATACTTCACGTTTTAATAATTCGGTTTGAGCAAAAACTAAGTGCGAATTCTGACTGACACGCATATAATTAATATTCAGACTTTGATTACTGTTTATTTTATAAGAAAGGTTTACACGTGGTTCAATTTCCAAGAAACTCTCACCGCTGTTCGAGAAATTATTAATACGCAATGATGGTCGAAGCAAAAGTCCAGAAAACAACTTTATTATATTATCAAGATAAATTGACGATTCAACTGAATGATAAATATCGCCAATTGCCGGAATGCTGGAAGAAGAAAGATAATTATAGTTCGGTTCATAAACTATATATCCTACATGACCACCAAACTCCATGTTCCAATTTTTCAAAAAAGAATACTTCCAAGCAGTCCGGATCGAAAAATCGTTGACAGAAGATTGATTCATTATTTCGATTTCCTTATTTATTTCCGCTTCTTTATAGCTATATTTTAACCCTGATTTATTGCGGTAACGACTGTAGGAAAGAATGCTCTCAGCATAAAGTTTTGAACTAAACACACGATTCCAACGTCCCGACATTAACCAGTTTCCCCACTGTTGATTAATATGGCTTTTTTCGCCATTATGCATTTTCCAAGGCTTTGTCCAATAGTTGAGATAGTCATCTCCCTGATACAGATTAAAACTTAAATTATTTTTTTCATCTGGCTTCCAACTGAGTTTAGCATTAATATCATGGAATCCATAAGCCACTATAACATTATTTCCGTCTGATATCGTACTGAAACCAGCCAGTAAACCATCAATCAGGGTTTTACGAGCAGTAACAATATAACTCATTTTTTTATTAGCTAATGGACCTTCAAAAGTTAATGAAGCATCAGTCAAGCCTAAACTAAATGAGCCTTGATGTTTGGATATGTCACCTTCACGCTGAGTAATATCTACAATTGACGACAATTTTCCTCCATGTCGAGCAGGAAAGTTTCCTTTATAAAAATCCACAGAATTAATCATATCAGGATTAAATACTGACATTAAACCTCCTAAATGATTTACATAAATTAAGGGTACATTATCCAGTAAATACTGATTTTGTCCAGGTGCTCCACCTCGCACCATCATTAGACTCATGCCTTCCGATTGCGTTTGAACTCCCGGAAGTAATTGCAAAGCTTTAATCACATCAGGTTTTCCTCCAATAGTTGGTATTAGTGATAACTCTTTAGCAGATAAACGGGTTACATCATAACTTTTTTCGTGAGAGGCCGTTACTATTACTTCTTGTAGATTGTTTTCAATTTTAAGTTTTACATTTATTAAACTATCTCTGATTGATTGAATACTTATGTTTTGAGTTTGATAACCAATATAAGAAACAGTTAATACGCAGGAAGAATTCACTTTCAAGCTAAAATAACCACGATTGTCCGTGGTTGTTCCAGTATTATGATCTTTCACCCAAACATTTGCTCCAATTAACACTTCACCTGTTAGATCGTCTCGTACAAAACCTGAAAGTTGTATAGCTGAAATATTGGGTATAATTATTAAAACAAATATTAGAGTGATAAATTTAGTTGGATCTTTCATTTTTATTTGAAGTTGCACTAAAAATTCAAATTGTTTTTATGGATTTGCGGTATTTATTATGAGTTTTTTTTTCCTACTCGAATAACTATAAAATATACCAAGTCCATTGGTGACATTAGAGTATAACGGATATTTCTGTGGTGATTTTCCAATTTCAGTAAAACTTGCTGATTCATAAATATAGTATTGTTTCAAATATTTATAATACGCTTCATCAACACTTCTTAGTTCGATATAATATGTTTGATCACTATAGAAACGAGTATAGCTTTCGTTAACGTAAAATTTTACTTTGTAACTGTTTTTATTTATCAATTTGTTAGAAAATAATGTCAAAGGATTTGCTTCGTTGAGCAGGGTTGTATCCTGACCTGCAAGCATATAAATAGTTTCATTTTCAATACTATAATTTTGAACTAATTCATCTTTTTCATTATCATAATATGTTTTTAATCCTTCGGATATTAATAATACATGCCAATATTGTTTTTTTAACAGGTTGTTTGCAATGAAGAATTCTAATGAAGAAATTTTTTCACCCTCTTCGCCTCTCTGTGCCAAATCAGTAAAATAAACTGAATCAACTTCAGTTTGTTCAGGAACAGTTGTTTGTGCTAATAATGTAGGATAACCTGCAATATGTACTTTACAAGTGTATGTCTCACCTATTTGTACAATACGAGAACTAACGTAATACCCGTTTTCAGTGTGCTTTAGTGTATCTGGAGTTTTGGTAGTGCTTTCGATAATTACTTGTGCATTCTCAACAGGAGGCGGAATCGAGTCAGATACTTTAGTTGAAAAAGTAACATGCACTTTAAATGTTTTTCCTTGTTCTAAGTACCCGTTTATGACAGGGATTCTTTTGGTGTCAGGAAATTCATCTTCGACTAATGAATGACAAGAAAGGAAAGTAAATAATACAATACAAGTAAAAAAGACTTTATTCATTATAAATATAGATTGAATTATCTTGTTAAAATTTAAAGCTTAAACCACTTCTCCAGTTTAAATTACTATAATAGAATTTCCCAATAAGAACTTCACTGAAAATCCCAAAATTCTGTGTAAAATAATATGAAGAACCCATCCCAATACCTATTTCAAAAACGTTGTCTGTATTTATTGATAGATTGTCATAGCCTTTCCACCTTTTCAGTACCATTCCAATTTTGGCAGTACTATATATGTCAAAACGTATCGGTTGTTTTATGAATAGTGGCAATATATGATAATTTAATTCAGTGCCCAAAAAGTAGCCATTAGTTGTTATTGATGTATTATCATAAATATCATTTGGATTGACAGGAACGGTTAAGTTTGAAATACCTGCATAAAAACCAAAATCTATCTCATTATTTAGTGAGTAACATGTTTCTAATCTAACATGTGGAATATTCTTTTTGTTAACCCAACTTCCTCCTATGTGTTGTTCATCAATATATGGATAGTTAAATTCTCTAGTGTCTGTAATCGCGCCCCCACTTATTTTGAGAATGAACTTAGTATCGTTTTGTGAGTATATAACATAAAAATCAGATACTATTAATACAATCAGAAATATTATACGTTTCATATACAATGGCGAAAGCTAAGTAACGTTTTATAAACGTTACTTAGCAATTAAATAGTTAGTACGGATATTTTAAATTAATTGTGATTGTGGTTGTATTGTTATTTCTTGTAAATGTAGAGTAAACATAACCGTCAAATGTAACTATATATGGAAATGCTGTTGATTGCTGTGCTTCATGATATGGATAAGATCCAATATAACCACTAATATCATCATCATTCACAGTAAATGATAACCCTCCCAAGAGACTGTTTTGTAAAGTCCCTGTAAAAACATCAGATCCATTAGAAATTTTATAATTGAAAGGCGCGTATGTAGTACTTGCATTTGTATCCCACCAAACGATGAATTGAGATTGATTTCTAATTCTGTACCACATAACATAGGAAATTGTACCAGGCATTCCAAGTGAATTCCAAAATAAAGTAACAGCTTCTACACGTACAATTGTTCTGTAGTTTTTGCTTCCAATACTTTTCTTTTCTGTTCTTTCAAAATACTGATCATTGCTATTTGTAGAAGAACTAACTTTTGATCTTTCTGTTACTTCAAAGTTAGAGTATTGACTTTTACTGATTTCAGAAAAATCTTTAATTTTAGCAAGTTCTGTTATGTTGGCAATATCACATGATACTTTTCTTTGTTCAGGAAAAACTCTATAAACCTTGCTTCCTACAATGTACATCCGATTCTCATTCATAATGTATCGTTCTGGATTGTTGTACTCTTGAGTAACGCAAGAAATTTCTCCATTTTCATCTTCAACAAGTTGTATTTGCGAATTGTGAGTTTTAACGAAAGATTTGATTTCATCAAGATTTGAGAAATTTTCATAGTTGATAGAACTGTAAAATTTGTCACAAATTGTTCCCAAAGACTTAAATCCTTTTGAACTTTCCCAATCTGTACGTTCTTTAGGTGTCATTGAGTTTACTTTTTGAACAGTAGATGTTAGTTCTTCAATTGAAGAAAACGTCAATATCCCTTGTTTATTACTCTCTGATAATGAAATAACGCTATCACTTTTATCACACGAAGTTAATGTAATTGCTAAAATAGCAAATAGACAACTAAATTTTTTCATTTTGAATTTGTGTTTTGTAAATACTTCGCTTTTTTTATTTCACGAAGCATTCAGATTCATATGTTTAAAGTTATTACAACCGTTTAAGGTTGTCGTTGGAAACATGCATTTCTTCAGGTTTAAGTTTGTAAAAGAAAAACAAACTTTAGGTTTCATTGATTACAAGGTTATTTTGCAATCCAAACATTTTTTCTATTTAGATAAATACGTATCATAGTTTTTCGTATTCACGTATTCTGTCCGTTACTGTTGTTCACGTACAAGAATAATTTTTAGTTTTCTAACTTGTGTCCATATCGGTTGTTATTTTTTTTTCGGCTTGCTGCCAACGTTCCGCGTATATGATTAGGTGCGGATTGCGTGGCACTTTCCTGTCGAAAAGCACTGAGTTTGATGCGGGTGATAATGTTGATTATCAGCACCGAAACCGCACTTAGTTATATACGCTGTGTGCGCCCTGCATGGGCAGTGCGTACCTGCTGCAAAGTAAGTGAAAAAATGCAAAAATACAAATATATATGTTTAAACAATGCTTGAGGCAGGTGTGTTTTTCCAGAGGGTGAAAGTCCCTTATGCGCGGGGTCGTGCCCGAAGCATCAGCAAGTGGTAAGCGAAAAGGGATGGAAGAACCTGAAACAGAAAATCAAAACCATTACCCGCAAAACCACGCCGGCTACATTCGATGAGCGAATTTATAAACTGAAAGAACTTCAGCAAGGATGGTTGCAATATCACCGCATTGCCAGTATTCAGGAAAAGCTCAAAGATGTGGATGGTTGGGTGCGCAATCGCTTGCGGTCTGTATCTGGAAACAATGGAAGAAGCCCGAACGAAGACGAAAAAATCTGCTTCGGTTAGGGGTTGACCAGGAACATGTTTACAGTTTCAGCCGTAGTCGCATGGGTACATGGGCAGTTGCCTGTAGCCCGATTTTGCGTACCACCATCACGGTGGAAAGACTACAAAAACGAGGTTGCCAAGCTTTGTTTGCTTATTACATCAATGTTGCGCCATTTCTTAACGAACCGCTGTATACGAGAACCGTACGTACAGTGGTGTGAGCGGCTCTCCCCGTCAGTTATAGCTGGCGGGGCGGTCTACTCGATTAGCTGTTCGGCAATTATCTATTTAAATATTCCCTTGCTGTCAAAACAGGAAGTGTTGATGTTTTAAAATCTTTTTTATTCCTCGTTATAATGATATTTAATTTATTTTCTAAAGCCGTATAATATTGAATACCATCTTCAAAGTCGTTAAAATCAGAAGATAAAGCTAATTCCAGTATTTTATCATCAAGTGGTAAAATACTAACCAGAAGTTTAAACTTGATTAATACTTTCCGGGCTTCATTCGAATTCAACTCTTTTGAAAGTAAGTAGTGAGTGTTCGCAAATGTCAAAGAGGAAATATAAAGTTTTACCTCTTGTTCATCTGCAAGCGTAAACAATTCTTGTGCTTCCTGATAAAAGTTTTTCCGCTTTGAAAGCAAATCAACTATGATATTCGTATCAATTAACAGATTCTCCATTATGAGTATTTTTCTGATAAATAATCACGATAACTTTTTCTTTCATCTATTTCAGATGATATAATTCCTGTTAAACTCTCGACTAGAGGACTTATTTTCGTTGTTTTCTTATGACTTGTTCTAACTAGAGAGTGTAAATAGTTTTCAATGAGCTTAGATAGACTCACTTGATTCTTTTTTGCATAGGATTTTGCCTCGTCAATGATATTTTTATCTAAATTTAATGTCAGTTTGGTGTTCATATTGCTCAATATAAAGTTTACGTGCAAATATAAATATATTATACGTGAAATGCAAGTTTTCCCGTTTATTTCTTTGCTGACAGCTAACACGTTTATATCTCCAACTCCTTTTTTTGTATCTACTGTGAGTCTTGTTTTCATACAACTAAAGGCTCTCCCTGTTGATTAATTACTGGCAGGGCAGTCCACTCGATTAGCAACTGTTATTCATCTTTTACTAATCCTTTTTGTCTACTATAATAATTTATCGTTCTGTTTGTACCAGTGTATCCATTACTAAGTTCATAGATATCTTTTTCTTTATCATATGTGATAAAAACAATATTCTCACAGATACTTTTTATGCTGAATGTCAAGTTGTTTTCTTCACTTATGTAATCATGAGTACTGTCAAGATAGTAAAAAGAACTTTCTGAGTTAAAAATGAAGTGACTATCATTATGTTGTCCTTTTATTATATAATGCAATCCCGAAATTTTCATAAGATTTTCATTCATTTCATTTACAACTACTATTGAATCATTATTCAGTATTATCTGTAATTCATAATCAACGAAATCCTTTAACAGAACTTTTTTAGAAAGATATTTATTTTCAATTTCCGTCTTTTTACTTTTAATCAAAGAATCAATTATCTCAATGTTAATAGACTTTATAGCATGTTGCCTAATCCAACGGTGAAGGATAGTGTCACTGTTGACGGATCAGGTTTGGGCGATTTTTATAGCTATCTGTCGGGGTTGCGTCCTGCAACAACTTATTATGTAAGAGCTTATGCTACCAATTCAATAGGCACTGCTTATGGTGATGAAATACAATTTACCACCTATGGTACCGTAACGAATCCTGTGACGGGCCGAATTTGGATGGACAGAAATTTAGGTTCAAACCGAGTTGCAATCTCTTTGAGCGATCAAGAGGCCTATGGGGATCTCTATCAATGGGGACGTGGAACCGACGGGCACGAAAAACGATACTCTTCATCTACGGACGTGTTGAGTACCGGCGATCATCCGGGCCATGGTAAATTTATTCTTAGTAATAATATATTCGAAGACTGGCGTAACCCTCAACGCGACTATTTATGGCAAGGAGTTAGAGGGATAAACAATCCGTGTCCGGACGGCTTCCGGCTCCCAACTCGGGAAGAATGGGTGGAAGAGCTAGATACCTGGTCGCAAGGAGCATTTGAATCGGTACTTAAGCTGTCATCGGCAGGCTACCGAAGCTATCAGCAGGATACAATTCGTTATGGATCAGGTACTAATTCCGAATACCGGGCCTATGGATTTTATTGGTCGAGCACTCTTAGTGTAGCCTATGCCTATGCACTTATATTTTATATCCGCGATACCTCCCGTGTAACTACTCACGCCTTCATGCGCAGCTACCCTAGAGCGTATGGATATAGCGTTCGATGTATTAAAGATTGATTGCGGTGTTGCCTGGTCTAAAGCAGCGGGTGCTTCTTTTGCAGTTCGAATCCTCTCGCTGGTGTTCTCAGCAGGTAACCCCATTTTAATATTTCAGATCCATCTGTTCAAATCCCCAGTCGTATTGCAGGCCTGAACTCGCCTGGGCTTTGGTGAGCACGTAAATTCGTTTTCCTTCGGCATTGGCAAAAACGAATTTTCCTTCGGCATTATACAGTTTATTGTTCACCATGTATTGTTCAAGGGTGTATTTTCCCAGGAAGTTGAGGTACGAATTGTTGAAAATCTGCAGATCGCTGTCTCCTTGGGGCGTACTCCAGCTGTTGTTGCCGGTAAGGATATACAAACGGTCGGCTGTTTTGGAATGAAACAGTGACTGGATTTGGTTGGTGATTGCGATACTTCCATTATAGGTCATGTCTTCGGCCGACACTTCGCTGGCTCTCAGAATGGTTTTCGAACGGGTGAAAATCCGGTCGCCATCTTCCGAAAACCATAAATTGCCACCGAAGGGATAGTCGCCATGATAAGGGGAATCTTTCAAACTATAAGCCGCTCCCTTTTGGATGTCGAATTTTTCTATGTCGTCGGGCGATATACCATTGTCGGCTCCATAAATGTATTTTTCAGAGGGATGAAGCCTGCCCACCATTCCGGCGTAAATCATCCAGTTGTTGGAGTTTGCTTTTGTGCCCGTGAGTAAATTGATTCCATAAATTGCTTGCCACTGATCGCGGCGTGGAAATATGTATCCCCAGCCGTTAGAGGTGAGTATCACGTCGAGCGCATCGCATTCGATCGGATATTCTTTTTCGATGGAAAGCTCCGCTACGTCGACATAGGTAACCATACCCGTATGACCAATCAATACCTTGGTTCCGGCAGCATTAACGGCCACCGATGTAGGAGTTTTGTTGATAGCAACTGTTTTCTTGACTTTCGTTTCCGGGTTAAATACCACCAATGCATTCGCAGGCGACGAGGTGACATAGAAAATAGTGTTGGTTGCACGCGAAAACTCCGCATCCACTACATTCGAATGAAGCATCAGTTTTTGTTCGGAGAAGTGATTCACAGTGACCGCCACCGAATCTTTCTTATTCGACTCGTTGCGGAAGTAAATCTTCGAATTGTACGTCCCGCTGGTTAACTTGCTGCGATCGAGTGTTACGCTAATCTGTACCGAGTCGCCCTTGGCCAATTCGCCGGCTGCATGGTTGGCCGATAAATAGGATGCCGGTTCCATGCTCCACGAGATACTGGCATTTCCCGTGTTTTTCAGGTAAAAACTTTTTTCGCTATCGGTGAAATTGTAGGTAAGCGAAGAGGTTGACAAAGCAAAATTCGAAATGCGCGGCACGGCCATCGTGATGCTCACGGGATTGTATTCGTTCTCGGCATTCGAATTGATTTTCAATTCACTCGAGTAGGTGGCCATGTCCAGTTTGGCACGCGAGCAAATTATCGTCACCATGGCTTTTTGACCTTTCAATAAAGTGCCCTGGGCAGGCATTACCGTGAGCCAGTGTGCCGGCTTTTCGACCGACCAGGTGAGCATGCCTGTGCCCGTATTTTGTAAACTGATTATTTTAATAGTGGAGTCGGTTCCGAATCCGACCGTTTGATTCGAAATGCCTAGCTTGGGATGTCCGGCTACCGACATAATAACTTTCATCTCCAGTTTCCCGGCCAGATCGGAAATTATCGAAATATTCCCCGAATATACGCCTTCGCGTCCTTCTTTCAGGGGAGTGATGCGAATCGGATTAATTCCCTTTTCGATGGTTCCTTTCATCGCCGAGCTGTCAATCTTGAGCCAGTCGGGTAATTGTGTTACCTGGTAGCTGACTTTGTAATAGGGTTGTACCGCCAGAAAGAACTCTTTATAAACGTCGGTGTCGGCAATGTACAGGGTGTCGGGCGAAACATGCAGTTGAAGCGTCGAAGTGTCAAATTCAGATTCGTCGCAGCCGTAAACCAACAGCGTTACCAGCGCAATGAAAGGCAGAAGTTTTTTCATTTTAGGACTTTTTGTTATTTTTTTAAATTAAAGTCCCAAAATTAATGTTTTACTCCATTCTATGAAAATAAATTACAGTTATTTTGCAATTAGAATCAAATCCTGTACAGTTTTACTTTACCTTGATCAGGATTTTCGACACGGTTCCCGGATTAGCGTCCCAGTACGCAAAGGCTTCGGGCGTTTCATCGAAGGGGAATATTTTAGTAATCATCTCCAGAAACAAAGCTTCGTTTTGTTCGATCATACCAATAACGGCAGGAAACACGCGCAGGGCATTTCTCGATCCGTATATATTCAGTTCCTTGCTGACAATAAGTTGGGTTTTGATTCCGGTTTCGTTTTTGGAATAACCGATGGTAACAATTCTGCCCGAGAAGCAAACCAGGTCGAGTGCCATATTGAAAGTAGCCGGGCTGCCGGCAGCTTCAATCACCACGCTCACCCCTTCGTTATTGGTGATGGCGTCGATGCGTTTGCGTACATTCTCGGAAGAAGAATTAATGGTATGGGCGGCGCCGAACCTACGTGCTTTTTCGAGTTTGGAATCGTCGATATCGAGGGCAATTACGTTTGCGCCTTTGCGTACGGCAGCGCTTAACGCTCCCATTCCGATCGTGCCGCATCCAATCACCAGCACTGTGTCTGTTTCGCGTACTTCACCCCGGTTAGCGCCGTGGTAGCCGACACTAAACGGTTCAACAAGCGCCAGTCCGGTAGGTGAAAGCTTCGTACTGGTAAACACTTTTTCGAAAGGAACCGCAATGCGCTCGGTGAGTGCGCCATCGCGCTGCACTCCCAGGGTTTGGTTGTATTGGCAGCAGTTGTCGCGCCCCGAGCGGCACGAAGGGCACACTCCGCAACGGGTGTAGGGCGATACGGTGACCCGGTCGCCAACGGTAAGCGTGTCGGGCACTGCGCTGCCTTTCTTTAGTATGACACCGCTGATCTCGTGACCCGGAACACGCGGGAGGGTGACAAAAGGCATCAGGCCGCGGTACGAGCTAAGGTCGCTGCCGCAGAGTCCGATGTAGTGTATTTCGATGAGTACATCGGTAGCGCTCATTTGTGGTTCGGCCATCTCAATGGCCTGTATGGTTTTTTCTTGTTGGATGGCAAATGCTTTCATAAACGAATTTATTTTAAATGATAGGCTTTCAGGGTGTTGAGTCCCATTATTTTTTCTTGTTCGGCAGGGCTGAATACCGAAATGACCTCGGTTACCGTTTCCAACCAGCTTGCATACTCCTCGGCTACCAGGCACACCGGCCAGTCGGAACCAAACATCAGTCGTTCTGGACCGAATGCTTCAAAAACAACATCGAAATAGGGTTTGAAATCGTCGGGTTGCTGATGCGGCCAGTTGGCCTCGGTAACCATACCCGATAACTTGCAGAAGACGTTGGGGTGGTGTGCAATCTCCTGCATATATTCCTTCCAGGGCGACAGCGTACCGGTTTTGATGAGGGGTTTTGCCACATGATCGATCACGAATACCTGATCGTCGGAGAACCGACGGATAAACTGGAGTGTATTAGGTAAATGCTGCGGAAATACCAGAATGTCGTAAGTGAGATTGAAATCGCAGAGCAATCCGACTCCCCTTGTAAATTCCTCTTTCAACATAAAGTTACTGTCCGGCTCGTCGTGTATCACGTGTCTGACTCCCACGGCTTTGGGATGCCTGGCGAAGTCGCCGATAAGCTGGCCGGCATTCGCCGATCGCAGATCGACCCAGCCCACTACACCAAGGATGTGCGGGTGTTGGTCGGCAAGCTGAAGCAGCCACTTGGTTTCTTCCTCTGTTTGCCGTGCCTGAACGGCTATGGAACCGTCGATGCCGTTTTGTTTCAGTACAGCAGCAAATTCGCCGGGCAGAAAACTACGTCGGATGGCCGACATGGAATCATCGATCCAACCGTAATCGTCGGTGTTGTAATGCCAGTAATGTTGGTGACTATCTATTCTCATCATGTGTGCGTATTACAGCCAGTCGACGTGTGTTCCGATCAGGCCTTCGTTTTTCATGTCCATCCAGAATTCCGATGGTACGGGGGTTAGTACCGCATCGACATTTGCTTTGATATTGGCAGGTTTGGATGTGTTGAGTGCAATACTGGAAACTCCGGGTGCCGCCAGTCCGAATTGTACGCAGGCAAGCGAGGGTTGTAAGTCGTAGCGCTGGCAAAGCTCGAAAAACCGTTGTCGCCAAGCGAATAAGCGGCGGTTTTCGTCGGAGTCGGGTTGTATCAGGCGGTAATCGAAATAATTGCCTCCAATAAGAAAGCCTGCGTGAAAAACGGCGGAATTGATACTGCTGATTCTGTCGCGTTTGAGTTGCAGCATGAAATCAATAAGTTCCTGAGGATGATGCAGGATGGTCATACTGTTGGCAAACATCACCCAATCGAGTTCGACAAGCGGGTACAATTCCCGTATCACCTTCCAGTTTTTGGCTCCTACGCCTATTGCTTTTACTTTTCCCTGTGCTTTGAGCTCGCTCAAGGCCTGGTAGGCCGAAACGATGTTGGATAAGCGCAGTTCCCTGTCGGCCGGCGAGGAAGCTGCTCCGAGGTATTCGTCGGGATCGTGAACCGAGACCAGTTGCGGGACATACGTATCGCCCAGCAGCCGGTTTCCCTGCTCGTAACACTTCAGAATACCTTCGTAGCTGATGTCCTGAGAGGCATCGTTGGTCAGTTCTTTCCATACCCCGGCCTCAAAAGTAGGTTCGGGCGTAGTCAGCGGGATGCGTTTCCAGCCCAGTTTATTGCTGATGATTACACGCCGGGGATCGATTTCGAGCCGGTGCAGGCATTCACCCAGTTTCTCGAGTGCCAGGCCTGCGCCGTACTTGCCTGCACTGTCGAACACCACATTGCCGGGTATATGTTGAAACGCTTCACGCACGATCTCCAGTTTAGTCGCATCCGCAAGCGCGGTATACAGATTCCCCAGGGCGCTGGTGCCGAAAACAACCGGAGGTAGCAGTATTCCGGTGGAGCCAATTTCGTTGTAGACCATAAATTATTGATTAGACAGTATGACGAATGAAACACCCTGATGTACTAAGCTATTCCGGCAACCTCGCACGAGGTGCGGCATTCGCAAAGCGCAAAGCGGGCAGCCTTCGATCAGCGTATTGCGGCCGATCGCCTCTCCACTTCCTCCCGCATTTCCTGCTTATAGGCGATTATTTTTTCGCGTACCGAACTGTCGGCAGCCGAAATAACCTGTGCTGCGAGTATTCCCGCATTTTTTGCACCGTTCAATGCGACCGTTGCCACCGGAACTCCCCCCGGCATTTGCAGTATCGACAGTACCGAATCCCATCCATCGATCGAATTACTCGATCTGACCGGAACTCCAATTACCGGCAGGGGTGAAATAGCAGCTATCATGCCGGGTAGATGGGCAGCCCCTCCGGCACCGGCAATAATCACCAAAATGCCCCGTTCATGAGCCGTCGATGCAAAATGCATGAGTTTTTCCGGAGTCCGGTGAGCCGATACAATATCGATTTCGTATGCAATTCCGAATTTGTCGAGCATCTCGGCCGCCTGCTTCATCACCGGCAGGTCGGAATCGGATCCCATCACTATACTTACTATTTTTCTTTCCATGCTGTAACCTTGATAAGTTGATGTACTGAAGAAGCCTTTTTCAACGCTTCTTCCTGCGAACCGGATAATACGGTGATATGTCCCATCTTCCGGAACGGCTTGGTGATTTTTTTGCCGTAAAGATGGATTTTCACGCCCTCAATGGCCATACTTTCGGTAAGTCCTTCGTATTTCACCGGACCTTCATGCCCTTCGGCTCCCAAAATATTAATCATTACCGACGGCAGTTTCAGACAGGTACTTCCCAGCGGCAACTCTAAAATGGCCCGCAGGTGCTGTTCGAACTGTGAGGTCACGATACTTTCGATCGTGTGATGGCCGCTGTTGTGAGGGCGGGGTGCAATTTCATTTACGATCACCCTGTTTTGCCGGTCGATGAAAAACTCTACAGCCAGCAGTCCTTCCATCTTCAGCGATTCAATAATCCGGGTAGCCAGTTGCTGTGCTTCCGCTGCTTGTTCGGCGGGTATGACTGCCGGACAAAGCAATTTGTCGACCAGGTTTGCCTGCGGGTCAAAAGTCATTTCTACTACCGGAAAGCATCGCACTTCTCCTTTTTTGTTCCGGGCTACTATCACCGAAATCTCTTTGGCTATATCCACCTTTTCTTCAATCACCGATGCTCCCTCGAGCAGTTTGCCCAGGTCGTCGCTGCTGTCGATCACTGCAACTCCACGGCCGTCGTAGCCGCCCTTGCGCAATTTCTGAACAAAAGGAAACGAAAACGGAGCCGGTTGGCCGGGAGTGGTTGCCGGCGAGCGGTGTCCCGGGCCGGAGCTGTTGAGCTGATTCACAAGGGTCGCACTGTCGGTAAGCCGGAATGGAGAGGTGGGGATATGGTTGCGAAGGTAGAATTCTTTCTGTAGTCCCTTGTCCTGGATCAGCTCCAGAATGTCAGGGTCGGGCTTCACCACCACGCCTTCGGCTTTTAATCTTTTTAAAGCATCTATATTGATATTTTCGATTTCAAACGTGAGCACATCCACCATTTTTCCAAACCGGTATACATCGTCGTAGTCCAGATTGCTCCCTTGTATAAAGTGGGAGGCAATGCTGCGGGCCGGGCATTCAACATCCTGATCGAGTATATAAGTGATTATATCCCACTTGCTTGCCTCTTGTATCAGCATTTTCCCCAATTGCCCGCCGGCAATGATTCCTAATTTCAGATTGGAGGTAACCAGTCGTTCCATTGTTTTTTGCGGCAAAAATACGATATAATTTTAACTCTCGCATTGTTTTCATCCGGAAATCAACACGAGAGTTAGCAAAATTGTAAACATACAGTTGCGAGAGAGAGGGTTTACTTCAAGATCACTTTTTGCAATTTTTCGTTGTTAAGTCGAATGAAATACAATCCCTTGGGCAGATGACCAACCGCGATGGTCGGTTCAGGATGGCTGATGGTGCGATGCAGTACTGCTTTACCCGTCGCATCGTACATGCCGAGTACGGAGCCGGGCGTGAGACGGCGGAACTGCAGGTAGTCGGTTGCAGGATTAGGAAACATAGTGGCAAAAGCTTCGCAGGTGTTTTCAACCGATGAAATAAGTTCTCCGTTGAGGCGGGCCATGAATAAGCGTTGTATGCCATTGTAGTGCGAAAAATGTCCTCCGACCAGTATTTTACCGTCGGGTTGCAGTTTGAGTGCGGATACATTAGCATTAAATATTGAATTTGTAAACCCCGTACCGGTATCAAAACCGGCATCCAACGCGCCATCGGGATTAATTCTGACCAGATGTTTCCGGTCCACATTATCGTAGGTTGCGAATATCCCCCCTACCAGCGTTTTTCCGTTCGGCAGCGGACAAATCGTAATTACTTTTGAGCCCCAGGTCAACTGCGGCCCCTGTGGGGGATCGAAGCTGGTGTCGACCGATCCGTCGTCGTTGAGTCTTGCAATATTCCGGCGGGTAATTCCGTTGACCGATCCAAAATGTCCGCCAATCAGTATTTTTCCATCCGGTAATGTCGAAACAACATCGATAGTATTTATTCCTCCCATTCCTCCTGCTATGCGGGGAGGTGTAAAACTATCGTAGTAGCTTCCGTCGGGATTGATGCGCACCGAAAAATTGGCAGGTTTCCCGTTATAGGTCGTGAAATATCCGTAGAGGTAAATCTTACCGTTAGTTTGTACATGCATACCATTAACCTGCCCCGTAATGCCGGTAATGCCTGTTCCTGGATCGAAACCAGTATCGAGCGAGCCGTCGGCGTTGAGACGGGCAATGCCTGCACGTGATACGTTGTTGAAGAGGGTAAACGCACCGGCAATCAATATTTTCCCATCGGGCAATACGGCAACTTCAGCTATGGTATTATTTGCTCCCGTACCTATGCCGAACGTTTCATCCACCTTGCCATCCGTGTTAAGCCGTACCAGGCGGTTGACCTTTGTATCGAGAAAAGTGGTAAACTCGCCCCCGACGATCAGTTTTTCGTCGGTTGTAAAGGCTGTCGAGTACAATATAGCTCCCCACAGTGACGGTCGGGTGAAGCCTTCGTCAACCGCACCGTCGGGATGTAACCGCACGATCCGGCTGTCGAAATGGCCGGTGACGATGATCTTGCCGTCTTTTTGCAGGGCGATTGATTCGATGGTCGAATTGGTTGCAAAGCCGGTATCGAACGACTCGTCGAGCCCGGCAGCCGGCTGCGCAAAGCCTGCGGCGCATAGCCACAACGAAGCGCCGGCCAGGAAATGGTTAAATTTCATAATACATCTTTTTTTAATGTAGAATGCAAAGATAGAGCCGGGCCTGATTCGGGTCAATACGCAGAAATTCGTATATTTGCCCCCTATTTTGATGAATGTGAATTATCTAGCCCATATATTTTTATCGGGAAATCATCCGGAAATACAACTTGGAAATTTTTTCGGCGATTTCGTAAAAGGAAACCAGTTTCACCATTTTCCAAAGCGGGTAAGGGAGGGAATAGTGCTTCACCGTAAAATTGACGAATATACTGATAGTCATCCGGTGTTTCGTGAAACGGTGCACTTGTTGAAGCCCGATTTCGGCAGGTATGCGGGCATTATGGCCGATATGTACTACGACCATTTGCTGGCGGTGTCGTTTCGCCGGTATTCGGAGGTGTCGTTGCGCTGTTTCGCCTATAATTTTTATTTTCATGCCCTCCTTCGTTATCCCATGCTGCCACCCCGCATCAAACGGTTTATCTTTCATTTTGTATCGACCAACCGGCTGCAGCAGTATGCTACCTACCGGGGCTTGCAAACTTCGCTCGAGATTATGCGCGATCGAAAAAGCAGCGCTTTTCAACCCGAATTGGCTATTCGTGTGCTCGACAGTAACTTCAACGAAATGAATCAGCAGTTTCACCGGTTTTTCCCCGATATTGTTCATTATTCGGCGGAAGAGCTGAATAAGTTTTCGTAGGCCTTAAAAATCTGCTTTTACCGAAAAGATGAAATTGCGCCCGGCTGCGGTTAATCCCGAACTGTAGGGGCGGTAGCGTTGGTCGGTTATATTTTCCACGCCAGAGCTTAGGGTAACCTGCCGGACCGGTTGGTACGACGCTTTGAAGTTGAGGGTGTACCAGGCAGGAGAGTAAGGCATGCCGGTTTGGTCGCGCGCGTACAAAGCCGGTTTCTGGCGTTCTTCTTCGTTTAAACCGCGGTAGCTCACTTCGTCGCTCCAGGCGGCATACAGCTGAAGCTTTATTTTTTCACGGGCGTAGCTAAGTCGGGCTATGCCGAAGGCAGGCGCGGCATGGCGCGAAGGAGTCACCGTGCCATTGTCCATCTCTTCTTTTCCTTTTTGGTAGTTGTAGCGTGCCGATATGCTCAGACCGGCCGGCAGTTTCAGTTCAAAGCCCGCATTAAATCCGGCTACGGTGCCGTAGGCCGCATTCTGAATGGCGAATACCTTACTCATTTTGCCATTGTATAAAATGCTGTCGCTGTTTCCCACCCGGAAGGCACGCCGAACCATCGCGTGGTCGAGATAGGTGTAAAAAGCCGTTGCGTCGATTTTCAGTCGATTCGCGAATATTTTTGAAATGCTGAGCTCGGTATTGTAAGCATATTCGGCTTGCAGGTTGGTGTTGGGCACAATCACTTCGCCGTCGGCGAAATCAAATATTTTGCCCATATCGTCGACATTCGGAGCTCGAAAGGCTGTAGCCGCGGTAAGGCTTATTTTCCAGCTGTTACCCGGGGTGTAAACCAAGCCCGCACTTCCTGTGGCAGCCGAATTTTTCACCGATGAAGTGGTGAAGTCGAAAGGATAAAACTGCAGGTGACGCGAAAAATCGGACGACAGCCCGAATCCGCTGTACCGGATTCCTCCTTCGATAAGTAAAGCCGGTGATGCGGTGTAGTGATAGTTCAGATAGCTGGCATAGCTGCTCCAGAGCGACTGCGGGTATCGGTCGGGGACTGCCATTGCGGTTTGATTGCGTATGTCGATGGCCGATCCGGTCGACTTTACCCGGTTGGCAATGTATTCGGCGCCATACACCCATTTGCCGGATCCGGTGCTTTTTTCGAAATCCAGGTTTGCCGAGTAAGCGTCGACTTGTTCGAGTTGTGTACGCAACCGGTGGTGGTTCCATCGCCGGTCGATCCGGCTTTCCTCAAAATACTGCTGAGCCAGCCGTAAGGTGAAATGGTCGAACCATTTGCTTTCCGAATGATGGGTGGCCGAGACATTATTCATCATCCAGATTTGTGGTCCATAGTTCCATACTGCCGATACCGGCAGCCCGTTGGTTTGTGTTTCGATCAGACGGTCGTAACGCGAATAACCGGTGGTTTCGGAGTAGTGAAAGCCGTACTGAAAATCCCATGCTGCCGAGGGTGCAAAGCGTATTTTTTGCATGAGGTTGCTTTGCGCATAGCCCGTGGGAGTCTGTACCAGCGGATCGGGATTGGCAATCATATGATCGCTGTTGTCGCTCCTTTCGGTGTAAAATGGTCGCAGGTAATCGTCGGGGCCGTGTTTTCCCATCCGTAAATCGCCGAAGCGTGAATGGGTCAGACTGGTTTTCAAAGCCCATTTTTTCCAACCCACACCGCCGTGGAAATGCAAAGTGGCTTCCTGGTTGGCCGATGAATAACGGGTCATGGCGCCTGCACGCACCTCCACCGCCTTGCCGGTCGAAAAGTGGGGAGTGAGGGTCTGGAAACTCATCACGCCACCGATTGCATCGCTACCATATATGATGGAGCCGGGGCCGAATAAGATTTCGGTACGCTCTACCGAATTGGCGTCGATCGAAATCACATTTTGAATATTCCCCGCACGGAAAATGGCCGAATTCATTCTCACTCCGTCCACCGTGTAGAGCAGGCGGTTGGTTGCAAAGCCACGAATCATCGGGCTGCCGCCGCCCTGCTGACTTTTCTGGATAAACACTTCACCTGTTGAACCCAATAAATCGGCAGCAGTCTGAGGATTGGAAAGGCTCACATCGGCGGGCCGTATTACGCTGATTTTCGACGGTGTTTTTCGTGCAGGCTGGATCCAGCGGGTGGCCGAAACAACCAGCTCGTCGAGTTCGAGCGAATCGGCTACGGCTTGAGCCTGTATCTGAACGATGCTCCCGACGGCTATAAAAAGACCAAGTAGTGAAATTTTAGACATTTACAAGTAGGTTGTTGAAAAAAGAGACAGGTATTTTGATTTTTAGTGTAATTAGCGCAAATATACTAAAATATTTTATTAACAGGCTGGTTTTTGATTGTGAATTTGGTCTGGTTTCGTGTTTTTAACTCTTTTATACCGGTGTTGAATGGTCGTTTTTGAACTATGTTTCCGCCTTGCCCGTGTGCCTACACGGAATTTGCAAACCTGTATTGGCAACTCACTTTGAAGAGGAGCGAAATATGTCAAAAATAACACATTTTTAGTCAATTTTTACACTCATTTCCTGGGAACATCGTCTAATTTTGCCGTGTTATTTATTGTTTTTTTGCAGATTTCAGTAAAAATTCAGTTAATGACAAAAACAAACCTTTAAATTTAATATTTATGCAGAGAAACACGTTGTCAAGTAAACGCGTTACCTTGCTATTGTTCGCTATTTTACTGTTTTCGGTAGGATGGGCGCAACGAATAGCGGTAAGCGGAGTTGTAAAAGATGTGGCTGGAGAGCCGGTCATCGGTGCTTCGGTAGTTGTCACAGGTAGCAGTACGGGAACGGTGACCGATCTCGATGGGAAATTCAGGCTCGAAGTTCCGGCAGGTTCGCGAACCCTCGACATTACTTATGTCGGGATGAAGAAACAAGTTGTTCAGATTACCGGTGCGCCTCTTTCGGTCGTGCTCGAAACCGAAACCCGCGGGCTCGATGAGTTGGTAGTAGTGGGTTATGGCGTTGTCAAAAAGCGCGACCTTACCGGTGCGGTAAGTTCCGTAAAATCGATCGACATATTAAAAACCACCGGCAGTAACGCGATGCAGGCTATGCAGGCCCGGGTGCCGGGGCTGGATATTCAGCAATCGAACGGTCAGGCCGGAGCGGGTTTGAATATCCGTTTGCGTGGCAGCCGTTCCATCAATGCTTCCAACGATCCGCTTATTCTGGTCGATGGTGTCGACTATGGTTTCACACTCGACCTGAATCCCTCGGATATCGAATCGATGGAAGTACTTAAGGATGCTTCTTCTACCGCAATTTACGGTTCGCGCGGGTCGAACGGTGTAATTCTTATTACCACCAAACGCGGTCAGGCCGGAACCTCGAAAGTTAACGTGAACACTTACGTGTCGAGCAACCGCCCGGCCAATGTTCCGCAGGTGATGTATGGCGATCGCGAAGTTCAACGCCTCGTCGATAAGGCTAATTATCAGGCCGATGCAAATACGGGTAACTGGGGTTCCAGCAATCTCACTCCCGAGCAGATACTGACCGAAACTCTCGAGGATTTTACCGAAATTGGGATTTATAACGATAAATCGTATACCAATTGGTTGGACATGATTCTGAAGAACGGGACGACGAAAAATGTAGAGGTATCGGTGTTGGGAGGTAGCGATAAAACCAATTTTGTACTTGCTCTGGGAGGCATGTTCGAAGAAGGTTTGATGAAAAACGATCTTCAGGACCGGTATAATATTAAAACGGCTGTCGACCATTCCATCAATAAGTACCTGAAAGCGGGCGCTAACCTGATGTTTACTTACAAAGACCGGGATGCACGCAATTCGGGAGTGTTCGGTCAGTCGATGAAAATGACCACCATTACGCATCCGTACCGGCTGGATAACGGAGCGATGATTAAAACCCCAAACCCCCGCTACCAAGCTCACAGCAATCCTTTGCTCGACGAAATACCCGGTGCGTTTGCCAACGAAATTGAAAGTACCCGTTTGTTCGGAAACGGATATGTTCAACTAAGTCCGGTAAAGGAACTGGTGTTTAAATCGGTCTTTGGATTCGATCGCCAGACTCAGCGTAATGGTACGTATCAGGATTACGAAAGCGTCAGTCGTTTTCAGTCGCCTGCTACCAGTTATATGTCGTCGACCTTCGAAAACCGGACAGGCTATACCTGGGATAATACGCTGACTTACACGAAAGTGTCGGATGCGCACGAAATCGGAGGTTTACTCGGGCATAGTATGAGTCAGAATGTATTCGAATCGACCAATACCTTCGGAGATGCTGGTAAAGAGCATTTCTACAACAGTAAATTTTACGATCTGACAAAGATTACTACACCCAAAACAATAACCAAATACGTGAAAACGAATTTGTTGTCGTATTTTGGCCGGTTGAATTATAAACTCCTTGATAAATATTTAATAACTGCTTCCGTGCGCGCCGACGGTTCGTCGACCTTAGCCCCCGGAAACAAATGGGGTTATTTCCCGTCGGCTGCTGTTGCGTGGCGTGTCAACGAGGAATCGTTTCTCGATCAGGCCGATTGGCTCGATAACCTGAAAATACGTGCCTCGTGGGGTATTTCGGGTAATGCTGCCATTCCTGCCTATGGAACCATGACCGCCCTGAGTGTATGGCCAGTATATTACTACCTTAACGGAGCCAATATTCCCGGTTCTCTGCCGAGCCAGCTGGGGAATGCGCGGTTGAAATGGGAGAAAACAACATCCACCAACCTGGGGCTCGATTTCGGAATTGTGAATAATCGCATTTCGGGTAGCGTCGATGTTTATTTCAATTATACCGACGATTTACTGTATGCCAAAAGTGCCCCCGCTTCTTCGGTGTATACCAGCGTATTGTCCAATATCGGCGAAACCAAAGGCCATGGTGTTGAAGTTGCATTGAATACCCTGGTGGCACAGTCCAAAAAATTCAGCTGGGACATCAACTGGACGTATTCGATCTCGACCGACGAAATTGTAAGTCTTTCGGGCGGCATAATCCGTAATATCAGCGGTAATGTAGGACAGATTGTTGGTCAGCCCATCAAGATTTATTACGATTACGAAGATGCCGGTATCTGGAATGTTGGCGAATTCGAAGCCTACAAAACCGAATGGCAGGCTCGGCATCCTGATAAAACATTGGCTTTTCCTTCGGGATACGGTACGCCGGGTACGCTTAAGATTGCCGATAAAGACGATAACGGTTTGCTCAATGATGAGGATAAAGTCGTCTATAATACCGCTCCAAAGCATATCTTCGGGATGAATAACACGGTTACGATGGGCGACTTTTCGTTGTCGGTGCTGGTTTATGCCCGGTTGGGAGGTTATCTCGACTATGAAATGAATACCCAGCTGAATTACGAATCGGCCAACTGGGGCAATCTGGATTACTGGACCCTTTCAAATACGGGAGCTAAATTCCCGAGTCCGGGAGCTCCCAGCTCCATTTTTGCAAGCTATGGTTCGTCGCTTCGTTACGAACGGGCCGATTATATTAAAATTAAAGATGTCAGTTTGAGTTATTCGGTACCGGCCAAAGTGCTTAAACCCATCGGAATCAGCAATGTGAAGATCTACGGTTCGCTCAAGAACTTCTTTACGTTCAGCAGTATCGATAATTACGACTCCGAGCGGGGCGGCGATATTTCCTTCCCGCTGGCCAAACAAATGGTGGTGGGTCTCAATCTTGAATTATAAAAAACAAACGTTTATGAAAAAAAATAAATTTGCTCTGATAATCGCTCTGGTCTCCTTGCTGAGTTTAAGCTCTTGCGAAGGATACCTGGAAGAAGATAACAAGGTAGGACAGACCGCCGACCTGGTGTATAATACTTCCTCGGGGATGCAGGGATTGGTGGCTTCGTGTTACAGCTTCGCCCGCGGATGGTACGGAAAAGAAGCGGCGCTCGGACTTTCGGAAACAGGTACCGACCTGTTTTACTACGGATACGATAACAAACAGAAATCGCTGAATTCGTATAATATTACAGCGGTGAGTCTGGATAATAATGTGGCCGATAATGCCTCTCTCGATCATTACTGGGAGTTATTCTATGCCGCAGTGGATGCCTGTAATGCGGCTATCAAATACCTGCCGGGCCATCCGCTGATTTCCGAAAGCCTGCGCAGCCAGTTCCAGGGTGAGGTGCATTTTCTTCGTGCTTTTTACTACTGGCATATGGTGAATATCTGGGGTCCGATTCCTTACAATTCGGAATCATTTACCGAAGTGGTCACTACAGCCAAAAGGGTGCCCGAAGAAGTTATTTACAGCAATATTCTTTCCGATCTGGATAAGTCGATCGTCTATTTTGCCAACTACAAAACCAAAGCCGACGGACGAGCCAACTACTGGTCGTCGAGAGCGCTGAAAGCCCGTGTATTGCTGTATGCTGCTTCGTGGTTGGGTAAGACCAGTATCAGTTCCAATGCCGACTATGCCGGAAAAGATCTGTATGCGCTCGCAAAGGCCGAAGCCGACGCGGTGATTGGTAGCGGACAGTTTAGTTTTTACGATAACTATTCCGATACCTGGTCGATGAACAATGAAGATATTACAAAAAACAGGGAAACGATTTGGGGAGTTACCTACTCGTACGATCTTAAAACAAATGTAAATGTGATCCCGAAACGTTATCGCACCAATGTTAACAACGATCAGTTGGATTACAACAGCCTGATTACCCGTACCGGATACAGCCGCGGTGGTAATGCCATGTTGCTGATGTTCGTGTCGATGTGGAACAATGGTGCCAGCGACCTGGGTGGTGATGGTAAAGAAGTGTTCCGTCGTGTGCTGGGCGAGTCGACCTCCTATGTGGAGCATTCGGTAACGAAACAGAATGTGTATGTCGCTCCTTATTATTCGCAGTACGGACGCGGGTTCACGCGGTACCTTCCTTCGGTTTACTTGTGGAAGTTGATGGAAAAGAACCGTGCCACCGATCAGCGTACCGACGCCACGTTGCTCACAGCCTACAAAATAGCTCCCGGATTGGAGGGCAGTGCTACCAAATATAGACTGATGGCCGATACTGCGATTTATTATAGTCCGCTCGATGGCAATTCGCCCGAAGGTCAGGCCTTGCAGGCCTGGGCCAAAGGTCGCTACCGTGTGCAGTTTATGAGTGGCGGCGATATCCCGGTCTATACTTCGTCCGATCCTGCTACAGCACTTCCTACCGAAGCAGCCGTTGCTAAATCGGCAGTATATGGCGATAATCGCTATAACTCCTATAAAATCGGCGGTTGGTGCTCGTATCCGGGAATTAAAAAATTCCTCGACGATGTGTACGATCCTACCTATCCTACCCACGATATTTCGTCGCGCGATGCTGTGGTGCTGCGTCTGGCCGAAATGTACCTCATCAAAGCCGAGTGCGAACTGGCATTGGGTAGTGCAGGTAATGCCCTGACAACCATCAACGAACTTCGGGCGAAACGGGCCATTCCCGGTAAAAACAACGCAATCGCCGGTCCCGTAACTATCGAGACGATCCTCGACGAACGTGCCCTCGAATTGTGTGGTGAGCAGCAACGCTGGTTCGATCTTAAACGTACCCGCACCCTGGTCAACAGAGTGAAAGCGTATAATGCTCAGGGGCAGGCCAACGTACGCGATATACACTATTACCGCCCCATTCCGCAGGCGCAGCTCGATGCGATTACCAACCGCGACGAGTTTTTGCAAAACGAAGGTTACAACTAATCCGATCCCCTTGGGATTTAATAAAAAAGACTGCTCCTCCGGGGCGGTCTTTTTGTTTTTTTTACTACATTTGCGAATCGAACTATTTTATATTGCAATAACATGAAACACAACCCATCGTCCCGCAGAGATTTCTTGCGGAATTTATCGTTACTTACCGCCACTGCAGCCTTGTCGGGCGCACGGTTACCGTTGCAGGCCACACCACGTTCGAAGCCCCGCAAAATAGCTCCTTCCGAAAAAGTGAATCTGGCTTGTGTGGGAATTGGATTCCGGGGAGGAGAAATAATACGGGAACTTTACAAGACGGGCTTGTGCAATCTGGTTGCCTTTTGCGATACCGATATGGGAGCTCCTCATACCGAAGCGCTCCTGAACGATTTTCCCGAAGTTCCCCGTTTTAACGATTTTCGTCGGATGTTCGATAAAATGGCCGGCTCTATTGATGCCGTTTCGGTCGGAACTCCCGATTTTAGTCATTTCCCCGTAACCATGCTGGCCATGTCGCTGGGTAAACATGTTTACGTCGAAAAACCCCTGAGTCATACGTTCGAAGAATCCGAATTGCTGATGAAGGCGGCCCGCAAATATGGTGTGGTTACTCAAATGGGTAATCAGGGACATTCCGAAGCCAATTATTTCCAGTTTAAAGCGTGGAAAGAGGCTGGCATTATAAAGGATGTGACGGCTATTACCGCTCATATGAATAATCCGCGCCGCTGGCATGTGTACGATTCGAATATCAAGGCCTTGCCGGCTCCTCAGCCGGTGCCCCCTACGCTCGATTGGGATACCTGGCTGAGCGCCAAGCCTTTTGTGGGATACAACAAAGAGTTTGTCAACGGTCAATGGCGGAGTTGGTACAATTTCGGAATGGGAGCCTTGGGCGATTGGGGAGCGCATATTCTCGATACGGCACACGAGTTTCTGGAATTGGGATTGCCTACCGAAATTGAGATGAAATATGCTAAGGGGCATAATCCGTTTTTCTTCCCTTATTCGTCGACCATCCGTTTTCACTTTCCTGAACGAAAAACGATGCCCGCCTGTGAACTCACCTGGTACGACGGCATCGATAACCTGCCGCCGGTTCCCGATGGCTATGGAAACGTGGAGCTGGATCCGAATATCCCGGCGCCGGGCGCCGGTCAGATTGTACCGTCGAAACTGAATCCGGGCAAAATTATCTATTCAAAAGAATTGACTTTCAAAGGGGGGTCGCATGGAAGTACCTTATCGATCATACCGGAAGATAAAGCCCGCGAAATGGCTTCCTCGCTTCCGGAAGTACCGGCAGCTAGCTCCAACCATTTTGCCAATTTCCTGCTGGCTTGTAAGGGGCAGGAACAATCGCGGTCTCCGTTTTCGGTAGCCGGCCCGCTCAGTCAGGTTTTTTGCCTGGGAGTCATAGCTCAGCGGCTCAATACCAGGCTTAAATTTGATCCGGAGAAAAAGAAATTCATCGGCAATAAGGAGGCCGACGAATTGCTGCGAGGGCCCGAACCTCGCCGCGACTGGCGCCAGTTCTATCGTTTAGCCTGATTTATACTCTTCAATTTATACTCAAAATAGATATGCGAAACAAAATTTCAACACTGGTACTACTGTTCTCCCTTGTTTTCAGCGCGTCGGCACAACAACAATGGGAAAGTTTGTTTAACGGGAAAAACCTGAAAGGATGGAAAAAAATAATCGGTGAAGCCGGTTATACGGTAAAAGACGGTGCGATTGTGGGTACCACCGTACATCACCCGGCCAATACCTTTCTGGCAACCACCCGTCATTACAGCGATTTTATACTCGAACTGGAATATAAAATCGACGAAGGCCTGAATTCGGGTGTGCAGTTCCGGAGTCAAAGCCTCCCCGGATATAAAAACGGAATCGTTCACGGTTACCAATTCGAATTCGATCCGTCGGCAAGAGCCTGGTCAGGAGGTATTTATGACGAAGCTCGCCGCGGATGGCTGTATCCGCTCGATAAAAATCCGGCTGCGAAAAAAGCCTTCAGGGCCGGTGAGTGGAACAAGGTGCGTATCGAAGCTGTGGGTGGACGATTGCGCACCTGGCTCAACGATATTCCTTGCGCCGATGTGCTCGATACCTTAAGCCGCAGCGGTTTTATCGCCTTGCAGGTGCACGGTACCAATAATGCCGCACTGGCAGGCCGGACGATCTCGTGGCGCGATATCCGCATTTGTACCCGGCAGCCCGGTAATTGGCTGCGTCCCGAGAATCCCGCGGTGCCCCAGGCCAATACGATCGATAATTCGATCTCGGAACGCGAAGCCCGCGATGGATGGAAATTGTTGTGGGACGGCACAACGACACAAGGCTGGCGGGGAGCCAAACTGAAATCGTTTCCGGCCAAAGGGTGGGAAATGGATAGAGGCGTATTGAAAGTGCTGAAATCGGGAGGAGGCGAATCGACCAATGGCGGCGATATCGTTACCGAGAAGAAATACCGTAATTTCGAATTGTCGGTCGATTTTATGATTACTCCCGGTGCCAACAGCGGAATAAAGTACTTTGTGGATACCGAATTGAATAAGGGTGAAGGCTCATCGATCGGTTGTGAATTTCAAATTCTCGACGATAAACTGCATCCCGATGCCAAACTTGGCGTATTGGGCAATCGTACCCTTGGCTCGCTCTACGACCTCATTCCTGCGCCGGCCAATAAACCCTTTCGCCCCGGATTTTTCAATACCGCACGTATTCGTGTGGATGGCAACCGGGTGGAGCATTTCCTCAACGATGTGAAAATTATTGAGTACGAACGCGGTACCCAGCAATGGCAGGCGCTTGTGAATTATAGTAAATACCAGCAGTGGCCGGGATTTGGTACCGCTGCCGAAGGACATATCCTGTTGCAGGATCATGGCGATGAGGTGTGGTTTAAAAATATAAAGATCAGGGAATTTTGAAGTGAGACCTTGAATCGATAGGATCAGCAAGCCCGGAACTGCCAGTCCCGGGCTTTTTTTGAACCAAGCAATACCTGTAGTAATATTTAACATATGTATAAATGTCAGTGTATCAGTGTTATATGGCTTATTAAAGAAATAATTCGCTAATTAATAAAGAAATATTTCTTTAATTAAAAGAAATGCATTATCTTTGTACCGTGAATTCAACCATACACAATACGAAAAATCGTTTTAAAGAAATGAAAGAAATTAAATTCAGTCTCGTTTATCGCGACATGTGGCAGTCATCGGGTAAATATGTACCTAAGAAAGAAATGTTGGAAAAAATAGCTCCTCTTATTATCGAGATGGGTTGTTTCAGCCGCGTGGAAACCAATGGAGGCGCATCGGAACAGGTAAACCTTCTGTTTGGAGAAAACCCCAACGAATCGGTGCGTGCTTTCACAAAACCATTCAACGAGGTTGGAATTAAAACGCATATGCTCGACCGCGGTTTGAACGGTTTGCGCATGAATCCCGTACCGGCTGATGTACGCCGGCTGATGTACAAGGTAAAACATGCCCAGGGGGTCGATATTACGCGTATCTTTTGTGGATTGAACGATGTTCGGAATATTATACCTTCCATCAAATGGGCAAAGGAAGCGGGGATGATTCCTCAGGCTACCATGTGTATTACCAGTTCGGAAGTACATACGGCCGAATACTATATCAATATGTCGGAAGAGCTTATCGCGGCCGGCGCCGAAGAAATCTGTCTGAAGGACATGGCCGGTGTAGGACGTCCGGTGTTGCTGGGTAATATTGTTCGCGCAATTAAAACCAATCACCCTGAAATCATCGTTCAGTATCATGGTCACTCGGGTCCGGGTTTCTCGATGGCTTCGATGCTTGAAGTTGCCAAGGCCGGTGCCGATATTCTGGATGTGGCCATGGAGCCGCTGTCGTGGGGTATGGTTCATCCCGATGTGATTTCGGTGCAGGCGATGTTGAAGGATGCCGGTTTCAAGGTTCCTGAAATCAACATGAACGCTTACATGAAAGCGCGCAAGATGACTCAAAGCTTTATTGACGATTATCTGGGATATTTCATCGACGATCGCAACAAGCTTATGACGTCGTTACTTGTGGGTTGCGGACTTCCCGGTGGTATGATGGGTTCGCTCATGGCCGACCTGAAGGGCGTTCATGCTGCTATTAATTCGTTCCTCAAATCGAAAGCTCAGTCTGAGATTTCGGAGGATGAACTGCTGGTTCAGTTGTTTGAGGAGGTGAAATATATCTGGCCGAAGCTGGGATTCCCCCCGTTGGTAACTCCATTCAGCCAGTATGTTAAAAATATTGCCTTGATGAATGTGATGAACATGACCATGGGTAAAGGCCGTTGGCAGGCTATCGACCGTAATAGCTGGGATATGATTCTGGGTAAAGCTGGTAAGTTGCCGGGAGCATTGGATCCGGAAATTATCGAGTTGGCAAAGAAAAATAATTACGAATTCTTCGAAGGTAATCCTCAGGATAATTATCCCGACGAGTTGCCGAAATATATCGAGGAAATGAAGAAAAACGGCTGGAGCCGGGGTAAGGACGACGAAGAATTGTTTGAGTTTGCGATGCATGATAAGCAATACCGCGATTTCAAATCGGGCGAAGCAAAACGCAGGTTCGAACAGGAGCTCGAAACCGCCATCCGTACGAAATATGCGAAACACAATCTGAGCTTACCCGAGATCCGTAAAATCATGTATCCCGATGCCGAACCGGTTACTGCAACCGCTACCGGTAAGATTTTGTGGGAACTTGATTTCCTCGACCGTTCAATCGAACCTACGTATGGTACATTGATCAACGAAAACGATATGTTGTATGCTATCCAGACTCGTTATGGTGTCGAAGCTGTAAAAGGAATTGGTAATGCCCGTATTATTTCGGTAGCGAAAAAACAGGGCGATATTGTAAACAAAGGCGATACGATCTGCTACATTGAACGGGTGAAAACACCGTCGGTCAACTGATTGTTGGAATGCTAACTATAACGTGGGGTTGAAAATGCTGATACAGCATCTTTCAACCCCACGTCGTTTATAAGGGATGATAATGAATAATTATCGTTGAATTGTCTGTGCTCTGTCGGGGCCTACCGATACGATCGTGATGGGTACTTCCAGTTCTGCTTCGAGGAAATTGAGGTAGGCGTTAAATTCTTCAGGAAATTCGTTTTCAGAGCGCATCCCCGACATGTCGGTCTGCCATCCGGGCAATTCGATATATACCGGTTCGATATCTCCTTCTATCGAATAGGGGAATTGTTCGGTTTCCACTCCGTCGATTTTATAAGCAACACAAGCTTTGATGGTTTCAAATGCATCCATTACGTCGCTTTTCATCATGATCAGACGGGTAACCCCGTTGATCATCACGGCGTACTTCAGCGCCACCAGGTCGATCCATCCGCAGCGGCGGGGGCGTCCGGTCACCGAACCGAATTCGTGTCCTTTATTGCGCATTTCATCGCCCGTTGCATCGAATAATTCGGTGGGGAAGGGGCCGCTTCCCACGCGGGTGCAATAGGCCTTGAAAATACCATATACATCGCCGATGGTACGGGGAGCTACTCCGAGTCCGGTGCAAGCACCGGCGCAAATGGTATTGGACGAGGTAACAAAGGGGTACGATCCGAAGTCGATATCGAGCATAGTACCCTGTGCGCCTTCGGCGAGCACTTTCTTGCCTTCCTTTAAAGCATCGTTAATGACATGTTCGCTGTCGATCAACTCAAATTTACGGATGGTTTCAATTCCCTCCATCCATTCTTTTTCCAGTGCTGCGAGTTCGTAGCTGAAGTTGTATTGTTCCAGTATTTCTTTGTGTCGCTGGATGGCAATGGCATATTTTTGATCGAAATTATGCAGAATGTCGCCGACACGCAGCCCGTTGCGGCTTATTTTATCGGAATAAGCCGGCCCTATACCTTTGCCGGTAGTGCCGATTTTGCTTTCTCCTTTTGCACTCTCGTAGGCCTGGTCGAGCAAACGGTGAGTAGGAAGTATCAAATGTGCTTTTTTTGATATTTTAAGTCGTTTGGTAAGCGGGTGCCCGGTTTTTTCGAGCGCTTCCACTTCAGCTTTGAACAGGGCAGGGTCGAGCACTACGCCGTTGCCGATAATATTGATTTTATCGCCCTGGAAAATACCCGACGGAATAGAACGAAGTACATATTTTTCGCCGTTAAATTCCAGGGTGTGACCAGCGTTGGGTCCGCCCTGAAAACGGGTTACCATGTCGTAACGGGGTGTAAGCACATCCACAACCTTTCCTTTGCCTTCGTCGCCCCACTGGAGGCCCAGCAGCACATCTACTTTCTTGCTCATATACTCTTTTTTATCTGTTTTTTCTTTTTCTGACACTTTTTGCATACCCCATAAATGTAAAGCGAATAATGGGTGCTTTCAAAATTAGCGAATTCTTTGGCCTTGATGGCCATCAGGATTTTTTTATCGGTAAATTCCTTGATGCGGCCACACACCGTGCACACCGAATGATTGTGCATCGACGAACCGAGGGCTTTCTCATATTGGGCAGGCTGCCCATCGAATTGGTGCTTCACGATCAAGGCAGCATCGTGAAGTAAATCCAGGGTGTTGTACACTGTTGCCAGACTTACGCGATATTCATGCTGCATTTGCTCGTAGAGTTCTTCGGCATTGAAGTGTCCATCGATGCCATATATCTTTTCAAGTATCGCGAAACGTTCCGGAGTTTTCCGGTGTTTGTGGCGAATAAGATATTCGGTGAATAACTCGATAGGTGACGGCTGTACTGGTTCTTCTTTCATGTATGTTTCAAAAAACTCACAAAGGTAATTATTTTTCAGCTATTATCCTGCTCATATCCTAAAAAAATGAGCTCGTTGGAGACGAACTTCCGGATGACAAGTAAACCTTTCCATTCATTTTCAGAGGCTTCCGGGATTTGTTGTCGAATGGCGAGAGCGGTGTCCCGGTCGATACGTGTGAAACGTGCCAGGCAGGTTGCTATGGTCTTAATCAGGTAGCTATCGGTGGAGCAGGCCAGCTCCAGTCCGCGTCGGGTGACTTCGGCCACTTGCGCTTTCGTCATCGTGGTGCTTACCCTAAGGGCCAATGTGAAACCAACAGATTGCACATGGGCTTTCTCGGCATGGATGCATTCCAATGCGAACGCAGCTGCATAAGGCAGGTGCTGGAATAAATTCATGGTGGTCTGCTCGATTAGTTCCAGATTGGTGCATTCGGCGCTCCATGTACGGGCTTTTCCCTCGGGAAAGGAAGAAGCGGGAGCCAGCATCGAGGCCAGAATCATGGTTTCACGTATTCCCAGCAGCCACAGGCGGTCGGCCAGGGCCTGCCCCGGCTCGAAGTCGCGGGCGATCTCCTTCAACCGGAGGGTGGTCACTCCGTAATTTTTCTTGTAACCGATGCCGCGGTCTTTCATCGAGTCGGCAACCACACCGTTCATCGATAACCGGACGGCTTTCTGTATACGCGCCAGTTGCTCGTCGAGTTCTGGGGTAGTAAATAAAAAAACAGGTTTCATTATTTTGTTATCTGTTTGAAATTCTGGTAGTTAAAAAAATATTTCTTTTTTTGTCGAAATCGCTTGTAAAATTCTGCTGGCTGTATTATCTTTGCAGCTCGAAAATGGTGGTTATAGCTCAGTTGGTTAGAGCGTCGGATTGTGGTTCCGAAGGTCGCGGGTTCGAGCCCCGTTTTCCACCCCTGAGTAGCGACGGATTTCATAAGAGGCACAGCCTGAGAAATCTGTCGCTATTTTTATGCCCTTTTCTTTCATTTTGTAAGTGTTCCGAATCATAAAGTTTTCAGTTGACAAAAATAACCAAAAGCCTTTGATACACAAATAGTGCAATATTACGGAAAAAGTATTAATTTTGCAGACTGAACATTTTATAATTAAACAATATACAGAGATGAAAGTACTCAAATTTGGCGGAACATCCGTAGGTTCTGCCGCCCGTATCAAGGAAGTTGCAAAGCTGATTTGCGATGGTGAACACAAAATTGTCGTATTGTCGGCCATGTCGGGTACTACCAACAGCCTGGTTGAGATTGCCGATTATTATTATAAAAACAATGCTTCGGGTGCTATCGAACGGGTAAACGCGTTGGAGCAGAAGTATTATGACGTGATTGACGAATTGTATGCCGAGGAAACCTATAAGTCGGCAGCTGCTGCGTTGATTTCCAAGCATTTTGAGTACCTGCGTACTTTTGCTAATTCGGTGTTTACCATTTTCGAAGAAAAAGCTATTCTGGCTCAGGGAGAGCTCATCTCTACAGGAATGTTCCAGATTTACCTGGAAGAAAAAGGCGAGAATTCGGTGCTGTTGCCGGCGTTGGATTTTATGCGCATCGATAAAAATTCGGAACCCGATACTGCTTTTATTGCCGAAAACATGGCCAAGCAGCTGGAAATGAATCCGGGTAAAACGTATTATATTACGCAGGGGTATATTTGTCGTAATTTTTACGGCGAAATCGATAACCTCCAGCGCGGTGGAAGCGATTATACTGCATCGCTGATCGGTGCAGCCATCAAAGCAAAGGAAATCCAGATATGGACCGATATCGACGGGATGCATAACAACGATCCCCGGTTCGTGGAAGGGACCCGTCCGGTACCCTATCTCAATTTTGAAGAAGCAGCCGAGTTGGCATATTTTGGCGCTAAAATTCTTCATCCTACCTGTATTTTACCTGCCAAACTCAATAATATCCCGGTTCGTTTGCTGAACACGATGGAGCCTTCTGCTCCCGGCACTTTAATTTCGCTCAAAAGCAACAAGCAGGCTATTCAGGCGGTGGCGGCCAAAGAGGGGATTACGGCTATCAAAATCAAATCGGGCCGTATGCTGCTGGCCTATGGTTTCCTGCGTAAGGTATTCGAGATTTTTGAATCGTACCAGACTCCGATCGACATGGTTACAACGTCCGAGGTGGGAGTGTCGGTTACCATCGACAATACTAAAAACCTCGACGAGATTGTCGATAACCTGAAAAAGCTGGGGACTGTTACGGTGGATCGCGATCAGGTAATTATTTGTGTGGTGGGCGATCTTCAGCCCGAAAATATTGGTTTCCAGTCGAGAGCGGTGAATGCCATGCGCAACATCCCGGTTCGTATGATCTCGTTTGGCGGCAGTAATTATAATGTGTCGTTCCTGATTCGTGCCGAGGACAAAAAGGCTGCCTTGCAGGCCCTTAGCACCGAACTTTTCTGATTTATAGAATACAAGATGATAAAAGCGAACTATCCTGTCGATCAATTTGCGGAGCTGCGTACTCCGTTTTATTACTACGATCTCGAAGTATTGCGGGCTACCCTGCAGGAAATTATTAAACAAACCAGCGGCGATCCGTTCGAAGTGCATTATGCGCTGAAAGCCAATGTTAATCCGCAGGTGCTTGCTGCTGTTCGTGAGGCTGGCCTCGGCGCCGACTGTGTAAGCGGCGGAGAAGTGCAGGCTGCTCTGGATGCGGGTATTCCGGCCTCAAAAGTGGTGTTTGCCGGAGTAGGGAAGGCCGATTGGGAAATTAACCTGGGGCTCGATAATGATATTTTCTGCTTCAATGTGGAGTCGATTCCCGAATTGGAGGTAATCAATGAGCTGGCCGATGCTAAAGGTAAAACAGCCAGCGTGGCTCTGCGTATCAATCCGAATGTGAGTGCCAATACCCATCATTATATTACCACCGGATTGAACGAGAATAAGTTTGGAATCAATCTGTCGGAACTCGATAAAGTGACTACCATCGTGAAAGGCTTTTCGAATATCCGTCTGGTGGGTGTACATTTTCATATCGGCTCTCAAATTACCGACCTGGCGCCCTTTCAGGATTTATGTGTGCGGGTAAACGAGATTCAGGATTATTTTGAATCGCAGGGTATAAAGCTCGAAAATGTAAATGTGGGAGGAGGATTAGGGATTAACTACGAGCATCCCAATCATTTCCCGATTCCCGAATTCGAAGCTTATTTCAAGATCTTCCGTGAGCATCTCACGCTCCGTCCGGGTCAGAAATTACATTTTGAACTGGGGCGTGCAGTGGTTGCCCAGTGTGGCAGCCTGATTTCGCGGGTGCTTTATGTAAAGGAGGGCACTTCGAAAAATTTTGCGATTCTCGATGCGGGTTTTACCGAACTGATCCGTCCGGCCCTTTACCAGGCGTATCACCGGATCGAAAATCTGAGTTCCGATCGTGTCGAAGAAGAGTACGACGTGGTGGGGCCGATCTGCGAATCGTCGGATGTGTTTGCAAAGGGTTACAGTATGAACGCGACGAAACGGGGCGATCTTATAGCTCTTCGATCGGCCGGCGCTTATGGCGAAATTATGGCATCGCAGTATAATTTAAGGGCATTGCCTAAAGCCTATACATCGGATGAGTTAAGATAAAATAAAATACTGCCCGTCGTCGGGTATATAAAAAGTGAAACCGGTTTAGACATGCTTGTCTAAGCCGGTTTCGTTGTTCTGCAACAAATAAAAAAATTCATAGATTAAGAAATATCGTGTCGCATTGGATGTAAATTACAGAAAATGGAATGATTTCGGTCGATTTACGGATCCGTCGCGGTAGAAAGCAGGCATTTGGTCGATTATTGTATCATTTTTTTGCAAAGATAGATATTTTCTTTGATAAACAATGCATTTGATTTATAATTAATAATTATAAAATTATAATATTCTGTAGCTTAGTTGTTTATGAAACTATAAGAAAGGAGGGTTATATATAAAAATACTGTCGGAACGATGGGGGAGGGTAAGGCCGGTGGGGAGAGGAAGGGTGTGTTATTTTTGAAACACGCACGAGGCGATGATTTCCTCGCTCACGCCTTGGGCGCGTAAGCGATCGGCTATCCGTTGATTTTCGACTTGCTGGCTGGTGTAATTAAACAAGAGCGTTGCCAGTTGTTCAATGCCGGTTTTCAGCCGTTCTTTGCCATCGCGGGTATTGAAGTCGACCCGGCAAAACAACGAACGTTTGCGATGAAGAACCAGATAGTAGATCCCCGAAATTATCGTAGCTGCTATCGGGTTGATGTCGAGATTGCTTTCTTTGAACTTCTGTTCGAGCAGTTGAATCAACGAGTCGTTGATCATTTCGCGCAATCCGGCCGTACGACGGGTAATGGGGTTGTCGTCGGAAAGTTCCCAGATCAGTAATTGCTGCATCCCTTTGTTGTTCCACAATGCCTGGATCAGGTTTTGCAGCACCCACTTCAAGGTATCTTCCTCGTTCAGATTCTTAGGCATTTGTTCGGCCAGGTTGGCGAGCCAGTAATCGTACTTATGGGTATAATGGTCGAAAAGTTCATCCAGGTTGGCATAGCGGCGATAAAAAACGGCCGGTTCGATTCGAGCACGTTCAGCAACGCCGGTTAATGTTACGTTCCTGAATCCTACTTCCTCGATCAACTCTTCAACTGCTTTCAGCACGTCACGTTCGATAGCTATTTGCGTACGTCTGGTTCTTCTTTTCTTTTCGTTTTCCTCGGACATTTCACAAGTACTTAATACTTTTCAAAATAGAATCGCAAAGATAAGATTTTTTTTTAAAAATGTCCCTTATAACTATAAAAAAAGGGCAGGAGATAGTTTTTGCAATCTATCTCCTGCCTCTGAATAAATAAAATTAGTTAATTTTCAGTCCTTGATTTTGGCTGAGAGGAACTCACGGTTCAAGCGGGCGATATGCGAAATGGAAACCGATTTCGGACATTCTACCTCGCAGGCGCCTGTGTTCGAGCAGTTTCCAAATCCGAGTTCGTCCATTTTCGATACCATCGCTTTAGCCCTGCGGGCACCTTCGACGCGGCCCTGTGGCAGTAATGCCAGCTGGCTGACCTTGGCGGCTACGAAAAGCATCGCCGAGCCGTTTTTACAAGCGGCTACACAAGCTCCGCAGCCGATACACGAAGCAGCATCCATGGCTTCATCGGCATCCTCTTTCGGGATGGGGATCGCATTGGCGTCGGGAATGCCGCCCGTATTCACCGAAACGTATCCTCCCGCCTGAATAATTTTATCAAATGCGCTCCGGTCGACCATCAAATCCTTGATTACCGGGAAGCCGGCCGAACGCCAGGGTTCGATGGTAATGGTGTCGCCATCCTTGAACCGTCGCATGTGCAACTGGCAGGTGGTTGTGTTGGCGTCGACTCCGTGAGGATGCCCGTTGATGTACAGGCTGCACATACCGCAGATACCTTCGCGGCAGTCGTGATCGAATACTACGGGCTCTTTCCGCTCGCTCAACAGTTTCTCGTTCAGGATGTCCATCATTTCGAGGAACGAACTGTCGGTGGAAACTTTATCTAATTTGTAGGTCTCAAACTTGCCTTTTACGTTCGGACCTGCCTGACGCCATACTTTCAGCGTTATATTGATTGTTTTTTCCATTTTGTGATTAAGCTTTGTAGTTACGTTGTTGACGTTTAACGAACTCGTATTCGAGCATCTCCTTCAGCAATTCAGGAACCTGGCCTTCGCCGTTGAATTTCCAGAGCGATGCAAAAGCGAAGTTTTCGTCGTCACGCAGGGCTTCACCTTCTTCGGTCTGGTATTCTTCGCGGAAATGGCCTCCGCACGACTCTTCGCGCATCAATGCATCGCGGGCCATCAGTTCTCCGATTTCAATAAAGTCGGCCACACGAAGGGCTTTTTCCAATTCCGGATTCATATCTTCCGATTTACCCGGAATAAATACATTGGACCAGAATTCCTTGCGGATTTCCTGAATGCGTTCGAGTGCATGTTCCAGTCCGGCTTTGTTACGGCCCATTCCCACAAAATCCCACATAACTAATCCCAGTTCGCGGTGCAACGAATCGACAGTGCGCTTGCCCTGAATCGACATCAGTTTTTTGATTTTATCACCGATTGCTTTTTCGGCTTCGGCAAACTCAGGAAGATCGGTAGAGATGCGCGGAACCTGAATCTGGTCGGCCAGGTAGTTCTGTATCGTGTAAGGCAATACAAAATAGCCGTCGGCCAATCCCTGCATCAATGCCGAAGCGCCCAACCGGTTGGCCCCGTGGTCGGAGAAGTTAGCTTCGCCGATACAGAACAGACCCTTGATGGAAGTCTGGAGCTCGTAATCGACCCAGATGCCCCCCATGGTATAGTGGATAGCCGGGTAAATCATCATCGGTGTCTTGTACGGATTGTCGTCAACGATTTTTTCGTACATTTCGAACAGGTTTCCATAGCGTGCTTTTACTACGTTTTCGCCCAGTCGTTTAATCGAAGCTTCAAAGTCGAGGTATACAGCCAGTCCGGTTGCTCCAACACCGTATCCGGCGTCGCATCGTTCTTTGGCAGCGCGCGAAGCCACGTCGCGCGGAACGAGGTTCCCGAAGGCAGGGTAACGCCGTTCGAGGAAATAATCACGTTCCTCTTCTTTCAGATCGGTAGGTTTTTTCTTGCCGGAACGGATTGCTTCGGCATCTTCTTTTTTCTTGGGAACCCAGATGCGTCCGTCGTTGCGTAACGATTCCGACATCAACGTCAGTTTCGACTGGAATTCGCCGTGAACAGGGATACAGGTGGGGTGAATCTGAGCAAACGCGGGATTTGCAAAATAAGCGCCTTTCTTATAAATCTGAATAGCAGCCGATCCGTTGGAAGTCATGGCGTTGGTCGACAGGAAAAAGGCATTTCCATAACCGCCGGTAGCAACTACCACGGCATGAGCCGAGAAACGCTCAACCTTTCCGGTTACTAAATTACGGGCCAGAATACCACGTGCACGTCCATCCACCAATACTACATCGAGCATTTCGTAGCGGGCATACAATTTAACGCTGCCTTTGCCCACCTGGCGGCTCAGGGCCGAGTAAGCGCCCAGTAACAGCTGCTGTCCGGTTTGACCACGTGCGTAAAAGGTACGCGATACCTGTGCGCCGCCAAACGAGCGGTTGTCGAGCAGTCCGCCGTATTCGCGCGCAAAAGGAACCCCTTGGGCCACGCACTGGTCGATGATGCTGTTCGATACCTCGGCCAACCGGTATACATTCGCTTCCCGGGCGCGATAGTCGCCCCCTTTCAGCGTGTCGTAAAACAACCGGTACACCGAGTCGCCGTCGTTCTGGTAGTTCTTGGCTGCGTTGATACCACCCTGAGCGGCAATCGAGTGCGCACGGCGGGGCGAATCCTGAATACAAAAGTTCAATACATTGAAACCCAGTTCGGCGAGCGATGCTGCTGCAGAAGCCCCTGCAAGTCCGGTACCCACCACGATAATATCCAAACGGCGTTTGTTGGCCGGATTCACCAGTTTCTGAGTTGCTTTATAATGCGTCCACTTTTCGGCTAAAGGTCCTGTAGGAATTTTAGCGTCGATAAGGGGAGCTTCAGAAGAAGTTGCTTTGTTTTGTGCCATAATTTAAAGTGTTGGAAGTGAGTGATAGGTTGAAGTTGCGCTGAACAGCGGACCGGCTTCTAACAGTCCGAAAACGGGAACGGCAATGAATAACAATACAATAATAGTAGCTACCACGTTTGAAATTTTCTTAACGCGGGGATACCAGGTTTTGTTGTTCAGTCCCAGCGATTGCAGGGAGCTCCATACGCCGTGGGTGAGGTGGTACCACAATGCTACCAGCCAAACGATATACAGTACTGCATAAACGGGCTGGCTGAAATAATGTTTAACCCAATGTGCTCCTTTGGTTGCCAGTAAAAGGTCTTCCTCCGGAGTATGAACGCCCGCCATGTGAAGAACTTCAACCAATTGCATTTTGCTCCAGAACTGGTACAGGTGTAATGCCAGAAAGCCCAGGATGATGATACCCAGCACAAGCATGTTCTGCGAAGCCCAGCTTACTCCCTCGGGAGTTGAGGTAACGGCATAACGGTCGTTGCCGCGGGCGATACGGTTGCGCACCGTCAGATAAAATGCGTACACAATGTGAACGATGAAGCCAAGGCCCAGTCCCATGGTGGCGATAAGCGCATACCAGTTGGCCCCTAAAAAGGCGCTGATCGCGTCGTACGCTTCAGGATTGATAATGGCAACAAAATTCATAATACTGTGAAACAGGAGGAAAACGACCAGCATTACACCGGTAATCCCCATGATCAGCTTTCTCCCGATGGAGGAATCAATTAACCACATAGATTTTTGTTTTAATTTATAATTATTTGATATTCAATTTATTATTTTTACAATCCCAGCCGGTGAGGGGCTTTTTTCAAAAGTCCACAAAAGTACTCATTTTACCTGAAAGAAACAATGCATTAAAGAAAAAATTCTTTAATTAATAACATCTCCAAATAAGGTGGCCGACGAAGCCGAGGTGATGCGCACGCGGATCAATTCGCCTATATGTCGTCCTTCGCGGGGGAAAATCACCACCTTGTTTTGTGAAGTACGTCCAAATAGCTGTTCCTTAGATCGTTTCGAAAAACCTTCGACCAATACTTCGTACTCCTGACCGATGTCGCGTTGGTTGCTGGCAGCCGAGCATTCGTTTTGAACGGCAATAATATCGTTCAACCGGCGAACCTTCACCTCTTCCGGTACATCGTCGGCCATGCGTTTGGCGGCCAGGGTTCCCGGGCGTTCGGAGTATTTGAACATGAAGGCCTGGTCGAATTGTACCTGTCGCATCAACTCGAGCGATAGTTGATGATCTTCTTCGGTTTCGCCGCAGAATCCGCTGAAAATATCGGTTCCGATGGCACATCCCGGGATAATGCGGCGGATGGCTTCGACGCGGTCGAGGTACCACTCGCGGGTATATTTGCGGTTCATTCGTTTGAGTACTTCGTTGCTTCCCGACTGCACGGGGAGGTGTATGAATTTGCAGATATTGGGATACTTGGCGATCACCTCCAGGGTGGCATCGTCCATGTCTTTCGGGTGGGGCGAAGTAAAACGGAAACGCATGTCGGGAGCCGATTCGGCAACGATGCTCAGCAGCTCGGGAAATAAAACCGTATGGCCGTCTTTTTCAAATTTGTACGAATTGACGGTTTGTCCGAGTAAGGTCACCTCTTTGTAGTTTTTAGCCCGTAAATCCTGAATTTCCCTGAGAATACTTTCCACATCGCGGCTGCGTTCGCGGCCCCGGGTGTAAGGAACGATGCAGTAGGTGCAAAACTTATCGCAACCCCGCATAATGGAAACAAATCCCGAAATGGAAGCACCGATCCGTGTCGGCATCACATCCTTGTAGGTTTCGGTTTTCGATAGCTCCACGTTAATGGCCTTTTCGCCCTGTTCCACCGAGTTGATCAAGTTGGGAATGTCGAGATAGGCATCGGGGCCTACCACCAGGTTTACTCCATGATTGTCGATCAGATCGTCCTTGACCCGTTCGGCCATGCATCCGACCACTCCTACGATCATGTTTTTCTTCTTCCGTTTCAGCGAATTGTAGTACTGAAGCCGGTTGTAAATTTTTTGTTCAGCATTGTCACGAACCGAGCAGGTGTTGACGAAAATCGCGTCGGCCTCGGTGATTTGCTCCGTTAATTCGAAACCATCCATCTCCATGATCGAGGCCACGACTTCGCTGTCGGCCACGTTCATTTGACATCCGTAGGTTTCAATAAATAATTTCTTGTCGTTCAGCGCGGATTTTGAGTCCGGTGAAGCAACAACGCTTACTTTTGAATCCATAAAATTAGTAGTATGTATAATATTGTTACTTTGCAAAGGTAATTCATTCTCTTCATATATCAAATAATGTCGCTTTGTCGGATTGGATTGAATGCATTAACTAAAATGTCTCAAAGTGGAATTTGCAAGGTATTGATAATCAATGTTATTCAAATTGTAAAAAGTTTATTAATGTTAAATGTTTACGATTTGACAAAAAATCTCTTCAAAATGTTTGGTGGGTAATAATACTTGCCTTATCTTTGCAACGTAAACAAACAGATAAATTTTTCATAGTTAAGGTTTAGGTTAAAATGTGCAATGGGTGGCTGTGAAGTTACCCATTGTTTTTTTTATATGATTTTTAGTTGGGCAATTCGATAGCAATGCTTATATTTGCGGAGTAAACCACTTCAAACAACGTCCATGGAAGATTTCGGTGATTATATTTATTTAATTGCGATAGTGATAGCGGGACTGAGTAGTCTTCTGAAGAAAAAGAAGCCTGCGGCAAACCGGCAGGAGCCGGCCATGCCCGATCTGGACGATGTGCTTCCTGAGCTTGAAGAGGAGTATATTCCCCGAAGGGATGCCACGACCCGTCCCGAGCCGGTGTACGAGGAAGCGTCGGACTACTGGTATCCGGCTCAGACTGTTGTTCCGGCGCCGGCAGTTCAGCAGGTAGAGCGGGTCCCGGTGAGCTACGAAACTGTTGCCGATTTCATGAAATTGAGAGCTAAAAAGACGGTTCAGAAAAAAAATCAGGTGTCGGAAGAGATGAAACCGGTGGAAGTGGCCGATAGTCCTGAGATGCAGATTGAGCTCGATTCGGCAGAGGATGTGAAAAGGGCATTTGTGTATTCTGAAATATTTAACAGAAAGTACTAAAACACTGTTGCAAAACATATTAAATCAAGGTTGAAAAATTTTTTTCTTCGAAAAAGAAGCTGTATATTTGCAATTCCAATACAATAATGAAAGTACAAGAGTTCCGGCAATGTGTCGGAATTCTTTTTTGTTTTACCAATTTAAATGAACTAAAGGAGGATTATCATGGCAGTAACTTACATGACAGCGGATGGTTATAAAAAACTAGTGGAGGAGCTTAATGAGCTGGAGAGAGTGCAACGTCCCGCTATTTCGAAGCAAATTGCTGAGGCTCGCGACAAAGGCGATCTGTCGGAAAATGCGGAGTATGATGCTGCAAAGGAGGCTCAGGGATTGCTGGAGATGAAAATTTCGCAGCTGAAGGAAACCATTGCCTCTGCACGAATGATCGACGAATCGAAAATAAGCACCGATGAAGTACAGATTTTGAATAAAGTAAAGATCAAAAATGTCAAAACCGGTCAGGTAATGAGCTACATGATCGTGTCGGAGAGCGAAGCCAACCTGAAAGAAGGTAAGCTTTCGGTTACGACCCCCATTGCTAAAGGTTTGCTGGGTAAAAAGGTGGGCGATAAAACCGAAGTGCAGGTTCCATCGGGGCTGATGATATTTGAAGTAATGGATATTTCACTTTAACAAGATAGAGCGATGACCATTTTTTCTAAAATTATAAACGGCGAAATTCCTTGTTACAAGGTGGCGGAAAACGATCGTTTTTTGGCGTTTCTCGATATTCGTCCGATGACCCAAGGGCATACCCTGGTAGTTCCCAAGGTGGAGACCGATTATATTTTCGATCTGCCCGACGATGTGTTGGCCGAAATGATGGTGTTTGCAAAGCAGGTGGCCGTGGCAATCAAAGCGGCGGTGCCTTGTAAGCGGGTGGGTGTGGCAGTACTGGGCATGGAGGTTCCTCATGCGCACATTCACCTGGTGCCGCTCAACAAAGAGTCGGATTTGAGTTTCCAAAAAGCTCCTGTTGAACTGAGCCGGGAGGAAATGGCTGCATTAGCCCGACTGATAGCCGGAGCCATGTGATTTTATACAACCGGATAAGCCCTGAAATAGCGTTGAAGTAATAGCAAATGGCGTGGTATACCCTGAGCCGGGTATGACGAAACCTTTACTATTACTTCAACGCTATTTCGGGACAGGCCTATCTGGTGGGCGGGACCGACTATCTTAATGCTTACGTTTCAATACCACTGCAGTACGTGCCGGTAAATACAGCATCAGCCATTCCTTGCCACTTTCGTGTACGGGCTGGCGCACGGTGAAGTGAACGATGCTTTCGTCGATGCGGTTGAAGCCTCCGTATAAACTGTTGTCGGTAGTCAGAACGGTTTCGTAAGCTCCCTGATCGGCTAAAATACCATAATCGGTAAACGATTTCTCGCCGTTGAAGTTGAAGGCAAACACGAAATCGCCGCGTTGGTAGGCTACCACCTGATCGCCTTCTTTATCCCACAATTTTTGAACAGGCAATGTGTTGAAGTCGTGCCCGTTTTTTATCATCGCTATCATATCGCGATCGAAACGACCCAGGTCGTGATACAGAAATTGTGGATTGTCGGCCAGTTCCCACTGTCTGCGGGCATATTTATACGACCATCCGTTACCTTCCCGGGGAAAGTCGATCCATTCGGGATGTCCGAATTCGTTGCCCATGAAATTGAGGTAACCTCCGTTGATGGTAGTAGCCGTAATAAGGCGAATCATTTTGTGAAGCGCCACCCCCCTGTCGACCGTCAGCGTGTTGTCGCCTTTTTGCATATGCCAGTACATTTCGGCATCGATAAGCCGGAAGATGATTGTTTTATCGCCTACCAGCGCCTGGTCGTGACTTTCAGCATAACTGATGGTTTTTTCATCGGCCCGGCGGTTGGTAAGTTCCCAGAAAATATGACCAGCCTTCCAGTCCTCATCCCGCACTTCCTTGATGTATTTAATCCAGAAATCGGGTATGCCCATGGCCATGCGGTAGTCGAAACCAATGCCTCCATCGTCGATACGTGCAGCCAATCCCGGCATGCCGCTTACTTCTTCGGCAATGGTGATGGCATTCGGATTGACTTCATGGATCAGTTTATTGGCCAATGTCAGATAACAGATGGCATCGCCGTCCTGATTCAGATTGTAGTACGAGCCGTAATTGCCGAAATCTTCTCCCAGTCCGTGACTGCGATATAGCATGGAAGTTACGCCGTCAAATCTGAACCCGTCGAATTTATATTCTTCGAGCCAGAACTTACAATTAGAAAGCAAGAAATGGACTACTGCAGGTTTAGCATAGTCGAAGCACAGCGAATCCCATGCCGGATGTTCGCGCCGGGCTCCTCCATGAAAATACTGATAAGGAGTGCCGTCGAAACGTCCCAAACCTTCGACCTCATTTTTTACAGCATGCGAATGCACTATGTCCATGATAACGGCGATACCGTTTTCGTGCGCTTCGTCGATCAGCTGTTTTAATTCCTCCGGAGTTCCAAAACGCGATGAGGCTGCAAAAAAGTTGGAGACATGATATCCGAACGATCCGTAATACGGATGTTCCTGTATGGCCATGATTTGAATACAATTGTATCCGGCCTTTATAATACGGGGCAGCACATTGATTCGGAATTCGGTGTAGCCCGACACTTTTTCTTCGCTGCCCGACATTCCGATATGGCATTCGTAGATGAGCAGCGGGTCGGTAGTGGGTTTAAACACCTTATGTTTAAAGGAATAAGGGCGGATGGGGTTCCAGACCTGCGCACTGAAGATTTTGGTATGCTCATCCTGAACCACCCGTCGGGCCCAGGCTGGTATGCGTTCGCCGCTACCGCCTTCCCATTCGACCAGCAGTTTAAAGAGCTGAGTGTGGGTAAGTGCGTATTCAGGAAGTTTCAGTTCCCAGCTGCCATTCTGGAGCTTTTTAAGCTGGTAGTCGGGGTGTTTGTCCCAGTTGTTGAAATCGCCGATCATGTAGATGGCGGTAGCATTGGGCGCCCATTCTCTGAATACCCAGCCATCGGTAAGTCGATGTAGCCCGAAATACAGATAGCCGGTTGCAAATTCAGAAAGGGAACGGCTTTCTTTCAGTAACTTACGCTCCGTATCTCTGAAATACTCATACCTTCCGTAGATAGCTGCTGCATAGGGCTCCAGGTACGGATCGGATTTAATGATTGGTAGTATTTCCATAGTAGTTGAATTGACTACACGCGAACCTTGATAATAATTTTTCTGTGCGGTCCTTCCACAATGCCGGGCTGATGTCCGTCGAGGGGAAAGAAGATTGCAAATTCAAGGGGTTTAAGATCGAGGTAAGTTGTGGCTTTATCGGCAAAAAGTTCGCATTCTTTTTCTTCGGAATAGGGGTCGGTGAGTTCGCTCAACGCAGCATAGGCTTTCCACCCGATACGTTCGGTTTTGCTAACGGGTACTTGTATGTCGATAAACTGACGGTGTACTTCCATCTTGATGTTATCTGCAGTGTTTCCTTTTATCTCAACCACGTTTGCCCACATATCATCACCATCGAGAACCACCTTTCCCAACGGAAGCGCCGCAAGGTCGTTGTTCATCAGAAATTCAAATGCCTTTGCAAATCGAGGATTCAGTGAGGCATACATCATTCCGTTTTTTACTTCATCTACTATCATACTCGGTGTTATTTAGGATTATTAAATACGTAATTATAGTTTCACTTCATCAACCGTGTAGTTGAGGAATTTATTCAACGGCCATGCCGCCTTGAAAATTGCGGCCACTTCCTGTACGAAATTGTCGCTGTTCAGGATCGATTCGGGGAGGGTATATTCTACCATATAATGCTTCAGTTTCAGCAGTTCGGCTTGTTCAAAGTCGGCCGGGAATCCTCGCGGGACCGATTTCAACTTGTCGTCGTCGTAAAATCCGTCGAACCATTTTGTAAATCCGGGATCCTGAATGATGGTCGTTAATTCGTCGATATTTTCGTACACTGTTTCGCGTAATGCTTTCAAGAGCGGTGGCGGCGGGCACCATACGCCTGTGGCAACGAAGCTTTTCGAAGGTTCGAGGTGCAGGTAATACCCTCCGCGTACGCTTTTTCGTCCACCTGCTGCTGCAATAAAAACGCCATAATGATTTTTATAAGGCGTTTTGTCGTGCGAAAAGCGAATATCGCGGTAAATTCTGAAAATACAGTCTTTTGCGTCCACATGGGCTATATCGTCGTCGAATTTCATGATTTCGCGGATCAACTCCGAGCTGATCGTTTCAAAATAGGCGCGGGTCGCTTCGTAGCGGTCCTTATTTTCGGCGAACCACTCACGGTTGTTGTGCTGTATCAGTTCGTCTATAAACTGGAGTACTGTAGGTATGTTCATGTGCAGTTTAGTGTATCAGTACTACAAAAATAGGCTTTTTATTTTGATATTTTAGTTTATGGAGCTAAAAAAAAGTATTTGGTCGTTTTTTGCGAAAAAAATCGTAATTTTGCGTGCTTAATTTGAATATACAGGTGTGGAATGCGATTGCTTTTATCGTGGCTCCTGAAAAATTGTTGTTAGTATGAGAGAAAAGATACAGGCTTTAATGGCTGAGGTGGATGCCTTCAAAGCATCGAATGCGGCCGAGTTGGAAGCACTACGGGTGAAATACCTGAGTAAAAAAGGCGATATTTCGCTATTGTTCAACGACTTTCGTGAAGTTCCGAATGAACTGAAACGGGAAGTGGGCCAGTTGCTCAACGATTTGAAAACCAAGGCTCAGGACAGGATTGCTGCGCTGAAAGAAGAAATCGGTGCCGCTGGCGCCTCGAGCGAACAGCTCGACCTCACCCGTACAGCCGAACCGGTAGCACTGGGTACCCGCCATCCCTTAACCCTTGTCAAAAACGAGATCATTGATATTTTTGCTCGTATTGGGTTTACTATTGCCGAAGGTCCGGAAATCGAGGACGACTGGCATGTGTTTGGCGCATTAAATTTTGCTCCCGAACATCCGGCGCGCGATATGCAGGATACGTTCTTCATTGAACAAAATCCCGATGTGGTGCTTCGTACGCATACTTCGTCGGTTCAGTCGCGCATCATGTCGGTTCAGAAACCTCCGATCCGCATGCTTTTTCCCGGGCGTGTATACCGCAACGAAGCCATTTCGTACCGGGCGCACTGCTTTTTTCATCAGGTGGAAGGACTTTATATCGACAAAGATGTTTCGTTTGCCGATCTGAAACAGGCGCTTATGTATTTTGCCAAAGAAATGTTTGGCCCCTCCACACAAATCCGGCTTCGTCCGTCGTATTTTCCCTTTACCGAGCCCAGTGCCGAAATGGATATTTCGTGTAATTTGTGCGGCGGCAAAGGGTGCCCTTTCTGCAAACATACGGGTTGGGTCGAAATCCTTGGTTGCGGGATGGTGGATCCCAATGTACTCGAAAATTGTGGCATCGATTCCAATGTATACAGTGGTTATGCTTTCGGAATGGGAGTCGAGCGTATTACCAACCTGAAGTACCAGGTAAAGGATTTACGGTTATTTTCCGAAAATGACGTTCGGTTCCTGCGTCAGTTCGAATCGGCTTATTAATAGTCGACAAGCTTTATAACCCGATGGCCCCGGATGCGTTCAAGTATCCGGGGCCATCGGGTTTAAAAACAGCAATCAGGTGTCAGGCAATTTTCGAGCCTCTTTTTTCTTCCACTTTAAGCGGATTGGCCGCAATTTCGGCATTTTGCTTCCGATGCCGCAGTATATCGAACGCCATGAACACGGCCTGACGGAACGATTCTTCCGAAGCTTCGTTTTTGCCCGCTAAGTCGTAGGCGGTTCCATGGGCAGGCGATGTGCGGATTACCGGTAGTCCGGCTGTAAAATTGACGCCCTGATCCATGGAAGCGGTTTTGAACGGAATTAATCCCTGGTCGTGATACATGGCTAAGATTCCATCGAAGCGATTAAAGCTGCCGGAGCCAAAGAATCCGTCGGCGGGATAGGGGCCAAAACACAGGATTCCTTCTTTTTCGGCTTCTTTCAACGCGGCGCGTATCATTTCCTCTTCGGTGCCGATTAGTCCTTCATCGCCGGCATGAGGGTTGAGCCCCAGCACTGCAATACGGGGACGGATGATGGTGAAATCCCGTTTTAAAGAAGCATTCAGGATCTTTATTTTTTCGATGATCAGCTCTTTAGTAAGGGTAGCTGCTATATCCTTCACCGGGATATGCCCGGTAACTACGGCTACCCGCATTACATCATTTACCAGCAGCATCAGCGATTTCTGACCTTCGCCCAGGTGTTCTTCAAAGAATTCGGTATGGCCCGGAAAATGAAATTGCTCCGACTGGATGTTTTTTTTATTGATCGGTCCTGTCACCACAGCATCGATAAGTCCCGATTTCATATCTTCCACCACTTTTTCGAGGGCTGCAAAAGCGGCTTTCCCTGCTTCGGGAGTCGATCGGCCCAGGTCTACTTTTATATCGTCGTCGGTACAGTTGATAAGGTTGATTTTCTTGGGACCGGCTTCCTGAACTGAGTTGATGATGTTGAGATTTACGCCCTGGATATCCAGCTGTTTACGGTGGTAGGCCGCGGCCTTTGAGGAGCCGTAGATGACCGGAATGAAATCTTCGTACACACGTGGTTCGGCAAAGGTTTTCAGGATTACTTCATACGAGATCCCGTTCATATCGCCGTGAGTTATTGCAATTACAGGCTTGTTGGCAATCATAACTGTTTTTTCGTTTATTGTTTTTTACCGGCAACTACCGATACTTCTTTCAATGCATTTCGTTCCTGTGGAAGGCGGGTAGTGTAAATAACGGCCTCCAGCTGGCGGATATGGTTTCTTTTTTTAGATCCCGGGGCAAATACGAAACCTTCGACGGTGATCACCCTGTGATTCACTTCATCGACCCGTGTATGGCTGAAAAAAGGTCCTCCCATCGATCCCCCGTTGAACATCCTCCACAATCCGGTTAGCTCGGCACAATAGGTATCGTTGACGTTGATGGCGCGAAACCGCGGATCGTCGTGTTTGAGTTCGGTACCCATGTACGAACCTTCGAATTCGCCGGGAATATTAGCTTTCATAACCGAATCGCGGCTGGCGATAAGGAATTCTTTTGTCAGCATTCGTTTGTCGGTATAGGGATAAGAATAAATGACCAGATCCTTGCGAATGCGGGCATGGTCGTTGGTAAGCCAATAGAAGTCGGTTGCTTTTTGCGATTTTGAAAGTTCGGTAGGCAGATCGATCTGGATGCCAAACATTTTTTCAACTTCATCCATTGTTTTTTTATTCAAATAGGATTTTCCCATGACGATACTTCGTTCCCGTTCGGTATCGAGAAAATAGTTGAGTATGCGTTGCCCGTCGGTTTTAAAAATCTGTTCCATCACGGAGTCGTTGGCAGCCTGGACGCGCACCACCGACTGGGGAGTCGACCATGTGTTCTTTCCGAAAGCAATTTTGGGCTGTTCGAAACGGGGATTCACTTCGACCAGCAAAATATTGCGCGAAGGTTTAAACAGATCGCTGAACTCCGAGAACTTAATTTGAGAGATGTCCATCAGAGGCTCCGATTGCGGCAGCGCAGGCATATCCTGATTGAAAAGCGCCACAACCGCACGACCCGAAGGCGCTTTCCAGTCGTTGTCGTTCATAACGATTAAAATCTCAAAGCGCGTGCCGGTAGCCGAAGGCAGTACCACACCTCCCTGTCCGCACGATAGGAGTAGCGGAACGAGAAAAAGAGGAAAAAAAATCTTTTTAGCCATGGTATACTTATTTTTTAAACATGTATTGTAAAAACCGTTGCATCAGTTTATCGCGCTGTTCGGTATCGGTTATCGTTTCAAAAGGAAAACCCATGACAATAATTTTACCACCCGTATGCGAAACAATAATCGCAGCCTGTTCGCCACCGTTGTACCATCCTGCTTCCCAGGCTTTCCGATCGGCAGGTTCGAGCACATCCACTTCTTCGGCAAAATAACTGCTTTCGTTGGCACTGATATGATATTCGAGCCGTCCTTGCAGCTTTAGTCCTGTATGAGCAGCGCTTTCGTAACGAACCGTGCCGAATTTCCGGTGTTCCGAACCGGCTGGTTTTGCATGCAGCACTTCTTCCAGAAACAACTTGCCTCCCGGGTCGTCGTACATATCGCTAACTATATATGCACCGCTTACCAGCAGGTTTCCGCCGCGTTGGGTATACTCCCTCAGCTTGGATTGCAAATCTAATGGAAAAGTTTGAAAGTCCGGCGATTTTTTTACATTTCCTAATAATGTTTGTTTTTGTTTGCCGCCAATAAAATCCACTGCTTTATAGCTGAGTAACGAAATATCGCCTGCTCCAACCGCATCGGCACCGGTCGACACGAAGGAATATCCGGCTTCGCGAACCGACTGTCCGTGCAAAGCCGGATAATCGAAGGTGTTTCCTTTTACGACTCTGCCGTCGTGGGTGCGTTCGCTGGCTCCGAAACCAGGATTGTTCTGGGTTTTATACACCGAATTGATCGAAAAATTATGCTGACGGCCGGTAAAACTCAAATCGTACTGATAAGGCACGCCGGCATCCCGATCGTTGAGAAATCCGGCCATAGTGCCCAACCGGAAATTTTCGGGACCGCTTACACGGGTGAACCCATTTACGATAAGCACCTCTCCTTTTTCGAAATGCTCCCGGTAGACCGATAAAATCTCGGAAGGAAAGCTTTCGCCTCCGCTGTTGATGGCCGTAACTTTAAAACTGTATAAGGTGCCCGGTTGAACAGGCACAATAATACTATCGGCCTGCACCAGAACGCCATTGTTGAATCCTCCGTTTTCGGTGCGTGTATATACTTTGTAGGCAACCGGCTGAGCAGTTTCTTCGAGCGGATCGACAGTGGCTTTCCATTTCAGCAGCACTTTGTTCCGGCCGACAAACCGGGAGCTGAAGCGTTGCACCGGCAGTGGCTGTACCACATAGGGCTGGTTGTACGTAGCCGAGAAATGTTTCAGCATGCCTTTGTAGATGGCCCGGCTCACCGTGAATCGAAAGCGGGGGTCGAGGGCGTATTTCATGTCCTCGAAATTCTGGTGCGAAAGCAATTCGAGCAACATGGTGGGTACGTCGGGGACGCGGGATTCGCTGTACGAACGGTTCCAGATGCCACGCCGCGTCCAGTCGCTCCGGAACGTTTGCTGTATGTCGGTTACAATTTCAGTCTGAATCAGATCGACCATGTCGCGGGCCGCCCATCGCGAAATGCCGTTCCGGTACAGGGTATCGCCCTGGTTGTTGTTAACGGTACAAATACCCAGGGTTCCCAGGATGGAATCGTTGGGACGGATGCCGGCATCGGTATGGAATGCAAAAGCAAGATCGACAGGCACTCCGAGCCCTTCGCGCAGGTAATTGACCCAATAGCCCCGCGATTGAAAATCGTCGGAATAGTGATTGGTGTTCCGGGTGCGGCTGTACACCGAGTCGGGAGCTCCCGACCACTGAAGCCAGTACCGGGCGCCTTCGGCAAAACGCGGATACCCGCTCACGGCAGGAACCTGTTTGCCTTCCGAAAACCGGAAAGGCCTGATACCCGTAATGCTACCCATTCCGCCTCCAATTTTCACAGCATCGGCCGTTACCAGTCGACCCGCTTTCGTACTATAATTGGTGAGCACCACTTTACCCTGTGTTTTGCGGCCTTTGTGAAACCGGAAATGCCCCAGGTACAGCCAGGTTTTGCCATTTACTCTTTGATTTACCGAGAAACGGGTGCTCCCTCCGGCATGGTGAATGGTATAGCGGGCATCTTCGGTACTGTTGGGCAGCGAACGATACGAAATATATACCGCATATTCGCCGTCTTCGGGAATATCCGGCGTCCATTCCACCCGGCTTGTTTCGTACGGATCGGAAAGCGTGGTGTTTACGACATACGTACCCGAATCGAAGGGATTCTCGGCAAAGGCATACCACGACTTATAGTTCGAAAATCCCGGAGTAGCCTGCTTCCACGAATACCGGTCGTTGTATTCACGGTATCGCGAACTTCCGGGCACATCGTTGTCGATAATCACTTCCCGGGGGTTGATGTCGCGCTCTCTGGGGATATATACCTGAGCCCCGGCATTTTCGAGCATCGGAGCCAGATAGGGAAGTACAAACGAGCTTGTCAGTAAATCCTCGACGGTTTGAAACAGATTGGGACGTTGCCAGCCCCACACCGTATCGTTGTTCAGGTTGTGTAAACCATGACTGTTCCAGATGGCAATATTCCGGTTGTGCAGTCCGTGTTGAATGGCGAACTGCCGGTCGAGCGGCGTTACTACGGGCACCGGCAACGAAGGCTGTGCATAGAACCGCATACTGTCCGGGCGGGAACGTAAATAATTGGGAATTAAACTCCGGATGTCTCTGTCGTAGGCCGTGGCAACGATTTCGTAGCCGGGATACGAGGCTGCCAGATGGCGATTCAGCAGTGCATAAATTTGCCGCACATTTTCGGGTCGGAACGGGATATGCCCGAAATCGTCGTTGGCGGTAACCACTACTTTTTTAGCGAGCTTGTCGGGTAGGATCCGTACGCGCCGTATGGTGTCTGAAAACATGTATCGACGTGCAATGACGGTAATCGAATCGCCGAGCCTTTTTTCGAGCGAAGGTGTTTTGGAACGCTGTGCCGAAGCGGGCGCCTGAAGTACGATGAGTACAATGAATACTACTATGTTAGCTGCTTTCATAGGGCCGGCATTAAAAAGTAAGACCATAGGGAATCAGCCGCTTCCGGATACCTTCCCAATCGGTGTTCCAGGGATCGGTTTTGCGATGGGGTGCAATATCGCTATGCCTCACCAGGTGACGGATGGGATAGCGCGCCGAAAGGCCGGCGATAAGCTCGGTGAGCGCTTGGTACTGCAGTTCGGTGGGTTGATCGGTCGTGTCGTTCATCAGTTCAATCCCGATCGACCGGGAATTGATATTGCCGGTGCCATCGGGGAGGGCGCTTCGCCCTGCATGTTTGGCGATGTCGGAGTCGCGCACCAGTTGGAAAATGGTGCCCTGCCGGTCGATGAGGTAGTGGGCCGCAACGCGGTAACGTTGGAATTGTTTCAGAATTGCACTCAGGTGGTACTTGTCGCCCCCCGAAGCATTGTAAGTCGAATGAATCACCAGCACATCGATGGTTCGCTTGCCGGACGCGTAGAACCCCGACTGAACCCATTTCGGCACAATATTCTGTGCTTCCGGATCCGCTCCTAAGCCACTCACCATCAATACACCCAACAACAAAAATACCTTCTTCATCCGCCTTTCCACCATCAAAAAATCATACCGTGAACATACATCCATACTATATAGCGGACAAATTTACCTAAAAGCATCGAAATAGCAACTATCCAGAGACGACATCTGAAAAAACCCGAGGCCACTGCAATGGCATCGCCCACCCCGGGTAAAAAAGAGAAAAAGGCAAACCAATCGCCGTACTTATGTAAGATAGCTGTGAATTTATCGAGCTTCTCGCGGCTGACTTTTAAGTATTTCTCGATCCATTCGAGTTTACCCAGTAAGCCGATGTAGTAACAGGTCATTCCTCCCAACCAGTTTCCCAACGTAGCTACCGCCACCAATTTCCAGGGATCGAGGCCTCCCATCATCATTCCCGAGAATACGACTTCGGAACTAAACGGCACTACCGTAGCCGCCAGGAACGAGGCGATGAATAATCCGAGGTAACCTAATCCTGCTAAACCGCTCATTTATTGTAATATTTGAATGTATTGGACGATTAAAAAAACGATGTTCAGGAGAAAGAAGAGTATAAAAATCACGGAGTATACCATGGACCGGCGTAAACTCAACGGATGGGCAATAAGCACCGCCATCAGAAAGGCGAGTATGGGAAGAAACAGATGGGCCGATGTACCATAAATAACAGCTGCAATCAGTGTATAAAAGGTGGTGACTACCAGTACATGGATGTATTTCCGGGTTTGAATCGAATCTTCCAATAGCCGGCTGTAAAGACCGATGAGAGCGACGATTCCCATGGCAGCCATTGCAGCGGCATATACCAAAAAAGTCCAGTGAAGCTGTGGAATACCGGTGACGAAGATGGTTTTTTCAATAAACAGAGCCGAGAATTCTGTTTCCACTCCCCGGAACCAATACCAGGCATTATAAAAAATCCAGGGGGTTGCGATGCCTGTGATGCCGGCCAGCCATACCCTGAGCGAAAGAGCGTTCGTTATGATCATTCCGATCCATACCATGGGGATAAGGAGAAGAAACAAGGGATTGAAAAGCGATACCGCCGCTATAACAAGGCTGCTCAGGAAAGCGGCCTCCACAGCCTTCCGGTTGCGGTACATTCCGAAAAGCAATTCGAGGCTGAGCAAGAATACGGTTAGAAAGAAATGCGGGAGGACGTCGGTACGCAGGCCCGTCCATACTACCGTAAAAGTAAGGTAAAACAATACGGGCAAAAAGCTTTTTATCCGAATAATAGCGAAATGCAGAACAAACCGCCGGAGTAAAACGGAGTTGGTGGCTATCAAAGCAAGCAGTGCGGAAATATGATAGGCGATTGGCCATTGGGTATCGCGCAGGTTGGTGAATGACTCGTCGAATTCGGGTAGCAAAACCACATTCGAGGTCCAAATGCCCAGGTACCCCACGAGCATCAGGAGCAAGGTGGCAATTCCGGGTTTGATAAACGGAGATAGCGAAAACGCTTTCATACGATACTAAAAATAAAAAAAGAAGTGCGGATGGGCGTATCCGCACTTCTGGAAGCTGTTGTTAGTTAGTTGCGAAACCTCGTTTTACCAAAAGTGCCTGAGGATTGGGTTCTTTGCCGCGGAACTTCAGGTACAGTTGCATGGCCTCTTCCGAATCGCCTTTCTCCAGTACGTTTTGACGGAAGGCCTTTGCTACAGCCTGATTGTAGATATCGCCCGTTTCGACGAAGGCCTGGTAAGCATCGGCATCGAGCACCTCGGCCCAGGTGTAACTGTAGTAACCGGCAGCATATCCACCGGCAAAAATATGGTTGAAGTTGGTGCTGCGGTAACGAACGATGATTTCAGGGATCATTCCCATACGTTCCATCGAAGCCTTTTCGAAGGCTTCGGCGTTGAGATCGTCGGCATTCGTCAGCATGTGGTAATTCATATCCAGGATGGCAGCCGAAAGCAGTTCAACCATTACAAAACCCTGGTTGAAAGTACCGGCTTTCTGAATCTTTTCGATCAGTTCGTCGGGCATCACCTCACCTGTTTCGTAATGTTTAGCATAGGTTTTAATCACCTGAGGCTCGAAGCACCAGTTCTCCATGATTTGCGACGGCAATTCGACGAAGTCGCGTACCACATTGGTTCCCGAAAGACCGGTATAGGTGGTTTGCGACAGTAAACCGTGCAAGCCGTGTCCAAACTCGTGGAAAAGCGTTTCCACTTCGTCCATGTTCATCAGCGAAGGTTTATCGGCGGTCGGTTTGGTAAAATTACCTACGTTCACGATCACCGGACGCTGGTTTTTACCATTTTTAATAAACTGTTCCGTATAGTTGTTCATCCAGGCTCCGGCACGTTTGCCCGGACGAGGGAAATAGTCGGTAATAAGCACGCCTACGAGCGAACCGTCGGCATTGGTAACTTCAAAAGCTTCCATGTCGGCATGGTATTGAGGCGTTTTGTCCAGTTTCTTAAACTGAAGTCCCCACAGTTTACCGGCAAGGTCGAAGGCCCCCTGGCGTACGTTTTCCATTTTGAAATACGGACGAAGAGCCTCTTCATCCAGATCATATTTTGCTTTGCGCAGTTTTTCGGCATAATACCACCAGTCCCAGGCTTCGAGTTTCTCGCCCTTGCCTTCGAGATTCATCAGTCCCTGAAGTTCGGCACGTTCGATTTTTGCCTGATTCAATGCCGGTTGCCATACCGATTGCAGAAACTCCATCACCTTGGCCGATGTCTTGGCCATGGTATTGTCGAGAATAAAATCGGCCGGAGTGGCATAACCCATCAGCTTGGCACGCTGAATGCGCAGCTCCATGATTTTTTTGATAATGGCGTTGTTATCGTTGGCATCGCCGTTGTTGCCACGGTTGGCATAAGCCAGCAACAACTCCTTGCGAAGTTCACGGTTGTCGCCATACTGAAGCACAGGGATAAAACTGGCTTTCGAAGTGGTAAACAGCCATTGACCATCTTTCCCGGCTTCCTTGGCAGCAGCGGCGGCAGCTTGTTTCACACTTTCGGGCAGGCCGGCCAGCTGCGACTCGTCGGTCACGAATTTCTGGAACGCGTTGTTGTCGTTCAGCAGGTTCTGGCCGAAAGTAAGCTGAGCCATACTCAGTTCCTTGTTGATTTCACGCAGTTTTGCTTTGGCCTCTTCGCTCAGGTCGGCTCCGCTACGAACAAAGTTTTTGTAATATTTTTCGAGAATACGGGTCTGTTCGGCATTCAGTCCCAGTCCGGCGCGCTGGTTGTACAAGGTTTTCACCCGTTGGAAAATTTTATCGTTCAGGTAAAGATTATCGCCGTGTTCCGAGAGGAGGGGTGAAACCTGATTGGCAATCGAGGAAAGCGAATCGTTGGTTTCGGCCGAGTAAAGATTGAAGAAAACCGACGACACGCGATTCAGCAATTCGCCGCTGAACTCGAGAGCCTCGATGGTGTTGGCAAAGGTGGGCGCTTCGGTAGTGTTGGCAATAGCATCGTATTCGGCCTGCTGTTGTTTGATACCTTCTTTAAAAGCCGGCATATAATGCTCGGTTTTGATGTCCTCGAAGGGCGGAATGCCATATTCGTTGGGAAATTCCGAATAAAACGGATTCTTTTCGCTACAACTGACGAGGGTCGCTATCGTCATCATAAGTACAAAAATTTTCTTCATATTATTTACGTGTAAAAAATTATACATGGGCACAAAGATACATTTTTTTGAATAATTATTAATCGAACTCAGGTGATTAATTCTAAATACCTAACGCTGTTTTAAGCATCGAACTCAGATTGAAAGGTTTGTTTCAATCTGAAGAAACGAAACAAGCAGATGATGATAAGCAGTTGGAATTGAATCTTGAGTCTTATTAATACAGGTTGAGCGACACCGGTGTCGCATTTTCTGATTAGGTAAATGCGTCACGGGGAGATTTGCGGTAAAACAATTCGCAAGCGGATGTTTTTGCTCTTGATTAATTGTAGTTGGCTGGTTTTTAGTTAATTAGTTTATTAAGTAGGGTTGGGTGAAAATATTTTTATATTTTGTTGTTTTTTATAAAGGTATATTTGTATATTTGCGCTGTGATGGACTATGAAATGATGATTGATGATAGCAAATACCACTCCCTGTTTTTCTAGTATAACTATATGTGCTAAAATCTATTGTTTGTTGTAGCTGCTGGTTGACTAGTTTTACAGACATGGATTTGTAGTTAATGTAATTATAGAAAACATTCATATGTTTGGCTATATTCATGTAGGTTAAATGTTAAGATATGAAGTATTTATATATTTTTCTTTATTTGTTTTCAATAATATTGTTTGTTACTTCTAAAATATATGACAACACCTATTTGTTTTCATTATCAATAGGTATACCTTTTGTTACAACAGGTTTAGTTATTGCAAATTATTTTAGAAATAAAGGGGAAATTGAAAGCAGAAAAAAAATCTATTGAAATATGCAATCACTTTTCTAATTTGTTATATTTCGTCTTTCATAATTTATTTTCTAGTTCCAATTTCTGTAAAATTATATTCATTTACAATCATAATAATAGTAAATCTAATAGGAGCAACTTATGTACTTATTGATTCATTAAAATACAGAAAATGACTAATTATAATTTAAACACAAACATTCGTTCGCCAGTTGCAGCAACTACGACGCTTCCGTATTATGAATATGTAATTATAACGGACGCCTCTCTTGTAAACGGATTTACCGATTTTGTAAACTGGAAAAAACAGAAAGGTATTGATATCGGTATTGTTACTACCAATGACATATACAGTAATTATACAGGAGATAACATAAGTAACCCTGTCATAAATGATAATCCGGGCAAGGTAAGACAATATTTAAAAGATGCCCATACGAATGGCTCGACAACATGGACGTTGATAGCTGGGGACTATAATACGAATGTGCCGGTTCAATTTAAGAATTATGCTAATACTAACTTCCCAACAGATGCATACTTCTCAGATTTACATGCAAATTGGTCAAATAATAATAATCCCAAAGTGATACCTGATATTTTTATGTATGACGACTTATCTGCTCGGATACTACGGACATAATAAACTGGTCGCGAAAGGTATTGCTTTATGAGCAAAATCCCGGAAATGGAGATTGTAGCTATTTCTTAAAAGCTTTTTCTATCCAGTCAGACCAATTGCAAATCGGGCAAGAGGCTGGAAAAGTAAAAACAAATTTTCCCGGTTTTAGCACTAATTATGTAATATGGAATGAAATGCCTTCGGCAAGTCCAACTTACGATACAAATGGTTATTCCGGTTCAACGCCAGGGACTACCAAGGGAGCTGATGTTATAAATGAAATGAATAACCTTTATGGGTTGTTCGGGTGGTTTTGCCATGGCGGTACAGGTGGAAAGAGGAGTGGAATAGCAACTATGGCCAGTGGGCTAAACGACAAACCTTACTGGAAACTTGATGCGGAAGATGCAAATGGTTTCCATGATGTACAACCGGAAAGTAATAATGGACTTGATAATCTGACAAATCATGATTCTCCGTCAATATTGTATTCCAATAGTTGCACTGTAACTCCTTTTGATATTACAAGTAATATTGGAAACAGTGGAGCACGCAATTGTGGTGAAGTTTTTACCATTTTGCCACAAACGGGAGGAGTCGCTTTTTTAGGAAATACCAGATATGGTTTAGTTGGTTTGTTATATCTTATGCATAAACAATTTGGAACTCTTATTTATACCGATGATTTTCATTCGCATATTGGAGTTGCAGAATGTATATCCAGGTATAATCAGAGTTATGTAGATTTGTACTATTCCCACAATTTAATTGGTTGTCCCGAAATACAAATGTGGACAGCAACGCCTCAACGATTTACAAGCGCTACAGTCTCAAAAAATGGGAACGTAACTGACGATAAAGCATCGGGACCGGTAACTATCCAATCAGGAGCAAATGTAATAATCGATGCCGATGGTGAAACTACTATTAACGGTAGTTTTGAAGTTCAGGCAGGAGCGCAATTTGAAATCAAATAATCTAAAAAAAAACTGAAATGAAAAAAATAATCTTATATTGGATACTGACAGTTGCTGTCAGCCTTGCAGCTCAGAAATATGTCCCCTTCCCTACGGAAAACGCCCAATGGAATGTGTTTTATGCTTCACGATGGAACTTTTCGCCGATGGATACCTCATTGCTGCAATATTCATTACAGGGGGATACTATAATCAATGAGACGATATACTGTAAAGTTGTACGGAATACAGGTACTCTATCTAACCCAATTTATAATGGAATAGGAGGAATTCGTGAGCAAGACAAAAAAATTTATTATGTAGGTTACTCGTATATTGAAAAAATGGGAATTTTACATAATTACGATAACAGAGAGATTCTATTGTATGATTTCAATAAAGAGGTTGGAGATACTGTTTGGATAAGCGAGCATTTAAAATATGTTATAACCGGAATGGATTCAGTAAAGGTAGGTAACGAATACAGGAAAAGATATCAAATCCCAGGTCCTTTTATGACTGTGACAGATAGTTTTGACTACATCATTGAAGGTATTGGTAGTGTGAAAGAAGGTTTATTCGGATCCATTACTCCTATCCCCACTTGTATAGGATGCAATCAGGAATGGCGTTTTGTGTGTTTTAGCCTGGATGGTGAAACTGTGTATAAAAATCCGGAATTCAACGATTGTAATTCGACGGATAAATCTGATCCTGTAATCGACGGAGTAAATAATCCTATAAAAGGACCTTCTATTACAGTGTCTCCAAATCCGATTGCCGGATCTGGCAGTATTAGATGGGAAACTTCCGACTATGATGTGCATTCTACCATAATGATAACTGATATGCTCGGAAAATGCGTTAAGACAATTAATCTGCAAGGAAAAACGGAAGAAGTAATTAACAACACTGATATAAAGCCAGGCATCTATTTTATTCATCTGCTTACAACCAACAATCAAAATTATACTGTTAAAATGATTCTTCAATAAATATAAGCGTCAATGCACGTTTGGTAACACGCACTATGTGCACCCTGTCGGGTGTCACATAGCGCTCCCCGTTACCTGCAATGCTAATGGGACAGCAAAAACTTGAAAATGAAGTAATAAAATAGAAATGGCAATTACGGACAAGACACGAAAAACACTTTGGGCGCGTTCTGGCAACATCGGCAACCCCCAACATTGATAATTTTCCTGTAAAAAGCGCAGCACGTCACACCGTGGTTGGCAAATGGAGAGTTGCATTATTTGGTGAAGATAAATGGCACTATGAAACAATTAAAAGCAGGCGTAGATTAGGTGCAAAACTATATGATTTTGATTATATCGTTTACAAAAAATCTGGTTTTTCTTCAAAAGTCCAACATAATGAAACTTGATTCAAAACGTGGGTACAGGTTAAATCATGGGATAATGGAATGACAATTGGTTGGAAAGACATGATTTTTAAAGTTAAAATGCCAGGTCTGGAGAAATGGCAGAAACCAACAAATCTTAGTACTGTTAAAAGCGCAAAATACACTGAATATGTTACAAGTGTTGATTTCTCTAAAACACCTTTAGCTGTTGGTAATGATGCGCTAACAATTGTGATTCCATTCAGTGGTGAAAAAGGTTTCTCATATGCTGACCTGCAAAAAATGATATAAAAATTTGCAGCTAAGAAATTAGTATCTACTCTTAATAGTGCTCGCACAAAAGCAAATGGCTTTATGGTAGATGTTCCATCACAAGAAACCAGATACATTTATAGTGCATCAACAGAAAAATGGGAAAAGGTCCTGAATTAAACCAGGTTTTTCCGAGTGATGGTGTTAGTGTTAAAATTTTTGCTGGAAATGCTGGAAATTTTTTGTATTACATGCAAAAGCAATGACGGCATCAATGAACATGAAAAATTTCAAATTTATTTCAGGAATGACTAATGCCTACACCGACAATGACAATGAGGGATATATTGTGTATGCCGAGAAGCTTTTGTAAAATCCGCACTTCGGATTTATGTCCATGTGTAATCGAAAGTCACAACTTGATTTATGTTTTTCACTAATTCAAACTTCTACCAGTTTATCGGGGGCTTACTCTTTCCCCAGGCAATCGGTTCCGTTCAACATGTTTTATTCTCAATTGTCGTTAATAGATGAAATGGTAGTAAATGTGTTTGAAATTTACGATTTTTTCAATAACTTTGGCATTTGAAATTATAAGCTAGGATGTTATATGTCATATTAAGAAAGGACAAAGAGCCTTTTGCGCCATTCATTACAACTATACCGAGAGTCAAAAAATAAAAACACTAAAAAAGAACCTGAAATTATGACGTTTACCAGAACAATTAAATTATTACAACTCCTACATGAACTTATATCAGAGGAGAGAACAGACACGCCGGAAAGACTAGCCAAGAAACTTAGTATTAGCCGAGCAAGTTTGTATTTGCTACTTGACGATTTGAAGAAAAATAATCTGCCAATTACTTATTCGAGAAAAAAGAAAAGTTTCATTTATACTAAAAAAGTGAACATGAAACTTGACTTTGAACTTGAAATTATAGAAAGTGAACATGATTTAAGTAAGATTGATGGTGGTTTTGTGGCTTACAAGCTTCCGTCTAAACATATGAACGGAAGGAGTTTTATATTTGCGCCATATTTGCAAATATAAGAGTCAGTTCACAGGCTTTAAGTTGTGGCAAAAATAGATTTACATTTTACTAAAAAAGAAAATGAAAAACTTTGATGTTAACAAATATGGCGTTCAGGAAATGAATGGAGAAGAGAAAAAGGAAACTAATGGAGGAAATGGTATTTGGAAGTGGGTTGTGGACTATGTTGTTGGAAAGTTAGTTGATAATATTCCAGAAGCTATAGAAGCTAGCAACCAAGTCAAGCGAGAAGGTGGAAAACTTTGCACTGATATGCCATTCAAATAATTCCCAATTTTTTTGTAACGAAAGAGATGCTTGTATACTTATCTTGTGTCTCTTTTTTATGATTATTTATGCTGAGTGATTTTTTTCGAAAACAGAATGTAGTAATTTTTATAGCCATTTTCTATTGTTTGATTCTTTTTATTAATGCTCTGTTTTTTGCTTTTACAGAGATTTTCAATATTGGTGACTTTGTGTTTTCAGAACCTCCTTCATTGACTAATCGAGGAATTCTTGGAATGATAGTTAAGGGATTAATAATCGCACCTTTATTGGAAACTTTGATATATCAACAATTTATTTATTATATTTTATCAAAATTATCATTTTTGAAAAATCAGACGTTATTAATCTGTATTGTGTCAGGGATAGTTTTTGGTTTAGCTCATACTTATAGTCTTATTTATATGATCCAAACAAGCCTTATTGGTTTTGTTTTTATGTATGCCTTTCTAATTCATATTAAGAATTTGAATAAAAGTTTTTGGCTGGTTACATTTATCCATTTTATGGTAAACTTGTCTGTGTTTTTGGAACAATTACTTTAGTTTATGTGTTTGGTAATCTCCTGGACAGTTTTGTTTTCTTGAAGTAGCTCTAAAACTACTTTCGTTTTAAACCTGCACCGTAAGTTTTCCTTTTCTTTATGACAACAAAATCAGTACTATGTTTTAATGCGACTTGTTGTCTAAGATTAGGAAGGAATTATCCCCGAGGCAGGCGGTTCTGTTCACTATGTTTTATCTTCAATTTTCATTAATAGATTAAACAGTTGTAAATGTTTGAATTGTACGATCTTTTCAATAACTTTGGTATTCGGAGATTTGGAATTAAAATCTAAGATGTTATTTACTATATTAAAAAAGGATAAGGAGCTTTTGGCGCCATTCATGAAAATTATACCGAGAATCACAAAATAAAAATACTAACAAAGAACTTGAAACTTGACGTTGAATTTTAAGTTGCTGAAAGTAAATATAATTTAGGTAAAATTAATGATAGTTTTGTAGCTTGCATGCTTCCGTCTAAACATATGAACGGAAGGAGTTTTATATTTGCGCCATATTTGCAAATATAAGAGTCAGCTCACAGGCTTTAAGTTGTGGCAAAAATAGATTTACATTTTACTAAAAAAGAAAATGAAAAACTTTGATGTAAACACGTATGGCGTTCAGGAAATGAATGTAGAGGAACTGAGAGAAACTTATGGTGGCTCTGTCTATAAATCTATTGTCAAATTTCTTGAATTTCTAGGAGTAGTCGAGATTGCTGAAGCATTTGTTGAGGGTTTCTCTGCAGGGGCTCAACAAGGTTATAAAGATCAGCAAAAAAAATAACACATTTAAAAAATACAGACAATCATGAATGAAAGATATGAGGACTTACTCATTGAATTAAGTTACGATGAGATGATACGTATTCAGGGAGGTGGAATACTTTCTGAATTTGTTAATGCTGTCAAATCCGCTGGACAAGTAGTTGGATATGGAGTTGGATATGCCGTAGGGATTGTAAAAGATTTTGTTACAAGTGGAAGTTCTGCCGCGAATGAAACACTGATGAATTGTATCTAATCCCAACTGTCAATGGTAGTTTTGTCAATGAAAATAATCCTAAAAGTTGTAGTCGTAACATTTTAGGATTATTTTTTCATTCAAATTAAAATAAATGATTAAAATATATTCCTATCTATACAAAAGTCATACATTTAAAATTATTTTGTATGCAATCGGCAGCACTCTTGTTGTGAATATTTTTTTCGTTATATTATTTATGTTGTTTAATGTTAACACAGACGAAAGTTTTAATACGTATGATACCGGTTTTTTAGATTTTTTGCTAATTGTATTGTTAGCTCCGTTTTGTGAGACTTTCATTTTTCAATATATGCCTTTAAAGCTGACTTCATATTTTTATAAAAAGAAGACAAATGTATTTTTTTATACAATAATTGTTTCATCTGTATTGTTTGGTTTAATGCATTTTAAATCAATACAATATATGTTGATTGCTTTTTTTTATGGATTAATCTGGTCATTCAGCTGCTTTATATTCTTTCGTAGGAAACAAAATCCGTTTTTATACACCACCTTCATTCATTCAATATATAATTTTATTTTGTTTGTGCTTACAGTTTTTATAGGGGATTAAATATTTGAATAAACTTATGCCTCAACTCTTCCCTCCTGAAATTATTGAAAATACTGTCGAGTGTTATCATGCTCAGATCAATACAAAGAGTAAAATCATTTATGGTATAATCCTTATAATGAATGCGCTTATTTTTATATCATTACCAATAGTTTATGTGGATGTCAGTTCGCAAAGCCGTGGTATAATTCGTTCGCCTGACGAGAATACTATGATTCAGTCGGCTTTGTTTGGTGAAGTGGTATCGTACCGGATGCAAGAAAACCAAACCGTACAAAAAGGCGATACACTGATTGTTCTGAACTCCGATAAATTGAATGAACAAATGAAACTTGCCCATAATAAAATGCAAGAAAATCACATTTTTATATCCGATATTACATTTTTATTGTCAGCTCAATACAATCAGTTGCTAACTCCCAAGTTTCGGGCTGAGTATTATCGGTATCGGGCCAAAAGAAACGAACTTGAGATCAATGTAGACTATTTGAAAAAAGAACTTGCAACGCAAAAAACATTGGCAGATCAAAAGGTAATATCCGATTTTGAGTATTTGCAATCCAAAAATACGTACGACAAAGCTTCAAAACAATTAAATGCATTGGAGCAAGATTACCATTCAAATTGGACAGCCGAACAAGCCAATTTGAATCAGCGAAATATTGAGCTTTCATCCCATATCAAGCAACTTGAAAAAGAAAAAAGTCAATACATAATTCTGGCTCCTATTACAGGAACATTGGTTCAGGTAGCAGGTTTTCAGAAAGGTAATTTTATTGCACCAGGTCAAAACTTGGCCTATATTTCATCCAGCGACGCGTTATTAGCCGAATGTTACATATCGCCTTCAGATATTGGCTATATCCAACAAAACCAACAAGTTAATTTTCAATTCGATGCTTTTAACTATCGCGATTGGGGGATGGTTAAAGGGGAAGTAAAAGAAGTATTAAGTGATGTGGTACTTATCGACCAAAAGCCTATGTTCAGAGTACGCTGTACTTTAAGCAAAAGCTCTTTAAAATTGAAAAATGGTTATCAGGGAAATATCCAAAAAGGACTGACTTTTACGGCTCGTTTTCAATTAAATAGACGAAGTCTTTGGCAACTGCTTTTCGACAAAGTCGACAATTGGCTTAATCCTAAATTATTAGCAGAAAAACAGTGAGTATTAAAGTAAAACAACACGATATTACCGATTGTGGTGCTGCATGTCTTGCTTCGGTTGCTTCGCATTATAAATTGGAGATGTCTGTGGCACGTATTCGTCAGATTGCAGGCACTGATACCAAAGGAACAAATGTGCTTGGCATGATTAAAGCTGCCGAACAATTGCGTTTCTCAGCTAAAGGTGTGAGAGGAAATCAAGATTCTCTTGGTAAAATTCCAATGCCTACAATTGCGCATGTCGTAGTAGAACGAAATAAAGTGCAACTCCATCATTACGTGGTGCTTTATAAGTACAATGAAAAGCAACTGACTTATATGGATCCAGCCGATGGCGAGATGCATACAATGAGTATTGAAGAGTTCATGAAGCTTTGGACAGGAGTATTGGTGCTACTTATGCCAAATGATGATTTTGTTGCTAAAAACGAAAAAGTTTCTAATTTTAAACGTTTTGTATTTCTACTTGCCCCACATAAAGGCGTACTTGTACAAAGTTTAATAGGGGCAATTCTTTATACTCTTTTAGGTTTATCTACTTCTATTTATATTCAAAAAATTACAGATAATGTATTGATAACAGGCAACACAAATTTACTTAATTTGTTGAGTGTGAGTATGCTTATCATGGTTGTATTTCAGATTTTGTTAGGTATATACCAAACCCTGTTTATGCTTAAAACAGGACAGAAAATTGACACTCGACTCATTTTAGGCTATTACAAACATTTGCTAAAGCTGCCTCAGCGATTTTTCGACACCATGCGTGTGGGAGAAATAATTTCACGTATAAACGATGCTGTAAAAATTCGTGCTTTTATCAACGATGTGTCTATTTCGCTGACTGTAAATGTGTTTGTTGTTTTGTTTTCATTTGCATTAATGTTTATTTATAGTTGGAAACTGGCATCGATAATGCTCATAGTTGTTCCGCTGTATTCTGTAGTTTATTTTGTTACTAACAAACTAAACAAAAAACAGGAGCGTAAATTAATGGAACATTCAGCCGAATTAGAAAGCCAGTTGGTGGAATCGTTGAACTCTGTGCGCACCATAAAGCAGTTTGGTATTGAGGAATTTAGCAATATGAAAACCGAAGTCCGATTTATTGGATTGTTGAAAATAGTTTTTAAGTCAGGTGAGAATTCAATGTTTTCAACATATTCTTCGGAAGTAATAAGTAGAGTTTTTACGATAATACTCCTTTGGTCCGGTTCGTATTTTGTGATTGATAACGAAATTACTCCAGGTGAGTTACTCGCATTCTATGCGATTATTGGATATTTTATGGGGCCAATTTCCGGCCTAATAGGGGCAAATAAATCGATCCAAAACGCACTGATTGCAGCCGACCGTTTGTTTGAAATAATGGATTTAGAGCGAGAGGCAACGGATAGCAAGGTTGAACTAAAGAGAGAAGATATTGGCGATATAAAATTTGAAAATATCAAATTTGCTTATGGAACTCGTAAAGAGGTTTTTCAGAATTTTTCATTTACTATACCAAAAGGCAAACTAACTGCTGTCATTGGCGAAAGCGGTTCGGGTAAAACCACCTTAGCATCATTGTTGCAAAAACTTTATACATTAAACGCAGGAAAAATTACCGTTAACGACTTGGATGTTAATAATTTTTCTTGCGATAGTCTAAGATCGATGGTTAGTGTTGTTCCTCAACAATTGAGTTTGTTTTCAGGGAATATTATTGATAATATTGCTATAGGGGACTTACAGCCAGACATGGAGCGTATTGTTTCCATTGTTCAACAGTTAGGATTAATGTCATTTGTTGAAAAATTGCCAAATGGATTTACCACACAAATCGGTGAAAACGGCACATCACTATCAGGAGGGGAAAAACAACGGCTTGCCATAGCAAGAGCCATGTATAAAAATCCTGAAATATTCATATTTGATGAAGCAACCTCATCATTGGACTCTGATTCTGAACAGTACGTTAAATCTGTTATTCAAACTCTAAAAAATCAGGGGAAAACGATTCTGCTTATTGCTCACCGTTTAAGCACAGTAATCGATGCTGACAAAATAGCGATTTTAGAAAATGGAATTTTAATTGAAGAAGGAACTCATGTTTCTTTATTTAAAGAAGGCACTCGTTATTATACAATGTGGCAAAAACAAATGCCAGATTTTCAACTATTAAAATAAACACCAAAGTGTTGTGTTTGTAATTTAGACATTTAGAATGCTTTCTTTTGGGTCCGATACAAACCCTTTCTTTTACGGTACAAACAAAAAGTCAACAAAACAGTTGGGGTTTCGACCATGTATCTTTGTGGGGTTCGTACCTTTGTGCGAAGGCTGGGCAAATTATATTGGCAGCTGGGAAATGCCAGATCAGTATTTATCATATTATAATTCCACCGTTGGGTTCCCTTATGATTATAAATTTTATTATACATTTCGAATCTAGTAAAGATGGATTAAGAGATGAATTGCCAATCAAAATTACAAATAAAGTTTTACCAAATCAGGTTAATCATGTTTTTTACAACTAGATTGGATATTCCGGTGATATTGACCCCTCATTCCGGTGATATTGACCCCTCTTGATGGCCTTGATTCAAAGAACGAAAATTGAATGACAAAATTACCGTTTTTTT
>MKVT01000030.1 GCA_001898935.1 Paludibacter sp. 47-17
GTTCTTTTTGCTTGGCGTCTCTTCCTTCACTTACTATATAATAATAAGTATTGACAAAGACTTTCTTTTTTCCCATTTTCTTATACTACATTGTCTTGTTCATTGCATCATTTCAAAGAGCGTATCTGCTAACCTTTCCTCTCAAAAGGGACTGCAAAGATAAGCGGTTTTTTTATCTTGTGCAAATTATTTTTCGAAAAAAAATCAATTATTTTTATGCAAAAAATCTATCTTATTGATAATGTGAATATTTTCATTGAAACTTTTTTTCGACCAGTTGGCGCAGTTGTTGCTTTACGATCTCAAAATCGATGGACAGACCGGTTTCAAGGGCCAGTGAAGTCACTCCCTTGTCGGTAAATCCACATGGATTGATGTGCGAAAAGTACGATAAATCGGTCGATATATTCAAAGCGAAGCCATGCATGGTTACATAACGGGAGCTACGTACACCAATAGCACAGATTTTTCGTGCACGGGGAGTTGTCGGATCCAGCCATACTCCGGTAGCCCCGTCGAGACGTTCTCCTTTCAATCCGTACAGCGCGATAAATTCAATAATCGCGTCCTCCAGCGTTTCAATATACTGCCGAAGCCCCATCCCGAAATTGGCCAGATCGAAGATCGGATAACCTACCAATTGGCCCGGACCATGGTAGGTGATATCTCCGCCTCTGTTGGTATGCACGAACGAGGCATGCTGAGCCTGGAGCTGTATATAATTCAACAACAAATTCTGCTCATCCCCGCTTTTCCCCAAAGTGTATACATGAGGATGTTCGCAAAATACCAGGTAATTTTCGGTAGGCATCCCCTGCTGCTTCAGTTCAAGAGTACCCTTGAACAACTGTTCCTGTTCCTGCCAGGCTTGATTGTACTCCTTCAAACCCCAATCGATATAGTGAATGCTTTTATTCATTGTATATAAAATTTAGTTCTCACTTTCCCTCTTTGATGAAATCGGGGGCCGGGAGTTTATCCATCAACGAAACAATCGACGCAGTACGTCTGCGAATGTACGACGAAGGATTAACCGGCGTGTATTTCCGCGGATTAGGAAGACATACAGCAATAGCAGCAGCCTGCCGGCGGGTGAGCTCCGACGCATCTTTTCCGAAATATTCCATGGCCGCAGCTTGGGCCCCGTATATTCCATCGCCCATTTCAATTACATTTAAATACACCTCCATAATCCGTTTTTTCGACCAGAACAACTCGATCAACACCGTAAAATAGGCTTCCAATCCTTTTCGAACGTACGAACGTTTGTTCCATAAAAAAACATTTTTAGCCGTTTGCTGCGAAATAGTACTGCCGCCCCTTATCCGTTTTCCCTTTTTGTTGTGCTCCCAGGCTTTTTTCATATCATCCAGCGAGAAACCATTGTGTTCCATGAACAAGTTGTCCTCCGAAGCTATCACTGCCTGCACCAGGTGGGGTGAAATATGCTCGATACTTACCCAATCCTTACTATTTTTAGGCGACCGGCCTTCCGTAACAGCTTCCACACTCCTGATCACCATCAGAGGAGTCAGCAATACCGGTATGAAACCTGCCAGTAAGGTCCAGGCAATAGTAAAAACAAAGAAGACGACGACCAGGTTCCGGATCCAGCGAAATACCCTGCCTGCAAATGATACGTTTTTTGCCATAATCAAATCATACTAAAAAAAAACTCCCTTGCAAAAAACAAGGGAGTTAGTAGTAATCGGGATGAATTTATTCGTAGGCTCCCATTTTCAGCATATTCACCTCCCTTTCGGTGAGGAAACGATACTTACCGCGGGGCAGATTCTTCTTAGTCAGTCCCGCAAAGAATACGCGGTCGAGACGCACTACCTTATAACCCAGTTTCTCGAAAATACGACGCACTACACGGTTTTGTCCCGAGTGAATCTGGATACCGACCTGGCGGAAATCGTCGTCCTTCACAAAATTCAGTTCATCGGCCGCAATTTTTTCCTCATCCAGACTGATACCCGACAGAATAGCTTCAAAATCGGGAATTTCGAGTGGTTTATCGAGCGTTACGTGATAAATTTTCTTTTTGTCATACTTCGGATGTGTGAGCTTCGACGCCAGATCGCCATCGTTGGTAAGCAACAAAACACCCGTCGTATTACGGTCGAGACGACCGACCGGATAGATACGTTCGCTGCATGCATTTTTCACCAGATCGAGCACCGTACGGCGATCGTGTGTATCTTCGGCCGTGGTGACGGTATCCTTCGGCTTATTCAGCAAAATATACACCTTACGCTCCGAGCGTACCAACTGATTGTGGAACATCACCTTATCGGAGTGCATCACTTTCACGCCCATTTCGGTAACGATTTCACCATTGACCGTAATCACCCCGGCACGGATAAATTCATCGGCTTCGCGACGGGAACATATTCCTGCATTGGCGAGGAATTTATTCAGACGTACCGGTTTCGTAAAATCAACTTCATTACGACGGTATTCGAGCTGTTTTTTCTTGCTGTATTTTGCATTGGGATCTACATTACCTGAACGGATACGCGGACGGCGTCCGGTAGTATCGCGGGTATCAAAACGAGTTTCGACAAAGTTTCCTTCGGCATGTTCGCCCGGCTTGCGTAATGTAACACGCGGACGACGGTTGGTGTCGCCTCCCTGTCCTTCCTGAAAATTAGGTTTGAATCGCGGACGGCCGGTCGAATTCCTGTCCTGGGAATAACCGCCTTCACGCCGTTCGTAAGGACGGTTTTCACGGGGCTGGTAAGGCCGGTTTTCGCGGGATTCGTACGGACGATTCTCGCGGGATTCGAAACTGCGCGGCTCACGACGTTCGTACGGGCGATCCTGACGGGAGGCATCGTACGGGCGCGGTTCACGACGTTCATAGGGACGATCAAAAGATTTCGGTTCACGGCGCTCGTACGGACGATCCTGACGGGAAGCATCGTAGGGACGTGGCTCACGATTTTCAAAGTTCTGTCTGTTTTCTTCTCTCTTACTAAAATCCGGCTTGAATGACGGACGATCATTATCACGAGTTTGATTTGAGCCAATCCGGGAGGCTCCTCTTGTACCTTTCAGTATCGATCTCACATCGCGTTTTTCAAATGGTTTACCATCACGGCCGGCCCCGGAACCCTCTTTTCTGGGGCGTTCCTGCCAGTTTTCATTGTTTGTCATTTGTACAAATAAAATTAATTTTTGAGCCTGCAAATATCGGAATATTTCCCGAAACCACAAAACTTCCCTTCATTATATTATATTTTTTTCTACTTTTGTAGTTCAACCCGACTTACTGAGCTTATGCAACCTCTTGCCGAACGACTACGCCCTTCAAACTTAGACGAATACATCGGACAAAAACATTTAGTGGGCCCCGATGCGATTTTACGCCAAATGATAGAAACCGGGCGAATCGCCTCTTTTATTCTTTGGGGTCCTCCGGGTGTTGGTAAAACTACCCTTGCCCGTATCATTGCCAACCGTCTGGAAAGACCCTTTTACACCCTTAGCGCAGTTACTTCGGGCGTAAAAGATGTAAGGGAAGTGATCGAAAAAGCGAAGGCAAACCGGATGTTTGCGCAGGGTGTGAGTCCTATTCTGTTTATCGACGAAATACATCGCTTTAGTAAATCGCAACAGGATTCGTTGCTGGGGGCCGTAGAAAACGGAACTGTCACCTTGATTGGCGCCACGACCGAAAATCCGTCGTTCGAAGTTATCACTCCCCTGCTCTCCCGTTGCCAGGTGTATGTACTGAAGGCACTTGAAAAGGATGATTTACTGGAGCTGATGAACCGGGCGCTCACCACCGATACGGTATTACAAAAACTCAAAGTAAAGGTTGAAGAAACCGAAGCAGTCGTACGGTTTGCCGGGGGCGATGCCCGCAAGCTACTGAATATCATCGATTTGGTTTGTTCGTCGAATACAGGCGGCGAAGTTGTAATCAACAACAAGCTGGTGACCGACAAACTCCAGCAAAACCCGATGGCCTACGATAAAGAGGGAGAAATCCACTACGATATCATATCAGCATTTATCAAATCGATTCGCGGCAGCGATCCCGATGCTGCTCTTTATTGGCTGGCACGTATGATAGCGGGTGGCGAGGATCCGAAATTCATTGCCCGGCGACTGGTGATTTCGGCGGCCGAAGATATCGGCCTGGCCAACCCGAATGCCTTGTTACTGGCCAATACCTGCTTCGATGCCCTGCATAAAATCGGATGGCCGGAAGGCCGGATTATTCTGGCCGAAACAACCGTCTACCTTGCCGCCTCACCAAAAAGCAATTCGGCCTACCTGGCTATCGACGAAGCGCTGGCCCTGGTCGAAAAAACCGGAAATCTGCCCGTGCCGCTACATTTGCGCAATGCTCCGACCAAATTGATGAAGGACTTGAACTACGGAACCAATTATAAATATTCGCACGATTTTCCGAATCATTTTGTGACTCAGCAATTCATGCCCGACGAGCTGCTACAAACCCGGATCTGGCAGGTACAAAACAACAGCGCCGAGAAAAAACTCGGCGACTGGTTGCGGATGCTGTGGAACGGCAGGTACTAGTTGAAACGAACGCTGGCGGCACCCGATACTTCCTGATGATGGTACGAGGGGCGGTACCGGTTTTTAAAGGCGGCGGTACCCGACATCCGTACATCGAGCGAATCGGTTACATTGGTTTTGACTTCGGATGCCCCATCGCCTTTTACTTTTGCATTGTGAACCAAAAATTCGTTGGCATCCACATTGGCCAGGCCCGAACTACTGAGCACCATCCTGTAGGCCATTCCTTCCAGATCGAGCTCGGTTGCGGCCGATTGGTCGATGCGGATTTCTCTGTTCACGTGTACATTTAGATCGGCTTTACTTACGCCCGACAACTCGATAGCCAGATTTTCGGTCGTTATCCGGTTAAAATTACGGACTTCGCTTGCACCACTTACTTTCAGCGATCGTAATTCGGGCATTACCACATACACCGTCACTTCACGGTTGACATGAAACTTCTCGGTGCTGATCTTCAGTACTCCGTTATTCACCCGGGTATTCAAATGCGAAAGCGCTGTGGGTCCGCCCGTTGCCTGTACCGAAAACACCGAATCCTGTGTTAATTCAACTTTCACATTGCCCGATATATCGAGCGAATGAAAATCGTCGGCCGGGATGAAACTGGAAATACGGCTTTCGTTGTGATCGTCGTGCCAGTAAAAACTGAGCGAATCGTTTTCACCCCGGATAAACGAAGCCACTGTACGGGCCGATAAACCGGTAAACATAAAGATACCTACGATCCAAAGTAAGAGCAAAATCCAGTTCAGGGGTTTACCCACCCCTTTTTTACCGGTAAGCACCCTGATAGCCCCATAGACCAGTACAAACACCGGTATACCGATCACCAACAGCAAGGCCAGCACCATCCAGGTTGCATTAATGGTGCTGAACATGGTTAATTCGGGAATAAACCCGGTGATGATGGTAGGAGCAAACACCATTAATGAGAGCGCCGACAGTAAAGCGCCCAGCACTATAAATCCCACAAATCCCATGAGAGCACCTAAAATTCCGAAAATCACCTTGAATACTGCCCTGAAAGCTTGTCCGAACCGACTCCCTACCGTATTGGCCTTACTTTCAAATTCGTCGCTGTTCACATAATTCTTCATATTATTAATTTCTTCCTTGATCCGGTCGGCAGTAACCGGCTCGCCCTGCATTTCGAGTTTCTGGGCTACCGTGCGGGCTTCGGGAGCAATGATCCATACCAGAATGTAAATCGGAATAAGGGTTGTATACGACAGGAACAACAGTACGACCAGAATGATCCTCACCAGTGCCACATCCCAACCCAAATAAATGGCCAGTCCGGAGGCAACCCCCCCCAACACTGCGTTATCGGGATCGCGGTAGAATTTTCGCGGACCTTTTCGTTCCTTTTCGGCGGCAGGGATTTCTCCTTCCGATGGCTGCTCGTCGTCGTCGCCCGAAGCAAACTGATTAGGCTTACCCAGAATCGAAATAACAGAATCGACATCTTCGAGCGTAATCACATTTTTGCCTTTATCCAGTTTTTCGGCAAATAATTCGGCGATACGGGCTTCAATGTCGGTCATCACATCGCGACGTTCATTTTCCGAAAGCCGGTTTTCCACTTCGTTCAAATAGTTGTGCAATGCATCGTAGGCATCGCTATCGATGTGAAAAACAATATTATTCAAATTAACGGTGAGTGTTTTCTTCATACCTGTTCTATTTTGTTACTTTTTAGACGACGAATAACCAAATTAATTTCATCCCATGCCTTTTCGAGTTCATCCAGGAAAAGTTGCCCTTTTCCGGTCATCTCGTAATATTTACGCGGCGGTCCCTGGGTCGATTCTTCCCACCGGTAATCGAGGAGTTCGGCATTTTTAAGCCGGGTGAGCAAAGGGTACAAGGTACCCTCCACAACGATAAGCTTTGCATCCTTTAATTCGGAGATAATATCGGATGCATACGAAGGTTTTTCTTTCAATATCAGCAAGATACAATATTCAAGATAACCCTTGCGCATTTGCGATTTGATATTTTCTGCATTCATTTTAATAATTCTAAAACTTGAATTCTCAGCAGGTATTCGTACTTCGACTGGCTCAGTTCCGAGATTACCTGAGTAAGATTGGCCTTGGCTGCGTACAGCTCGTAAACCGAAGCTCTTCCTGCTTCGTATTTCTGTTCGGCATACCGGTAGGCTTCGCGGGAGGCCTGTTCCGATTTTCGGGCTGCTTCGAGTCTCGATTGAGCCGCGATGGCGTTCTGATAGGCCTGTTCGATGGTTTTACGCAATTGAATTTTCGTATTTTCCATTTCCAGCCGGCTGTTTTCCACAGCCAGTTTCGAATTTACCACCTGATTACGGGTTGCAAACCGGTTAAAAATGGGTATTTGCAAGTTAAGACCTACATTCGTGCTCAAGTTGTCGCGTGTTTGTTGACTGAATGAGTTATTGGGCACTCCGTTCAGGTTGTAGTAACCCGTACTCATTTGCGCGCCCAGGCTAAGCGTAGGGAAATAAGCCGCACGCGCAATGTCGACATTGACGAGCGAACTGTTGAGCCGGTATTCGGCAGCTTTCAGTTCGGGTCTTGAAAGCAGAGCCGACTGGTATACTTCAGTGGCCGAAATCAGCCGGGCTTCGGCATCGATCATGTCCAGGGGCAGTACCACATCGAGGTTTTCGAAGTCGGTAAGTTCGATAATCTGGGCCAGATCCAATAATGCCAGCTTCAACTGGGTTTCGGTACGGGTCAGGTTCAGTTCTTCACGGGCCAGCTGTGCTTTCAGTTCGAACAATTCTCCCTCAGGCAACTTTCCGGCGGTAACCAGTGCCGCCCGCTGTTCCAGTTTCTGATTGGTAAGTTCCAGTTGACTGAGCGCCGTTTGCTTATTTTCCTTGTAAAGCAGCACTTGCAGGTAAGCCACCGTTACATTCAACCGGATATCTTCCTGTATTTTTTCCAGATCGGCCTTAGCCGCCAGCATTTCGGCCTTCCGGGCATCGATATTGTATTTCATGCGCATCCCGTCGAACAAGGTTATACCCGATCCGATGCCGAATGAAGTTTGCGACGAATTGACATTACGGTAGGTATTGTCGGCTATGAGCGACCGGCCGAACATAAAACTCTGTCCGGCTGATGCATTCAGATTGGGAAGGAGATTGGCGCGGGCCTGGTCGTAGGCAATTTCGCGGCTGGTACGGTTCAGTTCCTGCTGGCGGATGTTCCGGCTGTTGGTGAGCGCCGAATCGATACATTGCTGCAGTGTCATAACCTTTCCCGCTGCATGCGACCGGAAAGCTGAGCTAAGCAGCACGAGCAAAGTGAAAACTACTAGTTTTTTCATATTCATCACGAATTTGCAGGTTTTTTATCCATTACTTCGGCACCACGGATTTTGTCGCCTTTCTTCAATCCTTTTTTAATTTCGATGCTGATTCCATCCGACAAGCCGGTTACAACCTGCTTTTTCTCGAAGCTCTGAGGTTCTTCGGTAAGCAGGGTATGAACAAAAGCGGTATCGCCACTGAAGCTTACGCAGCTCTCGGGGATGGTGATTACATTTTCGGCGCGGTTGAAAATAATTTCGGCATTCGCGCTGTAACCGGCCCGGATAAACACATCGCCGGTAACCGTAACCGCTGCTTTCATATCGAACATGATGGCGCCACCCGAGTCGGTACCTTTGGGGGCTATGTATTCGAGTTTGGCATTCAGTCGTTTGCCGGGAATAGCTCCGATAGTGATTTCCATGGGCATATCGGTGTTTACCCGTCCTACTTCCGTTTCGTCGAGTTTACCCACAAACAGCATATCGTTCATATTGGCAACGGCTGCAATGGTGGTTCCGTCGTTGAAGTTGTTCGACTGAATCACCGAATTTCCCACTTTCACGGGGATATCGAGAATGGTTCCGTTGATGGTGGAGCGCACCAGGGTATTGCTGGCCTGGGTTTTATCGCTGGCAATACCATCGCGGGTAAGGCTCAGGTTGTCCTGGGCGGTTTTCAGCTCAGCTTTATCGTTGTCGAATTGAAGCTTGCTTTTTTCGAACTCTTCACGGGATATTACCTTTTCGGCAAACAGCTGCTTATCGCGTTCGAAGTTACGGGTAGTCTGATCGAATACCAGTTGGGCGCGCACCACCCGGGCCTCGGCTGCATTGAGGCTCACCATGTCGGGGATCAGTTTAATACGTGCAATCACATCGCCTGCTTTCACCTGATCGCCCGCTTCTTTATAGATCTCCGAAATAATACCCGAAAGCTGGGGTTTGATAAGAATTTCGTTACGGGGCTCTACCTTTCCGGTAGCCACGGTTTTCTTCTGAATGGTTCCGGTGCTCACCGTTACAATTTCATACACTTTCAACTTGGGTTGTGACTTCTGCCACAGAAAAATAAAGGTACCGATAATACCAACGACCACCAGGCCAATAAAAAAGAACTTAAAGAATCGCTTCATATTCGTAATTGATTTATTTATTTTTTACTCTTCTCGTATTGCTTCAATAGGTTTAATCTTCATCGCCCGGTTGGCCGGTATAAATCCTGCCAATGCACCAATGACAACCAGGATGACAAGGGCTCCCACGCCTACTCCGAAACTGATTTGCGGATCTTTGAACATACCATCGCTTTGTTCCAGCATTTTACCGATCAGCGACAACAAACCAACCCCCAGCATCAGGCCGGTTACGCCGGCCAGCATCGTCAGCACCACACTTTCGGTTAAAATCTGTCCGACAATATTGGAAGGGGTTGCCCCCAATGCCCTGCGAATTCCGATTTCGCGGGTACGTTCCTTCACCGTCACCAGCATTATATTACTCACTCCCACGGCACCGGCAAGCAATGTTCCCGTACCTACTATCCAGATAAGCGAAGCAATACCGATTCCCAGGTATAAAAACATGGTAAACTGATCTTCGATATTCATTCCCCCGACGGCAGTTTTATCGTCGGGCGAAATATCGTGAGCCTGTTTCAGTACCGCTTTCACCTTCTCTTCCACCACCTTCACCTTAATCCCCGGCTGGGCGGTAATGGCCAGGAAGTGAACCCTGTCGCCCATATTAAATGCCTGCTGCATAGTCGTAAACGGTAGTACAACAGTTTCCTGCGAATCGCCTCCGATATTGATATTCGTAGTGCTGCGGGTTACTCCGATAACGGTAAAATAAATCCCGTTCACCTGAATATTCTTTCCCAGCGGATCCTCGTTGTGTGGAAACATAACTTCATATACCCGTTCGCCGATCACACATACCTTACGTTTTTCAGCAATATCGATATCGTTGATGTAGCGTCCTTTTACAATTTTCTGATTATCGATATCGTTGTACGAAGGATAGTTACCCTTGATATTAAAGGCGCCCGACTTATCGTCGCGCAGCACGTTGTTTTCGCTGTTACCTCCAAAAATCACCGGTGCAATATACTGAAGTTCAGGCACGTTTTGTTGCAACAACACGATATCGCGGTTGCGCATCTCCCATTGCCGGCCCTTCCGGAAACCCTTATACGGTTCCGAGGTACGGTTTTCCCAAATAAAACAGGAGTTGGTAGCAAAACCTTCCACCTGCGAGCTGATTCCCCTTTCGAGAGCCACTCCCGCTCCCACCATGGCCACCAGCATAAACATGCCCCAGAACACCCCAAAGGCAGTTAGCACGCTCCGCGATTTATTGTGAGTTATTGTAATCCAGATTTCCTGGAATCGATCGAGATCAAACATAGTGTTTCAGCATTAATTTTCGTCGCGCATGGCTTCGATGGGTTTAATTTTAACGGCCCTGCGGGCTGGCATATAGCCCGCAATGATTCCGGCAATAATCAGTATCAGGGTCGAAATATATACATAGGTAAGATTTACCGTGGGATTCTTGAAAACCGACATCCCTGTGTCGGATGGATTTTGCGCTGCCGACTGCTCCATCACAAAATTCACCGCCTCGGTAATCCCTATTCCGGTCATCATGCCTACATAGCCAAAAAATGCAGTAATCATGATCGATTCCAGAATAATCGAAAACAGTATCTGAGCCGGCGGAGCTCCCAGGGCTTTGCGGATTCCGATTTCCCGGGTACGTTCTTTCACCGTAACCAACATGATATTACTTACACCCACAATACCTGCTATCAGCGTGAAAATCCCGATAATCGAAACAAAAAGCGTAATGCCATTAAAAATATTCATCGTTTCGATGTAATCGCGTTGCGAATTACGGATCCACAAAGCCTGGGTATCTTCGGGGTCAAAAATCATGGTTTGAGCCAGCGACCTTTTCAATTCCAGGTTGAAGGTATCGTTTTCCTCCATGGTTTTCAAGCCGTTCACCGTCATGGCAATGCTGCGGTACTTCTCGTCGGGATTAAAAATGGCCTGCGAAGTGGAAAGCGGTATGTAGGCATTCCCATTTCCCCAGTTGTCTTTTTTAGTATTGATGCCCACCACCTGAAACATCACCTGCCCCACCTGCACAAACTTACCGAGTGCCGGCTCATCCTTGAACAGTACATCCACCACCTTTTTGTCGAGCACGATTACTTTCCGTTTCTCATTCATATCGGTCTGGTTAATAAACCTTCCGCCATTCTCGGCAAATTTGAGGTTGAAAATACTTGTATACAGCGGCGTAACCCCTCTTACCGAATAACTGCCGTATTCCGCTTTATTGGTAATGGTAAGGTAATTATCGAGTACCGGAGTACGATCGGTCATTTCACGTACATCCTCATCGATCTTCTGCACTTCTTTATTGGTCAGGCTCAACCCCCGTCCCGACTGATACCCCTGATGCGGTTTGGAGGTTCGTCCCGGCCAAATCTGAACGGTATTCGTAGCGCGGTCGCTAAAGTTGGAGGTTACGCCGTTTTTCAACCCGTTGCCGGCTGCCAGCAGAATAATCAAAATGAAAATCCCCCAGGAAACCGACAACCCGGTAAGCACCGTTCTCAGCTTATTGTGGCGCAAGCCCGACCATATTTCTTGTAATATATCCATGGGTGGAAATTAGTTGGTTTCGATACTTCCGATCATTCCGTCCTTGATGTGAATCACCTTGCGGGTAATATCGGCTACCGCCTTCTCGTGCGTCACGATGATTGTGGTAATTCCCGAAGCATTGAGTTCGGTAAGCACCTGCATTACCTCCTCGGTGGTTTTACTATCGAGCGCTCCGGTAGGTTCGTCGGCCAGAATTACTTTTGGTTCCGAAATAATGGCCCGGGCAATAGCCACCCGCTGCTTCTGCCCGCCCGACATTTCGTTGGGCATATGATAGGCCCAATCTTTCAAACCCATGCGATCGAGGTACTCCATGGCAATGATGTTCCGGCGCTTACGGCTGATGTGGCGGTAATACAACGGTAGCGCCACATTCTCGAGCGCATTTTTAAAATTGATCAGGTTGAACGACTGGAACACGAAGCCGATCATTTCGTTGCGGTAATGGGCCGCCTGCCGTTCGTTCAGATCCTTGATCAACACATTGTTGAGCCGGTATTCGCCTGTGTCGTAATTGTCGAGTATTCCCAGAATATTCAACAGCGTGGATTTCCCGGAACCCGAGGCTCCCATAATCGATACATAATCGCCCTGTTGAATCGTGAGATCAACCCCTTTGAGCACATGAAGCGAAGTGGCTTCGGTGTAATACGTTTTGTTAATGTTGGATAGTGATATCATTGAGTAGTGTTGTTTAACGGCTGCAAATATATATCAAGTCATAGTACCTTGCAATACATAGTACTATATAAATAATGAAATAATTACAGCTCAACTGAATAGAAGTCTTATATACAGACGGTTTCAGCAGGTAAAACAGATTTTCGCTTTAACATTATTTAAATAAAAATGCCGCAATTTTTTAGAAACTGCGGCATTCAGAGGGGCTTATCACCTTAAGCCTGATGCGATTATGGTACGGGTGTGTTCGATCAGCTCCGGTACGTTATCGGGAAGGAAATCGACTACCCGGATCGGTTGATGAAATACCACCTGAATGGTTCCGGGCTTCACAACGAACGTCGAGCGGGGCATTACGTCAAACGCCCCGTCGATGGTGATGGGTAGGATGGGTAATTTAAGATCGGATGCAATGCGGAAAGCGCCCTTTTTAAACGCTCCCATTTTGCCTGTAAACGTACGGGTACCTTCGGGAAAAACCACTACCGATACACCGTTGATCAATTGCCGCTCGGCTCTTTCAATACTTTTCCGGGCGGCGATGGGATTGGTACGGTTGATAAAAATATGTCCGGCCGATTCGCAGGCCTTGCCCACCAGCGGAATTTTCCGCAGTTCGGCTTTCATGATCCACTTAAACAGATGAGGCAACCAGCCATAAATAATGAAAATATCGAACATCGACTGATGATTGGCCGCTACAATATACGAGCGGTTGGCATCGACTTTATCGAGCCCTGTAAATGTCACTTTGACAAAAAAAAGTGTACAGATCACCCTCCCCCACCATCGCGCCGGATAATACGAAATATTATTATTCGGGAAAACAGGCGAAAGTACGATAGTAGCAAGTGCTACCAGCGGTGTGATAATCATAAGCAACGGATAGGCGATCAGAAACTGATAAATCACAAAAAGAGGGTGTACTTTTCGCTTCATGATAAAGGGGGTGTTGATTGAACCGCAAATTTAACTCCTCGCTCCCGGTTTTCCAAATATGTTAAAATTCGGTTACTTTGGCGATGGCTTCCAGCTTTTCGGTTTTCCGCGATTTCCGGTTAATCTGGCTGACAAACAAACCGAGCACTACCACCAGAATTCCCATCCATTGGGTAAAAGTGAGGTATTGATCGAGCAACATCCACGAAAAGAGGGCTGTAAAAACCGGAATAAGGTTGACAAAAACATTGGTTTTGGCGATTCCGATTTTCCGCACCACTCCTCCAAAAAACACAAAAGCAATGACGGATGCAAAAAAAGCCAGCATCAGCAGAGCGCCCAGCGATCTGGCCGAAACTTCGACGGAGTGGATGATCGAATAATCGAGCACAAAAAAAGTGGGTGTGAAGAACACAAGCCCGATAAGGCTTTGATAAAAAATGATGGTGGTGATGGAATAATAGGAAGAGATCCGCCGGAGCGTGGCTGAATAGAACACGGCGGCAAAAACGGCTAAAAACACCAGCACCACGCCCCAGAAGTCGGCATACAAACCTGTTCCGGGTACATAAATCACTAAAATGACTCCTACGATGGATACAAAAATTCCCACCATATTGCTTTTGGTAACCTTTTCCTTGAGCATGAAATACGCCAGAACAGGGGCAAAAAGCGGAATAGTGGCCACGAAGACCGAAACCAGGGTAGGCGACATCCGGGTGAGCGCATAGGTTTCGCCCATGTAGTATAAGTACGGTTCGAAAAAAGCAAGCAACACAAAACCGCCCAAATCCTGCCTGCGCAGGCGCTGAAATTTACCGGTGAACTTGGCATATCCATAGAGCATCGCCGAGGCCAGCACCAGCCGCAGACTCACCAGAGTCACCGGCGGAAACGATTCGATAGCCATTTGTGTCCAGATAAACGAAAACGACCAGAAAATCATCGCCAGCACGATGGCCCCGTACAATTTTAATGCTTGCATCAATGTTTTAAGCAATGAACGATTGAATATCCTTTTTAATTTCGTCCCAAACCTCCTGGGTCATTTTCGCCCCCAATACTTCGACCACCTTCGACGATACCAGCGAACCGATCCTCCCGCAGACATCCAGTGGCCAACCAAGAGCGAGCGCGTACAGAAATCCGGCAGCATATAAATCGCCCGCTCCCGTAGTATCGATGCTCTTAGCCAGGTAGGGTGAAATAGTATGAACCACATCGCCCGATTTCACATACGAACCTTCCTTCCCGATCTTCACCACCGCTATATCACAACGATCGGCGATATGAATCAGGGCCTCCTGAGGTTCCATACCGGTAAAAGCACGGGCCTCTTCTTCGTTGGCAAACACAATATCCACATACTCGGCGATCATTTCTTTCAAAAAATCGAGATTAGCTTCCACCACATTGTAGCTGGCCAGGTCGACCGAAACCAGCAAACCTGCCTTTTTCGCCAATTGCACCGCTTTCCGGATCAACTCATGATTTTGCACCAGGTATCCCTCGATATGAAAAATGGAATAACCTTCGAACAGCGATTCGGTAATATCACCGGGTGTAAGTTCGGCAGCTGCACCCAGGTAGGTACATAAGGTACGTTCCCCATCGGCAGATACGAGCACCGTGCAATTGCCCGAAGGGAGCTCGCTATACTGCAACAAGGGTTCCACGCCGTTGGCCAGCGTATCGTTCATAAAAAAAGTGCCGATCTCATCCTTCCCTATTTTACCAAAGAAACCGGCAGCCACACCCAGTTTGGTAATCCCGTTGATGGTATTGGAAGCCGATCCGCCGGTAGCCATCACCGACTTCTCGATAGCAACAGCTCCTCGTATCTCGGCCAATTTTGCCTCATCAATCAACTGCATGCTGCCTTTTGGTAATTTTAACTCATTCAACACCTCATCCGTATCAATCTGCAACAAAATGTCAGTCAGGGCATTACCCATACCCAGTACTTTTTTCATCATAACTCAGCGCTTTTTTTTAAAATTTTACTGCAAAGATATTGCATAATTCAGAAAAACCTATTACTTTTGCATCGCAATTGAGAAAAAAATTCTTCCTTAGCTCAGTCGGTTAGAGCATCTGACTGTTAATCAGAGGGTCCTTGGTTCAAGTCCAAGAGGGAGAGCAAAAAGCACTTATATCGATGATATAGGTGCTTTTTTTATTTCTTAGATCCGATAAGGAATCAGAACATAAAACGCCGACCCTTTCCCCGGTTCCGACTCAACCCGGATCGAACCGTCCAGTAATTCGGCAAACCCTTTAGCGATCGACAAACCCAGTCCGGTGCCCCCGAATTCGTACTGAATGCGCGTATCGGCCTGGCGAAAGCTATCAAAAATATGTTCGTGAAGTGCCGGCTCGATTCCAATGCCGGTATCTTTAACGTAAAATTCAAGGTAATTATCTTTTACAACATATCCCACCCGGATCTGTCCTTCGCGGGTAAACTTTAAAGCATTCGCCACCAGGTTAGCGAGGATACGCGTCAGCTTCGACCGATCGGTTTGAATCGACGAATCGTCGTACGACAATCCTGGCAGTACAATAAATTCGAGGCCCTTCTGTTCGGCAACCTGCCGGAATTTTTCTTCTATTTCGGCCAACACCACATTTACGGCTGTTTTACGTATACTGCATTTTTCCTGATTGGTTTCGAGCGATGCGAGGGTTAGAATATCGGTTACAATAGCCAGCAGCTGATTACTGCTCGACTGGATAATCGACAACAGACTTTCTTTTTGCTTGGCCGAGAAGTAATTATCGTTTAATAAATTCGCCGAACCACAAATGGCATTCAACGGAGTTCTGATTTCATGCGAGATATTCTGGAGGAACATCGTCTTCAGGCGTTCCCCCTCTTCAGCCTTATTCTTGGCTTTGCGAAGTTCCGTCTCAAACTTTTTCAGCAGGGTAATATCGGTAATGGTACCCACATACCCTACCACATTGCCCTCCGAATCGACTTCCGGAATCGCCTGTCCCAACACCCAGGTCACCGAACCATCGGGCCTCAGAAACCGGTATTCGACTGTTGAACTGCTCGTGTCGGCGGTAGCTTTATCCCAGCCGCTCATCAACCATTCACGGTCTTCGGGCACCACTGCATCCACCCAGCCATTGCCCAGCGCCTGATCCACTGTAAGGCCCGTTATTTCGCACCACCGGGGATTGACGTAGATGGTATAGCCGGTCGAATCGGTGAGAAAGATACCTACAGGCGACATCCTGATGAGCGTCTGATACCTCAGTTCGTTCAGCTCGAGTGCTTTGCTGGCCTGGCGTTGCACAGCCTGTTTTTCTTCCAGCATCATTTCGTATTTCTGACGGTACGACAAGGAATGAAACACTCCCTTATACGGCAAATCGCTGATTGTATATACGTCGGGCTCAACATATTTCAGGTAGATGTAAACGGAAGCGGTAAAGAAAATTCCGGTATAAAACTTTCCGATTATGGCCGAATAGATCTGTTCCATCACAATAGAAGAACTCCAGAAAGAAAGTCCCATAAACATGATCGAATTGACAATCTGCATCAATCCCATGGCAAGATAAATCCTCCAGAACAGCGGTTTAATCCATTTTGCCACCTTTTCGTAAATCACAATGATCAAAAACACATCGACCAGCAATCCAAACGTATCGACCAACATAACCCACCCGCCATTACGGATGAAATTGGCCGAATCGATGGCAGGGTTGATAAATTCGTAGTTATTCAGGTGCCAGTCGAAAATAAGCAAAAGCAACGACATGAGCAGATTGGCGACAAACATGGCATAAATCAGCTTACGTGTTTCTGCAGCATCTTCGCGTATATAGAACATCAAAACGGCATACATCATCCCATTGAACATCACAATAGAACCGGGGGAAACAATTATGCCCGGAAGCACTTCGTGATATACCGAACTGGATAGAAAAATCTGAATATACCCCATCATCGTAAGTACGGCATACACCAGACCGAGGCCCAGTGCGCGACGTAAACGAAAAACCAGTTGAAAAATAAGAGCCAGTAAAATGGTTTCTCCGGTAATAATGATAATATGCAAAATCTCGGGGTTCATGGGCCTAAATATGTACATTTTGAGACAAAGATAGACTTTTAATTCAAAGAATTTATTTTAATTGAAAAAAATGCACAAATTATTCCAAAAAAAAAGAAAATGCGGCAATCTCACGACTGCCACATTTTCGCCAAAAATCTAACTTCTCAAAACTTATTTTATTCTTTTCGCGGTGTAGGTTTTTCCCTGAGCAACAGCCTGTAGCAGGTATACTCCTGCGGTCAGGTGCGACGATGTGCCGGAAGAAAACTTTGCCTCCTCCCCCAGCCGGCAGTGGTTGCAATGCCATACTTTGTCGGATGGATTTCCGGTTTTGCAGGTATTGGCAATCACATCCACGGTAGCCCCGCTCCACATGGCAACCGCTCCGCCGGCACTGCCAATTGCGGCATTTTCGAAGGTCACTTTTAGGACCTGTTGGGCACAAGCAAAGGCGCCTGATCCAAGAAGTGCAAACAAAAGGACTGTTTTTTCATGGCGGTATATTTTTTCAGATTGAACACTGTGTGTGGTCAACAGGGGCAAATATATGCTATGTTGTTCGAACACAGTATTCTGCACGTTACACACTTTTAATGCGGCGTTACACCTCGCTCACAAAGCAACATTTAAACCCCACTAAACATACAAAACCCTCCGTCGACGGGCAGAATGACGCCGGTGATGAATGACGCCGAAGGCGAACATAAAAACTGAACCGCTCCGTCGAGCTCGGTAATTTCGCCAAACCGGCGCATAGGAGTATTGGCGATCACCTTATGACTCCGATCGGTATACGAACCGTCGGGATTGAGCAGTACAGCCCGGTTTTGTTCGCCGATAAAAAATCCGGGCGCCACTGCATTCACCCGTATTTTACCATCGTACTTCATGGCCATTTCCATCGCCATCCATTGTGTGAAATTGGCTACTGCGGCTTTTGCCGCCGAATAGCCCGGCACCCGGGTCATAGCTTGCATAGCCGCCATCGACGAGATATTGACAATACTCCCCTCGCCCGCTTCGGCCATTCGTTTTCCAAACACATACGACGGATATACCGTTCCATTCATATTGAGGTCGGTTACACGGTTCCAATCCCTGAGGTCCATATCGAAAAAACGCTGATCGGGCATCAGGGTAGCTCCCGGCAGATTTCCCCCGGCTATGTTCAGCAGAATATCGATCCGTCCCCACTGCCGCATCACTTCATCGGCGATTTCTTCCAGACGGGGCACATCCAATACATTACCGGCAAAAGCCAATACTTCACCACCTTCACTCCGCAAGGCCCCGGCAGCCGCGGTTATTTTAGCTTCTTTGGTTCCCAACGCCACTACCTTAGCACCCGCTTTCACAAAACTCCGGGCTATGCTGCCTCCGAGCACCCCGCTGGCCCCGGTGATAACAGCTACTTTATCTGTGATTGAAAATAAATCCATTTTTGTTCGGTATTAATTGTCTGTTATTCATTTTTAATGGCGGCGAGCATACCCGAAACCTGAGCCAGGGCATACATGCGCCCGAGGAACGAATAGCCCGGATTGTAATTTTTATCCCCGTCGCCGAGCATCAGTTTACCATGATCGACCCGCATAGGTAATCCCGGACGAAGGGCTTCAAAAATGCGGATAAGCTCCACCAGATGCCCCCGGCCTTCGGTATGCGAAGCTTCCATAAAATCGCCGCCGGGCAATATCTCGGTACTGCGCAGGTGCAGAAAATGAGTTTTGGCTGCAAATTTCCTCGCCATAGCCGGGATATCGTTGTGAGCACCGGCGCTCAGCGAACCTGCGCAAAAGGTAAAACCGTTCGACGGACTATCGACCGCATCGAGCAGCCATTCGATATCGTGCGTATTGCCGACTATACGAGGCAATCCCAACACGGCAAAGGGAGGATCGTCGGGGTGGATGCACAACTTGATGCCATAGCGCTCGGCTACCGGTATTACTTCCTGCAGAAAATACCGCAGATTTTCGCGCAATTGATCCGGCCCTATCCCTTTGTATCGATCGAGCAACTGCCGGAACAACGCTACCGGCTGCACCACATCTCCTTTAAAATTTTCATTAACGAAGCCTTGCGTTTTCACGATAATCGTATCGACCAAGTCCGCGATTTCCTGTTCGGTTATCGTTTCCTTCAGCGCCTGCACCTGCTGCATCAGTTGTTCGGGATAATCGGCTGCAGCTCCTTCCCGGTTCAGAATACAGCAATCGAAATAGGCAAATCGAACCTGATCGAAATACAGCGTCGATGTGCCGTCGGGCAATTGGTGGTGCAGATCGGTACGAATCCAGTCGATCACCGGCATAAAATTGTACACCACCGTAGTGATGCCTGCCTGACCCAGGTTGGCCAAACTCTGTTTATAACCGGCAATGAGCCGGTCGCGATCGGGGCCGGCATATTTGATCGCCTCCGAAACCGGCAGACTTTCGACCACCGACCACTTCAATCCATGCGACTCGATATAGTTTTTCCGTTGTGCGATGGCCGCTGCGCTCCACACTTCTCCGTCGGGCACCTGATGCAAAGCCGTTACTACGCCTTCCACACCAATTTGCCGTAGCATAGCGAGAGTTATCGGATCCTGCTCGCCGAACCATCTCCAGGTTTTCTCCATGACTTAATATTGATAGTTATAGTTTGATAACGAATGCTGAGCGGTGAATTTCACGGCTCAGCGCCCGCAAAAGTAGCCAATTAATTATGATGTTTCATGTCTAATTTGACTTTTTTCAGGTCGTCCAGTTCATGCACCGGCCGTTCGATACTGTATGGAATGGGTTGTTGAGAATAAGTCTGAAAATAAAGCAAGATGGCGTCCTTCCACCACACCGCATCCTTCGATTGAATTTTCAGTCGCGACTGCACTTCCCTGAAACGTTGCGCATCGATCCACGATTCATTGCGATCCCATATTTTCTGATAGTCGCGCACGGTCTGCACCCCCCGGTCGTAACTGAAACACAGTTCGTCCCACAGCGTACGCCCGCTTTTCATCCGGTAATTCCACGGAAGATGATGGAACCACAACAAATACTTCTCGGGGCAGGTAGCCGGATCGTCGAACCATTCCTTCAGGGGAGAGGAATACTGCGCTACGGCATTACTACCCGAGGCAGTGCGATTAAAACCAAGCCCTTCTTTCGAAGCGTTGTGGTAATAGCGGGGCAACCAATCGGGACGAGCCCCCGGAATATCGCACCAGGGTTCGGGTCCGTAATGATGATCCCACGCAAAAATATGGTGCAATCCCAGCGGCATCATGTAATCGACCACCGTCTGGTGCGAGCCAAGCATCATCGAGAGTATATCCTCCGGCACCGTCTCTACCGTCAGCTTCTTCTTATCCGAACCGAAGGTCATGGCCAACCATTCCCGTGCAATGGTTTCACTACTCAGTTGCGCGTTCCAGGCCAACCGGCCGAATGCATACCAGTTGGCCTGTCCGAAATGATGGCCGGTCCAGTTCACATCCTCACCGATATTCGCCACCCCTGCAATGGCCGAAACCGGAGCCGGCACAAAACTGCCGTTGGTTACTTTCGACACGGTCGAACCTTCACCGAAGGCGTAGGTATCGGCATCGAGCACCTCTTCCCACATCGGAGCCAGGAAAGCCAGATGATTGGAATGCCCGAGGTACTCCTGGGTGATTTGCAGTTCGGGCATGAGGGGCGTTTTTTTCATCGCGCCAAACAACGGACTGAAAGGCTCCCGCGGTTGAAAATCGATGGGACCATTCTTCACTTGTATGATAACATTATCGTGAAACCGTCCATCAAAACCGATGAATTCCCTGTAGGCCAGTTTAGCCCGGTCGTCGCCCGGCTCATACACAAATGCCCGCCACATCACGATGCCTTTATAAGGCTCCAGCGCTTCGGCAATCATATTCGCCCCATCCGCATGTGTACGGCCATAGTCCATCGGACCCGGCAAACCTTCCGAATTAGCCTTTACCAGAAATCCGCCGAAATCGGGAATCTCGCGGTAAATTTCGGCCACCTTCTGTTTCCACCACCGGCGCACTTCGGGGCGCAGAGGGTCGGCATCGGGCAGATTGCCCAATACCCTTGGCGAAGCAAAATTGATGGAGATAAACACCTTGATATGAAAGGGCCGCACGACAGCAGCAATGGCTTTAATTTTCCGAATATATTCCGCGGTAAGAATATCGGGTGTGGCGTTCACATTGTTGAGTACCGTAGCATTGATTCCGATGGAGGCATTAGCACGTGCATAGTCCTCGTACCGGGGCGACAGCACCGCAGGCAATTCGTTCCATTTCCAGATAGAATGACCCGCATAACCTCTTTCGACCGTTCCGTTGAGGTTGTCCCAGTGATTCAGTATCCGAAGCTGATAGGTAGGAACTTCACGGATAGTAAGATCGGAGAGCGATTGTCCCGTCTGCATGATCCGCAACAAATGATACACTCCGTACAACACTCCCTGCGGCTGGTTAGCGGTTACCACGGTTATCGGCTTCCCTTTGAGCCGGACTGTACGGATAAGGTAGCCCTCCGGTCCCAGCGACCGGAGCTCCTTGCTCCACTTCAGGGCGCGGATGGCGGGATGCGATGCTGTGGCTATCAACAGGCCGTTCGCACCGGCCTGATTTACCACAGGCAATGGAGCGGAGGTCATCAACCTGCAGGCCCGTTGAAATTCGTCGAAAGCCTTCAGGGCCGGATCTCCGCTGATCGAATTGAATCCGGCGGTCAAAGGAGCTGCCTTATCGAAACGAAGCCACAGCTGACTTCCGTTCTCCGCCATAGCAACCAGTGAAACAATCAAAAAAACAACAACTAAACTTCGAAACTTCATGCTAAAAAATATTGAGCGCGGCGATGTATCTTCACACCGGCAATTTATAGTACTGAAATAGAATGCTGAACGACCGCAGCTTTAGCCAACGATGCGGGGTCGGGCTGTTTACCTCCTACCGACACCAGCACCCTCCCTGGCTCCATTACCGCCTGATTTGCCTCGTCGCGGGCCGACATCGCCTCCGGTGTCACCAGAAATTCGACCGTTTTTGTTTCGCCCGCCTTCAGGTAGATGCGTTGGAATCCACGAAGCGAACGGATCGCCTTTCTCAGCTTCGAATCGGGCAACTCAACATACAGCTGCACAACTTCTTCGCCATCACGTGCGCCGGTATTGGTAACGTCGACCACCACTTTTGCGGTCTCCCCTTTTTTCAGTTGCGAAGGTGCCGACTTCAACCGGTAACCAAAACTTGTAAAACTCAATCCGAAACCAAATTCATACTGGGGGACGCCTTTGAAATAACGATAGGTCTTGCCTTCCATATTGTAATCGTCGAAAGCCGGCAGTTGGCCAATATTTTTGTAGAAGGTAACCGGCAAACGTCCGGCCGGATTGTAATCGCCAAAAATAACATCGGCAACAGCAGTTCCGCCGGCCTGTCCCGGATACCAGGCTTCCAGCACGGCCGATACCTTAGCTGCTTCGTCTTCGAAGGCCAACGCACTACCGTTGAGCAGCACCAGCACCGTCGGTTTTCCTAATTTTGAAACAGCGTCGATCAACTCGCGTTGCGATGCAGGCAACCGAATATCGTCGCGATCGCCCCGCGAAAACCCGGGAACTTTCACTTCCATTTCTTCACCTTCCAGCTGGGGACTTAATCCCAGACAGAGGATTACCAGATCCGACCCGGCGGCCAGATCGAGGGCTTCCTGCTTCAGATTCGAGGCCGGAGCTTCCCAAAACATGCGTATATGTGCGTACTCCGACTTATCCTGAATGTATTCAAACTTCAATTCGTAGGTGCGGCCCCCCTCCAGCTCCACAAACTGGTAGTCGCGACGGGCATGATGTTCGTTCAGTTTACCTTTCGAAACCAGTTGTCCATCGAGGTACAAGCGGTACCCATTCATAGCCTCGCCCCCCAGGGCATACCGGCCGGTTACGGGAGGAATCAGCACTCCCGTCCAACGCACCGAAAACGAAGCCGGATTCATATCCTCAAACGGGGCCTTGGTCCACCAGAGGAACTCCAGTTGCTTGTCGATCCGGGTATGAATGGCTTTGCCGTCGAAATTCGGATTATTGAAATATTCGCCGGTAAGTCCTTTCTCCGATTGGGTTTTGTCGGTAAATAACACATCGGCAGGAATTACCGTGAGATAGGGTAAGCCTTCGGCCAGCGCACAACCTTGAGCAAAACGCACCTCGGCACCGGGCAACTTTTGTCGAATTCCGGTAAGAGGGGTTATTTCGAACGATGGATAGCCATTGTAGTTCCCCAGCAATACTTCACGATCGTTGGCATTGGGACCTATCACGGCTACCTTTTTCACTGTTTTGTCAAAAGGCAGCACACCGTCCTTATTCTGCAACAGCACCATCGACTTACGGGCCGATTGCAGCGCCAGTAACCGGTGCTGTTCCGAATCGACCACTGAAAGCGGAATACCTGCATAAGGCACTTTTTTATCGGGATCGAACTGCCCCAGTTTCATCCGGGCCAGCATCAGGCGTTTCACCGAAGTGGTCACTTCTTCCTCGGTTACCAGGCCCTGCTGCACTGCTTTCAGCAGCGACCCGGCATACACCACCCCGCAATTGAGGTCGGTTCCCGCCTGTACTGCCATAGCAGCAGCCTCTTCGGGGCTAGCCACCACATGGTGCTTATCTTCTTCGTAGAAATCGCGGATGGCCCAGCAATCGGAAACAATATACCCTTCAAAGCCCCATTCGTTACGGAGTTTGTTTTCCAGGAATTTACTGCCGCAACAGGGTGCGCCCCGCAGCCGTTGGTAGGCACACATCACCGAATAAACGCCGGCTTCGGTAACCGTACGTTTAAAATGCGGGAAATAGGTTTCTTCCAGGTCGTAGTCGCCGGGCCACACATCGAAGGAATGGCGGGTAGCTTCGGGACCACTGTGCACTGCAAAATGCTTGGCTGTAGCTACCAGCTTCAGGTAGCGCGGATCGTTACCCTGCAAACCCTTGATAAACGGGATAGCCATTTCGGCCGCCAGATACGGGTCCTCGCCATAGGTTTCCATCCCCCGGCCCCACCGCGGATCACGGAAAATATTAATATTCGGCGTCCAATAGGTAAGTCCCTGATAAATGCCCCGTTTCCCCTGCCGCACGTAGTCGTGATGCTTGGCGCGGGCTTCGTCGGAGATCGCTACGGCATTGGCATACATTTGCGCGGTATCCCACATGGCTGCCAACCCGATGGCCTGGGGAAACACGGTGGCTAATCCCGAACGCCCCACACCGTGCAGGCATTCGTTCCACCAGTTATAAGCCGGAATTCCCAGTCTCTCGATGGCCGGCGAATCGTAACGCATGAGTTGAACTTTTTCTTCCAATGTAAGCCGGCTCACTAAATCTTCGGTACGTGTTTCGAAATCCAATTTCGAATTCTGAAAGGGCAATTGCTTCTGGCAAGCCGTCAGTAACAAAACAGCTGCAACAATCCAACTAAAACCTAATTTCATACATGAATTATTTTAGAAGGTAACACACCTATCGGGTTTCCGGCCGGCGTGTACCCGGTTAATTTATTTAACAAATGGCAGGTCGGTACGAAACGGCGCCGCAGGTAATCCCTCTTTAGTGGTCAAATTGGCCTTGTCGGGATTGTCGGCCCATGCATAACGTACATGTTTCGGAATTCGTATGTCGTCGTGCCACACAATTACCCGGTCGCCATCGATCAGAGCTTTGGCCCACACGAATTTACCATCGCTGCCCGCTATTGCAAACCCTTCGGGAGCGGCGCCGTCGGCTACCAATCCCGAACCTGTATGGGCGAAACGTATCACGGCCTTTCCGTTTTTAATTTTCATCGATTTAAAAACCGGTCCGTCGGCCTGCACGGTTTTATCCCGATAGGCAATTCTGAAAGCCTGTAATGCCAGACGCTCACCTACTGCACTTTTATTCAGCGGGTGAATATCGTTCCATTCGCCCACATCGATCGTCACGGCCATACCCGTTGCCGGAAGCTTCAACGCTTCTGCCTGCGCTTCGCGGGTGGCCGCCCAGTTACTTTCCGAAGGCTGCGGCCGCGCTTCCATGAAATTGGCCAATTGCACGAATAAAAAAGGAAAATCGCCCCGGTTGAAGTTGGTTCTCCAATCCTTGATCATGGCAGGAAAAAGCGTGCGGTATTCGGCCGGATTGCCCGTATTCGACTCGCCCTGATACCAGATCACGCCTTTAAAACTATACTTCAACAGAGGGGCAATCATAGCGTTGTACAATCCCATCGGCTTCCAACGCACAAAGGTTTGCGATGCCAGTGGCGCCATTGCCGCTCCCTGTTTCATTTTCCAGCTCCCTTGCAGATCGATGGTGCGCGTAGCCGTTTTCAGCTCGTAAGGTTTATCGGGAACAAAACCTCCCCTGCCGGCATTATTTACTACCCGTAGCACGATGGTATTCGTTCCTTCTTTCAAAACACCGGCCTGCACTGTGTACCACCGGGGAGGATACTGGTAGGTGGTAACTCCCACCAATTTCCCGTTGATAAATACCGAATCGGCATCCACAATACACCCCATATCGAGAAAAGCCGGTTTTCCTGCCTCCTCCGGTTGAATATCGATTTCTTTCCGAAACCAGAAAACACCGTTTTTGAAAGGAGTAGTATCGCTCCAGTACGATGGAAGCCGGAAATCGGCCCAATCGTGCGTCGGTGCCGACGGGCAACGGTAACGCCCCTCTTGTCCCAGGTCATTTCGTACCGACAAGGCATACCAGTCTCTACTTCGCTCTCCGTCGGCTCTTTCAATGGACTTTATCAGTTCGTCGTCCCTGAATTTATAAGCTTCCTCGAGGTATACTGGAAATTTCTTCAATCCTTCTTCGCTCATCCAGGCCTGTGCAGGCGAGCCTCCCAGGCTGGCATTAATCAAGCCTACCGGAACCCCGAGCCGCTGATGCAGCTGCTTTGCAAAAAAGTAAGCCACAGCCGGCAGGTCGTCCAAATTTCCGGAACTGGCTGCGATCCATTTGCCCCCGGCAACATCCTGTTGCGGCGCTTTGAAATTGTATACCTGGCCTACATTAAAACAACGGATCAGCGGATAATTCGCGGTTGCAAACTCGGTTTCGTAACGGGGCTTGACTCTTCGCAGGGGTAATTCCATGTTCGACTGCCCCGAGCACAGCCAAACCTCCCCCATATACACATCGTCGATTGTGAGCGTATTCTCGCCCTGAACCAGGAGTTGGTAAGGTCCGCCTGCTTCGTGTGCAGGCATGATTACAAACCAGTCACCCCGGCTGTCGGCGCGGGTCGACAGCGTACTTCCGGCAAGGGAAACGACTACCTGTTCATCCGGGTTCGCCCAACCCCAGATTTTTATCTTTTCGTTTCGTTGAAGAATCATCCCGTCATTAATAAGCCGGGGCAGACGTACATCTGCCCTGGCTGAAGTTAAGGAAAGGAAAACCAACAACAACATATATACGTTGAACTTCATAACAACTGTATTTTATTGTCCTTCGATAGTCCGGATCGTGCCGTCCTCATTGTATTCCAGCTCTACCACTTTCATACTGCGTAACCAGGTACGACCGCCCGAAGGTACACTATCGTGATGGAACAAATACCATTTACCCTTGAATTCACAAATCGAATGGTGGGTGGTCCAGCCTACCACCGGCGTAAGTATAACGCCCTGATAGGTATACGGGCCGTATATCGAGTCGCTTGTAGCATAACACAAACGGTGCGTATCGCCGGTTGAATAGGAAAAATAATACTTTCCCTTGTAAAAATGCATCCACGACGCCTCAAAAAAGCGACGATCGTGGTCGCCGGCCGTCAACGGGGCGCCCATTTCGTCGAGAATCACCAGGTCACGTGGTTCTTCGGCAAAATCGATCATCGTATCGGCCAGGCGCACTACCTTGGCACACAGTGCAGGCTGGTCGTCGGCCGGTTCATGACCACATTCGATGGCTTTATTATTACGGTAGCGCTGCAACTGGCCTCCCCAGAGTCCCCCGAAAAACATATAGTGCGATCCGTCGCTATCCTGATACACACAGGGATCGATGGAATAGCTTCCTTTTATGAAACTGTCGAGCGAAGTAAAAGGGCCTTCGGGTTGGTCGCTCACCGCCACTCCGATATGAAACACATCGTTACGATCTTTCAGCGAAAAGTAGAGGTAATATTGACCATCGCGGCACGCCACGTCCGAATCCCAAAGCTGTCGGCCCGACCAGGGAATCGACTTCACATCGAGAATAACTCCGTGATCGGTCAACCGGCCATTCTCGATATCATCGGTCGAATACACGTGATAATCGCGCATATCGAAATGATCGCCGTTATCGTTTTCAGGAATCCCGGCATCAACATCGTGCGAAGGATAAATATAGAGCCGGCCGTTGAACACATGTGCCGAAGGATCGGCCATATACAAGCCGGGAACAAGGTAGTTGGGAGTTTTCATATTCATTCGAAAAATTATAACGTTCCATTAATTAAATCGTTAACCAGCTGTTTGGGCTGATAATGACGGTCGAACAACAAGGGATAATCGGTACGACCCTGCACCGGCCAGTAATTGCGCCACGATTGAGCATCGGTTACACCCCACAGTGTAACGCGCGAAATTTTATCGCTATGTTTGAGGAAGAGCCGGAAGAAGCCGGCATAGCGATCGTGAAGGGCGGTTGCCACGGAGTCGGGTAAACCGTCGGTATACGGATTGATTTCTTTTTGATAGTCGTAGTTCAGCGATATTTCGGCCCCCACATTCTGTCCCGGGGAAGGAAGCACGGTAATATCCAGTTCGGTAATCATCACCTTTACTCCCAAAGCCGAAAAGGCAAGTAAGCTTTTCTCAAAGGCCTCATAGGTAGGGAATTCCATATTCATATGTCCCTGCATTCCGATCCCATCGACTCTTACTCCCTGTTCCTGAAGTTTTTTAACCATTTTCACCACCCCTTCACATTTCCCGGGATAAGCCATCGAATAATCGTTGTAATACAATTCGGCATCAGGATCGGCTTCGTGAGCAAACTGAAAAGCCAGTTTTATAAAATCCTCGCCCAAAATCTGATAGAATTTGCTTTCGCGCCACGAGCCGTCGTCCAGAATCGCCTCATTTACTACATCCCAACCATGTACGCGGCCCTTATACCTTTTTACCACGGTCTGAATATGCGTTTTCATGCGTTCGGTGAGCACTTCGGGACTCACGTCCCTGCCGTCGTTATCGGTAAAAAACCACTTGGGAGCCTGCGAATGCCAGATAAGGGTATGGCCTACCACATGCATCTGATTAGCGGTAGCAAAATCGACAAACTTATCGGCCTGCGAAAAGTCGAATTCACCTTCAACCGGCTGAATCACTTCACTTTTCATTACATTTTCAGCCACCACCGAATTAAAATGCTGCTTTATAATGGCAATAGCCAGGGTATCTTCACCAATGATCTGCGCACTGCTCATCGCCGTACCGATGTAAAATTTACCGGACAAAGCGTCCTTAAGTCCGGGCTGAGTCTGAGGTTTCGGGGCAGCACAGCCTAATAAAGCAGCTGCGACGGCAGCTGATACCACAAAGTTCTGAAGGGTTTTCATATTAATTTTTGATTGTTAATTATTAATGGGCTCTGGAGCGTCGTTCGATTAATTCGGCCTGTACTTTTTCGTTCAACGATTTTGAAATCGGATAGAAGAACAGGGCGACGACGCCCACCGCAAAAGTAGCAGCCGGAATTAAGCTGGCCGTTAGTTTTATTCCCTGAATCGCTTCATCGGTTTGTAGGGCATTGGCAACAAAGCCGAACGAATCGATAATACCGCCGCAAATGGCGCCTCCTACCCCGAGTCCGGCTTTCAGGGCAAACACAATACCGGCGAATACAAATCCGGTGGCCCGGCGGTGGTTGACCCATTCCGAATGATCGGCTACATCGCCCATCATCGCCCAGAGGAGCGGAATCGTAGGAGCATAGGCTAAACTTTTGAGAATGTTCAGGACGAAAATATTGGCGATACGATCGGCAGGCACCACAAAGAACAGGGCCGTAAATACAGCTGTAAGCGCCAGACAGACGATAAACACATTTCGTTTCCCGAAAATATTCGATAAGAACTGCGACAGGAAAATTACTCCCAACAGGGTGATAATCTGACCGATCATATTAAACAAACTGAATCCTACGGCAAACACCTGGCTGTTGTCGTGGGCAATCAACCCAAAGGCATTCAGGAATCCGTGGAAGGAACCGTAACTCTGTCCGGCTTCGGCCACCAGGCCGAAATTTTTCAGGAATGCAAACAGTGCGTCTTTATCCACCACATAGTTGAAATAATACGACATTCCACTTCCCCACATGGCCAGGGTTACGAACAGGAACAAGGTGAGCACGAACATGGCTCTCCAGGGTCCGTTGTGCAAGATATCCTTTAAATCCTGTTTAACGGAAGTTTTCTGATTGGCAGGTGGTGTAATGCGTTCTTTCGTGGTAAAAAAGGTAACCAGCAACAACACCACTACCACGATGGCAAACAAACCGATGGTCCACGACCAGCCCTTTTGTGCATCGCCCTGTCCGAATTTTGCCACCAGGGGCAGGGTGAGCCCCTGTACCACGAAAGTGGCAATGGTTGCAGTAACAAAACGGATCGACGAAATGCTGGTGCGTTCCTTGATATCGCTGGTCATCACTCCGCCCAGCGACGAGTAAGGAGTATTGTTGAACGAATAAACCGACATCAGTAAAGTATAGGTAATACCGGCATAAAGTATCTTTCCTCGTTCGCCCAGATCGGGTGTGGCAAAAGCCAGCACGAAAAACACGGCAAACGGAAGGGCCGTCCAGAGAATCCACGGACGGTACTTACCCCATTTGGTGTTGGTACGGTCGGAAAGGATTCCGACGACGGGGTCGACAAAGGCGTCAAAAATTCGGGCAACCAACAAAATCATTCCGGCTGCAGTGGCTTTAATGCCGAAAACATCGGTGTAGAAAAAAAGTTGAAACATCATCATCATCTGGAAGATGAGATTGGCCGATCCATCGCCAAGACTGTAACCTACTTTTTCTCCGAAAGAAACTTTCTGTGATACGGTTTTCATACTTATTTATTTATACTTATTGATAACGAATTGTTTCCGGCACTCCGAGGTAGCTTTTTTTCAACCCACCGGTGTTTATTATAATTTTTTGAATCACAATGCCCGGTTCATGAACACGCAGCCGGAGGGTTGCTTTACCTGCTCGAGCAATGGGGTGGCGGGTTACCGTTTCATTGATGCTGTTGGCTTGCCAGTGCTCCATTTGCTTCGTACTGTAAGCTGCATTAATATTAACCTGCTGTTCCGGCGCATCTCCGATGGCTACCGAATAACGCAAGCCCTTGTTGCTGTTGAAGTTGAGCGTAGGCGACACGAGCACATAAACTTCCACTTCACCGGGTTGTCCGACCACAATATCGTATTCCAGTTCGGGCTCCATGCCGGGTACGGGATATGCATCGGGAGGAAAAGTGGTGACGCCCGATCGTGTTTTGCCCAGGTTCGGAATTTCTTCCCAGCGTATCAGGGTATTTTCCTGTTTCCGGTTAAAATGGCCGGCTTCAATCGACACCACACCATTCTCCTCGGCAAAATAATGCCCCCGGTAAGCCGGCGTAGCCGCAACCGAAGGCATCACGGCCTTTTCCGGCTGTTGCCAGTAGGTGTAGCCAATACGAATCTGGTCCATCATATGCGCCCATTTCCCATTAGCAATACGTCGATTATAATGAATCGTCAGCAAGGAATCGCGTTCAAAGCAACGACGTACCTGTTCGGCCCAACGGGCTGCTTCGGGATCATTATGCCGGGCGGCTTCTTTATTGCGCGCCACCGCATAGTACATTTCGTAAATATTCGAAAACGCATTGGCCGGAAACAACACCAATTGATCAAACGCATCTTTCAACGAATCGGGGAGCTGCTGGTGCAACCGGAAAGCATCCAGCGCCAGGGCACGAAAATCGTGTACTACCCTTTCGAATTCGTTGTAATGGTGCAGACTGTACGTCGTATCGTTGAGAAGCTCCGGCGTTATACGCCGGGCGTATTTCGTGTATGTGTCGATAAGCCGGGCCGATTCACGGGCATACCCCGCACCAAATTGCGCGGCACACCAGTTCACGGTGTGTTGCAACAAGTTCCGGCTATTGAACTGCTGCGGATTCCATGCCATATCCATAAAAAAACCGACAGGATACTCCATGGGTTTAAGATCGCCCACGTTTACCACCCAAATACGGTCGACACCATGGCTCCAGGTGAGGTTCATCTGCTCCCACATTCGTTGCACCTGGGTCACATTGAGCCATTTATAATTGCGCGGACCACCTACATAATCAAAATGATAATACATCCCATAGCCACCGGAACGCGGTTTGGCGCCCGGCTCCGGCAATTTACGCACATTCCCCCAGTTATCGTCGGCAAACAGTAAGGTTACATCATCGGGAACACGCATCCCCTTATCGTAATAATCCTGCACCTCCTTATACAATGCCCATACCTGAGGAGTTTCGGTTACTTTCTTTCCTGTCACCTTCCTGATAATGGCCCGCTGGTTGTGTACGATCTTCTCCAGTAAAGCAATATTGCTATCCTCGCTCATCGGTTCATCACCATCGCCCCGCATCGCCAAGGTAACCACTGTTTCGTAGTTTTTCATACGCTCCATCCCGGCGGTCCAGAATGCATCCAACACTTTTGCATTCACCGAATAATCCCATTTCCCCCGGCCATACCGGCTCCACTCGGCATGTGCACGCCCCATGGGCTCGTGATGCGAAGTGCTGATAACAATGCCCATCCGATCGGCCAATGCTCCATTCAGCGGGTCGTCGTCGAAAAATGCATTCCCCCACATGGCCGGCCACAGAAAATTACCCCTCAGGCGCAGGATCAATTCAAATACTTTTTCGTAAAACCGGTGATTAAAGCCTCCAAAACGGGCGCGCGACCAACCCGATAAGGCAGGAGCTTCATCGTTCAGGAAAATCCCCCTGTACCGAACTGCCGGCTCTCCGGCGGTATACACCCCCGGATGGGCATACAAAACCGATGAACGGCGCACCGGCACATCGGCCCAATAATACCAGGGCGACACTCCGCTCTGTTCGGCCACTTCGTAAATTCCGTAAATCGTACCGCGACGATCGCTACCCACTATCACCAGGGCCTCGCTTATCCCTTGCAATGGATTTTCAACAACCTGTATCTCAAACTTTTCTCGTGTACCGGCTAATCCCGCCAGGCTTAATTTACCGGTTGCCGCCAGTTTCGATACCAGGGGCGACGAAACCGACCCTGCGATGATCACCCCTCCCGTCACTCCATCGGCAGAGGTGAGCAACCGGACCGGGGCGCCTGTTACCGTATGCAAATCGTTTTGCAACTGCTGAAGTGCCAGGTCGATACCCCGCTCATCGGCCGCATCGTACAGGATCGAAACAGGACTGCCACCTGCCGTGAGCCGCATACCTCCGGTTATTTCCTGCGTGGAAATAAACCGGTCGGCCCGTTGCGACAGTACCGGAAGGGTAAACGTAAGAATCAAAAAAAGAAAGAGAGGTCGAAGCATACTGTTACCTGATCAACATTAATACACCAATTCGCCTGAGAAATCGACACTTACATCCCGACCCGGCCAAGCCATCGGCAAAGCCTTTGTAAGCGTGGTTGCGTTTATACCCTTTGTCCCGGAGATTTGGTCCATCGTCGGGAATCCAGTTTTCATGTTCTTTCGGATGATCGGAAACACCCCAGGCTGTGATACCGTAACGTTGTGCAGCCGGAACATATTTTCTCAACTATGCAAAGATAAGATTTTTGATGCGGGATGGATTGTCGATGCCGAACATAGGCTTATTGCCGCGTTACATCAATTAACCATAGGTTACTTTTAGTTTTCCCTTCGTTACTTTACACAAAAAAACCATGCAGGAATGAGGGTTTTCATCTGCATGGCCGTGGGTGCCGGTAAAAATACGGGAACTACACTTTTTTATATTTTTCGGCATATTCCTTGGGCGACATTCCGTAAAACTCGCGGAAGGTATTGGAAAAATGCGAAAGGTTGGAGAACCCAAGAGCATAGGCTACTTCCGAAACCGTAAGTTTTTGCGTGGTCAATAGTGTGGATGCCTGTTGCAAGCGGATGGTGCGTATAAAATCGCGTGCCGACTGATTGGTAAGTTCTTTGAGCTTACGATGCATATGCACACGGCTCATCCCTACTCCATCGGCCAGCATTTCCACATTCAACTCCGGATTATCCATATTCTCGTTGATGATACGGGTTACTTTTTCGATCAGTATCTGATCCGACGATTTCAACACCACCGGCTTGATTAAGGCCTTTTGTTCGTCGTTACCGGCCAGCTTCATCCCCAGCCGTTCACGGTTTTCGAGGATATTGGCAATACGCTTTTTCAGCAATTCAATATTGAAGGGTTTTGCAACATAGGCATCGGCGCCGATATCGAACCCTTCGGCCTTATCTTCGTCGCTCGACCGGGCTGTCAGTAATATTATGGGTATATGATTGATATTGATATTGGATTTCAGTTTTTTACAGAGCGTGATGCCATCCATTTCAGGCATCATTACATCGCTTATTACCATGTCGGGCTTATCGTTCAAAATCATATCCAACGCTTGCTTTCCGTTCAGCGCTTCGGTTATTTTGTATAAGCCCGAAAGTTCGCTTCGCAGGTAATGCCTGATTTCGCTCTCGTCCTCCACGATAAGTATTCTATACCTGGTTTTAGGACTACCCTTGGGAAGCGTTGAAAGCGTATCCGGATCGTCCTGAAGCAGCTCCGAGGCAGGCAACTGAGGTTTTGCCGGCGGGTTGGCGCTCATCGATTCCATTTCCAGCTCGGTCAAATGCCCGCTACCCAGCGGCATCTGGATAATAAACTCCGATCCGGCCGCATCCCTGCGCTTCCGGGCAAAGATGATCCCGTGCATTAATTCAACCAGGTTGCGCGACAAATGCAGTCCTATTCCCGTCCCGAAGTTCACATCCTGCTGATGGTGATCGATCTGGTAGAATCGCTCGAATATTTTTTCGACTTTATCTTCTTCCAATCCGACACCGGTATCGGAAACAATGATTTGAAAATACTGCTGCAACGGTCCCTGTACATTCTGCTGACTGCCAGTGGTTAACTCGATGCTGATGGTGCCGTTCTCGGGGGTGAACTTAAATGCGTTGGAAAGTATATTGACCAATACCTTGTCGAAATTATTCATGTCGATCCATACTTTCAGCTCCGGCATATCGTGGCGGAAATTCAGATTGATACTTTTCTTTTTTGCCTGGTATTCAAACGTGGTGATAATATCGTCGATAAAACCTACAAGATCGGTTTCGCGCATTTTAACAAACATAAGGCCCTTATCGATTTTACGGATATCGAGCAATTGATTGATTAAACGCACGATTCGCTGGGCGTTACGATACATGAGCAAATAAACCTGCTGCCGGGCCGCATCGGCATTTTCCGATATTAATTTCTCCAACGGACTTATAATCAAGGTCATCGGAGTTCTGATTTCGTGCGAGATATTAATAAAGAACTGCAACTTACCTTCGTTGACCTGCTCCAGGTGCTCACGACGGATCATTTCGTGCCGGTAACGGATGCGTTCGGTAATGTAACGGTACACCCCCCACATCAACAGGACGAACAGCAGAAAATAAACAAAGCGGGCCACCATACTCAGGTACCAGGGCGGATAAATCACGATGGTCAACAAACGTTCTTCCGATTCATTATCCCGTATCGAAGCTTTTACCCTCAATTTATAGGTGCCGTAACTCAGGTTGGTGAAACTGATGCGGTTATTACCTTGTTCGTTGGTAATCCACTGATCGTTCAACCCTTCTAATTTGTATTTATAATACACCCGTTCGGGAGCTGTAAATTCAAAAGTCGAAAATTCCAGGCTGAACATATTGTCGTTATGGCTCAGTTTAATTTTTTCTACATCCATTATAAAACGATCGATGATGGTAAACCGGCCCGACTTCTGATTACTCACCACGGGCCTGTCCAGCACATTAAGTCCGGTGAGATAAATATGCAAAGGAGCCCGCTGATCGATAATATTGGAAGGATAAAAGGCCGACACTCCGCCTATCCCGCCAAAAATCAACTCTCCGTCGCGGGCCTTAAAAGCGGCTCCCATCGAAAACTCATTGCCCTGAAGCCCGTCGAACGAATAATGATTTACAAATCGCTTTTCGTACATCAGGTAACGCGAAATACCCGTATGGGTACTAATCCATAACGACCCTTTTTCATCATCCAGTATTCCGCAAATCACATTCCCGGGCAAACCGTCGTCGATCGTATAATGTTCGGCTTTTTTGGTTACTTCATCATATCCCGCCAAACCTTCGGTGGTCCCAAACCACAACTTCCGGTTACGATCGCGGGCAATGGCATACACGATATTGCCGGGTAAAATCCCATGTTTGGTTCTGTACGTACGTATTTCTCCCGTACGGATATGAACCGAACTTACGCCTCCGTAAGTCCCTATCCAAATCAGACTGTCGCCATCGCTCATCAACGTATTGACCCAATTGTTGGCAATCCCTGAGGAATCTTCTTCGTGAAATAAAAATTGTTGCGTAAACTGATTCAGCTTCGGGTCGAAAACCGAAACGCCCGCTCCGTTGGTACCTACCCATATCCGGCCCAACGCATCTTTTGCCAGACTCGTGGCCTTATTGCTCGACGTATTGTTGTGCTTACCTCTTAATTCATTTTTCAGGTATTGAAGCGATCCGCTCCGTTTGTCGAAACGGATAAGCCCATCGAGAAACGATGCCATCCACAAGGTAGCAGCATCGCCTTCCACCATCGACATGATAGTTCCCGACACACCATTGAAACTGGTTTTCATTTCATAATGGTGCGAACTCCGCGACCGGTCGACCGCATACACTCCGTCGTTATCGGTACCTACCCACAACCTGCCATCGCCATCCTTCAATACCGACATCACGCAATTTGATCCGATCACGTTATTATAAAACGACTTGGCCCCCCAATACTGAAATTTATTTGGATGATTGGGAGCTATAAATACACCTTTCTGGAAAAGCCCCACCCATAAATTGCCCGTTTTATCCTGATGCAACGCGTGCACCTTGGTTCTCGAAAAATCGAACACCGCCGACAACATTTCATATTCGGTCAATTGCTGCAAACGCTGATCGTAATACATAAGGCCGCGTCCGTCGGTCCCCACCAGCAATTGATCCTTAACCTCGTCGTACAATAAGCTTTTTACCGGCAACACGATCGAGGCATTGCGGTACGGAATCGACTTGAAACGCTTTTCGCCGGGCAGATATTTGAACAGCCCTCCGGTAAGCGTACCGACGTAGATCACGCCGTTTTTATCCTCGGCTATCGCCGAGATCTGATTACTCCCAATGGTTGCGGGGGCCTTAAAGGTGAGAATCTCACCGGTCGATTTCAGCACACAGTTCAATCCCTGGTTTTCGGAAGCAATCCAGATATTACCCGTTTTATCCTGATGGATATCCATCAGATAACGACTGCTCAACTGAGGAAACAAACCCTCGTCGACCAAAAACGACCGGTAATCCTTCGCCGGGCGGATCACACCTCCCCCCGAAGTGGCCACCACCAGTTCGCCCGAACTCAGTTCTACAATCGAAGTAATATGCGGTTCGATGAGTTGTTTGCGAAAATAAATGGGAATTTCGGTAAAACGGTCCAGCGACCGGTCGTACACCAACAAACCGTTTATACAACCCACCCAGATGCGACCCTTCGAGTCCTCATACACCGTACGCACGTAGTTGTTTTTTAAGGTCGCAGCATCGTTCTTTTTATTCCGGTAAATGGTAAACCGAACTCCGTCGTACTTATTCAATCCATCCTCGGTAGCAATCCAGATATAATTCCGGCTGTCCTGATAAATTGAATTGATCAGGCTATTCGACAATTCGGCATCCGTCGAAAAAAAGGAACCGGTTTGAGCATGGACCGAAAAATGGGAAATGAGGACGAAAATCAGCCCCACTGTAATGATTTTGTGCATGGTATCGGATAAAAGGGAGATTAGTTGGCATCGAGCTGGCCGAAAACACGTTTCAATAACGCATTTACGCGGGCAGCAGGATTGGTGCGGATCGCTTTTTCCTCTTCGGCTACTTTCACAAACAACGCATCCAGCGCCCGTCCGGTTACATACTCCTGAAGGTCGATGGTTACGGGCTTCAGGCCCAATAACATGCCGGCCGTCGAACCCGCCGCTTTATTGTAGCCCTTGCTTAATGTATTCCAGGTTTCGGTAGTCGAAACCCCAGCTACCAACGGTTTTGAAAGCGAAGCAGCTATTTTGGGCCGGAAGGCATCGTGCAACTGGGTATAAGTGGATGCTTTCAGGTATTCGGTAGCAGCATTATCGGAGCCAAACAATATTTGAGCTGCATCCGAAATGGTCATCGAACGAATCGCATTTTTGAATATAGGCCCGGCCTCCTTTACTGCATCTTCGGCCGACCGGTTGATCGACAGAATCGCCTTCTCGACCAATTCCTGCCCGCCCGGTATCAGCCGGATATTATCTACAATCGGTTTAGCTTCGGCCGGTAGCATTAACTTGAACAACTCGTTACCGTAAAAACCATTTTCGGCATGTAATACATTTACCGCGCCGGTAATGCCAAGTTCCAGCGATTGTTTTAAACCGGCAATATTTTCGGCGCTGCTTACAGGAACTGTTGCCGAAGCAGCCTTCCCTGAAGGCATCGAACCTGCCAATTGTAAAAGTTCGGTACAGGAAGTAGTAAGGAGAATAATTGATAAAATAAAAAAATACTTCATTGCTACTGTGTTTTACGGGTAAATCGGGCTGTAAAAATAGTAAAAAAAATGTACCTGAAAAATTATTCGTTTCCCTTCACTCTATTGTTAACAATTGGCTGAACAATTTTTCAGCTTTGTTGTTTAGCATTAAGAATGGTTTATTTTGGTTAAATTATACATTTATTAAACGATCATTCTATGGATTTTAAAATTGTCATTCTATTATATTTACCTATTGCTTCTAAAAATTAATTTTATGGATTTACAGATGAAACGCGGACTATGGATGGTAGTATCATTCATAGTCGTTCTGTTGGTGAACGGGTGTCAGGATCCGCTTTACGACTTTAACAAGGAGATCGATACCGAGATTAAAGTGGGTGGAGATTCATTAACCATTCCCATCGGCTCGACAGATACAATGAAGTTAAGTAGCTTTTTAAGCACCGACGATCTTGACTTTTTAGAAATTATGGAAGATGGCGGCTATGGATTACGCCTTTCCGACTCGTTGTATGTCGACAATTTATTAAAAGATCTGGATAAGAGCAAACTGAAGTTTGACGATTTCATGTTCAGTAATGCTACCACCATCAGTTTTGGTGACATGAGCCTGCACGATGTAAAAATCCCCGGCTTCACCAAAAAAGATACGCTCGGCATGAATATCCCGAAAATCGATCTGGGCGATATCGCACCGGCTATCAATATGAACAAACAATTCTCGGTGGGTTTCTCCAAATATTCGCCCGACAAGCTCGACATCGCCGACTTTTCGAACATCACCCGGCAGGAAGACTTTATGGCCAGCCAGATTCCGGTGAATCAGGAAATACACCCGGCTTTTGAGTTTACGTCGACCGAACCGATTACGGTAATCGATAACAATGGAAATCCGCTGAAATTGCAGATCAACTATTCAATCGACGTACCGGGAGGGATAAAAAACATCCACCGTATCGACCTGGAAGCCGGCGCCAATCTCGATATTTCCATCGAACTCGACGGAGCTCAAACCAGCCTGTCAGCAGGTAACTTTGTACCTTCGCTCACCATCGATCCTTCGAACCTCTTCCGTTTCAGCCCCTTAACCCCGCTCACCGACGGAAAAATCAGGTTCGACAGTTCCAATCCGCTTACCAACTTTAATTCCTATAAATCGAGCAAAGCCTACACGATCACCGCCTTCGAAAATCTGCCTCTTGCCGTAAACGATAAGCTGGAGGTCGAAAAAGATATTTTGGTACAAGGCTCCATCACCGCTCAGGGTACAATCAGAGAAAACAAAGGATTGGAGGCCAAGCAAATCGACCTGATCGTGAATGTATCGATCAAAAATCTGAAACTGAAAAATCTCGATTTTGATCTTCCGGCGTTCAGTACTACCATCAGTGGTACGTCTCCGTTTACAATCGACGAAACCGGCTTGCCGGCCCAGGTTAATAAAATAAATACAATTTATTTCGAAAAAGCACCGGGTTCGGCACTCCCGACCAATATGGTAATTTTGTTCAAACCTTCCGACTTGCCCGAAATTCAAAATGCCGATTACACCATTAAAAATCTGACCATCGATTTCCCGGCCGGATTTGTATTCAGCAATATGGCCGGAAAAACCTACTCGGTTTCCAATGTGCCTTTCAATACGACTACCGGATTTAAGGTAGAGCTCAGTTTGTCGGAAATTGACCTTTCGTCGGTTAATATTGTAAACGGAACGCTCAACTGGTCGGGCGACATCAGTTACAACGGCGATATAGGCATTGCCGGACGTATGGAATCGAAAAACATAAACCCGGCCTCCAATTCGGTGATTAATCTGACAACCGAAACGGCCATTAAACTGAAATCGGCATCGGTAGTTACCAATCAGATTAACGAACAGCTGGAAAAAAGCTCCATCGATTTTGTCCTCGACATCGATATCCCGAAAGAAATCACCCGGCTTACGACAGTAACAATGAAACGGGGAAGTACTATCCGTGTCGACATCAATAAACCGGCATTGCCACTCAAGCTGAATGCCACTGATCTGCAGGTGAAATTCTCCGACATGTTCGAGTTCTTCCCCAAAGCCGGACTGAATGGCAGTGTGTATACCGTGAACGGCCCAATGCCCGATTATATAGAACTCGAATTGAAAGCGCTCCATGTGAATCAGGATCTGGTCGACGGAAAAATATCCTTGAACGAAAACGTGACCATCGAAGGAGGAATTCAGCTGGAACCCGGAACCGTGAATTCGGAAAGCCTGAACAATATGGCCAACGATATCAAGCTGCTGGTGACGGTGTCCGATATGTACATTGCCTCTACGTCGGTGGAAGTCGAAACGCTGGAAGCCAACTACAAAGATCTAGCTACGTTGAATCTCGCCATCGACGATATTCCGTCGGAAATCGTATCGCTCGACAGTATCGTACTGAAAAGCGGCTCGGCCATCGGAATGGAAATCAACTTAACCAATCTGCCCGATTTAGGCAACAATCCGTTGCTCGCCAACATCAAAATAAAATTCCCGAAATTGCTTGTTTTTGCACCGGGCCAGGTAAATGCTGAAAATGAACTGGTGATCGAACAGGCATTTGTAAATGGAAAGCTGAACAAAACCCTCAATCTGAGAGGATTGAAGTTCGACGGAAAAGCGCTCGACGGGAAACTGATCCTCAACGAAAAGGTGGACTTTGACGTGACGGTTCGAATTGAAAACCCCACCATCAACAGCGATGATCTGAATAATGATCCGGTTGCGGCAGGCATGAATATTTCCATAAAAGGACTGGAATTCCAGAAAGTATACGGTAAATTTAATGTCGATCTCAACGATCAGCTGAACATCGGAAATATTAAACTTCAACTTCCCGATATACTGAAAGGTAACGATGTTTCGCTCGATATTACCAATCCGGTTCTTACCCTGGCCACCGAAAGTAATATCGGCATACCGGTGGATGCGGCGCTCGGATTAACTAAATACGTCGACGGTTCACTGGTAACGAACGATAAAGTAACGGTTAATTTCCGGTTGCCGAAAGCCAATTCGCCTTCCGAAATCATGAAATCCTATTATTGGGTGAGCCCTACCGACGACGGCAAACCGGCCCATTATACCTTCGTACAATCGAACCTGCAAAAATTGCTGCAACCACTTCCCGATTCGGTAAAACTGGATCTGGTACCGACAATCGACAATAATTACCAGCATCTCATCGATTTGATGGCGGTATATAAGCTGAAGGTGAAATACGATATCAACATTCCGTTTAAATTCGGTAAAGACCTGAGCATCACGGTACGCGATACCATCAACGATATCGATCTCGGTTTGGGCGAGGAGGGCCTCAATACGGGAAGCCTCGAATTGCTGGGAACTATATTGAATTCGATTCCGCTGAACCTGGAATTACAGTTACTGCTTACCGACGCCAACTTCAATATCCTGGCCACCACCAGCAAACAAACGATAGCAGCCGGAGCGCCTGACGGCAATGCGGTGGCTTCGAAACTGGCCATCAAGCTCGCCGATAATCTTGACAACTTAAAGCGTCTGAACAAGGTTATTCTCACATTCAAGGCAACATCGAACACCACTGTTGCCGGAACACCGCTCAAACCGGACAATTTTATTAAAGCAGAGCTTAGGGCACGAGTGGGTGGAGTAAAAGTAACGTTATAATCAACCTTTAAGTAATAAAATTATGAAACAGACAGCATTTAACTATATTCTCGGGGCACTGATCATTGTGTTTACTGTTGGCACAGTCGGGGCTCAACAGGTAGCAAAGATAGGGTATTTCATGGATCATTCAACGCACAAGCATTTAATGAACCCCGCGTTGGTACCTTCCAGGGGATACATCAGTATTCCGGCACTTGGCTCGGTCGATCTCGACTTACGCTCCAACCTGAGTTTACCTCAATTCCTGTATCCGGGCTCCAACGGTCAGTTGATGACCTTTTTGCACGAGGATGTTACTCCGCAACAATTTTTATCGCAACTGAACCCCGAAAACTACCTCCGGCTCCAGCAGCGTTTCAGCCTGCTTTCAGCCGGTGCTTACTTCGGCAGTTCATTCTGGACTTTCGAAGTAGCTTCCCGGATTAACGCCGGCTTTTCGATTCCCTACGACTTTTTCGCCTTCCTTAAAAAGGGAATGGACAACGCGCAGGGTAACCGCTACGAAATCAGAGACCTGAAAATGGGAGCCGATGCGTTGATCGAAACATCGGTAGGTTCGTCGTTCGTGGTGGCCGACAACATTCGTGTGGGAGTAAAAGGTAAATTATTGATCGGTGCAGCCAAAGCCGTTGGAGGTATGGATGAGATGATAATCGACATGCGTCCCGACAAATGGACTGTAAGTTCCAATGGTTCGATCAATTTGTACGGCGCCGGTTTCGGATTTACCAAAAACGCCGAGGGTGTGGTCGAAGGTGTCGAATTTGCGTCGTCCGGGACGTCGGGAATGGGCTTGGCGCTCGACCTGGGTGCCAGCTGGAAACCCCTCGATTTTCTTGAAGTATCGGCCGGCATCACCGATCTTGGCCGGGTGAGCTGGAAGAAAGATCACAACCGGGTTGCCCGTGCCCAAGGCACTGTTACCTACACCGGTCTCGAAAATATCAGCCTGGATGACAATGATACCGACGAAGACCCTTTGAAAGACATCACCGACCAGTTTATGGAACTGGCGCAATTTAAAGAATCGAGCACTACCGCTAAACTTTCCGAATCGTTGAGCCCTACGCTGAACATTGGCGCCGAAGCAGGTGTACTCGACAATAAAGTAAGTTTCGGATTGCTGTATACCGGTCGTATGATTCCGGGCAACCCTCTGAACGAACTGACCGGTGTGATCAACCTGCGTCCGATTGAACATATCAACCTGGCTACCAGCTATACCCTTATCGACGGCGTGCAGAAAAGTTTCGGACTGGCGCTGGGCGTCAACCTGGTGGTGGCCAACCTGTTTATTGCCTGCGATTATATTCCTACCCGTATGGCCACCGGCGCACCTATCCCCCTCTCGGAAGCTACCACCCATATCCAGATCGGAGCTTCGGTAAGCTTGGGCAAAATGAAATAGTCGGAAAAAACAACGAGAATGTGTCAAAATGAACTGAACCCTAAAAGTTGCTGATTCAACTTTTAGGGTTCAGTCTTTATAAAGGACACATAAAGTGATAATTCATTAATTTGTAAAGCTTATGAAGAGGAAGACGAGCACCGAGTCGCCCGAAAAGTCGCCGCAAGCCGTGTTTGTTCAGGATGTTTTTTTAAAGTGACAGAGGATGCGTCAAACACGAAGTAATTGACACATCCTCATAAACCCTTCTTACTTTTTCATTGTAATAAGTATTACCCCATCAGCGGCGCGGTCGCCATATTTGGCAATCAGTTCCTGTTTCCGTACGGGATCATCGTTCGATTTCAGTACTGTGATTTCCTGAATATCATCGGGTTTGATGGTATTTAAATCAAAACCCTGTTCTTTCACGACGCCATCGACAACCAGTACCGGATAGTTTTTCTGTGATTGAGGGGCTGCTTTTTCGTCCGAACTCTTCTGAAGTCTGAAATTGATCGGCAAGGTATATTTTACTTGTACGATTTTCCCTTTTTGTTTACCCGGTTGCCAGGCCGGCATATTTTGTACCACCCTCACGGCTTCGGCATCCAGCTCGGGCGAAATACCGCGTAGAATGACAGGCTCTGTAACTTTCCCTTCGCGGTCGATTACAAAACTGACGATCACCCGGCCTTCAATTCCTTTCTGCTGAGCTGCTACCGGATATTTGATTGCATTCGACAAATATTTGAACATAGCCTGCTCGCCACCGGTAAACTGGGGCATTTCTTCAACAACCATAAAAACAGGTTCGTCTTTCTGGGGAGTTTCGGCCGGAGCATAGCCCACAACAGTAAGTTCGTTCAATTTCGAAGGTTCTTTTTGTACGGGCCCGGCATCGTTCTTTTTTGGACCTGACCGCGACACTTCATTCTGTGAGTCGGCTACTATCGCTGCGGGTACTGCAACTACAGCCGAATTCGATTCCGATACCAATTCGGCAACGGGAGCCGGAAGTAACTTGCCAAGCGAAGCAGCAAGCGTTTCGGCATTACTTAATACAACTAACGAAAAGCTAAGCGGCGCAATCAACAGGTACTTCAATGCTGTTGTTTTGCTCGAACGAGGTTGATTCATCATACGGATACGTTTTTTAAGGGGTGAAATATTAAATTTATTAGTTAATTTATAACCGGGAAGTTGACAACTGAGCTGTAATAAATGGTATTGATAATGCCGCGAATCGACACCCGAAGCCACTACCCTGTCGTCGGCCAGGTACTCCAGATTCTGCCTTATTTCTTTTCGCAACACCCATACAAACGGATTGATCCAGAAAAATACACACAGGAGTTCGGCAAGCACCACATCCAGGCTATGCCATTGGCGAACGTGGGTTAACTCGTGCGTTAAAATCTGATGGATTTCGTCATCCGAATGGAGCGACGGATTGAGATAGATCGTGCCAAAAAAAGAAAATGGAGTGACGTCGCCGCTCAGTTCACGAACCGAAACGCCCTGTACATTGATTTTTTTGGCCTGCAACTGCATACGGAACAGGGAGATGAGCTGAATCAGCACCCGGATGAGCAACGCGGCAGCAACAGCCAGATAAAGACCCAAGGTCAGCTCTTTCCAGGGAACCACAACTGCGGCAGCCGGAGTAACCACCAATTCCTGCAATTCGATATATTCCACGGCTATGCCGCGTATCGCAGAACTATCGTGAATCCACGACTGAATCGAAAACAGAGGATAGGAGAAAGCAATGATTACCAACGATACCAGGTAAATACGACGTGCTTTCCATAAAGTATCGCCGGAAAAGAACAAACGGTAAAAAAGAAGGAACAAAGCTATCGCGATGTTAACCTTGAGCAGATAAATGAAAGCCGGATTCATTTCTTTTCGATTAAGCGGATGATTTCCTGTAACTCATCGGTCGATATTTTTTGCTTTTCAGCAAAAAAACTCACCATTTCCTTGTAGGAGTTACCAAAATAATCGGACACCACGCGCGAGAGCGAATGCGATTTATATTCGCCTTCTTCCATGGTGGGTCGGTACTGGTAGCTGTTGGCATACTTACGGGCGCTGACGTACCCTTTTCGCTCCAGGTTCTTCACAACGGAAGCAACCGTGGTGTAGGGCGGTCGGGGCTCCGGCATCAGTTCAATAAAATCGCGGATAAATCCTTTACCCTGCTGGTAAATAATCAATAAAAGTTCTTCTTCCTGATGAGTTAATTTTTCCATGTTTTCTTTGTATTTACGAACACATCGCAAATCTACGATATTTTCGTAAACAAACAACAACCAGGACAAACAATTAACACACTTTAAGATATAAAAAAAACAACCCCGTCCTTCGGTTTGCAGTTCCTACCTATGTGGATTAACATCAACTATTAATCCTACAAGTCGGGACAACAAGCCGAAGGACGGGGTATGAAACATCGTATGAATAACGAACGGTTAGTAGTCGGGTGCATCCGATTGAACATCGTGGCACTCGTACCTACTAACCGTTTATGATTCAGTTCCAACGGTTACCCGTTACAACTTATTTTTTATAGCCGTATACAGCCAGATCGCCCAGTTCCTGCTCGATACGCAGCAATTGGTTGTATTTTGCCATACGGTCGGAGCGGCTCAGCGAACCGGTTTTAATCTGACCCGAGTTGGTTGCCACGGCAATATCGGCGATAGTAGCATCCTCAGTTTCGCCCGAACGGTGCGAAGTAACCGAAGTATAACCTGCGCGGTGAGCCATTTCGATGGCATCCAGCGTTTCGGTGAGCGAACCGATCTGGTTCACCTTGATCAGAATAGAGTTGGCGCAACCCAGTTCGATTCCTTTTTTCAGGTATTCGACATTGGTTACGAACAAGTCGTCACCAACAAGCTGACATTTGTCGCCAATTTTTTCGGTCAGCAATTTCCAGCCATCCCAGTCGCCTTCGCCCATACCGTCTTCGATGGAGTCTATAGGATACTTGGCAATGAGTTCGGCCAGGTAATCGGCCTGTTCGGCCGAAGTACGTTTTTTGCCGTTGGGACCTTCGAATTTCGAATAATCATAAATACCGTTTTTGTAAAATTCAGACGATGCACAGTCGAGACCGATCGTAACATCTTTTCCGGGAACATAACCGGCATTCTTCACCGCAGTAAGAATCGATTCGAGCGCTTCTTCGGTACCACCGGCCAGGTTGGGAGCAAAACCACCTTCGTCGCCTACAGCAGTGCTCAATCCTTTGTCGTGAAGTACTTTTTTCAGGGTGTGGAAAACTTCGGCACCCATGCGCAGACCTTCACGGAACGAAGGAGCGCCCACCGGGCGAATCATGAATTCCTGGAACGCGATAGGAGCATCGGAGTGCGAACCACCGTTGATGATGTTCATCATCGGCACAGGCAGTGTAAAGGCGTTGGTACCACCAATGTAACGATACAAGGGCAAACCGAGGTATTCGGCAGCAGCTTTAGCAACAGCCAGCGAAACACCCAGAATAGCATTAGCACCCAGTTTCGATTTGGTTTTAGTACCATCGAGAGCGATCATCAGTTTATCGATAGCACGTTGCTGCAGGGCATCCATACCCACCAAAGCAGGAGCGATTACGTCGTTTACATTAGCAACAGCTTTCAATACACCTTTACCTAGATAGCGGCTTTTGTCGCCGTCGCGCAATTCAATAGCTTCGTTTTCACCTGTCGAGGCACCCGATGGAACGGCAGCACGGCCAATAACACCCGATTCCAACAACACATCTACTTCTACAGTAGGATTACCACGCGAGTCAAGCACTTCGCGGGCAACGATTTTTTCAATTTTACTCATGTCTGATGATTATGAAAATTAATAAATAGTTTCTCTTTTTTACACTGAATTTCAGTTTCCCGAAACCGGCCACAAAGGTACTAAAAAAGCATGAACCTCAAAAATTATAGTTCCTAAAAATTTCATCATTTGGGGGTAAAAAATTCCGCTTTCCCACAGTGCGGGCATAAATAAATTTCAAAGGATTCTTTGTTTTCAAAGGCTTCGAAAATATTCCCCAGCACACCGTAGTTGGTGCCTTCGTGAAAGCGAAACACCCCGGTGTAGACCATAGGAACTTCGGTGCAACGGAGGCAATTGATCGGCCGGTAGTGCGCCTGCTCTTCTTCCGACATAAACTTCACAACCGTTTTCTCAACAAAACTGTAATGACAATTCCAGCACACTTCAAAATTATTTTCGACTTCGGCCTGGCAGTTTGGACAGGTTTTCATGGCTAACTTTTTAATTTACTCGTTATTTTCTGTGTTAATGTAAGCAATTTTTTGCGTACCATTTCCAGTTTTTCGATCGGCTCCATAAATGTAGGGTCCTTTAAATCGATCTGGGTGGCATCTTCGATTCCTGTCTGCATCGGATATAACAGCACAAAACCTTGTTCGACGAGCGAACTGCCCAGCAGGTAAGGTATTTTATTCATGTACGGATGATACGAGGGCTTATCACGACGGCTCATCACTACAATGAGGTTATCGTCGGGTTGTAAAGTCTTGAGCAAGGTAGGTAAATACTCCCATCCTGCAAACTCTCTGAATTCGGATCGTACCGGATGTTTCACATGGATAGCCCTGATCATTTGCAGCGTGGTATTGGATGCGTAAAATTCGAGCTCTGCTCCGGTAGTGCGCGATATATTCCACACCTTAAGCAACCAAAACAGAAAGCCCAGTTCCTTTTCGGCATTTTCGGGGACGATAATCCGGTGGCGCTTACAGTCGGCGATCGGTTTGATGCCCGGTTTGACAATAAAAGTCGACGTATTGCACTTGGAAAGCACATCATCGATCAGGTGGCCTGTAAACGAATCCGACTCTTCGTTGCGGATATGGAACCCGAGTACCAGATCGGTAATTTTATTTTCCTTTACCACACCCGAAATCCCGTTGGCGATATTTAAATCGTAACGAACAATATTGGTGATATGCGTCCCCAGGCTTTGCGCCTTTTCTTCGGCAATAGCCGTCACTTGCTGAGCAGCCGGAGCGGGGCCGGCCTCTTTCGACTGGTTGTTCATCACATGCATGGTAAAAAAGCCCTCCGACTTTTTGGTACTGAGCAGGTAGGCCAAATGAATGAGCCGGGGAGCCGTGGACAGATTACTCAACGGCACCAATACCCGCTCTTTGATTTCGCGACTCGTGGCCTGTGCGTTATCTAATTCGGAAAGAGCAATGTTCTTGGCCCCTTTTTGCGCTTCAAAAGTCGCAATCGTACAGGTGACCAGAATCATCAGAATGGTACCGTTCAACACACTATCGTTCAACAAACGAACAGGCAGTCCGGCGTCGGTATACCCTAAAATAATATTATAACCGACCAGCACTGCGGCAAGCGTCGCCGCAGCCTGAGCATTGCTTAATCCGAAAATAATTCGCCGTTCATCGGCCGATAGCCGGAACGTTTTCTGCGTCAACCAGGCTGCGCTGTATTTCGCCACGTTGGCAACTACGATCATCACCCCTGCAACCTTCAGCGTATCGAGGTCTTTATAAAAAGCCCGGTAATCGATCAGCATTCCTACTCCGATTAAAAAGAACGGAATAAAAATGGCATTCCCTACAAACTCGACCCGATTCATGAGCGGAGAGGTAGAAGGAATCAGGCGATTGAGCGACAAACCGGTGAGAAACGCACCGATAATCGCTTCGATACCGGCCAACTCGGCCAATACCGCCCCAAGAAAAACCATCACCAGTACAAAAACGTATTGGCCCACATTATCGGTAAAACGCTGGAAAAACCACCGTCCGATAAGGGGAAACCCCAGCATCACGATGAGGCCGAACACCACCAGCTGAACGATCATCCGGATCCAGAAAGCCGGAGTCACTTCACCCTGGGTAGTAGCCACGATCACCGCCAGCACCAGCAGGGCCAGCGTATCGGTAATCAAGGTTCCGCCTACACTGATGCTTACTGCCCGGTTTCTGGCAACTCCCAGTTTACTGATAATGGGATAGGCAATAAGCGTATGCGAAGCAAACATACTTGCCAGCAAAACGGAAGTAGCCGCCGAAAAATCAAGCACATACAGTCCGGCTAGCACTCCCATGATCATGGGAACGAGAAAGGTAAACATGCCGAATACTAAACTTTTACGGCTGTTTTTTTTAAAGTCGTCCAAATCGATTTCCAACCCGGCTAAAAACATGATATAAAGCAAGCCGGCTGTTCCCGAAAGAATGATACTGCTATCGCGGGCCATCAGGTTCAATCCGAACGGACCTATGGCCGCACCGGCAATGATTAAGCCGAGCAGGTGAGGAATGCGCAATTTATTCAGTAATAAGGGCGCAAAAAGGATAATGATCAGGATGATGAGAAACTTCAACACCGGATCGGTGAGCGGCAATGTAAAATCGAGTATATTCAATAACGTCATACAATACGGATTTAGTTGTCAAAAGTACAATTTTTTATTGAAAATGGAAGTTCCCCGGCCAAGGTTTTGAGGGAAACAATTTATTCTTTACTTTTGTGTAACCAAAAGAAAAACACCATGCAAAAAACACGTCTATCAGCGCTAATTGCTGCCCTTGTACTCTGCTTGATGGCTTATGGCCGGCAAACCGGCAATCAACAACAAGCTTCGCAAGCCTATATGTCCAACTATCAGAAGGTAATGGACCGCACTGCCTGGTGGCGGCACGACAGGTTCGGGATGTTTATCCATTTCGGCGCATATGCCGTACCGGCACGTGGCGAATGGGTGAAATCGAATGAGCGTATCACGACCGAAGCCTACCAGAAATACATCGAGGCATTTAATCCGGTTGATTTCGACGCACGCCAATGGGCGCGGCTCGCTAAGGCGGCAGGTATGAAATATGCGGTCATGACTTCAAAACATCACGACGGCTATTGCCTCTTCGATAGCAAACTGACCGATTACAAGCTTTCGCCCCGTTTCCAGGGCCGCGATTTAGTGCGCGAATTTCTGGATGCATTCCGTGCCGAAGGCATTAAAGTGGGCCTCTATTACTCCATCATCGACTGGCATCATCCCGATTATCCCAATGTGGGTAACCATCCGCAACGCGACGACAAGGAATACGCCAAACGAAAATTCAACTGGGATAATTACCTGAAATACATGCACGGACAGGTAGAAGAATTGGTTACCGGTTACGGCAAACTCGACATTATGTGGTTCGATTACTCCTTTGGCGACTACACCGGCGACAAATGGAAAGCACGCGAACTGGTGGAGATGGTACGCCGGCATCAACCGGGTATAATTCTCGACAACCGGCTCGAAATACACGAAGGGACTGCCAACCGCACCCGTACGGTTACAGCGCTCGGCGACTTTGAAACTCCCGAACAGGGCATTCCCGATGTTCCGCTCACCGACAAATACGGGAATCCCATTCCCTGGGAAACCTGCCTGACACTCAACGATCATTGGGGATATGCCGAGTTCGACAAGGATTGGAAATCGGCCGAGCTGGTGGTTCATACCCTGGTGAATTGTGTCAGCAAAGATGGTAATTTATTGTTGAACGTGGGTCCTGATGCGCGTGGAAACATCCCTGCCGAATCGGTCGAAATTCTGACCGAAGTCGGTAAATGGATGCAGGTGAATCATGAAAGCATTTATGGTTGCGGCAGGTCGGCACTGCCTAAGCCCGACTGGGGACGTTATACGCAAAAAGATAAAACGGTGTTTGCACACTGGCTGCATCCCAACGTAGGGTATCTGAATGCACGCGGCATCGACCATAACCAGGTAAACGGAATCTGGTTTCAATACAGCGGAGCAGAGCTCAACTACTTCCCTACCTGGTGGGGAAACACCGGAGAAGGAAATTTATTCATCAATGTAAACCGCACCGAAAAGCCATTCCGCTTCGATACTGTTGTGAAAATTCAATTAAAATAAGCCGTACCCGGGAATTTCGGCACATCGGGCAGCAAATCAATACTTTTCGATGAGGAACAAATATTCTTTATAGGCTGTATCGTTGCCGGTCCACTCATGTGTCCACCGCATCTGGCTCATTACATTTTTTCGGTAATCGATTTCCAGGGCCTTGAGCAACCTGCCGGACGACCGCAGGATATCGAACAGTTCGTTCCGGGTTGCCCTGCCGCCCGAACTATACGAAAACAGAACATAGCTGGCATTGGTAGCATCGATCAGTTTTTTGATGGATTGTAACGCAAGAAAATTCCCTTCACGGTCTTTTCTATACTCTTCAAAAACCGAGGCCGAGACCCCGTCGCGGGAATCGACCCTCCGGTTGGCCTTTCCAAACAGGGTTGGCCGGTCGTTGAGTATGACAGTGGTCCAAATATGATAATAAGAATTATAACGCACCCTGCTGGGTGGCATCTTGGCATTGTTCGACCCGTAAGGCGGATCAAAATAAGCCAGATCGAAACGCCGGTTACACACCGTGTCGAAAATATCGCCTCTCACTACCTGGTTATCGCGGGTATTCACGAACAGCAGGGGAAGCTCCAGTTTTAATTCTTTGTGCGAGCGAACCGACCATCCCGACAAATAGGCTACGTAGTGTCCGAGGGTGTTATCGACCGAATCGAGCGCCAGGATGAGGCTGGTTAATGCCACGGCCCGTTCTATTTCATCCAGGTTCATGGTATCGATCTCTGCCCGGATGGCATCGAGTTTACGGGTATTTTTCAACTGAAAAGGCCGTTTGGCAGTATTCTGGAGAGTGCCCCCATAATGCTCCGAGAACCAACCTTCGTAACCTTTCAGCGAATTCAAATGATCGATGATAGGCCGATAATGGGCCGGCGAGCGTTTATTTAAAAGATATGCGCGGGCAAAGGTTTCCGACCATACCGAGATATCGCTGGAGGTAGTAAGGTAGCCCGATTTGGCAAAAGCCTGCGAAACGCGGGTGGAGCCGCTAAACCCGTCCAGTACGGTATCGATATCCAACTCGCCGATCAATCCAACGATATAAGGTAAAATTTTAAGTTTCGACCCCGCATATTTAATTCCCTGTGTGGGCGGAACAGTATGGATTGTTTTTTTCATTCCCGGACAGTCGACCTTGCATTACACATCCATCTCCACAATGGTTATTCCCGCTCCTCCCAACTGCACATGCTCGTCGCGAAAACTTTTAACACCGCTGACAGTGGCCAGGTACTGCCGTATAATCTGCCGCAATGCTCCGGTACCGGTACCGTGCAGAATCCGCACGCCGGACACTCCGACCATCACAGCATCATCAATAAAATACGTCACCGCCTGCAACGCTTCGTCGGCCCTCATCCCGCGCAGATCGATCTCCGGACTGAAATTTAATTTACGGCTGCGAACTTCTTCGGTCACCGTCGACTTAGCAAAAACCTGACGTTTTTCCTTTTTAAGCTGGTTATTGCTTACCGGCTCGAGCCGGTTGAGTCGTACCGTCGATTTAAGACTGCCAAATGCTACGACCGCCAGTTTATCCTGCACTTCGAGGATGGTGCCCGTTGCCGACTGATCTTTTAATCGTACCGACATACCCGGTTCAAAACCCTTGGTTTTCTCTCCCGTCGACTGCCGATCGGGTGAAGTTGTTTTACCAGGTATTGATGGACGGTGATCGTCGGTCCTTTTTCCCTGCGAAAGTTTTTTTTCGGTCGGCTCCAATTGCAACACACGATCGCGAAATTCCTGCAACTCGCTGCGTACCGCTTTGGTTTTATCCTTATCGGCCTGTGCCTCTTTAATACTGCGGATGGTATTTTCGATCCGGGCATTGGCTTCGGAAAGCAATTGCTGCGCTTCGGCTTTTGCTTTATTGGTAATTTCCTTTCGCTGACGGTTGATCTCGGTCATGTCGGCTTCATAACGGGCTTCGAGTTCTTCGAGGCGTTTTTCCTTCAGCCGGATCTGCTGACGTTTTTTCTCCCAGTAGCGTTTATCGCGCACGATATCCTGAAGGTGCTTGTCGTAATCGAGGTGTTCCGAACCTACCTTTTCGGCCGCATCGGCTATTAAGTCCTCCGGGAGTCCGATTTTCCGGGCAATTTCGATGGCAAACGACGAACCCGGATTACCGATTTCCAGCATAAACAAGGGTTGAAGGTGCTGGCGATCGTAGAGCATGGCGCCATTTACAATTCCTTCGGCATCCTCGGCATAATGTTTTAAATTGGTGTAGTGAGTAGTTATTACTCCGAAAGCTTTGTTGCGGTTGAAGCGTTCGAGAGTGGCCTCGGCTATCGCTCCTCCGATCATCGGTTCGGTACCGGTGCCGAATTCATCAATCAAAATCAAGGTGGAATCGGTACTGTGACGCACGAAATACTTCATATTAGTAAGGTGCGAGCTGTAAGTCGACAAATCGTTTTCGATGGATTGCTCGTCGCCGATATCGATAAAAATACGGGTGAAGATACCGCAACGGCTATCGGGATGCACGGGGATGAGCAAACCGCACTGCAACATGTATTGGAGCAGTACCACTGTTTTCAGGCACACCGACTTTCCTCCCGCGTTGGGCCCGGAAATGAGCAGGATGCGCTGTTGCTCATTCAGCTGAATATCCAGGGGAACCACCTGCTTACCTTGTTTCTCGAGCGACAGGTACAAGAGCGGATGCACGGCCCGTCGCCATTCGAGCTGACAAACCGGATCGGTTTTGGGTTTGATGGCATTTATTTTCCGGGCCAGCAAAGCCTTCGAGCGCAAAAAATCGACTTCGCCCAAGAAATATTGCGATTCAATAACCGCATCGGTAAAAGGCCGTAAAAATGCGGTAAACTCGGTAAGGATACGGATTACCTCCCTCCGCTCCTCCCCTTCCAGCTCGCGGATACGGTTGTTGGCCTCCACCACCTGTGCAGGCTCGATAAAAACCGTTTTCCCGCTGGCCGACTCATCGTGCACTATACCCGAAAGCTTGCGTTTAAACGCCGGCGAAACCGGTATTACCAACCGCCCTTCGCGCAGCGTAGGGCTTACATCTTTTTCAACGTAGCCATCGGCCTGCGCCTGACGTAAAATCTGATTCAACGATCGCGACACCGACGATTGTACCTGAATCATCTGCCGGCGAATGGAGGCTAATTCGTGCGAAGCATTATCCTTTATCTTTCCGAATTTATCCAGAATCAAATCGATGCGTTTCAGAATCCCGGGAAAAAGCTCCACCCCCCGAATCATATCGTGCAAACGGGGAAATTGTTCGGCTTCCTTTTTGGCGATAAAATCGACTACGCGCCGCACAGCTTCCAAGGCCCGCCGGAGCTCGAACACTTCCTGTTCGTCGAGAAACAGCCCCTCCACCCTGATGCGTGAAAGCCCTTCGCGCAGGTCGAAAAAATCGCCTACAGGAAGGGTTTCGCCGGCATCGGTCAACAAACGCAACAGCTCTTCGGTCTGGCTTATTTGCAGTTGCACCGTATCGAAATCGGAAGAAAAGCGGATTTCGCCTACTTTATCTTTTCCTAGTGTGGATATGCAAGAATTGAGCAGTAAGGTACGAATACTGCTGAAATCAATCTTCGTTTCAAAATTCGAGGGATATAGCATAATGGAATGTTACGATAACCGCCGGCAAAGATACGAAGAAAAAATGATTTACTTTTTCCAAAGTTTATTCATCTCCTCGAGCGTTTTACCCTTGGTTTCGGGGACCATCTTCCAAATGAAAACTGCGGCCAGAATTCCCATCACGCCATATACCCAATAAGAAAAACCATGATTGAACTGACCGACGAGGGCTTCGTTTTTATTCATCATCGGGAATGTCCACGATACCAGGAAGTTGGATACCCACTGGGCAGCCACGGCAATCGACATCACGCTCGAACGCACCGAATTGGGGAAAATCTCGGCCAGCATTACCCAGCATACCGGTCCCCACGACATGGCAAAACCGGCCGTGTACATCAGCATGAAAAACAGCTTCAGTCCACCCGGCCAGCTTCCCGCAAATCCGGTTCCGAGTCCGGCCATGGCAACTGCCATAATAAGCGCACCAATAATAAGCAGCGGGCGACGACCGAATTTATCGACGGTAAGAATGGCCAGAACGGTAAACGAAAGGTTGATCACTCCGACAATAATGGTCTGCAACAAGGCGGTATCGGTACCCGAACCCATCGATTTGAAAATTTCGGGGGCATAGTACAACACCACATTGATTCCGACAAACTGCTGGAAAGCCGACAACAACACCCCTACCGCAATAATTTTAAATCCGAACGAGCGAATGGGGGCAACGAGGGCGATGGCAAAACTTCCGATCAACGAAATTTCGAATGCATTGGAATTACCGGCATATTTCAGTCCTATAAAAGCGGCCGAGAACAGTAGTATCCAGGTTACCAGAAACTGATAATAAGGCTTAAGCGACTGGGTGGCATCCAGGTCGAGACTCCGTTGAATATCGTCGATTTCGACTTCAGCTTCGCCCGAACCCACCAATTTCACCAGAATGGTACGCGCTTTATCTTTTTTGGCATTCATCACCAGCCAGCGCGGGGTTTCGGGAACTACAAACAGGAAGATCAGAAACAAGGTGGCGGGAATGATTTCAGAAGCAAACATCCAGCGCCAGCCGGTAGTATTCAGCCAACCCGTATCGCCCTGAAGGGCAATGGCATAATTCACGAAATAAACCACCAACATCCCGAAGATAATCGCGAACTGATTCCACGAAACCAATGCTCCGCGTTTGTCGTGCGGTGCCACCTCGGCAATATACATGGGCGAAACCATGGAAGCCATACCTACTCCCACACCACCGATAATGCGGTAAAAAATAAATAAGTCGGCAAAAGTATGATCGCCCGATCCCGGCATCCCGAGAAACATTTCGGGCCAGGCCGAACCGATGGCCGACAGGAGGAACAGCACCGCTGCAATTTGCAACGCGGGTTTCCGTCCGAATTTCTGACTTACAAAGCCCGCAATTGAAGCACCGATCACACAGCCGATAAGAGCACTGCTCACAATGAAACCTTCCATTGCATTGGCCAGGTCGGGCGAGAGCCCCATAGGATCGACAAAGAAAACACGGAGCGAACTCACGGTTCCGGAAATCACGGCCGTATCGTAACCGAAAAGTAAACCACCCAGGGTGGCCACGAGTGTTATACCCGTCAGATAGAGAGGATTTTTATTAGAAGACATGTTGCTGATGGTTTTTGAAGTAAGGATTGTTAATAAACAAGTGAAAGTGGAGGGAGAAAATGATTTCCCCGCCCCACTTTTTATACGCTTCGCAGAAGTTCATTTCTCCTGTTTTCCTTTCAGAAGAAATGTGGTTTCCAACCAAGCTCCATTAAATATACATATTCACGATTGCTTCGTAAAGTTCTTGTTTCCCGCTGATTTGCGCAGGTTCGGCACCTTTAGCCACGGCCAGCGCACGCAAATCCTCCAGGCTAAGTTTCCCTTCTTCAAACTCCTTCCCCTTACCGGCATCAAACGAAGCATAACGGTTTTTCAACATGGTCGGGATAGGCGACGCTTCGAGAATTCCTGCAGCTGCCTCCAGGGCACGGGCAAAGGCATCCATACCGGCAATGTGGGCAATAAAGATATCTTCGAGATCGGTAGAATTACGACGAGGTTTCGCATCGAAATTGGTGCCACCGCCCTGCAAACCACCGCCTTTCAGAATCACCAGCATGGCCTGTGTGAGTTCGTTGAGGTCGATCGGGAACTGATCGGTATCCCAGCCGTTCTGATAATCGCCACGGTTGGCGTCCATGGAACCCAGCATGCCGGCGTCCACCGCACATTGTAAATCGTGTTCGAAGGTATGTCCGGCCAACGTAGCGTGATTTACTTCGATATTGAGTTTGAAGTCCTTATCCAGACCATGGTGACGAAGAAATCCGATCACGGTTTCGGCATCCACATCGTACTGGTGTTTAGTGGGTTCCATTGGTTTCGGTTCGATCAGGAAATTACCTTTAAAGCCTTTGGAACGACCATAATCGCGGGCGATTTTGAGCATGGTAGCCAGGTGTTCTTTTTCGCGCTTCATATCGGTATTCAGAAGGCTCATATAGCCTTCGCGACCACCCCAAAATACATAGTTTTCGCCACCCAGTTCGATGGTAGCATCGATGGCATTCTTGATTTGCGTGGCAGCACGCGTCACCACATCAAAATCGGGATTGGTAGCCGCCCCGTTCATGTAACGTTTGTGAGAGAACACATTGGCAGTACCCCACAACAACTTGATTCCTGTTTCCTGTTGCTTTTGTTTAGCATAAGCCACTACAGCTTTCAGACGCGTTTCGTACTCTTCAATCGAATCACCCTCGTCCACCAGATCGATATCGTGGAAGCAGTAGTAGCCGATACCTATTTTTTGCATGAATTCGAAACCGGCATCCAGTTTATCTTTGGCAGCCTGAACGGGATCGGAGTCTTGTTTCCACGGGAAGGATTTGGTAGGCCCTCCGAACGGATCGTCCGATTCGCTGCAGAGGGTATGCCACCAGGCCATGGAGAACTTGAACCAATCCTTCATTTTGCGGCCATAAACTACTTTTTCGGCATCGTAGTAACGGAATGCCATCGGGTTCTTGCTTTCTTTACCCTCGAATTTGATTTTTTCCACCGAAGGAAAATACACCTTGTTTGTCATAATTTTATTACTTGTTAATTGTTAATTGTCAATCGTTGATCAGCGTAACGAAGCGCAGCGTACTGCAAAACGATGATACGCCTCCTTCGTCGCTTCCACTTCCGAGGGTTCCGGCCGCACCACTGCCACCTTCGTGAGGGTAGCAAAAGCCTCCGCTGCATCCTTGTAAATCCCGGCGCCTATCCCCGCCCCGCGGGCAGCACCCACCGATCCGTCGGTATTGTACAGTTCGATGGTAGCTCCGGTAATATTGGCAAGCGTTTGACGGAAAATGGGACTCAGAAATAAATTGGCATGCCCCGCCCGGATGGTAGTGGTTTCAATTCCCATTTGGTTCATTATATCCATCCCGTATTTAAACGAAAAGGCAATTCCTTCGTGAGCAGCGCGGATTAAATGTGCTTTACCATGCCGGAGAAAATTAATACCATGCACCGAACAACCCGGCTCCGCATTACCCAGCACCCGCTCGGCACCATTGCCAAAGGGCAGGATGGTTAAACCTTCGCTCCCAACCGGTACCGCAGCAGCCAGCTGGTTCATATCGGCATAACTGACCCCCTCGGGAGCTACATTATTTTTTATCCAGGTATTCAGGATGGCAGTACCATTGATGCACAACAACACACCAATGCGTTTGGCACCGGGAAGGTGATTTACGTGCGCAAACGAATTGACACGCGATTGCGGGTCGTAGTTCGAATCGGCATTCACCCCGTATACCACTCCCGAAGTACCGGCCGTAGCAGCCACCTCACCCGGATGGAGCACGTTGAGCGATAACGCGTTATTGGGCTGATCGCCGGCACGGTAGGTTACCGGTGTGCCCTCGGCCAGTCCGAGCTCTTCGGCAACTGCCGCTGTAATACCTCCCTGCATCCCGAAGGTAGGCACTAGTTCGGGAATCAACGCAGCGTCGAACCCAAAATAATCCAACAGAAAACCGGCAGGCGCTTCCTGTTGAAAATCCCAGGCTATACCTTCCGACAAACCGGAAGCGGTAGTACACACCTTACCCGTCATGCGCATAGCAATGTAATCGCCGGGCAGCATGAAATACCTGACCTTCTTATAAAGCTCCGGCTCGTTTTCCTTTACCCAGGCCAACTTCGATAAGGTGAAATTACCCGGCGAATTCAATAAATGCGACAGGCATTTTTCTTCGCCCAACTCTTTCAGCGCCTTTTCGCCATAGGGCACCGCACGGCTGTCGCACCAGATAATCGAATCGCGCAACACCTGCAACGATTCGTCTACCAGCACCAACCCGTGCATTTGATACGAAATACCGATCGCACCAATCTCCTGCGGTTGTACAGCGGCTTGAGCTACCACCGATTTGGTGACCGCCTTCAGGTTTAACCACCAGCTATGAGGATCCTGCTCGGCCCATCCGGCCTTCAGCGACTTTATCTGCATCTCGGGGCGGGGATAAAAATCGGTGGCTACACAAACACCCGTGCGGGCATCAACCAAACTGGCTTTTACCGACGAACTACCTAAATCAAATCCTAGTAAATACATGATTGAATGGTTCATTAATAATTAATCTTCTTTCTGTCAAACTTATACAACCTCGCCGCCCGGTGCGCTACATTCTTTTCTGTTTCGTCGAGCATCACCACGAAAGGCCATTGAGCTACTTTTTTCTGAAAATTCCGAACATCGGACCGGGTTTGATGCACCATATCGTACAGAGTGCGCAACTGACTGATGGTAAACTTCCGTGGAAGCAACTCAAACAATGCATGCGGATTCAGATCCGTGTTCCGGCGTATATGCTCCAAGCCCTTCAGGATAATCTCCCGGTGGTCGAAGGCCAGGTTCATGTCCTTTACCAACTTCACATCGTACCACTTGGCTTTCGATACTTCCGAGGCAAACGCCAGCTTCCGGTCGATCTTTATCAATGCCACATAGGCAACCGTCACGATCCGGCCGATCTTTAACTGGGTGGTTTTCTCGAGCCAAAGCACATCACGGGGATTACCCGTACGTGCAGGATTTCCAAAACTATGAAACTGACTGAGGTAAATATTCCTCATCCCGGTAAGCTCGTTCAAAATACGTGTGGCAGCATCGTCCAGATCCTCTTCTTCCAGAATAATACTCCCCGGCAGTTTCTTATCGTTAAACTCCGTGTTTTGCTCGGTGATGTTCCGTTCCAGCAACAGCACCTTCAACTGCTCGCCATCGAAACCGAAAACGACACAATCGACCGACACATGAGGATTATAAACTTGTTCCGACATAAACCTGGCTGTAATTACGTTGCAAAAATAAAATCTTTTTCGATATAAATAATGCAATTATTTTATGTTATAAAACACATTATCAATGTTTTATATATTGTATTTTATACAATATCTTCGATCGTAATTATTGTCGCCAATACAATAAGTAGCCGCACGATCCTTTCCAAATCTGCTGTAAACAAACCAGTTGACTTCCGCCTCACCGGATATTCAACCGGCGGCCTCTACAATATCACCGTCAACAGTTGTGCATTCGGCAGATAAAATTTACTTTTGTGTAAAATATTTTTCTCATGCAATTAAACGACTTTCACCACCCTTTTTTCATTGGAATTGCCGGAACCGGCATGAGCGCCATTGCCCAGTACCTGGCCGGAATTGGCAAAACCGTAAGCGGTAGCGATCGCTACTTCACACCCGACACGCCCAACGAAACCCGCGAAAAACTGGAAACCGAGGGTATTTCCTGTTTTGTACAGGACGGAAGCGGAATTACCGGCCTCACCGATCTGGTGGTGGTATCAACCGCCATTGAAGATACGGTTTACGAAGTAAAAAAAGCGAAGGAAATGGGAATTCCGATTCTTAAACGTTCGGATGTACTGGCCTTAATTTCGGAAAGCAAAAAAACAATTGCCGTAGGAGGGACTTCGGGAAAAAGCACTGTTTCGGCCATGATTTTCGATGTACTGGAGTATGCGGGACTACACCCTTCCATTATCAGCGGAGCCGGCCTTACCACGCTCATTAAACGGGGGAAAATAGGGAACGCAATTGCAGGAAAGGGCGACTGGCTGGTGATTGAGGCCGACGAGAGCGACGGTTCGATCGTGAAATACCATCCCGAGATCGGTCTTTTACTCAATATCGACAAAGATCATCAGGAAATCGACGAATTGATGCGACTGTTCGGGGAGTTTCGCGATCATACCAAAACCCGTTTCATTACTAACCAGAGCAATCCGCTGGCTGCCCGGCTTTCGGTCGACAGCCGCAACGATTTCGGACTGGAAGAACAGCCGGCTGCAGCAACGAATAGAGAATACAACGAGCAGCGACCAGCTGCGGGTCATACCGGCCGCAACTTCCGCCAACAAGGTTTTACCATCGAGTTCGAAGCCGACGCCGTCGCTTTCAAAATGAATGCTCCCGGCCGTCATTCGATGGAAAATGCCTTAGCCACCCTGGCAGTCGTGCAAACAGTAGGTATAAGCGCCCAGCAATGCGCCGAAGTGCTGGCCCGCTACGAAGGCATCTACCGCCGTCATCAGCTTATTGCTCAACGCAATGGCGTAGCAGTAATAGACGACTATGCCCACAACCCGGCAAAATGTGCGGCTTCCATCCGGGCCTGCCAGCCTATAGCGCCCAAAGTCATAGCCTGGTTTCAACCTCATGGTTACGGGCCCACCCGCTTTTTGCGTGCCGATTTTGTTGAAGAAATTGCGCGGGCACTCCGGCCGGAAGATGAAATATGGATGAGCGAAATTTTTTATGCCGGAGGTACTGCCGTAAAAGATATTTCGGCCGCCGACCTGATCAATGACCTGAAGCTGAAAGGGGCAAATGCATTTTTTGAAGAGGACAGGGAAATGTTGGCGACAACCCTTCGCTCCCGGATTCAATCGCCCTGCGTCATCTTATTAATGGGAGCCCGCGATCCGGGGCTGGAAGCTTTTGCAAAACGCTTTACCCAGCAATTATTGAAATAAACTGAGGAACTTCTCCCCCGGGCTTCCCCTTAAGAACAGCACCCGTTTGCCTGATCGGTAGTTTTTGCGGGGCAACTGCCTTTTATTCCTGCGTAAGGTTAACCTCTGTCCAGCACTAGAGGATGCCGAAAAGAGTATGGAACCGCCAGTTACCGGACTATGCTACCGCTCGTTTGCTAATCGACAGTCTTCTGTTCATGGATTACCGGACAAGCTGATCATAACTATGTTTTTAAACTGATCGGCACTTTCCAGTGATGACTCAACCTTACTTTTACGAATTGAAGTTTGCCATCGGTCCAACACCAACCAACAAGCCGACTTGGAGACAGTTGGCAAAAACAAGAATAGCAACCAAAATATTTTTTATATTGATTTTGCTTTGCAAACACATATTTTATATATTTGTATCCGATGGAAGTATGAACGAATGATTGACTGTAAAAAATATCGCTTTCTTATTTTCATGGATGAACAATGCATACTGCACATACCGAAAAAAGGGAGTTAGAGATATGAAGATGTTACCCAACATACAAAAAAAGAAAAAGCAACACCCGCCATGAACATCAATTAGAGAAACTGGGATTTATTTTGTACGTGAACAACAGTAACGTACAAAATACGTGAGTACGAAAAAACTATGAAACGTATTTGTCGAAAATGAAAAATTTGTTTGGATTACAAATTAACCGTGTAATCAGGGCCTTGAAGTCGGTTTGATGCCGGCACACTTAAATCGATGGAAATCCAAATTCCGACCACAACCTATATTAAAAAGAAAAACACATCTGAATGCTGTAGCCTAAAAACACGAGGACTCTATGAAGCATTCGTAAACAATTGCGTTTATGAAAAAACTATTTTATTTATTTGTACTTGTATTTACACTGACCGCATGTGAGAAGCATGACCTTGAAAGAAATCTGCACGACTCCGGCCCTGCTGCTGTGGCAGAGGATATCAATCGACCCCTGCGACCGATCGTACTGGGAAAACAACTCAACAATCCATTCAGCGTCGAAAACATGCAAATTGCATTAGATTCACTATTAGCAAACAGCGAATCGCTGAACGCAGGATATTTGGGAAAACCATTAAGTTGGCAACATTCTATTATCCGAGCGGAACATTGAAAGTAAAAATAAATAACTCGGGCAGTGCAACAGAACTACCAGTCAAAGGTGTTAAAATGCATTTTCTTACGTGGTTTTATTGGGGAAGTACATATACCGACGCAAATGGTTATTATGAGGCTAAAGAATCGTATATACTCGATCCCATTCATACAATCTATTTTACAGGTAGAAATGGCATGAATACATGGAATTTTGATAGAGTCACCCTTGGGGCTGTATGTCTGTGGGTACAAAAGTTCTGTTTAGGCGTACAAAGCAAAGACAACTATGATGCAACCCTCAACTCGGGCGATGGTGGCTGGGATGCATGTATTACCAATAATGCATTTTATGATTATATGACAATATGCGACAATCACGGAATAACCAGACCCCCGGTAAATTTAAAAGTAGCTTTACTCGAAAGGGCAGGAAGCAGTAGTACTCCTTTGTTACAAAATCATCTCAATACCTATGGGGCTGGTTTATTCACAGGATTAGTGGCAATCTCAATTGCATTCCCGGGAGCTGCGGTCGTGACTGTACCGGCAGTATTGCTTGAAGGCGTTATTGCCAATGCAGCGCCGGATATTATACTTGCCGGCGGAAATATTGAAAAATATCAAACGAGTAACGATTGGTTGTTGACAGAAGATAAGGCAGTAAAACAATATACAACAAACATTTGGCACGAATTAACTCACAGCTCTCATTTTCAGCGTGTAAAGCTTGAAAAAGGTTACATGAATGCTTCCTTATACTGGTCAAGCCTTATAGGGACCGAGGCTGGGAATGCCCTGACTACCACAGATCCAATTCTCGAAGGTGCATACGGGAGTAAAGGAGATTCAAATTGGGAGCAGGTTGCCCTTTGTGAAGGTTGGGCTTATTATAGGAGTTATATTAGGATGGCTAATAGTCTTTTGTATTATTGGTCTCCAAACAATCACCTACCTACTCAAGACTATCCAGGTTATTACGCATTAATGTTTAATGAGCTGCGGTCATTCGGGTGCAGCGAGACAAACATAGAAAAAAGCCTCACGGTAAAAACTTTTTCTGAATTTAAACAGAATTTAAAAAACATATATGCTGACAACCAGACTGTCTGTACAAAAATTGATCAAAGAATAACTTATTTTTACAACAAATAACATGAAAACAAGTGTATTATATCTTCTTTTGGCGATCATAGCCGTCAGTTTTTCTGTTTCTTG
>MKVT01000031.1 GCA_001898935.1 Paludibacter sp. 47-17
GCATGGAGTTTTTTATAATCGATGCGGCCAACCAACAGCTGTTGCCGGCATTTGATGCGGTGCGGCTGGCGGCTGAATTGTCGAAACTTACCGGGCGCGAAGTGCATGCCTACCGCTTGCCCTTTTCGTCGGTCCGGTTCAACCGGGAGCTGGATAGTTTGTTTTTTGAGGTCGATGGTACGGCTTATACCTGCCGGCTGTCGGATTATGAACTTACCCGCCGCGAGAGCCGGCCGCGGCAACAACAGCGCTACTGGGGCGGTGTGAACCTCGAAAACGGCTCGTCGCGGGTGAAATCGCCCGACGGGTCGAAAGAGGCCTGGGTGGTGGAAGGGAATATCTGGATCAACGAGGTGAAAACCAACCGGAAATCGCAGCTTAGTTTCGACGGCTCGCCGGGAGAGTATTATTCCTCGTCCATCCTGTGGTCGCCCGACAGTAAGAAGCTGGTGAGCAGCAAGTTTCGTCCGGCTACAGTGCGTAAGTTATTGCTCATCGATTCGTCGCCCGACGATCAGCTGCAACCCCGTACGCAGGAATACGATTATCCCAAGCCCGGCGATGCGCTGGCGGTGCGCCGTCCGGTGGCATTTGAAGTGGAAACGGGTCGCCGCATTGCATTCGATATTCCGGAGGTGGAGTTGCAATACGAGCTCAACCGTATTCAGTGGGAGCCCGATAGCAGGGAGTTTACTTTTCATTTCAACCGCCGCGGGCATCAGCAGTATGTGGTGTATGCGGCCGATGTGGAACGGGGAAGTTTGCGCACGGTGATCGACGAACGGAGCGCTACTTTCGTGTACTACAATCAGTTGTATTATCACCGGCTGGCAGCTCCGGCTCAAAAAACGGAGGAGAAGGCCGATGTGAAGAGCGAAAAAACGGACAACAAGAATGAAGCAAAAAGCAAACGGCCGTCCGACAGGAGCAAGCCCAAACCGGTTTCGGCCCAGGAGTCAAAAGGCGATGTGCTCTGGATTTCGGAGCGCGATGGTTGGCGTCATCTCTATCTTTTCGATTTTGCTACCGGCAAACTCAAAAAGCAGCTTACGAAAGGGGAGTGGATCGTGAAACGGGTGGTGCGGGTCGACGAAGAACGTTCGACGGTATTGTTTGTGGGATGCGGGCGCGATGCGGGCGAAGATCCTTACCTCGAAAAGTATTATCGGCTCGATATGAAAAGCGGTGCGATTACCGGCCTGACTCCCGAAAATGCCTTTCATAAGGCCACCTTCAGTTCCGACTACCGCTACATGGTCGATTATTATTCACGGGCCGATGCCGTTCCCACCCTCGTGGTACGGGCGTTGGACGAAGGCGGACGTATCGTTTTCCGACCCGAGCAGCAGCCCGATATTTCGGCTGCAGTGGCCGATGGCTGGCGGATGCCGGAGGTGTTTGCGGCCAAAGGGCGTGATGGTCAAACCGATATCTGGGGACTGATTATTCGCCCGACCGATTTCGATCCGACTAAAAAATACCCGGTGGTGGAATACATTTATGCAGGGCCGCACGATTCGCATGTTCCCAAGGAATTCGCGATGTCGGTGCGCAGCAGTGGTTTGTCGGAAATGGGCTTTATCACGGTACTTATCGATGGTATGGGTACGGCCAACCGCTCGAAAGCTTTCCACGATGTATGCTGGCAAAACCTGAAAGATGCCGGTTTTCCCGACCGTATTGCGTGGATGAAGGCGGCCGGAGCCCGGTATCCGGAAATGGACCTCGACCGGGTAGGGATCTATGGGGGATCGGCAGGTGGACAAAGTTCGGCCGGAGCCTTGATTTTTCATCCCGATTTTTACAAGGTCGCCGTATCGGCCTGCGGATGCCACGACAACCGCATGGATAAAATCTGGTGGAACGAACAGTGGATGGGCTATCCGGTGGGGCGGCATTACGAAGAGTCGTCGAATGTGGTGAATGCTGCCAAGCTACAGGGCAAACTGATGCTGATACTGGGTGAGCTCGACAATAATGTGGACCCGTCGTCGACGCTTCAGCTGGTGGACGCCTTGATTAAGCATGACAAGGATTTCGAGTTTGTGATGTTGCCGGGGGTAGGGCACACCCTGGGTGAAAAATTCGGCGAGAAGAAGCGGCGCGAATACTTCATCACTCACCTGGGTAAATGACAGACTCTGCGATCGGATGAAAAAACACTTTATACGCAATGCCCGGTAGGAGGGTAAAAATCGCTGTTTGAGACAGTTGCAGGGGCCGAAGGTGGCAACTGACTCACGAACCGCCCAGCGAAAACCGACCGTGCTGCTCACCGGGAAGAAGTTGACTATCAGTAGAAATTAATTTTGATAAATGCTTTAATATCCCTATCTTTGTAATTAAATATATTTAATAATACATGAAAAAACTACTGGCTACTTCCCTGTTGGCTGCCGGAGGGGTTGTAATCCAGGCTGCCGATCGTCCTAATATCGTCCTGTTTATGGTCGACGATATGGGCTGGCAGGATACATCGGAGCCCTTCTGGTCGGAATCCACACCCTATAATCAACTCTGCCATACTCCCAATATGGAACGCCTGGCCCGGCAAGGAGTGAAATTTACCCAGGCCTATGCCTGCGCCGTGAGTACGCCTACCCGCACCAGCCTTATGACCGGCATGAATGCGGCCCGGCATCGCGTTACCACCTGGACGCTTCACCACAACCAGCCGACCGATGCTCCCGACGCACAACTCGCTTTTCCATCGTGGAATTTCAACGGGCTGCAACCCGAGGGAGCGGGAATCAACAACGGCATTGAAGCCACTACGCTGGCAAGCATCCTGCGCGACAATGGTTACCATACCATTCACGTAGGCAAGGCGCACTGGGGATCGGCCGATACTCCTGGGGCCAATCCGCTGAACCTGGGTTTTGATGTCAACGTATCGGGTACCGAAATCGGTGGACTGGGCAGCTATTACGGACAGGAGAATTTTGGCACCGGCGTTTTCCATGTTACCGGTCTCGAGAAATACCACGGAAAAGACATCAACATCACCGAAGCCCTGACACGGGAGGCGCTCGCTAAGTTAAACCAACGTCCTGCTCATCAGCCTTTTTACCTGTATATGTCGCATTACACAGTGCATGTGCCTATTCAACTCGATCCCCGGTTCAAGGATAATCCGCGTTACGCAGGCTACAGCGGGAAAGAGCTGGCTTACCTCACGATGATCGAGGGCATGGACAAAAGCCTGGGCGATTTGCTGAACTGGCTCGAAGTGAACGGACAGGCCGGGAACACGGTCGTGCTGTTTATGTCGGACAACGGGGGACACAGTTCGATCGGAAATATTACGGTAGATGGAAAGAAATACAACCACAATTACCCGCTCCGTTCGTCCAAAGGATCGGTGTACGAGGGAGGCATCCGCGAACCGATGCTGGTAAAGTGGCCGGGAGTTGTTGCGGCCGGTACCCGCATCGACGAGCCGGTGATTATCGAAGATTTTTTTCCCTCGATCCTGGAGATAGCCGGGGTGCGCCATTATACTCCTCTTCAAACCCTGGATGGAAAAAGCTTTGTGCCCTTATTGCAAGGGCAGGCCGGGCCGGCTTCCGGCAACCGGTCGTTGTACTGGCATTTCCCGAACCGCTGGGGCGAGCTGGCCGACGGGTCGCTGGCTTACAGCGCCGTACGCCAGGGCGATTATAAGTTTATATTCCGTTGGCACACCGGCGAAATGGAGCTGTACAACCTGAAAGAAGATATAGGCGAGCAGATGAACCTGTTGCCGGCAAAAAATGCCGAGCTACAGGCCGTTGCCGATGCACTGGTTAACAATCTGTCCGATTACCTGAGGGAAGTAAAGGCGCAGCGACCCCGGTCGAAGGCGCTCGGTACGCTGTTACCCTGGCCCGACGAGGCTTTTGCCGGGGCAGCTCCTCCGGCGCGATAAACTGCAATTTTTTTCAAACTCCGGGGCGCGTGAAGCATCCGGGTTCAAATTATAAAAATTTACTATGTATAAGGTTCTACTTTTTTTCTTTTTTGGATTGATATTCCTGATCGACACCCAGGCTAAACCGGTGCTCACGAAAACGAAGTACCTGATTTCGTCGTTGAGCGACAACGGCGGCGGGCTGGTAAGTCCCGGATCAGGCGGCACCTACCAGCTCATTTATGTTACCGGTCGCACGGCCGATGATGCCGTAGAAAGCGATTTCTGGATTATCCGGAATCATACGGCCGATCAGTATACCTTTCAGAATGCTGCTACCGGAAAGTATATCCGTCACGATGCGACGGCCTCCAACGACCGGGCGGCCCTCGTGTTGGCGGATGGTCTGCAGGCCGATAATTCGACCTCGTTTACCCTGGAGCATAAAGAAACGAACGGTACCAGCTATTACCTTATACGGTCGGTGGTGAATGCCGTGAAGATATGGAACCGCAGGGTGAGTTTAGCCGAGTCGGTATACCCGGTTGGGGTGTATTCGGGCTCGGGAAGTTCGAACGAGTTGTTCGTGTTCTTCGATAGCGAAGGAGAAGCCGTGGCCGATGATGGAAAAATTGTGACCCCGCCTTCGCCGAATAACCGGTTGGGGGTATTCGGTCCTTACCTGCATCAATTTACCGTCAACGAGAAAAGTCCGGTGCCCGACAACTCGAAAAAAGAATTTTATGTATCGTTGCCCGACAATGGCCTTCCGGCCGGTTCGCTGCAGATCACTTTGGCGTACGAAGCTCTTGCCGGCGCCCATAAGCTTTACCTCGACGGTGCCGAAGTAGTACAGGGAACGCCCCTTACGCTGCGCAATGTGTCGGCGTCGTCGGCATTTACGCTCGAGATTCGCAACGGATCGACCGTGATCGAAAGTGCTAAGTTGTTGTTTACCAGTTTGCCCATTGTCCAGATTTACTCCGAAGGACCCATCGGTAATGTATACGGTTTGGCCCGGATAGCGGTCAGCGAGCCTCTCAAACCCGGCGAAACGGAAGTGTTGAATACAAAAATAAGAAACCGCGGAGGGATATCGCTGGGATATGCCAAGAAGAATTTTGCTCTCAATTTGCAGGACTCGCTGGCAGTGGCGAAGACCGACCGTTCGTTTTTCGGGCTTCGGAGCGATAACAACTGGATTCTGGATGCCATGTACATCGATCCGGGACGCATGCGCAACCGGGTTTCGACCGATTTGTGGAACGATTTTGCCCGAAAACCCTACTGGTCGGGACAGGAACCGGAGCTTGTGAACGGAACCCGGGGGCGTTTTGTGGAAGTATTCCTCAACGATGCGTACCAGGGTTTGTATTGCATGACCGAGAAAGTGGATCGTCAGCAGTTGAAATTAAAGAAGTTCAGGCAGGGAATCGATCTGAACACGGGCGAAACCGTGTATACCCAGCGGGGTGCATTGTGGAAGGCTTCGAGCTGGAGCACGGCTACCATGTATGGATACCCCTACGGAGGAAGTTACGGTATCCCCGGGTTTAACAATAATTCGATCAACTGGAGTTCGTTCGAATGTAAGTATCCCGAGCTCGACGAGGGAGAGCCCATCAGTTGGGACAATTTATACAAAGCGATCAAAGTATCGTCGGAATATTACACGCCCGACGGGGAGTTCAGGGAACTGGTACACGAAACCTTCGATTTGCCAGTCTACCTCGATTATTATCTGTTCCTGGAGTTGTTGCTGGCAACCGACAATCATGGCAAGAACCTGTATACCAATATTTACGATCAGACGGTTTCGACAAAAGTGAGCATCACTCCCTGGGATTTGGATGGAACCTGGGGCATACGTTGGAATGGAAGTAAGGACATGACCCGGGCCGATCAGGATTTCGACTCGTTTATACGGAAAAATGAACACGGGCATATGAATATTTTTCTGAGGATGCAGGCTACCGATGCCGATAACTGGAAAAGTTCACGGTTGCGCGACCGGTACAACGAGTTGCGGGGCAGTTATTTTGCACACGAGAATCTGGTGGCTCGTTTTCAGCGCTATGCCGAGCAGTTTATACGCAGTGGAGCCGGAGCCCGCGAAAGTGCCAGGTGGGGCTTTAAGGATTTTGCGGGGGAGGTCAATTTTCTGAGTAGTTGGATCGAAACCAGGTTGAGTTACCTCGATACTAAATACCTTGGCGGACCGTATTCATCGCTTGCTGACCTCCATTCGCCGCTGCGTGTGTATCCTAATCCGGCATCCGGGATGGTGAATGTGTCGGGTCTTACCCCGGGCGCCGATGTGCAGTTATTCAACCTGCAGGGCATGTTGCTCCAACGTGTTACGGCCGGCTCCGGCGAAATTCAGCTCGATGTGTCGGAAGTACCGGCAGGAGTATATTTGGTGAAAGCAGGGGGACGGAGTGAGAAGCTGGTTGTAAACCATTAAGGGTCGTTATCGTTCGGCATTCAGTAGAAATCCGACGGTTGACTGCACTTCACCCTCAAGTGCGGTAGCCGTTTTAACTGCATACAGCCTGTTGTGAGCTACCGTACGGGTACGAGGGTCGATGATATGTCCGCCGGGTTGGGTTTCGTTGCCCGACACCGTAAGGCATTCGTCGATAAGCCGGAAGCCGGCTGAGCCATTCCGGAGGGCGATATGCCAGCCGGCACGAGCGGGCGCATCCTCAGCATAACTACCCGGGTCCGGGGATTCGGTCCTGGTTTTGACCGATGGATCCGCTTGCGGTGCTCCCGGCCGGTCGCCTTTGGCAGCTATCGAGCTGTTTCCAAAACTGATGAGGTAATGCCGCACCTGAGCATCGTCCAGAATTTTCCGGACCTGATCGACCGTATAGCCCTTGGCCAGTCCGCCCAGGTCGATTTGCAGACCGGGGTGCAGAAAATGAACACGATACGGATTTTTTGTTAAAACGATAGCCCGGGGATTTAAAGGCAAAGCATGGTTCGAAAAGGTGTTGGAGGAAGCGTAGGGCGCCGCATCGGTGTGGCCGGTTTCCGGCCGGGGTTTCTCCCCACCTGCCGGTCGATGGCCGGTTTCCATTCCCGATTGTATTGTGATATCGAACAAGCCTTCGGTTTTTTCATACGCCTGTTGCGCATACCCGAGTAAGTCGTATAGTTCGCTACCGATAGCAACTGCATCCGAAGCTGCCATTGCATTCACTTTGGTCACCTCGCTCCCTGCTGCAAAGCGGTTCAGCAATCCATCGAGCCACATCACCCTGGCATGTACCTGTAGCAACACTTCCCGCTGCAGTTCCTCCGCGGGCCCCGCCACTACCAGATCCATCCGGGTGTGCATGGCCCCAAACCAGGCATAACCGATCGGGAGGAGCGTTGATCGCTGAAAACGAAAGTGGAAGGGAAGCATTTATTTCCGTAATTTTCCGATCAATGCTACCAGTAAACGGACAATAGCCGTAATAAGATAAACAACTCCGGTAATGGCCATCACCACCGGCAGTTGTGTGAACAGTTCCTTCCACGAAGTATCGTAAATCACTATTCCTGTAATATTCAGTATCACGGCCAACACGAAGCAAACCAGCAAAATAGCAGCTTCCCGGCGTTTCACCCGGGCCGGTATCAGGGTATCGTTTTTAAAGAATTGCATGATTCAGGTAGTTGAGTTTATACTGATCGGGGAAAACCAGGACCTGTTCTTCTTCCATCGCCTGATGACCCAGCAGGCACAATTGAGTCCCGTAATAACTTTCTTCGGCAAAATTTTCGGGCTGACGGCCGGTGATGACCGCTTCGGCATAGGCCTGCAGCAATTCGCGGGTTCCATCGCCTTCGTTCTTTTTTGCCAGCAACCAATGTCCATCGTTTGCTCCGGCTGTTTCGGGCACCCAGCTGCTTCCTGCAATCGGGATACTTTCAAACAAGCTGTTTTCTATATCGTTGAGCAGTTGAAGTATTCCCGGCGCCGGCGCTATATCTTCGTAGTAATACTTGCCCCGTTCGGGTTCCACCGTCCCTTTCTCGCACAAAATGCGTTCCTCGAGACCGTAAAACTTATTCGAATTGGTCGATTCGTAGGTCATTTTCACCCCGTTTCCAAAGGTATAGATACAACTTACATTATCGTACACCTCCCGTTCGTGAGCCCTTGCCACGAGCGAACCCACACCCATCACCTTATCGGGAATGGAGCGCAGAGCCCAGGTGCCGATTTGCAGCTGGTGACAGGCCAGCTCGGTCATCAGCCCTTTCGACGAATCGCGGTAGAGCCGCCAGTTGATTTGCCGTTCGAGCGCCGGCTCGGGAACCGGCCTCCGCCAGTCGGTGTTACGGTCCCAGTTCAGCCGCAGCGATTGGATAGCGCCGAATTCACCCGAATGAATCAAGGCCATGGCGGCAATATAGCGAGGATCGAAAAAACGCTGTTGTCCGACAAAAAACACCTTGCCCGAGCGCTGGTAGGCTTGGTACATGGTCAGCGTTTCGTCCATCTCCAGAGCGATGGCTTTCTCGACAAACACATGTTTGCCTGCGGCAAACGCATCGAGGGTAACCGGGCTATGCATCAGCGGAGGAGTGGCGATAACAACAGCATCCACCGCTTTGTTTTCGAGCAACTTACGATAGTCGGTATAAGGGCGGGCTTCCGGGGCCTTAGCCCGGGCCAGCTCCAGGTTGGGAGCGTAGGTATCGCACAGGGCTACGACCTGCACCTTGGGGTTTTGCATCATATAATCGAGCAGGTGCAATCCTCTCGATCCGGTGCCTACCACTCCGATGCGAGCCCTTTCGCCCGCCGTCGTCTTACTGTCGGAAAATGCCGAAAGCCAGGGTGCGGTAGCCAGTAAACCAGCTCCGCCAATGTATCCCAGTTGACGGATAAAATCTCTTCTGTTGATTTCCATGGATGTGTTTCATGATATCAGCAAAAGTACGATTTTTTTTACAAAAATCCGAACCATTACCGCCTCCGATTATTCTTCATTAACAGAAGAATGGGGGGCTTTGTGTTCGTTTCGGTATTGAGTTGGCGTTGAACCAAACTCTTCTTTAAAATATTTATTAAAGTATTTAATGGTATTAAACCCTACCATTTCGGCGATTTCGGCAATATAGTATTGACTATCGGTAAGAAGTTGTGCCGCACGTTTTAATCTCACCAGCCGCATGAAGTCAATTGGAGTTTGTCCTGTGAGCGATTGAATTTTACGATATAGGTGCGAACGGTGCAACCCGACATCGGAACTCAAGTCCTCAATGGTATACTCAGTATTATCGATATTTTTCTCGACATACGCCAGAACCTTTCTGATAAATTCTTCGTCGAGCGAATTCACGGCAATCTGACTGGGAGATATTTCGATAGTTTTTTGAAATAATTCCTGACGGCTGGATTGTTGTTCAATCAGCTTTTTTATGCGTACAAGCAACATGTCGTAGCTAAAGGGTTTTGATATATACGAATCTGCACCGGCATCGTAACCTTCCGTCTTGTCTTCATCGGAATTGCGGGCGGTTAACATTATAAAGGGGATGTGTGACGTATGAATATCTACTTTTAATTTTCGACACAATGTAACCCCATCCTGATGAGGCATCATTAAATCAGAAATGATGAGATCGGGAGAATGTAAGCGGGCCATCGTTTCGCCGACTAAACCATCGTCTGCCTGGATTACTTCAAAATCCTCAGCCAATTGTTCGGCAAGAAAGCTCCTGAATTCGGCGTTATCTTCTACCAACAGAATTGTACGAATTGCAGATGAGCGGATGGTATTTGCCAGCGTCGAGTCGGCTTCCTGATTATCGTCATCGCAAATTTGTTCCTCACAACGTAAATCGGCAGGGATCGAAACCGTAAAGGTACTCCCTTGTTGCAGTTGACTGATTACATTGACCGAACCCTGATGTAGTTCGACATACTCTTTTACCAGGTGCAAGCCAATGCCACTACTGCCAGGCCCGATCATATTTACATTCTCGATTTGAAAAAACCTGTCGAATATTTTATCCAGCTTATCTTCGGCAATTCCGCAGCCGGTGTCTTGTACCGAAATATTTATAAACTCGCGATTATTTATCAGCTCCTTAGTTAATCGTATGTGAATATGTCCTCCTTCACTGCTAAACTTTAATGCATTGATAATAAGGTTGTTGATAATTTTGTGTAATTTATTTTTATCAAAGTACATTAATACATTACCAGCTTGATTGTCAATTGTAAACTCTATTTTCCGACTTAAAACCGTATCTTTAAATTGAAGATAAATGTTTTCAATAAAAACCCCGATATTATTCTTAGAGAGTTGTATTTTTTCACCCTCGATTTCCAGTTTTCTGAAATCAAGCAGTTGGTTTACCAGAGCTAATAAGTCGTGAGCACTTTTTAGAATGGCCGACATCTTTGCTTTTCGTTTACTGTTGATTTCATCTCGCAGCAACATTTCCAGCGGAGTAATTATTAAGGTAAGCGGAGTTCGGAATTCATGGCTGATATTAGTAAAGAATCGAAATTTCATTTGAGCAAGCTCGTCGTGTTGTTTTCGTTCACTCTCTTTTTGTTGTAACTCCCATTTCTTGCGGTTTTTTAATTCAATTCTTCGGATGGTGTAAATAATCAGAATAATACCCAACATGCTATACAGCAGATAGGCCATCGTAGTTGCCCAAAAAGGAGGTTTTACAATTATCAACAATATTGCAGGCTCATTCCCCCATCGTCTGTCGTTGTTTGCAGTATACACCATCAAGCGATACATCCCCGGACGTAAACCGGTATAGGTTACTCTTCCTGCCCCATTTGTGACAATTTCAGTCCAATCCTGATCAAAATTTTCAAGTTTATACTTGAAAAAGGTTTGGCTGGGCTGCACATAATTTAATCCGGCAAAGTCGATCGAAATAAAATTTTCATGGTGGTTTAATCTTATTTCTTTTGTAACATTAATCGGTTGGCTCAGTAAGATACGTTTATTAATGGTATCGCCGGTTTTCACCAAGGAGTTAAATAAGCTGAATGCAGTAAATACAGGAACCCTGGTTTGTGTATTGTATTGTATTTTGGATGGCTTGAAATAGTTAAATCCATGAACACCACCAAAGTAAAACGTTCCGTCCTTGGATTTAAATCCGGATTGACCATAGAATTTCCCGCTCTGCAGGCCATCGGCAGGTCCAAAATTGGTTATAGAGAATACGTATTCATCGTTATTCAGTTCTACTTTAATTTTACTTATTCCATTTGCAGTCGAAGCCCATATAACTGCTGAATCGTCTTCCAGAATTTTCGAAATCGTGTTACTGGGTAACCCATTGTCGATGGTCAGGGAATACATTTTCTGGTTTTTGGCATCCCATACATTGAGTTGTCGTTCGGTAGCCATCCATCGTAACGATCGGCTATCCGTGAAAACACAGTAGTAGCGGGTATTTTTAATATATTCGGATGAATTCGGGGTGTCGATTTCGGGAATATACACACTATCGGTTAATGTATTATAGAAAAAAATCCCACTTTCGCTGAGCATACCCAAGGTATTGTCATCTACCGGATATATTTCGTAGATGAGTTTATGATAAGCAATTTTCGGATGTTTTTCACTTAAAAGACTGAAGTTCCCCGTTTCGGGAAAAAATTCGGCCAGGCCATTATTAATACTTACCCAATAACGTCCCTGTGGATCTTCGTACAAATAGCGGGCGTTGTTGTAACCCTGGTCAGTCACCGAAGGCTTATTCCATTTATAATTTTTAATGTTATTGCCTTCAATGCAATAAAAACCACCCAGATAGGTTGAAGCCCAGATACGTTGTTTACTATCTTTACAAAGCGCGATGCAAAATTCATTGGCCAGTTGAGGAAATACAGCTTCGGTAGTTTCCGTGACAGGATTGAATCGAAATAGCCCATAGGCTGTTCCGATTAAGAGAGATCCATTTTTTTCTTCCAGAAAACAACGAACATTTTCGCTGGTCATCGAGCCTTTGCCTTTTACTGTTTGAATTAAACTGAATCGACGAATGCCTGGATGATAATAACATAAGCCCTGAAATAAAGTCCCCACCCATAATCCATTATTATCATCAACAAATACCGAAAAAATATCATTCATTAATACGTCGCCGTTATCCAGTTGCATCCCTTGGATGGTTTGAACCCGATGGGTTGTATTATCCACAAATCGGAGTCCGGATAAAGAGGTGCCTATCCATACGTTGCCTTGAGGGTCAAGATCCATACAGGTAAAGAAGTTGGACCGGCCACTTATGGAAGCCACATCTTTCCATTGATTGCTTGTGCGGTTCAGAAAACTTAATCCGTTGTTGTGCATCAGCCATACATCTCCTTTTGAAGTTGTATGGATATAGATACGATCGGTTTTATCATTTATTATCTTCACAAAGCGTTCGTCTTGTGTAACAAACTCACGAGAAGAATAATCCCAGCATGCAATCATCCCCGATGAAAATACAATCCAACAAAAATTCTTGTACTGAGCAATTTCCTTTGGCAGGCCATACCGCCTGCCGAAATCACTGTTTCCGGCCGTCACCTGAATCAGTTGTTGCCTCGAATTGTCGTAATATACAAAGTCGTTTGATTCGGTCACAAACCATTTGTTTTTTGACGTATCGATAAACATGTTTTTTATCTTCTGCTTAATACCATAAACAGCCAGTTCGTTTGCAATATTGTAAACAAACCGATTATTCGATAAATCTAACAGTAGCAGATAGTCGCGTTCCTTCATCCATAGCTGGTTGTCGGAATCAAGGTATTCTTTGGGGAGTCCCCAGTAGTTCCATTTGTATTCCTTGCTTTTGTCGTGATAAAAATGTTCGAAGGTAGCCCCGTTATAGAGATTTAAAATCGAAGCAGTACGAATGGTTATCCGGCCATCCGGAAGCATATTCAGCCCACGAATCTGATTGTCGGACATCCCGTTTACGATATCGAGGTGTCGAAAGATCGGCGACTGGTTCGCCTGCATTGATTGCAGCATGGCAATTAACAGAATGAGCAGAGTAATTGGTTTTCGTGGCATATCCTTATAAGGTAGTTGAGCAGTCAAAAATACATAAAATATTACAAGGAATGTGGATAATATGTTGCATACTATAGGACATATCCACTCAATTACTTCAAAAAGAATGGATTTAACGCATTGAGACAAATTGTACCTAAGTTTGAAACAATCTGTCTAAAAGGGGCATTAGTAGATCTTCTACTTTTGCATCGTGACTAATTAACTATATCCATGAATAAATTACTCGCAGGAAGTATCCTGTTTCTCAGTGTACTGTTTTCATCGTGTCGGGATGATTTTTTTGAACTGAACCCTCCTTCGTGGTTAGGCGAAAGTATCTATAATCAGTTGGAAGAAGGTGTGACCGGAGCCAATGGTACCCGGTATACATTTAAATATTATATTCAACTGATCAATGATCTGGGATATGCTGATGTGCTGAAGCAAACAGGCAGTAAAACAGTGTTTGTTGCAGACGATGCAGCATTCGAGCGTTTCTTGTCGACCAACGATTGGGGAGTTAAAACCTACGATCAGCTAAGTGAAGCACAAAAAAAAGTGATTTTTAATTCGGCAATGCTTAATAATGCCTTGTTGATTGAAAATCTGTCGAAGATTGAAGGACCAGTGGATGGACAGGCGCTCCGGCGTGCAACAGCAATGGCCGTACAAGATACCATAGCTTTTGAAAAAGGCACCGATTTACCTGCTACTTCCTATTGGAACCGGTTTCGAACAAATGGATTAAAGCTTGCTAAGGATGATACTCCGGTGGCTATGACGTTGTTTTTGGAGGCCCAAATGAAAGCACATTCCATTAGTGTTGATGACTTTAAAGTTCTGTTTAATGGAGAGCAATGGCAGAAAGGAGATGCGTATGTGTTTAATATAAAGGTGGTGGAGAGAGACATTATCTGCCAAAACGGATATATTCATGTGTTGAAAGATGTACTTATTCCTCCGTCGAATATAGCAGAAGAATTGCGGATTAATTCTGAAACTCAGCTTTTTAGTTCATTTATAGAACGTTTTGCAGCTCCCTACTACAGCGAATTGTTAACACGACAGTCGGGTAGTGAAGATTCGGTGTTTGTTAAAGGCTATTTTTCGGAGCGGAGTTCGGTGGTGACCTTCAATAGTACAACAAAAGATTGTTTAGATCCTCAGGGCAGGAAAGTGACGCATTATCTGCTTTATGATCCGGGATGGAACCGGTATCGTTCCAATCCGAATACAGGTTCGTATCAAACCGACATGGCAGTGATGTTTGCTCCTACCAATCAGGCATTAAATACCTATTTTCAGTCAGGAGCAGGACGTACTTTACTGGATAGGTATTGCGGAGGATCGATCGAGAATATTCAGAACATACCCACCGACTTGTTAGCCGACTTAATACGTAATCACATGAAATTGAGTTTTTTAGGGTCAATACCGTCGTTGTTTCACACGATAGTAGATGATGCACAGGAACGTATGGGCCTGCATGCTTCTGATGTGGCAAAAGTGGTACAGGCATCCAACGGGATCATATATATCATGAATAAGGTGTATCCTCCCGCTCTCTATTCATCGGTGATGTTTCCTGCACGTATCAACGACAATATGAAAGTGTTTTATTGGGCAATCAAGCAACTTGAATTCGACGCCTATTTATTGTCGATGGTTAACTATTACAGTTTTGTAGTGCCTGAGGATAATTTCACGTACATTGTCCCAACTTCCCTGAAACACGATCAACCGGTAGCCTGGCGCTTCAAGTACGACAATCAACGTAACTCGGTATATGCATCCGTACATCCCTATACTGTTGAAACCGGTGAAGTAGGTGATTCGATAGCGACCATAAATACCCTTAATGTGTTGAAAAATCATCTGGAAGATATGCTTGACGCTCATATTATTGTGGGTAATATTGAAGAGGGCCGTGAGTATTATCGTACCAAGGGCGGCGCTACCATACGAGTACGTAAACGTGGCAATCAACTTCAATTAGCAGCCGGTGGAGATATACAGCGGGGCGTAAACGTCGGTGTGGAGCGAATATATGATCAAAGTAAAGAAACAAATGGACAGGGGAACGGTAAGGCCTATATTGTACGCCAACCTGTTCAAACTGCAGTACAATCGGTATATTCCATCCTGTCGACAACCCCCGAATTCAGAAAGTTCTTTACGCTATTACAAGGATACGACGATTTATGGGAAGGAGATCCGGTGAGATCGGTGAAATACAGTATTTTTTACAAGGATGTGTCGAAGGCAGGATTAGATATGAATGTCCGCTTTTTAAATACCTTTCATTATACTTTATATGTCCCTGTAAATGAAGAGGTTCAGAGGGCTATAGATAGTGGGAAAATACCTACCTGGGACGATGTGGAGGCCGAAACCGATCAGGAGGAACGCGATAAAAAGGCTGAAAAAATAATTCGCTTTCTAAGGTATCATTTTCAGGATAATGCTGTTTTTGTGGACAAGCCGGCAGTGAGCGCATCGTTTGAAACAGCGACCCTGAATCAACAAACCGAGACTTTTTACAAATTGTATCTCTCCGGAGGAGGTAATTCGCTTACAGTCAAAGATGTAAAGGGGAATGAAGCCAGAGTTTTAACTCAGGGAGGACTTTACAATATTATGGCGCGTGATTTCAAATTCAATACTTCGAGTCCTTCTAATGCAAGTATGATTGAGACTTCATCGCATGTAGTAATTCATCAGATTGATAAATGTTTAAATTTTGAATAACCGACGAATCCAGTATATGAGACCAATCGTAACAGTAGTTATAGCCGGAATGATGTTAATTGTTCAGTCGGCTTTCGCACAGTCATCGGCCGAAGATGTAATTGTAGGTACTGTGACTGCCAAGTCGGAAGGCCCTCTGATTGGAGTTAATGTTAAGGAAATTGATGCGACCAACCGGATTATATCAGGAGCCTCCACTGATATTAACGGCACCTTTGTAATCAGAGTTAAAAACAGGAACAATAAACTTGAATTTAGTTATATAGGCTATCAGACCTTACGAATCGATCCTGGCAAACAACAACGATTGAATGTCGTTTTAAAGGAAATCGACAATCAAATAAAGGAGATTGAGATTACGGCACGAAAGCGAACCAATACGGGAACTCTTACTATTCCCGATCGTGAGATTTCGTCGGCTATTCAAACGGTCAAAGCTGATTTTGAAGGCCTTTCGGTTGCTTCCCTGGATGAAGCATTACAGGGGCAAATTGCGGGGCTCGATATTATTGCCAATTCGGGAGATGTGGGTGCAGGTTCGGCGATGCGTTTACGGGGAACAGCCTCCATCAATGCCGATGTAACTCCGCTGATTGTAGTAAATGATTTGATTTTCGATTCGGGTACGACCGACAATTTTGATTTTGTTAATGCAAATCCTGAAAATTTCGCCAATTTATTGTCAATCAATGTCGACGATATTGAAAGTATTTCGGTGATGAAAGATGGCGCTGCCACTGCACAATGGGGTACGCGGGGCGCCAACGGAGTAATATCCATTCGAACGAAGAAAGGGGTTCGGGGTAAACCGAAACTCCAGTATACGTATCGCATGTCGCGGAAATGGCAACCCGAAGGGATGAAAATGCTCAACGGGGACGAATATACTATGTTTTTGAAAGAGGCGTATTTCAATCCGAAGCACAGCGAACAAGCCTCCGATATTCAAGAACTGAATTACATACGAAATGATGCTGTTTTCCCCGACTGGAGAATGTATAACAATAATACCGATTGGGTGAAGGCTGTAACGACAATAGGGATGACCGACGATCATTATTTGACGCTGAGTGGAGGAGGGGAGAAGGCTACCTTTTATCTTTCAGGAGGATATTACAACGAGAAGGGGAGTATAATTCAACAAAATCTGGACCGCTATACCACACGTATGGATCTGAATTACTATGTTTCGGACCGCATTCTGTTTCAGTCGGAGATGTCGTTTACCTACACCAATGAGCATAAAAATTACGAAGGTTTATTAGGAGCCGCCTATCGTAAAATGCCGAATTTAGCTATTTACAAAGAAGATGAAATGGAAAATCCTACCGGTGAGTTTTATACCATATCTCAAACCATGTCGTCGGCTCTTAATGATCAAAAAGGGATTCGGAATCCGGTAGCTGTAGCTTATCTGGCCACTAACAACGTGAAAAGCTACCGGTTGAATCCGACCTTCCGGCTGCAATACGATCTTTTACCGGTGGAAGAGAATAAGATGCTTCGGCTGAAAGGGTTGGTTTCGTTTGGAATCAGCAATAACAGCAGTTATTCGTATTTACCCAAAGAATTATCTTCCGGGGTATGGACCGAGTCATCGGTGAATACAGTTTCCTTCGGCAATAATTCGAGTCGATCGGTAACCAGCCGTATTGAACTCCAGTGGATTCCAACGTTCGCCGATAAGTCACACTCCCTCTCGCTTTATGGCGCCGGTGAAATGAATGGAGGTTCATCAGAATCGCAATTTGAAGCTTCGTATGGCATTCCCAACGGAATAACAAGTCCTACCACAGGATCCTATGTTTCGGGCATGGGGAGTTCGAACAATTATTGGCGGGGGATGGCATTTGTTGCAGTTTCACATTATTCCTATAAATCAAAATACAGTGCAGGCCTTACAATACGTCGCGACGGAAGTTCGAAATTCGGACCGAAACGAAAGTTCGGGACCTTTGGGGGAGCTTCGTTTCGTTGGAATATTATCGACGAGGAGTTCATGAAGTCGACACACGACTGGTTAAGTATGTTATCGTTGCGTGTAGGAACAGGACTCACGGGTAATTCACCCCGCGACGAGTACCTGCATTACAGCCGTTATGAGTCGTGGAGTAGTTACCTGGAAGGGGGTACGGTACGACCGGTGAGTGTCCGGTTGAATGATTTGCGTTGGGAAACAGTTCACGACACCAACTTTGGGGGGGATATAGGTTTTTTGGACGATCGTTTTGATGCCAGTTTTAATATTTATAATAAGATTACTTCCGATCTGTTGAACAGGGATGTATCTATACCTACCAGTTCCGGATATCCGGTGTATTCGTGGCAAAATGTGGGGAAAGTCCAGAATGTGGGTTGGGAATTATACCTGAATGCTCGTAAACTGATTAAATCGGGTAACAAATTATCCGTCGATTTTAATCTTAATTTTGCTAACAATCGAAATACGGTACTTGAATTAAGCGATATTGTACTGAATAGGTATAATCAGGATTATGATTTCAACAACGGTTCCTATATGTCACGTTTACAGTTGGGAAACTCTTTGGGTTCCATTTACGGGTTTCGTTACAAAGGCGTCTATCAATATAGTATCGACAATCCGCGCCTGGTTGAAAGTGGATATACCTTGGGTACAGCACCTGTTGCAAGAAATGAAGCAAACGAAATAATTTTTGATTCGGAAGGCAAACCGGTACCTGTTTATTTTGCCTACGGCACCAGTAATCAGTTAGCATTTCAGGGTGGTGATGCCATATACGAGGACATCAACAACGATGGAAATATTAATGAGCTCGATATAGTTTACCTGGGTAATTCCAACCCGAAGATTAACGGAGGAGGAGGTTTTAAAATTAACTATGGTAGAATGTCGCTGAATTTGTATTCGGTATTTCGTATAGGCAACAAAGTGGTGAATGCGGCCAGAATGAATGCCGAAAACATGTACAGTAATAATAACCAGACTACTACCATTAAGTGGCGTTGGAGAAAGGAAGGTGACCAAACGCATATTCCAAGAGCTTTGTACGGATCGGGCCGTAATTTTCTGGGAAGCGACCGATACGTAGAGGATGCTTCGTTCTGGAGGATCAATCAGATTACGCTTAATTACTCCTTACCCCAAGAGCTGCTCAATAAGTTATCGTTGAGCTCGGTGAATACTTTTTTTACACTTTATAATGCATTCTTTCTTACGAATTATTCCGGGGTGGATCCTGAAGTGGGGTATGGATCGTGGGGTGTAAGTACAGATAACAATCAAACACCACGTTCGCGATCGTTCACGGCTGGTTTTTCGGTTAGATTTTAAATAAAAGTATAGGTATGAAAGTTCAATTAATTATACTATCGATCGTGCTGGTTGCTTCGGTACAATCCTGTACAGATTACCTGGATGTGCGCCCAGAGAACCAGATGCTACTCGACGATTACTGGAAAAAAGAATCGGATGTGGAAGCGGTTTTGTTATCGTGTTACAGGGCAATGCAGGAAAGTGAATACATGCGCAGGGTTATTTTATGGGGTGAGCTCCGGTCGGATAATGTAATAGCCGATGCCAGTGCGTCGGATAATTTACGGCAGATTCATTTAGTGAATATTATGCCTACCAATGCAGAATGTAGGTGGGAATCCGTCTATAAAGTAATCAATTACTGCAATGTAGTACTGAAATATGCACCACAGGTCCGGGATTCGGACCCCGATTTTACGGAATCGGATCTGAGAGCTAAGTTGGCCGAAGCTCTTGCTATCCGGGCATTGTCGTATTTTTATCTTGTCCGTACTTTTGGAGCAGTTCCGCTATCGCTTGAAGCGACGATCAGCGACGATCAGGAGCTCACATTGCCCCAGTCGTCGCCTGATGTAGTATTGAATTTGCTTGTATCCGATTTGCAACAGGCAGAACAATGGGCCATGGAAACATACCTTACCGATCGCGAAAGTAAGGGACGCATGACCAAGGATGCTATCCGGTCAGTCTTAGCCGACCTGCTGCTCTGGAAAAAAGACTATTCGAATTGTGTTTTGTATTGTGACAAGCTTCTTAATGCAAAGAAGTTGGAGCCTGTGCGGGGAGGGATCATTCAGCAGGTTGGTAAGTATGAGCTAATTGAAGAGGAAGCGAATAATATAATATTTGGAATTGGAAATTCGCAGGAAAGTATTTTCGAGTTACAATTTTCGTCCAATGTGATCGATAACTCCTCGATTGGAGGGTTGTACGGAACGTCGTCGGCAATCGGCCAATTAGCTGCGACAGCCTTTTATGTCGAAACCGATGTATTGTATGCAGCAACGGATATTCGTAAAAACGACTTTATCATTTCAACCAAGACCGGAACCGGGGCTTATCAGATATTTAAATATCTGGGTCAGCGCTCTTCATTGGGAGCTTCGAATTTTTATTCGTTCAGAATGAATTCAGCGAATTGGATTTTTTACCGCATCAGTGATATCATGTTGCTGAAAGCAGAAGCGCTTGTCCAATTAGGGGATGAAGCCAGTTTGAGGGCAGCCTTGCATTTAGTAAATAAAACCTTTATGCGTGCCAATCCAACAAGGCTGAAAAGCGACACCCTTGTTTTCGAGAATTATAGCAGTAAAGAGGCAATGGATAAGCTGGTTTTAGCCGAACGTCACCGCGAACTGATGTTTGAGGGGAAACGCTGGTTCGATCTGGTCCGGTATGCCGAACGGAAAAATTCAACTGCGGAGCTGGTGGAGTCGGTTTTAACAAAATATTCGTCCGATCAAAGTGCCATCATGACTAAACTGGCAGTAATGAATGCGCTCTATTTGCCGATACATGCCGATGAACTAAAAGTAAATCCTTTGCTGAAGCAAAATCCATATTACGAATCATCCACCAATATTGTAAAATAACCATGATACTCATGAGAATTCAGAATGTGTTTCGCAAACAGCTTGTTGTGCTGCTCGGATTATCAGTGATGCTCTTTCAGGGGTGTTACGATAGTGACGATGTAGGTGAAAATTTCTATACGTTCACGGGAGAAACTGTTGGAAGTTACTTGGAGAAAACCTCGGTTTCGTACGGTGAGTTTTGGAAAGCAGTGAAAATTGCCCGTCTTGATAAGCTATTGACAACATATAACAAGTACACCTGTTTTGCTCCAACCAATGAGGCAATGCAGGAATATTACAAAAAAAATGAGGTTTCGTCGATTGAGGACTTGCCCGATTCGATCGTTACGTATATGGTGTATAGTCACCTGATTCCGCATAAAGTATTTAAAAGTACCGATTTCTCGCAAGGAGCCATCCCTTCAACCAATATGAACACCCGTTACCTGGTAGTCGGATATAAAGCTTTTCAGTCGACCGTCAATATTGTCATTAACAATAATTCGGTGGTAACCAGGAAGGATATTGAAGTGGAAAATGGAGTGATTCACTCCATTGATGCGGTCATATCACCTGCTACCTCGGCAGTCCCAACCATCATGGGTGAGGACGAGCGAATTACACTTTTTGTCGAAGCCTTAATGAAGACCGGGCTCGACCGGGAGTTACAATTATTGAAGGACGATACCTATAAGCCGGAGAAAGACCCCTTGTCGATTGACGGAGTTACCGTTTGCCGAAGTCCCCAATTACGTAAGTTCGGGTATACTGTGTTTGCCGAGACCGACGAAGTATTCCGAAAAGCGGGCATAATCGATTTCGAAAGTTTGAAATCCTATGCGGCATCGGTGTATAATACGATGTATCCTGAAGACGCCGGAATTACCGACCTTACCAATCGACGCAATAGTCTGAACCGGTTTGTGGCCTATCACATCATTGATAAAACAGTGTATTACAATAATTTCTTTTATAAAGCAAACATGGCTACCGGCGTACCGCTGTTTGAGTTTATGGAGACCTTTTGTCCCAATACCATGTTTCGGGTGTCGAACGATTATGGTGGTGTTGTGATAAATACAGATCCGGTCAGAGGTGTCAGAGGTGTTAATGTGCTTCCGATAGAACAAGGCCGGGTACAGGATACCGAGAACGGAGTATATCATTTGCTTGACGAGCTATTGGTGTATGATCAACGGGTGGTTACCTTATTTCTGAATACCCGTATCCGTATGGATGCTGCCAGTTTGCATCCTGAGATGATGACAAATGGTATCAGATACGAAAAAGGCGACGATCCTTCCGGAATCACAGGGGCGAAAAATTATTATAAATTTCCTGATGGCTATCTCAAAAATGTTGAATTTTTATCGTCCAATACCCGATTGTACTACTTGCAGGGAAATAAAACCTGGGTGAATTACCAGGCAGATGAAATGATGGCACAGGGAAATTTTGATTTTGTAATGCGCTTTCCTCCCGTGCCTGCTGGAACCTACGAAATTCGATTTGGATACTCGGCTAATCCCTTACGGGGTATTATTCAATTTTATGTCGATGACGAACCGCAAGGAATTCCTTTGAATATGAAGCGGCTGGCCTCTGATCCGGCGATTGGATGGGTTGCTGATGCAGGAACCTTGGATGATGGAATTGAAAACGATAAAATGATGCGAAACCGGGGGTATATGAAGGGGGGATCGGCCTATCTTACGAATAGTGGAACTGTTAGTTCGCGCACTCACAATGGAGCTCTACGTCGGATTATTTGTACGAAAACCTGGGATACGGATGGTCCGCATTATCTGCGATTTAAATCGGTATCCGAAGTAGGATTAGATCAGTTTATGATTGATTATTTTGAGTTTGTTCCCAAAAATATGTACAACAATCCGAGTGGTTTACCCGAAGATCGGTGGTGAAACAGAGGTGAAAAATCGATAATATGGACAGAAATATATATAAAAGTGGCTTCATTGCCCTTGTTCTCTTCTTCGTTGCGGCATGTTCCGACGATTACCGGGAAGCCCATTATGCAGCCGATCCCACTATCGTTTCGGAAAAGAACTTGTGGGAGACCGTACGTTCTATTCCTGAGTTAAGTACGTTTGCGGGCTTGTTGGAAAAATATGGTTACGACAAAACGCTGCAACAGCCGGAGTCGTTTACCTTGTTCGCTCCTGATAATGCTGCACTCAGTGGCTTGGATACCAGTAAAATTAATGTGGCCAACGACTTAATTGAAAATCATATGGCCCGCTTTTTCATTCCGGCTTCTTCGCGTATCAAACAAACCATACCAACATTGAATCGGAAACGCATTCCATTGCAGTTTGTCAACGATCGCTTTTATTTTGGAACTTCGCCGTTTTCAGTTCCTTATCAACGTATTGTGGCCAGTAATGGTATTGTTCACGTGCTGAGTCAGGTAGAACCATTTTTTCCGAATAACTGGGAATACCTTGGTAAAGATCCTGCATTGGATTCAATTCGAAGTTATTTTTATTCACAAAATAAACTGACTTTTATACCCGAAGCAAGTGTCCCGGGAAGTATTGTCGATGGAAAACAAACCTATCTTGATTCGGTTTTCCAAAATTCTAATCCATTATTAAGCAGATTAGGGTATATTAACCGGGAAGATAGTTCCTACACGATGATAGTGCCCGACAATGGCGCTTGGGAGGCAGCGTATACTAGAATAAAGAGCTATTTTGTATACAGGGCCAATCCCTTCTTTAATGCCGATTCGATGCAACGGGCCAGGACATCGTATGCGCTGGTTCAGGATTTAATTTTTAGTAATACCCTTCAGAAGGCTCCTCATGATTCATTGGTATCGACATCGGGGAATGTTTTTTTCAAACCGGCTTATTTGTTCGACGGCTCTACGTCCGTGACTACCAGTAATGGTAAATTGTATATAACATCATCTTTACGTATCGATCCGTTGGATTCGTGGCACCAATCTTTAATTGTAGAGGCTGAACGAACCAAAGGTCGTGAAAATACACTTTCGACTCCCTATTCAGAACGGATCTCTGCTGGGACACGAAGTATTTCGGGAGGAAGATACCTGAAACTGGAGCCAACCACATCAACCGGGAATCCAACAGTTACCTTCGAGATTCCGGGGGTGTTGTCCGATTACTACGATGTGTATTGCGTGTTTTTATCCAACAAGGTTTTAAATCCGGCTGCGTCGGGAGTGAAGCCCTTTAAAGTGTATTTCAATCTGTCCTATCCCGATACCGATGGTAAGACCACGACCTTGCGCAGTCCGCTTACGGGAGTCGTTGAAACCCAGCCGGCAAAAATCGATACCGTATTAGTGGCAGCCGATCATAAATTTAACTATGCCAATGCTGGAGAAGAAACAGCTAATGTAACACTTCGGGTAATCAGCAATGTGCCGCGTACGGAAACTACCATTTACTCGCGGGAATTACTTATTGATTGTATTTTATTGAAACCGAAAAAGAAATTGTAATATCCATGAAAAATACACTAATGAAACGAATGTTGCTGAAACTGTGGGTATCGATGTTATGTTTTCAGACCCTTTCAGCACAAGCGGGTGTGAATACAGTTCGTGACACTGTCTCTACAACCGATCCTCATCAGCTTGTAGAAATAAGCGGATTGATTCGCGATGCTTCAACAGGTAAAGAGTTGTTCGGCGCCATTATTCAAAATTCAGATAAAAGTATATCAACCATTGCCGATGAAAAAGGACATTTTGTACTTCGCATACCCCGGAACCTGACGCAGCTCGTAGTGTCGGCTCCTGATTTTACCACCGTACAGGTTGCAATTCGTGGTAATTCACATCTTGAAGTTGCTCTGTATCCAAAGCTACCAGCGTTTACCATTCCATCGTCCTTGACTGCCGATGCGCAAATTCAATCGCTGAATGCGGCCGATATAAGAGTGGTAACACGTTCGGGTACACCAGGGATCGGTGCAGCCATGTTTATCAGAGGGTATAATTCGTTGTATGCTGGTGCCCAGCCACTGGTTGTAGTTGATGGTATAATTATGGACAATCAGTACAACCGCAGTTCGATACACGACGGATATCTTTTCAATCCCCTGTCGGCGATTTCAGTGGAGGATATTGAGTCCATTCAGGTGCTGAAAGAAGGCGCGGCATTGTACGGCAGTAAAGGTGCGAATGGAGTCGTTATGATTTCTACCAAGCGGGGTCAATCGCAGGTTACCAAAATTGCTTTTTCGGCAACCACGGCTTACAACGAGCAGCCGGCAACCCTACCCCTGTTGAAGGCCGATCAATACCGGGTATATGTGAGCGATCTTCTTAAAACAGAGATGACCGATCCGGGGCAACTTGCATCATTGCCGTATTTAAACAACAACTCATCCTATTACGATTATGCGCGTTATCACAATCAGAACGATTGGAGTAAAAATGTGTACCGGAATAGCCTGACGCACTTGTACGATATTAACGTGAGTGGGGGAGATAATATCGCGCTGTATAATTTATCATTAGGATATGCTGAAGCAGGCAGTACGATGAAGGAAAATAAGTTCAGCCGGTTTAATGCCCGGTTCAATTCGGATATTAATTTAACCGACCGGATCCGTTTTTCATTTGACATTGCTTATTCGCAAACCGATCGGAAGCTGAATGATGATGGTTTAAGTGAAGAGCCCGGAAAAGTTATTACTTCACCGGGGATTTTGGCAGCCATCAAGGCCCCTTTCCTGATTCCTTATGAGCACTCGACTAGTGGAACCATTACGTCGGAATTGTCGGATGCCGATATCTTTGGTCTGGCCAACCCACTTAGTGTAGTCGAGAAAGGACTGGGAAGCAGTTCGCAATCTTTTTTTACGCTTTCGGTACGTCCTTCGTATAGTATCAGCAAATCGCTGCAGTTAAAGGCTAGTATGAATTATTCGCTCAACAGTCTTTACGAAAAGTACTACCGCCCAGACGCCGGAGTACCTCAGGTGTTTTTACCAGAATACGATGGTTTTTCAACCAGTTTTGTTCAAGGTCAGAATGCCCGGCAAGTCTCTGTCACTGCCAACATCTACAGTGAATGGGTAAAACGAATGAAGATGCAACAGCTTACACTTCAAGGAGGTTTTCGCTTTCTCAATGATCAGTACCAGGGTGAATATGGTTCCGGGCATAATACGCCAACCGATTTGAACCCCAATTTAAGTGCATCACTTTTGTACCGGAAAACGCTTGGTTACGACGATCGTTGGCGAACAATCAGTTGGTATGTTAATACTGAGTATGCTCTTCTGGAGAAATATTTTCTTTCGGCAAGCCTCTCTGTGGATGCTTCTTCACGCTATGGAAGAGATGCCGGTATGTTGCAAATGGCCGGTGTACCCTGGGGTGTTTATCCTTCGGCCAATGCAGGCTGGCTTGTATCGTCGGAATCGTTTATGAAAAATGCCGACTGGATCACCAGATTGATGCTCCGAGGTGGAATGGCATTGACCGGCAATGATAATATCCCTATCGGAAGCGCCATTACCTATTTTAGTTCCATTCGCTATATTAATCAATATACAGGGATCGATCTGGTTAATATCGGAAATACGCGTCTAAAACCCGAATCAACCTATAAACTAACCGGTGGTGTCGATGTGGGGCTGTTCAACAACCGGCTGGAAATGTCGGTGGATGTATACCGGCACACTACCGACGATTTATTGGCGCTAAAGCATTTTCATTATAGTTCAGGGATGAATAGCTATTGGGAGAACGGAGGTAAAATGCAAAATACGGGAGCCGAACTGACTATTAACGCCAAAGCAGTGGTGGTTAATCATTTTCAGTGGGAGATTGGTGCAAGTATAGCACGGTATACCAACACCATTCTCGAATTACCGGGCGACGCCTATACGACCCCGGTATACGGTGGGGAGGTTCAAACAAAAGTGGGGCAGGCTGCCGGGGTGTTTTGGGGGTTTAAAACCGACGGGGTATTTGCCACCGATCAGGAAGCCCGTCAAGCCAATTTATCGGTTAAAGATCCAACAGGGGTGGGCACCATCCCATTTACGGCTGGAGATATACGATTTATTGATGCAAACAACGATGATATCATCGACGAAAACGATAAAACAATCATTGGAGATCCAAATCCTGCGTTCACCGGTGCTCTATTTACCCGGATGGTGTATAAACGATTCTCGCTTAATGCGCTGTTTAATTATTCGTATGGTAACGACGTGTATAACTATTTCCGTTCACAACTTGAATCGGGAAGTACGCTATACAATCAGTCATCGGCGATGCAAAACAGATGGGTCAACGAAGGTCAACAAACCCAGCTTCCCAAAAGCTCCTTTAACGATGTTATGGGCAATAGTCGATTTTCCGATCGTTGGATCGAAGACGGTTCCTATTTTCGTCTGAAAACCCTTGCTCTAAGCTATGATTTTCCAGTAAATTCAATGTTTATCAACGGAATAGGATTATGGATTTCGGCCACTAATTTATGGACACTTACCCGCTACTTGGGAGTGGATCCTGAATTTTCGGTTAGTAATTCGGTACTGTATCAGGGTATCGATGCCGGTTGGCTGGCGCAGGGACGTAGTTATCACCTGGGAGTTAAATTGAATTTATAAGCAGAGTATGAAGAAGTTTAAAATATTTCACAAGCACATTGTGCTTTTAGTCGCGAGCGGTTTTATAATGATGTTCGCTTCATGCGATGATATGCTTACCCTCGAATCGAACAGGTATGTCACCTCCGAAAACCACCAGTTAAAGAACAGCACCGACTCGGTGTCTTCGATTTTAGGATTGTTAAGCGGCATGCAAAAAATTGCCGATCGTTATGTGTTGATGGGAGAAATGCGCGCTGACCTGCTGGACGTCACCCCTTTGACAACTGCTGATATCCGCGAGCTGAGTAATTTTAAGGTCCGGAGAGATAATCCCTTTGCCGATCCCCGCGATTATTATGCGCTGATTAATAACTGTAATTACTTTATCAGTCGTACAAATGGAGACGACCACCCCTTAAAAAACGAACACGCCCTGGCACGAACCATACGAGCTTGGACCTATATGCAGGTAGCTTCCATCTGGGGACAGGTTTACTATACATCACAAGCACTGCTCACAGTTGACGATACACACCGTGAGTTGCCTCTCCTGCAGCCTTTGCAGTTGGTTGATTCGTTGATTAACGATTTGAGCCCTTTCGAAAAATCCTATTTCCCGAATTACGGCACCATCAATAATTTTCCGTCATCGCGTATTTTCCCGTCGTTACGTTTGTTGCTGGCCGATTTATACTTATGGCGCGGAAGTTCGCCGGCTGATTACGAAAAGGCTGCAACTTTATATGCCGAAGTAATTGATGAGAAGTATCAGGCGATTCAGGCAGGTACCATGCCTTCGGTTCGTTGGTCATATGACAACTTTATTCAACAGAATTTTGAGACGGCCATTCCTTCCAACAGTTGGTCGGCTTCCACAGTTGCTTCCTCCACATCGACAGAGACCGTATCGGCCATTTTAATGGCTGCCAATCCTTCGGAAGGAAGAGTTGGAAAACTGCCGTTGAAACTCAACGAATTTGGTTTTTCAACCGTAATCGACAGTCTTTGGGGAGCCCAGCGTTTTACCTTACGCCAGACATCGGGAGCTGTCAGTATCAACTATTATGTAGCAGGCGATTTACGTAAACAGGCAAATTTATCAGGTACTTTTGCGATAGATGAGTTTGAATTGCCGGCCTTGTATAAATTGTTGAATTGTAAAAATATACTTACTTACAGAATGGGGTTGGTGTGGTTGCGTTATGCCGAAGCAGTAAATAGAACCGGTAAGCCTCACACTGCTTTTGCAGTGCTGAAATATGGATTAAAACCGGCAGTATTCAACGATCCCGCAAAAATCCCGATCAGGGAACGAGAACTTGCAAAGTCCTATTTAGCTCCCTTCAATACATTGAAATATGAATGGATGACTGGTGTTCATGCCCGGGGATGCGGTGATGTGGCGTTTGATGATGATTATGACATTGCAGCCTTTGCCGATGGTTCGATGGACACTCTTCAGTGGGTCGAAAATGCAATTATAGATGAACTGGCACTGGAAACCTCCTTTGAAGGAAATCGTTTTGCCGATTTATTGCGGATTTCGCAACGCCGAAACAACCCGGACTATCTTGCAAGAAAGATCGCGAGTAAACACAGGGACAATTATCAGTCAATTTATCAGACATTATGTTCAGATACTAAAAACTGGTTTTTACCCGAGCCTCTGAATTAATAACTTTCTCTATATTCACAATTTAAATAACAAAGTATCATGAAAAAGAATTACTTAATTCTGGTTGTACTGATGCTGGCAGTGTCGGTACTTAGACTGAATGCACAGACTTACAACCTGAAATCGGTAACCGAAGAGCAGTTTGCTTCGGGAGGAACCGATGAATGGAGTTTCGAACGCCACGATATCCCGGCAGGTTCGTACACGACTTTTACCACGTATGGCGACAACAGTATAGCTGTAAATTATTACGACCAGTTTCTGACCGAACGATTCTGCATGTATCCTATTATGAATCGCCCTTCGAGCGGAACTCAGTATGAACTTAAACGTAATGCATGGTTTTCCGACCCAAACGAATATGTATACGTAGCTGCCGAATATCCGGCAGGTACACGGGTAGGTGAAAATCTGGTATACGGCGAAAACTATCCCGATTCGTTGATGGGATATGAGGTATATTCTATTGCCAACGGAAAAAATGCGGCCATCACCTTCACGGTTCCGCAGGATGGTTATTATCGTGTTGATATGAAGGTAGTGCGACAGGACCTGTGGAACCAGATCGGGGTGATGAAGGTATATCAATTTTTCAGGTACGGAGGAGAAGGTACCGCGTTTTCAATGGGACTGGATTTTCCATACGGACTTTCGAAAGGAATTGACACCTGGGCAGCCGGCAATGAAGTTGTATACAACACCTACCTGGCGAAGGTACCCGAAACACCTTCGGTCAATGGGAACAATGGGAAACCTTACCGTGGACTACCGACTTACAGTACCTCCAGTTATTTTTACTTTTATGCCAAGGCAGGTGATAAAATTTCGTTTGAAGCCGATGCCCGTAGTACCGGCAATGGTGAGAGTTCGGTGCGTGGTGCATACGCACGTACAAAATGGACCAATTTGGTGCTGAATGTAGTCGATGAGGCAACCGCAGTGGCTGATGAACGATTTGTGAATCCGTATCAGCAAAACGAAGCGTTATTCGATTCGTTATATGCTGTCCTGGACGAAGCAGAAGATATTATTAACAACCACCCGGAGTTTTCCCTGGTTTCACGTAATGCTCTCGAAGAACTGTTTATCTTGATCAGCCAGCGTGTCGACGATGGAGTTGTACTGTCGATGGAGATTCCAACTCTTATCGAGCAACTCCGGCGTGCCATCGAGGTATGTCGTGCCTCTGAAGGAGGTTTAAAAGTGCAGTATACCTTTGATAATGTTGTCGATGGTACGGTTCCCGATGCATCGGGTCAAAATAATAAGGCCACGCTACTCAATAATGCTGCTGTTGTGAAAATGGGTAAATTTAATGTTCTTGATCTGGGAAGTTCCAATGGATATCTGGATATGGGGGCAGCGGTAGGCAGTGTGGTTTCGGGAATGAACGATTATACCATTTCTGCCTACTACAGGATAGACGCCAATGCTCCTTTATCGGGCAATGGGTTTATGCTCTTTTCGTTCTCTAGCCAAGAAGTGAACAGTGCCAGTATTGGGGAATATATTTTCTACCGTATGCCTAATCAAAATCTTTCGATGTCTCCTTCGGGCTGGGGAAGTGCAAAGAACCTGACGGTTAATACAGCTCCCGTAAAGGGTGTATGGCAGCATTTAGTTGTACAGCAAAGTGATACGTCCACATCAATTTACGTGAATGGAACCAAAGTAGCTTCGGGAAGATTACCTTTACCCTCGGCCAATTTCACAAAGAGTACTCCTTATAACTGGATTGGCCGTCCTCCTTTTACCGGTGATAATTATCTGAAACAAACCCTGGTATACGATTTTCGAGTGTACAATTACGCCACCCCAGTTGATAGTATTACCAAATGGGCAACAAAGATTACCGAACTGGAAGAGGCCACGAATTACAGTACGGATGGAGATTATACTCAGCTCGATTCGTTACTCTCCGTATACAAGACATTTGTGGCAACTGTTCCTGTTGGAACAGCAGCAGGTGCTTATCTTCAGGAAACCGTTGATGCTTTCAACAGTGCTATCGCAGCAGCTCAGGCAATTTCGACTGAACGCACTTCGTCGCAACTGAAAATTAATGCTGAAGTCGCCAAACTTCTTGCTGCCTATCAAACTTTTCTGGGATCGGTAAACAGTGAGATTAATACCTTGGCCGAAGGTTATTATTACATTACTCTTACCGATTCGTTGTATCTCACCAATCCCGGAGTTGCGCTGTTGCCTAATGGATCGTCGTTGCAGATGGCCAACGGAGGACTGGCAACAGATAAAAATGCCAGTACAATGAATCAGGTATTTAAATTGACAAAAGTGACTTCGTTGGCACCTGCCCGATATTCCATTTTCAGCGCCCTGGATGAAGAAGGAGTTTTCCGCCATCTAACCGAAAATACAGTTATTCAAAACAGCTGGGGAAATCCCGGCGGAGGAACCACCAGTAGCGACGATGATTGGCGCACCTTCAATATAGTATACAATGGTTCCGCATATGCCATTCAAAATGCCGGCCGGTCGGCAGCTCAGGGATACTGGACGTATAATTCATCGACCAAAGTGCTTGCAAAAGGAGCATCACTGCCGATGTTTGTATTCAAATTCATTCCTTATAATGAAACCGGTGTCGAGGAGTTGAATGCCCGAAATATCCGTGTACTAAGTGGCCGGAATGAATTAACCGTCGAAGTGCACGAACCATCCATCCTATCGGTATATTCCATTACCGGTTCGTTGATTAAACAGGCTGCTCTCGATGGTGCCATTAATTATTCGCTCCCGTCGGGGATGTACATTGTTCAGGTCGACGGCACAGCGAGAGTAGTTCGTAAAGTAATTGTAAAATAAGTTAGAATGAGAAAATTAGTAGTTAATCTGCTCGTTTTGAGTGCGCTGTTAGCAGCGCACTCTTTTCGCGCGGAAGCAAAAAATTTTATTCATCCGGGAGGGTTAGTGGCTCAGCAGGACATTGACAGGATTCAATATTTATTGTATTCTGAACAAGATCCCATTATTGTTGCCGCATTTAACAGATTGCAGGCAAATAATCATGCAAAAGATACCTACAATCCGAATCCTCAGATCCGAATCGACCGTGGAGGTGCCGATTATCCCGATAATTATTCAATAGCCATGAATGATGTGGCTGCTGCATTTCAAAATGCATTGATGTGGCGTATTACCGGCCAGGAAAAATACGGAAATACGGCAGTACGAATCCTGAACGCATGGGCACGAACTTGCAAAAACATTACAGGAGATACAAATGCGTCTCTCGCTTCTGGGATATATGGTTATGAGTTTGCCCAGGCAGGTGAATTATTGCGTGGTTTTGAGGGGTGGAGAGTCGATGATTTCAAAGCATATCAAAACTGGATGCGTAATTTGTTTTATACCCGGGCAATGTATTTTCTGGAATTACGACATGGGCGTACTGCTCAACACGGCGATCCCGGAGCCTATTTTTCCAATTGGGGGTTAGCAAATGTATTTTGCGTGATGAGTATTGGAATTTTATGTGACGATGTCGCAATTTACAATCAGGGCTTATCGTTTTACAGGGAAGATAAGGTCGGAAGTTTTACCGATGCACCTCGTAATCCGATCGAATGCTTGGGCTATAATGAGTTTTTAGGTAACCTCGTAGTCTGGCTGCATCCCGATTCGCGCGGACCTTACGGATATTTGGGACAAATGCAGGAAAGCGGAAGAGATCAGGGCCATGCGCTGATGGCTGCAGGCCTGGCAGCTGATATTTGTCAGACAGCCTGGAACCAGGGCGACGATTTATTCTCATATATGAATAACCGAATTGCGGCCGGTTTTGAATACATAGCATTGGTTAATTCATTGAGTGCAGTCACTCAAGTAAACGATTCTGTACCTTTCATTCCCTACAAACGTAGTGGCTTACCAACCGAAAATTATACGGCGACTCAAAATGGCACTACAGGATGGGGGCAACCGCGTCCGTTTTGGCACCGGGTTGTTTCGCATTATGAAGCAGTGAAAGGAATCCCAATGACATACTCCCGGCGTATGGCTTTCAACGATAATAATGGAGTGGATGGCGGCGGAGGATTGTATGGAGGAAACAGCGGTGGATTCGATCATTTGGGATTCTCTACGCTAACCAGTTATCGACCATCGACCTGGTATCCGGCTCCCGGCACTTTTCCGGTGAGTTTAACGGCATCCATTACCTATGATGGAAAAACAACTGATAAAAGCTATATCGACAACGTGGCAGCGGGGAGTATGATTACCCTGACACCCCAATTGCCTGCAGGTACGGCCGGCGGAAGCTGGCTGTGGGAAACCGGCGAAACGACGCGTCAACTTACTTTTACTGTGCAGCAAAGTGGCATGTACAGAGTTGTCTACACTGCACCGTCGGGAGCAAAAAGCTCTCAGGTGTTCAGTGTTGCTGTTTGGGGCGACTGCACGCCCGATGTACTCACTCCCCGCATTACAGTTGGCGAGAATGTGTATGTAGATACGATTGTGGAAGTGCTGCCTTATCAGCGTTTTTCGCTTAGTATAAATACGCCGTTATACAACTATGGCTCGGCCCGTTGGAGTACAGGCAATACAGGCTTTTCGCTTACAGTGACCAATGGTGTGCGTTCCGATTCCATCATTTGGGTCGAACACTTTAATCCGGGGGGATATAAAACCAGGTATAATTTCCGTATTAAACTTACGTATGTTACGCCCGCAATATCAGTGGATGGGGCGAATGCTGCGGCAGGTAGTAAAATTACCATTCAGGAGGGCCAAAGTGTGGAGTTGAGAGCCACTACTACCACCGGATACGATGGTGGTAGTTTTGCGTGGAGTTCCGGACATCGTGCCCGTAATCTGATGATTTTGAATGTGCAAAAGCCGAAACAGCTGCAATTGTATTATACACTTACCAAGAACGGCATTACGACCATCGACACCCTCAACTATTCGGTTTCAATTGTAAAGAATAATTATCAGATGCCTGACGGAGATTATTACATCCGTCGGGCATCGGATGGTGCTATGCTTACCAATTCCAATCTCAATGCTACCGACAAGCTGAAACCCGAATTTTGGGAAGTGAATATGCCGGATGATTCTCAAACCTGGACCATAACCAAAGAAACTGCCGCGGATGCAGGGGGCCGATTTAAAATTGTTTCGAAAAAAGATGGTAATTATATCAATGAGAAAGGAAATTTTGGAGTCAACGCCTATTACCCTTCGTGGAATACCTATACGTTTCATTGCTTGGAGGGAGAGAATGTTTTCGCGGTACAAAACGGAGGGAATTCGGGTACCCGGTTTTGGAATATAACAGGGGATGGGATTGAAGAAGGTACTACTGTCCAGGATGGATATCCGTTTATTATTCAGCCGATTGTTTCGGTTCCGCCCGATACGGCCAACATCCCCGGTGAGGGAGTTTTGTCGTATGTAGCTCCGGGATATTCCATTAACGGCGGAGCTACCCAGCGTGGTAGCTTGATTGTATTAGAGCCCGGCAAAAATCTGGTGCTGAAACCGGTTAAGATCTTGGGCATAGGAAATGGGACCTGGCGCTGGAGCGATAATTCTACTGAAAGTTCACTCTTGCTTTCCAATGTTCAGCAAGGAGGTACATACTCTGTTGTGTTTAGTTATACTGAAGATGAACTTAGTCATGAGTTTCCGCTGGAATACAGTGTGATTCTGGCCGAAGATAATTATCAATTACCTGAAGGTGATTATAGATTGGGCAGAGTTTCGGACGGTACCTTGTTGACAAACGACGGTTCTCTCAATCCGGCATTTAAAAGTCAATCGGCTGACACCTTATCTCAGCAGTGGACGATTACGCTCGATGTTGCCAGTAACCGGTATAAAATCGTGTCACGAAAGGATAATCGGTTTCTGGATGAACATGGCCGATTTAATGGGAATGTATATTCTGCTGCATGGAATACCTATGTGTTTCATTACCAGGACAAAGGGGAGCGTGCCTTTGCAATCCAAAATGGGGGAAGTGCCGGTACGACTTATTGGGCTGTTGAGGGAAATATGATTAACGACCGAAATCGAACTATACGTGAAGGTTATCCTTTTCAGCTTGATCTGGTAAAACTGGCAGTACCAACTGCTATCGATCCGTTATCAATGGGCACCATTTCATTGTACCCAAATCCGACCACCGAATTTATTCACTTAAAACTTGAGGATTGTTGTGCTGATAACGCGATTTTTACGCTCTATTCCATCGATGGAGCCAAACAAGGAAATTATTCCTTTAAGGATTCTGAATTACACGTGTCGTTGGCCGACCAGCGACCTGGAGTTTACATCGGTATCGTGAGTGTTGATAAAGGAACTCAAATGTTCAAAATAGTAAAACAATAGCTTTATGCTCTAATCTTAAAAAATTAATACTATGTTACGAAAAATTACTTTTACGCTTGTTGCCTTGTTGCTTGCAATTGGGAGCCAATTGATGGGAGCGCAGCTTCCGTTGCATGGAGGGTATTATCGGATAAAAAATGCACATTCGGGTACTTACATCGGGGGTACCGGAACGGGTAACGATGCTGTTAAACACGTGGCTGCCGAAACCGATCCCGACTATCAGGTTTTTTTAGTGGTACGTAATCCGGTAAACGGTTTTACTTCGTTTAAACAGGTGGCCCGCAATTCCTTTGTTACTCACAATAATTCCTGGACCGGGTCGTTTGCTACGGCTGTAACCGGTAGCTATCGTCAGTCGTTTTTTATTGATGTGACTACGAATCCTGATTTCTGTATAATTCAGAAAATCCGGGATGATGGTAGTAAAGCCAACGGCATAGGTTACGATAGTGATGTGCCGGGTAGTTCATTGTTTATGGATAAAGGTGCCGATAAACAAAATAAATGGTTGTTCGAACCGGTAATTTCTCAGTTCTCGGATCGTCTTCAAACACTTATTGATCAGGCGAATGATCTTAATTCGACTGCATTGGCCGACGCTGTGGCAATCGCGTCGGAGAAACTGTCGAGTTCGTCGGATGTAGAAATAGATCAGGCCATGCAGGAGTTGAAAAAAGCGATACTCGATTATAAAACTACCTCCTTTATTTCCACCCCTGTTGATATTACCGATCTGGTGGTGCTGAATGCCGATTTTGAATGGAATGTGGGACGTAATATGCCAGGTTGGAATGCAGTAACTTCGTGGAGTACCAAGCCGGACATGGTGGGAGCTATGACCGGCTTTGCCGCTGAAGCTTGGCGCAGTTCTACTTCGGCGAAGGTTGCCCGCACAGTATCGCAACGTATTGCCGGTTTGCCCAATGGAAAATACAATGTTTTAATAGCTGCTTTTGCAACCGACCAGCGTGCAGGCGAACAGGTACTTGAAAGTTCTGTAGAGGTTTTTGCTGGAGATAAAGCAGCTTCTGTATCGATTCAAACTCCGTTTGTTAACGATAGTACTACTATTGCTAATGCAACGGTGTATACCATCACCGATGCTGTAGTGGTTGATAATACCCTGGTAATTGGTCTGCGCGACAATAGTTCGAATGCCAACTGGATCGGTTTCGATAATGTAAAAGTGTTTTTTAATGGAACCGTTGATCTCACTGAAGTATTCGCGGAACTTACAGCTGTTTATACGCCGATTAAAGAATTTTACGACGCAATTGCCGATGAAGTGGCGGGTGAAAATGACGGTGATGTTGCAGGCAAATATCGCTATTCGGATTTTGTTACACTCGGTATTGCTTTGTCCGATGCGCAAGCTATTCTTTCTGCTACTCCATACACCGGTACAATCGAATCGATTGGGGCTGCTAAAGCAGCTTTACAATCTGCCCGGTTGGCCATGGTGAAATACACGGCTATCAATACCTTGCCTGAAGGTGAATATTTTGTTAAATTAGGGACGTATTACCTTAATAATCCCGGGATGGGAGCAGTCGCAAACGGTGTTGTTTTATCTGTAGCCAATGGTGGATTGCAAACCGAAAGAACTATAACCGATGCCGGTCAGATTTATTCGCTTAGCCTCGTTGAAGGAGTAGGACGTTATTCATTCTACAGTAGGTTGAACGAAACGGACGTGTATCGGCATCTTACTGAAAATGCAGTATATCAGCCTACTTGGGGCTCTTCTGATAATAACTGGCGAACCATGAATATTCATTTCGATGGGTATAAATATGCTGTGCAAACAGCTGGAAGTGCCTCTGCTAAAGGATTTTGGTGCTTGAAAACAGACTCTGAACTATCTACCAATGCAAGTACCAGTCTGGATGTTAATCGCGATTTTGTATTTGAATTCCTATCAGTGCCGTCTGTATTTGCAGCCGAAGTTGCAGCGGGTCGTGCTTTGCTTGATGCCGCAGTGAGGGGTAATGGTTCCGGTGAATATTTAGCGGCTATTTACGATGCATTTCAATCAGCGATTGAAACCGCTGAAGCTATAGTGTTGGCTGGTTCGGCTCAAACCGCTGATTTGATGGCTTATGCAGCTGCTAAGGTTGCTTTTGTTCCAAATACAATTTCGTCGAGCTATGCCCTATCTATAAAAGGATTACAGGTGACAACTTCTCGTCAAACATTATCGTTAATTGCTGAAACAGCGATACCGGTAGCTGTGTATTCTGTGAATGGTACCCGGCTATCCGAATTTGTGGTTTCGGGTAGTAAGTCTCTTACGTTACCTGCCGGTGTATATATACTAAAGGCGAATGAAGGTGTTCAACGATTTGTAATTTATTAATTTCATCACGGGGGAGCTCTAAGGGCTTCCCCGTGCTCTCTGTGTTATATGTTCAATTTCTCCCGTGTTTTGATTCTGACACTCTTTTGTTTTGAGATGTCGGCTCAGCAATTCAGCAATCTGCCCACTTTTTACATTACTACCGATAGTGCGCAACCCATTACCAGTAAATCGACTTGGTTACCGGGGTATCTGAGCATTGTCAGCAGCGATAGTACAGAACGTCTTTCAGGTCCTATGACCGTACGTGGACGCGGCAATTCGACCTGGAATATGGCTAAGAAGCCTTACCGGATCAAGATGGCTAAGAAAACCAAGTTGCTGAATCTGCCTGCACATGAAAAAGATTGGGTGTTGCTGGCCAATCATGCCGATAAAACCCTGATTCGTAATGCTGTGGCCTTTAAAATAGGCTCATTGCTCGGTTTTGAATTTACACCCTCGGCTCGTTTTGTCGATGTGGTAGTGAACAATCAGTTTATGGGGAATTATATGCTGACCGATCAGATAGAGCGGGGGGACCTGAGAGTTCGACTTGAAAAACTGGATTCCACCATGAGTGAACAGCCGGCACTGAGTGGTGGATATTTGCTCGAAATAGATGGTTTTGCCAGCAGCGAACCGGTGTGGTTTACTTCTTCTCAGGCTGTGAAAATTACCGTGAAGTATCCCGATGATGATGAAATTACTCCGGAGCAACTGAATTAAATTCGTTCATTTGTTAATTCATTTGAAAACGCTCTGTTTTCGTCCGATTTCGACAATCCATCGACGGGCTATCGTTTGATGGTAGATACAACATCGCTTATTAATTGGTATATTGCTAGCGAATTAACCGGTAATCCAGATTGTTTCTGGAGTACCTACCTCTATAAACGCCGTTCCGACGACCGTTTTTTTTTCGGACCACTCTGGGATTTCGATATCGCATTTAACAACGACCACCGCTTGGGCGATGCTGTTCATTCGTTGATGCGCGACAAAGCTTTCAATCCCCGGCAGTGGATGCGTCGTTTATGGGACGACGACTGGTTTCGAATGGCCGTAAACCGGCGTTGGAAAGAATTGACCGATACGGGACTGAAAGATAGCCTGTTGCAGTACGTGGATGCGACGATAAGTTGGATTGATGCCTCACAGCGCTTGAACTTTGAACGTTGGCCGGTACTTTCGACTAAGGTGTACAACGAACAGTTCATATTTTCAACCTATGAACAGGGAGTGGAGTACCTGAAATCGTACCTCGAACAACGAATTGCATTTCTGACAGCCAGCTTCAATAGTACACAGCCCGAAATACCTTCACAGCCTTTCCGTGCCGAAGCCTTTTATTACCGTATTCTCAATAAAGGGACTAATAATGCAATTGATGTAGCCGATAATTCGAATGCAGTGCTTGAACGACTCTATATGTGGGCACCTCAGGAAGAGGATTTGGCGCAACAGTGGTTGATCAGGCCGTTGTCGAATTCGAATTTTCAATTGATTAACCGAAATTCGGGATTGGCAATGACGGGCAACGGACGCGCTAAAAACCTGGTGCAACAAACTCCCGATAGTAGTAATAAAGCTCAGCAATGGAAAATTGTTCCTGTGTTTAGTGGCGATCTTTATGGATTCGAAAATGCTTTATCGGGATATTCGATCAATAACAGCGGCGGCAGTACGGTGAATGGAACACCTGTTATCGAATACGATAATGCCCTGATGAATGAAGCAAAGACCAATCAGCATTGGTACCTTCAGAAAGCAGATCAGCTGGACCTCCACACAACGACAGGGATAGTACGGGCTGCAAAAGTATCGGTGTATCCGAATCCGGCCCACGAGTTTGTCTACATTGAGAACAATGGAGATGAGGAGCAACATTGGCATCTGTATCATCTTGATGGAAGGTTGATCACCCGTGAAACCTGCGCGGCAGGTCAACGTACGACCGTCAATTTTCATCCATTTGGTCTTCAACCGGGGGTTTATCTCTTAAGAATTGATAATCAGGTAATCAAGTTACTGCTTTTTTAATTTCACAACTATGCGTTTTGAGAACAGTGTTTTGGCGAGGTTTGCGCTCATGTGTTGGATGATGGTTTTTACCTCGACATCTGTAACAGGAATGGTAAAGGTGTACAAAGCCCCTCCGGGCGTAGTACTCAGTACGTTGTATTCGGTCAGGATAAAAGCAAAGGGAGCCTCGGAATGGTTGCCTGTAGAAGTGATGAGTGCACAGGTGTGGAAACGTGTCGGGGCCAATCTCTCCAACACCTATCCCTTTACAGCATTTACGGGTTTCGACTGTGAAGGTCAGGTTGAAGTAAAAGTAAGATGGAAAGGGTCTGAGCCTATTCAATCCGTGAAAATTCGTCCTGAAAGTAAAAATATTAAATACCGGATCATCGGCAATGAGATTGTATTACTGATGGATGAACCGGCAAAATTATCGGTTGAAATCAATGGCGATCGCTACCAGAACCTTCAGTTGTTTGCTAATCCAATCGAGTGTGAGATTCCTGATAAAACCGACGATCGGATCCTATTTATACCAAGCGGGACTCTTCACACGGGCGATATCCATCTGAAAAGTGGTCAAACCTTGTACATTGAAGGAGGTGCTGCCGTCAAGGGCTGTGTTTATCTCGATACTACCGTTAATGCCCGGGTAATGGGCCGTGGCATCATTTATCAGCCTTCGTACGATGCGATTTCGGTACGAAACGCACGTAATGTTATAGTGGAGGGGATAACTGCGGTGAATTATGGAATCGGTAATGGAGGGGGCTGTGCGTTGAGGTGCGGGGAAAGTTCGGATGTAACTATACGAAATTACAAAGTCTTTGGTCGAAATCGATGGGGCGACGGAATTGACATCATGTCATCATCACGTGTAATAATCGATGATGTTTACATACGATCGTCCGACGATGCAATTGCCGTGTATGCAACCCGGGGGGAGTTTCAGGGGGGATGTACCGATGTGAAGGTGCTTAATTCTGTACTGGCTCCCGATATTGCACATCCGATTAATATTGGTACACATGGCGACATTAAAGGCACAGGAGATACGATTCAGCATCTCATTTTTAAAAATATCGATATTTTACAGCATAATGAATATCAAAGCGATTATCAAGGTACAATGGCCATCAGCTGTGGTGATAATAATACAATTCGCAATATTCTTTTTGATGATATCCGGGTTGAAGATTTTTTGTTAGGCCAATTACTCAATATCTCGGTTGTTAAGCTGGGGAAATACAATTTAACTCCGGGTAGGAAGGTTGAAAATATTTGGTTCAATTCTATTGATTACAAGGGAACAACAGCAATTGCTTCTGAAATAAAAGGCTATTCGGAGTGTCGGACCGTCAGAAATATTCAGTTTTCTAATCTGCGAATCGCCGGAAACAGGATTTCGTCACTCGGTGATGGTAACATACAGGTCGGGGAGCATACTGCCGAAATATACATTCATCCACCTGCCGGGAAGTGTGATTTAATTAATTTTCAGGAGCATCAGACACGATATTCTACGGAGTTCACGAATTTAAATGAGTTTTTGAAACATTTCGACCCATAAGCTGCAACAATATAACTAAAAACACAGCATAGATATCCTCTACTTTTGTAACAGTGAAAGTTTCTAATTTGTACATTTTTACACGTTATCTCTAATTTGATGAAGACAATATTTTTGGTTTTTGTAGGTTTGCTTGTGGTTATGTTCCCTGCTATCGGTCAGTTATCTCCTATTCCGGCCGTACCGTCGCAACTGATATACTCAAAACATAACGACGATTTTACCGTCAGCGTACGAGAACCGGGAGGTGAATGGCAGGATTTGTATGAATACAAAGTAATGGTCGATTTGGATACTCAACAACCCGCTTCGATGGTGCAATTTGATTTTAAAGGGCGTGCCGAATTAAGGATAAAGGTAAATAATACCATAGTCAATGACGTGAAAATCCGTCCGGCTCGAAGGAATATAGTGCATCAACAAGAAGGCAATATTGTGTATTTCAACCTCGATAAACCGGCAAAATTATCGGTGGAAATAAATGGTAACCGCCTGAACAACTTACATATATTTGCAAATGAACCAGAGTCTGAGATTCCTACGCCCGATTCACCATCCGTTATGTATTTCGGTCCAGGACTCCACCGCCCACAGGATCAACCTGGAAATGCATTTAACGTACCATCCAATACAACCGTGTACCTTGCACCCGGGGCGTATGTAAATGGGAAATTTGTATGCAATAAGGTTGAAAATGTACGGTTTATTGGCAGAGGTTATATAATTGATGCTGAGCGGGGCTTTGAAATAACCTATTCTGAAAACATTGAGATTGACGGTATTACGGTTATTAATCCCAATCATTATACGGTCTATGGAGGTGAGGTGAAAGGATTAAAAATTAATAACCTGAAATCGTTTAGTGTCAAAGGCTGGAGTGATGGGATTGATCTGATGAGTTGTTCGGAGGTAACCATAAACGACATCTTCCTTAGAAATTCGGATGATTGTATCGCGATTTATACCCATCGGTGGAATTTTCATGGAAATGCCCATAATTATAAAATTACGAATGCAATATTATGGGCCGATGTTGCGCACCCCATCAATATAGGATTACACGGAGATGTTGAAAACGGAGGGTATTCGATTGAAAATCTCTACTTTGGTGAAATTGACATTCTGGAGCATGATGAGGACGATCGTAATTACCAGGGAGCTATGGCCTTCAGTGTGAGCGATCATAATTCGGTCCGGAACGTAACCTTCGAAAATGTGTGGGTAGAAAATATTCAGGAAGGGCAGCTGTTTAATTTGCGTGTATTATATAACAACAAGTACAGTAACGGTTCGGGACGTGAAATCACGAATATTCACTTTAAAAACATCAGTTACACCGGGTATGGCGAAAATTCTTCCATTATAGAAGGTTTTTCCGATGAGCACCCAGTAAAAGATGTGTTGTTTGAGAATATTGTCATCAATGGGAAACGCGCAAAAACACTGGAAGATGCAAATATTAAAGTGGGGAATCATACGAAAAATATAAGAATGAAATAACTAAAGATTAGTGATGAAGATTTTGTTGTATAAGTTAACACTATTGGTCCTGCTGGCTCCGGGATTTGCCCGGGCCAGCCAGCCGGCGATGAAGTTGTGGTACCAGACTCCGGCCAACGAATGGATGACACAGGCTTTGCCAATTGGAAATGGAGAGTTGGGAGCCATGTTTTTTGGAGGCGTGGAGCAAGAGCAAATTCAATTTAACGAAAAAACGCGTTGGAAAGGACATGAAACCTTAAGGGGTGCTTACCAAAGCTTTGGTGATATTTTTCTGAATTTTTCCGGTCATACTAACTATACAGATTACCAACGTAGTCTGAATCTGGACGATGCACTTGGAGAAGTAAGGTATACGGTTGATGGAGTAGAATATGTTCGTGAATATTTTGCAAGTTATCCTGATCAGGCTATAGTAGTACGTATCAGTACTCCGGGTGTGAGAGGGAAAGTATCTGTACAGCTTAGGTTGGAAAACGCACAACACACGGTGAAAGAGGGTAATAGCTCGGTAAGTTGGATGGAAGGGAAATCGGATCTGCTTTCGTACTGTGCGGTTTTCAAAGTTTCTAGCGAAGGAGGTAGGTTAAACACTGATCAGTCGTACATAACGATTACCAATGCCGATGCCGTTACCTTACTTTTGACTGCCGCTACCAATTTCTCGCTGAATGATGCGGGTTATGTGGGCGAAACTGATAAACAGCTGAAAAATAGGTTGTTGAGTCGATTGCAAAAGGCGTCAAGAAAAAGCTACAATCAGCTGAAAAAAGCACATTTGGACGACTATCAGCCCCTTTTTCAGCGGGTTAACTTTGATCTGAATGTGCCGGCACCCACCTTCCCCACCGATAAGCTGGTGCGTTCTCATAAGTACAATACCTACTTGGATATCCTTTATTATCAGTATGGTCGCTACCTCATGTTAGCGTCGTCGAGGGGCATGAATTTACCCAATAATTTGCAAGGCATCTGGAATAATGACAATAATCCCCCCTGGCAGTGCGATATTCACAGTAATATTAACATCCAAATGAATTATTGGCCAGCCGAACCAACCCATTTATCCGAATGTCATACTCCATTTTTATCGTATATCTATACCGAAGCGATGCGTAAAGGCGGCTCATGGCAAAATATTGCACGACAGGAAGGTCTTAGAGGATGGGCAATTAAAACACAAAGTAATATTTTCGGATATACCGACTGGAATATTAACCGCCCCGCCAATGCATGGTATTGTATGCATTTGTGGCAACATTTTGAGTATACACAGAATCTCAAATTTTTAAAAGAAACAGCTTTCCCTGTAATGAAAGCAGCAACCGAATATTGGTTCGACCGGCTTATACCTGTAGATGGCCGACTGCTGGCTCCCGATGAGTGGTCGCCCGAACAGGGACCCTGGGAAGATGGAGTAGCCTATGCACAACAATTAATTGACGAGTTGTTTCGTACAACGTTAATTGCAGCTAAGCTGCTTAAGGCAGAGAAAATATTTATTGACGAACTCACCGACAAATTGTCTCGTTTGGATCGCGGAATCCGGATTGGCGATTGGGGGCAAGTAAAAGAATGGAAATACGATATACAGAAGTTGGACAAGATGGGAAACGATCACCGTCATTTATCGCACTTAATTGCATTGTATCCGGGCAATCAGATTTCATATCGTCTTAATCCAGAAGTGGCCGATGCAGCAAAGAAAACGCTTGTTTCCAGAGGTGACGATGGTACCGGTTGGAGCCGTGCGTGGAAAATTGCCTGCTGGGCTCGCTTAAACGATGGGAATCATGCCTATAAACTGCTAAAACAAGCACTTAACCTGGCTACAATTACGGTTATCAGCATGGATAATAAAGACGGTGGAGTGTATGAAAATCTGCTCGATGCTCATCCGCCTTTTCAAATCGATGGCAACTTTGGTGCAACGGCAGGTATAACAGAGATGCTCCTGCAAAGCCACCAGGGTGATCTGCAGCTTTTACCTGCTTTGCCTGATGCCTGGCCCACAGGTTCGATAAGCGGAATTCGTGCGGTTGGTAATTTTACAGTATCGCTGAAATGGCAAAATCATATCCCTGTGGAATGTGTCATCGTGTCGGGAAGTGGAAAGATATGCCGTTTGTATGTTCCGCAGGTAACGGTAAAAAGCGTGATTGATTCAAAAGGCCGTGCCGTTCACTTTACATCTTCAGATGATTTTTCCATTCAATTTCCAACTCGTAAAGGCCATTCGTACACTCTTTTATTTTAATGTAATACCATGCCGATCAATCGTTTTATTCCTTTTTTCGGAATACTGCTGGTACTCCAGGTTTCCTATGCAGGAAATTCCAGGGTGCGTGAGAGAATTAATATTAACCGTGAATGGAAGTTTATACCTGACGACGTGAAAGGTGCCGAAGCTCCCGGGTTGAACGTGGCTCGCTGGCAGGACGTATCCTTACCTCACTCTTTTTCAGTGCCCTATTTTATGGGAAGTCAGGTGTACAACGGATATGGCTGGTACAGGAAAACCGTCAATATTCCTGCCCATTGGATGGATCGGGAAGTATCGCTCGAATTTGAAGGTGCTTTTATTGAAACGGAAGTGTTTGTAAATGGGAAACCGGTAGGTAAACATGTTGGCGGATACACTGGTTTCGAGTTCGCTATCCGTCCGTATTTGAACGTAGGCAAGAATATAGTAGCCGTAAGAGTTAATAATGTATGGAAGCCCGATGTTGCACCACGTGCCGGCGATCATCAGTTTAGCGGAGGTGTTTACAGGGATGTTTACCTGAATGTAACCTCTCCACTTCGTGTCGGATGGAAAGGCACCTTTATCACCACTCCCCAGGTGAGTAACGAGCTGGCCTCCTGTTCGATTCGAACCGAATTGAAAAACAGCTACACCGATCCTCAGCAGGCGAATCTCAGCACCGAACTTTATTCTCCCGCCGGGAAACGGGTGGGAGTAGTCGAAACTTCTGTGTTGATAGATGGGAATGGTATGAAAACGATTCATCAATATATCCCGAGAATCAGTAATCCTCAACTCTGGAGCCCGCAAAGTCCTTCGCTATATACGGCCGTAACCATCGTCAAAATAGGAAAGAAGGTGGTTGATCGCTATTCCACCCGATTCGGGATTCGTAGTTTTAAATGGACGGCTGATCGTGGCTTTTTTCTGAACGGGGCACATGTATACCTGATCGGTGCTAATGTGCATCAGGATCAGGCTGGATGGGGAGATGCTGTAACCAATGCGGCGATGCGCCGGGATGTTCGGCAAATGAAGGAAGCCGGTTTTAATTGTATACGAGGATCGCATTATCCGCACGATCCGGCCTTTGTGGAAGCTTGCGACGAATTAGGAATGATCTTTTTTTCCGAAAATGCTTTTTGGGGAATGGGCGGCGGTTCAGGCGACCGAGGCGGCTGGGGGCCTCCTTCATCGAGCTGTTACCCTGTCGATCCGGCCCATCATTCGGCATTTGATGCCAGTGTATTGAATCAGCTGAAAGCCATGATCCGGATTCACCGGAATTCGGCTTCTGTGGCAGCCTGGAGTTTAAGTAACGAGCCGTTTTTCACGGATAACCATACCGATCAGGCTATGAAAAATCTGCTGAGTCGGTGCATCGACAGTGCTCGTAGCTGGGATCCTTCGCGTGAAGTAGCTGTAGGCGGAGCGCAGCGAAAAAGGGTCGATCGGCTGGGAAAAAATGCTATCGCTTTTTATAATGGAGATGGTGCTTCTCGCGATGAATTTCAAAATCCGGGATTTCCCAACCTGGTTTCTGAATACGGAAGCACGAGCTCGTACCGACCTGGAAAGTTCTTTGCCGGGTGGGGAGATATACTCCGGGCTCCCGCCGGCAGCAATAATCCCTGGAATCCGCCCGCGTGGAGAAGCGGACATATTATCTGGTGTGGGTTTGACCACGGGACCATTGGAGGGGTTGGACTGGCAACAATGGGGATTGTTGATTATTTCCGGTTGCCTAAACGTCAGTTTTACTGGTATAAGGAAGCCTTGACGACCAATAATCCGCATCCGGCAGAACCTGAATGGCCTCAACGGGGGGTAGCGGCGAAATTGCAACTTTCGACTTCAAATTCAGTGATCAGTGCAACGGATGGTACGGACGATGCCCACCTGATTGTTTCGATTGTAGATGCATCCGGCCGCCCATTAAGCAACGAACTCCCGGTTACACTTACTGTCATTTCAGGTCCGGGAGAGTTTCCTACCGGTCGTTCTATTCGTTTTTCACCTCCTTCCGGGGATGAAGCTTCTGATATCATTCTGCGCGAGGGTAAAGCTGCCATCGCGTTTCGGTCGTACCATGCAGGACAAACCCGTATTGAGGCTAGTGCAGCAGGACTGGAACCGGCCTATATCGAACTGACTACCAAAGGAACACCGCGGTGGAATCCGAAGCTTCCTCAGGCAGTGGCCGATAGACCTTATAAAAGATATGTCGTTCCTGTGAAATCGAAAATGCTCGATGGCCATGAATTATTGTTGGCTGCCAATCGCCCGTCGTGGGTGAGCTCGACTCGGTTAGGAACGAATAAAGCAAATGTTAACGACGGCGATGTGGCCACAGTTTGGATGCCTGAATCAAACGATAACCAAAAATGGTGGAAGTTGGCCCTGGAAGCTTCGTATTGTGTTTCTCAGATTGAAATTGAATTTCCGGATAAGGCCAATTATCAGTACCGGATTGAGGTGTCGAAAGATGATGTTGAATGGCAACTGATTGCTGATGAATCGCGAAGTACTTCCACTGAAAAAGTTCGTCTCAGTAAAGGCGATTTCGGATGTGGTATTGCTTTTATCCGGATTCAGTTTTTGTCGGATAGAGCAGCATTAGCCGAAGTGAGAGTAGGAGGAGTTCCTTCAGAATAATGAAGATTGTTCTTTTCGATTTCCGGATTTTTACATAGCTTTGTACCCTATCTATTGTCAACGCTATGAGCACCATCCTTCACATTACCCCTTACCTTCAGCTTCACACGGCACGTATGTCCGATGCCGGCGAAATGTATGCATTGATTGATAACAACCGCGACTATTTGCGGAGGTGGCTGCCGTTCATCGATGCCACCACGGCGGTGACCGATTCGGAGGCCTACCTTTCGATGGTGGAAGAGCAGGCCGGGCGCAATCCGGTGTTCGTGATCCGGTTTTACGGCCAGTTGGTGGGCCTGGCAGGCTTTAAGGATACCGATTTCGATAATTTACGAACCGAAATCGGCTACTGGCTGGCCGAAGATTTTCAACACAAGGGTATCATGACCAGTTGCGTACGTACGCTGGTCGATTTTGCCTTTTCCGATATGGGTATGCACCGGATTCAGATTCGGGTGGCCGAAGGGAATACGTCCAGTCGCAAGATCCCCTTGCGTCTTGGTTTTCAGAAAGAAGGGGTGGAACGCGACGGCGAGATGCTGGAGCCGGGCCGGTTTGTGAACCTGGAAGTGTTCAGTTTGATTACCTCTGCACAATACTCATCGCGCACCTGAATCCGATTGTATTGGATCCCTTGCGCGGATCGTGGTACCGGCGAGCCGACGGGTGCAGCCAGAACTGTGCATCGTTCCACGAGCCGCCTTTGTAAACACGGGCATTGGGGATACGGTGATAATCGGGCAGGAAGGTGTCGAGCACGTCGACGCTGTCGATGCGGTTGAGGTTGCCGCGGGTGGTAAACTGATCGTACACCCATTCGTTCACGTTACCGGCCATATTATACAGGCCCAGATCGTTGGGTACGTTGGCGTTTACAGGTACGGTACGCGAAAACACGTCCACGCGGCTGCCCGATTCGTTGGAGCGGTTGTAATGTGCTTTCAGTTGTGCCCGCTGTACGGCGGTGAGCTTGTCGATAGGAAGCGGGTTCCAGGGGTAGGCATACACTTTATTGGCGGGATCGGAGGGTTTGCGGGCATAGGCTGCATATTCCCATTCGGCCTCGGAGGGGAGGCGGAAGCTGACGAACATGCCGGTATAGTTGCGCGATTGGTACTGATTATCGGCACTGAAAAAACGCTCGGATGAAAAAACGGCATTTTCAACCTCGTCCAGCGTAGTAAGCATTGCGATCGCATTGAAATCGGGTGCGGGAAGCACTCCGGCCTTCACGAGCAACAGTTCGTTCACCCGGTCGGTGCGCCACTTGCAATAGGCGGCGGCCTGTTCCCAGCTGATACACACCACCGGGTACTGATCGTAGGACGGGTGGGTGAAATAATCGACCATAAAAGGCTCGTTGTCGCCCATGCCTGCACGCCAGGCATTCATGTCGGGGCGGGCCGCTTCAATCTTTTCGGGTGCTACTTTGCCATATACCGCCGTAAGCCAGGCGATGTATTCGCGCCAGTCGATGTTGCGGATTTCGTGTTTATCCATATAGAAACTGTTCACCGATAGCGTTTTGCGGGTGTTCAGTTCGTTGGGCCTTGCGCGGTGCGTAGCTGTTTCGTAGTCCTCGGTATCGTCGATGGTAAACGAGCCGCCCTGGATGAGCACCATGCCCGGAGGGGTGAGTGTCGCCGGCGAAGGTCCCCGGAAAGCATTGCCGGCTTTGAAATTATAGTTCCAACCGGTAACCTGGCTCACACGGCCTCCTGTTCCGGCACAGGCCACGAGGGCCATCGAAAGTGCAAAAAGAATTCCTATTCTGATGGTAGGCATCATACAACTGTCTGCTTAATTGATTGAACAATCTCCGCAAAATTAATTAATTTCTGCCGGAGAGCGCTAAAATATCAGCAAAATAACGGTTGAAATCCCGTTTTCGTATAATATTTTCTTATTTTTGCGCTGTTTATGCTCAAAACAAATGAAAACTGAAGTATCGAGTCTTTTTCTGAAATTGAATCAACGCCTCTACGACCTGCGCAAGCCGGTGGTGATGGGTATCGTAAACGTAACGCCCGATTCGTTTTTCAGTCTGAGCCGGTTTAAGATGGGCAGGAGCCTGCTCAACCAGGTGGAGCAGCAGATTGCCGACGGCGCCACCATGATCGATGTCGGCGGATATTCGACCCGTCCGCAGGCTGCCCCGGTAAGTTCCGAAGAGGAATTGCGCCGCATCGCCGAACCTATCGAACTCATCCGGAAGAAATTTCCGGATATTCCTGTTTCGGTCGATACCTTTCGGTCGGAAGTGGCGCGTGCGGTAGTGGAGCATTATGGAGTGGCCATGATCAATGATGTGAGCGGCGGCACGCTCGACCCCCGGATGTTCGAAACGGTGGCCGCGTTGGGTGTTGCCTATGTGCTGATGCATACGAAGGGAACTCCGCAAAATATGCATACCCTGACCGAATACGATGCGCTCCTGCCCGATGTGATTCATTTTCTGGAGAAGCGGGTGGCGCAGTTGCATTTACTGGGAGTGAACGATGTGGTGATCGATCCGGGCTTTGGCTTTGCAAAGACCCTGGAGCAAAATTACGAATTGCTGCATAAACTGGACTATTTCAAAGAAATTGAAGTACCGCTGTTGGTGGGGGTGTCGCGTAAATCGATGATTTATAAATTGCTCGAAACAACCCCCGAGGCTGCCCTCAATGGCACAACGGCTGTTCATATGCTGGCACTGATGGGGGGAGCCTCCATCCTGCGCGTTCACGATGTAAAAGAAGCCATGGAAGCCATTAAAATATTTAATGCCTGGCAACAGGCAGCTAACCATTGATTTACCCGCGTATGGATTTTCATATCGGACTAAAAGATATCATCGACATCATTCTGGTTGCCATCCTGCTGTACCAGCTGTTCAGGCTGTTGCGCCGCAGCGGTGCGCTCAATGTTTTTTTCGGCATCATGTCGTTTGTAATCGTCTGGTTTCTGGTGTCGTACGTATTCAAAATGGACCTGCTGGGAGGAATTCTCGACCGGGTGGTAAGCGTGGGAGCCTTTGCTTTAATCGTGCTTTTTCAGGAAGAAATAAAACGCTTTTTCATGAAACTCGGCTCGCGCAGGGAGCTCATGATTGCATCGTTTTTCAGGCGGTTTTTCAACAACAGCAACGATGAATCGGAAAAAACCGACTATAATATTGTTCAAATCGTGCTGGCCTGCCGCAGTTTATCGAAGCGCCAGATGGGCGGGCTCATCGTTATCGGCCGCAACAATTCGCTCGAAGGGCATATCAATACCGGTGAAAGACTCGATGCCGCCATCAACTCACGCCTGATCGAAAGCATCTTTTTTAAAAACAGCCCGCTCCACGATGGAGCTATGATCATTGCCGGCAACCGCATCCAGGCAGCCGGTTGCATCATCCCGGTATCCAAAAACCAGGAAATCCCCCGCCGCCTCGGGCTCCGTCACCGCTCCGCCCTCGGTGTTACCGAACATACCGACGCCATTGCCATCATCGTTTCCGAAGAAACCGGCCGTATTTCGTATGCCATCAACGGCGAACTTACGATTAATGTAAAGGCAGAGGAGCTGGAAGCGTTCCTGTCGAAAAACATGAATTCGAATTAATACTTTCAACCTTGAAGACATCCTTCGTTAACACTGTTTATGCCCATATTATCCTCACCTGCACATCTGCCAGGCTGCCATCCACGAAAGTGTATACAATCCGCTTGAAAAGGTTCGGCTGGTTGAAGAAGATTAATAGAATAAAACACTAGGACATAAAAGCCGTTCCAGAAGGAATGAAATCCTCGTATTGTTAACCACAGAAGGTGTAATGTTTAAATAAGCAGGTGTAACTACCGGTGACATTGCTGTATGTTTGGTCAGTGAGGGTGTAAAACACAGTGTTGGAAGGAGATAGTTGAAGTGAGAAGGAGGACTGTCTTTTTATTTTTTCACATTGTTTCCCCAAATGACGATAGGAGTATTTAATCATACCGATGCTTGGAGCAAAATAAGTGTTATGTGAAGCTTTGATCGTGTCGGTTACAGCACCCACCTTATTATGATACTCAAAAGTTCTAATTTACCTTCTGAGTTTTGGTTATTCCGCTGACCAACGTTTGGCAGCTTTGCAGTCTTAATCCTTGTTTTACTGGAATTTACCTTCTGAGTGGAGTTTGGCAACTCCGAGTGGGAAAGATATTATAGGTCTTAATCCTTGTTTTACTGGAATTTACCTTCTGAGAATTTTTCCAATTACCCTGCTACCTGCAGTGGGATGTCTTAATCCTTGTTTTACTGGAATTTACCTTCTGAGTAAAAAAGCAGAAGTAGCTAACGCAGAACGACCTGTAGTCTTAATCCTTGTTTTACTGGAATTTACCTTCTGAGTCTACATGATAACAAGATAACAGGGATAACCCCAAATAAGTCTTAATCCTTGTTTTACTGGAATTTACCTTCTGAGTGTCAGAGAGAATTTTTTCGAGTTTATATGCTCGCAGTCTTAATCCTTGTTTTACTGGAATTTACCTTCTGAGGCCGCAAACGTCTTGAGAAAGATCAAAACGGCAATAGTCTTAATCCTTGTTTTACTGGAATTTACCTTCTGAGATACAGATGTATATAGAGAAGTATAAAGAACACATAGTCTTAATCCTTGTTTTACTGGAATTTACCTTCTGAGACGGCCAAAAATTATGACGCATACGGAATTGAATTCAATGTCTTAATCCTTGTTTTACTGGAATTTACCTTCTGAGAAAATATTGCTTAGTGCAATTGGTGGAGCTGGTAAAGTCTTAATCCTTGTTTTACTGGAATTTACCTTCTGAGTCAATTCTTTATAAAAGAAGTGCTTTATCAAGCGGAGTCTTAATCCTTGTTTTACTGGAATTTACCTTCTGAGCAAACCTTATTGCGCTAACCGATGCAGATTCGAACGTCTTAATCCTTGTTTTACTGGAATTTACCTTCTGAGATAAGCTGTTTACACCAAAAAAGAAACCGGGTGAGGGTCTTAATCCTTGTTTTACTGGAATTTACCTTCTGAGATACTCTCAGGCGTTATATGGATTTATATTGTGAATGTCTTAATCCTTGTTTTACTGGAATTTACCTTCTGAGCGGTAAACCTGTTATCGCTGAAACATGGTACACACGGTCTTAATCCTTGTTTTACTGGAATTTACCTTCTGAGATGGCTTGAGGCTCGTATGTATCATTGCGAACAAGAGGTCTTAATCCTTGTTTTACTGGAATTTACCTTCTGAGAGTTGTATTCCCGTTATACTAGACAATCAAAGAAGGGTCTTAATCCTTGTTTTACTGGAATTTACCTTCTGAGAGGCAACCTCGGTATCGTTCTGGGTAAAGTTCATTGCGTCTTAATCCTTGTTTTACTGGAATTTACCTTCTGAGTTTGGTAAAAACCTACACTTTGGAATCCTACATCAAGTCTTAATCCTTGTTTTACTGGAATTTACCTTCTGAGCGCTCAAAAATTGATTTCAGAATTAACAGAGATTGTCTTAATCCTTGTTTTACTGGAATTTACCTTCTGAGAAGATGACAATACATTCATCACTCTTGATGGAGAAATGTCTTAATCCTTGTTTTACTGGAATTTACCTTCTGAGCGGAAACATCGATATCGCATTATAACAAATAAAAATTGTCTTAATCCTTGTTTTACTGGAATTTACCTTCTGAGTGGCAAAAACTATTAACTATTCGTCGGAAGTATTGGATGTCTTAATCCTTGTTTTACTGGAATTTACCTTCTGAGAAAAACGAAACAGTCAATTAGAATTCATCCTATGAGTCTTAATCCTTGTTTTACTGGAATTTACCTTCTGAGCCTGCATAGTTGGATGTGAGTGTTTTAAAAAAAATGTCTTAATCCTTGTTTTACTGGAATTTACCTTCTGAGAGTCCTTTGTCGGGCACTATTATTCGGTTTGATCCTGGTCTTAATCCTTGTTTTACTGGAATTTACCTTCTGAGTGGGGGAGAGAGTATTTGTTGCTCCCCCTTACCGTCAGTCTTAATCCTTGTTTTACTGGAATTTACCTTCTGAGTTAGTTACTTCTAAATTTCGTAGCTCTCGTAGAGCACCAGTCTTAATCCTTGTTTTACTGGAATTTACCTTCTGAGGAGAGATTTTTTATAAGCTGGAATGCTTTGTGGGGTCTTAATCCTTGTTTTACTGGAATTTACCTTCTGAGAATTCTTTCTGTTAACGAAAATTACAAACCTGCCGAGTCTTAATCCTTGTTTTACTGGAATTTACCTTCTGAGAAAGAGAAATAAACAGGTTCATAAAAAGAGAATGGTGTCTTAATCCTTGTTTTACTGGAATTTACCTTCTGAGAGTAAGAATAATTAATCTATAATAAATCAAACACTTAGGCAGAAAGATTAGCTGATTTTGTCAACACTTTTACAAAAACAGCGATGGTTTTTTCGGGTTGCAAAGATAGTATATTAATTTTAATATGTCAAAGAACGCATTGTTGATGGGTCAAAAAAATTATTCAACGAATTTTAGTTTTTTTGCTTTGATGCCTTTTGGAGTATCAGTTGTCTGAAATGTTACTTTCTGACCGATATTTAATCGTTGATATCCGGGATGGTGATTCGGTAAAAAAAAGTAAATAGTTACACCATCATCAATGTTTATGAATCCGTCAGTGCCATGTTCCTTTGCAGCAAGCAACTTTACAATGGTTCCTTTTTTTATGTCTCGGTTCAATGGTTTATTGATTTTGTTTCCATTCCAATAAAACGTCAGTTCGTTTTTTAAAGTTTCTTTTTTAAAATCAGTCTTCCACTTGCCTGCATTCAGTTTTTCAATTTTTTGGGTTAGCACAGTATTTTCCTTCCAGTTTTCTGCCTCTCGTATGGCTCTCACCAGCAAATAATGCTTCAGCGCCAGATCGTATTCTCCACTACAATATAAAATGTCGCCTAGTAGCGCGATTAATTCTACTTTGAAGTTGATGGGACCTGCTGAACTAGCTGCCTTTTTTGCCATTTCCAGGGCTTTGTGATTATTCCCTTTGTTGAAATAACATTCAGCTAATTCGTGAAATAAAAACCAGTCGTGTTTTTCAGATGTAATCATTTCATAGGTTTCAATGGCTTTGTCGTAAATTTTTTGTCGGTAGTAACATTGTGCAATTCGTCTAAAAAACCAGATATTATTGTGGTAATGCATATTTTTTACCTTATTTAATGCCTCTGTACATACTGCTATGCATGCCTCGTAAGAGGACAATTCAAAAAGTGTTTTGCTATACTGGGCATACCATTCTTCACGTGGCGATGCTAACTCTTTTTCATGTTTATGTGTTGAATTTGTTATGTGAATCTTAAAACTACTATCGGACAAATTCTCTGGATTGATGCACTCA
>MKVT01000032.1 GCA_001898935.1 Paludibacter sp. 47-17
TTGTTTTGTATACATACTTATCATTTATTATGAACGGAAAAAACCGTTCAGGTTGTAAGTGGTATACTTTTAGATTGAAAGGTGGGGTACTTTTATATTAATATATACAACTATCACACCTGCGATGCAACAAGTATTGGATGGCATCAAGGCGATAGCCAAAAGCGATGCGCCTTTCTCTCCCCTCCATCTGCACGGAAAGGCAATAGAACTGCTGACAATATTCCTTGAAAAACTCGAAAAGCGTTCGGAAGTAAAATCTCTTTCCAACTTGAATTTGAACGATGTGGAGGCTGTCTTCCGTGTCCGTCGTCAGATTCTACAAAGTTTGAACAACGTACCGAGCATTCCCGAACTGGCACGTGAAGCAGCAATGAGCAGTTCCAAACTACAAAAATGCTTCAAACAGGTTATCGGCAAGGCGATTGCCGAGTATGCCCTATCCGAAAAGATGGAATGGGCAAAACGTTTGCTTTCCACTCGTCTTTACTCTGTATCCGAAGTGGGCTATAAAATCGGGTACGCCAATCTCAGCCACTTCACGGAGGCTTTCTGCAAATATCACAAGATAAAACCCAAGCAATATCTTGACTCTTTATGAAGTTAACGTAATCGGGATATTACTTGCCTTCTGAGGGTTATTTTACGCTGAACAATCTTCCGAACTTTGCCTGTAAAAACATTAGGCGATATGAAAAGACTTGTTAAAAACGCATCTTTTGAGATGCTATTCTCTAATAAAAGTACGGAAGCAACCGACTACCTTATCAGAGAAATCATAAAGTTGGGAGATAGTGAAGAAAATCTTTTTTCATTGTTTCGCACATTGAACTTTACCCGATTCCATTTGCGGATGATAGCAGAAAATTCAGGTATAACCACCGAAATGGGGAAAAAATGTATCAGAGTTGCTCTGTGTTATTGACACAGAATTGAAGTTGTTTAAGATGCGGATGCGGGGGCTTCTTCCTGCTTTGCCTGTTCAACCTGTCAAGAAACTCCGTTGGACAGGCAAGGCAACAGACTTGGTCGAACTACTCTACGCACTCGATACCTATGGCTGTATTAACGATGGTGAAATTGGTATAGAAGAATTGGCAGACGCCTTTTCTGAAATCTTTGGTGTAGAAATCAAGAACTGCTACAATGTCTATATGAACATGAAACACCGCAAGGATGACAGTCGCACCTATTTCCTTGATGATCTCCGGGAGAAACTGAACAAACGAATGGTAGAGAGTGACCTGAAAGGTGGAAAATTCAAGAAACGATAACTGCATTCAAATGCTTAATCAGGCTTCCCTCTCGTTTGGGGAAGCCTGATTTTCTTTCATTGAGGAATAACAACACGCTGTAAATGGCTATTGCCGATGTTGCCATTTCTCTTGAAATTCACGTGTCAGTTGCACGATTTCACCTCCAATTATTGCCAATTCAAGCGTCAGTTTCTCCAATTTGGCGAGCATGGCAAAGGCTTTCTTTTCCGTGAAATTGCTCTTCATTGCAACTACTGTCTGGTTGTAATTGACTCCTACACTGCGAAATTGCCCGTACAAAGTCGTCAGTTTCTGGTAGTAATCAAGCAACGAACGATCGACCTTTATCACTCGAAAGGTCTCATTAAATACCCTTGCCTTGATGAAAAGTGACAGACTTCGTACACCACTTTCCTCTTTCATCGTGAGGAAATGAGCGTATTCCGTCGGTGTGAAATTGACCGAAACACGCTTTTCTGTCTTCTCTTTGGAGCGTGCGCTCCTAATTTTCTTCATTTTCATTTCTTACTTCGGATTTTAGTATCTCACGGCATAACCAGCATTTGAGGCATCGCATTCTCTCTTTCAAAAAAAACGACTTCGGAGTTTTTTGGGCTCTTTCGGAGATCAAGGTTTTATGCTGCAAAAACGGAGTTGTGCTGCATAAAACATACCTTGCTATTTGCCCGATGCAAATAATCCGTCCGCGAAGGACGGAAAACGATTCACTCAAAAAAGAATGTTTTATGCCTCGAAAGCTTCGGCTTACCGCTTGGGTGCAAAGTTACTAAGCGTTGTGCCTAAACCACTTACCTCTCACGGAGCCACAAATACGCAAATCGACGCCACAAACAAGTACGCAGTTAGCAAAAAACTACTGGATACCGCATCGTAAAGCCATATTTTTGCATTGTCGGGTGTGCCTACGAGGGTATATTTTGATGAATGGGATATATCCTCGAACGTATGAACGTGCGAAAGCGGATACAATCGAACGATTCTCCTGATAATCAAAAATAGAAACCTCTACCAGAATACATAAGTAAAAGGAGATATTCATACGGAAGTAAACCCACAGCAGCACCAAAATTCGATAAAAGGCAGATTCTTTCAAGGAAGTGAATATGCCATATTGAAGTGACCAAAGAATGTGTATTACAATTAAAACCAAAAGAATATGACAGAGAAGAAAATCGGCACGATTGATCCCGTTGCCATCCGGGAACTTATTTCGCAAGGTATTCCCATGAAAAGAAAAGAGAGTGAGATGAAACGCTCTCAATCAGAAGAGCGGTGTATTGAACCGGAACATCCAAATGACGAACCAATATCAAAGGATTTTTCAAGAGCCCCAAGAAGAGGAAGGCGAAAGGCTGACAAGGGTGATTATGAGTTGCTTTTCATCTGTCGCAATACTTTGAAAAATCGCAAGACCAACTATATTGCCAAAGAGTTGCAAGACACATTGGCAGAGATAGTCATGTCTATGAGAAACAGGGATATGACCATCGGCATCTATGTGGAGAACATCATTCTCTCCATCACTTTGAAGTCTATAAGGACGAAATAAACAGATTAAATGAACTCAAATTCAAAAAGCTATTGTAAGATGAAAAAACAAAACGTAAGACAAAATGTAAGGCAGGCAGCCCGAACGGAAAACAAGAGTGTATCATCCAAAGTGACTATCCACAACTCTACTACGCTTATAGAGCGTTCGGAAACAGGACAGAAAAGCCGAAACAAGAGGTCGGTGATTACGAGGAGACTTTTCTAAAACGGCATATCATGAAAAAGGGAGTGTCCGTCTATGTTTCCCAACAGATGATGCAAATACTTAACTTTATGAATTATTTAGTATTGATGATAAAAAATAACACCATGATGTTAGAGAGGTTTATGCTTCAAAAGAATAATATAATAAGGTGGTCTCCGTATTTTATATAACGTATAACTACCTTGATTATATCTTCATCAAATCTATGATAAAACCAATGTGACAAATTAAGAGTAAAATTGAAACGAAGAGCAATTATGCAGTAGTTTCACGAAACACGAAATCTATCGCATCTACTCTTAAATATCTTCGTCAATTTCTGCATGAATGGCTTTCAGATATGCATTAATATCTATAGCGGGAACGGTACCAATAAACTTTAAATAGTTTACAAGCTGAAGAAAGAATGTAAAGAGAGACACGTCTTTGTCGCTAAACTTAACCTCTTTTACTTTGCGGCTTTCATACACTTGTCTTATATACTTGCGATTATCCTCGATACTGCTGGTTGGGGCTATACCTTCAGGTTCTGTTTCGTTATAATCAACATAAAAACTGCCTGTATCACAGAGACATCCTAAATCCAATGTCTGTAGCCCTTTCAATTCCTTTAACTGCTTTTTTACCGTATCGTTCCCACTATATGAACTAGTCGTAGTTAAAATACCTCCAATTATCTTAGTTAGTGGTCTAGCGGCCGCAGTTTTTCCTGAGGCAACCATACCAATACTTGTTCTTTTCAGCGTACGAACGCTCTCAACTTTCTGGGCTGCATATTCTATATACCCTTTTACATCCTGTTTCACTTCAAACACGGCATACACGCTTTCTGCCGGTATATACATAAAACCATCCTGCTTGAATATGAAGGGTGTATAAATGGCATCATAAATGACTACGTCCATCTGTTCGCTAACATTGCCTGTCGAATCTATCACTATAGCCTTATCCACTTTATATCTGTCAGGAAGATAGGTCCGTAGAAACTCAATCCAATGTTGCTCCGTAGCATCACCTTTGCTGCCAGGATGTTCAATAAATTCCCTGTTTACATTCAGGCTAGCCAACATCTGGTTCTGCAAGCCATGAAATAAATCCCTTAAATCTATCATTTTCTTGTATTCCAACAATTGATTATCCATATAACAATAAAAGTTATGAGCACTAAGTCCATTACTTCTAACACTGACTATCAGTAGTAACGGATTCTTAATGGCCACTTCCTTCTCAATATCTATCATAGCCGCCAAGTCAGTGCTGCTATATTGTGTGGAACCATTTGGATGACTATGCCATTCGCCCACATATTGCAACCCCTCCTTGGCTAATTGTTCCCATACATTTTCCAAACCCTTGGTAATGCGCATAAACTTTGTCCTGCCAGTCAATTTTTCCACAGGCACCACAACTTTTTCTATATACACCGTATGCCTATCTGTAGAATATCGTCCTGCGAGCATTCCTCCGTTCTCGTTAGGATATTCGCCCTCAGCCTGCAACTTTATTTGGTTGAATACTAAGGTTGGTATCTCTATATACAAATCATTACTTGCCAAATAATACTTCATAACTTGTTTATCTTTAAATTCAAGTCGCCTTCTGTTATATAAAAATTGCTTAAGGCTTCCTGCTTGCTCAACATCTTGATAATATGCTTCACGGCGACTTGCACTTTGCATTCTATGTCATTATACGAAGCCTTAAAGGTTGGATTCCAACATCCCGTGGGGTTATACATGTCGGTTTCCGCATCGTGCTTAAGCAAGCCATATATCAACAAAACTGTTTCTGTCACATTGGGCGAAAAGGCACATATCAAATCCTGTGCATGATTTGTTATAGATAGATTAACCAGCAGAGCTTTCGTACCCACGGAATCCATTATCCTCATTAACTGATTATCCGTAGTACAATCAAATATCACATCAAACTCGTCAAAGAACTCTGCAAGAGCACTTTTGTCTTCATGCCCTGCCGCATATGTTTTTATCACTAAGTCAGCAATAGACTTCAAACTGGAACATTCAACATGAGGCGAAATCTGCGTCAGTAAATTCGTTATATCCAAGGTTTTCTCAATTATACCTGTATAAAAAGGATATGCAGACCGGCAAACATTACCAGGTTCCTTATTGTCTATGTCATATAGAGTCAGGTTTTTCGCACCACATCTTGTTAGAGTTTCAGCCAAAATACTTCCTATAGCCCCGACACCCATAATCAGCATTTTTTTGTTAGCCAGTTCTTCTGGCATAGCTCCACGCCCAAAGAAATACTTATAGGAAATATCCACGGTTTCTGCCCATTGGATTTGCCCTTGCCTAAAATCAGTGAACCAAAGCCTATTCTTACCAGTGCCCACCCGCACAGGTTCTATCGGCAGATCATCCATGAAGAGAATCATTGCCTGCCAGTGAACGCCACCTTCGGGAATTCTATATCCACAGAACAACGGGAAGAAATCATACTTGTCTCTATGCGATACCACAAAACTATGAATATAGTTCTTCTGACTCTGCGAAAACAGCCCCTTGATAGAATCGTACTCCTCAACAATAAACTTGTTACAAACCGATGGGGTGTCGCTCTGTAGGCAATATACGCCAGCAAACGACCTTAATTCTTGGTAGGACTTGCTAATCTTGCATGGCAACACCTTCTTCGTCTTCAGATACGACACAAACTTTTGTGCCACATAGTTGAAGACTTGGCAGTCATTTTTTTGACCTGTTGGCAACGTTGCATAGTGTACTATTCCGTAGTCTCCTTCAGTAAAATCCTCTTGAGTCTCTGCGAAACAGAAAGTATAATACTGCCCGCGAATCGTATGATGATTCACTACCAAATGCTCATAATGTGCATCCTTCTTCCCCTTTACATAGTATTTCTCTATCCATTCTTTAAGTTGTTTTAAGTCGTTCACAAACTGACTTTCAGCATTATCATATTCCGCAGGATGCATACAAAGATTACCACCTTGCATAATGTGCGGATAGTCTAGCAGATTCTTATTTTGAAAATGGATAGGTTCACTGCCCATTGCTTTAAACGGGTAGGTAGGGCTGATTTCTACATTCCATTCCAAATCTGTATTGTTTTGGCTTGTAGCCACAGCAATACGGCCTTTCATCGAGCCAGCCTCATCGATGGTAAAATCATCAATAAGGCTAACTCCAGAAAGGGTACCTATCAATTTCTTTATTTTATCTGCCGTCATCATATTCTATACTATCCGAATCGTTTTGTACTTGTAGGGTAAGCCGTACCCGCATCCTTCTCTTTATATCCGTTATACTTCTCGTTTACCTTGAAGTAGTAAGGCAGGTACACATTGGGATTACTGTCTATATTGTTGAGCATACTTTCCATATCCGATTTAAACGATTGTCTATCATAGTCCTGCATTGCCGCTATAACATCGTTATTAGTATTACCTGGATCATAAAGATGAAAACTACTTTCTGCTATGTGGTCACGTAGATACTCCATTGTGAATTTTAATCTTGCCAAAGACCATTATCACCATAATAACCATCAAGGGCTTTTATTACAGCCAGTTCTATAACGAACGACTTGTATTTCTTATCCTTTTGCTTTTTCCATATTTTAAGCAGGCGGATAATCTGACGCTCATTCGACTTACCTTCGATATGCGAAATTTGCTTCTGGATGTTCGTTTTCTGGCTTGTCCCTTTCTTGAATCCCCAATGATCTTCATTAAAACATAAATTTAGGTCGCGCGAATCAAGATAGTCGTCATCGCTTAGTTCCCTACCAGGTACTACATCAATTTCAACTGGCCTCTCATCTCCCTCTTCAATAGGAAAACTTACGCCAATAGAAACCTTTTGCTTGCGAATAGTTACATTGCTGTTTTTATATTCTTCTGCAAGAAAATCGTGTACACTGTCAAACATTTCCTGTAATGTTCCAAAGGCATTATGCTTGAATGGTTCAACCAAATCAAGGTCGAATTTAACATTAGTGGCGGTATGCTTGGCAAAACTGCCAGAGCCAAACGATGAATACTTGTCGCAACCATAATGGTCGTGCATTTTGCTCTTAATCTCCTCTCTACGCTTTTTTACTTTATTCACGAACTCTTGCACGTGACACATTTTGTGGGTGTCTAATACTTCTCTTAAATGTTTGTTCTCATCAAAGCCCATATTTCTTTAAAATTTGATTATTTTTAAGCGTTGTTTAGCAACTCTATCACTCTATGCACCTCAGAATACGCTATCAAATCATCAGGTGATTCTTGACAGAGTTGGCATAACTTCTCGGAATTAGACATCGCACGTTCCAAATCACCATTCTCTGTCAGATATTTGTAAAGATTGGCGCATATGAAATACCGTTTTGTCTTCTCGTACCCCGGCATATACTTTTGCAATTCAGGAAGCAGTTGGTCGTAATTCTCATATCTCCGACAAACAATATTAGGCAAGAAATGTAGGAGGAACCAGAACTCTGTGCAAGGATTAGTTTCTACAAACATCACCCTTCCGGCATATATCTTTGCAGCATATTTCTTCTTTGCTCGCTGATACAATTTCATTTCCGATGGAAACTGAAATAGTCTGTCCATATCAAACAGACATACGATAAAATCATATTGTTTGTTCAAATAGGATTCAACCAATTTTAGAATATGATTGATGTCGCTATGCTGCGGAAAATCAGGCGCAACCTTGAAAGGGTAGCGACATGCTACTCTCAAAGAGTCGAAATAGAACCACTCGGTCTCTCCTTCGCCTATGATGGCGATACTTTTTGTTACTGTTCGTCCCATATTGTCAGTCGTTTAAGTTGATATACTGACTGCCAAGGAACGGCAGTTTTACTAATTTACCTTGTTTATAGGCATTATATGGAGAGAGATTCTTATGTAGCCCCAAAGAGGACAAACGCACTATTTTAGTTTCACCCAATTCGTCTTTGTCGGTAAACCATATCGTATCACGGCGAATAAAATCCTCATTGAGAAGATTAATGTCGTGCGTTGTCAACAGCATTTGCGATGTTCCTTCACTATTCGCTAAAAAGACTTTTATAAAATAAGCCAGCAGTTCGTAATGGATGCTTGTTTCGACTTCATCAATAGGAACAAACCGATTGGTCTTTAGCAAGAAATTCAAAATTACGGCCATACCCAAAAACCTCATTGTACCGTTGGATTCGAATTCTTCCGACAAATCATAAAGTTTGTCGCCAGCTTTATGTTTGAATGTCAATTCGGTATTTGTGATTTTCCCCTTTCTAAGCATATCGGCTTTTGCTTCATCACCAATAGGGGCGTTCTGAATCAGTTGCTCCAGTTCAGGGGTAATTAATTCCTCCTCTTCGTGTAATGCAACATCTTCTATGTTGAAGTCAGAGGTTTTCAGGAAGTTTAGGATGAACTTCTTCAAGTCGCCCGATTCGTCTTTGTCCAATCGTGATTTGACATAGCCCGAAAGTAACATACCCGGTGCCAGCACTTCTTTTACTTGTTTGGCAAAGTAATCGTACACATCATTTAGTTTCGTCCGCTCCACATTACTTTTACCAAATGCAGCAAGCACACTGCAATTATTAATAGTGTTGCCGGAAATCACATCTTGGCTTTTCTTTGTCATTTTCAGATTTACACCGAAATCTATTGTCGTGAAATTTGTTGCTGCATCATAACTGCGGCTATACAATTTGGTAGGTCGGATAGAATCATAAACAATCAGTGTCTCGGAATGGATATATTTTGCATCCAATTCAAAAGTAAGGATATACTTCGACTGACCGATATAGAATACCATTGACATCTTAGTCTTTTCATTCCTTGATGTATCATCCAGCATGAAAGGAACAACCCCAGTTTTCTCGTTTCGGTCTTTGGGCATCCTAAGCACAAGCATCCTGAAAAATTCAACAGCATTCAAGATGTTGGTTTTGCCGGAAGCGTTAGCGCCATATATGATGCCTACTTTCAGCAACTTTATCCCATCCTTAACTTCATACGAATATTCATCAGACATAAAAGTATCTGACGACGGCTCAAAGCTTATCTTTTGTGGAGACTTTATTGAGAAAAAATTTTCAATGTTGAATTCTGCTATCATATTCGTTGAATTTATCTATTACACGGTGCAAATGTACAAATAAAATCTTGCACAGCAAACTATGATTCGTGTTTTAGTGGAAAAATTACGAAATATAGTCACAAAATGTATTTTATGCGATTTTTAGAAGTAAATTCAAATCAAGCCCATTCCCAATCCTATGATAGAATTTGTTTCGTTGTTTAGATTGTTGCAGTGGCTGAATAATAGTGCTAAAATGATACTAAATTGAAAGTCATCTGCTTTTATGTTACTGCAATATCGTAAATATCAGTATGTTAAAATATTACATCTTATTCCCCCAAGGCGGAGATATTTCCGTTGAGGAAAACCGGTACCATATACTCGAAGATGTTGTCCACCTCATAGTATTTGCATTGCTATGCGATTGTCTTGCTTCTTCTTTTCATATATGAGCGTATTTAAGAAATGAGTAACCAAAATATTCCCCCAATGATGAGGGCATAAGCCAAGATGTACACTGCGATTGCCAAAACGATGGTGAGGAGCAGCCGAAAGAGAAGTTTTCCCACACATATCCCTGTCAGCCAAAGCCAGACACTTCCACCCCAAAGGAGAGAGCCTGCGAGTGCAAGTGCCACCCAAATTGATATTCTGTATCTCAGTTTCATCTTGTCTGATTTTTTTGATTTTATGCGGATTCCAGAGGTGAGGGAGTTGAGTTTCCATTTTTCATTTTCTCTGTCCTCGTGTTTCCGACATTTTTTATGCGTCTTTCCGTCGGGTCTGTCGTTTTCGTTTCAGTGGCGTAAAAAGGTAGGGCTCAGGACAAACAAGGTTTTACGGCGAGAATACTACCTGCAATGAAATGGAAGTGTGGAGATTGTCGTCGTAACGGCTTGCCGCTCCGACCTTTTTTGTCCGTGAAAGCCCGAAACTACCTTTGCCGCTGACAACGAACAACCGATCCCGATGCGAATACATAGAATGGAACGTGGAGAGGAACACCGGAGAGGACAGAGCGAAAAAAATGAAAGGCAGTCTTCACAAGAAAGACTGCCATAACAATGAATAATGAGACGAAAGGAATAAAGCTGTTGTCTGAACAGAGAATTATTAGAAAAGAAAAACGGAGAAAGTTTCGTCTTTCTCCACAGATAATATTACCTTTGTCGTATTCAAAAGCGATTCTTTGAAAATGCAAAATAGGGAAGAATATAGAACATCGCTGGTTTCCTTATCGTTACCAACTTTTCTTTTTCATTGTCACAATTCGCTGAAATATAGCCACTTGTGAATTTTGCTATGTTTAGCCATGTGGAAAGTAAGGTTCTTTCTGATTCCGGACAGATCGGCAATCTCCTTCAGGTATGAATTTAGTTTCTGGTTGCTGATTATTGGAAGGATTTCCCCATTTGGGAGCTTATTTTTGTACTTGTTCAGGATCATTTTGGGAATATCCAATAACGGGACATTGACATCTGTGCCTGTCTTCACCCGTTTGGTCATAATCCAAAGGTTGCCGTCAAACGATTTGCGGATATGCTCCTTTCTAAGACCTGCCACATCTATGTAAGCCAAACCGCAAAAACAAGAAAAGATAAATAAATCACGAACATGTTCCAACCTTTCTGATACAAGGTTGAGTTCTAGTATTTTTTTGATTTCATCTTCCGTAAGATAGCCTCTATCCACTTTTTGCAGCCGGATTTTGTAATTCGCAAAAGGATCGCCAATAACTATTCCGTTGTTTCTGGCAATCAGAACGATGCGCTTAAAAAACTGCATAAATTTGGCTGTGGTGTTGGAATTGCATTTGCAGATCGTTTTAAGATACACTTCAAAATCGGTGATAAACATTAGGTTTATCTCTTGCAGTGCAATGTCCGACAAGTTGTACTTGTGTCTTATAAAGTTCTCAAGATGCTTCCGGGTTACTTCATACTTTTGATAAGTAGATGCGGATTTGGATATACCGATGAGTTGTTTCACATCGTTGTTGTGCTTCACGAACAGATCCAGTAATGTCGCATGATTCTCTGAATGACCCAGGAACTCATTCTTTACCTTTTCGGCGGTAACGTAGTTGTCCCGCCGCTGTTGTTCGTGGTAGATTTGGTTGAGGGAAGCTTTGATGTCATCCAGCAGCTTGTTGATTTGGCCGGCAGACTTTCCTGTGGCTTTTCCTGCTTTCACATTCCAGTTCTCGGGAAGGATGCTTTGTTTCGTACTGAACTGGCAAACTTTTCCATCAACGGTAACTCTTGTCATAATCGACACCTCCCCGTTACGCTTTTCCGACCCTTTTTTCAGGTAGAAAAGGACTTTAAATGTACTCTTCATAATCTCACTTTTCAATGTTACAAAATTACTTTTAATATATTAATTGTGAGATATATACAGACTGTACAAATTAGGACAGCGAGAGGTCAATTTTGGACAAATCGTTACCGTTTTTGTCCGGAACGGAATCGGTATCGATTTAGGCACAAATTTGTGTCTTTTGGGGGCTTTTTCGTGTCTTTTGTGACGGACATATTGAAAAAAAAAGCCTACAAGTCAACAACTTGTAGGCTTTTGTACTGATTATGAACCTTTCTCCTTATGTCTTGATAATCAAATGATTGTTTTTTAAAAAAATGTCATAGGTTACGAATTAGCAAAAGGTTGTAGATTCCCTTTTTTGACCGCTCTTGGCTGCTATTTGTCTGCCTATCTCTTGGGTTCAAAGATACAACATATTTTCAAATAAGCAAGTGTCCTGAACACTAATTATTTAAGATTGGTGCAAGGTGCAAGTCTATCTATATAGATACTTGCACCTTGCACCAAAATTCTAAATAGAAAAGCTTTTAATACCATAAACAAATTTGGTATCTTTGCAAAAGATAAATAGAATTATAGCGGGTATACCCGTTTATATATAACATAACGTTCGCTGAACGTCTCATTGCGAAAACTGGTAACTTTCAATTAGAAGAGACAAAGCGCATGTTCATGCTATGCGAAAGTATGGCGTGGGTTGCTTGTTTCTTCTAAGGGCATACCAGTGCCTCGCAATGGAACATGCGTGTCCCACGCTTTTTTTTATATAGCGACCAATGGTATGAACGATTAAATTCAAAAATATGAAAAAGATTATCCTGTATATCGCCGCATCTCTTGATCAACGCATCGCCGAACCGGATGGTAGTTTGGAGTGGCTCACCGGATTTCCAAATCCGGAAAAGACAGATTACGGCTATAAAGAACTATTGTCTTCGGTTGATACGGTCATTATGGGCGGTCGTACTTATCGCGAAATTATGAATATGGATGTAATTTGGCCGTATCCGAAACAAATGACGTATGTTGTAGTGGAGAATTGACTTCAATGTTACTCGAAGCAGATTTGGTTGACGAAATGCAAATCTGCTACTTTCCTGTAATTTTAGGCAAAGGAATACCTCTATTTCTTGAACAAAATAAGGAATCTAAGTGGAAAATAATAAAGACAAAAGTATATGATTCGGGTGTGTTGAAAATTGATTACCAAAAATTTTTATAATTTCATGTAGGGTATTCACCCTTTCAAACGGTATATTAAAAAACAGTCCAGCAGGATGTTAAACAAAGCAGAGTTCAAACAGATATTCGACAAGTACTTCGATACGATACGAAGCTTCATCTACTATCGCTGTGGCGATGTAGATGCAGCATCCGATATGGCTCAGGATGTATTTATGAAGATATGGGAGAAACGGGAGCAGCTTAATGCATTGGAGTTAAAGCCGTTGCTTTATAAAATTGCAAACGATATGATCATAAGCAGCTATCGGAAGAATAACAGCCGTGTGGATTATGAGCAAAGCATGACAACGCAGGAACAATCTCAGCTATCTCCCGAAGAAGAATTAAATTTTCAGGAACTATCCTCCATGTATGCCAAAGCACTCGAACAGATGCCCGAAATACAACGTGTTGTATTTCTCATGAACAGAAACGATGAAATGAAATATCACGAAATTGCCGAATGTCTGCAACTAAGTGTGAAAGCTGTGGAAAAGCGAATGAGTGGCGCTTTGCAATATCTCAGGGCTCAATTATTATAATTTAGGATAATATGAAAACGGAAGACATTAAAATAACTCCAAAGTGGAGCAAAAGCAAAGAAGATATCTGGAACGATATGTTCGAGCAATTGGAAGACAACCCAAAAGTAATCGAAATGAAACCTCGCAGGAAACCTGTATGGCTATATGTTGCAGCAGCAGTTGCAACCATCGTTATACTATTGCCCGGCATCGCTTTCCTTTATACCAAAAGCGAAACAGCAGGTAGAGGATCTCATCTGGCAGTAGCGTTGCCCGATGGTTCGAAGGTAGAACTGAATGCAGAAAGTAAAATCACCTATAAACCCTTTTGGTGGATGGTTTCACGCAATGTCGAGCTTCAGGGAGAAGCTTATTTTGAAGTTGAGAAAGGAAGTAAGTTCGACGTTCGTTCCGGTGATTATACAGTCAGCGTGCTCGGTACCAGTTTCAATATCTTCTCGCGTGCCGACAAATATGCCGTAACCTGTCTTACCGGAAAAGTGAGTGTAGCCGATAAAGCCACATCCGTAGTCCTTACTCCCAATATGCAGGCTATTCTGAATAATAATCAACTGATAACCGCAAACATTGAAAATGCCAAAGAGGCTATTAATTGGAAAGAAGGCAGATTTGTTTTCGTAAGCGTGCCGTTGGTAGAAGTTATACAGGAAATTGAAAGACAATACGATATAAACGTACAGCCCGGCTCAAATTTAGATTACCTTTACTCCGGCAACTTTACCAAAACACAGAACCCCGAAGATGTACTGAAAATCGTAGGTAAACCGTTCGGTATTGAATTTAAAATGAAATAATTGAAGAAAATACTTTTCATACTCGCTATAATTCTGATGAATACTATTGCAGCGTCCGCACAGGAGCTGCATTTAGTCGTTAAAGACAAACCGTTGAACGATGTATTGAGAAGTCTGCATGTTGAACTCTCTTTCGACGACAACGCCCTTTCCAAATACCGCATTACCATCAACCGGCAGTTCGGCAATGCCGAACAGGCCATCTCATTCTTACTGAAAGATAAACCTTTCCAATATGAGAAAATCAATGGTGTGTATGTTATCAGCCCTTCTGTAAAACCAGTACAGACAATTCTGCCTGTCATTGAAGAAAAGAAATATTACACCTATTCCGGCAACCTTACCGATGCCGAAAGTGGTGAAAGTTTACCCTATGCTTATATTACTACTCGCGATGGCATCATATCCACAGACGAGACAGGCTATTTCACATTCCGCACCGAAAGAAAAGGAAAGCTGAACATTCAAGCTCAATATCTGGGATATGTAAAACGAGATACGATAATAACAACCGGATTCAATCTTATCAGCCTTAACCCTTTGGCATATACAATGGATGAAGTCGTTATCAATTCCGTTCCCTCTACCATGCTGATACAGTCCGGTGGAAATCCCGGCGAAATGCGAATTAATCATCAGGTAGCCAAATATATTCCCGGTAGCATCGACAATTCCATTTTCAATCTGATGCGCATGATGCCCGGTGTAAGGGCATCGGGCGAACCATCTGAAGATATGATCGTGTGGGGCAGTAATATGGGCGAGAGCAAAATAACATACGACGGATATACCTTGTTCGGTATAAAGAACTATAACGACCATATCGGTTCAGTAAATCCCTATATGGTAAAAGACATACGCATTATGAAAGGCGGATACGGCTCTAATCAGGGAGGACGTATCGGAGCTGTTACAGAGATAACCGGTATAGACGGCAACTTTGATGTCCCGGCAGTAAAGGCGGCCATCAGCAATTATACAATGAATCTCTTTGCTTCGGCTCCCCTGACAAAGAATTTGAATATTTCTGCTGCTTACAGGCAAACTTTTTACAACTTATATAACAATGAAAAAGTTGATTTTTCCGGTAATGGCAATAATCCGCAAAGCCTTTCAGATGTATATATCAAACCGGACTACCATTTCAGGGATGCCAATATCAAATTATCAGGAAAGGCATATCGGGATGATTCCTATTATATCAGCTTGTATGGGGCCGACGACCGCTTTAAATTCTCGGTAGGCCAACCGGATGAGTACGACATCAACGCATCTGAAAAGAACAGGCAATATGGCGGAGCAGCTTCTTATAAACGGGTATGGGAAAATGGTTCGGCTACTAAAATTGTGGCTGCATTTTCACGGCTTACCTCTCTATTAGATAACCTTGCGATCGTTGGGAATAAAAAACCTACAACAGAAGATGTCAGTCATCTGGATAATGAGGTACAAGAATTTTCGATAAAACTCAACCATGACTTTTATATCGGAAACCGGAACAAAGTGCAAATTGGCGGAGAGTGGCAGCAATATCGGGTCAGCCTGAATGATTTGTGCGGAGAACTGGAAAAACCTACCTTTTATGTGAATGATAATATATTATTGGGTAAACTGTCTTTGAACGCAGGCATACGAGTGGATATGCCCCTGAATAAAAAAGTATATGTACAACCCCGTTTGTCAGGATCTTATAAACTATCGGAAGAACTGACTGCAACCGCATCATGGGGGCTTTACAACCAGTTCCTTACCCGTACCACATATCAGTATGATGAATCTGGATTCCAAACTGTATGGACTATGGCGGACAGTACCTTTACAAAAGCAATGCACACTACCGCAGGCATTGCATACAGCAAAAACGGTTTTTTGGTCAGTCTGGAGGGGTATCATAAAAAGACAAAAAACAGTCAGTTTTTTTTGGATAACATCGTCTATAAAATAGATAATACAATTTTAGGCGCAGACCTGTTTGCTAAAAAACAGATCGGAAACCATACTTTATACGGTTCATATTCCATCAATAGCCTTAGTAAACCTCAAAATGAACTGTCGCATGAAATAAAAATCGGAGGTATCGGAGCATTCAATCCGTTCTATTTTTCTTTGAGTTACGTTTACGGTACAGGCTTTGCCTATATCTCTACCGGAGGTCATGGACATGGACAAGGCGGCGAAGAAGGGGGACACAGTTCAGAGCACGAGCATACGAATTCTTCTGACGAGACATATAGCCGTTTCGATATAAGTGCTACATACCGAACACAAATAAAAAAAGTAAGATTGCAAGCGGGTATGTCGCTATTAAACGTGTTCGGCACTAAGAATATAAAATACAACTATCAAATTTCCAGTCAAAACAATGCAACAAATATCTTCACAAAGGCAACTCCATTTACACCGACAGTCTTTCTGGAAGTTACATTCTGATTTTTAACAGTTTATTTAAAATAGAATCATCATTTATTTAAAATTTTTATCTTTGACTGTAGGGTAAAACCTCACTGACACGGTATATAAATGAAAGCGCTTCAACAATGAATATCATTAATAAATTAAAAATAAAGATGAACATGAAAAAGTTATTTTATTTAGTAGCCGTAACCGTATTTGCAGTAACATTCGCTGCCTGTAGTAATGACGATCACGATGATTTCGGAACCACATTTCAGCAGGACATTGAAGCCCGAGCCGCCGCTTTAGGTTTTGATGATGTAGCCGCTTATCAGGCAAGTGTTGCTGAACAATGTGCAGCAGGAAACCACGATAACTGCGATATCTACAACGACGGTACACATTCGGTATGTGCATACTCCGGCCATTCAGGAACCAACCATGATGGAACTCATCACAATGGAAGTGACCACGGAACACATGACAAGAATGGTCATCAACACAATGACGGCAAACATCACTAAAATACACAATCACAGTATGGATTCAATAAAAGGGTTCATCCCATCTTATTGAATCCGCTGTAAAAACTCCGCTTTTTGATACTTGAAACAATAATCAGCATAATCCAAAGTTAATATAAGGTATGAAAAGGTATCTCATTATATCCATATTGTCATTATCAACATTACTTATGTTGGTACTGAAAGTGATACCTCACCATCATCATGCCGGAATAGCCTGTATTGTTATGGAACTATGCGAAAATGACAATACCTACAATGATGAACATACCCATCATGAAGAAGTGCCTGAACCAAACACACACGACAATTTCTGCATTACCGAACTCGATGTAATCATACCGGCTTCGGAGCACGAAATAATCAATCAAATCCTTTCAGGCAAAGACAATCTTAACTTTTTAACCTTATTTATTCTTCCTGTGCATTTATTAAGTTTCCTGACCGAATCAACTACTTCCGATACGAATTACGGAGAGTGTATATCACATTATCAATCCGCACAATTAAACCGGCACAATAGTTTACGTGCTCCACCCTATCGGCACGCCTGATATATCAGGGTAATCGCATTTTAATCATATCCATAATGTAAACGTTTGCTGCAAGCATAACAGTAGATCCTTGTATGCGTATGTGTGGTATACCTGATTCTTCCGAAATCATTGGCAACACCCATGTTTTCCCAGCCGGGCAAGTTAACCTCTTAGTAAGAGCCATGAAAAGATATGTTGTCCGTGTTATTTTCATGCAGGTTGAGCTCAGTTATTTTATCTAAAAACAACAACACTTCAAATTTAAAAGCTATGTATCTAACATCAAAAGTAATTATATCATTCATTACGGTAATAATCTTATTTCTCATACCAATAAAAGCTTTGCCCGTAACTGACGGAATTGAAACATCCTATAATGACAGTATCTCAGTTTCCGACGAGCACACATTTTCATATAAGCAACTTATTATTCCGGGAGTTTTAATGCTCTACGGAACAATTGAAGTCACTCTTGCACCTAAAAACCGTTTACTAAATTATGCCATTGGACACGAAGTTATTACCCATAAGCCCGAAAAATTTCAGATAGACGACATTACCCAGTATGTTCCGGCAGCCAGCGTATATGCGCTGAATTTAGCAGGCATAAAAGGAAAACATAATTTCAAAGACCGCACCATAATTCTGGGAATGGCAAGTATATTTACAGCTGCTTCAGTGAACGGTATAAAATATACGGCAAAAGTCGAAAGACCGGATAAATCAGCAAGGAATTCATTTCCATCAGGACATACGGCAATTGCTTTTATGGGTGCCGAATTTCTCTGGCAGGAATATAAAGATGTTTCTATTTGGTACGGAATTGCAGGATATACTATTGCCGCCGGAACAGGAGCATTCCGTATCTATAATAATAAGCATTGGGTGGGCGATGTAGCATTTGGTGCCGGATTAGGGATTTTGAGTACAAAACTTGCATATTGGTTATACCCTACTGTCGAAAATAAGCTATTTAATGGCGGAAAGAATAAAAATAAAAAGACCAACCTTGCTTTTTATCCGTACTATACCGGTCAGCAGGGCGGTTTATCCATGTCAATGCAATTTTAAATACCTGTTTTTGATAATTAACTTTCTGCACCTCTTTTTTGTTACCATATTAAAAATATCATTTAAATTTGAACAATGGATAATTCAGTCATAAACATATTAGACGCAAACGGCATCAAGCCCACAACGCCACGCATATTAATACTAAATGCCATGCTGGGTTATAATCGTGCATTCAGTTTGGGCGATCTTGAAAAAGATTTGCTCGACATAGACAAGTCTACTATATTTCGTACCATCAATCTTTTTCACGAAAAGAAAATCATTCATAATTTCGACGATGGTTCCGGCTCCATGAAATATTCCGTATGCCAAGACAATTGCGATTGCGGTCAGGACGATTTCCACATACATTTTTATTGTAATTACTGCCAGAAAGCATTTTGCCTCGAAAACGTGGTTGTACCTAAGCTGGAGCTACCCGATGGTATTGAAATGGAAGACGCAAATTTTGTTATTAAAGGTTATTGCGGAAAATGTTCTCGTAATGCAACTTAGTTGCACTCCATTTATATATATATTTGCACCAGTTAATAAAAAACGTTAGTGAAAAAGATTATCTCCATAGCATTTATCGCATTATCAAGCCTCCTGCTACTGATAATGACAGTCGTGCCCCATCACCACCACAAAGGGTTGGCGTGCATGATTATCGAAATATGCGACGAAGATAACAACGTTAACGACGAACACACCTCACACAGCACCATTCCATTCGAAAGCCAGCAGGGAGAAACCTGTATAGCCGATGCAGAATATACTGTACCGCAATCGCATGAAGAAAACCAATGCAAGGTTTCATCTTGTACTGACAACCATATCATCCATTTATTCCCACTCTATTATTTAGCTGCGGACAACTTTGCATTCGGCAACATTGCTTCCGGTTCAGGAACAGATTACGGCGAGTACATTGTTTTCTACACATCCGCAGAAGCAAACCACTTCAATGGTTTGCGTGGCCCTCCCTATATACACGTTTAAGCATTTCATTTATTTCCATGTACCTTGTTTTGAGTGCCTGTGCGTGTCCAAAATAAGCCGTACTATTTCTTACACATCAGAATTTCGAGAATTAAATTCAATTATTTCAAATTGAAGTATCGGTAATTTGCGTGCCGGGCTATGCCTGTGTAGCAATGCCTGTGCCGTACTTCCGTAACATAATAATAAAAAAATGAAAACGTATATTATAGGATTATTCATTGTTACAGCCATGTTGTTGACCGGATGTAATTCAAATCAAAAAACAGAGAACGAAAAAGAAGACAAGCATGAACATGTGGACGGCGACGGTCACGACCATGCGAATGAAAAAGACCATGACCATTCCGAAGGTGATGGACATGATCATTCAAACGATAAAGAGCATAAACACTCAGAGGGTGATGGACACGACCACGAAGCCGAAGCAAAGGGAGAAAGTCACGCCGACGAAATCCTCTTCACAAAACAGCAAGCCCAGCTTGTTGACCTGAAGACAGAAACCGTTGCACCCGGCAGCTTTTATAACTCCATCAAAACAAGCGGACAGATACAAGCCTCGCAAGGTGACGAAGCTGTTATTGCAGCTACATCCAACGGTATTGTATCATTTACCAATCCGTCCATAACAGACGGTACAGCCGTGAAAGCCGGACAACCCATTGTAACTATTTCAGCAAAGAAACTGTTGGAAGGCGACCCGTCCGTAAAAGCGCGGATTGAATATGAAACCGCCCAGAAAGAGTTCCAACGTGCCGAATCATTGGTAAAAGAACAGATTATTTCCGCTAAGGATTTTGAACAGGCTCGTTTGCGCTACGAAACAGCGAAAACAGTTTATCAGGCACAGGCAGGCAACATGACAGCATCGGGCGTAAGTGTAACTTCCCCTATCGGCGGATATATTAAGAATAGACTTGTTGCACAGGGCGAATATGTTTCAGTAGGTCAGCCCATTGCAACCGTATCGCAGAACAGGCGTTTGCAGTTACGTGCCGAAGTATCCGAAAACAACTTTAAGATACTGAAAAGCATCAGCAGCGCCAACTTTAAGCCTGCCTATGACAATCAGTTGTATAAACTTTCGGAACTGAACGGACGCCTGTTGTCTTTCGGTAAAGCAAGCACCGACCAGTCTTTCTACATCCCTGTTACCTTTGAGTTCGATAACGTGGGCGACATTATTCCCGGAGCTTATACCGAAGTATATCTGCTTTCCACCTTGCAGGACAATGTCATATCCGTTCCTGTTTCAGCCGTTACCGAAGAGCAGGGATTGAACTTCGTGTACCTGCAAATAGGCGACGAAGAATACACAAAGAAAGAAGTAACCCTCGGACAGAACAACGGCGAACGTGTGCAAATACTTGCAGGTCTTCAACGCGGAGCCAAAGTAGTTACCAAAGGTGTGTATCAGGTGAAACTGGCAGCAACCTCTTCCGTAATGCCCGAAGGACATAGTCACTAATCACTAAAACACGAATCAGTATGTTGAACAAGATAATAAAATTCTCGCTGAACAACCGTGTCGTTGTTTTAGTGGCATCCCTGCTGCTTATGCTGGCAGGAACCTATACAGCCGTAAACATGGAAGTCGATGTATTCCCCGACCTCAATGCACCCACCGTTGTGGTGATGACAGAGGCTCGCGGCATGGCTCCCGAAGAAGTCGAACGGCTCGTTACATTCCCTGTCGAAACCGCTTTGAACGGTGCTACCGATGTGCGCCGTGTGCGTTCATCCTCCACTACAGGCTTTTCTATCGTATGGGTAGAATTTAACTGGGGAACGGACATCTACCGTGCCCGTCAGATTGTATCCGAAAAGTTAGCCGTAGTCAACGACCAGTTACCCTCTAACGTTGGTAATCCAACGCTTGGGCCGCAATCGTCCATATTGGGTGAGTTGATGATTATCGGTGTGACCGCCGACTCAACCTCGCTACAGGATTTGCGTACCTTATCCGACTGGACTATCCGCCCTCGTTTATTATCAACAGGTGGTGTGGCACAGGTAACCGTTCTCGGTGGTGAAATCAAAGAATACCAGATATTGCTCGACCCCGGAAAGATGAAGCATTACAACGTTGGACTCAATGAAGTAATCGACGTCGTAACCGAAATGAACCAGAACGCCGCAGGAGGCGTACTGTACGAATACGGAAACGAATTTATCATCCGTGGCGTGCTCTCAACCAATAAAATACCGTCACTGGGAAAAGCCGTTATCAAAACCGTTAACGACGTTCCTATCCTTGTAGAAAACATTGCCGAAGTAAAAATAGGCGATAAAGCCCCGAAACTGGGTTTGGCATCCAACGACGGCAAAGCTGCCGTACTGATAACCGTTACCAAACAACCTTCGACAAGTACACTCGAACTGACCGACAAACTCGATGCCTCATTGGCCGACTTACAAAAACAGCTTCCGGCAGATGTAAAGGTAACAACCGACATCTTCCGTCAGGCACGCTTTATCGACAACTCCATCAATAACGTACAGAAATCACTCTACGAAGGTGGTATCTTCGTGGTTATCGTACTCGTTATCTTCCTGATGAATGCCCGTACAACCGTGATATCACTGGTAACGATACCGCTTTCATTAGTCTTTGCGATACTCTCCCTCAAATTCATGGGATTAACCATTAACACCATGAGCTTAGGAGGTATGGCTATTGCTATCGGCTCGCTCGTAGATGATGCTATTGTCGATGTGGAAAACGTATTCAAGCGATTGCGCGAGAACCGGCAGAAACCCATAGAGCAACAGAAAACCGTTCTTAACGTCGTGTTCGATGCTTCCAAAGAAGTGCGTATGCCGATATTGAACTCAACGCTTATCATCATCGCCAGCTTTGTGCCGTTGTTTTTCCTTTCAGGAATGGAAGGCCGTATGCTTGCACCGCTGGGAGTAGCCTTTATCATGGCATTGATAGCATCTACTATCGTAGCCTTAACCCTTACTCCGGTATTGTGTAGCTACCTGCTGGGCAAACCCAAGAAAGGCGATAAGCCCGAACGCGAACCCTACGTAGTAAGAAAGCTGAAAGTGGTGTACGAAAAGGCTTTGAAGTGGACACTCATTCATAAGAAGTGGGTACTTGGCAGCACAGGCGCCGTACTGGTAGTGGCAATCGTTATCTTCTTCTCGTTAGGCCGTAGCTTCCTGCCTCCATTCAACGAAGGTTCTTTTACCATAAGCATCAGTAGTATGCCCGGCATATCACTTGAAGAATCCGACAAGATGGGACGCATTGCCGAAGAAATGCTATTATCCATACCCGAAGTACAAACCGTAGGACGCAAAACAGGACGCGCCGAACTCGACGAACACGCACTCGGTGTCAACGTATCCGAAATCGAAGCGCCGTTCATCCTCGACAAACGTTCCAAAGACGAAGTACTCGCCGAAATGCGTGAAAAGATGAAAGTTCTTCCGGGAGTGAATATCGAAATAGGCGCACCCATATCGCACCGTATCGATGCCATGTTATCGGGTACACGTGCCAACATCGCTATCAAGCTGTTCGGAACAGACCTCAATAAGATGTTCTCCATCGGTAACCAGATAAAAGCAAACATTCAGGACATTGAAGGCATGGCCGACCTGAACGTAGAGCAACAGGTGGAACGTCCGCAGTTGAGAATAGAACCCAAAAGGGAAGTTATGGCGAAATACGGCATTACCTTACCCGACTTTGCGAAGATAGTAAACGTTATGCTTGCAGGTGAAGTTGTTTCACAGGTATATGAAGACAACCGCTCGTTCGACCTCACATTAAAGGTAAACGACGACAGCCGCGAAACAGCCGAACGGATAAAGAGCCTGATAGTCGATGCCAACGGACGTAAAATACCGTTGAGCAACATTGCAGAGGTAACATCGTCCACAGGCCCCAATACAATCAACAGGGAGAACGTGGCTCGTAAGATAGTCATATCGGCCAACGTTGCCGGACGTGACCTGCGTGGGGTAGTAAACGACATTCAGAATATCGTAAACGAAACAATAGAATTGCCCGAAGGATATCACATTGAATACGGCGGACAGTTTGAGAGCGAACAGGCAGCATCACGCACCCTGCTCATTACCTCAATCTTCTCCATACTGGCTATCTTCATGCTGCTATTTGCACAGTTCAGGAGCGTAAACCAGTCCGTTGTTATCCTGCTCAATCTGCCGCTTGCACTAATCGGTGGTGTTTTTGCCATCTTCTTTACCAGCGGCGTTATGAGTATTCCGGCTATCATCGGGTTTATATCGCTCTTCGGTATCGCAACACGTAACGGTATGTTGTTGATATCCCGATACAATGACCTCGTTGAAGAAGGACACAGCAAACTCGATGCGGTAATGACAGGTTCGTTAGACCGTCTGAACCCTATCCTTATGACTGCCCTTTCTTCCGGTCTTGCACTGATACCGCTTGCACTGGGCGGCGACTTGCCGGGCAACGAAATACAAAGCCCGATGGCAAAAGTTATCCTGGGCGGATTGCTCACATCGACTTTGCTCAATGGCTTTATCATCCCTATCATGTATTTAATTACAAACAGGAAAGTAGTTACCTCCGAAGTATTGGACAACGACGAACCTGAAGTAGACAACACTAAATTTGAATTAGAATGAAAGCAATCATAATAACCATGATGGTACTCTTCGCAGGCATAACGCTCAATGCGCAGAACAACATCAACCCTGTATTGTCTTCGATAGAAGAGAACAATACAACCCTCAAAGCCCTCCGCGAACAAGCCGAAGCGGATAAGCTGCAAAACAAAACCGGCATCTTCCTTGATGACCCGGAGGTAGGCTTCAATTATCTGTGGGGTAACCCTTCAAACGTGGGCAACCGTACCGACTTTAGTGTCACCCAGACATTCGACATACCAACCATCACCGGAATGAAAAGCCGGTTGGCTAATGGTAGAAACAACCTTGTGGAATGGCAGTACAGAGCCGACCGCATGAACATATTGCTCGAAGCCAAACAATATTGTGTCGAACTGGTGTATTACAACTCCCTGCTCAAAGAACTATATCTAAGGTTAGAGCACGCCCAGACCATTGCCAAAGGTTATAAAGACCGTATGGACAGGGGCGACGTAAGCATCTTAGAGTACAACAAAGTAAACCTGAACCTTTCTACCATTCAAGGAGAAATATCGCGCATGGAAGTAGAGCGCGATGCACTCCTTGCCCAGTTGAAACGCCTGAACGGCGGTATCGACCTCGTATTTAACGAGGCGGACTATGGCAGCCGTGAGCTTCCGTTGAACTTCAACGACTGGTATGTACAGGCCGAAGATAAAAACCCGGTTCTGTCATACGTCCGCAACGAAATCGAAGTAAGCCAAAAGCAGGTATCCTTGAGCAAAGCCATGAACCTGCCCAAGTTTACCGCCGGATATATGAGTGAAAAAGTAGTCGGACAACGGTATCAGGGTGTTTCGCTGGGTATTTCCATACCGCTATGGTCGAATAAGAATCAGGTGAAACAGGCAAAGGCGGCCGTAGCTGCTGCCCAAAGCCGGGAAGCCGATACCAAGCAACAGTTTTACAGCCAGCTTCAGATACAGTATTCCAAAGCAATGGGGCTGAAAACAACTGCCGACAAGTATCGCAGGTCATTGGCAAACGTAAACAATACCATACTGTTGAAAAAAGCCCTCGATGCAGGCGAAATATCCCTGCTCGATTACATGGTTGAAATGGGATTGTACTACGACAACGTGAACCAGACACTCGCCGCCGAAAGAGATTACCAGTTGGCATTTGCCGAACTTGCAGCCGTTGAACTTTAATAGTGATGCGCCATGAAAAAGAAGGCAAACAAGAAAAGAAAAAAGACCCCGGCTCAGCCGAAGAAAAAGAAGCTGAGTTCACGGGCTAAAACGCTGATAATACTTGCCAGTACAGCCTTTGGCATTACCGCAGGCTGTTTATTCTGGTATTATGTTTCGCGTTGTACGCATACACATTGTTTTTACCACAACTGGCCACTCAAAGAAGTGTTAGTAGCTGGAATATTCTTCGCTCTTGCTTCGTTTGTGTTTTTGAATGGGGATATAGGTAAACCGTATAGATATAATCGTAAAACAAAATAGTTATGGGAAATTGCAATGATGGGAATTGTGTTGTTGACAAAAACAAACAGGAAATGGAAACCTCGCAGAAAAGAAGTTACATCCGGACAGCTATATCCTTTGTGATGCTGATTGCAGGCATTATCTTCTCCGCTTCCGGACTATCGTTCTTTGCTGATAAGTGGATTCAACTTGCTTGGTATATCATCGCTTACATTCCGGTAGGCTTACCAGTAATGAAGGAGGCATGGGAAGCCATTCGGCAGAAAGACGTATTCAGCGAATTTACTTTAATGAGCATAGCTACCATCGGGGCGTTCTTTATCGGAGAATACCCCGAAGGCGTTGCCGTGATGTTGTTCTATGCCGTAGGCGAACTCTTTCAGGAAGCAGCAATACACCGTGCCAAACGGAGCATCAGCGCCCTGCTTGATGTCCGTCCGGAAACAGCTACTGTTATCAGGATGGATAAAACAGAAACCGTATCGGCAGCAAGTGTAAATGTGGGAGATATTGTAGAAGTTAAGGTGGGAGAACGTGTACCACTGGACGGTGTGATGCTGAATGAATCGGCATCGTTCAATACTTCTGCCCTGACAGGCGAGAGCGTTCCCCGAACCATTCGCAGGAATGAAGAGGTATTTGCCGGAATGATACTTACCGACAGCGTTTCGCGAATAAAGATTACCAAGTCTTTCGGTATGAGTGCTCTGGCACGCATCCTCGACCTTGTGCAGAATGCTACCGAGAAAAAAGCTCCGGCAGAACAGTTCATCCGAAAGTTTGCACGCATTTATACCCCGATAGTGGTGGCATTGGCTGCGCTTATCGTGTTGGCACCACTGGTATACTCTGCTATTAATCCGGCGTTCAACTTTGTTCTGTACGATTGGGTATATCGTGGATTGGTATTCCTTGTTATATCCTGCCCTTGTGCATTGGTTATCAGCATTCCATTGGGTTATTTTGGTGGTATCGGAGCGGCAAGCCGGAACGGAATACTATTTAAAGGAAGTAACTATCTGGAAGCTATCACCAAAGTAAATACGGTGGTGATGGACAAGACCGGAACGCTGACACAGGGAGTTTTCAAAGTGCAAAAGATAATTCCGGCAAATCATTTGCTCGAAACTGATCTTGTGAACTTGATAGCTTCGATTGAAACGCAAAGCACGCATCCCATAGCGAAAGCCATTGTAGAATATGCCAAAGAACAGAATATCGAAGTAATTAAGCCGGATGTTGTCAACGAAATCGCAGGCCACGGCTTACAGGCTTCTATCAATGGTAAAGTTGTTCTGGTAGGCAATCCGAAATTGCTGATAAAGAATAACGTAGAGTTTCCACTGGAATTAGCTACCATACCCGAAACGATTGTCGTATGTGCAATCGATGGTACGTATGCCGGATATATTCTGGTAGCGGATGCTCCGAAAGAGGATGCAGCCACAGCCGTGAATGCTTTACACGAGTTGGGTATCAAAAATATTGTAATGTTGTCAGGAGATAAACAGGCCATCGTTTCACAGCTTGCCACGGAATTGAATATCATGCAGGCGCATGGTGATCTGCTACCCGAAGGAAAAGTGGAATATGTAGAGCAGTTGAAATCCGAGCCGGGTAATAACATTGCCTTTGTGGGTGACGGGATAAACGATGCTCCTGTTCTTGCCATGAGCAATGTAGGCATTGCGATGGGTGGACTGGGTAGCGACGTTGCCATAGAAACGGCAGATGTCATTATACAGACAGACCAACCGATCCGGATAGCAACGGCTATAACAATAGGTAAAGCTACACGCCGGATTGTTATACAAAATATAAGTCTGGCTTTTGGTGTAAAACTAATTGTATTGATTCTGGGTGCAGGAGGTATTGCAACCCTATGGGAAGCGGTATTTGCTGATGTTGGAGTATCGTTATTAGCAATATTGAACGCTATTAAGATTTTAAAAATGAAATTTTAATTGTGCCCTGTTGGGGTTTGTACCTAAAATATAGCCTTATGAATAAACATGTCAATACTATAATCGAAAAAGTGAATGTTCAACTTGAAGCCATTGAGCTGGTAGAAGAACCATCTCTGAGGAAAGCTAAAAAAGCAGTTCTGTTGCTAAAAGGAATTATGCAACAACTAAAGATGAAACTGAACGATTATAAGTTCAAAAATGATGAGGAAGAAATATGTTTTTTTAAAGAGTACAAACCCCAACTTTTCAGTAAATTAATCTATTTTTCGGAGATTTATAAAATAGAAACTAAGCGACCGACCGGAAGTGATACGGCACAGAAAAATTATATTATAAAGGAATTAGACAGAATAAAAGATTATTTTGATAAAAATTTAGATTTTTACCAGTATTACAGGACAGAGAAAACTCACCTTGATCGTTATTATTTCCTTAGGGTAGAGCCCGATATTGAGTTGAATGTCGATTGTTTCTACTTTGAAAGAGACAATAATTTTTCTACCAGTTTTGATTACAAGGTTTCTAAAATATTAGCTAATGAGATGCTCCGCATTTATCTCAATGCTGAATTAAAAAAACTTGAAAAGCATCCTGAAAACGAAATGGATAATTCAAAATTTCCCCGTATAAAACACACTTGGACAGGAACTAAAACAGAACTTGTCGAATTGATTTATGCTATATATGCAAAAGGAAGCATTGATTATGGAAATATTGATATTAAAGAATTGATAGATTATTTCTGTAATGTTTTTAATACCGATGCCGGAGAGTTTTACCGCATTTATTTGAATATCCGAAACCGGAAAGACAGCCGGACATTATACCTTGATTCATTGAGAGATAACCTTATCAAGAAAATGAATGATGACGATAACAGGTAAAATATCAGGTGGTCAATAGAAAAATAATAGAAATGGCTACTAAACACTTCTCATTATCAGAAAATTAAAAAAACATCAGTATAAAGATAATATAAAGTTTATCTTATCTAATTTTTTCATTTTTAACCCTGAAAAATATAGTTTTTCAGGGCTTTTTTATGCCTTTTTCTTCTCAAAATACCCAGTATAAAGATTCACACTTTACACCCTTGGAGAACAAACGCTGAAATACTCTGATTATTAATAGTTTAGGATAAAATTAAAAAATAGTTATAGCAACTTGTCATTCTACGTTTTTGCAACTTCCGAACTTTGCAGCAATTCAATAAGTAGCAATTATGGATGTCATTACAATAGAGTCACAAGCATACAAAGAATTAATTTCTAAAATTAATGCCATAGCAAAATTCGTGATAGATCATCAGGAAAATGGCACTACCAACCCGGACGAAATGTGGGTGGACAGTTACGAAGTATGCACCTTTCTCAAAATCAGTGAGCGAACACTTCAACGTTTACGCAGTAACCGGATGATTTCTTATTCTATTATCTCCGGCAAATCATATTATACCATTGCTGAAATAAAACGGATGCTCAATGAAAAGAAGATACGCAGTTCTGACGAATGTATGAATGACCTTATAAATAATCATAAACTCCATGCTCAACAAAGACGAACTATTAAGACGGACAAATAACGGTTTGGACGTATTCAAACACTATATCCCGGTACAATGGAAGACAGGACGTAATTTCCTCAACCCCTTGTATGAAGACCGAAAAGCGTCATGCAATATATATTTTGACCGTCACAATGGTGTTTATAAAATAAAGGATTTCGGCAATGATGATTACAGTGGCGATTGCTTTTTCTTCGTTGGAAGATTGAAGGGTTTGGATTGCGGTAACGGAGCTAACTTTGTAGAAATATTAAAAACCATAAACAGGGATATGGCGTTAGGATTGAGTGATTCAGACTACTCATATACTCCGCAGCCGATTTCATCGGACAAACAACAACCTACGCCGGAACCGCCCAAAAACAAACCGTATAATATCATTCAACAAAAATTCACTCAAAAAGAACTTGATTTTTGGATGCAATCAGGTATTACGCCCGAAATACTCAAACTCTACAAAACAGTATCACTAAAAGAGTTCAGAAGTGAAAATAAGGACAATAAGCCATTTTACTATACTTCATCGGAAAATGAGCCGGTTTTCGGATATATGGGTAAACGATATGTGAAGATTTACCGTCCGTTTTCGGAAGTCCGTTTCTTGTATGGTGGTAATATCGGGGAGAATTACTGTTTCGGACTGGAACAATTACCAGCCAAAGGAGATACGCTGTTCATCACCGGCGGAGAAAAAGACGTGATGACACTTGCCGCTCATGGATTCCATGCTATCTGCTTTAATAGCGAAACCTCGACAATCCCTGCCGGGATCATCTATAAACTGACATTCCGCTTTAAACATATCGTACTGCTCTATGATGCGGACAAAACAGGAATAGATAGTGCGGTGAAGCATGAAAAGGCATTATCCGAATATGGCGTTAAACGGCTTATACTCCCACTTTCGGGAGAAAAAAAGGACAAAGATATAACCGACTATTTCAGTAAGAGGAATAGTCGAAAAGAGTTCCGACAATTATTCCTTGAATTTCTTGATAACCTATATAATGAAACAATGACCATGCTGAAATCATGCGAAATTGATTTTAACAATCCTCCGGCAAAAGCAGAGGAAGTTATATCTGCCGGCGACGTACCACTGGGCACACAGGGTAATATCCTTTGTATCACTGGCGGTGAAGGCACAGGAAAAAGTAACTATGTTGCTGCCCTGATTGCAGGTTCGATAAGAAACGACAATCGTCCCATAGATACTTTAGGCGTTGATGTACGGGATAATTCCGACCATAAAGCGGTTTTGCTCTATGATACGGAACAATCCGAAGTACAGCTTTTCAAAAATGTATCAAATCTTTTGAAACGTGCTAAACTAAATGAAAAGCCGGAAGAACTACGGGCTTTCTCCCTTACGGGTATGTCCCGGAAAGAGCGATTGCAAGCCATAGTTCAAAGTATGGATAAATACCATTACGAATATGAGGGTATTCGTCTGGTTGTCATTGACGGGATAGCAGATTTAGTATCATCGGCAAATGATGAAGTGGAAAGCATCAGAATTATGGACGAATTATACCGATTGGCAGGGATATACCGCACCTGTATCGTATGCGTACTTCATTATGTACCCAATGGCTTAAAATTGCGAGGGCATCTTGGTTCGGAGTTACAACGCAAAGCTGCTGCAATCCTAAGTATAGAGCTTGACAGTGATCCGTCCGTATCGGTAGTGAAGGCACTCAAAGTAAGGGATGGCAGTCCTCTTGATGTTCCTTTAATGCAATTTTCGTGGGATAAAGAATTGGGTATGCACATATATATCGGAGAAAAGCCACGGGAGGAAAAAGAAAAACGGAAAGAGAAAGAACTGACGACAGTTGCCCGTGAAATATTTGCCTCACAAAGGCATCTGAACTATATAGACCTGTGCGACCACATACAGCAGATAATGGATGTAAAGGAACGCACCGCCAAAAGCTACATTAAATATATGCGAGAGAAAGATATAATTATAAAAGATCCGTCCAATCAAAACTACTTTATGATAGGGCATATCATCTAAAAAACGGAATACTATGTATATAGATAGAGAAAACTTTGAAGCGTGGATGGAGCGTATCATGGATCGCTTAGACAAACAGGATAAAATGCTTGATAAAATGAGTAAACACAGGAATATGTTAGACGGAGAAATTTTGCTTGATAATCAGGATTTGTGTATGCTGCTTAACGTAAGCAAACGCACCCTACAACGCTATCGTAGTACTGGAGAACTGCCTTTCCAGACAGTTTACCATAAAACGTATTACAAAGAAAGTGACGTACATATTTTCATACGAGAAAACTTTAATAAGAAAAGAGGAGATAATAACCCTAGCAAGTGAGTGTTGAAAAGTATCTAAAGTAGAATTTGGCTATCAGCTACTTTCTTTGTAATTTTGTCCCATCGGATATTTCACGTCTAATGATCTGATTTTAAACGCATATGAGTACGAATTTTTTCTATAATGAATTAGGATATGAGCATTTGGTAAAATGTTCCGACATACCAGATTCCTACCCTGAATATCAGGAGTTAGAAAAAATTGGAGCAGACAAAATTTATTTTTCAGATAATTTCCCTGCAATTCTCTTTAAAGAAGTAGATTCTTTTGATAAAAATGCTCTTAAACAAATTGCAGAAATTCAGCATAAGGCGTGGAATTATCGAAAAATAATGTTTCTTTTTGTTGTATCAGATACAGAAATAAGGATATATAACTGCTACGAGAAACCTCAATATATAAAAGCAGAATCCAGCTATACACATGAGCTTAAAGAATATGAAATATTCAGTTGTATTAAAACTGATAAAGATAATCTAAAAGTTCTGATTGAATTATTTTCACGAATAGGAGTTGATTGTGGACTACTATGGACAAGTGATTACGATATCCGTGAAAAAATCAATATCCAAAAAAGGATAGATAAATATCTAGTTCAAAGCCTACTTGCGACTTCCAATACATTAAAGAAAGATATCTCGGATATCAATATTATCCATGGGCTCCTCATGCGTTCTCTTTTTATTCTTTATTTAGAAGACAAGGGAGCGGCTGAAGAAGCTGGATTATATACAAAGATAAAAAAGGGAGCAAAAAGTTATTTCGACATTTTAGATGATGTTGATGCAACTTATCGTTTATTTATAGAACTACAAGAGCACTTTAATGGTAATGTATTCCCAATTATAGAGAACGAACAAAATTTTGTCAACAAAGATCATCTTTCCTTGATAAAGAGATGCTTTATTGATGGTGACATTTCAGGTCAGCCTAAATTCTTCGATGATTGGCGAATTTTCAAATTTGATTTTATTCAGATCGAATTATTAAGCGAAGTATATGAAAATTTTTTGGGAGAGTTTGCTTCAAAAAAAGAAAAAGGACAATTCTATACCCCATATACATTAGTTGAACTAATTTTAAACGATAAACTACCAATCAAGAGTGAGGTTAATTATAACATTAAGACGTTAGATATAGCATGTGGTTCGGGGATTTTTTTAGTTGAAAGTTATAAGCGATTAATTCGAAGATGGCAAAATGCAAACCCCGAAAAAGACATCACATTTAAAGAACTTAAGGATATTCTTGTTGATAATATTTTTGGTATAGAAATCGATCCTTTAGCAATTAAAGTTGCTGCATTTAGTTTATATTTGGCACTTGTCGAATATCTCAATCCAAAAACATTATGGATAGACAAAAACAATAAATTTCCTTATCTAATCAATAATCCTAAAGATAAATCACTGAAAGATAAAGGAGGAAATAATCTTTGGTGTAGAGATACTATTGGCGAAGTTAATCCTGATGATTTCACAAAAGTGGATTTAGTTGTGGGCAACCCGCCATTTGGAACTAAAAAACTGTCAAAATCAATAATGGATTATTGTTCCAAATTTGATTTTGGGAAAGAGATGGTTTTGCCATTCATTCATAAATCTGTTGATTTTTGTCCAGCAGGGAGTATTGCTTTAATTTTCAATACAAAAGTTTTAACTAATACAGAAATTCCTTTTCAGAATTTTAGGAAATGGTTGTTTAATGAGAATTATGTAGAAAAAGTTTACAACCTATCTATTTTTAGAAAGGTTCCTAAGAATTTTGGTGGACAATTATTTACTTCTGCCGTTGGCCCCATTTGTATTGCATATTTTCAAAACAAACAACCCCAAAAACCTTCTACCACAATTGAATATTGGGCTCCAAAAACGTATATAAAATCTAACCTAATAGATGGTGTTATAATAGACAGCACAGATGTAAAGTTTCTCCCGCGTACTGAATGCCAAATTCCAAATACAAAGATTTGGAAAATTGCAATGTGGGGAAATATTGGTGATTTCTATTTGATAAATAGATTGTCAAATATGTCGAATAATGTAAAGACTTTCATCAAAACTAATAGTATAGACTTTGGCGTAGGATTACAGCCTCTAAATAAATCAACGATTAAGCCTATCGTAGATAATGAAATCTCAAAGTTGCGATTTATTCGTCCAGAAAGGATTCGAAAATATCTAACATTAGAAACGACATTTACAGAACTTAATTCATTACTAAGAGATAAGGATACAATTAACGAGTATTTAAAATATTACGGTAAAAAAAGCATCATAGAATTACCAACTATAAATGTTTTCAGAAGATTAGGAAACAAAAAGGTATATAAAGGACCTATATTGCTAATTAAAGAAGGATTTAAGGATAATGAGTTTTGCTCTGGAATTGTTAAATCAAAAGTAGCTTTTAACAGTACAGTTCTTGGATTGCATTCTGAAAATATAAATAGTTTACGAGTATTATCAGCTATTTTAAACTCAGATTTTGCAGCTTATTTTTTACTAATGATTTCCGGTTCATGGGGGATAGAGAGAGAACGTATAAAACCTAATGAGGTTTATTTATTACCATTGCAAAATAGAGAATCTGAATATAAAGAATTCATATCTCTACACAAGGAAATAGAAAATATTATTGAGTCAGATACACTGTTCCAAGATAGTTTATTAGAAATAGAGAAAAAAATTAAAACTGTAGTTCTCTCTTCTTTGGATATTTCTGTCAAGGAAAAGTTTATGATAGAGGATTTCCTAAATATTTCAGTAGACCTGTTTTATAAAAAAGAAAAATCAATAGCATTTAATAAGGTCTTTCTTGACGAAAATAAAGCTTATGCTCAAATACTTGCCAATGAGCTAAATGAATTTTATTCTGAAACCAATCATAAGATAAATATAAGTGTTTATGACATACAGCGTTCAGAACCATTAAATTTGATAGTTATACATTTCAGCAAAACACAAAAAGAAATCGAAGTCAGAGAATCAAAGGAACTAGCTCCTTTGCTAAAAGAATTAGATAAATATTCTATCCAAGAAAAGGGTAAAAATATTTACGTACAAAAACAATTTCGTTATTATGACACGGATAAGATTTATTTGATAAAACCTAATCAAAAACGTTTTTGGACACGTTCACAAGCAATAGATGATGCTCTTTCTTTAGTCATGGAAATAGCAAATATGGGAGGACAGAAATGATAGGAAGTTTAAATCCCATATATATAAATACCACGATTCAGGTTTTAGAGAAACGTTGCTTCATTTTATTAAGTGAAGTCTATGGAGACATAAAATCTAAAAAGACTATCTCTGTCAATTGGGTTGAAGAAGATATTTCTAAAGAATTAACAAATTGTCTTCAATCTAATAAAAATCGGATTGCGTGGAAAATTAGAGTTGAACCAGAACATAGATTATACAAAGAAGACAATTTATCAGCAAACAAATCTCCAAGAATTGATTTTTGTTTTTCTACTTGGACAGATACTGAATGGGAGTTTTTTGCAGAAGCTAAAAACTTGATAGAATCAGATTGTGAAACAAATAGAATAGGTAAAAATGGAAAGATAAGTATTAATGCGCATAGCTTATGTAAGCGATATATAGAAACAGGCATTGATAACTTTATCTCTGGGAAATATCCACCGAATGGCTGTTTAATTGGTTACATTCTTCAAGGCAAAGCAGAAAATATTATTTCAGCACTAAACTCATGTTTGTGTAGCCTAAATAGAAAACCTGAAGAATTGAGTCAGCACTCATTTGGACTTATTGATTTTGAATCATGTTATATTTCTACTCACGACAGTCCCCCATTAATGAAACATTTAATGTTTGATTTCACATCGAATACTGTTTCATGACTTTATTTCAATCAGCTATAGAATTATGTATGAAACAGATGAAATCAGTGAACTTTCAAAGAAGAATCAAAGACTGTTCAATAGAATACAAGGGCAAGTAGAGTATTGCTATAATTGTCAACCTTATGACGAAGGGGAGCCTGTATGGATACATGGTGACCGTACAGAAATCAGTGAACTATTGTATGACTATAATGTTCCAGAGAACTTATATGAATTATTTGCTAGAAATTTATCGTGCAGATGCGGAACATCTGATTTTGATCCATTCTCAGAAATTGGTCTAAAAACAAAATATGAAATAGAATTAGATAAACATTTTGAATTCACTAAACGCAAATATGGAAAACCATTAAGTGAATTTAAGAACTTAATAATCAAGCACCCTTTTCTATCATTAGATTGTAAAATAGCGAGAGACATAAAAAAAGAAATTGAAGCAAAAAAACTACCTGTCGAAACTGTATCAGGGGAATTTTATCGTTGTCGCAAAGTCGAAAATGATACCGCCTTTGAGACGAAAGATTTAATGCTTGCTCCTGTAGGAATACCAAAAGAAGGACGCTTCAATCATTCAGGCCAAAGTCATTTATACTTATCTAAAGAAAAAGATACAGCAAAAGCAGAAATTTTAGGAGATACTAAAGAAAGTCGTTTAGTATGGATACAAAAAGTTAATATAAACAAACCAATTGAAAACATACTCGATTTAACTTTCGATTGGACAATGATGACGTTATCTACGCATGCTTTGCTTATTGCACTACATACAGGAGGATATCTATCTTGTATAAAAGATAACGAAGGAAATTGGAGACCTGATTACTTCATTACAAGGTTTATCATGGATTGTGCGAAAAAGGCAGGATATAACGGAATTAAATATGAATCTGCACGTAGTTACATAGGCGACAATATCGTACTGTTTCATTATAATGCAGAAAATATTATTTCAGAAGAACCTCCTGTTATTGAAACTTTTGTTCCTGATTCCAGTGAATATCCGATTTTATATGACGGTGTTTTGTTTGAAGATAAAAGTTTTGGAGATATATAAAAATGGTTGTGAATTATATGTTCACAACCACACTATACTATAACTTAAAAGTTTTACTTTCCTTTCTCTCCACTTTCGGCGGACTACCACCTACCGATGTAATAACAAGCCTATCCCCCATTATTTCTTTAATTCCCTGTAAAGTATCTGGCAATGGTGCATCCTTAACTGTTGTTGTTTCGGATTTTCCCTGCGATTGGCTCCGGTTATTAGTTGAAATCTTATTGTCGGAAATACTCTCCTGTCCCTCACTTTCCTCAATCGGTTTCAACGAAAGTTGGATTTCACGGTCTAACTTAATCAAGTCGTCTTTCAGGACTTTCAGTTCTGGCTCTTTCCGCCATGTGGTTTCGACTACTTCTTTGAGAACGGGAATGTCCTTTTGCAGTTTCTCGTTATCCGATTGGTATTTTTCCAACAGTTTGGGCATAGTATCGAGTGCATTGAGGAAATTCTGTGCCGCCGTCTTCGGATCGGTCGCCATTACCCCGTGATTATAGTTATAGAGAATATCGCCTTCGCCTTTAATAAAGAAGCGGTTTTGTATTACATCGAAGCCGTCTTTAGCTGTGGTTTCTGACTTTACCATTAAATCAAAACCGTAAAGCGTACCGATTTTCTCATGCGCTCCATGCGTTCTGGCGTTGTCAGCAATTTCGTTTAGTTTTAAGCCCACTTCTTTCGGGTTACTGCCTTGCAATCCGTCCAACTGAACAGGATTCAGGCGGGTAACTCCGTCAGGTTGATATTGCACACGGGAATTAAACGCTTCAATATCCTTAGATATACGGTTAATGAATCCGTTATTCTTTTCCACATCAGACATAATACCTTCCAACTTATAGCGGGATGATGATTTCCCTCGCATAAAGGCTTGTCGTTCCGATTCCAACGATGCGATTTTCTTTTCCAGCCGCGCTTTCTCCAACAATTCGGTATTACCACTCAGGATAGCGACATATTCGCTAAAGTTCATACCGCCTTTTTCGTCCATACTGCCCTCGTCGATAGTTCGGCTACCCAGAGAGTTATTCTTCAACTGGCGGATGAATAACTGCTTGTTGTGCAGTAATCCGAACTTGTAGGCATCCAATGATTTTTCAACAGCATAGATAATCACATCTACCTTATTATCAGCATATAATTTTGCTATATCGTTACCTTTACGGATGCCCCTTCCGTCCCGCTGTTCAAGGTCACTTGGCCGCCACGGTGCGTCCAAATGATGAATGGCAACGCAGCGTTTCTGAGCATTTACACCCGTTCCCAACATTTCGGTAGATCCGAATAATACACGTATTTTTCCGGTGTTCATATCGGAAATCATCTGTTTACGAGCCTTGTCTGTTTTGGCTTCCTGAATAAAGCGTATTTCATGCGAGGGGATTCCGTAGTCATCCACTAATTTGCGTTTTATTTCGGAACAGGGATTCCATTCTCCGGGTTTGTAAGTCCCCAAGTCAGAAAAGATAAATTGTGTTGCCTTATGTTCGTCAAACTTTGTGTAGTAGTCCGACACTGTTTTGGCGACATGGGATGCTTTGTTATCTACATTGTCGTCATATTTGATGGGATCAATCAACCGCATATCGAGCGACATCTTACGGGCATAGTCGGTAGCAATCAGCATTTTGGCTTTTTCTTCGCTTTCAGACAACGGGGCACGTCCCAACAGTTCCGCATTACCTGTTTTAGCGAACTCTACCAACTTTTTAATAAATTCCTGTTGGTCGGACGTAGGCGGAATATTATGCAGGATTTCATTCTTTACAGGTCGGTCGATACCTATATCTTCCGCAGAACGATAGTCGGTTATCTCGGCATAGAAAGCCGCTAATTCAGGTACTTTGATAAAATACCGAAAGCGTTCTTTCTGAACAATCTCATTGGTTACTGAAAACTCATAATCTATCGACTTTTTAGCGAAAATGGCTGCCCATGCGTCAAAGGTGGTGATTCCCTGCCGTTCCAATTCATTCGGACGGAGATACTTGAATAACAGGTATAACTCCGTCAGACTATTAGAAACAGTTGTTCCTGAAAGGAAGGTCGCACCCAAATCCTTATCCGTCCTGTCCTGAATGGTACGCAGGGCAAAAAGCATATTCAGGGCACGTTGAGAACCGTCAGCATTGCCCAGACCTGCCACCCGGTCGTGGCGGGTGGTAAAAGTCAGGTTTTTGAAGCGGTGCGATTCATCTACATAGAGATGGTCTATACCCATCAGGCGAAAGTCCACTGTATCATCCGTGCGGGTTTTGATTTGGTGGGCTACATTCTCCAGTTTAGCTTCAAGGTTTAACTGTCTTTTGATTAAGCCCTTCTCCATTGCACGGGAAATTTCCTTGCCTTGTGCCCGTAATACTTCCAGATTTTCTTCAACGCTATCCAGTTCCGCCTGTAATATCCGTTGCTGTATTTCAGGGGATTGGGGTATCATACCGAATTGTTCGTGTGTTAAAATAATAGCATCCCAGTTATTATTTTTCATTTCATTGAAAATCCGCATACGTTTGGCAGGCGTAAAATCTTCTTTGCCCGGATATAAAACCTTTGCATTGGGGTAAGCTGTACAGAAAGTTTGGGCTATCTCATGTACATTGGCTTTAAGTGCCATAATGAGCGGTTTGTTTACCAATCCCAAGCGTTTTTTCTCGTAGGCACTTACGCACATTATCAGGGTTTTACCACCTCCTACTTCATGATCGATTATACCCCCGCCATTGAGTTTATCCATCCAGACGGCATCTTTCTGGCTTTTATACAGGTCGGGAATACCCAACCCTTTCAGATCCAGTCCGGGAAACTCTTGGTGACTTCCGTCGTAATCAGGACGGACAAAACAATTAAAGGTGCGGTTATATTTATCCGCTAACCGGTCTTTGAACTCCTGCGATTGCCCGTTCAGCCAGTCGGTAAAACCATTGCGTATCTCGTCAATTTTAGAGTTGGCGAGTTGGATGGATTCGGAATCACGCACTTTGACTTCTTTAAGTTCTCCGTCAATCATTTTATTGACTTTCTTGGTAATATCGGGAGACGTATTGTGAAGTGCGTGTTTCATCAGGGCTACTCCGTCAAATGTCCTGCTTTGGGTTTTTACAGCATACTGGTCGTAAATATTTACATTTTTACTGTCTGCGTTCAGGTTGTATTCATCACGGCTTTGTGTATAGTGGATTGATACATTTGTGTCAAACAGATGAGTAGCATATTTGCTATAAATACCTGTCGGAATCCACCTCTCCCCGAAGTTGAAATCCAAATCTTCAAAAGGTATCGGGCGGGGTATCGCTTCCCGCAATGTCGTGAGAGATTCTTTTGCTGCTTCGTGGCCGGGGTGGTTTTCCAGATACTTTTCGACGTGTTCTGCTTTGGAAATGACATTGCCGCTGATAAACTTGTCTTTAATTTCATAAGTTCCAATCATCGGATTGAAAAAGACCTGCCCTTTCAGTTCTTCGAGTATCTCATCAGATGTGCCGCCTGTGAGCTTTGCTATATAGTCGAGGTTTACCAGAGCATATTTATTCAAAGAAGCGGTCAGAGCTTCCCGCGCGTTATCGGCATGGGTAATCTCATTCGGATTAAAGGCAACCGGTTGTTGGAATATATCGGCTTTGACGGCTTTTCCGTCGATATAGCGTTCCAAAGAAAGGATTTCCGTTCCTCCGGCATCCATTTTAATCAGGCTCAGGTTTTTCGCGTCGTTTATATTTCCGAAACGCCGGGTAAAATCGTCATAGAGCCTGTTAAGCATATCACGAAGTGCGGGATTGGCTTCCAAGCGTGTGGCTTCGTTGCTGTACAGGTGGTGATAGGTATCCCGTATCTCTATATAAAGGGATGCTTTCGCCTGCTGTGTGCCTGTGAGCTGAAGCGGATGGAACATCGGCTGAAATCCGTTCAAATCACGCAAATAACCGATACGATTATTTTCGTCAGTAACAAGCGAACCTTCACGGTAATGGGACGGTATATCTTCCAATAGAAAAGGAACTGGTTTCATACGTTCCTGTTGTTCCCTTTCGGCTTCTTCTTTCAGCCGTTCCAGTTGTTCTTCCCGTCGGGCATTGAATACGGGATAGGCATTAGCACTTTCTTGTTGCAGTTTTTCCCTTTTCTCATGCGCATTTACTATCATTTCTTCGCGCCAGTCCATAAATGGCAATTCTTTTGATTTGCCTGCCTGCGATTTGGATTTTCTACCCCGCTTTTTAGGTTTGTTTACCTGACTGCGTTCCTCTTGGGTAAAGCCAAAAAGGTCATAAAGGGTTATTAATGGCTCCTGTGTTACGGACTGGGGTTTCGCCTCCGGGGTCGGCTCTTTTTTAATGGCAGGATCATCCATATCGAAAAGGGTACCTGTAAATTGTTTGGGTTGTTCATGTACATTAACAGACAGTTGTTCGTCTGATAAAACATCTTCCCAGCCTAATGAATTTTCCTCCCAATCAAGTTGGGCTGTACTTTTTCTTTCCTGCTTTATTTCCTGTTCCTGTGCTTTTTTCGGAATATCCCGTTCATGCTGCCGATAAAGGCGATGATTGTAATGATTTGCAAAATCTTTGTACAGCATTGTCCGCATGGATTCGGCTAACTCTTTCGTACTGCCTTCGTAGGTAAAGACTATCGCGGGTTTACCGTAAGGGTCGGTGTCTATCTTTGAACTGGTTTGTACCACTCTGTCGAAATCACGGAACAGGTTGTTGATGGAAATCCCATTCGACAGTTTGCGGGATTCGATGAAATCCTGCTGCCGTTGGTCGAGTTCCCTTTTCTCCGTATTCTTTTGCAAAATGATTAAATCGCTGCCGACATCTGTTCCTGCGTTATCGGAAAAGAGATTATTGGGCAAACGGATGGCGGATACCACATCGCAGATATTCATCAGGTATTCCCGTATGGGTTTGTTTTGTTCCGAATTAAGAACACCCTGACTGGTTATGAAAGCGATGATGCCACCTTCTCTGACTGCCTGCACGCTTTTTGCAAAGAAGTAGTTGTGAATAGCCTGTGTCGATTGCTTGACAGCAGATATCTCGTGGGTGGAAAGCTGTGGGTCGAAGACAGCGACATCGCCAAAGGGGATATTGGAAGCGACGACATCGAATTGTCCGTTGTAGCGTCCTTCCATTTTCTCGTAGCCTTCAACCCTCACCTTAACATTATGTGAATGGAGGTGCGAGAGGATTTTACCTGTCAGTAGGTCTTTTTCAAAAGCGGTTATATTTGCCGGCAACATAGTTTCTTTGAACGAAGACAGGAACGTGCCTGTTCCGGCACTCGGCTCCAGAAAGTGAGAGGGTCTGATTCCGCTGGCTTCCAATACATCCATCAGTGCATCTGTAACAGGTTTTGGTGTATAAAATGCGGTCAGGACAGAACTTTTCAGGGAGCTGACATAGCGTTTATAGACTTCCGGCGTAGGTGAATTATCGCGGAGTACCTCGTGAAGTTCCTGTACCAACGGAAACAGTTCAGCATCGGATTTAGTCCAGTACTGAATGTCTTCGGGTTTGGCGGCAGGGTTCAGGATGGCCTTAATACCGCCGAAACCGGAATAGGTGGCGAGTATTTGCCGTTCTTGGTGAGTAGCTTCCCTGTGTTCTTTATCGAGCGTTAATGCTATTTTGATTGCGTCAATATTCTGACGCAGATGGTTTTTCTTATTATATGCCATAGCCTTAAATCAATTATGAATTAAAAATTAAGAATGAAGAGGGTTATGGCTTTCGAGGTAGAGGGCAATAGCTCCGGTCAGTTCAGTGTAGAGCAGTTCGTATTCCGGTTCATCGGAGAAGCTGTCCGACAGGGGATAGCCGGCGAAGACGGATTCGCATTCCGGCAGCAGTCTGAGAGCCAGTTCTTTTGCCTTGTCTTCGGGTACTTCGCCCTGAAACTCGTTCCAGAGGATTTCGACTATTGTATTACAGGGAGAGAAGTGCAAGCCTTTGAACAGGGCTTCGTTGGCAATTTCGGCTGCCTGAATATGGTCTAAGCCGCTTTTGATGGCTTCGCTGTACGCTTCGGCGGCCATATCCCCGCGTCCGGCAATGAATGAAAAGTCGTCTGCCTTGTCGGGGTGGGCATCGCGAAGAAAAGATAACAGGTTGAGCCGGAAATAGGACATTTCCATCGGCTCGGATGTTGATTTGTATTTCATACGTTGGATTTTTTAGTGGGGGTCGCAGACCCATTTGTTATTTTATCGGCAAGTAAAAGGCACCGGGGTATCCCTCCCCAGTGCCACCACTAAAAAAATCCAATAGTACCCGACTTAACAATTTCTCATTACATATCCGGTGCGTATGAACTTTCTTAGCGGTAAAGATACGATTTTTATCTGTGTTTCTTGCTATTACCCGCTTTCGGCGGGAATGAAAATACCATTTTGTAGTCCGCATCGAAAGCTACGGCAGCATCAAAGGGCTTATTTTCTTTGCTCTTAAAGCCTTTGATAATGCCTGTCTTGCCTTTGGCAAGCAGGTCTTTGAGTTGTCCGTCTGTCAGGTCTTTACATGATTTGTTCCGAAATACGGTCAGTCCGCAGGATTCATTGTTGCACTTGGCTACTTTCTGATAGAATACCACTTGACCGCCTTTGCATTTGGGACACGAACAAGTCTCCCGCTGATTACCCCCCTCGATTTTACTATTCAACAATTCAGTGGTAATCTGAGCGGCATACACTTCGATTCCCTTGTGGAAGGTATCCGCATTCATCTCTCCCGTAGCTATCTTGTTCAGGGTGTTTTCCCATTCGCCTGTCATCGAAACATCTGCAATCTTTTTATCACGGACAGCCAGATAGACAACCAAACCTTTATTAGTTGGCACAATTGATTTTTTCTCACGTTGGATGTATTCACGGGAGAACAGCGTTTCGATAATGCTGGCACGGGTGGCAGGTGTCCCAATACCCGATTCTTTAATTGCTTCCCGTTCCGCTTCGTCCGTTACTTCTTTGGCGCAGGTTTCCATAGCAGAAAGCAAACTTGCCTCCGTATGCAATGGGCGGGGCTTGGTTTGTTTCTCCAACAAGTCCGTTCCGTTGATAGGTAGTATGTCGCCATTAGAAAGATTAGGAAGTACCGGAGCATCATTATCTTCTTCGCCCTTTTCTTCGTTAGGGGCATTGAGTACAGCTCGCCAACCCGGAATAAGAATAACACTGCTCCTAACTGTAAACGGAACACCCGAAGCATCCAGTGAAACAGTCATATCCTCTTTGGTACATTTGCCGGAAAAGGCTTCCAGCATACGCCCGGCAATCATATCGTAGATAATGCGCTGGTCAGCCGAAAGTTCGCTTGGCGTATTTTCGGTAATAATCAGGGCGTGGTGGTCGGTTACTTTCTTGTCGTTTACCGAATGCCTGTTCAGTTCTTTCGTTGATAGCATTTTTGCGTAATAGCCGAATGTAGCATGAGCGGATAACTGCCGGATAAGGGCCGGTATTTCGGCAAATACATCATCGGAGATATAACGGCTTCCCGTTCTTGGATAGGAAATGAGCTTGGCTTCATAGAGCGATTGTGCTACCGACAGGGTTTTGTCTGCTGAAAAACTATGGCGGCTATTGGCTTCTTTCTGCAAGGTGGTCAAGTCGTAGAGTAAAGGCGGTTCCTGACTTCCTTGCTTTGTTTCCACGTTTATGACGCTGACGGATTCTGACGAGCGGATACGCTCTAAGATTGTGTCGGCGTCCTGTTTCGTGTTGTAACGTTCTGTTGAAATAGCGGCGAATTGGGTATCGTTCTTTGCCGTATGCAATTTTACCTGAAAATAGGTTTGCGGCTTGAAATCCTTGTTTTCAAGGTAACGGTTGCAAATCATAGCGAGTGTGGGTGTTTGTACCCGTCCTAATGACCATACGCCACTACCCGCCGTAATTGACAGGGCCTGCGAAGCATTGATTCCGACTACCCAATCAGCTTGGCTGCGGGCTTTGGCAGAGAGGTACAGGTTATCGTACTCGCTGCCCGGACAAAGACTCTCCAATCCCTTACGGATAGCCGAATCTGTCAAAGAACTTATCCACAGGCGGTCGAAGGGTTTAGTACATTTCAGATAATCAAAAATGTATCTGAATATCAACTCACCTTCGCGTCCTGCATCGGTAGCAACAACAATGCGGTCGCATTTATCGAACAGTTCTTTGATGATTTTCAGTTGTTTCATTACTCCGGGGTCATTCTTATATTCTTTTCCCTCTTTAATTTGTCGGGGTGTCAGAATAAACTCCTGAGGGAGTATCGGCAGGTTTTCAGGCTGAAATCCTGTGATACCATAATCGGCGGGCATCGCCAATCCGATGAGATGTCCGAATGCCCATGTAACGGCATATCCGTTACCTTCCAGATAACCCTCCTTACGGTTACCTGCACCAACGATAGCCGCTATATCGCGGGCTACGCTTGGTTTTTCTGCAATTATTACTTTCATTTACTATTGGATTTTTTAGTGGTTGATACTACATTTTATGTCCTGTGGATTTTTTCACAGGTTTTCTAATCCCTTGCTGCTGTTTCTGTTCTTGATTCTGCTTTTCAGTGGGGTTCTGCTGCCCTTGTTTGAGGGGTTCCTTTGAGTGTTTGGTCGCTTCGTTGGTTTTACCCTGCGAATTAACCGCTACCTGTGTTTTATTGCCCTCGGCAACTTTCACATCCGCGCCTTGTTTTTTAGCTTTATCGGGATTCCATTTGAAGAAATCCAGTTTGCCTTTTTCCTGATTCACCTTTACATAGGCATTGAATGGCTCCCCTTTTCCGTCTTTCAACATACCCTGAACATAAACGGCTTTTCCTTCCCTGAGAGAGTTCTGCTGTTTATCATCCAAATCTACGCCTAAAAGTTTTTGGGGAATACGAACTTGATTTTGCTGTTCTCCATTCTGGTTTTGGTTCTGTTTATTGTTCTGTTGATATTTATTTCGGTCTAATCCGTCATAATTGAAATCATAACCGCCTTTAGCCGCATTGAACTGAACATAAGCATCGAATTTTTTAGGATTATCAGTACCCATTGTTTTTTTTGAGGTCATCCCCTCTACGAGTACCTTTTTCCCTTCTTTTAGTGCCTGTTGCTGTTCGGGAGATAACTCAACCCCTTTCAGATTTTGAGAAATAGTAAGTTTGTCAAGGGGTACAGCTTCCAATCGGTTGGTTAGCTTGTCAATGGAAATAAGCGAAGGTACTTTCTCACCCGGTGTCGGCTCCAATTCTACAATTTTGCCACTGTTACCCGTTGCCAATAGGTTTTCTTTCACGTCATTGGGAAGCATAATACCCTGAAACGGTTTTTCCAAATCAACCTGTTGCTGATAGGGATGCGGAGTGAATTTCAAACTTCCGTCCGGCTGTTCTTCCAACGACAAGCGGGCTTTCATCGGATAGTCCACACCCTCGATTTTCGGGTTAATATCTACAAGGTGCGGTGATTTATACCCGTAACTCATGGCTTTGAGTTCGCCCTCCAAATTTTCGGGCTTGATACCGTATTTTTGATACTCGCTTTCAGGGATACGGTTGGTGTCGAATTGCTTAAATTCCGTTTTCTGTTCGGTTGTTGTATCCATTTTTTCTTCTTTCTTTTCGGGTTGAACTTGCTTTTTGCTTTCTTTGGTTGATTGCTCCTGATTATTCATGTAATCTTTCGGATTGATACGGTATTTCTCCAAATCTTCTTCCTTGATATGCAGGATTTTGTCAAGCATATCGACCGTTACCGCATAGAATCCTGTATGCGATGGGTTTTTAGCCTGATTAAAGAAGTTTTTGAAAAAGTTTTCGAGAGGATCTGCGTGCTTGTCGATTTTGATAAAATCAGTTTGCTTCGCCTTCATGGGATCAATGGCATCAATGTTTCCTTTTTTGTCGATGCCTTTTACGACTTTGAGTTTGTTGCCTTCTCCTTCATCCCGCATCAGGAGAACCTTGTCTTTCGGATTTAATTTTTCATCCATAATAAAAACTGTTTTTTTGTTCTGCATCACTATTAATGCAGAACGAAAGTAGTCGTAATGAACAGGGTTACAGTCGGTTTTTAGGCAGGTGGCAGTTTGTGGCTCCGATTTGGCAGTGTGTGGCGTTTTTAAGATATATAGAAACGTATTCGTCCGGCACTCAAATATTTGCTAATTTTGCAAATGTATATGCGATCTTATAAAACGGATGGTAGAATATAATGTGAGGAAAAGAATATTGTAAATCATTTTTGTCTTATGCCCATGAAAGAACTCGAATTACAGAAAGCCTTTATGCTCCTCGAGCCGGGGCCGGTAACAATGATAAGCACATCCCATGAAGGGAAACATAACCTGATGACTATCTCATGGACGATGGTTATGGATTTTACGCCGAGGTTCGCACTGCTTACAGGGTCGTGGAACTATTCCTGCGAAGCGTTACTAAAGACGAAAGAGTGCGTCATTGGGATTGCTACAGCTGACCTCGTGGACACCATCCTTGATGTGGGAACTACAACGGGCAGAAAGATAGATAAATTCGCCCAATTTGGCCTTACGCCACTTCCTGCCTCGCATGTCAGTGCCCCGCTCATCAAGGAATGCTATGCGAATATAGAGTGCCGTGTGGTGGATTACATCGAACAGCACAGTATCTTTGTGTTGGACGGGGTGAAAGCTTGGATAGATGAAGACCGCAAGGAAAAGCGCATTTTGCACGCACGTGGCGATGGTATATTTATTGCTGATGGTGAGATATTCGAGCGCAGGGAAAAGATGGGAGACAAATTGCCTCCCGGAGTGTGATTTAAGGAAAACAAAAACAGTATCTTACTTTTATCCGATGGCAAAGAAGAAACGGCAAGGGCATTACTGCAAAATATGTGGGGAGATTAAAGCCAATGAAAAATTCAGTGGCAAAGGACACGCTGAACACATTTGCAAGTCCTGCCAATCAAAACATGCTGATAAACAGGTAGATATAATACGTTTTCCAAATGTGGATGAGCCGTTGGAAAAAGATTACGATGATATCCTTGATTACACGGATATAGATGCACTTCCGATATTTTCCGAGAAAAAGAAGTTTACCGAACTTGACAATTATGAAAAAATGTTGCTTCGGGATTATATCCGTTCAGCAATCATTGAGCATTGGGAGTATTTAAACATATGCCCAAATGAACAGGACTTGATTGAAATAAGAAAACGAATGATGCGTGTGGTGGAAGATGAATGGCATATCCTATTGAAGAATGATGCCATACTAAGAAAATTCTTTCAGGACAATGCGGCGGTTGCAATCAATAAATTAGAAAAGAAAACAGAGGATAGTCCTGAAAAAAATAACTACCCCCTGTCTTCACTTGATTAACTTATCTTTACTCCCCCTGCTGTAACAAATGAGCCAATGCAGGGTCGTCCTTAATACGTTGCAATTCTTCAGCGACAATCTGTTTGGTTTCGGCTTTGATACGGTCGTAATTCGCCTTAATCATCTCTTTCATGTGATTTACACCGTTCTCGTCCGTAAAATCGGTAATTACAGGAATAGATTGATAAGCCTTTGTTTCAGCCGCCACCTTCGCATTATCTACAACTATTTCGCAATGGAAAATCTTCTGCTCGATACGCTCATCGAAATTGTCGGCAATGGCTCCGACGAACATCCCTTGCGTAAGATTTGAGATTTTGGATGCCGGTATCAGGCTATCCATTTGGGTAGATATGGATGTCGATTTGTCGTTGCGGTTGATGGTCATGGATTGGCGTTTCTGCAATACTTTTCCGAACCGGTCGGAAAGTGTTTTGGCTGTTTCGCCGACTACCTGACCGGAAAAGATATTACCAACCGTGTTCATCACGACTTTGGCTTCCTTATCGCCATAGTCCCTTGTTAATTGCGAAAAGTCCTGAAAGCCCAAAAGAACGGCAACTTTGTTGCTTCGGGCGGTGGCAATCAGGTTATCCAATCCTTTGAAATAGATAGTCGGCAGCTCGTCAATAACTACCGAACTTTTGAGTTGTCCTTTTTTGTTAATAAGTTTCACAATACGAGAGTTGTATAATCCCAGAGCAGCACCGTATATATTCTGTCTGTCGGGATTATTACCGACAACCAATACTTTGGGATCATCAGGATTGTTTATGTCCAACGTAAATTCGTCTCCACTCATCACCCAATAGAGTTGTGGTGAAATCATTCTCGATAAAGGAATTTTCGCCGAAGCGATTTGTCCCATCAACTGGTCGGCAGCACCTCCAAGCCATGCATCCATAAAAGGTGAGAGGTAGTTTTCTAATTCGGGATAACTCGTCAAAATCGGGAAAATATCCTCATAGCGTTTGTTCAGGAACTCTATTGCATGAGGGAAGGTGCAATACTTTCCGTCTTTATAGATGCGCAAATACCATATAATAGCGGCAAACAGGATAATCGGAGATTCCACAAAGAAGTCACCTTGCTTTTGCACCCACGTCTTATTGAGGTTGAGCATAATGGTGTAACTCGATTCGTAGGCATCGCTAATGTCTTCCATGAACGAAGGATTAATCGGGTTACACCGGTGGGAACGTGCCGGGTCATCAAAGTTTATCACGTAAAACGTGGGGACTTTTTTATAGCCTGATTGATTGTTTAACAGGTGGTTATAAGCAATAATAGAGAGATCGGGAAACTTGAAATCATACACATACATCGAGAATCCTTTCTCAATTTGCTGTTTGATGTACTGATTAACAACAGCGTATGACTTACCACTACCCGGAGTTCCCAACACGATACTGGCACGGAACGGATTTACAACGTTTATCCAACCTTTCCATTGTTTCTTTTTATACCAGAATTTGGTTGGCAGGTTCACGGAATATTCGCTCTGTAATAGCCGTGTTTCCTGCATAAAACTCTCGTTCTCAAAATTGAACACGTCGTCCATAAGATTGTTCTTCAGCAATCGGCTCATCCATAATCCTCCAACCAACAGGAACAGATAACCTGTTGCCATTGTAAGAACATAAAACCCCGTTATTGCTGCTACGGGTAATGGCAGGTCGAGTATCCACCAGTTCATAAAGAACAGGATAAAACCGATTGTCAGAAAAACATAGATTTTCGACCAAGTGATTTTTTCCTCTTTCACACCTTTAGTTCCCAAACATGATAGGGCAAGGAAAACGACGGCGAATATTTTGGTGTAAATAATACTGCCGAACAGTCCGGCAGTGCGGTCAAAGTTCAGTAGTATCTTATCCACTACCTTTAATATGAATCCCCATTCATGTAGTGCAAAATAACAGAACCAATAAATGTTGATCACTACGAAAATTATGCTGATTGCTCGCATAAATTCCATGACTTTGGCAAGTCCTCTCAAATCGTCTTCTTGTTGCATTTCTATAAAATTTTAAATGTTTGAGAAGCAAAATTATAGGGTATATCCGAGGTTTTGTGCGGTTTTGAAGTAGGTGGCTGCATGTGGCTTCGATTTGGCAGTATGTGGCGTTATATGCCTCGATGTACATTCCAAGTCAAACAAAATAATTATCTTTGCATCTGCAAATTAGAACGATAGCATATGAGTGGATACACAATAATAGATAATCGGAAAATAGAACCGCATATCACATTTTTCCGGGTAAACCCTACTGATATAAAACTGACACTAAAAGAAGTGTTTGTTTCTTTATCCGATTTGTGCTGGATTAGTTCTTTTGATAAGGACTATCATCAAAATGCTTTTCAAGTCAGGGCAGAGGCTACAATTAATTATATTGCGGATAATATTATAAAAGACAATGCCGACAGCGTAACAAGTAGTTCGGGCGAATATGTGGTTTCTGAAATAGCCCGCAAGACAATTATTCAAGAAATGAGTTATTTAGACATACCGTTAGCTGAATTGTTTAAAATTAAAGATGTCGGTAATCATGGATTTGATTTTTACTCTATAAATGGAAGTAAAATAATTCTTTTTGGAGAGGCTAAATATGTTGCAGGACAAAATGCATATGGAAGAGCATTAAAGCAAATTGTAAAATTTGAAAACGAGAAACAAGATCATTCTGATATTGCTGATATAGATTTATTCTGTTGCGATGTATCAAAAACAAATTTTTCTAATAATAAAAAAGGGTTTGTTGCTGCCTTTTCGTCTAAGATAATAACAACAGATATGTTAGTTGAGAATATAAAAAAGAATAAAGATTTCCAAGCGTTAAAGAAGTTTGAAGAAATAATTTGTGTAGCAGTGAATTTATGAACGACTTGATAAAAGATATAATTGCGGGGGAAAATATTGAGGTAATATTCAAAACAGTTCTGAACGATTTGTACAGAATAGGCCCAACATCTACTACCGATATGGAAATATTATCATACTTATTTCTATATCATCCTGTTGAGTTTGAAAAATATAAAACAGCCATTTTGAACTATATGGCAGTTTTTTATAAAAACATTGATAGAGATTCTCTTAAAGATGTCATATTTGGTCAATACAGAAAATATATTAGAGACACCTATAACAAAGAATACACACCAATACAAGCAAGTGTTATTAAAGGAATTGACGCAAATAAATGCTTCAGTTTCTCAGCTCCTACAAGTACAGGAAAGTCATATGTATTCATGAACAAGATACAAGAATGCCAAAATGATGTTGTTGTGGTAGTTCCTTCACGAGCGTTGATTAATGAATACTATTTGAAACTATGCGACCTTATTCAAGACAAAGCCGTTAATATTCTTACTTTTATAGACAAAATAAATACAAAAAAATCTAAACGAAATATTTTTATAGTTACTCCTGAACGTTGCAGAGAGCTTTTTAAACAAAAAGATTTATTTAATGTAGAGTTATTTTTATTCGACGAAGCTCAATTAAGTAATGAAGATTCTAAAAGAGGATTATATTTTGACAGTATTGTTCGAAGATGCTTGAAGGCATATCCAGATGCGACATATGTTTTCGCTCATCCATTTGTGAAAAATCCTGAATCTCAAATAGAAAAAAATCATTTTAATTCCGAAACATCATTTGCGATACGCTACACACAAAAAAATGTAGGGCAAATGTTTTTATGCCGGGACAACAATTGGAAATTTTATCATTTTGGAATTGACACATCAATAATGGGAAGAAAAAAACGAGCTTGCAATTTTGACCCTATTGAAAAAACTATTCTAAACAATGGCTCTGTCTTATTTTACATTTCGAAATCAAAAATATACAACAAGGAGTTTCTGAAACAGTTCGATCGATACATCTCTTTATGTACAGAAATTGAAGATCCAAGAATTAACGATTACATAGAAAAAATAAAATTATATACAGGCAGTGATACCGCAATAAATAAAAACCACTACTCTCAGATGACTGCATTGTTGAAGCGTGGAATTGTAATTCATCATGGTTCATTACCTCTACAAACAAGAATCATCATAGAGCAATTTACTAAGGAAGGTTTTTGTAGAATATGCTTTGCCACATCTACGTTAGAACAAGGAATAAATATGCCATTTGATGTCGTTTATTTAGATAGACTTGAAGCAAGCAAACCATTATCTGTTAAAAATTTAATTGGAAGGGCGGGAAGATCCACTCTTGACAATAAGTTTGACTTTGGATATGTCATCATCAATTCTCTTAATAACAGAACAAAATTCAGAGAAGTTATGACAAATGAAGAAGAATTGGACAATGTTTCAATTTTAGAAAAAGAAGACCAACAAGACGATGACTATACAGAGTTTAAAGAAGCCATTTTGAATGGAACGTTGTCTGATGAATTCAATTTAACAGAAAACGAATTAGCAAAATTATCAACAGACGATATTGAGACAATAGCAAAGAATATTTTAGACTCACTTTTTATCAAAGAAAACTTTATTTCATTAGATGAAATTAGAAATGATGAATATTGTAGATTGTCATTATATTCGCACTTTAAGAGTCTTTATGAAGGATATTTGGGACGAAGTCTTAATGACGGAGAGAGTAATGTTCTAAATACTGCTATTAAAATCATTATCTGGAGAGTCTATGGGAAAACATTCAAAAATATGTGTTGGTATAGGTATTCTCACGCAAGCAAATCTCATGAGAGAGATGCACGGGAAAAATCAGGAAAAGGGACAGACGATTTAATGGCTCATTTTTTCACTGGATATAATGATATTCCTAACAAAAATTTGAATGTATTTTCGTTATTCCCGATGGGAACAAAAGCAAAAGATGTAGATTATGATATTATAATGTACGATACTTATGATTATATTGACAAATTGATAGGTTTCAAACTCAGTGATGTATTCTATGCTACATTCTTCAAATATTTCGAAAAGACCAATGATACGAGAGCACTTAAATTGGCAAAATATATAAAGTATGGCACTGATGAGGAACGATATATTTGGATGCTGCGGTACGGATTGTCTTTCGAAGACATAGAAGTCTTGGACAAACATATTGATAGAATCAATTCAGAAGGGATTCTATTCAAAAAAAGCATAAATGACATTACTGAAGAACAAAAGGTCGCTATTATAAGATATTTATAAAAAGAAAACTATCTACATCTGCCTGCCATACCTACGTTTTTTCTTTTTCTTGCGGCGTGGCAATGGCTGTTCCTCTTTCGGGTGATTCTCCGGCTCCGGCATAAGAACAGAGAAAAGCCCTGCGGTAACACTATTGTCAGAAGAAAAATCTTCCGATTTCTGAGTGTTGTAAACATCGGAAAGCCGGGTATCTTGTATTGGTTCTTGTGCCTGCTCCCGATTACCACCATACAAATCATTAAACACATTAGCAGAATATTCTTTACCCAATCGAGAGCCGTTCAGCACAGTTCGGGTAGTATGGTCGATAAAGGTTGCTCCATAAATCCGTCCTTCATCGTTCCGCCGGAACAATACGTCAATACCCTGCTGCCTTAGCTTCGCCCGGAACTCGCTCTCACTTTGGCATCTCTGTTTGGCTTCGGATACGGCTTTCAGGGTATGCGCTTTGAGGTTTTTAGCCTTGATGCGTTCTGTGGATGTTGCCATACGTTTTTCAAGTCCGTCATAACCGACCGACTTTCCGAAAATGGAAGATTTCAGCGGATTACCGACTTTGTTGCCTTCGCCATCCATTGCCGAATAGAGCAATCCCCGATACGGTTTCCCTTTCACTTCGTCTTGCAGTTCCTCTACATGTATGTTATAGAGGGAAAGTACCGCTTTGTATTCACCCATAGATTGAAAGTGATACATGGATGCCAGCGGTTTGATAACCGAAGCAATCTGTTTTTTCGTAAGCCCCCGATAAACTACACGTTTTGGTATTAAATAATTATCAAGACCTTTGCTGGCAAAGTTAATATTATGATTCCAACCAGCAAAGAAGAAT
>MKVT01000033.1 GCA_001898935.1 Paludibacter sp. 47-17
CCTGAGATAAAAATTGAGTCTTCCAGGTCGAGATTTGACCCGGGTGAAGTTCATACTTCCGCGCGATCTCCTGGACTGTTTCTCTTTCTTGAAGGGCTTCTAAAACGATCTTTGTTTTAAAGCTGGCACTGTAAGTTTTCCTTTTCTTCATGACAACAAAATTAATATTATTTTTAATGATATTTGTTGTCTAAGATTAGGGGGTAATTATAGAACAAGCATTAGCCCCTTATTTAAACAAAGAAAACATCTTAAACTTAAATATTGAAAACGAAGAAACCCGACCACAAAATGATATAGTTTTGAAAGTTTCAAAAAAAGGAGCGAAAGTGGTTGAGATAAATGGGGAAAAGGTTGATTCGAAAAACTCGCCAGAAAAGAGTGTTTCTACAATTCGACCAACAAATACTTTCCAACCGACTATTGAGAAAATACGGGAGTACTTTCTGGCGCAAAACAGCAACGAGGTTGAAGCACAGAAATTCTTCAATTACTTCCAGAGCAATGGATGGAAAGTTGGTGGCAAAGCACCTATGAAAGACTGGCAGGCAGCTGCCGGTAATTGGATATTGAACATACCGCAATTTTCGCCGCAGCCTCAAATCGCCGTACAAAAGCAACCGATTCCCGGGAATCTAAATGTGACCACAGGAAAAAACTACTCTGAACCGCTTTAAAATATGAACAACAACCTGTCCATAATGCAGACCAGAGGTAAAGAAATCTTTGGTGATCACTTTTGTATTTATCCTGAAGATCATGAACTAGTACAAAAATTATTGACGTGGTTCTTACAAGATGAACAGCAAGCAAAACAATTCAATATGAATCTTCACAAAGGCATATTATTGACCGGTCCGATTGGTTGCGGCAAAACCAGCCTTATGTCGCTTATGCGTTTACTTGTACCACAACCGCAACGCTTTGGAATCAATTCATGTCGTGAAATAACTTTCGATTTTATCAAAGATGGGTATGAAGTTATACAACGGTATAGTATCAACGCTTACTCCAATACTATAAATACTTCACGTCCCAATACTTTATGTTTCGATGATCTTGGAGCAGAAAGTACTTTTAAGTATTACGGCAATCAGTGTAATGTTATGGGTGAAATTTTGCTCTCTCGGTATGACCATTTTATCAGCAACCATATGCTAACCCATGCCACCACCAATCTTTCAGCTTCAGAACTTGAAGATTATTATGGAAACCGTGTTCGTTCGAGAATGAGAGAAATGTTTAACCTTATTGCATTTGATGGTGGAGCGAAGGATAAGAGGAGGTGAGAATGGAATTTGAATAAACCATTTTTTAAAAAGCCAGACAATTGAATGCATTTCATTGCCTGGCTTTTGAATTATCATACTGACTTTTTCAATATTATTTGTGTCCCATTTCCAAACTTTTCAGTTTAAAAATCATATTATCGCTTACTTTATGATTAATATTTAGAGATGGTATTGAGTCTCATTTAGATAATGACTAATATTGCAACAAAAATAATAATTGAAAGATGGAAAAAGCACAAACTGAAATCAAGGAAGAACTAACTTTACAAAATGTCCCTAAGGCAGTCAATTATTTAATTAATGAAATTGCTGAAATGCGTGTAATGTTAGAGCACATTGAAAAGCAATTAGGATTAGGTGTTGATAAGCATCGTCCAATAGGCATTACAGATGCCTGTAGAATTTTAGATCAGACTGAAAGAGCTGTAAGTAAATTGGTTCGTTCAAGATCTATCCCGCATTATGTTCAAGACAAAAAACTGTACTTTTTTGAAGATGAATTAGTCAGATGGGTAGAGTCTTCCCGTGTAAAAACTTTTGCTGAAGAATATAATTTAAGGAGGAGGTAATAAACTATGAAATTAACCAGAAAAGAATTATATGATTTGGTTTGGAGTGAACCAATGACTACGGTATGTAAACATTTTGGGATATCAGATAATGGACTTAGGAAACATTGTAAATCAATGAATATTCCAACACCTCCTTTGGGATATTGGGCGAAATTGCAAAGCCAAAAAGAAGTAGAAATAATACCTCTGCCAAGTGAATACGAAGGGAAAAAGCAATCTGTCGATTTGAAAGAAGTTGACCCCAATGATGTGATTGTGGATCTTGTACCTCCGGTAAATAAACAAGGAGACCTTGAGAAATTATTACTGTCTGAAAATCCCGATTGGTATAGAGTTCAAGAAGTTTTATATGCAAAGGATGCCCTTATTATTGATACGAAAGAGAAACTCAGAGGTACCTTTGAGACGGCAAAAAATAATGATTATCTGAAAAGGAACCCGTACAAAAGTAAAATTAAAGAAACTTTAGATGTGTATGTTGCCAATGTGTCGGTTGACCGTGCATTGTCAATATTTTCCACCATTATAAAGGCGATGAATAATCGGGGACACAGCCTCAGAATTGATTCGGATAAAACATTTTTTGTGGTAAACGAGGAAGAATTTCGTGTAAATATCACTGAGAGAAAAAAACAAAATCCAAACAGCAGTAATCCAAGAGATAATTATAACAATATATTTAGTGGCGAACTGCATTTCAATATTTTCTATCATTATGGATATTGGGAAAAAAGTACATCCTATAAAGATACCTCATATACAAAACTGGAAGATAAGATAGTTGCAATCATTGCTTATTGCGAAATTAAGTCGGAAGAAATCAAGGAAAAACGCATCGAAGATGAAAAGGAACGTATTAAACGAGAGGAAGAAGAACGAAAACGTGAAGAATTCAAAGCGAAGCAGAAAGCTGAATTGAAAGAATTTCAGAATTTATTTACAATGGCTGAACGTTTACATAAGGCAAATATTTTGAGAAATTATATTTACACTTATGAGGAATATCTTCAAAAGATGGAAATTACAGATGAGGAGATGTTACAAAAAATAGAATGGGCAAAAGAAAAAGCAGACTGGCTTGATCCTTTTATTTCAAAATCTGATAAATACCTGGATCATTATGATAAAGATGAGATTATTCAACCAGATTGCCCCAAACAAAATTCATGGGCACACCAAAGTTATTATGAAAAATCGAGTGGATATAATTTCTGGGCACAACCGTGGTGGAAAAAGAAAAGGTAATGAAATAGTTTGTTTTATAGATTCATCGTATATTAATACTATATAATGAAGGATAATTATGAACTTGTGTTAGTGTGTAATGTGAATAAGTACATAAATTATTTGTTTTAATAGAATCTTAAATCTATTTTTGTAGTTCAATTTAAAGACTCATTGTATATTATGAATATAGATCAGGGAAATAAATTAAACCAACTCCTACAAAATTGGCATCCGGGAACACTTTTATTTTCTTCCTGGTTGAATGAAAATGGATATTCTGTCCAGTTAATGCAACAATATCGTAAATCAGGTTGGTTTTCATTGCTATCGAAAGGGGTTTTGTACAGAACCGGCGATAAGTTTTCAGCTTATGCTGCATTGTCAGGGTTAAGAACTCAATTGAATAAAAGCTTTTATGTTGGTGCTCATTCTGCCTTAGAGCTATTTGGATTCAATCATTATGTTCCTATGGGGAAACCCCTTTTAATGGTTGGACATTCAAAAGAAGACAAAGTCCCCAAGTGGATGGCGGAAACAGATTTTGAATTTGAAATAAAATTCTTTATAACTGAAACGTTTTCTGATCCTCAGTTGATAGTAATAAATAAAGATGGTTTTGAGTTGCTGGCTTCTGTCCCAGAACAAGCTTTTCTTGAATGCTTGCTATTGACTCCTAATCAATATAATTATATGGATCTCTTTTATATCATGGAACAACTTACTGCGTTAAGACCGGAAGTGATTCAGTTTTTATTAGAGAATACAGATAACTTCAAGATAAAACGATTATTTCTTTATATGGCAGAGAAAGCCAGCCATGCATGGTTTGGCAAGTTAGATAGAAGTAAAATACAGTTAGGTGTTGGAAAACGACAGTTGACAGATAAAGGCGTTTACGTACCAGAATATATGATAACTATCCCTAAAGAGTTGTTTGAATATGAATGAGACTTATAAAAAGCAGGTGGCGTTATTAATCCGGATTATGCCATTGGTTTATAAAATCAAAGATTTTGCAGTACATGGTGGTACGGCTATCAATTTGTTTGTAAAGGACATGCCCCGATATTCTGTGATATTGATTTGACTTATCTTCCAATTAGAAACAGAGAGGAGAGTATAAAAGAAATCAATAATCATCTGAATTCATTAAAACAGCAAATTGAAAAGGCTATTCCCGGAATTCGTGTTATTCCAAAACCATCTGTATTGAAATTACAATGTACTTTTGGCGGAGCAACTGTGAAAATTGAGGTTAATGGTATTAAACGTGGTATCATTGGTGAAGTCGAAGAAAAGGAACTTTGCGAGAAGGCTCAGAAAGAATTTAAAATGAGTTGTGTAGCCAGGGTAGTTCCTTTCTCGTTGCTATATGGTGGTAAGATTGCAGCGGCTTTAGGCCGTCAGCACCCACGTGATCTTTTTGATTATAAATACATGGTTGTTGATTCTTTTGATGACGTAAAGAATGGTTTGATGTTTTATTTGTTAGGAAGCGATAAACCTCTTCTTGAGTCTTTGCAACCTAATCCTGTTGATCAGCAACAAGCTCTTGAAAATCAATTTAAGGGAATGTCGGATGTGCCATTCGAATATACAGATTTCGAAACAACTCGAAAGAATTTAATAGAAAACGTCAATCAAAATCTCAGCGATACTGATAAGGAATTTCTGCTCTCTTTCGAAAGTGGAAGTCCTGAATGGATTAAATGTTGTGCCGGTGATTTAAGCGGTTATCCTTCTATACAATGGAAGTTGAAAAACATCCAGACTTTGAAGAATATAAATTCTTCTAAGTTTAATGAAGGAGTTGAGAAACTGAGGAAATTTCTTTTTGAGAATGACGGAGATATAAATCAGATTGATAAATAAATTCTAAAGGTGTTGTCAATAGAATTGCAATTATACGGAAATGAGTTACTATGTTATAGATGTTGAATCGGATGGACCAATTTTAGGAGTGAACTCATTGGTGCTGTTCGGTTGGATAATGAACTGCAAACAACTTTTTATGGGCAAACACGTCCAGTTAGTGAATCTTATAACGAAGAAACACTTGCCATCAGTGGTTTTTCAAGAGAAGAACATGAGTCTTTTGAAGATCCGAAAATTGTTTTCGAGCAATTTTCGTTATGGCTCTCTGAAACAAATACTAACGGGAAACCTGTTTTGATCTCAGATAATAATGGATATGATGCTTCATGGATTAATTGGTATTTTCATACATTTTGTGGGAGTAATCCTTTTGGTTACAGTTCCCGTCGTATAGGTGATTTATGGTCAGGCTTTAAGAATGATATGCGTACATCCTGGAAACACATGAGGACTACAACTTTTATTGATAAAGATGGCAGGGAACAAAAAGGTTTTAGCCATACACATAATCCAGTAGAAGATGCATTGGGAAATGCTCATGCGCTTCTCTATATGATTAATGAAGGGCTTAAATTGAAATTGTAATCAAACTATGAATGAGTTGTGTGAAGATTATTTTAAATGATAATAACCTACAATTTAAAGCAATTCATTCATTGGGTTTCTAAATTGTAAGCCCCCGATAAACTACACGTTTTGGTATTAAATAATTATCAAGACCTTTGCTGGCAAAGTTAATATTATGATTCCAACCAGCAAAGAAGAATTTAAGGCG
>MKVT01000034.1 GCA_001898935.1 Paludibacter sp. 47-17
CCTGATGGTCGGTGAGTTACCAGGAACAGCCTCCGTTTGAAGCTCCAAACGGGGGCTGTTCGGTTGAGTAATAAGGGCCGATGATTATTATGCACGGTTTCTGTCAAAAAATCCACATCTTACAGTGTGGATTGCTTTATTTTTGTAGTCGAAAAATCCTTAAATTCTACTTTCATGATGAATCGACTATGTTCCGTTGTAGCTTGCCTGCTATTGCTCGTTGTGCAGGCCGAAGCAAAAGAAATTTATGTATCGGTAAGCGGGAACGATGCCGATGCAGGCTCGCAGAACGCTCCGTTGCTTTCTATCCAAAAGGCAGTCGACCTGGCCGGGCCGGGTGATGTGATTTACCTGCGTGGCGGCACTTATTTACTCACAAAACGAATCAAAATTGAAAAAGCGGGGAGGGAAGATGCATATATCTCGCTGATAGGCTATCCCGGCGAACGGGTAATTATCGATGGTAGCCAGATTGTCGCCAATTCGGTGAACGAATTCAAACAAGCCCGGTGTATTTACGTGAATCATTTCGGCGACTACTGGCACTTTAAGAATCTTGAAGTGTGTAATGCCAAGGATAATGGCATGAAGGTGGAAGGAAGTTTCAATATCGTGGAAAATTGTAAGTTCTACGGTAACAACGATACGGGACTTCAACTCGGGATGTACAAGGATTTTTCGATTGAGGAAACCAAATCGTTTCCGATCTCGGGCGAACCGCAGTTTAATCCGGGTTATAGTTATTCGCGTTACAATAAAATAATTAATTGTGATGCCTGGAATAACTACGACAGCAAATCGTACGGGGGAAGCGACGATGGAGGCGATGCCGATGGATTTGCCGCTAAGCTATTTCCGGGTCCGGGAACCGAATTTCACGGATGCAGAGCCTGGAATAATTCCGACGATAACTGGGATTTGTACATGGTATATCATCCTGTTGTGATTTCTGATTGCTGGGCCTGGAATGGGGGTAAAGACGCCGGCAATGTGGCTCGCGGAAATGGTAACGGTTTCAAACTGGGCGGTGGTGGTTCGTCGGGCGGAGCTGCATTTGCACAATCGGTGGGAGCCCATCTGATAACGAATAATGTATCGTTCAACAATACCAATAAAGGATTTGACCAGAATAATGCCTACGAAGCCATGTATTTGTTCAACAACGTGGCCTGGGGGAACGGCTACAACTATCGTTTTCCTACAGTCATTCCTTATGGAACCATGTATATGCGCAATAATATCGGATTTAATGCCGTCACCTTGAATCACGAATTTCTTTCGGCGAATAAGGAAGGGGCGAAAGTTCCCGATACCGAATCGAACAGCTGGACTACTTTTGATAAATGCGATCCGTATAAGGATGGAAATAAGGTGAACGGAACGACTATCTGGGCGAAAGATTATTCAGCTCAGTTTAAGAACCGGAGTATCGAACTCGCTTCGGCTCCCCGTGAAGCCGATGGTTCGTTGCCTGTAAACGATTTTGCCCGGCTGATTACAAACAGTTTGTTTATCAATGCCGGTACGAATATTGATAATTTCACGCCGCAGGCGCATAGTCCAGGCGGACTCACTTTACCACCCGTTTCGCTTTTGTTTAACGATGGGTGCGCCGATATGGGGGCCTTCGAAACCGGCGATCCCAGCACGGCAACCTTGTGGCTTACAACAGGCAAGGCCAATCAGATCGTGTTTGCAGGCTCGGCCATACAAATCACGGTTTATAAGTGGGGAGGAGCAGCTACCGACCTAACGATTGACTATCTTCCGCAGGGTCTTACTACAACGAAAGATCTACAGGCAAAAACCCTGACGATTTCAGGGATACCCATTGCCGATGGAACCTATACTGTGACAACAGTAGGTGGAATCAATAGTTTACAGCTTCAGGGGACTATCAGAGTATCGCAGGAAGCTCCGGCTACTCTTACGCTACGTTCAGGAAAAGCGGTGCAGGAAGTGTTTTTCAACACTCCGATGGAGAGCCAGGTATTCGTCTGGGGTGGAGGAGCCACCGGCATAGAATACGGCGAATTACCTGCGGGCGTCACTGCCGTCGACGACCCGGAGGCCCGTACGCTTACCATTTCGGGAGTACCCGGAAGCGATGGTTCCTATAGTGTGACCACAGTGGGAGGAATGGAGGGATCACAGATCACCATCAATTGCAATATTACCCGGGTGTTGCCGTCGAAAATACTGACAGGTGGATGGTATCCTATTCAGGATGAGTTCGATGCTTTACCCGGAGACTTGAAGGACGTAGTTCAGATTCATCAGGGAAGCAACAGCAGTTATGCGACAGTATGGGATCCTGGCTATACCGAAGGAGGTTCGTTGCCCCCGGGATGTACTGCCGGCGCCATTAATATTGAACGCAATGGAGGCGCCGTGTCGTGGACGCTACCCAGTTTGGTGGAATTAAAATCGAACATTCACTTCACGGGTACCCGTACCCTGAGTATCGAATATACCATTGGTGGGGTCACTAAAAGCTGGAATTCCGAATCGTTGAGTAAACGTACAATGGCGGGTTGGGATATGATGCTGGCCATCGGACTGGAACCGGTGAGTATGCCTGTTACCCTCAAGTTTATCAACAACTCCAGTTCGGGTGGCATCCGTATGTACGATTTCTTTGTGAAAACCTATGATGTGAAAACCGCTGTCGATATTTCGCCGGTATCTCCGGCAATACGGCTTTACAGCACCGAAACCGCACTTATTGTTTACGCAGCAGATATTGCTTCCTTGCAGGTATACGATTTGAACGGGAAGCTTGTTTCTCGTTCGCAGCAATCGCAAGTGGTGGGTACCTCCGGCTTACCGGAAGGTGTGTACATGGTGGAAGTACGCACTGGCGACGGTAAACGAATAGTAGAAAAATTCAGAAAGATCAAATAAACTGCACCGGTACCGTAAAATAAAAACACGATCCCTTACCGGGTTCCGATTCCACGCTGAGTCGGCCCCCCAATACCTCGGCCAGCTTCTTCGACATCGACAACCCGATGCCCAGTCCGCCGTAATGTCGGTTGATACCATCGTCGAGTTGGCGGAAAAGGTCGAAGATATGCTGTTGCTGGTCGGCCGGAATACCGATGCCGGTATCGCTTACGTACATTTTCAGGCTGTCTCTGGTACGGGCGATGCCAAATTCGATAGTGCCGGAAGGGGTAAACTTAACTGCATTGTTGAATAAGTTGGTAAGTACCTGCTGAATTTTTTGCCGGTCGGTGATTAAGGTGGTCGTCATCAGCGCATGATCGGGTTTGAAATGGAGCTTGATGAGTTCGTTTTTTCCCGAACTGTGCAACATCTCGGTTAACAGTTCTTTGCAAGCCATGTAGAGCTCTACGCCTTTCACCTGGGAGGTGCGTACGATCATCGCGCTTTTCTCGGCAAGAGCCAGTGCGAACATATCCTCGATCATTCCGAGCAGTCCATTCCCGCTCGTACATAAATCGGCCGCAAACTCCTTGATGTGTTTTTCGGATGAATGATCGCGGATCAGCGCTCCGAATCCGAGAATATGGTTGAGCGGTGTACGCAGTTCATGACTGATGGTAGCCAGAAAAGCCGATTTTAACCGGTCGCTTTCGTTGGCATTTTCGAGCGCTTTAGCCAAGGCTTCCTCCGACCGGATGCGTTGCCGGGCCGATACCACCGTTTGTGCGAATATCTTCAATAATTGTTTTTCTTCCTCTCCAAATTGCTTGGTCGTACGCACAGCATCGATGCCCATAAAGCCCGTGTACTGTCCGTGGTCGATGAGCGGAACAAGGATCATGCTTTTTACACCTTGCGCAAGCAGCATCGTTTTCAGTGCATCATTATCGCGCAAGGCTGCAACATCCTCCACGATATAAAAATCGATCCGGCGGTGTTCCATCATCCATCGGTCCATATCGGTAGGAGCAATTCCCTGCATCGATTTCATCAACGAATCGATACCCTCGTTGCACCACTCGTAAGTATTGTAAAACAGTCCCTCATCGGGCCGGTATTCGTAAATATAAAAACGGTCGGCACCCACAAATTCGCCTAAGTCGTGTACCGATTCCTTCAAGGTCTCATGTAGCCTGTCGGCAGGCAGATTGATATAAGTGTTGGATATTTTTGTAAGTAATTCCTGCAACTGCGTTTGAAAGCGTAGTTTTTGATCTTTCACTTTCGATTCGGTAATATCGTGTATCAAACCGGCATGCCGTATCAATTGATTCTGATCGTCGTACACGTGGAACGCCGAAGAAGAGATCCACCTGATTTCGCCATCGGGCCGTATAATACGGAATTCCTCGGTGAACTTACCGGTGTGGAGAAAAGAGTTGAATTTTTGGGCAATATACTCCCGGTCGTCGGGATGAATGATAGAATCCAGAGCTTCCTGGGGTGGTAAATCGGTAAGTTGCTGTATTCCAAATAATTGTTTGTAATTTGGACTGATGTATAAGATTTCGTTTAAGTCGGCTGAAAGCAACCAGAATGTACCACCGATATTATTTACTATCTGTCTGAAATTCAGGTTGTTTTCGAGCTCATTGTTGTGTGGCAAACTGGCTTGCGAGGTAGTTTCCATGGTGCACGAGGTTAAATAAAAATCAGGAAAGTACAGAATTTGGAAGTAAAAGTATGAAAATTTGTTGGTAAATACAATAAATGTTGCAAAAAGAGGATAAAGTGAGAAAAAAGTTTTGAGAGGGATCCTTTTGTGTTTTCAGGTGAACGTGAACAAACAGGGCAGTTTTGTAGTTGTATGAAAGATTAAAAATAACTCTATGTGGGCTCATACGAAAGAATTACAGGACCGGATCACACCGCAGGAAGCACTGGATTACCTGATAGAAGGCAACCGGCGATTTGTTAATAATCTCAATACCAACCGTAATTTGCTGAAGCAGGTGAACCTCACCAGCGAAGAGCAATTTCCATTTGCGGCCATCCTGAGTTGTATCGATTCGCGGACATCGGCCGAACTCATTTTCGATCAGGGGCTGGGCGATATATTCAGTATCCGGATTGCCGGGAATGTGTTGAACGACGATATTCTGGGAAGTATGGAATATGCCTGTGCCATCGCACATTCGAAAATAATTGTCGTATTGGGACATACCCGCTGTGGCGCCATCACCAGTGCCTGCAACGATCTGGAGTTTGGTTACCTCACGGGCTTGGTGCAAAAGATCAAAATTCCCATCAACCTGGAGACTACGGTCACACACATGCGAACCGGCGGGAATCCCGACTTTGTGAATAAGGTAAGCGAACTTAACGTGCATCATACCGTAAAACTGATCAGGGAAAAAAGTACTATAATAAGCCGGCTCGAACAGGAGGGAGCTATTTTGCTGATAGGTGGAATGTATGATCTGACTTCGGGAAAAGTCAATTTTTTTGATGTTCCTTACTGATCGCCGTATAACAATTTCTTTTTTGTACGCTACATTTTACATTTTGCAACTGCTTATGCTTCATTTGTAAGTCTGAAATTTTTACCTTTGGTGAAAATTAATTCCTCATGAATATGAAGTATCTTCTCGTGTTATGCCTGGTCTTGTCGGCTTTTGGTAGCGAAGCCCAGCGAAAATCAAAAAAGATCCCGGTTAATCATCCGGTGTTTTCTGAGTTCACGTACACAGGCAACGACCGGGTGTTCTCCGAAAATCCGCTCGACGGGACGCAGTTTTACAATCCCCTTTTAACCGGATGCTATCCCGATCCGTCGATTTGCCGGCGGGGAAACGATTATTTCATGGTGAATTCGTCGTTTGCCATGTTTCCCGGAGTACCTGTTTTTCACTCCACCGATTTGGTGAATTGGCGCCAGATCGGCCACGTGCTCGATCGTAAATCGCAGTTGAAAGTATCCGATGCCGGTATTTCGGCCGGAATTTATGCGCCGGTCATTCGTTACAACAAGCATAACCAGACATTTTACATGATCACTACCCAATTTGCAGGGGGTATCGGTAATATGGTGGTGAAAACAAAAGATCCGTTTCAAGGATGGAGCGATCCTGTTCGATTGAAGTTCGACGGTATCGATCCGTCGTTGTTTTTCGACGACGACGGTAAGGCCTATGTCGTTCACAACGATGCCCCGGTAAAGGCTTTGTACGAAGGACACCGGGTAATCAAAGTATGGGAATACGATCTGGCGACCGATCAGGTAATCGAAGGTTCCGACCGGTTGATAGTAGACGGGGGCGTGGATATCACTCAAAAGCCCATCTGGATCGAGGCCCCCCATATCTATAAGCGGCACGGCAGGTATTACCTGATGTGTGCCGAAGGCGGTACAGGCGACCAGCACAGCGAAGTTATTTTTACTTCCGATAGTCCGATGGGACCCTATATCCCGGCGCCATCCAATCCCATCCTTTCGCAGCGCTATTTACGCGACGATCGCTCGAATAAAGTCGATTGGGCAGGACATGCCGATCTGGTCGAGACGCCCGATGGTCAATTCTACGGTGTTTTTCTGGCGGTACGACCCAACGAAAAGAGCCAGGTGAATACAGGGCGTGAAACCTTTATGTTGCCTGTCGACTGGTCGGGAACGTATCCCGTCTTCGAAAACGGCCTGGTGCCGATGAAGCCTACACTCCGGTTGCCCGAAGCTGTATCGGTTCAGCCGGGTTACTTTCCTTCCGGAAATTTTACTTATCATGAAGCGTTTAAAAATCCGTCGCTCGATTTCCGGTGGATTGGTGTAAGGGGGCCGCGGGAGGATTTCATTCAACTTACCGAAAACGGGCTGGCGATTCAACCTTTTACCTTGAACATCAAAGCACAAGGCCCCACATCAACCTTGTTCCACCGCCAGCAGCATCTTGCTTTCGCAGCGCAAACCACCATGTATTACCGGCCCACCTCGCCCGCCGACATGGCAGGTCTGGTGTGCTACCAGAGCGAATCGTTCCACTACGTGATGGGAGTTACACTGAAAGATCAAGTTCCCTATATTGTGCTTTCCCGGACCGAAAAGCTGCACAGCCAGGTGGTTACGAAGGTGTTGGCCTCGGAAAGAATAGATGTTCGGCTGCCCGTTCAACTGCGGGTGAGTGCCGACGGCGCCCGCTACCGTTTCGAGTATTCGCAAAACGATAAGACATTTCAGCCCTTAGGTGGGGTAGTGCCGGGCGATATTTTATCGACCAATATTGCCGGTGGTTTTACCGGGGCGCTCATCGGATTATATGCTACGTCGGCCAACGATATTGTGCCATAATCTGTTGTGAAACCCGACAGCACGCCTGTAGTACAACAGGCCGGTCGTGATCGGGAAGAATCGACAAAAAGCTCCGGAGGGATGGTTCTCCGGAGTTTTTTGTATTATACCAAACATACTACGTATAATATCGAACAAGGCGTATTACGATTGTCTCTACATTTGCGGATAACTTTTTACTAATACAGGTCTAAACAATGAAGAAACAATTTTTTACCGCTGCAGCCTTCGGGCTGAGTCTGCTGTGCACGACTGCACGGGCCGACAACTGGACCAATACCGGTTCACGATGGGAGAAGAACATTACTCCTTCTGTATTTCAGTTTACAACGCGTACTACTGCCACGATGCAGGCCCTTATTTTTCCTGCGGCAGGTGGTGCTAACCCGAATCCGGCTATCACCACCACTACCCACGATTTGTCGGATGGTTATTTTGCAGTAACGGGCGGACAGATCGGAGCAGGCGATATTACCGATCCTGCAAATGTGCGTCAGGCTTTTATGATCACCGGCGACACGGCAGTGAACGGCACCGGCTTATTACGTTTTGCACAAAGCACGGCCGGAGTAACCGATGGCTACAAAGCCGGTAAGTTTTTGGGCTACGTAAACCTCAACTGGTACGTACCTCAGCGTTATTCCGGTTATAAGATCAGCTTTAGTTCGCGGGTGTACAATACCGGCACTTTCGGCTTGCAATTATTGGTATATGATGCCTCTGGTACGCAACTCGGGACAACGCAAAGTTTAGCCGCCGGAGGTTGGAATACCGCTTCCTTCACTCAAACCGGTAATCGTCCTTTCCGGTTTAAAATGAGTTTACCCAATACTACGGGACTGGTGGCTTATTACGAGACTCCCAAAATACTCTTAGTGAGCGCTGCCGAGCCGGCCGTGCGCACTATCGCGGTAACTACTTCCGGCAATGGAACCGTTACAGCCGCTTACGCAACCCTGCGCGACCAGGACACCCAGCAATTCACCATTACTCCCGGCGCCGGTGAAACGGTGGTACAGGCTTTATACAACGGCAGTCCGGTAACACTTACCGACATGGGTAACGGTAGTTTCAGCTATACCACACCCTTGCTGACCGCCAACGCCAGCTTTGCCGTGCATTTTACTCCGCAACATTTTACCGGAACCGGTAACTGGTCGGATGCAGCCCGCTGGAGTGGAGGTGTAGTACCCGGTGCCGCATCCAAGGCGATTATCGAGGGTAAGGCTACTGTAAGTACTGCAGTAGAAGCCGCGCAAATTCAGGTAAAGCCTACCGCACAACTAACCATTTCGGAAGGTAGCTCGCTGAGCGTGACGGGCGATCTGACCCTCGAAAGCAATGCTTCGCGTACCGCAACACTGGTTAATTACGGTAGCCTCACGGTGGGTGGGTCGGCCGTGGCACAGCAATACCTCACCGTTGACCGGCAGTGGTGGTACCTGGCATCGCCGGTGGTGGGAGCTACCTCGTCGGCAGTGGTAGGCTCCAATAAAATAGGCGATTATACCGAAGCTACACGTAGTTATTCCGATGCATTCACAGGTGCTGTAACGCTTCAGGCCGGGAAAGGATATGTTGTAAAACTCGATGCCGAAGGAGTTACCGATGGTGTTTTCGCTTTTTCAGGAACCGGCTTCTTCGATGGAAACCTCGCCCTTACTCCTACACGCACCATCACCGGAACGGAAGGAGATGCCAAGCGTGGTTTCAATCTGGTTGGAAATCCGTATCCCTCGTACCTCAACTGGAATGCTGCCTATAATGAAGCTACCAACCTGCGTACCACCATCTGGTACCGTACACGTGGTGCGGAAGCGATGGAATTTGTTACCTATAATGCATTGCTGGGAGTTTCTGTTCCTGCCGGTATCAATGGTTATATTCCGCCGATGCAGGGATTTTGGGTGAAAGTAGATAACGATCCGGTGTTGCCTGCCACACAAACCACCGGCAGTATCACCTTTACGAATGCCATGCGCGCTCATGCCGATGCCGAAGGCAATTCCACCGAAAACAGCCTGAAAGCACCAGCTGAAGGCTCCTTACAATTGGTTCGTTTGAAACTTACCGCCGGCGGGCAGTCCGACGAAACCCTCATTGCCTTGCATCCCGCTGCCGAGAACGGATACGATGGGTTCGATTCCGATAAAATGACTAATCCGGCTTCGATACCGGCGCTTTATACCCTGGCTGAGGATAAACCGCTAGTTATCAATGCTATTTCGGAGAATGAGGCGATCGGTCACATACCGCTCGTAATACAGTTGCCTGCCGCGGAAACGGCCGGCCTGCGATGGACCGAGTCGACCTTTACAGCGCCTTTGCAGTTGTTCCTGCACGATAAGGTATTGAACCTGGAAACCGAGTTGCTACCCGGCGAAGAAGTTCAGATACCATCCGGTTTCACCAATAGTGCCGGTCGTTTCGTTCTCGAGCTCCGGGCTCCCGGAATTACCACCGGCTCAACCACTACTTCGGGCGAACCGTTCAGCGTATGGGAAAGTGCAACAGGACAGTTAACGGTACGCACCCCATCTGTAGGCGCCACTCTTTATCTTCGGTCGCTTACCGGACAAGTAGTGCATGCCCAACCGGTGACCGCTTCGCCCGTCGTACTGGACCATCGGACCGAGTCAGGAGTTTATCTTCTCACCGTTGGGAATCGGACCCGTAAAGTAGTCGTACGCTAATAGTAACCCCTAACACTCAGTACATATGAAAACCAAACTTCCGTACAACAGTCCCGCAATTGAATGGATCCGACTCGACAGTACCATCGCGTTGCAATTGCAATCCGATGCCGATCCGATGGGAGAGCCCGATTGGGCGTCGCGTATCGTCGATACACCATCGACCGACCCCATGCAAACGTCGGTCGTGTAAAATAACCATCACCCCGCTCTTCGCAAACTCCCGTTGCATACGACAATGGGAGTTTTTTTCTGTACTGAGGAAAACCGGTACCATGCCGCTATAGGCGTGGGCCAACCTGATGACGGGAAAAAATAGCCGGCCGGTTATCGGTTGCAGTGCCAGGCGGTAGACCGACTGAAAGTTCAGAGCCTTTTCCGGCGAGCCTGCATGACCACCGGATAGATTCGTTAATGCAAACGTTTGAAAGTTAAATTGCTGTGATTTAGCAGATAAGGAGAACACTTTGAAAGGGAGTAAGTTATATATTTGTTGCCGAAAAAAATATAAATCTAAAAAGAATACAAGTATGAAAAAAATTACTTTGCTGTTGGCCTTACTACTCTTAATGGGTACAGTATCTGCAAATGCTCAGTTTGTCGTGGCAGAAGATAATGCGGGAAACTATTCCACATGGGCTGATGCCGATAATCTGGGATTTGGTTTTGGTGAATGGGATTTGTGGAATAACGCATCTTCAGGTTGGTTTATCGGAAGTTCCTCAAGTGCCGGTTTTGGAAATATCGATTCAAATTCAAAATCTTTTGGGTTATGGGGAACCACTGGTTATGCAAATGCTCAGCGTTTGTTAAATGCTCATTGGGGCGATGGCGCTACTTTTACCATCGATTTAGCCACTGCCTACCGAAGTGGCGCCAGAGGTATAGATCTGTTTGCTTCCGGATTTGATCAGGTATGGAACTTTAACATAGGCTCAGATCAATATACTGCAGGTGGGGTAAATCAGTCGTGGGCCTATTCTCAGCAATCAATATTTAAACTTACCGTTGTTCAGGAGGGAGCAAATCTGCAAATATCGCTCACCCGAGGTACCGATACTTATTCCACAACGATCACAGGAAAAACGTTATACGCATTTAAATTGTATTGTGGTGGAACAACTGGCGGCGATTTAAACAATCTTTTTTTCAATAATGTAAAAGTCAGCTATTCGGACTGGAGTAAAGTGCCTTCCGATATTAAAGTAAAAGTAGCAGGAAATGCTGCACTTAATGCTGATAAAACCGTATCCGAACTTGAAATCGCCAGCGGAGAAACTACGCTCGAAGCCGGGAATCAACTTACTGTAGGTACATTAACCAACAATGGTATGCTGACGTTAAAAACGGGTGCTACTGTTTTAACCAGCTCTGTCGGAGGTTCGGGTACCACCTATGTGGAACAAACCCTTCCATCCGGCCGTCAGTGGTGGTATTTGGCAAGTCCGCTTTCGGGCGCTACCAGCAATGTAATTCGTCCGGATGGATCCGCCAATCTCATGACTCACTATGACGAAGCCACGTTCAATTATTCAACGGCTTATGCGGCCAATTCCGCCACTCCTTTAGTTGCAGGCAGGGGATATGTGGTTAAATTTTCGGATGCGAATGAACGTACGGTCGTTTTCACCGGAGGTTCGCTGAATAATGGTGAGGTCGCCCTTACACCTACCCGCACGGGAACAACGGCCGGGAAGCGTGGGTTCAACCTGATCGGCAATCCTTATCCTTCGTATCTGAATTGGGATGCAGTGTATACCGATGCCACGAATCCTGCTGTGAATATGCGTAATGCTATCTGGTTCCGTACTATGGACGAAGTCATGAAATTCCATACCTATAGCGATGGTGAGGGTGTTCCTTCGTTGGATGCGAATGATAATCCTTTAACCATTACCGGTCAGATTGCTCCCATGCAGGCTTTCTGGGTGAAGGTGCAGGCCGATCCGCTTGCTCCTGAAACGGTAAGCAACGGATCGCTCACGTTTAAAAACACCCATCGTTCGCACCAGGCTGCAACCGGGTACAACCCGTTGAAAGCGAAAGCTGCCGAGCTTCGTCCCCGTGTGCGGCTCGTGATATCCAACGGGGTGGCCGATGATGAAATGCTTGTTGTAGGCAAGAGTTATGCGGCGAATGGCCTGGACAGTTACGATATCGAAAAAATGTCGAACGACAATGCGGCTATTCCTGAATTGTTCTCGCTGGTGGAAAACCAGGAGCTGGTTATCAATTCGATGCAGGAGCTGAAAGCCGGTAAGTGGGTGATGCTCGGGATGCGTCCCGGTGTGGCCGGAAATTTCGGTATTAAAGTTTCTCAACTCGAAAATATCGATGCGCAGGTGATGCTTATCGACCGGCTACTCAATACCGAACAGGAACTGACGTTGGGCGAAACCTATTCGTTTACTTCCGACGGTACTGCTACCAACGACCGTTTCAGCCTCGAATTCCGTGCTCCGGGTACGATCACTTCGGTGGATGAGCTGGCAACCGAAGCGCATGTCTTTGTCAACGAAAACCGTCAGCTTATCGTGCAGGCGCCCGGCATTACGCGCAACGATCGTATAAGTGTATATACCCTGGCCGGACAGCAATTGCAGTTACAACAGGCCGATGGAGCAGTGACGGTGCTTTCACGGCCTCTTGCTACCGGTGTTTACATTGTGAAAGTGAATCAACTTGTCGAAAAAGTAATTGTTAAATAAATAAAGAGATCAGGAAATGAAAACAAAACAACAATACCTCCACCCCGAAATCGAGCTGATTCGTCTCGACCATTCGATATCGCTCCAATTGCAATCCGATGCCGATCCGATGGGAGAACCCGATTGGGATGCCTGCAACGATTCGTTTACAAACGATCCCCTTCAGGAGTTTAAAGCCTGATGAATATATTCAGTTAAAAAGGTGCTGCCGGTTAGTTCTTCAGGCAGCATCTTTTTTTTGGGGGGGATAGCCGGTCTCCGGGAAGCGCAGCCGGAAAAATACGGGTCCACGTTGTAAATAATTCATCTGTCGGCAGAAGAGTGTATGTCTTTTGCAATTTTTTCAGTAAATTTGCGCTTTGATAATTTTTTAAAATTAAAGTATGACAACTACCCTGGAACGAACGCTCCGTGATTCGAAAGTTGCACGGTGGACGGCCCTGATAATGCTGGCCAGCACCATGTTTTTTGCTTATATGTTTATCGATGTGCTGGCACCGCTGAGCACGCTCCTCGAAAGTCAGCTCAAATGGTCGCCCGATACCTTTGGATCGGTGGCCGGTTCGGAGTATTTTCTGAATGTTTTTGCTTTCTTTCTGATTTTCGCCGGGATCATTCTCGACAAAATGGGGGTTCGGTTTACCGCCCTGTTGTCGGGAGTCGTGATGGTAGTGGGGGCTTCGATCAAATTATACGGGGTTAGCGATGTGTTCAATAATGGCGGACTTGGTTACGAGTTTTTGAACTCGTTCTGGCCTGCCTTTCCTGCTTCGGCAAAAATGGCCTCCATCGGTTTTGCTATCTTTGGATGTGGGGTGGAAATGGCTGGAGTTACAGTTTCGAAAGGCATCGTTAAGTGGTTTAAGGGAAAAGAGTTAGCGCTTGCAATGGGACTCGAAATGGCCATAGCCCGGTTGGGGGTGTTTGCCGTATTCCGTCTGTCGCCCATCCTGGCAGCCGGTGGTATGATTTCGAAATCGGTCGGTGTGGGTACGCTGTTGTTGCTGATCGGCTTACTTACCTTCACCGTGTATTTTTTCATGGATCGTAAGCTCGAGCAACAGGACGAATCGGCACGGGATGCCGGAGCCGACCCCGAAGAAGAGTTCAAAATCAGCGACCTGAAAGCGATCTTTACTTCGAAAACGTTTTTGATTGTTGCCGGACTGTGCGTGTTGTTTTATTCGGCTATCTTCCCGTTTCAGAAATTTGCAACCGGTATGCTCGAAAGTCGTCTCAGCATGTCCACTTCCGAAGCCAGCAGCCTGTTTTCGTATTTCCCCATTGGCGCCATGGTGCTCACTCCCTTGTTGGGCTGGTTTATCGATAATAAGGGAAAAGCGGCTACCATGCTGATGCTGGGTTCGCTGCTGGTAGTAATTTGTCATCTCATTTTTGCTCTGGTTCCGGCTGCAAGTTTCACCTTTGGCGTGGCATTGGGCGCTATCATTCTCCTCGGTGTATCGTTTTCGTTGGTTCCGGCTGCTTTGTGGCCTTCGGTACCGAAATTGGTCGACAACCGCGTACTGGGGTCGGCGTATTCCATTATTTTCTGGATTCAGAACATCGGTTTATTGTTGACTCCGATATTCATTGGCTGGGCCCTGAAAACCTCCAACCCGGGCGTAGCCGAACAAATTGCGGCCGGCGAAGCGGTAAAGTATGTGTATACCGTGCCGATGCTTATTTTTGCCAGCCTGGGAGTTATCGCGCTTTTACTTGCATTCTGGCTCAAAGCCGAAGATAAGAAAAAGGGCTATGGCCTGGAGCTGCCCAACGTAAAAAAATAACCTGTTAACTTATAAAAAATGAATTCGTATTATAACCTGAAATCTAAATTTGTTGCCCGCGATGTAGGGGGCGAGCTGGTTGTGGTGCCGCTTACCGGCAACATTGCTCATATGAACGAATTGTTTACTTTCAATGCTTCGGCAAAATTACTTTGGGAAGCATTGCAGGAAGACTCGACGGAAGAGACGCTCGTAAAGGCCTTACTCGATGCGTATGAGGTGGAGGAACCGGTAGCCCGGGCCGATGTGAAAAAATTTCTGGAAAGGCTGGAGCAAATGGGCCGTAAATATTAACCTGTATATCCTACCCAGGTATGAAGGAAACTGTTTTCAAGGTTGCCGAATGTGCGATTTTGGTTCGTTCCGAACACGATTTTGAGCTGGAAGAAGGCTATTTACCCTTTGTAGTTGAAGCCGGAAGCGAGCTGGAAACCGATTCCCCGCCCGAAGTTGTAATTAATGTGGTACCCCTGCTTCCCGAGGGTTTAATCTCCGGCAGGCAGCTGCTATTCGATGCCGAAAACGAACAGCAAAAATTCTATTCCATCTATCAGATGGAGGATGGACTCGGATTTGTCATTTACGATCAGCAAACCCGTAACGATGTTCAACAAGTGGCTTTGTTGAACAAGGATTTTACCAACTGGACGGTTTATTTTGATACGAAGAGGGCGGATTTGTTTCCGTTGAAATACCCGTTCGGACCTATAATGCTTCATTATCTGACACTTAAAATTGATGCGGTAATGATGCATGCTTCATGTGCTTTCGACGGAAAAAAGGGCCGCCTGTTTTCCGGATTTTCGGGGGTAGGCAAGAGCACCATCTCGAAACTCTGGGCGCAGGAAGGAAGTCGTATTATCAACGACGACCGGTTGATCGTGCGTAGGCATAACGGCGGATACAGGGTGTACAACACGCCTATGTACTATCAGGATATTCCCAAGGTGGCACCGTTGGGAGGAATTTTTCTCATCAGGCATTTTCCTGAAAATACGATGTGCCGTATAAAGGGAGCTGGCGCTGTATCGAAAGTAATGGCGTACAGTATTCAGAATAATTTCGACCGGCGCTACGTTGCTCAGCGACTGGCCTTTTTCAGTGAATTGGTTTCTCAGATACCCGTTTTCGAATTGGGTTTTGTACCCGATGTGTCGGTGGTACGCTACATACTCGAACACGAGGATAAGCAGGAAGCAGGTGAAACAAGGTAAACTACATAACGATCTCAGGGAAGTCATCGGAGTTTTGCTGGAGGATGACCGGCAGCTGGAATTCCGTATGAAGGGGTATAGTATGTTTCCGATGTTGCGCCCGGGCGATACCGGTATGGTGGAGAAATGTACGATCGACGAACTCCGTCCGGGTCATATAGTGGTGTTCTATCAGCGATCGAACCTGGTGGCTCACCGGTACATTCGCAGGGTTGATGACCGGATCGTTTGTAAAGGGGATAAAAATCTGTATGCCGATGAACCGGTGAAGCGCGAAGCGATTGTCGGTAAGCTGATTCGGTACAAGCGGGGTGACAAGGTATATACTACCGGCGATAAACACCCTGCAGCCTGGTTGGCCCTGCGATTACCCCGTGTTTTTGGAGCATTCAATTCGTTTCAGGCTCAGCAACATTCGCGTTGGGAATCGCTGAAAAAATACAGGACCGATTTCCGGGCCAATTTCCGGCTCGCCTCCGAACCGGCGGGCCGGCTGTTCACCTTGAACGTCCTTATTGCCATTTTACAGGGTTTAATCCCGTTTGCGGTTATAGTATTGGTGAAATGGTTGGTGGATTTACTCCATTCCTTACCTGGAAAGGGATCATTGCCCCCGCAATTTATGGTTTTACTCGTGCTCACCGGTGCTGCATTTTTACTTACCTCGGTACTGAACGAACTAAAGAGCCTTTACGGCGAGAAACTCTCGCAGCGGGTTACCCGGTCGATGTACGGCCATCTGCACCGTAAACACATAGCATTGGAGCTTTCGCAATACGAAAATCCCACCGCATTGGATAAAATGCACCGGGCCGTGCAGGAAGCGTCGTTTCGTCCGGTAAAATTACTGAACGAAGTACAATACCTGCTGAAATCAATTGCAGCATCGCTGTTTCTGATGGGGATCTTTATCAGTATCAGGTGGTACCTGGTGTTGATATTGCTGCTGGCCATTGCTCCGGGTGTTGTTTTAAAGATCCGGTTTGCCCGGCACTATCACCGTTTGAAGGAAAAACAAAGTCCGTTGGAACGTAAGATGTTCTATTTCAATCGAGTACTTACAGGTTTTTCTTTTGCAAAAGAAATGAAGCTGTTTGGCTTCGCTGGCTATTTCCTGAAGCGGTTCAGGGCCTTACAGGATAATATTTTTCACGATAAGTTGAAATTACGCCGCAAAGAAGTGATACAAAACCTGTCGGCACAGACCTTTGCCGTGATGCTGATTTTTGCCACCCTGGCATTTGTTGCCTTTCAAACACTCTCCGGATTGTTCACGATAGGTACGGTTGTACTGTTTTTCTTTGCTTTTCAACGTGGCTATTCCGTATTGAACGATTTGTTCCGTTCGATGGCCAGCTTATTGGAAGACACGATCTTTATGAACGACTTCAGGCATTTTCTGGAAGGAGAACGGGTAGAGGAGAGTACTGCGGCCCCAGAGGCAATGCCTGAAACGAGATCTTCAGCCGGTACCTTCAACCGGCCGGCGTTTACACTCGACCACTCCATACGGGTAGCGAACCTAAGCTTCAGGTATGAGCATAGCGGACGCGATGCATTGCGCGGCGTCAACCTGACTATTCGAAAGGGAGAAACGGTGGCTATAGTCGGAGCCAACGGTTCGGGAAAGACAACCCTGATAAAGCTCTTGTGCGGCTTTTATATGCCCGGTTCCGGTAAAATATACTATGATTCGGCTACCACCGAGGAATTGGGCCGTGAACAGATCTGTAACCATCTGTCGGCTGTTTTTCAGGATTTTGCACTGTATAATGTAACAGCCAACGAAAACATCGCCTTGGGTGCCATCCGGCAGGCGTTTTCGGAACAAAAAGCAAAACATGCGGCCGGTATGGCTGGCATTGCCGAAGTATTGGAACAATTGCCCGAAGGTTACAATACCTTACTGGGTAACCAGTTTCTGGGAGGTGAAGAATTAAGTATCGGACAGTGGCAGAAACTGGCTATCGCCCGTGCGTTTTATCGCGATCGCGAGCTCCTGCTGATGGATGAGCCATCGAGCGCACTGGATGCCGTTTCGGAACAACAGATTATTGAAACCCTGCAGAAGCTGGCCCATCAGAAAACAGCCGTCATCATCAGTCACCGTCTGAGTACCGTAAGGTGGGCCGACCGCATTGTGGTGTTCGACGAAGGTTGTGTGGTAGAAGAAGGAACTCACGACCAACTGATGCAACAAAATGGCACTTATGCCCATCTGTACCGGCAGGCAACACGATCGTATGCAGATTAAAGTCAATTTTTAATACATATAGTCTATGAAACATCGTATTATTGAAGCAAGTATTCTTGCAGTTGGAATTTGTTTATTGGGAGTAGCAGTCAATGCCGGTATCAACAGTTTTAAAGATAAGGACCGCATTGTAAGTGTAAAAGGATTGGCCGAAATGGAAGTGCCTGCCAATAAAATCACCTGGCCCTTGATGTACAAAGACCTGGGCGACGATTTGCCGACGCTTTATACCAATATCAATACGAAAAACAAAGCAATCGTAGCGTTCTTAAAAACAAACGGCATCACTACCGAAGAAATCAGTGTTTCGGCGCCCGAAATCCTCGATATGCAGGCCGAGCGGTATGCAGCCAATGCTCCGGCGTATCGTTACAATGCCACCTCGGTGATCACGGTAACCTCCAACGATGTGGAGAAGGTACGTAAACTGATGGCCGAGCAAGCCGAGCTGCTGAAGCAGGGAATCGCCATTACGGGAGGCGACTACCGCTACAACGTTAGTTATGAATTCACAAAATTGAATGATATCAAGCCGGCTATGATTGAAGAAGCCACCCGGAATGCCCGGATGGCCGCCGAAAAATTTGCAAAGGATTCGGAGAGTAAGCTGGGTAAAATCCGTGATGCCAGCCAGGGACAATTCACGATCTCCGACCGCGATTCGAACACCCCTTATATCAAAAATGTGCGGGTGGTAACCACTGTTAATTATTATCTCAAAAACTAAATTTACTGTCCCAATACTTTTGCATCCACGAAAAAATTGGCATTGACTTCGATTTTATGTTCTGAGGTCAGCAATTCGTTGGTAACAGTACTTAAGCGCAGTTTGAATTCATCTTTTTTGATGTATTCTTTCAAATCCTTGCCGGTTACATCCAATTCGATGGTTTTAGCGGCTGAAGAACTGGTTTTCCAGGAGATTTTTTCTTCTGGAAGCCCTTCAGCCGAAATAAAAACATCGATCGACTTAATAAAACCCAGATTACCATTGCCGGGAGACGTGAGGGTAAGTGTCAACTTGGTTAACAACACTTCTTCGATAAGTTCCTTACTGGTGGAGTGAATTGCAAAGGTCGCTTCAGAATCGGTTTGCACATCGGGCGTAAAAAAGTTAAACGGCAAGTTGATGCCGGTCGACGACGGAATTACAACCGTCATTTTATAGCCCATGTCGAACTGGGTAAGTTTGTCGATTTTCTCGCAACCAGCGAACAACAGAATTGAAACCAGGGATAAGAAAACTATTTTTTTCATTCTTGTCAGTTTTTTCAGATCATAACACATCTCCCCGGATCAAAGTTTAGTAAGCCCTGTCAATAAACCCCACTTAATTTACTTGTGAGCGTGCTTTCCGGACAGCAATCTCTTCGGCTACTTTGCCCGGAACGCACACTTTATTCACCGGGTTGAAATAAGTACTCAGGGATTTAGCCAGAATAACAGCGCCCGGAATACCTACAATTGAAACAAACATTCCAACGATCTGGACGATGGTTATAACGGTCAATACCAGTCCAAACGGAAAATACAGAATACTGATCAGAAATCCGTAACTTTTCCACAGCACATTTTGTTTCTTATTCAGGTCGCTTTTACTGATCATTTCTTTCGAGAAGGGCGCCATCAGAAATTTTGAATATTCGATTAAGCCGAGCCCGATGGGAGCTCCCAGAATGGTAATCACGAATAATCCACCTACCAAAAATACGCCCAATGCCGAAAGAAATCCCAAAAAGGGAAAGTGCCAGATAATGTTTGCCAGTGTTCTCATACCCTGTTTTTTTTTAGAATTGATGCGGTAAAAATACAAAAAAAACAGAAAGATAAATACATCATCTTGTATTGCAGGTTGAGCAGGGCTGATGTTCCGCATCCGATCAATCATTAAAATGTGCCAGATGATACATACTGCGATCGGCTGTTGAAAAAATAAATATTAAATTTTATTGTTTTTTCAAAATTAAACACATAACTTTGAAACCATTTTGAAAAGTTACCCACTTTTATTAGCCCCCCGATCAGTAGTGTTTTTATTTGTGCTAAATTTAAAACTTTCATCCTCATGGAAAACCTTAAGTTGTTATCTTTCAGACTCACAGTTTGTGTTGTTTTTTTATTGAACACAGTATTTCTTTTTTCCGATCCTGTTATTACCAACGGCATATTAATCTCCTGGGACGATGCACCCGAGCATGTTATTATTCCATCCGAAGTGGTGACCATCGCCGAAAATGCATTTAAAGGAAACTCCACGCTTCGCTTTTTGGAAGTAACTAATGCGGTAAAGGAAATAAAAGATAAAGCCTTTATCGACTGTGTAAACCTGGATTCGGTGTATTTCAACTTTGATTCAAACTTTTATACCCTTGCTCCTCCCAAAGTATCCTGTAACGCCTTTATAAATTGTAAGAAATTGAACACGGTGTTTATCGATTACAGTTTTTACAGGTCGGGACAAGATGGCTATTCACCTTTTCCTTACCTTACCGATTTGAAGTTTGGTAAAAACCTCAAAACGATAGAATCTGCCCTTTTCAATAAATGCTATCAGCTTAAACATATAGTATTACCCGATAATATTGAAATTATTGGTAACAATAGCTTTTCCAATTGTATTCAACTCGATTCCATTGTGATGCCGGGAGTAAAAATCCTTCATGATGGCTGTTTCGAAAATTGTACTGCATTACGCACCATTACATTTCCCGAAAGATTAAGCACTTTAGGCAGATGGGTTTTCAAAGGATGTACTCAGTTACAAGAGATAAAGTTCAACGAAGGTTTGACAGTAATTTCGGAGGAATTGTTCAAGAATTGTTCATCGATTGTATATGTTGAGTTACCTCACGGTTTAAACACAATCGGACCCTATAGTTTTGAAAATTGTACCAGTCTTCGCTCGGTAAAGTGGAGTCCCTGCCTTGAAATTATTGATCGTGGTGCATTCAGAAGTTGTGATAAACTTGAAATTCCCGACTTTCCCGTTACACTTAAAAAAATTGGTGACCATGCATTTGAAAAATTAATAAAACCTTCCGGGAACCTTTTCATTCCTGATAGTGTCACGGAAATTGGTAAGTATGCATTTTTCAGATGTACATCACTGAAGCAGGTAATAATCGGAACATCCGAAGGTGAAGGTTCTACAATAATGCTGGATGAATCTCCATTTCTTGGATGTGACAGCTTAACCAGGATCATAGTCAACAAACCGTATACAAACATAAGAAGAGCATTTTATGGATTGAAAAACCTGAAAAATATTTATTTTGCTGAAAATAGTTTGACCATATCTCCGTCAATGTTTGAAAATTGTGGTCAACTTTCCACTGTCAATATTCCGGATTCGGTAAATTCGATTGGGAGCTATGCGTTTAAAAATTGTACAAGTTTACCTGTAATTCATATTCCCGGGACCGTAAAAGTAATTGACGAAGGTGCATTTCAAAACTGTAGCTCCATTGTTTCTATCAATTTACCATCAGAGTTAAGGGAGATTACTCAATCGGCCTTTCAGGGTTGCAGCAGTCTCAGAGAGATAACTATTCCACCCTATGTGCAACTCATCTCAACCTATGCATTTCAGGGATGTACAGCGCTTCAAAAAATCACTCTACCCTCACTGGTGGATATAATTGCATCGAAAGCATTCGGTAGCTGTTTAAATCTACAGGAAATCTATTGTTCAACAAAGCGTGTTCCCATAACAGCATTAAATTGTTTCGATAGTGTTCCGGCCATCAGTTGTAAGATTTATGTACCCTCACCAAGTATAACAAGTTATAAGCAAGCAGAAGGCTGGCAACAATTCGGCCTTGTTGAGGGCTTTCATTTTGATATCGATACAACCCTGATCATTCCGGATGAACCCCTGTACACCGATTTGAATTTTCCTGAACCTGTAATTCATGTTACGACGGTGGCTGGAGAATTGAGTGGTCAAATTAAAAATAGCTATTATGATTCTGTTGTAAAGTTGAAAGTAAGTGGAACAATGGATGCTAAAGACTTTAGCTTTATTCGAAATTATCTGGAAAATTTGGTGTATCTTGATTTAAGTGAAGTAAGCATTCTGGCACATGACTCACCCAATTATGGAGTAAACGCGGCAAATGCTATTCCTAAAGAAGCTTTTAAGTATTCCAGGCTTAATATCATCGTTTTCCCTCCCTCAATCCTTACAATTGGTGAGTCAGCATTTTCAGGCTGTCAGAGTTTAAGGCAGCCATTAAAAATACCCTCTACGGTTAAAACAATCGAAAAGGGTGCTTTCTTTGCTTGCCAGAACCTAAAAGGTGTACTTACTTTACCAGAAAACGTTGAAACGATAGGGGAAAGTGCATTTCGAGCTTGCGGGGGCATCACACGTTTGGTTTTCAAATCATCCTTAAAAGCGATTCCTGCCAGAGCGTTTGAAAAGTGTACTCATCTTATGATAGTTGAATTGCCTTCCGGTGTGCAGCAAATTGGTGACAATGCTTTCGGATTTTGCCCATTACTCTTTAGGGTTAGTATGCCTTCGGTTCGAAGTATAGGGAATTACACCTTTGAAAATGCTGAGTTATTAAATCCGGTTATACTTCCGTCAACGTTAACTTCTATTGGTGAATATGCCTTTTCGGGCTGTAAGTCGATAACTGAAATTGTTTTTCCCGGATTAATTACCCAATTGAACAATTTTACGCTTAAAAACTGTATTGCACTTGAAAAAGTTACGCTTCCAGCTTCATTAACCAGGCTGGGCTATGGAGTATTTACTAATTGTACACTTATAAAGTCCTTTTATTGTTTGGCTGGAACTCCTCCCGGATCAACAATCGATTTTGCACAGTTTAACCAACTAAATCTGGAATTGTGCACCTTATATGTACCATGGGGGACCTCAGATCAATACAAATCGGCTCCTGTATGGAACGTGTTTAAAAATGTAGAGGAATTGGTGAAAGTTGCTAATGAATCATTGTTGGTTCCATCGGTGAATATCTTCCCGAATCCGGCAAAAGATTATATTGTTGTTTCCGGAATTGATGAAGCAACCCTTTTAAAAATATTTTCGCTGGGCGGTGTAGAACTTTATTGTAAACTGGTTTCTCCTAACGAGATGGTATCGATCGAGTGGCTCGAAAGCGGTACGTATTTGGTTCAACTTGGAAATCGTGATAGCCGTAAAATGAGTATTGTACGGTAAAGAGTTTTCGAGACCGACTGCCCGTTGCCGCATATTTCCAAATCAGCATTCTAAATACCGGGTGATCACACGCGGTAATGGATACTGATGTAACTCTTTTGTTGTTACAATTATACTGTTATGGTTTGTGTTGTTCAATTCGTTCGGTTCTATCTGAAAAAACCGTACATTTATTTTCCGGTGGGAGAGGATGTGGGTGAAATCGACAGGGGTTGGATGAAGGGTAAGTTCGCCCAGTTGTTCAAGTAGTGGATGCGAAAGCAGTTCTTCGGCTGTGAGCAGGCGATCGGCTTCAATAAGCGGGAATTCGTACATGTTTTTCCATATATTGTCGCCGGCCGAACGCGGTTGCAGAAGCAGCTTATTGTCCGAATGGATATACAGATAGGTATAGAACAACTCCTTAACAGCTGTCTTCTTGCTTTTAACCGGAAGTTGGTTGACTAATCCTAGTTCGTAAGCCCTGCATTGCGGCTGTAACACACAGCAGGTACAATCGGGACTTACCGGTACACAGGCCAGTGCTCCGAATTCCATGACAGCCTGGTTGTGCAAGCCGGGTTTAGTGGTGTCGAGCAACGATTGCGCCAGCTGTTGGAACTCTTTTTTACCCTGCGTGCTGTCGATGGGAGTGTCGACGGCAAACAGGCGCGACAGCACCCGGTACACATTCCCGTCCACCACGGCATAGGGTAAATCGTAAGCAATGGAAGCTATTGCAGCTGCTGTATAGTCGCCGATACCTTTCAGGGCCCGTATTTCTTCATAGGTGCCGGGGAATAGACCTCCATGGCTCGTAGCAATCTGTTGAGCCGCAGCATGGAGATTTCGCGCCCGTGAATAATAACCGAGGCCCTGCCACATAGCGAGTACCTCCTGTTCCGATGCCTCGGCCAGCGAGCGCACATCGGGAAACCGATCGAGGAACCGCAGGTAATACTCCATCCCCTGGTTCACACGGGTTTGCTGAAGTATTACCTCCGATATCCATATCCGGTACGGATCGCGCGTTTCGCGCCAGGGAAGGGTGCGATGATTGGAGGAGAACCATGAATACAACGCCAGGAGCCAGGAGTCCATACTCAAGAGGGCGGGGGCCGACGCCCCGCTCTCGTTACTTTCCTCCCCGCTCTTCGCTTTCTTCATTTTTCCCTTTCCGGTTCTTACCGTTACTCAATATTCATCCCAGCTCTTAATTTTTATATCTTCTACCTTATACGTGCAGAACGCAGTGATAAAGGCCGAAGCAAGTCGGGCATTGGTGAGCAGGGGAATATTAAAATCGATGGCACCTCGCCGGATGATATAATCGTTTTTCAACTCCCGTTCCGTGGTGTTTTTCGGGATGTTGATAACCAAATCAAATTCCTTGCGCGAAAGCATGTCTTTCACATTCAGTTCTCCGGGTTCATCGGGCCAGTTTACAGGGGTACTCTCGACGCCGTTGTCGCGCAGGAAACGGAACGAGCCCCGGGTGGCAAACAATTCGAAACCTTTCTTCGATAGCATTTTACACGCATCGATAAGCTCTACTTTCGATTTTGGTTCACCCGAAGAAATCAAGATCCGTTTTTTCGGAATCCGGAATCCTACCGACAGTAAGGACTTCAGAATCGCTTCGGAAAAATCGTCACCAATACAACCCACTTCGCCGGTCGAAGCCATATCCACGCCCAATACCGGATCGGCCAGCTGAAGGCGATGGAAGGAGAACTGCGAGGCTTTGATGCCCACATAATCGAGGTCGAAGGCCGACTTTTCGGGACGTTCGACCGGCAGACCGAGCATTACCTTGGTAGCCAGTTCGATAAAGTTGATTTTCAGCACTTTGGACACGAAGGGGAAGGAGCGCGACGAACGAAGGTTACACTCGATCACCTTGATGTAGTTGTCCTTGGCCAGGAACTGGATATTAAACGGTCCGGAGATATGGAGCGAAGCTGCAATCTGACGGGCTATATTCTTGATCCGGCGGATGGTTTCCACATAAATTTTTTGCGGAGGAAACTGTGTGGTGGCATCACCGGAGTGGACCCCGGCAAACTCCACATGCTCCGAGATGGCATAGGCAATGATTTCCCCTTTTTCGGCTACGGCATCGATCTCGATTTCCTTGCAACGCTCCAGAAATTCCGAAACCACCACCGGGTGTTTTTTCGATACCTCGGTAGCCAATTTCAGGAAGTTTTCGAGCTGAGCGGCATCGTGGCACACGTTCATGGCTGCACCCGAGAGTACGTAGGAAGGACGAACCAGTACCGGGAATCCGATACGATCAACAAATTCGCTCACATCTTCGAAGGTGGTGAGTTCCTTCCAGCGAGGCTGGTCGATTCCCAACTCATCGAGCATCGACGAAAATTTATGACGGTCTTCGGCACGGTCGATGTCCTTAGCCTGGGTTCCCATCAGGGTGACTCCTGCGCCGGCCAGTTTCATAGCCAGGTTGTTCGGGATCTGACCTCCGGTCGAAACGATGGTTCCCATCGGATTTTCCATCTCGATAATATCCATCACGCGTTCAAAACTAAGCTCGTCGAAATAGAGCCGGTCGCACATGTCGTAGTCGGTCGAAACGGTTTCGGGATTGTAATTGATCATTACCGAGCGGAAACCTTCCTTCCGGATGGTCATGAGGGCATTAACCCCGCACCAGTCGAATTCGACCGACGAACCGATACGATAGGCTCCCGATCCCAGCACCACCACCGAACGGTGGTCGCCCAGGTATTTCATATCGCCCGCCACGCCGCTGTAAGTGAGGTAAAGGTAATTGGTTTGTGCCGGATATTCAGCCGCCAGGGTATCGATTTGCTTTACCACCGGAAGAATGCCGCGCGATTTACGGTAAGCCCGTGTCAGTTTTATTTTTTCATCAATTTCGTCGTTGCTGCACTTGGTCACCAGCCGGGTGATCTGGAAATCGGAGAAACCGGCTACTTTGGCATCGCGTAGCAGTTCGTCGCCCACTTTCTCCAGCGTATCGCATGCCGCCAGTTCTTTTTCGAGCGATTTAATGCGGGCCAGTTTATGCAGGAACCATTTATCGATGCGGGTAAGCTCGTGAATACGATCGACGCTGTATCCGGCTTCCAGGGCCTGGGCGATGTAGAATACACGCTTGTCGGTGGGAGCGGAGAGGTGCTTGTCGAGATCGTCGACAAACATTTCCTTATTGGCCACGAACCCGTGCATGCCCAATCCGATCATTCGAAGTCCCTTTTGCATTACTTCTTCGAACGTACGGCCGATCGACATGATTTCGCCCACCGATTTCATGCTCGAACCCAATTCGCGGCTTACTCCCTGGAATTTCCCAAGATCCCAACGTGGGATTTTACACACGATATAATCGAGCGCAGGTTCGAAGAAAGCGGTAGTATCCTTGGTTACCGAGTTTTTCAACTCGGGCAAACCGTATCCCAGGCCGAGTTTGGCAGCCACAAAGGCCAGCGGATAGCCGGTAGCTTTGGAAGCCAGGGCCGAAGAACGGCTCAGACGAGCATTTACTTCAATCACCCGGTAATCTTCGGAATAAGGATCCAAAGCATACTGAACATTACATTCGCCTACGATTCCAATATGGCGGATAATCCGGATGGCCAATTCGCGTAATTTATGGTATTCGCTGTTGGTAAGCGTTTGCGAGGGTGCCACCACGATACTTTCGCCCGTGTGAATTCCCAGCGGGTCGAAGTTTTCCATGTTACACACGGTGATACAGTTGTCGTACCGGTCGCGCACCACTTCGTATTCAATTTCTTTCCAACCTTTCAGCGATTTTTCAACCAATACCTGCGGTGAGTATGCAAATGCTTTATCGGTGATCACCTTCAGTTCCTCGTCGTTGTCGCAAAAACCTGAACCTAAACCACCCAGGGCGTAGGCGGCGCGCACGATTACCGGGTAACCCAGTTCGTTGGCTGCACGGCGGGCATCTTCAAAATTGGTTACGGCTTCCGACTTGATGTAGTTGACGTTAATTTCGGAGAGCTTCTGGTTGAAGATCTCGCGGTCCTCGGTGTCGATAATCGATTGTACGGGAGTACCCAGTACTTTCACCTTGTATTTTTCAAAAATACCTCCTTTGTAAAGGGCTACCCCGCAGTTGAGCGCGGTTTGTCCGCCAAACGAAAGAAATACGCCATCGGGACGTTCTTTTTCAATCACCCGCTCTACAAAGTCGGGCGTTACCGGCAGAAAGTATACTTTATCGGCAATGCCTTCGGAAGTTTGAACCGTGGCAATATTGGGGTTGATCAGCACCGTATAAACGCCCTCTTCCTTAAGGGCTTTGAGCGCTTGTGACCCCGAATAATCGAATTCGCCCGCTTCTCCGATTTTGAGAGCGCCGGAACCGAGCACCAGTACTTTTTTCACTCCGCCTTTTTCCACTCCCCTGTATTCTTTCTTTTCCACCTGACGGGTATCCATTTCCTGAGCGATCATTTGCGGTATAGGAGTGGAGCGATCGGTCATGGTTTTCAGGTACACATCGAACAATACTTCGGTATCAGTGGGGCCCGACGTAGCTTCGGGATGGAACTGACAAGAGAACCAAGGTTTTGTTTTATGGCGAACCCCCTCATTCGTACCATCGTTCATGTTGATAAAAAGAGGTTCCCAATCGCTACCCAGGGTAGCATTGTCGACAGCAAAACCATGGTTTTGGGTCGTGATAAAGGCCCGTTGGGTTCCCGCCAGCTGAACCGGCTGGTTGTGCGAACGGTGACCGTATTTCAGTTTATAAGTCGATGCACCGCCGGCTACCGAGAGCAATTGATTTCCCATGCAAATGCCGAAGATAGGTTTGCCGGTTTGCATGGCTTTGCGGATGTTTTCGACTGTGGCGGTACAATAGGCCGGGTCGCCCGGACCGTTGGAAATAAACAAGCCATCGTAGTCGATGTGCGAAAAATCGTAATCCCAGGGCACGCGAATGACGGTAGTATCGCGTTTGAGCAGGCAACGGATAATGTTATGTTTCACCCCGCAGTCGACCATCACAATTTTATGCTTGCCTGCGCCATAAGTAATTACTTCCTTGCAGCTTACTTTTGCCACCTGATTTTCGTCGTCGGGATTTACGAATTCGATATCGTCGCCCTCCGGAAAAACCAGTTTTCCTTTCATGGTTCCTTTTTCGCGCACCAGCTTGGTGAGTTCCCGGGTGTCGATACCGAAAATTCCGGGCACTTCATGTTCGATGAGCCAGTCGCTGAGGCTTTTCACAGCATTCCAATGACTGTATTCAAACGAAAAATCGGAAATAATAAGGCCGGTCACCTGTATTTTTTCCGATTCGTAAAATGTGGATAACTGGTTTTGAACTGTGTCGTTCGGAACCCCGTAATTACCAACCAATGGGAAGGTGATGGCCAACAACTGCCCGGCGTAGGACGGGTCGGTGAGACTCTCGGGATACCCCACCATGGCGGTGTTGAAAACTACCTCGCCGGCAACGGCTTTTTCGTACCCGAACGATTTACCTTCGAAAACGGTTCCATCTTCCAGAACAAGATGAAAAGGTTTGTACTTTTGCATAAAATTTTTAGAGATTTTTTTGTGGTCCAAAATTCCTGCAAAAGTACTAAATTTTTATTAGCTGTCAAATGTATTCGCTGTTTATTTTCTTAAAAATTGCAATTTACGACCGAATATGCAAAATAAATTGTATGTGTATGCAAAAGTCGACTTCTTAGTTTCATTATCCTGGAAAATGTTGTATATAAATGCCAATACTTGAACACCCTTCCATCGACCTATTATGCTAATAAATCGTTGGAAGGGTGTTGAAGTATCGTGCGTCTGTTCAAATAAACCGACGCGTATCAGTCCATATTAATGCAGGGGTGAAATTTTTACACTGAATTCGTAGTTCTGATAGGTCAACCGGTATTCGGGCAGCGGGAGAGCTCCCCAGCTGGTAACACAACCCAGCCCCATCTGAACTTTATCGACACACACTTCGGTAAGTCCGGCTTTGGGAACCTCCGGCGAGTGGCGCTGTGTTTTCTGCGGACCATTGTCGAGCGACTCTACCGTATAATTCAGGGCCGATGCCGAGAACGGAGCGGTAGATTCGAATTTTAAACCGCGACCACCTTTATCGGTTACTTTCCAGTAACGTAAATCGGTACGGGTTCCGGTTTCCTGCGGACGAATATAAGGATAAAACTGTTCGGCAACCGTTTGTTTGTAAATTCCGAGCAGCGAAGCATCGTTGCGGTCGCTGTAATTTTCGAACGGACCGCGGCCGTAATATTCGACCAGTTCAAATCGTTCGGGCATTTGCATGCGGAAGCCGAAGCGGAACAGATCCGATACTTTTTCGTCGGGATTAACAGTCATATTCTGATGGTAAAGCACGTTGCCTTGAGGATCGATGGTATATTGAGTCATCAATTTAGCGTGAACGCTGCGCAGGTTGTGGTATACTTTTACCACGATCAGGCCGTTTTCAACACGGTGGCGCATCGAATCGAGCTGCATGCGCGGGTTACGCCAGGCAGCGTAACGGTTCTGCAGGTTTGCACCGTAATCGTTATCGGTCGGTGCGCGCCAGAAATTGGCTTCGAATTTACCTTCGTCGTCGAGCAGCTGCACTCCTTTGTGAATCCATTTACTGATCTGTCCGTTGTGTTTGTTGAATTCGATATTGAACTGTTCGCCGAAAATGCGCAGGTAGTTGTAATCGTTGGTACGCACTTCGGGAATAATCGGTTTTTCGTTTTTGGCGCATTGCTTACCTACAGCCAGTGCGGCAAACTGATAAGGCTGTATTTCCATCTGAGCCGTAGCCACTTCGAAGCCGGCAGGAAGCAGTTGCCAGGCCGATTTCAGTTTAAACGATACATTCAATACTACTTCGCCTACTGGTTTTACATCGTTCAATACATATCCCAGGTTGAACGTTTTGGTTTGCTGCGGAGCAACATTCACATCGGTCAGTTGACCGCTTACTATCGCTTTTCCATTGCTGAGCAGTTGCCATTCGGCATAATAATTCGAAAGATCGGTAAAGAAGTTTTCGTTATAAATTTTGATGGTGCCCCGGCTTAAATCCACCGGAGTAGCCCAGATATTCTGGTGGTAATACTTCACCTCGTAAGCATGAGGATTGTAACCGCGGTCGGGGTTGACGATTCCGTTGTTCAGGAAGTTGTTGTCCGATACGTCGTAGGCATTGTAATCGCCGCCGTAGGCACGGATTTCGACTCCATCCTTATTGTATTTACGCAGAGCCTGATCCACAAAGTCCCAGATGAAACCACCCTGATAATTGGGGTATTTACGAATCAGATCCCAGTATTCCTTGAAGCCACCCATCGAGTTTCCCATGGCGTGAGCATATTCGCACTGAATAAGCGGAGCTTCATAATCGGGATTTTCGCAATAACGAATCACACCCTGGTAATCGAGGTACATCGGAACAAAAATATCGGTAGCCACTTCATTGGTAAGGTTTTTACCGCTTTTGGCCTGCGAGCGTTCGTACTGAACCGGGCGGGTTTTATCGTCATTTTTAATCCAATTATAAGCTTTTGTAAAGTTGGGGCCCATCCCGGCTTCGTTGCCGAGCGACCAGGTGATGATCGAAGGATGGTTGTAGCCACGTTGTACATTACGTTGGTTACGTTCCAGATGCGCCAGTTCGTAGGCAGGATCTTTGGCAAGCGTTTCTTCGCCATAGCCCATCCCGTGCGATTCCACATTTGCTTCGGCCACCACATACAATCCGTATTCGTCGCAGAGGTCGTACCATTCGTTGGCATCGGGATAATGGCAGGTACGCACAGCGTTGATATTCAGCGATTTCATTACTTTTATATCCTGAATCATCCGTTCACGGCTCACCACATAACCATTGTCGGGATCCATTTCATGACGGTTGGCGCCTTTAAACAGTACAGGCTGACCGTTGACCAGCAATTGTTTGTTTTTAATTTCGATTTTACGGAAACCTACCTTCACCGGGATAACCTCGTTGGCGGTAGTGGCAGTCAGCGTGTACAGGTTGGGTGTTTCGGCCGTCCACTTAGCAGGATTTTCGACTGCCATGGTAGCTTTCAGTTTACCTTTTCCTTTCACCGATGTAGCCGCTATTTCTTTTCCGGCTTTATCGGTAAGCACCAGTTTTACATCGGCCGAGCCTGCAGTAGTGATATCGATAGCCAGCGTACCGTTTTTATAGGCAGCATCCAGGTCGGGAGTTACCCGGATATCTTCCACGCGGTTTTTCGAACGGGCATAGAGGTAGCAATCGCGCCCCACGCCGGTCAGGCGCCAGAAGTCCTGATCTTCGAGATAGGTGCCGTCCGACCAGCGGAATACCTGGAAAGCAATGAGGTTTTTGCCGGGTTTTACAAATTTTGTAATATTGAACTCAGCTTCCAGCTTGCTGTCCTCGCTGTAACCCACGTACTTACCATTCACCCACAGGTAGATGTTGGAAGTTACCGAACCAAAATGGGCGATAATGTCTTTTCCGTTCCAGTTGGCAGGCACTTCGATCTCGCGCCGGTATGATCCTACATTATTATTTTCGGTTGGAAATTTCGGAGGATCGTTTTTAAACTGGTTCCGCCAGGGATATCCCACGTTGACATATACAGGATCGCCATAGCCGTTGAGTTCCCAAATTCCGGGTACTGGCATGGTGGCCCAGCCTTTATCGTTGTAACCAATCTGATAAAAATCGGTGAGCCGCTGATCGGCATTTTTTACCCAGTGAAATTTCCAGATACCATTGAGGGATAGGAAATTTTCCGACGATTTTTTGCAACCTTTCTGGGCTGCCTGTGCCGATTCGAACGCGAAATAATTCGTGTGCATCGGCAAGCGGTTGACCTGATTTTTGGTCGGGTCCTGCCATTCATTCCCCTGGGCCCAGGCCGATGCAGCCATAGACGAAACCAGGAATAAAGCCAATAGTTTTCTCATGATTTGTTATTTTATTGTTGGTAGATAATTCGTTTAAAATTCGGAGCTGAAATGGAACCTGATTTTCTGAAAGTCCTGCTGAGCCATCATCAATACATAGCCCGAGTCGGCCAAAAACACATCACGACCTTCTTTATCCAGCGCCATGTATTGCGCCTTTCGTTTTTTAAAATTCTCCAGCTCTTGCGGATCATCACTTTCAATCCAGCAGGCTTTATGCAGGTTCACGGGTTCCCAACGGCACTGCGCCCCGTATTCGTGCAGCAACCGGTATTGGATTACTTCAAACTGAAGCTGTCCGACAGTACCCACAATTTTACGGTTGTTGAACTGATTCACAAACAACTGTGCCACGCCCTCGTCCATCAACTGGTTGATTCCTTTTTCCAATTGCTTGGTTTTCATCGGATCGGCATTTTCGAGGTAATTAAACATTTCGGGCGAGAAACTGGGAAGTCCCTTGAAATGAAGGATTTCACCCGAGGTAAGCGTGTCGCCGATTTTAAAGGTACCCGTATCGGGCAAACCCACTATATCGCCTGCAAATGCTTCGTCCACCGTTTCCTTTTTTTGGGCCATAAAGGCTGTCGGAGCCGAAAACCGCATCAGTTTATTATGACGCACATGCCGGTAGTTCACATTGCGTTCAAATTTCCCGGAGCAAATCTTCACAAAGGCAATGCAACTCCGGTGATTGGGATCCATATTGGCATGGATTTTAAAAATAAATCCCGAGAAATTGGATTCGTAGGGATTTACTTCCCGTTCCAGCGTATGAATAGGGCGGGGTGAGGGTGCGATTTCGACAAAACAGTCGAGCAATTCCTTTACTCCGAAGGTATTGAGTGCCGAACCGAAAAAGACGGGAGCCAGTCGGCCGGCCAGGTATTCCTGTATATCGAAAGCAGGATATACCCCCTCGATAAGCTCCATATCCTCACGCAGTTTAGCCGCATCGCGTTCGCTCACCAACCGGTCCAGTTCAGGACTCCCGATATTCTGCAGCTGTACCGACTCGCTGATGGTTTGCTTATTGGGTGTGTAAAGTTCCAGTTTATCCTGGTAAATATTATAAACGCCTTTAAACGAAAAGCCCTGATTGATGGGCCAGCTGAGCGGACGTACGCCAATGCCCAGTTCTGCTTCCAGTTCATCCAGCAAATCAAACGGATCCTTTCCTTCACGATCCATTTTATTGACAAAAATCATCACCGGGGTATTCCGCATCCGGCAAACATTCATCAGTTTACGGGTCTGTGTTTCCACCCCTTTGGCAGTATCGACCACGATAATAACCGAGTCCACTGCCGTAAGCGTACGGTAGGTATCTTCGGCAAAATCCTGGTGACCGGGAGTGTCGAGAATATTGATTTTATAATCGCGGTACTCAAAGCCCATGACCGAGGTAGCCACCGAAATTCCGCGTTGCTTTTCGATTTCCATCCAGTCGGAGGTAGCCGTTTTTTTAATTTTATTCGACTTTACAGCTCCGGCGACATGAATGGCGCCTCCGAAGAGCAATAATTTTTCGGTCAGGGTAGTTTTCCCTGCATCCGGGTGTGAAATAATCGCAAAGGTTCTGCGACGTTGAATTTCAGCCTCTAAACTCATGAAGTGTTCGGGGGTTGTTAAATAAGAATATGAATTATTTTATTAATGCTGCGCAAATATACAAAAAAATCGGTTAACCCACGTGCTTCTCGGCAAAATACGACGAGCGGACGAAGGGCCCGCTTTCGATGAAACGGAAGCCTTTGGCTTTACCGATCTGTTTATATTCGGCAAACTTATCGGGATGGATATAGGCTGAAACCGGAGCGTGTTTACGGGAAGGCTGGAGGTACTGACCGATGGTGATCACCGAACAGTTGTGTGCCAGGGCATCGTCCATCAGTTCCAGAATTTCGTCTTCGGTTTCGCCCAGTCCCAGCATAATCCCGGTTTTTGCCGTTTTCCCGCGAGAGGCGATATGCTGCAGCACTTTCAGACTTACATCGTATTTCGCTTTGGTGCGGATTTGCGGAGTAAGACGGCGTACGGTTTCCAGGTTATGCGAAACCACATCCGGTCCTGCATCGATGACCTGATCGATCAATTCCGTTTTACCGTCGAAGTCGGGAATCAGAACTTCCAGCGTAATGCCCGGATTCAATTCCTTTACCTGACGGATGGTTTCGGCCCAGATAGCCGCCCCGCCGTCCTTCAAATCGTCGCGATCGACCGATGTAATCACAGCATGCTTCAATTTCATCAACCGTATCGACTCGGCCACTTTCCGGGGTTCGTCGTGATCGGGCGGGAGCGGCCTGCCGGTAATCGTGTTGCAAAACTTGCAGGCTCTGGTACAGATATTTCCCAGGATCATGAGCGTAGCCGTGCCGCGGCTCCAGCATTCGCTTTGGTTCGGACACCGTCCGCTGGTACAGATCGTATGAAGTCCGTGTTCCTTAATCACCGAGTTTACGTGCGAATAACTTTTATCGCTGTATATTTTATTGAGCAGCCATTCGGGCTTGCGTTGGTAGTTCATTCTGAAGTCAGTTTCTTTTTGCATACAAAAATACGAATTTTTTAATTATCAATTGTTAATTATTAATGATCGGATGTAGAGAGGGTTTGATGTGGGTAACATATTTTTTGGATGGAAGTTGAATCCTTTAGTGTTTATTTTAGTATTTTTGCAATCACAGAGGAGGTATAAAACATTTAAAAAGATTGCAATAAGATGACAGTCAGTTATTTGGCAAACGCAAAGATTAATATTGGTCTCAATGTGATTGAAAAACGCAGCGACGGTTACCACAACCTGGAAACGGTATTTTACCCGTTACCGGTACACGATGAACTCATCGTTGAGGCAAACGCCCGCATCGATAATGATTACCGGCTGGAAGTGGAAGGGTTGCAGCTTGCCACTGCCGACGAAGACAATCTGATAATAAAGGCATACCGGTTGTTGCAACAGGATTTTGCACTGGGAAAGACCCGCGTTATGTTGAAGAAAAACATACCCTTTGGTGCGGGGCTGGGAGGAGGGTCGTCGGATGCGGCGTTCATGTTGAAAGCCCTGAACGAGCTGTATCAGTTGCAGTTGAGTCCTGGCCGGATGGAAACATATGCAGTGAAGCTCGGTGCCGATTGCCCGTTTTTTATCCGGAATCAGCCTGTTTTTGCCACCGGAATCGGGAATATCTTCAGCCCGTTGCAGATTTCATTAGAGGGTTATCGGTTCGTGCTTATAAAACCCGATATTCATGTGTCGACTCCCGAAGCCTATGCCGGTGTTCGTCCGGGCAGACCGGTTCATTCCTTGTACGAAAGTATTCAGCTACCCCTGTCGGAGTGGCGCGGGCGCATCGTGAACGATTTTGAAGCATCGGTCGTGAAAAAATATCCGTACATAGGCGAATTGAAGGACTATTTATACCGGTCGGGAGCGGTATATGCTACCATGTCGGGTTCGGGTTCTTCGGTAATCGGCATCTTTGCTAATGGTCAGTCACTTCCAGAACTCCCTGCCCGGTTAGTGGCGTTCAAAGGCAAATTTTAACGCATCGACCGGCCTGATCTTCGAAAAAAAAGAGTAAATTTGCCACCCCCAATTAATGCAAGGTGTTTATGACTCCCGAAAAGAAAAATTATACTTCACGCAAGAAAACCGGCGCGCCGGCTCCCATTCCGGCCAACGAATTCGGTAAATTACCCCCCCAGGCGCTCGAACTCGAAGAAGCGGTATTGGGTGCTATCATGATTGAGGCCGATGCCTATGCAATGATTTCCGATTTGCTGAAACCCGAGTGTTTTTACAAAATAGCACATCAGAAGATTTACGAAGCTATCCAAACCCTGGCCGTACACCAACAGCCCATCGATATGCATACCGTTACCGAACAATTGCGGAAAAGTGGTTATATCGACGATGTCGGAGGGCCCTATTATATTACTTTGCTTACTGCGAAAGTGAATTCGGCAGCTCACCTCGAGTATCATGCCCGAATTATCATGCAGAAATTTCTTGCACGTGAATTGATTCGTATTTCATCGGAAATACAAACAAAAGCATTCGATGAGAAAACCGATGTAGATGATTTGATGCAGGAGTCGGAGGGGATGCTGTTTGAAGTTTCGCAACGAAACCTGAAAAAAGATGTAACTCAAATCAATCCGGTGATTGAAGAAGCCCGCAACCGGATGATGCAGGCGGCCAACCGCCAGGGAGCCAGCGGGGTGCCCAGTGGTTTCCATTCGCTCGACAAAATTACGTCGGGCTGGCAAAAATCCGACCTTATCATCATTGCTGCCCGTCCGGCGATGGGAAAAACCGCTTTTATTTTGTCGATGGCCAAAAATATAGCGGTGGATTATAATGTTCCGGTTGCCGTTTTTTCGCTCGAAATGTCGAATGTTCAGTTGGTCAACCGTTTGATTATGAACGTTTGTCAACTGGAAGGCGATAAGATTAAGAATGGCCAGCTCGATCAGTATGAATGGGAAAAATTCGATCGCGATATTACCCAGTTACTCGATGCTCCGATATTTATCGACGATACCCCCAGCTTATCGATTTTCGAATTGAGGAGCAAAGCCCGGCGTCTGGTGCGGGAGCATAAAATTCAGATGATAATTATCGACTACCTTCAGCTGATGAATGCTTCGGGAATGAGTTTCGGCAGTCGCGAACAAGAGGTAAGTATCATATCGCGCTCGTTGAAAGGTCTTGCCAAGGAGCTCGATATTCCGATTATCGCACTTTCGCAGCTCAACCGTGGGGTCGAGGGACGTACGGGTATCGAAGGAAAGCGGCCACAGCTGTCGGACCTTCGCGAATCGGGAGCCATTGAACAGGATGCCGACATGGTGTGTTTTATCCACCGTCCCGAATATTACAAGATCACCGAAGATGCCCAGGGAAATTCGCTGAAGGGCATCGCCGAGATCATTATTGCCAAACACCGTAACGGGGCAACCGACGATGTACAACTGAAGTTTAAGAATGTGTACGCGAAATTTATGAACAAAGACGACGCTGATGCCGAAGAAGCCATGGCTGCTACAGGATATCAGTCGATTCCGTCGAAAATGAATGTTCAGGCTGGCGCAGGCTTTGAAATTCCGCCGGCACCGGCATCGCCATTTGGCGCTGCCCGGTTCGACGAAACACCGTTTTGATAACGGCTATTTCACATGTTTATGTTTGAATAATACTGCGAACAATATCATGATCACGGCCGAGTAGGCGGTGAACGTAAACCAGATCCCTTCCCAGTTCTTGATCCCATCCGTCGTAAAGAACCGGTCGATCAACACTCCGCTGATGAAGCTGCCCATGATGGCTCCGAAGCCGTTGGTCATCATCATGAATAATCCCTGGGCGCTCGAACGGATCGACGAGTCGGTGGTGGTTTCAATAAACAAGGATCCCGAGATATTAAAGAAATCGAATGCCATTCCGTATACTACCATCGAAAGCAGAATCATCCACAGCCGATCGTCGGGATTGCCCAGGCCAAATAATCCGAAACGTAATACCCAGGCTGCCATACTGAGTAACATCACGTTTTTGATGCCAAAGCGTTTCAGAAAAAACGGGATGGCAAGAATAAACAGCGTTTCCGAAATCTGGGAAATCGACATGATGATGGTCGAATATTTCACAACGAAGGAATCGGCGTACTGTGGAATTTTCTGGAAATCGGTGAGGTAAGTGTCGCCGTACATATTGGTGAGCTGAAGAGCGGCTCCCAGGAACATTGAAAATACAAAGAACAATGCCATCTTATAATTAGCGAAAAGCTTGAAGGCTTTCAGCCCCAGCGAGTCGGCGATATTCAGTTCTTTGGTTCCTTTCATAGGCGGCGGACAAGCCGGAAGTGTAAACGAATAAACTCCCAGCAGGAGCGAAAAGGCTGCTGAAAAATAGAACTGAACTTCGGTAGCTTTGTTGCCTGTAAGGTTGGTAATCCACATGGCGGCAATAAAACCGATGGTACCCCATACGCGGATGGGCGGAAAAGCCTTTACCACATCGAGATTGTTCGATTTTAAAGCTGTATAGGCCACCGAATTGGACAGGGCGATGGTGGGCATGTAAAAGAACATGGCGACAAGCATGATCCAGAAGAACAGTCCCGAGTCGTCGACCAATGTTAACGAAAACATGGCAATACCACTGAGTATATGCAGTATGCCGTACAATTTCTCGGCATTCACCCATTTATCGGCGACGATACCGAACAGGGCGGGCATAAAAATAGAAGCAATACCCAAGGTCGAAAATACGGCACCGAATTCGGTACCTCCCCATTGCCGGGTTTCAAACCAATATACACCAATCGTAATTAACCATGCTCCCCAAATCATAAATTGGAGAAAACTCATCACCGTCAGCCGAAATTTAAGTCCCATTTGTGGTATTATTTTAAAAATTTGAACGCAAATGTAACGATTTCTTTGCAAATTCAAAATATTATTTTAACTTTGTCCCCGATTTTCAACTCTATAGTCGGGCCTCCTGCCCATTGTCCGGTATATACCGGAAAACTCAACCAACAATTATCAATTAAACATTTTAGTATCCCAGCGTTTATATCTTTTTCAGAAGAACAATTCCTGATAAACGTATCATCAAACTTATGAGTAATTACAACCTTACACAGCTCGAGTCGAAAGACATGACTGAGCTACGCCAGATTGCCCAGGAACTGGAATTAAAAGTTCCCAATTCAATTTCGCAACAACAACTTGTATATGAGATCCTTGATCGGCAAGCAATCGTCAATGCGCAGGCAAAGGCGGTGAAAGACCAAAACAAACCCGCTAAAGGGCGCCATGTACGCGGACCGGTGAAAAAGGGCTCCGATCAAAAATCCGCTCCTGCAGCCGACTCTAAAAATCAGCAACGGAAACCTGAAAAGCAACGTACCGAAGCCACTCCAAAAGACAGCCAGCAACCAAAGGAAGCAGCGGTTAAGCAGAAGGCAGTGGTAACGGAGAAACAAGAATCGAAGCAAGCCGAAGCGGCAACTCCCGATGCGACAGTACAAAAAACACCGGCCAAACGAGGCCGGAAGCCGAAAGCCGAAAAAACAGCGCCTGCCGAAAATCAATCTGAAAAGGAAAAGGCTGCAAAAATGGCCGAACCGGCTACCGCAAAACCAGCCGACGTAAAACCGACGGACGAATCGCCTGCACAAGCCCCTCGCCGCGATCCGAATCAACCCCGGATGCGTGTAATTAAAAAAGTTCAACCGGCCGAGGCTGCACCGGCCGCAGAAGAAGTAAAAAACATCCTCCCCGAATTGGAAGCCGGCGATCCTTCCGACAACGAAATGCCCGAATTCCCATTAAGCACTGCCGACGATGCCGGCCTGCCCGTTACGAACGAGCAGGAGCCTGAAACTCCCGACGAAACCGCCGAACCGGCGGCAACGATTCAGCAGCCATCGCAACACGGGCATCAGCAACAACAGCAGAAGCAGCAACAGCAAAACAACAACCGTCCGAAATTCGTAGCGCAACGTACCGAACGCCAATACGATTTCGATGGTATTCTGGAAGCAACCGGAACGCTCGATATGGTGGCCGATGGTTATGGCTTCCTCCGTTCCTCCGATTACAACTATTTAAGCTCTCCCGACGATATTTACGTATCGCAATCACAAATCAAACTGTTCGGGCTTCGTCCCGGCGATACGGTTACGGGAGCTATCCGGCCTCCCAAAGAAGGAGAAAAATATTTTCCGCTCATCCGTGTGAGCAAAATCAATGGCCGCAGTCCCGAATATGTGCGCGACCGGGTTCCCTTCGAACACCTCACTCCACTCTTTCCCGATCAGAAATTTACACTCTGCACCGGTAAAAACGATCCGCTTTCGGTTCGTATGGTCGACTTGTTTTCGCCTATCGGGAAAGGCCAGCGTGGTTTGATCGTGGCACAGCCTAAAACAGGTAAAACGGTATTGCTGAAGGAAATTGCCAATGCCATTGCGGTCAATCATCCCGAAGTGTATATGATCGTATTGCTTATCGACGAACGCCCCGAGGAAGTTACCGATATGGCGCGCAGTGTGAAGGCTGAAGTAGTGGCTTCCACCTTCGACGAACCGGCCGAACGCCACGTACGTGTAGCAGCCATGGTTCACGAAAAGGCAAAACGATTGGTGGAATGTGGTCACGACGTGGTGATTCTGCTCGATTCCATTACCCGTTTGGCTCGCGCTTATAATACGGCGATGCCTGCTTCGGGTAAAATCTTGTCGGGTGGGGTAGATGCCAACGCGCTTCACAAACCCAAACGCTTTTTCGGAGCTGCCCGTAATATCGAAAACGGAGGTAGCCTGACGATTATTGCCACAGCACTTACCGAAACCGGCTCGAAAATGGACGATGTGATTTTTGAAGAATTCAAAGGTACGGGAAATATGGAATTGCAATTAGATCGTCGTTTGGCAAACAAAAGAGTATTTCCTGCTGTTGATATTATGGCCTCGAGTACTCGTCGCGACGATTTGCTGCTCGACAACGATACGCTGAACCGTATGTGGATACTGCGCAAGTATCTTGCGGACATGAACGCAGTGGAAGCGATGGAATTCATGAAAGACCGTATGGAACGTACGGTGAATAACGAAGAATTCCTGTTGTCGATGATGAGCGAACGTAAATAAGGATTTTCTAACTTCAAATATTAATCAAATTACTAGTTTATGAAATTATTGGAAGGAAAAGTGGCCATCGTAACCGGTGCTGCCCGTGGAATTGGTAAGGCAATTGCCCTGAAACTGGCTGGTGAGGGTGCAGCTATCGCCTTTACCGATTTAAATATCGACGAAAATGCGCTGAATACTCAGAAAGAGTTGGAAGCGCTGGGCGTAAAAGCCAAGGGATATGCCTCGAATGCAGCGAATTTCGACGACACCCATGCTGTGGTGGAAGAAATTCAAAAGGAATTTGGTCGCATCGACATCCTCGTTAATAATGCCGGTATTACTAAAGACGGTTTGATGATGCGCATGAGCGAAGCTCAGTGGGATGCGGTGATCAACGTAAACCTGAAATCGGCTTTCAACTTTATTCATGCCTGTACTCCCATCATGATGAAACAGCGCACCGGTTCGATTATCAATATGAGTTCGGTAGTGGGTGTTTCGGGTAATGCCGGACAGGCCAACTATTCGGCTTCTAAAGCAGGTATGATCGGATTGGCGAAATCGGTTGCCAAAGAACTCGGATCGCGTGGTATCCGTGCCAATGCGATTGCTCCGGGTTTTATCGAAACCGAAATGACGCACGCGCTTACCGATGAGCAACGGGCGAAATGGGCTGAACTGATTCCACTGCGCCGTGGCGGAAAACCCGAAGAAGTGGCTAATGTGACCCTCTTCCTCGCTTCCGACTTATCGTCGTATGTGAGCGGACAGGTTATCAATGTTTGCGGAGGGATGAATACCTGATCGGAACAGTTGAAGATACGGAAAGAAGCCGTTTTGCACAGAAATGCGAAACGGCTTCTTTATGTTAAGCGGGATGAAAATCACCCGGTAAGACCGGCGAAGGCACGGACCGGTTAATTGCTGAAAATCAGCGCATCGCCCTGACGCTCCACCTGTATCGTACTGTTCCTGCTCACCTTGCCTGCTAAGATCGATTTGGAAAGTTCGTTCAGCAGCAACCGTTGGATGGCACGCTTTACCGGACGGGCGCCGAACTGTGGATCGTAGCCTTCGGAAGCAATAAAATCGAAGGCTTCGCGGCTCAGTTCCAACTGGATGCCATTGGTGCCGAGTAGTTGTCGAATGGATGCGAGTTGCAGTTTCACGATCGCTTCTATCTGCTGTTTATCGAGAGGAGCAAACATGATGAGTTCGTCCACCCGGTTTAAAAACTCAGGACGAATGGTTTGTTTCAGTAATTCAAATACCTGATTCCGGGTACGCTCCATAATTTCGTCATGATTCGAATCGTTTATCGCTGCGAAATTATCCCGAATCAGCGACGAACCGATGTTGGAAGTCATGATGATTATCGTATTCTTGAAATTCACAGTTCGCCCTTTGTTGTCGGTCAGCCTTCCATCGTCGAGCACCTGCAACAGCACGTTAAACACATCGGGATGTGCTTTTTCAATTTCATCGAAAAGTACTACCGAATAGGGTTTTCGTCGGATGGCCTCGGTGAGCTGTCCGCCTTCGTCGTAACCCACATAACCCGGAGGCGATCCGATGAGCCGGGTAACCGAGAATTTCTCCTGGTATTCGCTCATGTCGATTCGCGTCATCATGTTTTCGTCGTCGAAAAGGTACTCGGCTAACGCTTTGGCAAGCTCGGTTTTACCTACGCCCGTGGTTCCCAGGAAAATAAATGATCCTATGGGACGCTTTGGATCCTGAAGCCCGGCACGGCTGCGCCGAACGGCATCGGCAACAGCCACGATAGCCTCGTCCTGTCCCACGACACGATGATGCAACACCTCTTCCAGGTGGAGGAGCTTGTCGCGCTCGCTCTGCATCATTTTGTTCACAGGAATTCCGGTCCACCGGCTCACCACTTCGGCAATATCGTCGGCATCCACTTCCTCCTTGATTAAAGCGCTACTTCCTTGAAGGTCGGATAACTGGCTTTGATACAGGGCGATATCGTTCTCCAGATTTTTAATTTTTCCATAGCGCAATTCGGCTACCTTACCGTAATTTCCTTCCCGTTCGGCTTTGTCGGCTTCAAATTTAAACTGTTCGATATCGATTTTCGCCTGCTGAATCCGGTCGATTAATTTCTTTTCCGACGACCATTTTTCCCGTATCACCGCGCTTTCGGCTTTGAGTTTAGCGATCTCTTCCTTCAATTGGTCCAGCTTTTTTGTATCGTTTTCGCGCTTGATGGCTTCCCGTTCGATTTCCAGTTGCTTGACGGTACGCTCGATCACATCCAGCTCTTCGGGAACCGAATCTACCTCCAGCCGCAGTTTAGCCGCTGCTTCGTCCATCAGGTCGATGGCCTTGTCGGGTAAGAAGCGATCGGTGATGTAGCGATTCGAAAGTTCGACCGAAGCAATAATCGCATCGTCCTTGATCCGCACTTTATGATGGTTTTCGTAACGTTCTTTCAATCCCCTCAATATAGAGATCGTGCTGGCTACATCCGGTTCATCTACCATAACGAGTTGGAACCGGCGTTCCAGCGCTTTATCTTTTTCAAAATATTTTTGGTATTCATTGAGCGTGGTTGCACCAATCGAACGCAATTCGCCGCGGGCCAGCGCCGGCTTCAGAATATTGGCAGCATCCATAGCCCCATCGCTTTTACCGGCGCCTACCAGGGTGTGAATTTCGTCGATAAACAAAATAATCTCTCCATCGGCCTTGATAACCTCATTTACCACCGATTTCAGCCGTTCTTCAAATTCGCCTTTGTACATCGCTCCCGCTATGAGCGCACCCATATCCAGCGAGAAAATCTGCTTCGATTTCAGATTTTCAGGCACATCGCCCCTTATTATCCGGTGAGCAAGTCCCTCGGCTATCGCAGTTTTACCGGTTCCCGGTTCACCGATCAGGATAGGATTGTTCTTCGTACGGCGACTCAATATCTGCAGTACCCTGCGGATTTCGTCATCGCGCCCGATCACCGGGTCGAGTTTCCCGGCCCGTGCGCGTTCGTTTAAATTAATAGCGTATTTCGATAATGCGCTTTCGTTGGTGGGTTGTTGATTCGTGTTCATAGTTGTTTGTTTTTATACCGGAAAGCCTGTTTCAAACTATCTACCAATTGCCGGTTTCTGTCAAAAAGGCACCGTTTTACAAAATGAAAGGAGTTTAAAATGTCAAAGTGTCAATAAATGCCGGAAGTTTAGAACTATTTAACGTTCCGAGCCGTTAGAATTCAGCATGTTTATGGGAAAACAATTCAAGAAATTTTTCTGTAATTGATAAAAAATTCGTAAATTTGCATCCGTTTAAAAAACCGATTATCAAACATAGTATGTCAGAAAAAAAATTGAATTTATTGGCCGATTTTCCAGCAGTAAGCGCGCAGGAATGGATGGATAAAATCACGGCCGATTTAAAGGGAGCTGATTTTAACAAGCGGCTGGTTTGGAAGACCAACGAAGGTTTTAACGTGATGCCTTTTTACCGTGCCGAGGACATTGAAAATTTCCCGACGACAGAGGTAAAACCGGGTGGTTTTCCGTACGTGCGTGGTACTAAGGCCAACAACGACTGGTTTGTTCGTCAGAACATTGTGGTAACTGATGCGAAAGAGGCCAATAAAAAAGCCCTGGACATTCTTAACAAGGGTGTAAACTCCCTGGGATTCAAAGTGGATAAAAATGCGCTGAGTCCCGAATACATCGCAACCCTGCTCGACGGTATCGATGCCGAATGCGTGGAACTGAACTTCCAGACTTGCGTACGTAAGTCGGCTTATCTGATGGATTTGCTGGTAGCCTATTTTGCGGCCCATCAGTACGACGTGCTTAAACTGGAAGGTTCGATCAATTTCGACCCGATGAACAGCATGCAGCTGAAGGGTAAAAAACTGGCAAAGGACGATGTGATGGAAATGGCCAAGAACATTGTTCTTTCTGCTGCCCGCCTGCCGTTCTACCGGGTAATCGGGGTGAATGCCGTGAGTCATAACAACGCCGGTGCTTTTGCTGCCCAGGAACTGGGGTATGCATTGGCCTGGGGGAACGAATATCTTTCATCGTTGGTCGATCGTGGAGTTGATACTTCGCTGGCGGCCAAAAAAATCAAGTTTAATTTTGGCGTAGGCGGCAACTATTTCATGGAAATTGCGAAATTCCGCGCCGCTAAATGGCTGTGGGCACTTATTGTGGAAGCCTACCAGCCTGCTTGTCGCCGCGAAAACTGCGAACTCACCCGCGATGGTATCTGCTATTGCGCCATGAAAATGCGTCTGCATGCCGAAACTTCCGCTTTTAATAAAACGATTTTCGATGCGCATGTAAATATGTTGCGCACGCAAACCGAAGCCATGAGCGCTTCGCTCGGAGGTGTTCATTCGCTCACGGTGCTTCCGTTCGATGCTCCTTTCAAGGCTGGTGACGAGTTCTCGGAGCGTATAGCACGTAACCAGCAGTTATTGCTGAAAGAAGAATCGAACTTCGACAAGATTACCGATCCTGCCGGCGGTTCGTATTATATTGAAACCCTCACGAAGGAGCTGGCCGCCCAGGCCTGGAAACTTTTCCTGGAAATTGAAGATAAGGGTGGTTTCTTTGCGGCTATTCAGGATGGTTCGGTTCAGGCTGCCCTTACAGCTACTGCCGATAAGCGCCTGAAAGATGTTTCTTCGCGTCGCGAGGTATTACTGGGAACCAACCAGTTCCCGAATTTCAACGAAGTGGCTGGAGCGAAAGTAAGTCCTGTTGCCGGTTGCGGTTGCAACGACGGAGCTGCCACACTTCCGGTAGTACGTGCCGCCCAGGAATTCGAAGCATTGCGTTTTGCCACCGAAGCGGCTGCCCGCCGTCCGAAAGTGTTTATGCTTACCATTGGCAACCTGGCCATGCGCCTGGCCCGCGCTCAATTCTCGAGCAACTTCTTTGCCTGCGCAGGCTACGAGATTATCGACAATCTCGGTTTTGCCAGCGTTGAAGAAGGCGTAGCGGCTGCCCGTAAAGCACATGCCGATATCATTGTACTTTGCTCTTCGGACGACGAATACGCCGACTTGGGCGTACAGGCCATCGAGCTGACCAAAGGACAGGAAATTCTGGTGATTGCCGGAGCGCCTGCCTGCGCCGACGACCTGAAAGCTGCCGGAGCAGAACATTTTATCAATGTGAAAACCAATGTGCTTGAGTCGCTGAAAGGCTTCAATGCTTTGTTGAACATTTAAAAAACTAATTACGATTATGAAGCCAAACTTCAAAAATATACAGATAAATGAATTCAAGGCGGCTCAGGTAGAACTGCCTGCCGAATCGAATTGGTTGACTCCGGAACTGATCCCGGTTAAACCGGTTTATACTAAAAACGATCTGGAAGGGATGCAGCACCTGAATTATGCTGCCGGTCTTCCTCCTTACCTGCGCGGTCCGTATTCGGTAATGTATGCCATGCAGCCCTGGACGATCCGTCAGTACGCCGGATTTTCCACTGCTGAAGAATCCAATGCGTTTTACCGCCGTAACCTGGCTGCCGGGCAGAAAGGGCTTTCGGTTGCTTTCGACCTGGCTACACACCGTGGCTACGATGCCGATCACGAACGTGTGGTAGGCGACGTAGGGAAAGCGGGTGTGTCGATTTGTTCGGTAGAAGACATGAAAGTGCTGTTCGACGGTATTCCGTTGAACAAAATGTCGGTTTCGATGACCATGAACGGTGCGGTACTGCCGGTGCTTGCTTTTTATATTAATGCAGGCCTGGAACAGGGAGCTAAACTGGAAGAGATGGCCGGAACCATCCAGAACGATATCCTGAAGGAATTTATGGTACGTAATACCTATATTTATCCGCCGAAATTCTCGATGAAGATCATCGCCGACATCTTCGAATACACTTCGAAGAATATGCCCAAGTTCAACTCGATTTCCATTTCGGGATACCATATGCAGGAAGCAGGCGCTACAGCCGACATCGAGCTGGCATATACCCTGGCCGACGGTCTGGAATACCTTCGTGCCGGTGTGAATGCCGGTATGGACATCGACTCGTTTGCTCCCCGCCTGTCGTTCTTCTGGGCCATTGGTATGAACCATTTTATGGAAATTGCCAAGATGCGTGCAGCCCGTTTGTTATGGGCGAAGATCGTGAAACAATTCAATCCGAAAAATCCGAAATCGCTGGCGCTGCGTACGCACTCGCAAACTTCAGGCTGGTCGCTCACCGAGCAGGATCCGTTCAACAACGTAGGTCGTACCTGTATCGAAGCCATGGGCGCCGCCCTGGGACACACACAGTCGCTCCATACCAATGCACTCGACGAAGCCATCGCGCTTCCGACCGATTTCTCGGCGCGAATTGCCCGTAATACGCAGATTTATATCCAACAGGAAACCGAAATCTGCCGCGAAGTGGATCCATGGGCCGGTTCGTATTATGTGGAAGCTTTGACCCAGGAACTGGTTGAAAAAGCATGGGCGCATATTGAAGAAGTAGAAAAACTGGGCGGAATGGCTGCAGCCATCGAAACCGGTATTCCTAAAATGCGTATCGAAGAAGCGGCTGCCCGTACGCAGGCCCGCATCGATTCGGGTGCACAAACCATCGTGGGTGTGAACAAATATCGGTTGGAAAAAGAAGATCCTATCGATATTCTGGAGGTAGATAATACGGCTGTTCGTAAACAGCAGATCGAGCGTTTGCAGCAGCTGAAAGCCAATCGCAACGAAGCAGATGTGAAGAAAGCCCTCGAAGCCATTACCGAATGCGCCCGCACGGGTGAAGGTAATCTGCTCGAGCTGGCGGTCGAAGCTGCCCGCGTTCGCGCTACTTTAGGAGAAATCTCCGATGCCTGCGAGGCAATTTCGGGCCGTTATAAAGCAACCATCAGAACTATTTCAGGCGTGTATTCATCAGAAACCAAAGAAGATGCAACCTTCAGAAAAGCTTGTGAGCTCACCGAAGCATTTGCAAAGAAAGAAGGTCGCCGACCTCGTATCATGATTGCGAAAATGGGACAGGACGGTCACGACCGTGGTGCCAAGGTAGTTGCAACGGGCTATGCCGATTGCGGATTCGACGTGGATATGGGGCCGCTGTTCCAGACTCCTGCCGAAGCAGCCAAGCAAGCTGTTGAAAACGATGTGCATATCCTGGGAGTATCGTCGCTCGCAGCCGGTCATAAAACCTTGGTTCCGCAGGTGATTGAAGAATTGAAAAAGCTGGGGCGTGAGGATATCGTTGTAATTGCCGGCGGAGTGATCCCGGCACAGGATTACGATTACCTCTACAAAGCCGGGGTTGCAGCCATCTTCGGCCCGGGTAGTCCGGTAGCCAAAGCAGCATGTACCATTATGGAGATATTACTGGAAGATTAAAGAATCTCGAATAAAATTCCAAAAACGGGAAAAAAAATTACTTTTTTTCCCGTTTTTTTGTTGTTTGAAAAATAAATCCCTATATTTGCATAGTTAAACAATAAGTCGTTTGAATAACAACCCAATTGATACTATTCTCGCAAGGAGATAGATTCTCTTGGTTAGATTGTTAAATCAAAAAACTGTTTATTTACACTTCCACGATACGCTTTTTTTAATGGAGATATCGCGGATTTTATGCCTGAACTTTACAATAGTGCCGATTTCATGGTACAATGGAATGGGCACGATAAGAAGATTCTTGTTTGATTCCCTCTTATTAAAATTAACAGAAACGGGAAACTCCTCTGCGCGATGCAAAGGAGTTTTTCATTTTTATTGCACCTTCTTGCCCCAAAGCGAATGGCCCGATGCATTTAACCCTGCGTAAACAAGAGTCGGTTTACGTGGATTGGCCTCCCAGTCGAGCTCTCTCTCTACTTTAAGTTTAAGTTGTGCGCCCCCGGTCAACCGGATGGTAAGTGTTTTGGTATAGGCATTAAACGACCAGAAACCTGTAAAAGCGCCTGTGACCACATAATTGGGCGACAGGTTGAGGTTGACCGATGCCATCTGATTTTGATACGAATATTGCAATTGTATGTGCTCCCAGCTACCTGCCAAATCTTCGTCGGTGATTATGGTTTGCGGTACAGCCGCGTATCGTTGAGGCAGTACCACCGGCCAACCGTCGTCGGTCCAGACGATTTTCCGCACATGTCCCATCATAATAGCATTGCTGTAGGCATTTCCATTGGTATTGGCCGGTAACCGAGCCTGCGAAACATAGTACCATTGGTCATCGGCAGGATCCTGAAAAACAGCACAATGCGAGAAACCTACCCAGCCGGAATGATTCTTAAACTTATACGGATGGGTGATGATCGGCCAGCAATCGGCGCCATTTGTAATATTAGCTCCGTTGTAGCCGTAATAAGGTCCGTTGATGTTTTTCGAACGACATACGCGCGTGTTATAGGCCACCGATAGCTCGTCGTAGGCCAGAAACAAATAGTAATAGCCTGTTTGGGGATTGTAAATAATCTCCGGGCCTTCCTGCGCCTGCCACCGGTTGGCGTCGTTGTTGGTTCTTCGTGCAATACGGGTTCCGAAATCGGCCAACACCAGAGCTTGTTTTTTTAATTTGCCTGTTTCGGGATCCACAGGCACCGATACGATTCCCGAATGCCACGATCCGTAAATCAGATAATGGTCGCCTTCGGGTGTAACCTGATAGGTAGGATCGATCGCATTCCATTTAAAATACGCACTCCAGTCGTTTAAACTGGCCCGGTAATAATTGCTACCCCGGTCGGTAGAAGAGTGAATTACATAGCCCTTGTCGACCCAGCTGGTAACATATTGAGGTGTCGAGGTTTCCATCATCCCGATAAAAGCTCTTTCGGTCCAGGAGTTATCAAAATTGGCAGAGGTATTGACCGCTCCGGTTTTTATATAGTTATCCACAATTACACTGTAATAGAGCCGGTATTTGGTCCCGACTTTACGCATCACCGGTGCCCAGAAGCCATAAACCGGATTGGCAATGGCGCTTAATCCCATACGGGCCCGCATGCTGTTTAACGAATCTTTTATCCATGCAGGAGGGGTCTGGGGCATTGCAAATCCCAGGAATTCCCATTTGACCAGGTCCTTCGACCGTCGCATCGGATAATGCCCCCGGCCGTTGAGTACATTACCGTACGAAGCATCGGTTTGCGACATATAAAAATAGTCGTCGTGTTTTACAACGGTCGGATCGTGCACATTGGCCATATGCCAAAGATGCCGTTGGGTGTAACTCGAAATCCCGCTGTAATCGTCGGCATAGCTAGGTGCGCTGTAGGAAACGGTTGGTAAATCGGCCAGCGTCAGGCTGTCGATTGTGTTGAGTAAAATAGACGTAATTGTAGCGTCGGATTTGTAAATCCGTAACTGGGTTCTGAGCGAATCGAATCCTATGCTGTCGATGCTGGTGAGCGGTAAGGCATTCAGGGCACCGGTTTTTCTGAAAATATAGAGCCTGTCGTCGGCAACAGCCTGAAGGGTTGCCATTGCCAATACAAGTGCCAGCGTATGCGTTCGTAAGTTGATCATCGCGTCGTTTTTTTGGTGTATGCAAATATAGCCACTCTCGTTCATGCGGCAAGTGGACAATCGTTGAACTATGGTGGATAAATGCAGATAATTAGATCGAACTGCTTTTCAATTCAAATCGATTCATTACTTTTACTTTTGAATAATCTGAAATGCATGAAAACCATTTTTATATCACTGATTGCTGTTTTTTTTAGTCTGGCTGTACGTGCACAATCGTATAAAGTAAGTTATCTGACCGCCGACGAAGGGCTGTCGCGTAATTTTGTCAATTATATCTATAAGGATTCGAAAGGCTACATGTGGTTTGCCACCAGCAAAGGTCTCGACCGTTACGATGGCTACGATTTTCTGCATTACAACAACACACAGCTCGAGCGGTATTTACCTGCCGATGTGGTGAATTGCATTATCGAGGATCCCTTGGGCGATTATTGGCTGGGAACCGAAAACGGATTGTTTTATTTTAGTTTCACCACCGGTAAAATACTACCGGCAGCCGGAAAGCTGGGGGTGAGCCCTGCGTATCTGAACAGCAATATAACGGTGTTACAGCGCGATGCCGACGGTGGAATATGGATAGGACATTCGCAGGGAATATCATTATTAAACGTTTCGAAAAACGAGTGTACGCTCCATTCCGTGTATGAAACAAATGCGTTATCGTCGTTGCTCTTGTTCAATGGGTATGTGTATGTGGCCGAAGGCAATTCGGTGTACCGGCTGGTAAAAGATAATCTGCACCGATACAGTAAGGTTCAGGCCGAACAACGACTTTTAAATTTACCTTCTGATGTAAATACGCTGTTTTATGACAATAGTTTCATCTGGATTGGAACCGGTTTCGGACTGTACCGTTACGATCCTGTAACGGAAGAATTAAGGCATTACCAGAATCGGCCGGGCGTTGGCAATTCTCTCTCGTCGGATGTAATCACCGAAATCAGGCGCACGAAAGACGGTCCGTTGCTGATCGGTACCTTGATCGGCTTAAATATTTTCGACTATCAGACCAATTCGTTCCGGCGAATTACTTCCGACGCCGGCGGCAACAGCGAAGTGCTGAATAATAATTTTATAAGTGCTCTTTTTGTCGACGAAAACATGATTTGGATCGGTACCGAAAAGGGGGGAGTCAATGTGTTAAAACCCGACCAGAAGTTTTTTACGCATTATGTGCATATACCGTCCGACAAGGGAAGTATTTCTAAAAATCCCGTGAATGCTGTTTTTGAAGACAATGAGGGCGACTTACTGGTAGGAACGGTGGAAGGCGGCCTCAACATCCGAAAGAAAGGGAGCAAGGATTTTATCCATATTCTGGCCGAAAGTCAGCGTTCCAATAGCTTAAGTCATAATTCGGTAAGTGCTGTCATCCAGGATTTTAATATGGATTACTGGATTGCAACCTGGGGACGGGGCCTTAATTTTCTGGCCCGGCAGAATAAATACCGCCCTGTTTTTACACAGTTCATGGATCCGGAAGGAGATTCGGAAGGAATCTCCAGTAATTTTGTTTCGGCCTTGGTAAGCGATGCAAGCACGAAGGGCTTGTGGATAGGCACACGTTCGGGAGTCGATTTTCTCTCGCTACCCGAACGGAAGTTTTACAGGCTTTTTGAGGGATTAAAAATTAAAGAGGAGCTGCGGTTTGTGACCGGCATGCTCATCGATCGACAAAGTCGCCTTTGGATTGGAACTTCAAACGGTTTGTTTGTAATTCATCTGAAAAAAACAGACATCCGCAAAGGGGTTTTTGCATACGAGTATTTTAAATTCGAATTGTCGAATCCCGAATCGGCAAAAATTGAAAAAATTAACAGCATCATCCAAACCCGCGACGGCCATGTGTGGTTTGGGAGCAACGGACATGGCATTTACAAATTAGAGGATGGCTCCCCAACCTATCGGTTCGTAAAAATTGACGAATCGGAAGGTTTGATTGATAATGTGGTGTATGGGCTACTGGAAGATGAAGCCGGTAATTTATGGATGAGTACCGACAAGGGACTGTGTGCCTATAATCCCACACACGGTACATTCCGGCATTTTACCACAGCCGACGGGCTCATTTCGAATCAGTTTTATTGGGATGCTTACCACAGGGGGGCCGATGGAAAAATGTATTTCGGTCATGTAGCCGGACTTACTGTTTTTGAACCTCTGAAGTATTCATCGCAACAAACGACTAACCGGGTTACCATCACACGAATCACGGTACTCAACCAGCATATTTTTCCGGCAAATGCCACGCAACACGATACTTACCTGAAATTTGACGAGACCAATCAGTTAAAGAGAATCCGGCTGCACGAGTCCGATAAGACCTTCAGTATCGAATTTTCGGCTTTATCGTACCATTTGCCCCATAAAATTAAATATGCCTACCGGCTCCGCGGATTCGAAAACGAATGGCAGGAAGTAAAGGCCGACCGGAGGTTTGCAAGTTTTACAAACATAGGGTGGGGGATTTACACCCTCGAACTGCGTTGTACGAATGCCGACGGTACCTGGTCCGATCAGATAACAACCCTGCAGATTAAAATTGTTCCGCCTTTTTACAAATCGGTTTGGTTTATTTTGTTGTTGACCATCTTGATCGGTTACGGGGTATATTTGCTGCTTACCTACCGAATCCGCATGCTGAAAGAACAGGAATTACACCTGAAACAAATGGTGGAAGAACGGACGCAGCAAATTGAAGAACAAAAGAAGAAACTGGAGGAGCAGGCCCGGCAGGTACAGGAAGCCACGGTGGATAAAATTTCGTTTTTCACGAATATCACGCACGAATTCCGTACGCCCATTACGCTGATTATGGGACCGGTCGAACGTTCGCTTAAACTGAGTACCAATCCTCAGGTACTCGAACAATTGCATATTGTACGGCGAAATTCAAAATTATTACTCTCGCTGGTGAATCAGTTGATGGATTTCAGGAAAATTGAATCCGATAAGATGGAGCTTTCGAAAGCTTATCATGATGTGGTCGAATTTCTCGACGATATCATTTTACCCTTCGAAGATATGGGAAAGGACAGGGGGATCGTTTTTCACAAACAATTCCGGATTCTGACCCCCGAGTTATACATCGATAAGGATAGTTTACAGAAGGTGATTACCAATTTACTGTCGAATGCGTTGAAGTTTACGCCCGATAATGGCGTCATTTCGGTAGTTGCCAGCGTGTACACCGATAAGTCGGATCAGCTGGAGAAGCTGTATGTAGCCGTTAAAAATACGGGAAGCAGTATCCCCGAAGACGAACTGGAACGTATTTTCGATCGATTTTATCAGTCGAAAAGCACCAAAAAGGAAACCGGTTACGGGCAGTCGGGGACCGGTATAGGACTGTTTCTCTGTAAACGGCTTATAGAGCTCAATAAAGGTAAAATTGAGGCGATGAATCTTCATAGTGGAGGGGGCGTTAGTTTCCGTTTTATAATACCGGTCGAACGACAGGGCTCGGGCACCGGAGAAGCAATCAAGCCACAGGAGAAATTCACGGAAGAACACCTGGTGGAATCGGAACTCCATGAAGAAACCGGCTCCGATTCGAAAAACAAATCGACGCTGCTGATTGTGGAGGATAATCCGGATATGCGTCGGTTTATCCGTTTGCTGATGAAGGACGACTTCAATATTCTGGAGGCTTCCAACGGAGTAACCGGTCTTGAAGTGACCAATCGTTATCAGCCTGATATCATCTTAAGCGATATTATGATGCCCGATATGGATGGAATCGAGTTTTGCCGGAATATAAAGTCCAGCTTTACCACCTCTCATATACCGGTCATTATGCTTACCGCCAAATCGGCTACCGAAACCCAGATCGAAAGTATGAACTCCGGTGCCGATGCCTACCTTACCAAGCCTTTCGACGAAGAGCTGCTCAGAGCGGTCATTAAAAATCTGAATGAAAAAAAGAACAAAACGCAGGTGAGTTTTGCCGAAAAAATGGATACTTCGGTACTGAATATCGGCAATGAGTCGCAGGATAAGAAGTTTTTGGATAAGGCCCTGGATGTATTGAAAAAGAATTATACCAATCCCGAGTTCGATGTCACCGAATTTATTGATGCCATGGCCATCAGTCGTAGTTTGCTGCATAAAAAACTTACCAATCTGGCCGGTCAGTCGGCCAGCCGTTTTATACGCACTTACCGGCTGAACATGGCCCGGGAGATATTGAAGAAAAACAGGGAATCGCATTCGCTGAATATTTCGGAAGTGGCGTATCAGGTCGGTTTCAACGATCCTAAATATTTTACACGCTGTTTTACACGCCATTTTGGTATCCAGCCCAGCGCATTTATGGACGAAAAGTAAAATTGTCTCCCTAAAAGATAGGATTTTCCACTATAAATGTAAAATGAACACTTAATTTTGCAATGGAGTTAGATACACTTAAATTTAATACAGCGCGACATGAGAAAAACAACGCTACTTGCACTGGGTCTTTTGCTGACCGGTATTGTTAAAATGGCCGATGCCCAGACCACCATCACGGTCGATACCCGCAAGCCGGGTGCTCCCATCCAGCCTACCATGTATGGGATTTTCTTTGAAGATATTAATTATGGAGCCGATGGAGGGTTGTATGCCGAAATGATTAAAAACCGCTCGTTCGAATTTCCTCAACGCCTGATGGGCTGGAATAGCTTCGGCCTTGTCGAGGTAAGAAACGACGGTCCGTTTGAGCGCAATCCGCATTATGTGCGATTGACCTGGCCCGGCCACGATCATAAGCATACTGGACTGGAAAACGAAGGGTTTTTCGGTGTTTCGGTAAAGCACGACGAAACCTATCGCTTTTCCGTATGGGCGCGGACTCCGGCGATGGCCTCGAATAACCGCGAATCAATCCGCATCGAACTGGTGGGGGCCGACAGCGAAGTGTTAACCCGTGCAAACCTGACCATCGATTCGAAAGAATGGAAAAAATACCAGGTTGAGATGAAAGCTCCCCGCACCGATGCAAAAGCCCGGCTCCGGCTTTTTCTCACTTCGAAAGGAAGTCTTGATCTCGAACATATATCGTTGTTTCCGACGGATACCTGGAAGCAACGCGAAAACGGTTTACGCAAGGATCTCGCGCAGGCACTTTACGAGTTGAAGCCCGGCGTGTTTCGCTTTCCCGGCGGTTGTATTGTTGAAGGTACCGACCTCAAAACCCGTTACGATTGGAAAAAATCGGTAGGACCGGTCGAAAACCGCCCGCTGAACGAGAACCGCTGGCAATATACTTTTCCACACCGCTTTTTCCCCGACTATTACCAATCGTACGGCATGGGTTTTTACGAATATTTCCTGTTGTCGGAAGATTTGGGCGCCGAACCACTTCCTATCGTTAGCGTTGGCCTGGCTTGTCAGTTTCAGAACGGCTGTTGCGAAGCCCACGTAGCCGTAGGCGAATTGCAGGATTATATTCAGGATGCCTTGGATTTGATTGAGTTTGCCAATGGCGATGCAAGTACCAAATGGGGAAAAGTGCGTGCCGATATGGGACATCCGGCTCCGTTCAATCTTAAATTTATAGGTGTTGGCAACGAGCAATGGGGACCCGAATATCCCGAACGCTTGGAACCTTTTATGAAAGCGATCCGGGCTAAGTATCCTACCATCCGGATTATAGGCAGTTCGGGGCCCGGTTCCGAAGGTAAGGATTTCGATTTTCTGTGGCCCGAGATGAAACGCCTGAAGGTTGATCTGGTGGATGAGCATTTCTACCGTCCCGAAAGCTGGTTCCTGGCTCAGGGCGCAAGGTACGACAATTACGACCGCAAGGGCCCGAAAGTGTTTGCAGGGGAATACGCCTGCCATCCCAAAAACCGGAAGAACAATTTTGAATCGGCGCTTATGGAGGCCGCTTTTATGACCGGGTTGGAACGTAATGCCGATATCGTGCACATGGCTACCTACGCACCGTTGTTTGCTCATGTTGAAGGATGGCAATGGAGGCCCGACCTGATTTGGTTCGATAACCTGCGGAGCGTAAAGTCGATCAATTATTATGTTCAGCAGCTGTACGGGCATTATCCAGGGACGCATGTTTTAAAAACCCTGTCGGGCAAATTACCCTTAACCGGACAAAACGGATTGTTTGCTTCGTCGGTTCTTGATAAAACAAAAAACAAACTGATTCTCAAAATTGCCAATACCAACGATACAGCCAGGACCGTTAATTACATCTTTACCGGATTAAAAGCCGCAGAACGTCCGGCAACTTGTATCAGGATGACTTCGCCCGACCTGGATTGGGAAAACACCCTGGATGAACCGGCAAAAGTAATTCCGGTCGAAAAAGCCCTGAAAATGACTGGAAATACTTTCCAGACCGAACTTCCTGCCCAATCGTTTACCGTAATAATTATTGATTTGTGATCAAAAATCCTCCTGAATGAAGAGATTTTCACCCATTCAGGAGGTTTAAAACCATAAATTTGCATGTTCTCTAATATTAATTTTTATTTAAAAGTACAATTGTATGAAAAAATCTTACATCTTTATCGGCCTGATAACACTATTGGGTTTTGGTGTACAGAGTATGGCACAGACCGATCCCGGTACAGCCAACCTGAAGCACCAGTGGACATTTGATGAGGGCCTCGTCGATCACGTTGGCAAGTTGGAGGGTACGCTGGTTGGAAATGCCAAAGTTACCGCCAAAGCGTTAAACACAACTACAGGTGGTTATTTCTCGATGCCAGCCGAACAGCTGGGATTGAATACCTATCCTGAATTGACGGTTGAATTGTGGTTTACATCGTCGGCGGGAGCCAATTCGGGTAATACCATGCATGCTTATTTCGGTAACACGGTAGCCGGTGGTACATATGGTTACAATTATCTTTACCTTGCCGGAGCCAACGGATCGAGAAGCCGTGCGGCCATTTCCTGCCTCAACGAGTCTTCTCCCTGGACTGTTGAAGATGGAGTAAGCGGTACCAAATACGACGACGGATTACTCCATCATTTGGTAGCAGTTCTCAACGAAACAACGATTACATTCTATCTCGACGGAGTAAGAGTGGGGAATGCCGAGATGCGTCCGGAAAACAGAATTACCAATATCGGAACTCAGAAAGCCCTCCTTGCTGCAAGTGGTTATACCAACGACCCTACCTGGAGAGGTTTGATCCATAAATTCAGTATTTACGACAAAGCCCTCGACGATTCGAATGTACTCTACATGTTTATGGATGGAGCCGAAGATCAAGAGGTGATGACGGCTACGGCTTCGGTAATTGCCCTTGATACCAATTATCCGGCCGAAATGTTCAATTTCTCCAGTGCTAATCTGGGCAGCGAAATTCAGGTCGTAGCTCCGGCCGGAATTATGGTAGAGCCTTCGAATATTACGAAAAACCAGAACGATATTCCGGTAGCTGTAATCTGGGACCTCACCACTCCTGTGGATGGCGATGTGGTGTTTAAAAGTGGTGCCACTGAGTTGGCAATCAGAATGAAAACGGTCGACGATAGCCAATGTGCGGTGAAACTGTACGACAATATCGAAAATATTGTGTCGGATATGGGTTGTAACAATATCGCCAACTTTGCCGGTTGGGGCGCCAAAAGCCTTGTTACCGTGATTGACAGCGCCGAAAATGTATATTGTGGCGCCAATGCAATTGAAGTTGGTAATGGAACCAATACCTGCTCGGGTTCGGTCGACGTATCGTTGAACGGCCTGATCCAGCCCAATACGACTTATAAAGTACGTGCCATGGTTAAAACTGTTGGTGGTACTATGCAGATTGGTCTTTGGGGTTGGAACGGCAGCGCCGGTGATATCGAACATAAGATCGATACCGAAGGCGAATGGATGCCGCTTGAATTTACCTTTACCACTGGCGAAGTATTGAGAAAGAACAGTCAGGGCGCCGATGACCATGGTATGTTCTTCAATAACTGCGGTGGAAGTACAGCAACCATTGGTTATATCGACAACTGGGAAATGTACGAAGTGCCCGATCCGGTTATGTCGATCAACCTGAAAGAAATTGTGTTGGATCCCGAATACAAAGTTGTCGATTTGATTATGACCGGAAGTAATCTTTCACAGCCGGTTGCTGTAACTGCTCCTGCAGGTCTGAGCCTTAGTGCTTCGAGCTATGTTCCGAATGAAGAAGGTCGCGTATTGGCCGATACAATAACAATCAGCTGGGACGGTGCAAATGCAATTACCGGTAATGTTGAATTAAACGGTAATGGTGCAGTGGTGACTATTCCGGTGAAAACCATCCTGACTTCTAACTCCGATTGTTTTGTTCCGCTGTATACCGATCGTCCGAACCTGGTTCCGGATCCCTACCTCAACAATCCTGCTAAATTTGCCGGTTGGGGAGCTAAGAAAATCGTATCGGTGCTTACACATGCCGACAGCGTACTTTGTGGCAGCCACTCCGGTTTAATCGACGGCGGCGGTTCGATGGATGTGATGCTTACCGGTTTGATGGAAACCAATACTCAATACATTGCCCGCGTACAGGTTCGTACCTTCGGAGGAGCCTTCCAGTTAGGCGTATGGGGTATGGACGCGTCGTCGACCGGCGATATTCAGGACTCGATCGATACTCAGGAAAGCTGGGCTCCGGTGACGCTGACATTTGTTACCGGCAATGAACTTCCTGCCGTACAAGGTATGTTCCTCAACAACTATCAGCGTTCGGGTAAACGTGCGTTCCTCGACAATTGGGAACTTTACAACCTCGGACCTGTAGGTATCGTGAATCCTGAAGTAGGATCGAATAAATTGTACCTGGTAGGCGGTCGTGTTGTAGCCGACTTCTACATGTCGGGCGACGCTCCGGTCGATGTATCGGTTTATAATGTACAAGGTGCACAGCTCAGTACCGAAGTTATCGGAGGGGTTGCAGGACAGAATAAACACATGATAGCTGCCGACCTTGCTCCGGGTGTATACATCGTGAAAGTACATTCGCAAGGAAAACAATTTGTCGGAAAAATTATAAAATAGCACCTTAGTGCGACAATCCTTAAAGGAGCGTGAAGACTTAATTGTTTTCACGCTTTTTTTTGCGCCAAGCATTTACAACCAAAATACATGTTTGTCCACCTGTTGGACATTGAATCCTGTTTATATTTGTTTCGTAAATCCTTTTAATAAATTCTAATATGAAACGAAAAATTCTACATGTATGGATGATGCTTTGGGTCGGATGCATCAGTTGGATCGTGCAGGCACAGGTTGACCCCGGTACGGCGAATCTTAAACACCAATGGACCTTCGACGATGGCACTGCCACCGACCACATTGGCAATGTGACAGGTACTATTATTGGTAACGCCAAACTGGTTAACAAAGGATTCAATACCACCACCAACGGTTATATGTCGTTTCCGGCAGCTGAAATCGGCATTAATTCGTATCCTGAAATCACTACCGAAATCTGGTGCACGTCGGATGCCGGAAAAAACACGGGCTGGACCATGCTGAGCTATTTCGGGGGAAGTACCGGCGGCAACGGAAATAACTGCACCTTTGTGTCGATTGCGAGGGCAGTGGACGGAAGTATGGTGGCGCTCGAAACGGCCGGTTTCTGGGACGGAGTATCGGGACCCGAATACGACGATGGCCGGTTGCATCACTTTGTTTCCACCATTAATGCTCAAACGGTTAAATTTTATATCGACGGAGCTCTGATAGCTGTCGATACGATCACAGCAGGCAACAGCATTGCCAATATCAGTCCCACCCTGGCATTGCTGGGCAAAGGAGGCTGGACGGCCGACCCGAACTGGTTGGGTATTTTTCATAAATACAGTTTGTACGATAAAGCGCTTAGCGAACAGGAGGTGCTTTACCTTTATCAGCAGGGAGCCGAAAGTCAGGCCGTGATTTCGGCCACCATTACATCGCTGGCGCTCGACACCGATTATCCTGCCGAGATGTTCAACGTAACCAGTGCTAATTTAACCGGGCCGCTTAGCGTACAGGCTCCTGCGGGTATTATGGTCGAGCCGTCGGCCATTCCTGCCAATCAGAATGATGTTCCGGTAGCGATTATCTGGGATACTGCAACACCCGTTGACGGAGAGATTGTGCTTTCCAGCGGGGTTACTGAAGTGAAAATACCGGTTAAAACCGTGAATACCAACGGCTGCTACACCCCCTTGTATGCCAACCTGGAAAATATCGTATTGGATCCGGGGGTGAACAATCTTGCCAACTTTTCGGGGTGGGGCGAGAAGTCGATCGTATCGGTGATTACCGATCCTGATAATGTTTATTGCGGAGCCAATTCCGCAGTAGTGGGCGATGGGGTGCTAGTAGGTTCAGGATCGATCAATGTCGATTTTACGGCCATGATTCAACCGCTCACTACCTACAGGATTCGTGCGATGGTAAAAACGGTAGACGGCACCTTTCAGTTGGGAGTGCTGGGATACGAACGTAATCAACCCGATATCAATCATGTAATCGATACCAAGGGCGAATGGATGCCCATCGATTTTACCTTCAGCACAGGTGCCGATATGGGCGATGTCAGCGTAATGTTTTTCAACAACTGGCAATGCACCGGCACCAGGGCCTATATCGATAATTGGGAGATGTTCGAATATCCGGAGCCTACTTTACTAACGAATGTAAAAGAAATTGCCATGGATCCTGAATATAAAACGGTACGATTAATTGTAAATGCAAGTAGTTTAAGCGAAGCAATTACGGTTTCGGCTCCTTCAGGAATCACGCTGAGTAAGACCACGCTTACCCCCAATGATGAAGGAAAAGTAGTGGCCGATACTATTATGGTTGCCTGGGATGGCGCCGTTGCACTGGAAGGTAACCTGAGTCTTGTTACAGGCTCCAGCATTACCAACATCCCGTTGAAAACAATTGTAAGTTCCAATACCGGCTGTTTCGTACCCTTGTATACCGATCGTCAAAACATGGTTACCGATCCGTATCTCAACGATCCTGCAGCATTTTCGGGTTGGGGAGCGCGCCGGTTTATTTCTGTAGTTTCTGCTCCCGACAGCGTACTGTGTGGCAGTCATACGGGTGTGGTCGATGGTTCGGGCTCAATGGACGTAATGCTGACCGGTAAGATGCAACCCGGCACGCAGTATATGGCGCGGGTGCAGGTGCGTACCTTTGGAGGTTACTTCCAATTGGGTGTGTGGGGCATGAATCCGCGCATTGCAGGCGATATCCAGGATTCGATCGATACCCAGGAAACATGGGCACAGGCTACCCTTACTTTTGTCACCGGCGATTCGTTGGCGGCCGTACAGGGTATGTTTGTCAACAACTATCAGCGAACGGGTAAAAAAGCCTATATCGACAATTGGGAGCTGTACAATCTTGGTCCTGTGGGCATTTCGGCGCCTTTGTTCTCAAACGATAAGTTCTATGTAAGCAATCATCGTATTGTTGCCGATATTTATCTTGAAAAAGCTTCGACAGTACGTGTTGATGTGTATTCGGTGCAGGGGGCTTTGCTGGGAACTGAAATCTTTAACGGGGAAGCAGGCAGGAATGTACGACCGGTTCGACTACCTGTGGGTAAAGGCGTTTACATCGTCAAACCCAGCACTCACGGCAAAGCATTTAAAGTGATAAGCGATTGATACGAAAAAGAGCGAGCGGTGCATTGAAGTACCGCTCGCTCTTTTTTCATTTTTTAATGTACCAGTTATCGGGATTCATTAAATATAATCTCATCTCTGTTTTATTGGGATACTTTGCCGATACTTTATCGGCCAGGTACGACGCATCGTCTCCTTCCTTCATCCTCCGTAACGTAAACCGCATCAGATCGTGGAATCTGTTTCCTTCAAAGGCGGTCTCCAGGGCCAGTTCCTGCTGAATCATATCTTCAACTACCTTTACCGAATCGATCAGTGTTGCCTGCCGCGGAATGCGATAAAATGTTGTGTCTTTATCCATATTACCCAGGCCACGCATTCTGATACCCACATTATTCTGAAAACGCATATCGGCCAGATTCAGGTAGTCGGGAACAGGATTGCCCCGTTCGGCAGCGGGTACGATTTTGTTGTTGAACAAATTGGAGCTGTTCAAACCATATTTCAGTACGGCAAATGCAGCATTGGGTTTGTTCATCCTGTTGAGCGCCTCGGCATAACGAAGGTATAACAACGACGAACGGTAAATGGTGATGTTCTGTTGGTAAACCTTGTATTTGTAAATTACGTAATCCGGCGAAGGATGATTGGCAAATGCATAATCGCTCACTGCCTGGCGGCGGGTTTCGTTGCTGTACGAAATAGATCCGAATTTACGTAAATCCCCGTTCGTATTCGATGCTTCGTTCAAATAATAAACCGGTATATCCCAATTGCGCAATGCAAGTTGCGTCGGCTGTATTTTTTTCTGATTATTCAACGAGTCGAGTGCAAAATCTTGTCCGTATTCGGTCGGACAGGCAATGGTAGTGATCACCTCATTTGAACTCATCATCAGCGAACGAATCCAAAAGAGGGTAGCGTTGGAGCTGATGGTGTTGTTAACCGGTAGCCAGGTAGAGCTGTGATCTTTATTGATTGCGATGCTACGGGTGTACATCAAATCTCGGTATTGTTCGGCAGCCTTTTGGTATTCGCCTTTCCACAAGTACAAATCGCCTAATACGAATTGCACCGGAAAGAACGAAAAACTGGTATTATATGCTTCGATATATCCGATATTGGGAATAGGTACCGTCCGTAGAGGCTCCAGCAAAGGAATCAGCGAATCGGCCAACGCTTCAATATCCAGTTCGGGATATGTTTTCCCGGCGTCGTTTACAGTAAGTATTGGTTTTGAATAGTATTTCGCGGTTTTAAAGTTGAGTGCCAGCTGCATATAAGTCCATGCACGAATGGCATGCACGGCAGCATAATGTTTCCGGCTTAGTAATTCGCCGCGGTCGACTTTTGCCGTATCGAGATAGGTAAGCATGTAATTGCAATTGTTGATGATGGAATAATAATTCCGGACATCGGCAAATTTATTGTTTTTGCTTACCGAATGCCGGTAAATTTCCAACAACTCCCGATCGGATGCCGGGGTAGTCTCCAGCAAATCGCCTCTTAATTCGCCCAGCAGCACATAGCTATCGGCAATTTTCTGCAATTGCGTGAATAAACCAAAGATTGAATACACGGAATCACTTGGCGTGGCCAGACGAAACTCTTCTTCGGCAGTAAGGCGTTGCGAATCGGTATCCATCAAATCGTCGCAACTGCTCCAGAGAATCGCAGCACCCAGCATTAGGCCTAATATTTTGAGCATCTTGTTCATATGTGTCGTATTATGATTATAAGTTGATTTTCAGTCCCAGGTAGTAACTACGGCTTTGAGGGGCAAATCCCATATCGACTCCCTGCATCAGCACACTGTTCGAAGCCGAAACCTCGGGGTCGGCTCCCAGGTAACCGGTCCAGAGCGCCAGGTTATTGGCCGATGCCCATATATTTACACCGTTTATAAAACCACTCTGTTTTAAAGGCAGCTGATAGGCTACGGTAAGGTTTTTCAGCCGAAGGTATGAAGCGTCTTCGATCCAGCGGTCGGAAAACCGTGAATTCCCCATCGGATCGCCGTATACGGCGCGAGGCTGCCGGGTTGTTTGTCCTTCGGCGGTCCACCGGGTCAGCATCACCGGGCTCTGATTACTGAAATCTTTTCCCGATTCGAGCAGGTAACGTGGATAATTAAACACATCATTGCCATACGAACCTGTCAGCAAGGCCGAGATACTCAGGTTGCCCAGGGTGATTTTAGTGGATACCGAACCATAAAAATCGGGATTCGGATTGCCGATTATTTGCCGGTCGAATGCGTCGATGATACCATCGGGCGATCCATTCGGTCCCGAAACATCTTCAAAATGAGTATCGCCGGCACCGAATGCCACATACTTACCTTGCTCATTCAACAGACTCAGGTTTGCCTGTGCTGCTTCGGCTTCGCCGGCAAACACGCCTTTCGTTTTGTACCCATAGAATACTCCTGCCGATTGACCGACACGGGTAAGCACTTCGCCGCCCGGGATCGAGGTGGTAAACTCGCCGGAAGGTAAGGATTCGATGGTATTGATGTACCGGCCCGCCGATACATTGACTTCCCACTGGAATGCCTTCAGGTTAAGTACTTTTACATCCACACCAAGCTCGAAGCCGGTATTCGACAAACTCCCTTCGTTGGTGGTATACCAGGTCAATCCTGCCACTTCGGGCACATCTTTCCGTACCAGCAGATCGGTAGTGACAGCTTTGTACACATCAAAATTTAAGTGTATCCGGTCGTTCGCCAGACCGATATCGGTACCCGCATAAACGCGCGAGGTAGTTTCCCACTTAATCGACGGATTGGCCAGGTTGTTTAAAATCATCCCGTTGGCTACACTTTTGAAGCGAATTGCTGTGAAGTAGGCCTCCGATTGATAGGGCATAATGTCGTCGTTGCCTGTCCGATCAATGCCCGTACGTAGTTTGAAGTGATTGAGCCATCCAAGATCTTTCATAAACGTTTCGGAGGAAACCAGCCAGGCAGCACTTGCCGATGGGAAAAAGGCCCAGGTAGTGCCCAACAAATCAATACCGCCTTCTACTTCGGATCCGAACCGGCTGGAAGCATCGAGGGCTGCAGTAAGGTTCAGGAAATATTTATTATGATGTTTGTAATCCACGTTCAGGTAGTTGGAAATCGATTTGGTGAGTTCGTTGGTTCCGTCGGTAAACAAATTACGGAAGCTTCCGCGCAGGTTAATCGATGAATTGGTCATCGAATTGTGACCTTCGACATAATCCGATTCAAAATATTCATACAGGAAGCGGTTGCCGGCCACCACGTTTAAAAGCATTCCGGGCGACAGTTCTTTATTGTAACGCAGCTGAAGATGATTGAATAGGGTATTGTCGCGATATACCTGGCTCGACCGGGAGTTATACGACCAGCCTACACCTTGCTTTTCAACAGCCGACGAATAGAGATAAGGCCGGTAGTAGTCTTCATTGGTTTTATTGAGGTAATAATCGAACTGTGTAGAAAGTTCCAGTTGTTTCGAGATCCTGACTTTCGGGAGTAATCCGAATGTAAAACTATTTTGCTTCACGGTATTGATCGACCGGCTCAACAAAGCAACCGGATTGCTGAGGTCGAAAATATCGGCATAAGCATGTTCGGTGGTCTGTTCTCCCTGAAAAGTAAAGGTGTAGGGGCTCAGGAAGGGCGATTTTACCTGCGCGATCCACACCGGAGATGAAACCGGATTGGCACCATCGTCGAGCAAGGTGCGATCCAGACTCGTAATACCGATATTAATACCGGTGGTGACTATATCCGATAATTTAAGGTCCGAGTTAAGGCGCATGGAGTAACGCTGGTAATCGGTATGCTTAACGTTCGATTGGTTGGTAGTATATCCCAGCGAAAAATAATACATGGCTTTTTCGCCGCCGCCATCAACACTTATCGAATAGTTTTGAGAGTAACCGGTACGATACACTTCATCGCTCCAGTTGGTCCTGTTGTGATAGGTATTGTAGGTCGACCGCTTCGGATCGTCGTTGAGGTAAGGTAACTGCGCGATTTGCTGGTTACTCATTCCCGAAGTACCTAAGATATCGGTAAGATAGGTCCGGTATTGATCGGCGTTCATCACCGGGATAGTGCGGGGAGCATCGGTAATTCCGCCGGTAATGCGTAAATCGATCTTAGTGGCCAGGTCGGTCCCCCGCTTTGTATTGATCAGAATCACTCCATTGGCTCCTTTACTTCCGTACAAGGATGTTCCGTCCTTCAGTAAACTGATCGACCGGATATCGCTGCTGGATAAGAACGACAGCGGATTACCATAAAAACCTTCATGAATGGAGGCCACATCGTACAGGTTATTACGGATCACTCCATCCACCACATACAAAGGCTGCGCATTCGCATTCAGCGAATTCATTCCCCTGATAAATGTCGAATTGCCAAGTCCCGTAGCCGACGAACGACTCAGCGAACGCGCATCGGCCCCTAACTGGAGTTGGATCTCCTGTTCGGGCGATGAACTGGTCGTTTTATCGAACTCACTTACCGGACGAATATTGCCTGTGTGAAAGGTACTGTGTTCGGTTCCTGTTAAACCGGCCGGATATAAAATACGCTCACGAAACGAGCCGGGATACAGATCGATAATGAGTTCCGAACGACCTCTGACCGCTATTTCCCGGTCGGCATATTCGAAAGCCTTTACGTGAAGCAGACCTCCCTGCACGTTGATGGTGATCGTAAACTTTCCTTCTTCGTTGGTAGTAGCCGAAGCTTTATCGTTTACCGAACTAATCCGGGCGGCACTTATCGGCAATTTGGTGCGTGCATCCCTTACAATTCCTGTCACGGTAGTTCCGGCAGCTACGGCATTGAGGCCTGCAATCAGAAAAGCCATCAGGAAAATCCATCGTATGGATTTGTATTTCATATGTTTATGTATCATGGTATTGTTCATTGTACGGGTTCCAGAATTATATAATCGATACGCATACTCCGGTTGTATTGTACGGTTTCGGTAATACGGGTGGCATTCTCGACCCTTAGTTTTACCGTAATTTTCGACGACGGATCGCCTTCCTCCAGTATATTGCAAAAAGGAAATTCATATTGCGTAACAAACATTTTCGATACCGAGGCCGCAGTTGAAGTAAAAATAGCTCCAACGCGTCCGGGTACCATCAGCTTATTACTTGCATCGATCGGAGCATCGGTCACCGGAGTACCGTTGTTGTTCAGATAAGTCAGGTAAAACTTAACCCTGTAAGGTTTGGCAGCCTGTCCTTCCACGATCGAGTTGGGCACCATAACGCAATAAATATTGTATTTTCCCGACAAGGTATTCGGAATGGGAAAGGTTACCGTGCTCATGGTGGTATTGCTTACAGTAGTAGGTTCGACCAAGAGGTATTTACTATCGGATACCTGGCCGTCGAAGGCCGAGCCCAGCGACGAACGTACGAACAGGTTGGCATAATTGTAACTGCGCCCATAACTGGAGTTTTCAGCTTCCAGAATAATGGGCTGTTGCCACGACTCCGCTGCTTTATACCGCAACGAATCGGTACGGTAGGCGATACCATTGCTGAGGTTTACTGCAGTTGAATTGGTAAACAGGTAACCCGGCGATTTAAATGTATTGCCGGTGGTACTTACCAACGAATCGAGCGATCCCGGATCCGGAAATGCATTTCTGAAAATCAGATTACTTACCAGTGCCCGCTGGCTGTAGTAGCGTTGTCTGGCCGGTCCGCCATCGGCAAGCAGCGTTTTATAATTCGATTTTACTTTGTTGTAAGCATCGCTCCAGGCTTTGTTGGTAGGCAATAGAGCAGTATAAACGCTGTCTTCAAGGTGCAGCCGGCCTATTTGATCGAGTATGGGATTACTAAACGTGATCACCGAATCGTATACAGCTTGTCCGAATTCATTGGTTCCTATTTCCACACTGTTTTTAGCATCAAATACATATTCGCTTTGCGAATTCAGGAAAGCGCGCAACGAATCGAGCCCCTGCGCTTTTAAAATATATTCCCAGATATTGTCCATATAAGGAACAAATCCGCTGATCTGATGCACAATACCGTTGGCCAGTGCTATGTTCGATTGAGCAGGCAGCAGATCGAATCCTCCAAAACTAAAACCACCCCCGGTCCGGCTAAAGGTTATAAACTTACCTGCCTGCATGTAAATAACTTTACTCACCAGGTTGGAAGTAGGGTAGGAGAACCGGGTAACATGGTTCGACACGATATTACGCACCCGAGCCGTGTCGCGCAAGTCGATTCCGGCCAAAGTAGCATTCACAGGCGCCCATACGGTGTAGGTCTGTGGTTTCGACAGTAAAGTATCGTAGCCCGATATGGTCAGCATTTTTGAAAATTCCGACAAGTTGGACTCTCCGGCAATATATTCGGTAATGGTCGGCGAACCTGCAACGGTCGAGGGCTGTGTCACATAATGATCGTCCCAGGCATCGGAACAGGCACTCGACAGGAGCAGTGCCAATCCGGCCGGCACAAGCCACCTATTCTTTAAAAAAGTTGTTATCATGGGTAATGTTTTTTTAACTTCTGATTATTCAATTCCTTCGTTTTCAAGCAATTCGAGAGGTACAAATTCGAGGAAGTCGAACATGAACTGCCCTTCACGAACAGCTTTTACAGTAAATAAATGCGTCGATGCCTTGTCGAAGGTGTATGTCCCGAGGATTCGACGTATGTACTGCGGACTATTTCGCGCGATTCGCTTTCCATACCACACTCCCAATACGTCTTTATAAGTAGCCGGACCTTTCATATAGCCGCGGTTCCGCATCATCTTATCATTTTCAAATCCATTGGGATCTTCTGCGTTCACGCCCGGTTCCTCGTATCCGATCAGCGGATCGTTGGCCAGAATACGCAAGTCGAGCGGAATACCACAAGGCACACCATCCCAGTACAACTGTGCCGCACCACGCCCGCCGGTTGGCTGATAACCAAACCGGATTTCGTAAGTTCCTGCAGGAATAGGGGGCGTTTCCACGGTAAAGTCGTACATCCCGATCAGGTACACTTCATCGCCCTGATAATCGAGGTAACCGCCATACGCATTGAGGTAACAGAACCGGGTAGTAGCCGATGCCTTCAGACGTTTAATATAGTTGGGAGGAAATACCCACGAACGCGGTTTCGACGGATCGTAATACCGCATGTTGTTGTTGATGAGCTCCGGGAAAAATGCAGCGGCATCGATACGGATGCGCTTGCTCGACAATTCACCCACTACTCGTTTATTGTAGATCAGAATACGGTCGATTTCATGATAAACTCCGTTAGTCGCATCCTTGTCGCGGTAGTTTTTGTTGATGCGAACCACTTCGCCGGTTTCATCCGATTTGTTGAATAAATTGGTTTCACCCGATGCACGTTCCTTTTTAACTTCCACCAATGTGTTCGGGTTCATAGTTTCAATGTATTCGTACATATCGTAGGTTTTAATCATGTGATCGGTGTCGTAGGCATCGATAAACTGCGTATAGGTCATTTTACGGTCGAAAAGATGATAAGCCACAAACTTGTACAAACTGTTGCGCGGATCTTTCGGATCGCTCACGTTGGCATCAGCCGGGTTCTCGTGGTATACGTGGGCTGCTGCATACGCCTTCAGATCGTCGAGCGTTCTTATATCGTACACCGTCGCGTAGGTCGAATCGCTCTCCATCAATACCGTGTATCCGTACTTGCGCGACAGGGGAAGCTCGTCGCGCGAGCCACTTCCTTGTATAAAGGTTTCGTCGATTTTATTTTTCCAATCGTTCACATCATAACTGTCGTCGCGGGTCAGCATTAATTTCTGATCGAGTCCGGTTTCCATCAGAGCCTTTGTAAAAAGACCGAACCGCTCATCGTTCGAGATTGCACTGACGATATTCAGGACCGATGGATCCAGGGCTTTATTCAATACATGAATAATACCATTGCTTACTTCAATATCGCGCGATACGATGGCCGACTGATCGTTGACGAAATACACCAAGGCTCCCGCCATGGGACGCGAAGTGGTCGACAGATAACGGTCGCTCATGGTTAAAAACGGCAACAAACCATCGAGGAATTCTTCGGTAGGCACTTCATATCCTTTGATGATGTGGTCGTATGCAATTTTGGTTAATGTGTCGAGGGTAAATCCTTTCAACGATGTTTTCCCTTTAGCCTGATAGAAGGCCCGCATTGCATTGTTGTCGGGGGCAAACAAGGTGTAGTCCCCATATGCATTCAGCAAACCAAGTACTTCGGTCGTATCGAGCAAACGGATAAATTCCGAGAATTGTTCCGGGCGCTTTTCCATGTATTCGCCCATCATTTCCTGTTCAAAGGTGGTCAGGATAAGCGGCTCATCGGTACAGGAGGTAAAGGTAACTCCTGCGGTGGCCAGGCTCATCAGCGTTACACCAACTAGTTTCTTTATTTTTTTATTCATGGCTGTTACTGCTTTACGGATTGACAAAATTTTCATCTTCGTAGAACGGATTCTGTGTTAACTTCGGATTGATGTCGAGTTCTGCTTTCGAAACCGGCATGTAGAGCCCGTCAATTACCGAAAGCCGCTTCAACTGCATATTATCGCCCGAAAGTTTCGGACTCAGATAGGCTAAAATTGCCGAAGGATCGCCTTTACGGCGCACTATCCGCATTAAATCGAACCAGCGCTTTCCTTCGAACATCAATTCGCGCTGCCGTTCGCGCAACACCAGTTTCTCCATATCGCTCTGATTGGCATAAGCATTGAAACTAAGCGAATCGGCAGTTTCGTTCGATCGCAGGTAAGTGGTGTTGACCAGCGTTAATGCCGATCGGAAGTTCTGTGTGTTATCGGGACTTAGCTGCACCAATGCCTCTGCCTGCATCAACATGATATCGGATAAGCGGTAAACCACCCAATTGGTAGTGGCTGCCGAAGTACGATAACGGGGGGTAAAGGTGCCGTCGGCATTTTCGGTAACATTAATCACCGCATATTTCAAAATGGAATAGCCGGTACCATTTACCGACGTGCCGATAAAATGATCTTCCCGTAAATCCTCGGTACTTTCTTTGATGGCCGAAGCAGCATAATTAAACGGGCTGAAATTACCTTTGGAGGTGAGGAACAGAGGAAAGCTCAATTGCCCGGTGGGAACTCCCGAATAACCGTATGCCCAGTTAACCGTTGTATTGTGTTGAATATCTTTATCGAATTGCAGTTCAAAAATGCTCTCCGTCGAATTGCCCAGGTAGAAGACTTCATTCATCACTTTATCGCCTTCGACCAGTTTCAGGGTTTTATCATCAATTACCTCCTGACATACGGCAATGCAATTGGCATATTGTTGATCCCAGAGATAGACATCGGCAAGCAATGCATTGATGGCATTGCGGGTAAAACGTCCCTTATTGTAGGCTCCTTTGCCATAATCGGCGCGTGCGAATTGTTTGGCCTTCAATAAATCGTCGATGATTTGATTCAGAATTTCACGCTCGGCAGCTTTGGGTTGCTCGTATTCCTGTAAATCATGAATACTGGGTTCCAGGATCAGAGGAACATCGCGAAAAGCGCGTACGAGGTAAAAATAGGCAAACGAACGAATCGCCAATGCTTCGGCTTCCATCTGATGCAACTTACTTTCGGTGAAGTTCTGATCCTTTTTGACTACCTCGGGTGCATAATGCAAAAAGGTATTGCAATAATTGATTATTTCGTAAAATATCCCCCAGTCGGCATACAAGTTCGTGGGAGTAATGTTTACATTCATCATGCGCAACATATCGAGATTGGTTCCGCTGCCTTCTACCAGATTGTCGGAGCGGAGTTCGCCCCACACCAACATGCGTTCGATTGCAGCAGGTAAAATGAGCGCCCTGTATCCGGCCGACAGTACGGCAGTGGCCTGCGATTCGGTCTGCCAATAATCGTCGAGTACGATTTCGCTTTCGGGCCGCAGGTCGAGCCATTCCGAACAAGCGCCCAGTAAGCTGATGCTCACAGCCATTACAATATATTTAATGTGTTTCATATACCTGTCTTTTATTTAAAGTCCGAGTGTTATTCCTAATGTCATATCTTTTGAACGGGGAGTCTGGCCAAAGTCTTTACTGATCCCCAGGTTGCCGTAACCTACTTCGGGATCCACACCGGTATACCGGGTAAGCACCAGCAGGTTGTTGAAGGTCAGGTAGAAGCTTAGCCTGTCGATATGAAGCTTCTGCAGCAATTCTTTGGGAACTGTGTAATTAAAGGTAAGGTACTTAAAGCGGAGAAACGAACCGTCCTCTACAAAACGGTCGCTGCCGAGCCAGTTGTACCCGTAGTTGAACAAAGCTCTCGGGATGCTGGTTTCGTCACCATCCTTGCGCCAGCGGTAATTCACCGCGATGCTCTGGTTATTGGTGGAATGCATGTTTTCGGCCATCATCCGGGCGGCGTTGATAATTTTGTTTCCAACTCTGAAGTTGAAAAAGGCAGTGAGCGATAGATTTTTAAACCTGAAAGTAGGACCGAATCCACCGTTAAACAAGGGATTCGAATTCCCCAGGTATACAATATCGAGTTCATCGATGCTTCCGTCGTGATTGATGTCCTCGTACTTGGCATCGCCGCCGCGAAACTCATACTCGTTGGTACGGCCGTGGGCAAATACCATCGGAAGGGGTTCGCCTAATTCGTCGACAATTACTTTCCCGTTTCTGTTGCGTGCCACAGGCGCATCTTCCTGTGTGCCGGGTTTGTATTTATCGTACTGGTATACACCTTTATACCGGAATCCGTAAATCGAACCAAAGGAATTATCTTCCTGTATACGGGTCAGGTAAGTGCCGTTTTCGTAGTCGTATTCGGCATTGATCCCGTTCAGAATCGATTCTTTCAGTTGAACGATCCGGTTCACCGAATTGGCAATATTGAACCGGAAATCGACACTGAAATCCTTGGTCTTAAACAGGCGATTGGCGAATAAATTGATTTCCCATCCGTTGTTGTCCATTACGCCGGCATTCTGATAACTCAACACCGTAAATCCCGATGAGTTGGGAATCCGCACATCTTTAAACAACAAATCGCGGGTACGCTTGGTGTACACATTGATGTCGGCCTGAAACCTATCGTCGAACAATCCGATATCGAGACCATAATTGAAAGAGGAGGTGGTTTCCCACTTCAATCCTTTCAACTGCAAGGATACGGGACGTTGCGATGTTAAGTCGATATAACTGTCGAAGTCGCCGTACCGGCTGAAGTGGAGGTATTCGTACGAAGGTTGATTACCCGCCAGTCCCCATCCCGGACGGAATGCCAGCATGCTGATCCAGGGATATTTTTCTTTGATAAAGTCTTCGTCGGAGGCAATCCACTTCAGTGAAATACCGGGGAAGTTTCCGAACTTCATCCCATCGCCGAATTTAGTACTTCCATCGCGGCGAAAAGTGGCCGAGAATATATATTTCGACTGGTACGAATAATGCGTACGTGCCATCACCCCCATACTTCTCCAGTGGGCCCTGCTTGTGAACTCGTTGGCCAGGTAGGCCGGCGAAGAGGCATCGGGAGATGTTGCCGAAGGCAAACTATACGATACGATACCCTGGTAGGTCGATCGCCCCTCGGTGGTTTGGAGCGAACCATACAGGGTGAGGCTATGGTCGGTATTGTCGAATTTCGGAACCCAGAGTAAGTTATTGTCGGTCTGAATAGTGATAGCTTCGTTGTCGCCGGCGTCGGCACGGTTGAAGCGGCTGTCGGCCCAGGGATAATTATTTACGGTGCTGGGAAGAAATTTGGTTGTTTTATCATTGTTGATATCGAACGAAACATACATGCTGTAACGCAGGGTTTCTTCGTTCGGATCCCGGAAATCGTATTGCAGGCGGAACGTAGGAAGTATCCTGAAATTTTTGACTTCATTTTTTGCCAGCATGGCCAATGCCACGGGGTTGACCAGGTATTTCTGATCGGGATGTAAACGGGATGTTTCAGGAATATTGTAATACTCATCGGTCATCGTTCCGTCCAGCGTATGCCGGAAAATGGCAGCATTGGGCATTTTGCGGTATGCAATTCCCAGGATCGACAGATCTTCGTTCGGACTGTTGTTCCTTCCAAAATCATACACATAATTTCGCTGGTTTTTCGAATAGGTATACGACAGTTCGGAGGTGAACTTCAACCGGTCGGAAACGCGGTATTCGAGGTAGGCCCGCGACGACAAGCGATCGTAAAGCTGCCCGATTACAGTTCCGTTCTGTGTCATAATACCTCCCGAGATCCGGTAAGTAGCCCGTTCATCTCCTCCCGAAAGGGTGATGTAATGGTCGTTGATATTTCCAATCTGCGTAACGGCGTCGACCCAATCGGTGTTTTTATTGAAGTTGTGGTACTCCGAAAATGATTTATTATACTTGTATTCCTCATAGTTAGCGGCATTTTCGTCCTGGTAGGGATTGAAAAACGCCTGTTTCATCAACATGGTATAGTCGTCGCCATTGAGCATGTTAAGTCCGCGGGGCTGAATGGTACCGGTGTAGCGATACGAATATTCGATTTTGGTGGGACCTGTATAGCCGCGTTTGGTAGTGATCATAATTACCCCGTTGGCTCCTTTTGAACCCCATACTGCCGAAGCTGCCGCATCTTTTAATACCGATATTTCCTGAATATCGTCGGGATTAATACTTAATAAATTGGCGTATTGTTCCTGGTTGGAGTTGGCATAGTCGAAACTCTGATCGACCTGCATTTCGTAAGGCACTCCGTTGAGTACAATAAGTGGCTGGTTGTTCCCATTGATGGAGCTGGCTCCACGAATACGCATACTGGTTCCACTTCCCGGATCACCCGAATTGGCCACGATATCGAGCCCGGCAATTCGTCCCTGTAAGGCTTCATCAATCGACGAAACCTGAATTCCTTCCACTTCCTTCATCTCGATGGTTTGAACCGCAGTAGCCAGCTCCCGCTTCGGAATACTGAAGCCGCCTTCGGTTTGCCTGCGCTGAGCGGTAACCGTTACGTCCCTTATTTGCTGGGTAATTTCGTTCAATTCGACATTAATAACACCGGCAGTACCAATCTTACGTTCTTGCTTGGTGTAGCCTACATAGCTGAATGTGAGACGGTTGTCGTTGCTCTTAATTTTCAACACATATTTACCGTCAAAATCAGTGACAGTTCCACTGATTACCCGGTTGTTGGCATCCACCTCGGTGACATTTACGCCGATCAGCGGATAACCGTCGTTTTTGGAGCTGATGGTTCCCTGAACTACCCGTTGGGCAAAAGCCGGCAGGGTAGAAGCAAAAAACACCAGCAGCAGGATAAGTTTATAGCTTGATTTCATGTTGTACTTCAATTTACAGGGAGTTGATTATTCAAAAGTTAGCACCGCGTCAATCTGATGAACGACAGCCGTGGAAGAGGTCAGAATCGATGAAGTGCTGTATTCCGAACCTGTTCCTGTTCCATCAGGGTTTTTAAACGACGACGGTCGGTTGTTGAACACATAATCCCGTGTCATGATATTATAAAGGTTCTTGCTTTTCACCACATGCGCAGTTTTGTTTTGCTCGGTAACCAGGGTCAGATCGCCGCCGTTACTTACAATCCCTATTTTGTAGTATTTATTTTTAAAGGTATTGAAATGGGTGGACTTATCGTCGAGTTTGATGGTAGCCGACTGGTACAACCGGTTTTGAGCAATCTTATCGACAAATACCGAATTATCCTGGAAATGATACCGCACAAAACGTTCGAGTCGAAGAATTTCGGCCTGACGCGCAGTTTCGTCGGTCATATCGTTGATACCTACAATATTGCCCTGCGAATCCCAGGGTTTGATGATTCCTTGTCCGATGGCATCGGCAATAGCTTCATTAGTAGGCACGTAGACGGTATAGTTAAAAGTGTTGAAAAATTTTATATTGTAATCGATCCCGAAGAAATTGGTTTTGTTGACAAATACGACCGATTTGCTCGTGGCCGGAAATCCCGACAGTAAGGCAAAAAACGAACTGAATTCGGGGGTTTCGCTCAGCACTTTGTACACCGATTGCTGAGGCGCCTGGATGGGACGATCGATGAAATAGGTTTTTCCGTTCGACTGATTATACGACCTGGTGGCATTAACGGTTTCCTGCAAACTGATATTACCTCCGGCCTGAATTTTCAGGTTTTCGTTGCTGCCGCTTACCTTCAGGGCTACATTTCCTTTGGTGATGTAATATTCGCGCCCGGTTTCAACACCGCCGACTACGACATGCGAATTCAACATGTCGAGCATCCGGTTGCGAAGAAAAGACTCCGAGGTAATGCTGCCGATCGAATCCCCGAAAGTATTGGTTGCTTTGTCGTATTTGTGCACAGTGGCGTTCACCGCGTTGGTACGCGAATTAAACCAGAAACGCAAGCCTCCTATCACATCTTTTCCTACCGATATAGGATCGATATAGTTTTTGAAATACTCGTCGGTAGGAACAAAAAAACTATACACGCTTACCAGGGAATTTAAATACAAACGGAAGTCGTTTTGAGTAATCGCCCAGCGCCATACCTTGGTTTTGTTCACATTCGACACATCATTGGCGCTCAACAATACCGGACCATATACCGAAATATAATCATCGGGCGGATATACCTTATTGGTTTCGTATACGACACCGTTAGTGCCTATGTAAGTGCGTACTATATCGGCCTCTTTGACAGGTAATACGGAGTTATCTTCGTCCACCATGGTCGCAAAACGGCTGGGAACCGACTCGATAAATGAAGTGCGCATGTGCCGCTTGATAAGCGAAGGTAAAATATCGTTCGGAATACTGTCCCAGCTTTTAAACCGGTCTTTCAGCACTGCTCCCGAACCCGAATTCAGGTACTGATTCATGGCTTCGTTGGTAGGTACAAACATAGCAGCCATATCCGATTGCAGGGCGTGACCCTGAGCCAGCCGGATATACGAATTCCATCCCGGATCGAAGGGCAACAACATATCGGTAGGAACCGCCTGCCCCGAAGGATAACGATTTATTCCTCCGATACGTGCAAAGTAGCGTTTTACAAAAATCGAGTCGCCAAACGAAGGATTTAGCTGGCGGTAACGAATGGTGTTCTCGCTATCGAAATAAGGAGCGCAAAACCGGTTCATTACATCGGCAAAAATGGATGTGTTACTGTTCGTACCTATATATTCGGCCATATTGACCGGCGGAATCATAACCTTTTCAAGAATATTCAGATAACCGTTCTTACACGTAATATCTTTCTTGATAATTTTTATCCCGAAAAGGTGGGCATCGTTTTCCTTCCGGGTAAGGCCGGTGATAATTTTAAAATCGTTATCACTGATCATGTTCTGAACCATATGCGGTTCGGTGAAATACATTAAGGTAAGAGGAGTGTTGTCCTTTAATATATAAAGACCTTTATCGCGGTAATAATCCCAGTAGCGTGTTTTCGGCAATTGAGTCCCCTTGTCGAAAGGGAGGGTGTCGAGTACCGATACCGAAGTCTGCCTGCGCATGGCAGCTCCTTCACGCAGGCCGTTGTTGTTGAAATTGGCCAGCATGTCGACCAGATAAGCGTTGCTGATCATGCCGAAATTCAGGATCAGGCTTTTCTGAGCATACGACAAATCCTCGTACTTGCGAACACCCCAGGGATTGTTTTTGTAAAATTCGTTGAATGCCGAATCGGTGGCAACAAACAAGGTATTACTACCTGTTTTGCTTAATACCTCCACATAATCGAAATCTTCCACCATCCGCAAATAGGTGGTGAACCGGCCATCGGTTCGGAGATAATCGTAAATGCTGGCACCCAACCAGTCGGGCTCTTTGTCGTCGAGCGGATACTGATCGCAGGAGCTTAACATCAACCCGCACAGTAATGCTACCATCCACAAAGTCCTGCTCCGGAAAGTTGGAAAGGTTTTGAATGATTTTCTCATGGTATTGATCATTTTTGTATAAATTCAAAAAAAACGGAAGCTTTCTAAAAAAAGCTTCCGCAAAAGTACTGAATTGCCGGCCAAAACAGGGAGGACATTTGTATCAATATGGTGGATTGTTTGTGTTAACGGACCATTTGAGAGTAATGTGCGACGGTAACTCCTTGCGCCTGCTGTTTGGCGTCTCTGATCATGGCTCTTGCCACTAATTCCGCCCGGATGGGCTTGTAATCGGGTGGGAATAAGAACGTAAGCAACGGAACTATCCAGCTCGAAATGATCTCGGCTATCCGAATTTCGTTGCGTTTACCCAGCAAAAGCGAAGGACGATACAGTACGATTCGGGCTAGCTTGGCTTTGCTTACAGCTTCTTCGGTTTCTCCCTTTATTTTTAAGTAAAAATTATTACTTTTAACCGATGCTCCTACCGACGACACCAAATGAAAACTGCGCACTCCTGCCTCTGCACTTAGTTGCGCCAGTGTAACCGGTATGTCGAAATCGATTTTCCGGTATTCGGCCAGATCGGGAGTCTTCTTCCGGGTAGTACCAACGGCGCAAAAAACAGTATCGCAACCGGCCAGTGCACCGGCAATAGCTTGACGGTCGGTAAATGCCAGCTGTATCACTTTAATACGTGCATCATTGGTCGGCAGAGGCCTGCGAACCAATACCCTGATTTCTTCCACCGATTCGTCGGCAGTTAGTTGCAGGAGCAACTGTCCTCCGATAAGACCGGTGGCTCCTGCAAGCGCTACTTTTTTCATCTCAGTGGCCTGCTACGTTAATCATCCAGTGAATCCCGAATTTATCGGCAAAAGCTCCGTAGTAGTCGCCCCAGAACATATCCTGCATGGCTTGTTCCACTTCTCCGCCTGCCGATAGGGCCTCGAACAACCGGTCGGCTTCTTCACGGGTGTCGGGCATAAGCATAATGTTTACATTGTTGCCTTCCACCACTTTGGTCCCGGTAAAGGCCGGCACATCGCTTCCCATCAGGATATGCGAATTGTCGAGTATGGGCAGCATGGTATGCATGACCAGGTTTTTGACCTCTTCGGGCAACTGCTGGCCGCTGCCGTCGTCGGGAACATCGCCGTAACGCATGATCTGCAGCTCGTAGGCCGGATTAAATACTGTTTTGTAGAACTGAAAAGCTTCTTCGGTCGAAGAAGTAAAATTGAGGTAAGATGCAACTTGTGACATAGTATGAATTTTTAAAAAAGTAAAACAGTAATCTAACAAAGTTAAAAGATATTTGTTTAAACGACCATAGCCCGGATTTGTAAAAGTACACCGTCCCCCGATCGATTTTTTTTGTACTTTTGCATGTCTGTTTTCCAATAAAAAATTCAGTAAATGCATACAATAGAAGAAAAAAAAGAGCAATTTGAGCGCCTGCTGGGCATTATGGCCGATCTGCGCCGGCAATGTCCCTGGGATAAAGAACAAACCTTCGAAAGCTTACGTACGCTGACCATCGAAGAAACCTACGAACTGGCCGACGCCATTCTCAACAACAATAAAAAAGAAATCAGCAAAGAGCTGGGCGATTTATTGCTTCACGTGGTGTTTTATGCCCAGATGGGCAGCGAAACCGGCGATTTCGATATGTACGTGGTGATGAAAAACCTTTGCGAGAAATTAATTTTCCGGCATCCTCACATTTATGGCGAAGTACAGGCCGATAATCCGGAGAAAGTGATGCAAAACTGGGAGGATCTCAAATTAAAGGAGAAAGGCGGAAATCGTTCGGTACTGGCCGGTGTTCCGATGTCGCTTCCGGCTATGATAAAGGCCTATCGGGTGCAGGATAAAGCCCGCAACGTGGGATTCGACTGGGAAGAACGGAGCCAGGTGTGGGATAAGGTGCGCGAAGAGCTGGGCGAATTGCAGACCGAAATTGATAGCATGGATCACGACCGTATGGAAGCCGAATTTGGCGATTTGTTTTTCAGCCTGATCAATGCGGCGCGATTATACAAAATAAATCCCGAAAATGCTCTCGAACGTACCAACCGGAAGTTTATCAGGCGATTCAACTACCTGGAGTCACAAACGATCGCTCAGGGGCTCGACCTCAAACGGATGTCGCTGGCCGAGATGGACGTAATCTGGAACGAAGCGAAACAACAGGAGTAAATAATATTAATATGAAGAAACTTACAGTCATCATTATGAGTAGTGTTCTGCTGGCTGCTTGCAGCCAACAACCCACAACCGGCGATTTCCAGTACGAAGTCGACCGGTTTGCAGATGTTCAGATTCTGCGGTACAAAGTAAATAATTTTGAAAATCTCACGCTGAACCAGAAATTGCTGGTATATTATCTGTCGCAGGCAGCTATTGAGGGTCGCGATATTCTGTACGATCAGAATCACAAGCACAACCTCACGATCCGTAAGATGCTCGAAGCGGTGTATGTGAATTACAAAGGCGATCGCAATTCAAAAGATTTCGAAGCCATGACAACGTACCTGAAACAGGTATGGATGGGGAATGGTATTCATCATCATTATTCGGAAGATAAGTTTACACCGCTCTATTCTGAAGCGTTTTTAAAGGAAGCGGTGCTGTCGGTCGACTCTGCTTTACTGCCCCTGGCCAACGGAGAGGATGTAAATTCGTTCATGGCCCGGGTGTTTCCGGTGATTTTCGATCCGGCCTTATACCCCAAACGTACGAACCAGGAAGATGGAGTCGACTTGATTCTGACGTCGGCCAATAATTTTTACGAAGGGGTAACCCAGGCCGAAGTGGAGGCATTTTATAAACAAATGGCCCATCCCGGCGATCCGCGTCCGGTTTCGTACGGACTCAACAGCAAAGTGGTGAAGATCGACGGAAAGGTACAGGAGCTGAAATGGAAGGTCGGTGGAATGTATTCCGACGAAATTATTCGCATCGTAGGTTGGCTGCACAAGGCAGTGGAAGTAGCCGAAAATGACATTCAGAAAAAAGTGATCGGCTCGTTAATCGACTATTATGAAACCGGCGATCTGGCAACCTACGATAAATATTCCATCCTCTGGTTGCAGGATGTCAATTCGCAGGTCGATTTTGTAAACGGGTTCACCGAAACTTATACCGACCCGCTCGGTATGAAGGCAACCTGGGAGTCGATCGTGAATTTTAAAGATGTGGAAGCTACTAAACGTACGACGCTCATCAGCGATAATGCGCAATGGTTTGAAGATAATTCGCCTACCGATAAACAATTTAAGAAAGAAGAGGTGAGGGGAGTTACGGCTAAAGTAATTACGGCTGCCATGCTGGGAGGCGATTGCTATCCTGCTACCCCTATCGGGATTAATCTCCCTAACTCCAACTGGATCAGAGCCGAACATGGTTCAAAATCGGTTACCATCGAAAATATCACCGAAGCCTATTCCAAAGCATCGGCCGGAAGTGGTTTTATGGAAGAATTTATGTGGAGCGAAACCGAAATCGAAAGGGCTAAGAGCTATGGCTCCCTTACCGATAATCTGCATACCGACTTGCACGAATGCCTCGGACACGGATCAGGCAAATTGTTACCGGGGGTGAGTCCCGATGCCCTGAAAGCGTATGGTTCGCCCATCGAAGAGGCGCGCGCCGATTTGTTTGGCCTGTACTACATGGCCGACCCTAAAATGGTGGAACTCGGCTTGTTGCCCGATAAAGATGCTTATAAGGCGCAGTATTACAGTTATTTGATGAACGGGCTGATGACTCAGCTGACACGGATTCAGCCAGGTAAAAACATCGAACAGGCCCATATGCGTAACCGCCAGCTTATTGCTTCGTGGGTGTACGAAAAAGGGAAAAGCGAGAAGGTAGTGGAACTCAGGAAAAAAGAGGGTAAAACCTATGTGGTGGTCAATAATTACGAAAAGTTGCGCGGATTGTTTGGCGATTTGCTACGTGAAATCCAACGGATTAAATCCACCGGCGACCTGGAAACCGCAAAGCAGTTGGTAGAGACCTATGCCGTCAAAGTAAACCAGGATATCCACAAGGAAGTGCTCGATAGGTATGCTAAACTCAATATTGCTCCGTATCGTGGTTTTGTAAATCCGGTATATACACTCGTAAAAGATAACAGCGGGGTGGTGACGGACGTGACGGTGAGCTACGACGAAAACTATGTTGAACAGCATTTACGCTATTCCGGGATGTAATGGTTTTATCGCTTGAAAAGGGAGGTGATCCTGCTAAAAACATCGGTTGAAATCCCTTTGTCAGTCGTTATAATTATATCGGCCTTCATCAGCTTCTCGGCTTCGGGAAGCTGATTTTTTATCCGGGCCATCACCTGTGCACGCGAAATTCCGTCGCGATCCATCACACGCCGAATGCGCAGTTCCTCAGGGGCTGTTACAACAATTACGGTGTCGGTCAATGCATCGAATCCTCCTTCAAACAATACGGCACTTTCGATAAATACCGATCGTGCAGTTTGTTTGTCTAACCATTCCTTAAAATCATGTTTCACTACAGGATGCACCAGGGCTGTCAACTGCCGGAGTAAAACAGAATCGGTAAATACCATCGCTGCAACTTTCGATCGATCAAGTAAGCCTTCTCTGTACACTTCTTCACCCAATAATTCCTTGGTGGAATGCACTAATGCTTCGTCGGTATTCTGAAGTCTTCGCGCTTCCATGTCGGTATCGTATACCGGATAACCCTGCCCACGGAGTAAGTCCGATAAGGTGCTTTTCCCGCTTCCGATTCCGCCGGTAATCCCAATAACCTTAGGCTTTTTCATTCAAAATATCTTTAATTAAGATTCGTCCGTCCGACAGCTTAAGAGCAGTCCCCAGGCTTTCGTACTTATTCCACAGCCGATCCAGTTCCTCACTTTTATTGCTTAAAAACAATTCGGCGCCATCCGTTTCCAGGCGTTCAAACAACGCGTCGACACTAAGCTGATGGATATCCATTGCCGGCTGATAGGCTTTCGACTTCTCATCGGCATCGACAATCTCGGTGATGATACGGGCGGCTGTTAATTCGGTCAGCACCTGATTGATGAGCCTGATGGGTAATTTATACCTGGTCGAGAATTCCTCATCGCGTACGGGGGCTTCATTGCTCTCAAATCGTTTCACAATAATATAGGTAAGAAAAAGACTGATGAACTTTTTATACCGTATGCTGATGTTCTTGGTATCGCCTTCGTAATCGTAATTCTGAAGGTTTTGCGAAGCGTACGAAATTTCGGCACCTAATAAAATGATGGTAAACGAAATCTGTAACCACAACAGCAACAAGGGTATAGCAGCAAAACTTCCATACACCACATCGTAACGCGACAAATAGCTTTGTCCTTCGATGTATAAAACCTGGAAAAACTGAAAGGCAGTACCGGCTACGACTCCGGCAATAAATCCGCTCTGAAATTTTACTTTCGTGTTGGGCACCGATATGTATATGGCAGTAAACACCAACCAACTGACCAGATAGGGAGTAAACTTCATGCCCAACGACAATAGGGGAGTGAGAACCTGCATCAATTCGTATTGATTCAGTAAATTGTTGAAGTAGATATTGATCCCCCCGGTAAGTGCGATCAGTACGGGAATTACGAAGAGCGATGAAAAATAACTGGTAAACTGGCGCAGCAGCGAACGTGATTTTTGAACCTGCCAGATATCGTTGAAAGTTCGCTCCACCTGGTTCAACAGATTCATCACCGAAACCAGTAAAATCACAATCCCGATACCAATAAACAGTCCGCCCTGAGCCGATGCCAGGTACCGGTCCACAAAGCCCATGATGAACGGAATAAGCTCCTTTTGGGCAGCCATAGCCTCGGTAAGCCATGTTTTAATGCTGTCTTCGATCCCGAATCCCTTACCAATGGCAATAAACAAAGCAATCAAAGGTACCAGTGCAAACATTACCGAATAGGTAAGCGCCGATGCCTTGACCGACAGATTATCGCGCCCGACGCCCTTGATGGCAATGACGATTACTTTCAACAGCCTGAAAGGCAAACGTTTGTGTTTCGATAGTTCAGCATCGGTGATGCGCCACAAATCATGCACAACAAACTGATAGGCAAGTCGGATGTATTCGGTAAGTTTCATGGTATCAACGGGTTTATAAAACGTTAAGCACCTGCTCCTTGATTTGTTCCAGATTGTCTTTCATCAAAACAACTATCTTTTGCATCTGACTGTGGTTCGATTTTGAACCCAGGGTATTGATTTCGCGTCCCATCTCCTGCGCAATAAAACCTAATTTCTTCCCCGGAGCCGACTCGGTTTCCATGATCTGGATAAAATAATCGAGATGCGTGCGCAAACGCACTTTTTCTTCGTTAACATCCAGTTTCTCAATATAAAAAATCAATTCCTGTTCCAGCCTGTTTTTGTCGTAATCAAATTTTTCGGAAATATTCTGCAGGTTTTCCTCCAGCTTAGCCTTGATTTTTTCAACCCGCTCGCCTTCAAAAGGTTCTATTTCCAACAACAAATTCCGGATGTCGGCTATCCGGTCTCTGAACACCGTTTCGAGCGATTTTCCTTCCTGAATCCGGTAGTGCTTGAGTTGAACCACCGCGGTCTGCAAAATCCCTTTGGCAATCTTCCATTCCTGTTCGTCCAGTTCCGGGGTTTCGGCTTTCATTACATCGGGTAACCGAAGAATGATTTCAAACCAATTGGAAGGAATTTCAAGCGAATGCTGGGCTGCCAGGGCTTTAATCTGCTCGTAATACGACTCAAACAAGGTAGTGTTGATCTGACTTACTCCGTCTCTCCCGGCATTTTCAACATACATCGAAAGATCGATTTTACCCCGCTCGAGCGATTGCGATAATTCGTTGCGAATTTCGATCTCTTTTTCACGGTAAACGCCCGTTAATCGCGTGGAGATGTCTAACTGCTTGCTGTTTAGCGATTTAATCTCTATAACGATCTTCTTACCGTTGTATTCTCCCGTTGCTTTACCAAAGCCGGTCATCGATTGTACCATATGTTCCGTTTTTATTGCAAAAGTAAGCATTTTTATTCTAAATGAGATAAAAAGTTAGCCGTGTGAATGATTGATACAAATTTCACTTATTATGTATCAAAATATAAATATTGCTACTGTAAATATTTTAATTTCTCAGAATGATTTAGTATTTTTGCGCATAAAACATCAAAATTTTCACAAAACACTACGATAATGGAAAGACAAAAACGGTTTATGCTCTCCGAAAAAGAGATGCCAACGCAGTGGTACAACATTTTAGCTGAAATGCCCCATCAGCCTCTACCGGCCCTGCATCCGGGCACCAAACAACCCATGACGGCCGAAGACTGGTATCCTTTGTTTGCCAAAGAACTGGTACACCAGGAATTAAATACCAGCGACGCGTGGATCGATATCCCGGAGGAGGTATACGAAAAATATAAGATTTATCGTCCTACACCCCTGGTGCGCGCCTACAATCTCGAAAAAGCGCTCGATACACCTGCGCACATTTATTTTAAAAATGAAAGTGTGAGCCCGGTGGGTTCTCATAAACTGAATTCGGCTATTGCTCAGGTATATTACAATAAAATGGAAGGAGTCACCAACCTGACCACCGAAACCGGGGCCGGACAGTGGGGTACCGCTATGGCATTGGCCACCAAAATGTTTGGCGTCGAGCTGGCCGTTTATATGGTAAAAATTAGCTACGAGCAGAAACCATATCGCCGGTCGCTCATGCAAACCTGGGGAGCTCAGGTAATAGCTTCGCCGTCGATGTCGACCAGGGCCGGCCGTAAAATCATTACCGAACATCCTACCTACCAGGGGAGCCTGGGTACTGCTATCTCGGAAGCTATCGAGCTGGCTATGAGCACTCCCAACTGCAAATATACCCTGGGAAGCGTACTCAATCATGTGTCGTTGCACCAGACGATCATCGGGCTGGAAGCTGAAAAGCAGATGGAAATGGCCGGTGAGTATCCCGATGTGGTTATCGGATGCTTTGGCGGTGGGTCCAACTTTTCGGGCATCTCGTTCCCCTTCCTGCGCCATAATTTTAAAGGAAATGCTACAACTCGTTTCGTTTCGGCCGAGCCGGCTTCCTGCCCCAAACTGACCCGCGGCCAGTTCCACTATGATTTTGGCGACGAAGCGGGATATACGCCGCTGATTCCGATGTTTACGCTGGGACACGATTTTGCTCCGGCACATATTCATGCGGGCGGCCTACGTTATCATGGCGCCGGTATGCTGGTAAGCCAGTTGTTGAAAGATAACTTTATCGAAGCCATGGACATTCAGCAACTCGAGTCGTTTGAAGCGGGTGTTCTGTTTGCTCAAACCGAAGGGATTATGCCGGCCCCCGAATCGGCGCATGCTATCGCAGCCGCTGTACGCGAAGCCAAATTGGCCAAGGAGGAAGGGAAACAGAAAGTAATCCTGTTTAATCTTTCGGGACATGGCTTTGTGGATATGTCGGCCTACGACCAGTATCTGGCCGGCGATCTGATGAACTATTCGCTCGCTCAGGAAGATATCGATAAAAACGTGGCTAAACTCGATCAGTTGGTCTGAGACGTTTTTATAACCAGTAAATGCCAGGTTACCGCTAACGCGACAACGATCAGCAGTCCTTTCAGATAAACATTATCGATAAAAAAGATAACCGAACTGAGGATAGTGGTCCACAACATCGCGATAGCGGTAATCTTTGCTTTTCGGGGGATACCGTTGCCCTCCCGGTAATTTTTAATGTAGTGCCCAAACCATTTGTTGCCCAGCAGCCAATGGTAAAACCGCTGCGATCCGCGGGCATAGGCAGCAGCCGATAACAATAAAAAGGGAGTAGTGGGCAACACCGGCAATACCATGCCTAAAATACCCAAGCCCAACGATAGTGTTCCAACTATAATTAATATGGCTTTGATCACCTTATTTACAAAATGAATGTCCTGATCGGGCGGTAGTTCGCGCTGCTCACGGGAATATTTACGGAATGGATTCAGATTCATTGTCGACCTCAAAAGTTCTGCCGGCAAAGTTAGTGTTTTTCCTTCATTTTCTGTTCCCTCTATTTTTTGTATCTTTGCAGGCTAAAACAGTAGTCCGGTTTGTCGCTCCGTTGCTTCAACGGGGAGGAAAGTCCGGGCAACACAGGGCACCATACTTCCTAACGGGAAGCTGTTCGCGAGGGCAGTGTAGTGTAACAGAAAACAACCGCCTTGCCCGAATGGGCAAGGTAAGGGTGAAAAGGTGGGGTAAGAGCCCACCGGCGGTTATGGCAACATAGCCGGCCGTACGCCATATGGGTTGCAAGATCATGTATACCGGCGCAGTAGGACGGCCCGTCCGATGCCGGGGGGTAGATTGCTGGAGGCAACTGGCGACAGTTGTTCGAGATAAATGACAAACGCTCCGGGTAACCGGAGAACAGAACCCGGCTTACAGGACTACTGTTTTTTTTACGTGAAATTTCATGAACTACTATATGGCTGGTAAACTCATTATTTTTTCGGCGCCTTCGGGAGCAGGTAAAAGCACAATCGTTAACTACCTGATCAATAAAGGGCTGGATATCGAATTCTCCATCTCTGCCACAAGCCGTAAACCCCGCGGCAACGAGCAGAATGGTGTTGAGTATTATTTCCTCACGCCCGACGAATTCCGTGCTAAAATTGCAAACGGGGAGTTCGTAGAGTACGAAGAGGTGTATAAAGATTGCTATTACGGCACCCTGAAAAGCGAAATCGACCGAATCGGGCAGTATGGTAAAAACATTCTTTTTGATGTAGATGTTATAGGTGGGCTGAACATTAAAAAACAGTTCGGCGACCAGGCATTGCTTATTTTCATTGCGCCTCCGGGTATCGACGAACTTCGTAACCGGCTCACCAATAGAGGGACCGATAGTCCTGAAATGATTGATTTGCGGGTAGCTAAGGCCGAGTACGAACTATCGTTTGCCCCTAAATTTGATCTGAAAATCGTGAACGACGATCTGCATAAAGCACAATTGGAAGTGGAGCAAGCTATTTTGAATTTTATTAACAAAACATAAGAATGTATGATCCCGAAAGAGTACCGGCTGACCGATTTTCTGCCCACAACAAAAAAAGAACTTGAATTACGTGGATGGGACGAACTGGATGTGATCCTCTTTTCGGGTGATGCCTATATCGATCATCCGTCGTTTGGAGCCGCTGTTATCGGCCGGATGATGGAAGCACAGGGCCTGAAAGTGGCCATCGTGCCGCAACCCAACTGGCAGGACGACCTGCGCGATTTTAAAAAACTGGGACGCCCCCGTCTGTTTTTTGCCGTTACGGCCGGTAATATGGATTCGATGGTGAACCATTATACAGCCAACAAACGCCTCCGTTCCGACGATGCTTATTCTCCCGATGGCAAACCGCATTTTCGCCCCGATTATGCTTCGGTGGTGTACTGCAATACGCTGAAAAAGCTATTCCCCGATGTCCCTATCTTATTGGGAGGTATCGAGGCTTCTCTGCGCCGCTTCACCCATTACGATTACTGGTCGGACAAGCTGATGCCCGGTATTCTCTTCAGTACCAAAGCCGATTTGCTGGTATACGGGATGGGTGAGAAGCCCTTGCTGGCAATTCTGGAGGAATTGAAAAAGGGGAAGTCCTTGCGTGATCTGCAACATATTCCTCAAACTTCGTATCTTGCAAAAGAAATTCCGGAACATCCGAAATGGAAAACGAAAACACTGGTCGATCACGAGACTTGCCTGGTCGATAAAAAGCTCTATTCGTCCAATTTTAAGCACATCGAAATCGAATCGAATCGATACAATGCCGACCGGCTGGTGCAAAAAACCGGCGAAAAATACATCGTGGTGAATCCGCCTTTTCAACCGCTTTCGCAGGGCGAACTCGATGCTTCGTTCGATTTGCCCTATACCCGGCTGCCTCACCCGAAATACAAGGGAAAAAAGATCCCGGCCTACGAAATGATTAAGTTTTCGGTCAATCTGCACCGGGGATGTTTCGGCGGATGCGCCTTCTGTACGATTTCGGCTCATCAGGGAAAGTTTATTGTTTCACGTTCCAAGGAATCTATTCTGAACGAAGTCAAGCAAATTACGACTATGCCCGATTTTAAGGGCTATCTGAGCGATCTGGGCGGGCCGTCGGCCAATATGTACGAAATGCGCGGTAAAGATATGGAGATCTGCAAACTTTGCCGCAAACCGTCGTGTATCTTTCCCAAGGTATGTTTTAATTTGAATACCGATCATTCGCCGCTTACCGATATCTATCGTTCGGTGGATAAAATCCCGGGTATTAAAAAATCGTTCGTCGGGAGCGGAATCCGTTACGACATCATGCTGACCGATACCAAGGATGAAAAATCGAACCGCTCGCACGAGGAATATACCCGCGAACTGATTACCAAACACGTTTCAGGACGGTTGAAAATCGCTCCGGAACATACTTCGGATAATGTATTGAAAGTAATGCGAAAACCTTCGTTCGATTATTTCTATAAATTCAAGGAGATGTTCGATCGGCTCAACCGCGAGACCGGCAAGAATCAACAACTGATTCCGTATTTTATTTCGAGTCACCCCAATTGTGGTCCCGAGGACATGGCCGATCTGGCTATCCGGACCAAGAATCTCGATTTTAAGCTCGAACAGGTGCAGGACTTTACGCCTACCCCTATGACCGTAGCTACCGAAATTTACTATTCGGGTTATCATCCCTATACCCTGGAACCAATGTATACGCCCCGTACCAAACAGGAAAAACTCGAACAACGGCAGTTTTTTTTCTGGTATAAACCCGAATATAAAAAAGATATCTACCGAACCTTGCAAAAAATAAACCGGCCCGATTTAATTCAAAAATTGCTGAAATAAGTTGATAAATTGTTAGTTTGAATTCTATATTGCTGCCCGTTGATAAGTAATTTAACTTTAAAAGCTTACATTTTATAAGTTGGACAGGTGGATGAAATCATTTTTTACAAGTTGAAGCCAACATCCCGGCTCATTTTGTTATTTTTGCAGTCCGAACAGGAAACAATAAAAACTAAAAGATAAATGAAGAAAATTCGTGCTGCCATCGTTGGATATGGCAATATTGGTAAAGCCGTACTCGAAGCTTTACAGTCGGCACCCGATTTTGAAGTGGCGGGTGTGGTTCGTCGTGCCGGTTCTATCGGAAATAATCCGCTCGAACTTACCGGCATTCCCGTTGTGGATGATATTAAAAAGCTGAACGACGTACAAGTTGCCCTACTATGTTCGCCTACGCGCAGCGTACCGGCCCAGGCCGCCGAAATCCTCGCCCTGGGAATCAATACGGTCGATAGCTACGATATCCATAGTTCCATCTGGGAACTCCGTCAGCAACTCGAACCCATTGCTCGGGCCAATAACTCGGTAGCAGTAGTTTCGGCAGGCTGGGATCCGGGTAGCGACTCTGTAGTGCGTGCCCTGCTCGAAGCCATGGCCCCTAAAGGGATCACCTATACCAACTTCGGCCCCGGAATGAGCATGGGGCATACCGTAGCCGTAAAATCCGTACCAGGCGTAAAAAAAGCATTATCCATGACCATTCCCACCGGTACCGGTATTCACCGCCGTATGGTTTATATAGAAGTGGAAAAGGGGTACGATTTTGACGAAGTAGCCAATGCAATTAAAACAGACGCCTATTTCGTTCACGACGAAACCCATGTGAAACAAGTAGCCGATGTGGATAACCTCATCGATATGGGCCATGGTGTAAACCTGGTTCGCAAAGGAGTGTCGGGTACTACCTACAACCAGTTGTTCGAATTCAATATGAAAATCAATAACCCCGCACTTACCGGTCAAATCCTGGTTTCCTGCGCCCGGGCTACCACAAAAGCCCGTCCGGGTGCTTATACCATGGTCGAAATTCCGGTGATCGATATGTTGTTCGGCGAGAAAGAAGAGCTTATCAAACGGTTGGTATAAAAATCAGCAAAGTCTCATCACAACTTCAGCTATCTTATACGATTTACACGGTTATAAACCACATAAATCATATAAGATAGCTTTTTCTTAACTGAATATCAGAACTTATTCTTCCCATTTAGTTGTAGCTAATGCTTTGCGAAAATAATAACCGGCACTCAGGTTGATTACAATGCCACTCAGAATGGTAGCAACAGCAGCTCCCATCAATCCCCAAAAATAAATCAATACCGGAAAACAAAATAGATTAAAGCTCAGAGTAATGAGCGATGTGTATCCGTTGTATTGAATCTTCCCGAGTCCAAACAATGCGCTGCTTCGCAACTGGACCAGACTCCTTATGCTCCAACCTGTTCCAAGAACATACAAATAGGGTACCGATGAAGCATATTTATCGTTGAAGAGCAGCTCTAAGACGAGGGGAACCAAGCCGGCAAATACAAGTAAACTCACTGCAACCACCCCAAACAATAACCGGTTATAACGCCTGAATAAAGCAGTAAAACCAGCTCTGTTTTTACTTTTTTCCGAAAAATAAGGCAGGGTGATTTGTTGTACCGTGGAAGGAAAAATCCGTAATGCAATAGTCAATGTCAATGCAAAACTGTAATAACCAAGCTCGTGTAAATCCTTACTTAAAAACGACAGCAACAATATATCGATATAGGCGGATGCTTCGGCTGCTATATTCGAAAATACGGACGAACGCGAATATTGCAGGTGATGCTTCAGTAAGTTAAGTTCCGGGGTTACTAAATCGCGGCTGAATAATCCTCCCGACACCATCATAGCTACTACAATCATCAATAGAAAACTCAGATTGTAAGCTATATAATAGCCTTTAATACCCATGTACCAGGTCAGGAGTATGATTCCACCTATCGACAGCAACTTGTTGATGATTGTCAGGATCGAAAATAGTCGGATGTTTTTTCCTGCCTGAAAATAGGCCATCAGAACCATAAACAGAGAGTTACTGATAAGAGGAAATAATCCCAGGGGAAGAAGTGCTTGAATTAACCGATCGCTTGAAAGTAAATTAAAGTTGTTGATAATGATTAAAATAAGATATACAACGGTTGAACTCAACAAGGTAAAGAAAAAAGCAGTATTGAAATATCGCCTGTTCTCACCAGCCGACCTGCCTTCGGAACAAATTTTTAAAGTTGATGCATTAAGTCCCATTCCTGCTAAAATAGAGAAAATAGCCAGATAGGTTTGGATAATTTTTATGCGTGCTAAATCATCAGGTGCTAATATTCCGGCTACAAACAGCTGAGAGGCAAATGCTACCACTTGAATTAATACATTGGCCGATAGTAAATGAAAAAATCCCTTCACACGGAGCTGTTGCAAAAACTTTCCTATGTCATTCGAAGTCCATGTCATGGAAATAAACTTTTAAATGCCGCCAGAACTGTTAATACCTGTGCCTTCGAGGTGAAGTCGCGTTGACTGTACAATAGGTTGAGCTGCTTTTGTAAGTGACTGTCAATAACGGAATGTGCGTAATGATCGTAATAGTAAGTATCCAATACTTTTCGTACTTTTTCCGAATTCTCGTACCAACTTTGTTCGGGAGTCATACTGTTTTTCCACATCGTAACTACAGGTAATCGCTTAATTACCGCTCTTTTAAAACGGTACAACCTTCGCATTACGTCGTTATTAGTAGGCTTTCCGCCTATGTTTTCCCAACAGAAAGCAGCTTCCTGAGGATGTTTCTTTCTCATCCAGTCTATGTAAAGCCGTTCTTTATACATATACTCCCTGGGTATGCTGAGTGCCAGTTGTATGAAATCCGGATGCATGAAGGGAGATAAGCTTTCGCCCACCAGGTACAAATACTGATAACCTGTGTTAATGCCCTGAAAGGCACGGTTATAAAATTTAAAGAGTTCTTCGGTGCAATAGCGTGATACAATAGTATTGAACAGTTGCTCTGACCGGTTACTTATGCGATTGGAATAAGCACCGGAGCTGCTTTTGGGAAGAGTATCGAACGGTGCGCTCAGGTAACTACCCATAATCGCATCACCTAACATGCCGGTATGTACGATTCCGCTGTTGAGGAGTCGAAGCTGCCGAAGTGCCTGAAATACATGGCTGGCCCCGCTGTACAACGTCATTCCGTCGTTGACCCGCACTACATCATCGATAGCTGTCAAACTCTCGGCCGATAATTCAACAGTCGAAAGCCGGAGTTGATAATGCCGGGCAATTTGCCGTGCTATCACTTCATCTGCATATCCTTTATGTGAAAAATTGATCAATTCCTGTTGATAACCTGCTTTATGGGCAACCAAAGTAGTCATGCGCGAATCCAATCCTCCGCTAAGAGTAGCTAGTGATGTATAACCGTAAGCCTCATCCAGTGCGTATTCTTCATGTACCGCCTGTTGAAACTGTTGCTCCAATTGCTCTATAAATTGTTCTTTACTGCATTGTTTACGTTCAATTGTACCTAACTCAAAATACCGGTCTAGCTGCAAGCGCTCTTTATTGGCGTGAAGCAGCTGACCTGCGGTTAATTGTCTTATTTGAGTTACAAAGGTATAGTCCTCGAGCATAAATCCATAGCTGAGCAACATTTCTACAGCATCATAATCTGGAGCCAGCGTTATTCCAAGGGAACGAAGAGTAGTTGTAAGTACTTTTAAATCAGTGGCTACAACTGTGTAGCTATCACTTCGGAAATAATAGACCTTTTGTGTGCCTGTATGATTGTTGAATGCGGTGAGCTTTTGCGTTGCATGATCGTAATAGACGCCTGCAAAATTACCGTGCAACTCCTGTAATGATCTGGTTTTAATCAATTTATAGATTAATCTGCCGGCAGTACTACAGTGATGTTTTTTATACAACACTTCGACATTGGTAATCAGACCTTCTGTTATCAATAATCCCGCTTCCGTTTCCTCAAAAAATTTATGCCGATGAAACCGATCGGACGTAAATTGTCCGGCCATCACCCCCGGACGAACGTACTTTTTGCTGCGATGCTCCTGCTGAAAGTTAAACAAGGGCTTCCAGCAGTACTGTCCCGGAAGCGGGCTTCCATCGGTGCTCAGGGTGACTATAAATCCATTCATCGGTGCTAAAAATGAGTAACTACTATCAGGGTTGCAAAATATTTCGCGGTAAATCGACGGGTAATACCAAGCATTTTTTTTAAACGATTAGCAATTTTCATCGGAAAAGGCAGTGCTACCCGGTCGGCAAAATAAAGTTCCTGCAACGTAAAACCGCTTTTATAAATTACTCTTCCCAGAGTGTAGGGAGTGAAATGATAAATATGATCAGAATTAATATCTTCTGTGTTGCTATTTATATCATTCATCAACAATAGGTTGAAGCTATTTGGAATAGTGATTACCAATTCTGTGGCCCGGGATTGAAGCTGTTTTTTTAAGGCTTGCAAAAATCCAACAGGGTTATCGACATGCTCCAGGATTTCACCCATCACTACTACATCCCATTGCCGTTCGCGAAGTGCCTCGGGCAATTCATGAGTAATGTCGGCATAATGTACATCACTCAGTTTGAGCTCCTGGGTTATGTAATTCACTGCATCGGCATTGATGTCAACCCCGGTACATTCGCTCGCTACCTCGCACAACAACGAATGCAACCACCTGCCTTGTTCCATTTTTTGTTTTATCAGAGGCAAATGATCGGCACATCCTATGTGTAAAATCCGCTTACCATTACATATCTGAAGTAATAATTCAATACGATTCTGCTCAGTATACTTTCCGCTGTATGGAATTTTAAGTGCATTTGAAAATCGTTCGCCGCGGATATAAGATTGAATTTCGGGACTGAATATCATGATAATACATTTTTATAAATATTAAACAGAGTTTCTCCAACGCTGGCATAGGAATATTTCTCGCGTGCCCGTTCCTGAATGATCGATGAAGGGTAGTTTTCAAAACTGTCGAGCATTGTATGAAGCGCCTTTCTCAAGGCGGGTTCATCACCCGCATCCACCAATAACCCATTCGAATCATCCACCATTTCAGGGATCCCTCCTACACGGGTTGCGACTACCGGCTTACCGCAGGCCAAGCTCTCACTGATCACCACCGGTGCATTTTCGTTGTTCGAAAACAACACTGTAAAATCAGCTGCGTGCAGTAGTTGTGCAATTTCCACAGGCGATAATTCACCTGTAAAATCAAGTTTAGAAGAAATTGACAGTGAGTCGGCAAGCGATTTTATCTTATCAAAATCTTTACCTGTACCGGCAAGGGTCAGCCTGAAGTCGGACCTTTCGTCGCATAGCCTTGCAAAAACCCTGAGCATGCCCGATATATTTTTAGGTTCGTCATCAAAACATGAAATATGCAAAATATGCTTCAGATTCGTTGAATCGGACTTAGATTGTATCGATTCGAAAAAAAAATCATCAACTACATTATTTAAAATCACAGTATTCTTGTTTCTGATCTTATGCTGCCCCATGGCTTCCGATAAGCTGGTACTCACCGGCATCAGTGCCGATGAATGATTCACAACCTTTCGTGTACACCACTTACGCAACCAGCCGTGAAATGAATTCCGGGAAGGGAGATAGCGCGACCAATGCTCCGTGATCACATAGGGTATACCACGGGTCAGCTTCAGGTATAATGCGGGCAAGGCCGTACGTGTAAGGACATTTACATGCACGATATGGGGCCGTCCGTAACGCGAAAATACTTTCCTGATTCCCACCAGGTAGGCTGCAATAAACTGCAAAGGCTTCCAAAACAACCGGACTATTCCTTTTCCCGCAGGATAGTAAACATAAACCTCATGAACGGCATTGTAATTCTCAAACCTGACTTCCCGCTTGGTAATCCGCGCGTCGGCATGCACATACAACACCGTCACCTTGCAAAACCGGCTCACTGCATCGGCATGCTTACGTACGAACAGTCCCGACATGGCATCGTCGCGATTGGGATACCAGGCCGATAAAAATAAACTATGGATACGTTGATTCGGCATCTTGTTCTATATTTTTCCTATTAAAAACGAGGGACGTAGTTGTTTCAGTACCCGGTAAGGCTGTTCGATGGCGCCAAAGCCACGGTAAAAGCGGGCGATGCCCTCGATCATCGAACCTTCGAAGTCGAACCAACCGGCCTTGGTTGCATAGAGCTTCAATAGTTCGTCGACCAGCATAAACATGGCTGAATTTTGTTTTCCCTGTTCCGACGAGGCTGGAAATAAATAGCTGATCCGGCCGTTGAAATTGCCGAATGCCAAAACGGCATCAACGCTGTCATACGGCGAAATCAAACCACAACAATGGATATACCCTCGATCGAAACCTGCCTTTATCACTTTACTGATCAAAAGTTGATTCACCTTTTTATCGCGGTGATCGATGGTCTGATAACACTTTATGAACGCGTCAAAGCTAAGATCGGAGAATCTGTACCCTTTACTGCCGGCTTTTATTATATTGCGAAGCGTATTTTTTGAATAGGCGCTTTGCAGTTGCTCGTAAGGCTTATCCAATGCCAGTACCAAATTCGTCATCTGAATGCCTTCCTGAGTTGTATTGGCATAATTCAAATTAATTTCGTAACTGTAGGAAGGGAGCTTATTGATGAATTTGTGAAGAATCGACTCTGTTATCCTGTTGCTTGAAAATAATCCAAGTTGCTGTGCCAGAAAAGGTTGTACAAGATAAGGTAATTTGTACTTATGCTTGACGGTGATCGGAAACAGATACTCGTAATCGTTTGCAATTAATGCGTCCCACTTGGGAGCTATGCAATCGAGGTACCACGAACAGGCATACAGAAGCCCATTATCGGCCGACAAGATAGCCTCATCCCACTTTTTCTTGTCAATCGACGAATGATCCATATACTCGATTTGCATACACCTGCTCCGTTTGATTATACAACAAAAGTACATTATTTAGCCATAATTTCATAATTAAGAAAATTATTTTTTCATTTTTAAAAAAAAGGATGTAATTTTGAGGGCTGTTTCTACTAACTTGTAACAATTAAAAAATATGCCAAAAGAAGTCGTCGCACCTTCCGGTTCACTCTACAATGCACTCACAACAGGTAGTCGGATTGTCGGTAATATTGTCGCCGAACGGGATTTTCGAATCGATGGTGAAGTGCAGGGCGATGTGCAATGCAACGGAAAAGTGGTGGTTAGTCAATCGGCCAGTGTACTCGGAAAAATTACCTGTGTGAATGCCGAAATCGGAGGCAAGGTGATCGGCGATATCACGGTAGCCGAAACGCTCACCTTACGGTCTACGGCATTTATCGAGGGCGATGTGAAGACCAAATCGCTGGTGGTTGAACCTTCGGCGGTCTTCAACGGGACATGCAGCATGAAACAAACGCAGGATGAACTTGCGGCCGGGCGTTGAAATTCAACGCTTTTTTTATTTTTAAAAAAAGAATTTAATTCCAGTTTTTTACATCTGTTAATTATCAATCAATTATGGTATATAAAGCTTTGCTCACCGAAGAGAGTTCCGAAGGTTTCAAATCCGTGGTGACGATGTTGAATAGCGACGATTTCTTACCCGAAGGTGAAGTATTGGTACGCGTACATTATTCATCGCTCAACTACAAAGATGCATTGTCGGCTACAGGCAATAAAGGGGTAACCAAACACTATCCGCATACTCCAGGAATAGATGCGGCAGGGGTGGTCGAAGAATCGTCGGTACCGGAGGTGGAAGTCGGCCGGAAAGTGATCGTTACCGGGTTTGACCTGGGGATGAATACGCCGGGTGGCATGGGACAGCTTATTCGTGTTCCGGCCTCCTGGATTGTCGCTTTGCCCGATGCGTTGAGCTTAAAAGAGGCGATGATTTTTGGAACAGCCGGCTTTACAGCTGCCATTTCGGTAGGTAAATTACGTGATAAAATTCAGCCGGCCGACGGTCCTGTTCTGGTGTCGGGAGCTACCGGCGGTGTAGGTTCCATGGCTGTTGCTATGCTGGCACAATTAGGTTACCAGGTCCACGCCATCTCAGGAAAAGAGTCGGAAAGCGAATTCCTGACTGCAATCGGCGCATCACGGGTTCTTCCTCGTTCCGAATTTCAGGAGCCTAACCCGAAGCCATTGTTACCCGGCCGATTTGCAGGGGCCATCGATACGGTAGGAGGCGAGATCCTGGTGAATATGATTAAATCGGTCCAACAGGACGGGCTGATAACCACATGTGGTAGTGTTTCATCCACCTCGCTCCAGCTGAATGTCTTTCCCTTTATTCTCCGGGCGGTAAGTTTAGTCGGCATCTCGGCTCAGAATTATCCTGCCGGCCTACGTCCGGCACTGTGGAAGCAACTTGCCGGTGAATTTAAACCCGGCCAGCTCCTGAAAATGTATAACGAGATCCGACTCGATGAAGTTCCGGCTGCAGTTGAGGAAATTCTGAAAGGAAAACTGAAGGGGCGCACCATTATCAATTTGCTGCAATAAGTCGGTTTTGCTATACGTTTTTATATTCCGGAAAAAAAGTGCATTTTTGTAACCGGTATCAAAAAGTTCGTTATTCGATTATTTTTATTTCATTCTGATGGCATTAGCAAACGAAAATTATCTTAAAACTCCCGAAATCTATTGTTTCGACGATATAGATAAACGCGTCAATGCCTACCGGCTCTTACATCCTTCGGCTCGAATAATTAAACTGGGAGTGGGCGACGTCACCCGTCCATTGCCTGCTGAAGTCGTAAAAGCGATGCATAGTGCGTTGGATGAATTATCGGCCGCCGATACTTTCAGAGGCTATAGCCCCCCTCAGGGCTATGATTTTCTGATCGAAAAAATTCTGAAAGACTATCGCTCGAGAGCTATCTCGCTTTCGAAAGATTCGGTTTTTATCAGCGACGGCGCCAAATCCGATATCGGTAATATCGGACATGTACTCGGACGCGATAATATTATTGCCATTGCCGACCCGGTATATCCGGTGTACGAAAATGCTACAATTATGAGCGGCAGGGCAGGAACCTTAACCGACGACCTGAAATGGAGCAATATTGTATACCTCCGTTGCAGCGAAGAAACCGGATTTATTCCCGAACTCCCCGACGAAAGAGTCGATATCATTTATTTATGCAGCCCCAACAATCCGACCGGCACTTCCCTTACGAAAACGGAGTTGAAAAAATGGGTCGATTATGCACTCGAACATCACAGTATTATCATTTTCGACGCTGCCTATCAGGCATTTGTATCACGACCCGATGTGCCGCGCAGTATTTATGAAATTAAAGGTGCCCGCAAAGTGGCCATCGAAATTCAAAGTTTCTCTAAAAGTCATGGTTTCACCGGTTTACGCTGCGGGTTTTCTATTTTTCCCGAAGAACTGATGGTGTTTTCACAGTCGGGCGAAGAAGTCCCGCTGATAAAACTCTGGAGTCGACGGAATGCAAACTACACCAATGGAGTTTCGTATGTGGTGCAACGTGGCGCCGAGGCTACCTATACACGGAAAGGTAAAGCGGAAATGAAAGAGTTAATCGCTTATTATCAGCGAAATACCAGCCTTATTCGAAATCAGTTGCTGGCCGAAGGTTACAAAGTCTACGGGGGAGTCGATTCTCCTTATGTCTGGTTCCGTACTCCCGATGGCTCCACATCGTGGAAGTTCTTCCAGACTTTACTCTACGATTTTCAAATTATTGCCACGCCGGGTGTCGTATTCGGACAGGCAGGTGAAGGGTATATGCGATTCACTGGCTTTAGCAGCTATGAAGATACCGTTGATGCTCTCGAACGAATTAAAAACCAGTTTTAAACTATTAATAATAACTTAACCAAGAATTAACAAGATGTGTGGTATTGTAGGATATATTGGTCACAGAGAGGCCTATCCAATTCTTATTAAAGGATTACAGCGCCTGGAATACAGGGGCTACGACAGTGCTGGTATTGCACTGATCAGCGAAGGAAACCTGAACGTGTACAAAGCAAAAGGAAAAGTTGCCGAATTGGTCGACTTCGCAAAACAAAAAGATATAACAGGAACAATCGGTATAGCTCACACCCGTTGGGCTACCCATGGTGAGCCCAACACGGTGAATGCGCACCCGCATTACTCGCAGTCGGAAGAGCTGGCCATTATTCACAACGGTATCATCGAAAATTATGCTGTTTTGAAACAGGGACTTATCGAAAATGGTTTTACCTTCCAAAGTGAAACCGATACCGAAGTGCTGATTCAACTGATCGAATTTGTCAAGAAAACAAATAGTGTAGATCTGACAACGGCTGTTCAACTTGCACTGAATCAGGTTGTTGGTGCATATGCCATAGCTGTGCTCGAAAAATCGCAACCCGACACCTTGGTTGCTGCCCGTAAAGGTTCGCCCTTAGTGGTAGGATTGGGCGACGACGAATTCTTCCTGGCTTCCGATGCCACTCCTATTGTGGAATATACCAATCAGGTAGTGTATGTGGGCGAAGAAGAGATTGTCACACTCCGCAGAGGCAAAGAACTGAAAATAATGACGATATCGAATGTCGAGAAAACACCTGAAATCAACAAACTGGAACTCACGCTGAGTCAGCTGGAAAAAGGGGGTTATCCGCATTTTATGATCAAGGAAATCTTCGAACAGCCTCAAACCTTGGCCGACTCCATGAGAGGCCGTGTAAACATCGACGAAACGAATGTGGTGCTTTCTGGTTTTATCGATAATAAAGAAAAGTTTCTGAATGCCGGTCGTATTATTATCACGGCTTGCGGAACTTCGTGGCATGCCGGACTTATTGGGATGTATGTGCTTGAAGAGTTTGCCCGCATTCCGGTGGAAGTGGAGTATTCGTCCGAATTCCGGTACCGTAAGCCCGTGATTTTCCCTAACGATATTGTTATCGCCATCTCTCAATCGGGCGAAACAGCCGATACGCTGGCTGCCGTTGAACTGGCCCGGTCGCAGGGGGCTTTCATTTTCGGAATCTGTAATGTGGTGGGCTCATCCATCCCGCGTAGCTCGCATTCAGGAGCTTATACACATGTGGGACCTGAAATCGGGGTCGCTTCAACTAAGGCTTTTACAGCTCAGGTTACAGTACTCACCATGCTGGCGATGATGATTGGGCGTGAAAAAGGAACATTACCGGAAGAAAAATATTTGCAGATTGTACGCGAACTGGGACGTATTCCGGAAAAAATGAAAATTCTGCTCAATCAGAACGAACGTATAGCCCAATTTGCAACAACCTTTACTTATGCCCAGAATTTCATTTACCTCGGACGGGGATATAATTTCCCGGTAGCACTCGAAGGTGCTTTAAAGCTGAAGGAAATATCGTATATACATGCCGAGGGTTATCCGGCTGCCGAAATGAAACATGGTCCTATTGCACTCATCAGCCAGGAAATGCCCGTGGTGGCTATTGCTCCCAATACGGGCATGTACGAAAAAGTAGTTAGCAATATCCAAGAAATTAAAGCTCGAAAAGGCAAAATTATAGCTATTGTAACCGAAGGCGACGAGGTTGTGAAAAACCTTGCCGATTACTGTATCGAAATCCCGGATACGGAAGAGTGTCTGGTTCCCTTACTGGCAACCATTCCGCTTCAGTTAATGGCTTATCATATCGCTGTTGTAAAAGGCTGCGATGTAGATCAGCCCCGGAATCTGGCAAAATCGGTTACTGTAGAATAAAACAGTCATTAATTTTTAAATATTTGTAGAGAAAAATGTGCGGAATCGCAATGGTACGGTTGCTTAAACCGTTGGAGTACTATCATCAAAAGTACGGAACCTGGCAATATGGATTGCAGAAAATGTATCTTCTGATGGAAAAACAACACAACAGAGGTCAGGAAGGTGCTGGTATCGCAGGAGTAAAACTGGATATGCCTCCGGGGGAAGAATACATCTGGAGAGATCGTATAGAAGGAAAAAATGCTATCCAGGAAATATTTGCCAATGTGAATGCTGAGATGAGTACTTTATCGAACGAGGAATTCAACGATGTGAACAACATCAAATCACGGGTTCCTTTTGCTGCCGAACTCTATCTGGGTCACCTGCGGTACAGTACCACACAGCATAAAGCCGGACTTACTCACGTTCATCCCTTTTTGCGCAGGCACAATTGGAAAAATCGTACGCTGGTATTGGCCGGGAATTTTAATTTGACCAATGTCGATGAGTTGTTCGATTATCTGACCCTGAAGGGACAACATCCGCGCGATACCAGCGATACATTCCTGATGCTCGAACAGCTTGGTTTTAAGCTCGACATGGAAGTGCAAAAAGAATACGATCGTATCAAACAACGCTATACAAATGATCTTACAATCACACAAAAGATTGAAGATCAATTGGATATTGCATCAGTGATACGACAATCGGAACACCTGTGGGATGGAGGCTATGTCATTGCCGGAATGCTGGGCCATGGCGACGCCTTCGCCTTCAGAGATCCGAAAGGGATTCGACCTGCTTTCTATTATAAGGACGAAGAAATCGTTGTAATAGCCTCCGAACGACCGGTTATTCAAACCTGTTTAAACGTTACCGAAGCGCAGGTGATCGAACTGCAACCCGGCCAAGCCCTGATTATTAAGAAAAATGGTTCGGTTCATTTCGAAACCATCCGGGAAGCTTCCGATGAACTCACACAATGTTCGTTCGAACGAATCTATTTTTCCCGGGGCAGCGATTACGATATTTACCGCGAACGGAAAAGGCTGGGGGAGTCGCTTACCGATACTATCCTGGATGCTGTGGATCAGGATGTCGAGAATACGGTTTTCTCGTTTATACCGAACACGGCCGAAGTTGCTTTTTATGGCATGGTGGATGGTATCAAGAAGAAAGTGAAGCAAGCGCTACGTACCGAAAAGGTATTGATAAAGGATATTAAACTTCGTACCTTTATTTCCCAAAACAAAGAACGCGACGACCTGGCAACACATGTTTACGACGTTACCTATGGCTCCACGCGACGTGGCCGCATCGATAATCTTGTGGCTATCGACGATTCGATTGTAAGGGGTACTACCTTAAAACAAAGTTTGTTAAAAATAATGAATCGACTGGAGCCGAAAAAAATTGTTATTGTATCTTCGTCACCCCAAGTGCGATACCCCGATTATTATGGCATCGATATGTCGAAAATGTCGGAGTTTTGTGCCTTCAGAGCGGCTATTCAACTGTTGAAAGACAGAGGTATGCAATCGGTTATCGACGATGTCTACCGAAAATCGAAAGCTCAGCAATCGTTACCGAAAGAACTGGTGGTCAACTATGTAAAGGAAATTTATGCTCCTTTCACACAGGAAGAGGTCTCTGTTCAGATAGCGAAAATGCTGACCCCCGACGAAGTAGACTGCCCTGTAGAATTGGTATATCAAACAATTGACGGTCTTCATCAGGCTTGTCCGAATCATACCGGAGATTGGTATTTTACGGGAAATTATCCTACACCTGGCGGAAACCGACTTGTTAATCAAGCATTTATAAATTATTACGAAGGTAAGGAAATTTTATAATTGAATATATTCATATGTTGAAAGAAATTTTATCAATCTCGGGAAAACCGGGTCTTTACAAATTAGTGTCGCAGGGTAAGAATATGTTAGTGGTTGAGTCTCTGCTCGATGGGAAAAGGATACCTACGTATACACGTGATAAAGTAGTTTCACTGGGCGATATTGCGATGTTTACAGAAACCGAAGAAATTCCTCTTCGTCAGGTACTTACCAATATTAAAGTAAAAGAAAACGGAGGATTGTGCCCGGTTGATCCTAAAGCCGACAATCATCAGCTGAAACAATATATGGCCGAAATTCTTCCCGATTACGACCGCGATCGGGTTTATCCTAGTGATATGCGTAAGCTCTTTAGCTGGTATAATATACTGATTAATAGTGGCGTAACTGAATTTGAGGAACCTAAAAAACAAGAAAACCTTGCTGAAGAGCCAGCAGTATAATCAGTATGACAGTTCACGATATTACTTCGGCAATTGAAAATATTGCTCCTTTATCGCTGCAGGAAGCATACGATAATGCGGGCTTGCTGGTAGGAGACTCTTCGGACACCATCCGGGGAGCTCTTATCACGCTTGATATTACCGAAGCGGTTATCGACGAAGCAATTGCCTTGGACTGTAATCTGATTATCTCTCATCATCCGTTGATTTTTAGCGGATTAAAACGGCTGACAGGACAAAACGAAGTGCAACGGTGTGTCGCGAAAGCAATACGGAATAATATTGCCATTTATGCCGCTCATACAAATCTCGATAATGTTGAACAGGGTGTAAATGGAAAGCTTGCTGATAAACTTGAATTAGTTCAGCGCCGGATTCTTTCACCTGCTTCCGAATCCTTGTGTAAAATTGCTACTTTTGTTCCCGGATTACTGGTTCAGAAAGTAAGGGAGGCTATGTTCGACGCAGGAGCCGGAAAGATTGGAAATTATGATGCCTGTAGCTTTAATTCCGAAGGATATGGAAGTTTCAGGGCAGGAGAGAATACACATCCTTTTGTGGGTCAACAACATACAATACATTACGAACCAGAAGTGAAATTGGAGGTGATAGCGCCGCGTTATAAGCTCTCCGAAGTAATCGAAGCACTAAAATCGGCCCACCCGTACGAAGAACCGGCCTACGATTGTGTACCCTTAATGAATCGTTGGGACCGGACCGGCGCCGGCATGGTGGGCAACCTTGCCTCCGAAACCGATGTACGTGATTTCCTACTTAAAGTCAAACAAGTGCTGAAGGTTCCGGTCGTCAGGCATACGGCAATTGTCAAAACCACTATCCAACGTGTTGCAATTTGCGGTGGTTCAGGCAGTTTTCTTATTCGTGAAGCGATCAATGCCGGAGCCGATATTTTTATTACTGCCGATGTTAAGTACCACGAATTTATGGAAGCCGGTGGAAAGCTGGTGATCGTGGATGCAGGACATTATGAAACTGAACAATATACAAAAGAGTTGATGTATGAGATTATTTCGAAAAAATTTCCTACCTTTGCACTCCATATTTCAAAAGTAACTACAAATCCCATTCAATATTTGTAACAAAATGACAACTGAAAACAAGATTGAGAAGGAAATCACTGTTGAAGAAAAGCTGATAGCGCTTTATGAACTTCAGACAGCTGTCTCCAAAATCGATGAAATTAAAACATTACGTGGTGAATTACCTCTTGAAGTTCAAGATCTTGAAGACGAGATCATTGGTCTTAATACACGTATAGAACACTTTGAACGGGAAATAAGCGAATTTACTTCAATGATTGCAGGTAAGAAAATTGCCATTGAAGAATCGCGTATTAAAATCGAGCGCTACCAGGAACAACAAAACAATGTTCGTAACAACCGCGAGCACGAAAACCTGGAAAAAGAAATTGAATTCCAATCGCTCGAAATTGAACTTTGCGAAAAGCATATTCGGGAGTTTAAAGCTGCCAAAGAACAGAAAACAACAGAACAAAAGGCTACTATGGCGCAGTTGGCCGAACGGAAACTCGATCTGGATCAGAAAAAAAGCGAACTGGATGAAATTATTGCCGAAACGAAGCAGGAAGAAGAGAAAATCCGTGAACATGCAAAAGAAATTGAACAACGAATCGAACCTCGCTTGCTTTCTGCATTCAAACGTATTCGCAAAAACGCACGGAATGGTCTAGCTGTGGTGTATGTTACCCGTGATGCATGTGGAGGATGTTTCAACAAAATTCCTGCACAGAAGCAACTGGATATTCGCCAACGTAAAAAAATTATTGTTTGTGAATATTGCGGACGTATCTTAGTCGATCAGCAATTAGCAGGGGTAGACCCCAACGCTGATCAGCAAGTCTAAACTATAAAGAAGCGCATAAAGAGATGGAAGCCCGGTTTATTACCGGGCTTTTTTGTTGTATACTTGCATAAACACACAGAATGGGGTAAATACCTTGAAATATTCAATTCTCAAACATTATTTTTCTTATTAAGTTATTTATAATGAGTTTTTTACGCATGAATTCATAGTTTCTTTTTTTTAGAATCTGCATAAGGTTTCCTGGCTCCGCAATTCATAGCATTTTTTTGTCTCATTTTTCTTTGCTTCATCCAATTTTATTCACAAAAGTACTTTTTATGAGAATATAATAAGAATTTCACAAGTACATATGTAAACATAGTCACTTACACAAATGTAAAATTACATTTTTACATAGAGATTCACAAACCGATTTAAACTTATTTTATCGGTATGTGAATTATGTATTATAAATTAATTTTGTAAAATATAACAATGATAAAATGCTATTAATCAGTGAAATATAAATTTAATTTAGATTAATAGTTTAATTATTGGCTGGCAGGACGATCAATTTCTATGTTTTTTGTGAAATATACTCATTTGTATATGTCTAAAACTTTGATAATCAATGAAAATAATATGACATATATAATGTAATACTTTAATTATTTTGATTTTGCATTCTAATGCTGCTCTTCTATATACGCATTCGGTTGGCTATTCGATTGATTAGTGCTGCATCTATTGGTTAAAATACAGTGTATAATGCATATAAATCAGTTAATTAATTCCATTATTCTCTTCTTAGTCAAGAGATAGAAAAGATGGATATGCGGAGCTGTTCATTGTATTCAGCACAGAAGTTTCATATAAGAGACAGGCTTATTTTATATCCTTTATTGCATCACGTATAATACAAATGTAATATCACAAATGTTCCTATTGTATATTTTTGTGAACCAGTTATGTATAACTGTGAATTTGCATTTGTGAAATAATTGTTTTACATTTGTAGTCTCTCTTTTTTACATTACGAACATTACAATTCACGGTGCTATGAGTGAAAAAAATAGAATTGAAAAAGTGATTCAGTATTTAGAAATGACTTCTGGTCAATTTGCTGCTGAAATCGGGGTACAAAATTCGACCCTCTCTCACATCCTGAATAATCGAAACAATCCGAGTCTGGAAGTACTGAAAAAAATACTGAGCCGGTTTACTGAGATTAGCGCAGATTGGCTTATTTTAGGCCAAGGCTCTATGTTGCGCTTTGAAAAGCAATCTAAAGAGCCCACATTATTCGATTCGATGGATGAAAATAGCTCACTTTCAGATAATTCAGTTTCCGGAAATGTCCCAAAAAACGCATCGCTTACAGGAAGCATCCGTGACGAAATGTTAAAAAATATTGCAACTGCACCCGGAAATGTATCAGAGCATCAAACTGCACTGTCAAACAGACTCCAGCAATCTGCCGGCGAACAACAACCGCCTAAAAATATGGAGTCTGTTCCAAAAGCCATCCGGTTGCCCGACAATTTCAGTCCCGAGCATACCGGCATTAAATCCGATCGTAAAGTAACCAAAGTAATATTGTATTTCACCGATAATACATTTCAGGAGTTCGAATCAAAATAATTGTAGTATTTTTGCAGTCGGAACTTCTAATATAAATTTGAATGAAGAAATTTATGAGTGATCTGATCGTCACAGAAAATACTCCACTCAACGATCAGTATTTCTTATTAAAATTAAAGGCGGAAAACGAACTGCCGGTGATTATGCCCGGGCAATTTGCAGAGGTGAAGGTTGAGGATTCACCTTCAACATTTCTCCGTCGCCCTATTTCAATCAATTATGTCGATCGAAATCGCAACGAAATATGGTTGCTGATTCAAATTGTAGGCCCCGGAACACTACAACTCAGCAAATTAAGGCCCGGCAAATTGCTGAACCTGATTTATCCTCTTGGCAACAGCTTTACCTACCCTGTCCGAAAGGACGCCAATCTGCTTTTGGTTGGCGGTGGCGTAGGGATCGCTCCAATGCTATTCTGGGGCGCTCAGTTAGCTGCTGAGGGCTTTCATTGTAATTTCCTTATCGGAGGCCGTTCACAGTCAAATCTACTCCTTCTCGACGAATTTAAGAAGTATGGAGAGGTTTATTGTACAACCGAAGATGGATCCTCAGGAGAAAAAGGATTTGTTATTCATCATTCCTTGTTACAAAATCAAAAATTTGATGCAATTTATACCTGTGGACCCACTCCCATGATGAAAGCAGTTGCCGGCTATGCTGCCGACAACGCCGTATTTTGTGAGGTATCACTTGAAAATACCATGGCTTGTGGTTTCGGCGCTTGCCTTTGCTGTGTAACCGATACTACCGATGGTCATGTTTGTGTGTGTACTGAAGGTCCTGTGTTTAATATTACAAAACTAAAATGGTAGACTTAAAGGTAAATCTCGGTACATTACAATTGAAAAATCCGGTAATGACCGCTTCCGGTACATTTGGGTACGGTACAGAGTATTATGATTTCTTCGACGTATCGCGAATAGGGGGTATAGTTGTTAAAGGAACTACCCTTCGCGATCGTCAGGGAAATAAATATCCCCGTATGGCAGAGACTCCTTCGGGCATGTTAAACGCTGTGGGACTGCAAAATAAGGGTGTAAATTACTTTGCCGAAAAAATTTATCCCACACTGTTAGATCTCGATACAAGTATATTTGTGAATGTTTCGGGTTCTACTGTTGAAGAATACGTCGAAACTGCCGAAATAATCAACGAATTAGACCATATTCCAGGTATTGAACTCAATATTTCATGTCCAAATGTGAAAGAAGGTGGAATGACCTTTGGAACTAGCTGTCCGTCTGCTGCTCAGGTAGTTAAGGAAGTGCGAAGGGTATATAAAAAAGAATTGATGGTTAAGCTTTCGCCAAATGTAACATCAATTTCCGACATTGCATTGGCTGTTGAAGCCGAAGGGGCAGATTCGGTATCGCTGATTAACACATTATTGGGTATGGCCATCGACTCAGAAACACGGAAACCCCTGCTTTCGACGGTAACCGGAGGCTTATCGGGTCCTGCTGTAAAACCTGTTGCATTACGAATGGTGTGGCAGGTTGCACAGGCGGTGAAGATCCCGGTGGTAGGTATGGGGGGGATCATGACGGCAGCCGATGCCATCGAATTTTTACTCGCCGGAGCAGCAGCCATTCAAATCGGGACTGCCAATTTCATCGATCCCACTGCCCCTGTCAAGGTGCTGGAGGGTATAGAAGCGTATATGCTTAGGCATAAAATAAACCGGGTAACCGATTTAATCGGAGCACTGGAAATTTAATACGGCACCGGCGCCCGATGTGACGAACTGATCGTCCGACGTTTATTGTTGCAATTGTTGAAAATCAGGAATTTCCCGTTCAATCCGGTAACGCTTATTTTCATCGATAACTTCGGCAAAGTAATGCTCCATACCATTGCTAATAAAAAAATATTTCAGTTTTAATCTTGAATTATAAACAGCTGCCTGATCAAAGGTCTGCTGATGGATGGCCACCTGCGGGGCTTTAAATTCAAATATGGCGATCGCCTGCATCTGCTTGTTGTACAAGATAGCATCGCAGCGTTTCGATTGTCCGTTCACTTCAATTTGTTGTTCGACAGCAATTAATGAGGCTGGAAAGTTTCTGTGGTTAATGATGAAATGTAAAAAATGCTGCCGTACCCATTCTTCGGGTGTCAATGCTACAAATTTCTTGCGCAACGAATCAAAAATCATCCATCGATTGCCTGTTTTTTTAACATTGAATTGATAAGCGGGGAGTGCTAATTGCCACATATTTTTAGTATATTTGCCAGAATTTAATCGGTCTGATCGGAATCTGATAACCTGTTTTGATCGGCTAAAGTATAAAAAACAATTTAAATTGTGCGATTATGTTGAGAACAAAACGTGAAATTGTTGAAAACTGGCTTCCCAGGTATACCAAACGACCCTTGGAAGATTTTACAAAATACATCCTGCTGACCAATTTCAATAATTATGTTGAAAAGTTTGCCGAATGGTTTAATGTTCCTGTTTTGGGCAGGGATGCAAATATGATTAATGCGTCGGCCAATGGAATCACAATCATCAATTTTGGAATGGGAAGCCCTAATGCTGCACTGATCATGGATATTCTGTCGGCTGTACAACCCAAAGCAGTATTATTTTTGGGTAAATGCGGAGGACTGAAAGATAAAAACAAAATGGGCGATTATATCCTTCCCAGCGCTGCAATTCGCGGAGAAGGTACTTCTAACGATTATTTTCCTCCTGAAATTCCTGCTATGCCTGCATTTAACCTGCAACGTGCAGTATCCTCGAATATTCGTGACTTCGATAAAGATTACTGGACAGGCACCGTGTATACGACCAACCGCCGTGTCTGGGAGTGGGACGAAGAATTTAAAAGATACCTGCGTTCGACCAGAGCCATGGCTATCGATATGGAAACTGCTACCTTGTTTTCGGTGGGTTTTCACAATGGCATTCCTACCGGAGCTTTACTGCTGGTATCGGATATGCCCATGAAAGAAGACGGAATCAAAACGACCGACAGCGATAAAAAAGTAACTACAAACTACGTTGATGAGCATATTAAAATAGGAGTAAAAGCATTGAGCTCGCTCATCAACAACAGCAAAACGATTAAACACCTCCGTTTCGAATAGTAATGGCCAAAAACGACTTGTCGCACGAACAGATTATCCGTGATATTCAACATCGTAAACTCGCACCCGTCTATTTTCTGATGGGCGACGAACCATATTATATCGATCAGATTTCCGATGTAATTCAATATCAATTACTTGACGACAGTCAACGTGAATTTGACCTCACCGTGTTGTATGGAAAGGATACCGACATTGCAACGGTAATAAATGCGGCTAAACGTTTCCCAATGATGTCGCCCATCCAGATAGTTATCCTTAAAGAAGCACAGAATATCAAGGAACTGGATAAATTGCAGTTCTACCTGAGTCATCCGTCGCCACAAACACTACTGGTAATCTGCTATAAATATGGCACTGTAGATGGAAGGAAAAAATGGGTTGCAGATCTTCGGCAAAAAGGAGTTGTTTTCGAATCATCCAAGCTGCGTGAGTATGAAATGCCTGCGTGGATTGGCAAATATGCAAAAAGTAAAAATTTACAGCTCGACGAAAAGGCAATAATAATGCTTACCGATTTCTTGGGCACCGATCTGAGCAAAGTCGCCAATGAGATCGATAAGCTCAGAATTACTATGCCTGAAGGATCAAACCGGATAACCCCCGAATTAATTGAGCGAAATATCGGGATTAGTAAGGACTATAATGTTTTTGAGCTACAGGATGCCTTAATTAATCGGGACGTGGTAAAAGCAAATCGGATCGTAAATTATTTTGCGGATAATAAAAAAGCAAATCCGATGCAGATGATTCTACCTCAACTATTTGGTTTTTTCAGTAATCTGATGTTATTTCACTATTTACCCCAGAAGACTGCCGATGCGGCAGCTGCCGAATTTAAAATTCATCCGTTTATTGCCAAAAATTACGTTAAAGCCGCTCAGTCGTTCAATGCCTGGAAAACAATTTATATTTTGGGCTATATTCGTGAAACCGATGCCCGTAGCAAAGGTGTTAATTCAACCGGCATTGACGATAAGGATTTATACAAAGAACTGATTTTCAAAATATTACATTAAACCCTACATGTCTAAGGATTCAATCCCAACAATATTTATTTCACTCATTTCCCAATCATTACAGCTGAGCGAGAAGAGTGTGCTCAATACCGTTAACTTACTAACCGAAGGCGCTACAATTCCTTTTATAAGCAGGTATCGTAAAGAAATGACCGGAGGGCTCGACGAAGTACAGATAGCCTCCGTTCACGAACAGTTTGAAAAACTGACCGAAATAGCCAAAAGAAAGGAAACCATTCTAAAAACGATTGGAGAACAGGAGAAACTTACTCCCGAACTGGCAAAACGGATTGACAGTTGCTGGAATCTGACCGAATTAGAGGATATTTACCTTCCGTATAAACCAAAGCGGAGAACACGTGCAGAAATAGCCCGTGAAAATGGGTTGGAACCGCTGGCCAGAATGATTATGAAGCAAAATGTAAGTTTATTGGAAAAACTTGCAACCCCCTATATCACTAAAAAAGTCACAACAGTAGCGGAAGCTCTTGCCGGGGCATCCGATATCATGGCCGAATGGATGAATGAAAATGAAGCTGCACGGAACGCTGTAAGGCGCATTTTCGGCTACGAAGCTGTAATTACTTCAAAAGTGGTGAAATCCAAGGAGGAAGAGGGACAGAAATACCGCGATTATTTCGATTTCTCGGAAAAATTGAGCCGTTCCAGTTCACACCGGATTCTGGCAATGCGTAGGGGTGAATCTGAAGGTATTTTACGAATTTCGATTGCGCCTGCTGATGATGAAAAATGCCTTGATAAATTGTACCGGCTATTTGTCAAGTCAACTGATGAGGCCGGCCAATTTGTTGCCGGAACTGTCAAAGATGCGTACAAAAGGCTGTTGAAACCTGCTGTCGAAAACGAATATGCAGCAGAAAGCAAACAAAAAGCCGACATCGAAGCAATTCGTGTATTTGCCGAAAACCTTCGTCAACTGCTATTGGCGGCTCCATTAGGCGAAAAGCGGGTGCTTGGCATCGATCCCGGTTTTCGCACGGGATGCAAAGTCGTTTGTCTTGATGCCCAGGGCAATCTGATTCACAACGAAACGATTTACCCCCATCCTCCTCAGCATGAATATGCCCAGGCTACCCGCAAGCTTCAAAAAATGGTTGAAGCATACCAGATTGAAGCCATTGCAATCGGAAATGGTACTGCAGGGCGCGAAACCGAACAATTCGTGCAGAATACACGTTACGTTCGGCCAGTTCAGGTATTTGTAGTGAGCGAAAATGGAGCCTCTGTCTACTCGGCTTCCAAAATCGCCCGCGATGAGTTCCCCGATTACGACGTAACCGTCCGTGGAGCGGTATCGATTGGCCGCCGATTAATGGATCCGCTGGCCGAATTGGTAAAAATTGATCCTAAATCGATTGGTGTGGGTCAATATCAACACGATGTGGATCAGGGATTACTGAAAAAGTCATTGGATCAGACGGTCGAAAATGCAGTGAATAAAGTGGGCGTAAATGTGAATACTGCTTCAAAGCATTTATTAACCTATATTTCGGGGCTGGGCCCTCAACTGGCAACTAATATCGTTGAATTTCGCGCTGTAAATGGACCTTTTAGAAACAGAAAGGAGTTAATGAAAGTCCCCAAAATGGGAATAAAGACTTTCGAACAATGTGCTGGATTTCTGCGCATTCCGGATAGTACGAATCCGCTGGATAATTCGGCTGTACATCCCGAAAGCTATCCACTCGTTGAAAAAATGGCACAACACCTGAATGTGACAGTCGATCAGCTTATTTGTAATAAGGAGTTAATAAACGCCATCGACTTACAAGCATACATTACCGATGCGGTGGGCTTACCCACCTTAAACGATATCGTTGCCGAACTGGAAAAACCGGGAAGAGATCCCAGAAATACGGCGAAGGTCTTTGAATTTGATCCGTCAATCAAAAAGATTGAAGACCTTAAACCTGGAATGGAAATCCCGGGTATCGTCACCAATATTACCAATTTTGGCGCATTTGTAGATATTGGTATTAAAGAAAACGGGTTGGTGCACATTTCTCAAATGGCCGATCGTTATGTTTCGAATCCGGCCGAAATAGTAGCGCTTCATCAGCATGTAAAGGTCAGGATTCTGGAAACCGACTTAACCAGAAAACGTATTCAGTTGAAATTAATCAACTAATATACATAACTTTAAAGAATTTTATCGTAAGGACTCGAGTAGCTCCTTTAAAATTTTAACGCCTTCTGAAGCGCCTTTTTTAATATGGTTAACGGATCGAAATCCAACCGATACTTCACCCGGATCGATAAGAAACACAGGCACCTGCCGGCCAGCATAACGGATTAAACCTGCTGCTGGATAAACTTGCATCGACGTACCTATAATTACGAGTATATCGGCTTTTTGAACCATTTCGACAGCTACATCCATTGCTGGTACCATCTCGCCAAACCAAACAATATGCGGACGTAAAGGATAACCGTTGGGGCATAAATCAGTAGTGGAATAATTCAATTTGTCCGGACTTACATCGTAGACTGTTTCGTCGGGACCGGTGGACCGCATTTGCATCAGTTCGCCATGTAAATGTAAAACAGCTTTACTTCCCGCACGTTCATGCAAATTATCAACATTTTGCGTAATAATCTGTATATCAAAATATTGTTCCAGTTCCACCAATCCTAAATGGCCGGCATTGGGCTGCGATTGCATTAGCTGCTGCCTTCGTAAATTGTAAAAACGATGTACTAAGGACGCATTTTTCGACCAGGCTTCGGGTGTAGCCACATCTTCTATTTTGTATTGCTCCCACAGGCCTCCACTGTCGCGGAAAGTTGAAAGTCCACTTTCGGCCGACATTCCGGCACCAGTTAATACTACAAGCTTTTTCATGGTTTTGTGCATATTGAAATAAGATTTTGATTCTCTGCATTTTTAAAGGCAAAGATATACCATTCTCCGCCATCACGTAATTTAGCTTTCTTCCGCAATTCGTCGACACTCATCGGAAAATTCCGAACACTGATATTGGCAGCCGGATATACCTGTTGCAAATACCTGTAGGTTTGTTTGGTGAGCAGTTTTGTCTCCCGTATATTGAAAATTCGCCCGGGAAAATCGGGGATATATGCGGTTGATGTAAATAAGTGTGTATTTGGATGAAATTTATGCAGGTTAAAGTGACGGGCAATAGCATTGAACGCTCCCGATTTCAGGATGGCGGCATTGGGTTCATAAAGGTAATCAAGAGGAACCGATGCATAGGCAATAGGTGGCGAGTTTTTCGATTCATCCAATTCGAATTGCTGAACCACATTGTTTTTCAGATAGTTGAAACATCTGATTTTAATATTATTCTGTTTCTGATCGCTTGAGAGTAAAAATATAAGCTCTTTGCATTCGTTTTCCACAGCCACGATATCGATCTGCCGGGTACCGGGTAAATCTACAATCGCTTTATGCAAATCCAACATGGGCGACAGTTTTACCATTACAGTTTTTGCGTTTACCAGCAACTTGGGGAGCATCCGGGTCAGATCAGGTTCACAATCGCTTATATGTACCGTTTTATGCCCCGATGCATCGCGACGATGCGGATCAATATACACCCAATCGACCGAGGGCATGGAAACAATATAATCGTCGGCCGATTGGTTGACTACCTGATAACCTTGCAAACCCAGCACCCTGAAATTATGCCTTGCAAGTGCACAAAGTTCTTCTTGTCTTTCAACATATGTGCTACTTTCAAAATTTTGTGCCAGATAATAAAAATCGACTCCAAATCCACCTGTCAAATCAACAAGACTTTTACCTTTTGCAATTTTTGCCTTATGTACCGCAGTTTGTTCCGATGAACATTGTTCAAGCGACAATTGAACAGGATACAATACATTTAACTCATTGTAAAACTGTGGTAATTTGGTACGAATTCTCTTTCGTGATGCTATTTGTCTTACGGCCATTGCCATATCGACTTCAGGATAACGATGAGCCTGCAATGAAAGTTGCAACGGATCGTCGTCGGCATGTTTTATTATAAATTGAAGCGTTGTACTATTCATACTGCAAAGATATCTTTTTTATGCATATTATTTTTTTTTGAAAAAAAATCGTTTTGCCGGTGTTTTGTCACAATTAAAGATTATTTTTACAATTGATAAGCAGAAATAAAATTAAACAAATAAATCAATGAAAATCAGAACAATACCGCTATTTGTACTTGCATTGATTTCGTTTATGCCAGCAAAGGCACAGTTGGTTAACGAACTTAAAAACTATATCGACTCTACCGAAGTCATTCTTAATAATGGTAGGCGAATGGTTTATCAGAAACTGGCTGCAGGCGATATTCAGAAGGCAACCGAAGTATATTACTACCTGAAAGAAGAAGCTGCTCAACGCCATTGCTATGCCTTCACCCTCAATGAAGAACTCTATATCAGCCTGTTGATTACCGATTTGGATAATTGGTTCGCGATAGCACGTAATTACAAGGAAATAAACAAATTAACCGCTTGTTACCAGTTTACAGAGGACTACGTCGAACGTTTTTTCAGATTAACCCTGAAAAATTTATCACGTATCGAGGCTCAACTGGAACAACAATCGTTGCCCTCCGACGAATCGGAATTGATTGCTTTGTTTTTACACCTTTTAAAAGCCGAAACGCCCGACGAACTATATTCGGCATGTTACAAAGCATTTAAACGCCATTATCCGGCTTCAGTCTATAATGAATTTATAACCGGCTTTATGCCGAAGCCCAAGGTAAAAGGCGCTTTTAGCATGAGCATGGGCCCTACTTTTGTAGCTCCCGCAGGTAATTTAGGCAAAGTATATAAGCCCGGTACCTTATTTAATATTACTTTTGATTTCAATTTCGGTAAACTTTACAGCGGTTTTCACGTCGATGGAGGTTTGCTGGATCTGAAAATACCCATTAACTTTACCAATCAAATGGGGCAGGTGGTTCAAAGTTTTAAGGCCGGCGATTCTTTTTCGTTTATGGGCGGCGGAATTTACGCAGGCTATTTCCTGCTACGTAATGATCGGTTTCAGATCGCCCCCTATCTTAATCTAGGGGGCTATACCTTCGAAAGTTCATTATATGCAGACAGTAATTCGGATAATCAGGAATTTCAGATTTTTGACTCGTTCGTATTCGGTCCCGGTTTGCATACCGAATTAAAACTAACTGAGTTTTCACTCAATCCGTATTATTATGGTTACATGCCAGGTATGGAAACAACCAGTTATATAAGTTTAAAACTGGATATAGGTTATGATATTGTAACAAAAAAAGTAAGCCCCGATTTTAAAGGCAACCTACCCTATATTCGGATGGGTTTAATCTGGGGTTTCGGTAATTTTTAAATAAAATAAAATGCACAATTGGTTTGAATGTAAAGTAAAACTGGAAAAAACAGTGGATGACGGTAAAATCGTCAAAGTGGGTGAGTCGTATTTGGTAGATGCGCTTTCGTTTACCGAAGCTGAAGAGCGTATGGTGGAAGAAATGAAACCGTTTATCAGTGGCGAATTCCAGATTGCAAACATTAAAAGAGTAAAAATCAGTGAATTGTTTTTCAACGACAATGGTGATAAATGGTATCGTTGTAAAGTAAATTTTGTTACATTCGACGAAGAAAAGGGGGTTGAAAAGCGAAGTCCTGTGTTAATGATGGTTCAAGCGGGCGATTTCAGAGCGGCTCTCGACGGACTTACCGAGGGCATGAAAGGAACAATGGCCGATTGGGAGGTAGCTGTGATTTCCGAAACAACCATCATGGATGTGTTTCGCTACGATGCTGAATTTAAAAAGAGTTCTCCCGAATCATGATCACTAAAAATTTACAGCAGTTACGGCAATCCATCCCCGAGGAGGTGACTTTGGTATGCGTGTCAAAATTCCACAGTGAAGATGCTATCCTGGAAGCATATAATGCCGGCGAACGTGTATTCGGCGAAAGCAAGGTGCAGGAGCTGACTGCTAAACAGCAAAATTTACCCGACGATATTCAGTGGCATTTCATCGGGCATTTACAAACCAACAAAGTTAAATACCTGGTCCCGTTCGTCCAGTTGATTCACGGTGTTGACTCTGTTAAACTACTTGTAGAGATTAACAAACAAGCAGCTAAATACCAACGAATTGTCGATTGCCTGCTACAGGTTCATATTGCCAGTGAAGCTACCAAATTCGGGTTCTCTGAAGCTGAATTACTCGACTTCTTAAGGTCGGACGATTGGAGAAACCTTCACTATGTCAGAATTCGTGGTCTGATGGGGATGGCTACATTTACCGATAATGAGGTTCAGGTCGGCAAAGAGTTCAAATCCTTGAAAAATTTATTTGAGCTCATAAAGTCAGAATTTTCCGGACGTTTGCAACAATTCGATGTACTTTCGATGGGGATGTCCGACGATTACCGGTTGGCTATTACCGAAGGAAGCAACATGGTGCGCATTGGAAGTAAAATCTTTGGTCATCGTTTCTATCCATGAATTATCTGCAATCGTTAGAGTATTTGTACAACCGTCTGCCTGTTTTTCATTTAACAGGAGGTGCTGCATACAAGCCTGGACTCGACAACACCATCAGGCTACTGGAGGCCCTCGATAATCCGCACCGGAAATTTAAAACAATCCACGTTGCCGGCACCAACGGCAAGGGTTCTGTTTCACATATGCTGTCGGCAGTATTGCAGCAATCGGGCTACAAAACCGGATTGTACACATCGCCCCATCTGGTCGATTTCGGTGAGCGTATCCGCATAAATGGGAACATGATTGACCAGGAGTATGTGGTTCAATTTGTCGAAAACCACAAGGATTTGGTGGAACAGGTGCAACCTTCCTTTTTCGAACTCACTATGGCGATGGCTTTCAGTTATTTTGCTCAACAACAGATCGACATAGCTGTAATTGAAACCGGCTTAGGAGGTCGGCTCGACAGTACCAATATTGTAAGCCCGGACTTGAGTATTATAACGAATATCGGTTTCGATCATACCGAATTTCTGGGCAACACTTTATCGCAAATTGCATTTGAAAAAGCTGGAATCATAAAACCCGGAGTTCCGGTAGTGATTGGAGAAGTACTGGCTGAAACCAGACCTGTATTTGTACAAAAAGCAACTGAAACAGCAAGTAAATTGGTTTTTGCTGAAGAAAAGTACAGGTTGCATGCTGTTGGAACCACAGCCAATGAACTTGTCGTATCCGATGGAGTCGACCACTGGATCTCAGGCCTGACAGGTAATTATCAACTTAAAAATATTGCCGCATTGCTGGCGTCTGTCGACGAATTACGACTGTCCGGATACTACATTTCTGCTACCAGCCTGAAAATAGGGCTGCACAATGTATGTAAACTTACAGGATTACGAGGACGATGGGAAGTTTTAGCTGAAAATCCCTTGCTAATTGCCGACACAGGTCATAACGTGCAAGGAATAAATGCTGTAGTACAACAACTTAGCAACTACAACAAATCAATCCATATAGTAATCGGTATGGTTAACGATAAAGATGTAAGCGGGGTACTTCACCTATTACCCAAAGCTGCATCCTATTATTTCACCAACGCTCAGGTGAAGCGAGCCTTACCTTCAGCCGAATTAAAAAAGGCCGCTACCAAGGTAGGGCTCAACGGCAACGACTATCCGTCTATCCGGCACGCTTTGCAAGCGGCTTTGCAAGCAGCCGGACCCGACGATCTTATTCTAATCACAGGAAGTAATTTTGTAGTAGGAGAGGCGCTTACTGTTCTTTAAAGCGTTGTATCAAATTATAAGCTCCATAAATACCGGATTCTCCAGCCTTACTGAGATCGGCAAGTCCTTTGGTTTCTTCACCGGTAAACAAATAAGTTAAGCCCCGGTTGAAATAGGCTTCTGCAAAATTTCGATCCTGGTCTATTGCTTTCGAATACAATTGAATGGCCGTTTTAAAGTCTTTCTGAGCGCTCAGGATGTTGGCCTTATTGTAGTATGCAAAAGAAAAATCAGGTTGTAACTCATTGACTTTATCTAAATCGCGGAGCACCATTTCTATATCCAGTTTATATTCGTTATCGGGAACAAGTGGCTCCCGGTTATCCGCAAACGTAGAAGACTGGTTCTCCCGAGCCGTGTTTTTACGATAATCGGTATATTTATACCGGATATTGGCCCTCATAAAATAGGCCAACACAAAATCGCCACGTAACTGAATAGCCTTATTCAAATCCTCGATCGAATTGGTAAAATCCTGAATAAGAGCATATTCCAATGCTCTGTAAAAATACAGATCGGCATCATCTTCTTTTTCACGCAATTGTGACGTAATGGTATTAATATGATCAAAATGCTGTTGGATTAATTCAGTGGTTAGCGGGATTTCAAGCGCCGTAATTTTGATTGTTGCCGGTAAAATCTTTTTTCGGTTGTATTCCGCTATTAAAGGATGATACAAGGTAGTACGCCTTAATTGGTCGTCTTTTGAATAATAACTGATTACAAAATTTCGTTCGTTCACCACATCTACAAACCGACGTTGCACCTGTCCTCTGCGCAGATCCGAATACTTGGATTCATAGGTATGTTCATCAATATTCTGCGTAGCATAACGATTAAAGACATCGGTTTTCTTACTGGTTTTCTCACCCGGTTGTTCTTCTGCTATTTTATTCTTAGCAGCCAGATCCTGCTTCATTTTCTGACGGATTTTATCCTTATCACGATCGAGTTCGTATGCTTTTTGTCGGAATCGATAAGCTTCCCGGACATTATTTAATCCATCGTATGCCTGCGCAATCCCCCAATAGGCTGGAAGAAAAAACTCGTGCTGTTTTAATATCAACTGATAATCCCGGATGGCCTCTCTGTAGTTTTTCAGTTTGAGTTCCAGCACTGCTTTACTATAGCGCGCTTCCATTAGTGTGCTGTCCATTTTCAACACTTGAACAAAATCGGACAGGGCATTATTATCATCTCCCAAATCCGAACGAAGTATCCCGCGATTAAGAAAAGCGAGCAAACTTTTCGGCTCCAGTTCGATGGCTTTGTCATAATCTTTTAAAGCGTCCATAAACCGCCGTTCCTGTACATTGATTATACCGCGGTTCATATAGTCGCCGAAATGAGGCGATTTCAGACCTATCGCCCTCGAATAATCGTCGTATGCAGCCTTTAAGTCGTTTTTCTGATGACGCAAAAGAGCACGGGCACTCCATCCTATATGCGACGAACTGTCGGCTTGAATCAATTTGGTAAAACTAAGTTCAGCCCCTAAAGTATCTTTGAGCGACAACTGGATGCGGCCTTTTTCATAATAGAGCTGCGAATTACGAGGATTCAGTTTCATCATCTGTTCCACATCCTGTAAGGCTGCTTCATAATTGCCCAAACGCTCGTTGGCATCCATCCGGCTCAATTTAAGATGCTGACTGGTAGGGCTAAATTCGATTGCTTTTGTAAAATCGTCAGCAGCACCTTTATAATTCCCCAGGCGCATCCGGCTGAAACCTCTTGCGTAATAGGCCTCCGGCAAAAAAGGATTTCGTTGAATCGCTTCCGTTCCATCCAGCTCAGCCCCTTCAAAATCGCCCAGTTGTATTTTTGCAATACTGCGATACATATACGGTTCTGCCAAAAATGGTTTGATATCGATTACCTGGTTAAAGTACTGTATCGACAAAACATAATCTTCAAAATAAAGGGCATTACGACCAATCGTCAGAATACGATCGGTATTTAACTGCGAATAGCCCTGTAACAAGGGCAGTAACAGTAGAAATGAAAGTAGCGGATATTTTAACCGTTTACTCATCAAAAGTGTTTTCTTCACATCCTTCATTGGCATTGAACGACTCGGGAATATTAAAACCTTCCGACGATGAATAACCCAGCGAACTATCAGAAAGTACTTTTTTCATGTATAAGGCCCAAATCGGCAGTGCCATACTTGCTCCCTGACCGTCGGCAATGCCATCAAAGTGAATTGAACGGTCTTCGCCACCGACCCAGACACCCGACACCAACGAAGGTGTAAAGCCCATGAACCAACCGTCGGAATTATTCTGCGTGGTACCCGTTTTTCCTCCCATTGGCATTGTCAGCCCATATCGGCTTCGTATGCGGCCACCGGTACCGCCATCCACTACGCTCCGCATCATATAAATCATTTTATACGCGGTCGATTCACTGAAAATTTCATGCATTTGCGGATTAAATGTTGCAATAACATTCCCATTGGCATCTTCAATTCTCGTTACAAACAGAGGCTCTACACGTATTCCCTTATTGGGAAAGGCTGTATATGCATCCACCATTTCAGCCACCGATATATCGGCCGGACCCAAACAAAGCGATACTACAGCATCGAGTTGGCTTCGAATTCCAAACGAACGCATGAGTTTAACAAGCGCTTCCGGAGTAAACATATTCATCAGGTAGGCCGAAATCCAGTTGTTGGAGTTGGCAAGTGCCCACCGTAACGTAACTTCCTGTCCGATGCGGGTACGACCTGAATTTCGCGGCGACCAGTCGCGTCCATTACCATCTTTAATAGTAATGGGTTGATTCACCACCTTATCGCAGGGCCACAAACCTTCCTCCATCGCCAATGTATACAAATAGGGTTTTATGGTTGAACCTACCTGACGCTTTCCTTGAGTTGCCATATCGTACTGGAAATGAGTGTAGTTAGGTCCGCCTACATATGCTTTCACATGTCCATTTTTGGGATCCATCGACATAAAGCCCGTTCGCAGGAAATGTTTGATATAGCGTATTGAATCCATCGGGGTTAACACGGTATCGATCATTCCATCATAGGAAAACACCTGCATTTCCACTTTGGTGGCAAACGAACGTTTTATTTCAGAATCGGAAGCACCCGATTTTTTCAACATCCGGTATCTTTCGGAGTCTTTCATTGCCCGGTTGAGCGAATTCTGAATCTCTTCCGGCGATACATGCCTGGAAAAAGGTGCATACGAACGTCCCTTTTTTTCCCTGAAAAAACTCCGTTGCAAATCTTTAAGATGCTCAGCGACCGCTTCTTCAGCATATTTTTGCATTCTGGAGTCTATAGTTGTATAAATTTTCAGGCCGTCGGTATATATATTATAAGGAGAACCGTCCGTTTTGGTGTTCTTATTGCAAAACCCATACAAAGGATTGTTTTCCCATTGCCAGCTATCTTCGATATATTGTTGTTCCTGCCAACTGGCATAATTAGATTTGACTGGTTTTTTGGCAGTTAATGTCAACCGTAAAAACTGACGGTAATACGTAGCTATCCCTTCTTTATGATCGCCCCGCTGAAATTCGAGCTCCAACGGCAAATTCTGCAACGAATCGCGCTGCTCTTCGGTAAGCTGTTCCGATTTTCTCATTTGATCCAATACCACATTACGGCGCTCCCGGCAACGCTCCGGATAACGACGTGGGTTGAAATACGACGGATTTTTACACATACCAACTAAAGTAGCCGCCTGTTCAATCGTCAACCGATCCGGCGATGTATTGAAATACACTTTAGCTGCCGATTTGATACCTACTGCATTGTATAAAAAATCGAACTGGTTAAGATAAAGGGTAATAATTTCTTCCTTGGTGTAAATACGTTCCAGTTGAACTGCAATTACCCATTCAATGGGTTTCTGCAAAGCCCGTTGAATGGCATTATCGGCATCGGGAGAATACAATTGTTTGGCCAATTGTTGCGTAATGGTACTGCCTCCACCTGCATTTTTCTGAAATAAAATCAACCGTTTCACTAAAACGCGTGCCAATGCACGGCCATCGATACCGGAATGGTCGTAAAAACGTTCATCTTCGGTTGCAATTAACGCATTAATTACATGAGGAGAAATTTGGTTGTAATTGGTTTTAATCCGATTGTCGGTACTTTCCGAAAAGCTGCCGATCAGCTTGAGATCAGACGAATACAACTCGGTGGCATATTTATTTATCGGATTCTGGAGTTGATCGATGGCCGGCAAATAACCCAACCAACCCATGCTGATGAAGAAAAACAATGCTACAATAAATACGAGAATACCTCCGAAGGCCCACCAAAAAATTCTGTTGAATGTACTTCTGAAATGGTTCGTCTGTTTAACTCCAGCCATAAATTTGTGTATTTAAACGGCAAATGTACAATTTTTTGCCATACATTATTAATTTGAAAAAAGCAAACAGCTAAGGATTAACACTGATTAATGAAAATTAGTCTGTTTTCATCAGATCGGCTATAATCGAATTGGAAATTTCGATGCCTTCGAGCGTCAGCTGAATGCCTTTGGCTGTAAGCTGTAAATGGCCCGTCTGTATATACCTTTCTGCCTGCAACTTACACCAGGACAGCATTTCGGGTCCAAATCGTTCAACGATTTCCGAATAACCGATTCCCGCCCGGGTGCGTAAACGTACCATCACGTAGTCGTTGTATGCATCACGTTCTGAAAGCAGCTCACGCTCGAATGCCAGCATCTCTTTTTCGACTCCCTCCATATAACGCATTAGATTTGAAATATTCCATTGCCGGCTACTCCCATCGTACGAATGCGCCGAAGGTCCGGCACCGAGATAGGGAGTCAAGTCCCAATAAGCGCTATTGTGTTTTGAACGGAAACCGGGTAGCGCAAAATTCGATATTTCATAGGCCTCGTACCCTTTACTACTCATTTGCAGTAGCATATACCGGTACATCTTAAGCATTACTTCATCCGGAGTTTCCCTTACCAAGCCCCTGGCGCGTTGCTTCCAGAGCCCTGTCCCTTCTTCATACGTTAAGCCGTAGGCCGAGATATGTTCGGGCTCCAGCTCAAAAGCATACTGCAGATTCTGCATCCATTGTTCAAAACTTTGGCCGGGCAATCCATAAATCAGATCGATACTGATGTTCTGAAAACCGGCTTGCCGAGCATCCTTTACAGCCTCCAGGGCCTGGCGGGCAGTATGCCTGCGGTTTACCGCTTTTAGCTCCGTATCGCTAAACGACTGAATGCCCATACTTAACCGGTTGAAAGGTAAACCGGTAAGCATAGTTAAGTAGGCGGGCGTTAAGTCGTCGGGATTCGCTTCCAATGTGATTTCCGCATCTTCGGTTATCGCATACCGATCGAACAGCACTCTAAAAATACGTTGAAACTGATCCCCGGACAAAACACTGGGCGTACCTCCTCCAAAATAAATAGTATGAACAGAGGCACCGTTCAGATAATTGGCGCGCAAACGCAATTCTGTTATCAGTGCCTCTGTAAATCGATCGGTGTGCTGTAAGGATGTCTCCTTATAAAAATCACAATAATTACACCTTTGCTTACAAAACGGAATATGAAGATAAATTCCTGCCAAAATTTCAATGCTTATCCTACAACTACCTCGGAATTAACTTTCTTAACCAGACCTTTTAAAACATCGCCCGGGCCCAATTCGATAAACTCGGAGGCACCATCCGTAATCATATTTTTAACAGTCTGCGTCCAACGAACAGGAGCGGTCAGCTGCGCAATCAGATTTGCTTTAATGGAAGCCGGATCCGTCTGTGGATAAGCATTCACATTTTGATAAACCGGGCAAACCGGAGCAGAAATGGCAGTAGAATCGATAGCAGCCTTCAATTCTTCGGCAGCAGGCTGCATCAAGGGAGAATGAAACGCTCCCCCTACAGGTAATTTTAATGCCCTTTTGGCACCCCTGGCTTTCAAAGCTTCGCAGGCCTTGTCGATTCCGGCAATGGATCCCGAAATAACGAGCTGCCCGGGACAATTGTAGTTGGCAGGCACGACAACCTCATCTTTAATAGCATCGCACACTTCTTCGACATCTTCATCACTTAACCCCAGAACTGCAGCCATCGTCGACGGTTCCGACTCACATGCTTTCTGCATGGCCATCGCACGTTTCGAGACTAAAACCAACCCATCTTCAAACGATAATGCTTTAGCGGCCACAAGGGCCGAAAATTCGCCCAGTGAATGTCCTGCCACCATATCGGGACGAAAATCGTCACCCAATACCAACGAACTGATTACCGAATGTAAAAAAATGGCCGGCTGGGTCACTTTGGTTTGTTTAAGATCTTCTGCCGTGCCCTCAAACATTAAATCAGTAATTCTGAATCCCAGAATTTCATTGGCTTTTTCAAAATATTCTTTTGCCAGCGGTGAGTTGTCGTACAGGTCTTTACCCATTCCCACAAACTGTGCTCCCTGCCCGGGAAAAACATAAGCTCTCATCTTTTATTCTATTGATTTGTTATAATATACGGGTTACAAAGATACTACAATTTTACCAAGCAAAAAAAGAGGCTACAGGCAATTGATGCATGTAACCTCTTTTTTTCGTCGGGGTAGCGGGATTCGAACCCACGACCCCCTGCTCCCAAAGCAGGTGCGCTAACCGGACTGCGCTACACCCCGAAATCGCCTAAGCGGCTGCAAAGATACACTATTATTTTATAACTCACAAATAAATTATGCCTGAGATTTTTAGTATTTTTGCACCCTAATTTATTATTAATATGGAAACAATTCTGAAGTACTTTCCTGAACTTTCTGAAAATCAGCAAATTCAATTTTCAAAACTATATGATTTATATTTTGACTGGAATGCAAAAATCAATGTGATTTCCCGTAAAGATATCGAAAATCTTTACTTGCATCATGTATTGCATTCATTGGCAATCGCTAAAATCATCCGTTTTAAGAAAGACTCCTGTATACTGGATGTGGGCACCGGGGGCGGTTTTCCCGGCATTCCGCTGGCCATCTTGTTTCCTTCATGTCAATTCACACTCATCGATTCAATCGGCAAAAAGATACGCGTTGGCCAGGAAGTGGCCTCCGCGATCGGGCTATCCAATATCACCCTGAAGCACCTGAGGGTGCAGGACGAAAAATCCAAATTTGACTTCGTAGTCAGCAGAGCCGTAATGCCCCTCGGCGATTTAGTGGGATTAGTCCGAAAAAATATTGCTTCAAAACATCAAAATGCACTTCCGAACGGACTCATATGCCTGAAAGGTGGAGAATTGGAGCATGAAATACTTCCGTTTAAAAACACCGCCGAACGCTTCGAGATCAGAGAATTTTTTAAAGAAGAATATTTTAAAACGAAAAAAGTGGTCTATGTGCCGCTTTAAGACCTGTCCATCTGTATTTAGATTCATAAAAATTACTACTTTTGCACTCAATAATCTACAAACAACATCATAATAATGTATAGATCGAAAACATGCGGTGAACTCCGCAGTACGAATAGCGGCGAAATCGTAACGCTGGCCGGATGGGTACAACGCACACGAAAAATGGGTGGGATGACTTTCGTTGATATCCGCGACCGGTATGGGGTTACACAGTTGGTGTTCAATCAGGAATCGAATAGCGAGTTGTGCGAACGGGCCAATAAACTCGGGCGTGAATTCGTTATACAAGCAACCGGAATGGTTGCCGAGCGCAGCAGCAAAAATGCCAATCTCGACACGGGCGATATCGAAATTTTAGTGAGCGAACTTACTGTTCTGAACGAATCGGTCACTCCGCCTTTTACTATTGAAGATAATACAGATGGAGGAGATGATATCCGGATGAAATACCGCTATCTGGATTTACGAAGGAATGCAGTCCGGTCGAACATGATGCTTCGGCATCAGATTGCTTTTGAAACGCGTCGTTTCCTGGATCAGCAAAACTTTCTGGAAGTGGAGACTCCGATTCTGATCGGTTCGACGCCCGAAGGCGCCCGCGACTTCGTGGTCCCATCGCGCATGAATCTCGGACAGTTTTACGCATTGCCACAATCGCCTCAATTATTTAAACAATTATTGATGGTGTCGGGTTTCGATCGTTATTTTCAAATCGCCAAGTGTTTTCGCGACGAGGATTTAAGGGCCGATCGCCAGCCGGAGTTTACCCAGATCGACTGCGAAATGTCGTTTGTAGAACAAGAAGATGTATTGCAAATCTTTGAAGGGCTCATACGGCACCTTTTCAATTATATAAAAGGAATTGAATTTGATGGCGCTTTTCCGCGGATGACTTACGCCGATGCAATGAAATTTTATGGATCCGACAAGCCGGATATCCGGTTTGATATGAAATTTGTAGAACTGAAAGAAGTTGTATCCGGCAAAGACTTTGCGGTTTTTGACTCGGCCAATTATGTCGGAGGAATTTGCGCCCCGGGTTGTGCTACGTATACCCGTAAACAAATCGATGAATTGACCGAGTTCGTAAAACGCCCGCAAATTGGAGCGAAAGGCCTTGTTTATATTAAAGTCGAAAACGATGGCTCTTTCAAATCGTCGATCGATAAATTTTATAATCAGGATGAGTTGAAAACAATAGCTGCATTATTTAATGCACAGCCCGGCGACCTGATACTGATTCTGGCCGGCGATACTGCTAAAACTCAAAAAGCCCTGAATGAATTACGCCTGGAAATGGGCAACCGGTTGGGATTACGAGATAAAAACGTATTTAAACCCTTGTGGGTGGTCGATTTTCCTTTGTTCGAATGGGACGAAGATACACAGCGTTATTATGCTATGCATCACCCGTTTACTTCGCCGAAATTAGAAGATCTATCGTTTCTGGATACGGATCCCGGGAAGGTACGAGCCAATGCCTACGACATGGTGGTGAATGGCGTTGAGCTGGGAGGAGGTTCGATCCGGATTCACGATAGCAAGCTTCAGAACCGGATGTTCGAATTGCTTGGTTTTACTCCCGAAAAGGCCGAAGCTCAATTCGGCTTCCTGATGAGTGCATTTAAATATGGTGCACCTCCGCATGGAGGACTCGCATTCGGCCTCGATCGTCTTGTTTCGCTGTTTGCCGGACTGGACTCGATTCGCGACTGTATTGCTTTCCCTAAAAACAACTCGGGAAGAGATGTGATGATCGATGCTCCTTCGGCAATCGATGCTTCGCAACTGGAAGAATTACATTTGACCTTAATTCCTCCTGCAACGAATTGATGATACTAATTGAAATTATTTGAAAGGTGTGAAGGATTTCACACCTTTTTTTTGTAATTAATCGCTGCAATTAAATTAAATTATTATATTTGCGGCGGAGTATTATTAAATATAATTATAATAAAGCCCCGTAATTATCAAACAAGTTATTAATTAAAAAGTAATTATTATGAAAAGAGCTACTTTTTTTATGATGCTGCTTTCGCTTTTTACCTGCTTCGGCCCCACACTTCAGGCACAGGTCAACGGAACGGCAATCGATCCGATCAGTTCCACCCTTGAAGACCCGATTTATTTTTTCATTGAATCGGCCTCCGATGGCTCAGTAAAGTATGGCGGTGTGCAATACACCGGAGATTTTCGAGGTGAAGTGATTATTTCACCGGAAACAAGGGGTACCAAACTTATTCACAACACTTTGGCTTCAGCGCCAAATCCCGATTATGCGCTTTGGGCAGTTGTGAATCTGAATGGAAAATTGTATTTGAAAAATAAAGCCACCGGCTTTTACATGATCGGCAGCCATTCGGCCGATACGATCGCAAAAACAAACGAATTTAAAACTCAAACGTTGGGTCAGAACCAATTCCTGCTCCGGACGGCCGAAGTAGGCAGTTATACCATTGCCTGGCAAAACAACTTATGCGACCGCTGGAGCAATTCAGGAATGGTTGCCAATGGCCTGGTAGCCTGGTATTTTATTATTGCAGAACCCGAAAAATTGCAAACGGCATTGAAATCAGCCCTGAATAATAAGATAAACGAAGCAACCACCTTGTTGAATGCGACGAAAGAAGGCGAAGATATCGGCCAGTATCCTTCGGACAGCCGTGTCCAGCTTACCGAAGATCTCGATAATGCAAAAGCTGTTTACGAGTACCCGCAAAGCACTATCAACGACATCAATGTAATGATTGAATATATTACACAAGCCATTGCTGCCTATAAAGCTACCATCAATGTGCATCTTGCTGTTTTTGAATCGGCCAATCCCGACAACTATCGATGGTACCGTATTCGTAATTTTGGTTACGATACCCCCATCTGTTTCAACCATGTCATTTCATACACCAACCGAACAGTAGGAGAGAAGTATTTTTACGAATTACCCGCCGATTCGTTAACCGACAGTCAAATCTTCAGATTTGAGATGAACGAAGATAAATCCAGAGTTCTTCACATAATCGACCGGCAAGGCAACTATATGTCGGCGAACGGCGGGATTGCCAGTACATCGACTCAAGGCAACGACTTTGAGATTCAACCTCAGAGCGATGGTATTGCATTCTGGATCAAACCTACGTCTTTAGCTCCGTTGCGTGCCGACGACAACGGTTCGATAACCAATTGGCTTTATATGGCCGGAGGTGCTTCGTCGTGGGTCTTCGATTTTGTTAAAGAAATGCCTAAAATACCTCGCTTCGAAAATGCAAGAACGATTGCGGTTACCTCATCGAATACCACCCAGGGAGCGGCATTTATAACCGACACCCGGGAAGCCTCCATATCTACCGACCTTGAAAGCGTATCGGTAACTGCCGAACCTGTACCGGGCTATTTCTTTGTTAAATGGACCAACGAAGCAGGCGACAGCCTGAGCAATAAACTCACCTATATCTATAAAGGTCCGGCCGACATCCTTCTGATTGCACATTTCGAACCAGGCTATTATCGTCCAATGTCGCGTTTTTATACCGGTGCCAGCCCTGCAGTACAGTCGGCCGACCGTTATCTTACCGACATTATCGTCCGGGTGGGCGAAACCGAACAGATTATTATGAACGATGTTGCTTCCATCCCCAATCCGGTCGACACCTCCGTCGTACGCAATCAGATCATTCCCGACGCAGTGATCGATTATACATTCAATCCGATTCTGATACCCCTTAACACCGATACGTTTGAATTGATTACATTTGGCAGCCGCCAGACCATCGAAAACTTCCAATGGACTCAACAGAACGCTTTTGTGGACTGGAACAAAGATTTCGATTTTCTTGATGAGCATGAGGCAGGTGTAAGAAATTCAAGCAACTCCACCGATCAGCAATTAATAGATACCTTAGGTTACACACGCAAAGTAGGTATTCCGGAAGGTTTACAAGAAGGCGACTACCGCTTACGTTTAATTTACCATGAATCGGCTACACCGGCAACCGATTGGGCCGTATCGATCTGGAATAATAACATAATCAGAAACGGCACCGCCTACGATTTCACCATCCGTTACGGCACACCTACCGGCTTTAATGCATTCACAACCAATAACCTGAGAGCATATACTATTGATAATGAATTGCATATACTAAATGCAACGGGATCAAAACTGGCGATTCACGATCTGTCCGGAAAACGGATTATGTCGATTCAGGTAACTTCGGATCATCACACTTTACCGCTCGACTTAGAACGGGGAATCTATATAATTAACATAATTTCAGCAAATGGGGCTAAAATGAATCAAAAATTAATATTATAAACTAATTTCATTTGCAGTTGAGGGGTTATCGGATTATTATTCGATAACCCCTTATTTTTAACAAGATATAACTATAGAATTTAGTATTGATTGAAAAAAACTTTCTAATTTTGTACCGAATTTGAGATAGAGTGCATAAAACATCAATCATAAAAAAAATGAAACTAGTTAAGAATCGGATTTTGTTAGTTGCCGGCATCGTGTTACTGCCGTTCTTATTGCAGAGTTGCGACGACAATTCAGGACCAGATTACACTGGCAATGAAATTCCATCAGACTTCAACTATCTGACTGTCAAAACAATCGACTTGCAGGTCGACGTGAACGACCAGTATGCCGGCCAGTATCTCTACAAAGTAGAAGTATTCGATCAGAATCCTCTTACTTCAGATACAGTGGTAAATCTTCTTGCTGCCGGAGTAGCCAACACAACGAAATCGTACACAACGCGTGTCGTGGTTCCCCAGTACGTTACAACTTTATTTGTACGTCAAACCGACCCCAAGAAAAAATCGCTTGTCAAGGCAGTATCCATCGAACAGTTAAGTCCGGGTACAATAGCCCGATGTAATTTTAATCCGGCCGTAACCAATCAGGCTGTAAAACAAAAAGCCGCTCCGGTACGTACCGACAAAGCCAGTGATTATACCTTACCGGCCAATTATACAACCATAACCACCAATGCGGCTATTGGCGCCGGTGTTTATTATGTACCGGCCGGAACGACCATTACGAACTTAACGATCAACTGGGTTCAGAATATTGAACTGTACGTTGCCGGTAACCTGATTTATAATACAACTAATAATTTCCCGAACACACCTCCGGGACTCAAGCTGGTTTTATTACCCGGATCAAAAGTTAGTTTCTCGCAACGGAATGAAGTACATTTTGAGCAACCCAACAATATAGTTGCGGTACACGAAGGCGCCACACTTGAATTTCTTGAAAACGCTGCCATTGGCAATACTGCAAAACTCATCAATGATGGTACCGTGACTGTTGCTAAACAATTCCAGGTACGTACCAACGGTGCCTATCTGGTGAACAACGGCAGCTTTACAGCTCGAACTCTGGATATCACCAATGGAGGACTCGTTGTTAACCAAAACACTATGACATTGAATAACAATGTTATCATGAATTCTAATGCTACCTTAGTTAATAACGGTACATTAGAAGCAAAAACGGCTTTTACTTCCAATAATCAAACAGCCTCGATTTATAATAACCATGTTCTGATTACTCCTTTCTTCGATTTTGCAAGGGGTGGGGGAGTTTTATACAATGCCTGCCGGCTCGAATGCGAAGACTTCATCACCGAGGGATCAATCATCAACAATGAAAACGGAGCTTTGATTCTTTGCCAGGATATGGAAATGAACAACACGACCTTTAATTTATCCGGTGGTTCTATGATCTATGCAAGAGACCTGGGGTACAATAATGTGGACGAAACCAAATACAGCGGCTCTCATTTCAAGCATGGAATAGAAATAAACGGTACTGCTGTCGGAGGTGTGACTCCGCTCTTTATAAACTGGAAAATCGAAGATCGTAACGGGCACAAAGTCCTTTCGTTGAAAGGAACTCTGGAGTTCGTGGTTTCGACAGGCAGTGTACCGGGTAATACCTTCTTCAACCTGATCGAACCGTCGGTGACAATTTCTACCTCACCTGTGTCGGTAATTCCTTCGAGTCCGTGTAATCTGGGAGGAGTGAACAGCGGTACCGGCGGCGGAGACGACGAGGATGATGATAACGGCGGTGGTGGTGGAGTTCCTCCAACCGATCCCAGCTTTCCGATTCAGGTAGTTGAGGGCACCGATTATATTTACTCGATGGAAGATTTATGGCCGCATATGGGCGATTATGACATGAACGACTTCGTATTTAAAATTCATGCGATTACAAAGTTCGTAAACAGTAGCAACAAAGTGGAAAAAATGACCTTCCAGCTGACGCCACTGGCATCAGGATCGACCAAAGTTTTAACTGCTGCACTTCAATTGGACGGAGTAGCAGAGGGTGGTGCTACAGCCGTCGTTTCCACATTGAATAAAGCCCGACTCGATCTGGGCCATACCAAGGCGAATGTCATTTTATTTGAAAATGTTCACGCTTTGTTCGGGCTCGATAATAATGATATTGTAAATACATTCAATAACATTGATAAAATTGAAACTTCGACCTACACATTTGAAATTACCTTTGCAACTCCGGTCGACCAATCGGCGGTTAGTGTAGATAAATTAAATTTCTATTCCATTGTCGGCCAAGTGGAAACAACTGACCGTCACGAAATTCACCTCGCCGGTTATGCGCCGAGCAGTAAAGTTTCGCGTCAGGTAGGAAGCTACAAGGATGAAAACAATATGGTGTGGGCATTAATGCTGCCAACATCCAATTATAAATATCCGGCCGAGAACGTTAAAATATTTACTGCATATCCGAAATTTAACGACTGGGCCCGTTCGGGTGGGAAAGACTTTACCAATTGGTATTTGAATCCTGCAGAATCAGAAGATTTATTATACAATAAATAAGACAGCAAAAAAGCGCCACCATCTACAGCAAGAGTGGCGCTTTTTTTATTGCCATATTCTATTTTACATAATGTAAATTATAGGAAAAATAGATTCCTGCAATTCGATCATAAAAAAGAGGCTCTGTCTCCAACTAGAAATTAAGTCTCCGAGAATTGAATATTCGGATTTGTTCTCGGATTGGTATCCGAATAAAGAGAGGGTGAAATCACATTGTGATACACCCTCTCACTGGTTTCCCCCTACAGAACTTTATTGTACTATCAATTTTCGTACACTGCCGTTGTTGATAGAGACAATATAAATGCCGGTCTGAAAATTGCTCAGATCGATTGTTGCAGGGTTTAAGCCCGAATACACCTCGATTCCTGCAGTAGTATAAATGCGTACTACCGAATTTGGAGCAAGATTCTCAAAATCAATCACTTTTCCTTTTTGAATAAACGAACCGAGCTGTGCTCCGGGTTCAATGCCGGTAATGACACGACCGATCAGTTTTAAATTATCATAACGAATCGGGCCGGTCGTTGAATAGATCTTACCGAATCCGGTTGCCTGATAGGCATTGCCGACCATAGTGGTTACCAATCGGATACCAAACTGCGGATTATTAAACGCTGCCGGTATGGTGGAAAAATCATAACTGCGTTTATACCAGGTATCGCCTGAATTAGCACTATAAGTAATTGCATCGGTCCAATCGTTGCCGTTTGTAGTGTACTGCAGCAGTATACGATTAGCTGCTGTACCGCCGTGACGAATATCGGCCGAAAAACTAATATCTTTATAATTGGAAGTATTAATATTTAACCGGATCCCTGCCGATTTATCGCTTCCTACAGCCGGATAATTTATCGTTTGCAAACCAAAGCCGGTTTTTACAGCGGCATAGTCGTACACCCCCTGATCGAAAATAGTTTGATTGGGAATGATCCCTGTCCGCGTCCATGCTGTTTCGTAGGAAATACCTCCGGTAAGCTCCAGGGATCCATTGCCCACAACAGGCGTAAGATCTTGATTATCAAATTCCCAATAAGCAACAGTAGTCCTGTCGTCTTCCGGGGTTGCGAGCCTCTCTCCTCTTATAATGATGTTATCGTAGCGTATTGTACCACTTGAAGAATACACATTCGATCCCGATACAGGTACATATACTTCCTGTCCCACCACATCATCATCAAAATTAGTAACAAAACGAATTCCGAACAGCGGATTATTATTGACTTCGGGGATATTGCTGAAATTGAAATTTCTCAGGTACCAGGTATCGTTGTCGTCGGTGGTATACGTAATGGCCTTTTCCCAGGTGGTACCATCGATGGTATATTGCAGCATCAACTTATTTGCCGAAGTGCCTCCCTGACGAATATCGGCACTGATAAGTATATTTTTAAAGCCTGAGGTACTGACTTTGAACTGCACGCCGGCCGACTTCGGATTAGTTCCCTGAGCCGGATAGTTATAGGTATTGCACGATTTACCTTTTTTGTGATCATCGGTTTCCTTCAATCCTGCCGGTAACGATAACCCAGGATCGATGCCCGTACGAGCAAAATCGACAATTATAGCCCCTGTAAGCGACAGTGTACCACTTCCGGTGGCCGGAAACTGAAGTCCGTTATCAAAATTCCAGGAGCTTATTACTTCCTGAGCTAAAATTGTCCCCGACAAAAATAAAGCAGAAATAAAAATAGAAAGCTGTTTGTTCATTGAGATTTAATATTAACGTAATTTAATTTTCTAGTCGTATAACTACTACAAAAATACTCATTTTGTTTGAGTTTGCAGCTGTATAATTCAAAAAAAAAAATAGTATCTTTGCAAGTCTTATACAGAATCCATATATTCATTTTAAAATATTTCACTAAAATGGGATTTAACGATCTTCTTAAAAAAGTTTTTGGCAATAAAGCCCAGCGCGACCTGAAAGAAATTGAGCCTTTTGTGGCCAAGATAAAGGCTGCATACGATGATATTAAAAAACTCTCCAACGACGACCTTCGTCAATTAACCGAACAACTCAAAAAGCAGATTCAGGACTATGTTTCGAAAGAAAATGCCCGGATTCAGGAATTGAAAGAATCGGTAGAAGCCACGGAGCTGGAACAGCGCGAGAAAATCTACTCGGAAATCGATAAGCTCGAGAAAGAAGTTACGGTCAAGCTGGAAGAAGTACTGGAACAGATTTTACCACAAGCCTTTTCAATAGTCAAAGAAACAGCCCGTCGCTTCACCGAAAATACAACCACTGTGGTTACAGCAACAGCTTTCGATCGGGAACTGGCGGTTAAGTACGACTTTGTTACCATCGAAGGCGACAAGGCCGTCTACAAAAACGAATGGCTTGCAGGTGGCAATACCATTAAATGGGACATGGTGCATTACGATGTGCAGCTGTTTGGAGGTACGGTACTGCACAAAGGCAAGATTGCCGAAATGGCAACCGGTGAGGGAAAAACACTGGTGGCTACCCTACCCGTCTTTCTCAATGCACTTACACGCCGGGGTGTTCACGTTGTTACCGTGAACGATTACCTGTCGAAACGTGACTCCGAATGGATGGGACCTTTGTATATGTTCCACGGACTATCGGTAGATTGCATCGACAAGCATCGACCCAATTCGGAAGAACGCCGGTCGGCTTACCTGGCCGATATTACTTTTGGAACCAATAATGAATTCGGTTTTGATTACCTGCGCGATAATATGGCCACTCATCCCGAGGACCTGGTGCAGCGTAAACACAATTTTGCCATCGTGGATGAGGTTGACTCGGTGTTGATCGATGATGCACGTACTCCATTGATTATCTCGGGTCCGGTTCCCAAAGGCGATGATCAGCTTTTTGAAGAGCTCCGTCCGAAAGTCGAGAAATTGGTGAATGCACAGAAAGTTCTCGTTACTAAATACTTAGCCGAAGCACGCGAATTGTTTAAGTCCGACGACGAAAAGAAACGGGAGGAAGGTGCACTGGCTTTGTTTCGTTCCTACAAAGGGATGCCTAAAAACAAACCCTTAATTAAATTTCTCAGCGAACAAGGTATCAAGGCGCAATTGTTGAAAACGGAAGAATTCTATATGCAGGAGAATAACCGCAATATGCATATAGCCACCGATCCGCTGTACTTTGTGATCGACGAAAAAAATAAAGGAATCAATCTTACGGATAAGGGTATTGATCTGATCACCGGTAATTCGGAAGATCCGAAGTTTTTTGTTTTGCCTGATGTCGGGTCCGAAATAGCCGAACTGGAACGCAACAGTAGTCTTTCGGCGGAAGAAAAACAAAACCTTAAGGATGAGATCAATCAGAATTATGCCATCAAATCGGAACGTGTACATACTATTAATCAGTTACTGAAAGCATATACCCTTTTTGAAAAAGATGTGGAGTATGTGGTTCTCGAGAACAAGGTAAAGATTGTCGACGAGCAAACGGGCCGTATTATGGAAGGCCGCCGTTATTCCGATGGGTTACATCAGGCGATCGAGGCGAAAGAAAGCGTTAAAGTGGAAGCTGCAACTCAAACCTTTGCAACGATCACATTACAGAACTACTTCCGTATGTATAGTAAGCTGGCCGGTATGACAGGTACTGCCGAGACCGAAGCGGGCGAGCTTTGGGATATCTACAAGCTGGATGTAGTGGTAATCCCGACTAACAGGCCTATTGCGCGTAACGATATGGAAGATCGCGTGTACAAGACGAAACGTGAAAAGTACACCGCGGTAATTGAAGAAATTGAAAGTCTGGTTAATGCAGGACGCCCTGTTTTAGTGGGTACGACTTCCGTCGAAATATCGGAATTACTGAGCAGGATGCTGACTTCCCGGAAAATCAAACATAATGTATTGAATGCAAAATTGCATCAACGGGAAGCAGATATTGTTGCTGAAGCCGGACGTAAAGGTACGGTCACCATTGCTACCAACATGGCAGGTCGTGGTACCGACATCAAGCTTACGCCCGAAGTGAAAGAAGCAGGCGGATTGGCCATTATCGGTACCGAGCGCCATGAAAGTCGTCGTGTCGACCGTCAGCTCCGCGGGCGTGCCGGTCGTCAGGGCGATCCGGGCTCCTCCATCTTCTATGTATCGCTGGAGGACGATTTGATGCGTTTATTCGGCTCGGAACGTATATCTTCGGTTATGGACCGCTTGGGATTCAAGGAAGGAGAAATGATCGAACATTCGATGATTTCCAAATCGATTGAACGGGCACAACGTAAGGTAGAAGAAAACAACTTTGGAATTCGTAAACGGCTACTTGAATACGATGACGTGATGAATTCACAACGTGAAGTTGTGTATTCGCGTCGTCGCCATGCCTTGATGGGCGAACGTATCGGCATGGATATTACCAACATGATCTATGAAGTGGCCGAAAGCATGGTTGAAAATGCGAAGACTGCCAACGACTATCCTTACCTGGAAGAAGAAGTATTAAAAATATTTGCCCTGGATGTGCCTTTTACCGAAGAACAATTTGTTGGTGGAAAACAACACGAATTGACCTCTAAGCTGATTGCTGAAATCATGGCCGCATTCAAACGGAAAATGGATAAACTTGCTGCGATTGCCTATCCGGTAATCAAGCAGGTATACGAAAAACAAGGGAAGCAATACGAGAACATCCTGGTTCCGATTACCGATGGTAAACGGATGTTCAATGTTTCGACTCATCTGGAAACGGCTTACAATAATGAAGCGCGTGAAATAATTAAGGCGTTTGAGAAACAAACTTTATTGTACATTATTGACGATGAATGGAAGGAACATTTGCGTCAGTTGGACGAACTTAGAAATTCGGTACAGAATGCATCGTACGAACAAAAAGACCCGCTGTTGATTTACAAATTGGAATCCTATGGTTTGTTCAAGGAAATGATCGACAGCATCAATCGTAAAGTAATAGCAATACTGATGCGGGGTCAGATTCCGATGCGCGAACCCGAACAAGTGCGCGAAGCCCGGCCGGTTCAACGAATGGATATGAGCAGATACAAAACTCAAAAAGACGAATCTGCAACTGGAAATTCACTGCAAGACCCGACCAAACAGGATACACGTGAAAATCAACGGGTCGAACCTGTTCATGCTGAAAAACGGCCGGGTCGTAACGAGCCATGTTTCTGTGGTAGCGGCAAGAAGTATAAACATTGTCACGGTGCATAACACCACCTTGACGCACAAAACGGGATAATATGCTGAATTACATTGTATGGAACGTTGATCCGGAACTTTTCAGTCTGGGGAGTTTGCATGTACGCTGGTATGGATTATTGTGGGCTTTAGGTATTTGGGTAACATTGGTGATAACCCAAAAAATTTTCAAACATGAAAATCATCCTGATGTATGGGTCGACAAGTTATTCATATATACCGTATTAGGAGCGGTGATCGGAGCTCGTCTGGGGCATTGCTTATTCTATAACCCCAGCTATTATCTTGCCCGTCCATGGGAAATGCTGTTTATCTGGCAAGGAGGATTGGCCAGCCATGGCGGGGCAATCGGGATCTTAATTTCCACCTGGATGTTCCATAAGAATGTTTCCAGGAAGGGTTTTATCTGGGTACTCGACCGGCTTGTAATCGGGGTATCGTTAACGGGTATGCTGATCCGGTTCGGTAATTTGATGAATTCGGAAATATACGGTGGACCTACTACCCTCCCCTGGGGATTCATTTTTGTACGCGACGGACAAACCGAACCGATGCATCCGACCCAGATTTACGAAATGCTCTATGGAATAATTACCTTCGGTATAACTTATTGGTTGTACTGGAAAAAAGATGCCGGTAAAAAGAACGGACTGATTTTCGGTATTTTTCTGATCGGTACCTTTTTTACCCGATTCCTGATCGAGTTTATTAAAAACGACCAGGAAGCTTTTGAAGCCGGAATGTTCATCAATATGGGCCAGATATTAAGCATTCCATTTATTATTTGGGGTATCTTATTGATTATCAATAGCAACAAATCCGCAGTTTCACCACATGGCACACAAGGAAGTACTAAACGATAGTGTAAAGCCTTATAACGATCGTGAAAGCAAGACCCATCAGTTGCGCAACATGTTTAACACGATTTCAAAGGATTATGATTTTTTCAACAATTTGATGTCGTGGGGATTAGCACATTTGTGGAGACGCAAGGCCATGCGATGGTTACACGATTATCGCACCGAAACACTCCTGGATATCGCTACCGGAACTGCCGATATGCTGTTGTTAGCCGACCAGCTTTTATCGCCTGAGGTATTGCGTGGAATAGACATTTCGGAAGAAATGATGAATGTTGGCTGGGAAAAGTTGAAAAGCCACCGGCTGGATCACAAGACGGAACTGGAAGTAATGGATTGTGCCGAAATGAAATTCGCTGATTCTACCTTTGATACGGTCACCATAGCTTTTGGAATACGCAATCTGGAACGGCTTACCCAATCGCTGGAACAAATCAACCGCGTTTTAAAAACCAACGGGAGGTTTTTGATTATTGAAATGAATGAGCCTCAAAAAGGGCCACTGGCTGTTTTATATAAAATATACGTGAAATTGTATGTTCAACTGGCTACCGGTTTATTGAGCAAAGATAAGGAAGCGTATGCCTATCTCACAAAATCGATGCACTACTTTCCACAAGGTAAAGCCCTTATTGAAATTCTTACAGATCATGACTTCAGACTGCTAAAATATAAGAGCTTTACCTTTGGGGTGTGTAGTGCATACTTACTCGAAAAAACGAATTAAACGTCGATCGATTGAATTTCGATCAATAATTCATCTTTCATTACCGATTGTCCTTTTGCAACCCGGATTTTGCGGATTACTCCATTACAATCCGCTGTAATTTCATTTTGCATTTTCATCGCTTCCAGTGCCAGAACCGGTTCTCCGGCATTGACAAGATCGCCTTCACTCAGGAACAGATCAACAATCTTTCCCGGCATTGGAGCTTTGATATTGTTATCCTGCTCTTTATCGGCTCCTCCTGAAATCATACCTCTGCGAACGTACGAGAAAATAGATTCAAGGCTGAATTTATATTCGACACCATTCACTTTAATGACGGCTTTATTCTGATCGCGAGCTACCAGTTCGCATTGAAAACGCTTACCCTTCCAGTCGAATGCGTAATGAAAATCCTCTTGTTCAACAAAATCGATATCCATCTCATTCCCATTAATAACCGGGCTCGATTCTTTTGGTAAATATATTTTATACCGTTTGCCACTATCACGTACTGCAATAAACAATCGCGATGCATCTCTTTTATATTTGTACGAAGTTCCCATTCAATCAGTAATTTAAACGTTTATTCAATACCCATACATTCAATGCATCATTTTCGTAGGCAGGTATATCGCCCTGCAACTGAAGATATTCTGATGCATACATAATGGTAGCCGCCAGCGCGCCGATAAGCTCGTCGTCGTCATTCTCAAGCATTTCAGGAGTATATACCTGATCAACCCAACGGGTTGTATACGTGGCATTCACGAAATCGGGATGTTGCAAAACTGCTTTACAAAACGGGACAGTCGTTTTCAATCCGATTAAACTGAAATGGTTCAAGGCATTCAGAGTACGGGCTATCGCATCTTCACGCGAACTGCCGTATACGATTATTTTGGCAATCATCGAATCGAAATAGGGTGTCACTACCGAGCCGCTTACCACACCCGTTTCAATCCGGATCGTCGGGTCCTGCGGAAAATGAATCGTATCGATGAAACCAGTTTGAGGACTAAAACGATTTTGAGGATCTTCGGTATTAACCCGGCATTCGATCGCCCATCCCTGAATTTTCACATCGGTCTGAGATAGTGTGAGGATTTCCCCCAATGCTACTTTTATTTGCCACTCCACCAGGTCTACACCAGTAATCATTTCTGTTACGGGATGTTCGACCTGAATTCGGGTATTCATCTCCATGAAGTAGTACGATCCATCCTCATCCATAATATATTCGATGGTACCTGCCGAAAAATAACCGATTTTTTGGGCAAATTTTACGGCCAGCGCTCCCATTTCGTCGCGCAGTGCAGCCGAAACAGAAGCAGAAGGTGCCTCTTCGACAATCTTCTGATGCTTACGTTGTAACGAACATTCGCGCTCCCCCAGATGAATTACATTTCCGTGTTTATCGCCTAATATCTGAAATTCAAGATGTTTAGGGTTTTGAAGGTATCTTTCTACAAAAATATCGCCGTTACCGAACGCTGCGAGTGCTTCGTCGTATGCCGATTTAAAATGCCGTTCAAGCGTTTCAGGTTTTTCAACAATACGCATACCACGCCCGCCTCCACCTGCCGAGGCTTTCAATATTACGGGATACCCAATACTGTCGGCATAATCCCTCGCAGCCTGGGCATTGCCTACCGGCCCGTTGGATCCGGGTACCAACGGTAATCCGGCTTCGACCGCCATATTTTTCGCCACGGTTTTCAACCCCATATCACGGATGAGTTCGGGCGACGGACCTATAAAATTCAGTCCCTTTGAAATACATAATGCGGCAAAATCAGGATTTTCAGATAAAAAACCGTAACCTGGATGGAGTAAATCGGCCTGGTGATCAAGTGCTAATTGAACAATTTTTTCCGGATTAAGAAAAATCGGCTTTTCATCGTTTGCATCGCCGGCCTGAATCACTTCATCGGCAAATTGCAGATACAATGCATCCGGCTCACGGTCGCTTTGAAATACAATCGTAATCAAACCTAATTTGTGCGCAGCACGAATGATGCGTATGGCAATCTCTCCTCTGTTCGCTATTAATAATTTTCTCTTCATACTTCCTAATTTTTTACAATGGAATACTTCCGTGCTTTCTCTCGGGCTTATTATATTGCTTATTGGCTAATATTTCAAAAGCCGTAATCAGAATCTCTCTGGTTTTTGACGGTTCAATTACTTCATCGATAAGCCCGATTTCCTCGGCCCGGTAAGGATTTGCAATCTCAGCCTTGTACTTCTCGGTTAAAATACGCTCCATCTCGGCTTTATTATCAGCCTGAGCAAGTTCTTTTTTATTCACAATTTTAATAGCACCTGCCGGTCCCATTACCGCTATTTCGGCCGTAGGCCACGCAAAATTGAAATCGCCCCCCGTATTCTTACTGCTCATCACAATATACGCTCCGCCATACGCTTTGCGGGTTATTACAGTAATTTTGGGAACAGTGGCTTCACAGAAAGCGTACAACAATTTGGCTCCGTTACGGATGATCCCGTTGTGCTCCTGCTCGATGCCAGGTAAAAACCCTGGTACGTCTTCAAGTATCAGCAGAGGAATGTTAAACGCATCGCAAAAGCGTACAAATCTGGCTCCTTTGACACTGGCGTTAATGTCGAGCGTTCCCGCCATCACTTTCGGCTGATTTGCAACAATACCAATCGTTTTTCCGTTTAATCGTGCAAAGCCTACCAGAATATTCTGAGCAAAACCTTCGTGTACCTCAAAAAACGTATCTTTATCGACCAGAATTTTTATAACGTCTTTCATATCGTACGGTCGGTTCGGATCGTCCGGAATAATTTTATTGAGGAATTTCTGTCTCGATTCATACGATTTCACAAGGTGTGACACGGGTAAAGATTCAAAATTATTCGATGGTATATATGATAACAGTTTGCGAACCAGCAAAATAGCATGCTCTTCATCGTCTGAAACGAAATGGGCGACCCCACTTTTATTGGCATGTACATCTCCCCCACCCAATCCGTCCATATCAATATCTTCGTTCAGAACTTCCTTTACCACATCAGGCCCCGTTACAAACATATAAGAAGTCTTCTTGGTCATGAAGATAAAATCGGTAAGAGCCGGCGAATATACAGCCCCACCGGCAGCCGGACCTAAAATTACGGAAATTTGCGGCACAATACCCGACGAACGTACATTATTCTTGAAAATACGGGCATAGGCAGCCAAACTCTTCACACCTTCCTGAATACGGGCACCGCCCGAATCCATCAAACCTACTACCGGAGCACCCAGTTTTAAAGCCATTTCCTGCACTTTGGCTATTTTGGTACCGTGGGCGAAACCCAACGATCCACCCAATACCGTGAAATCCTGTGCATAAGCAAACACACTCCGTCCCTGCACCAACCCACGGCCAACAACCACCCCATCGCCAAAATTGATCTGTCGACTGCTCAGCGGCGACTGACTGGGCGATACAAAAGCATCGAGTTCAAAGAAAGTTCCTTCGTCAAACAATACATGCAAACGCTCACGAGCCGTGAGCTTACCTTTGAGGTGCTGCTTGTTCACCGCATTGTCCTCCATCTCTTGCAACGCCTTAAGGCGTGTTTCAAAGATATCGTTTTTATTCATATCCATTTATTATGTTGAAAATGCCGTTTCTTTAGTTAAAAGAAAAATCGCACAAAAATAGTAATTTTGTGCAGAATTAAACAACTATCCAAATTAAAATTACTACAATTAGCAAAGCAGGTAACATATTCATGATTCTTAACCTTTTAATTTCCAAAATATTAATTGCTAAACCTAGCAATAAAATTCCACCGGTATTGGTTAATCCATGAATAATATCCGGTGTAAAAAACCGGCTTGCATACATCGATAAAAGGGTGATCGATCCCTGAAACAGCAATAATGGTATTGCTGCAAAAACAACTCCTATTCCCAGGGCTGATGCGAGTAACAATGCGGAGAAGAAATCCATCAAGGATTTCGTCAGTAACAAATCCGACGAAACTCCGGTTCCTTCCTGAATCGCTCCAACTATGGTCATCGAACCCACACAGAACAGTAGAAATGCTGTCACGAGTCCTTCGGTAAACCGGTCGCTTCCGATCCGAAGTTTTTTTCTTAACATTTCACTGAGCCGATCGGTTTGCTTTTCTAAATTCAGCAGTTCGCCGGTTATCGAACCAAGTGCCAGACTACCTACAACAATCAAAATATGATTTAGTTCCCACACCATCGAAATACCTATAGCCAGGGTAAACAAACCGATAGCCTGAAAATAAATGGAAGTCATGCGCTCAGGCATATTCTTTTTCAGCAACATACCCAAACTGCCTCCCGCAATCACTGCCGCTGTATTTACAAGTGTGCCAATCATATCAATTTTTTTTACGTTTTTTGGGGACGCTAAGATAGATATTTTACTTTTAAAATGATTAGAACATACGAAAATTCATTATATTTGCAAGAAAATTCATTTGAGGCGATTGTGGGATGAAACACTTTTTACATAGGGTTGCAGAAATCTTTTTTCAAAATTATACATCTGAAATAAACCGCTTTACGTTTGTATTTCCCAACCGTAGGGCCGGACTTTTTTTTCAGCAATACCTGGCCGAAGTAGCTGCCCGACCTTTTTTTTCGCCTTCCATTATCACGATCGAACAATGGTTTGAAAATGCGTCCAGTTACGTCGCTGCCGACAAGCTATTTCAATTGTTCCGTTTATACGAATTATTCAAAAAAGAGAGCAACTCGACCGAAACCTTTGACAGTTTTGCTTTCTGGGGTGAAATAATACTCAACGATTTCAATGAGGTAGATAAATACCTCGCGGATGCCCAACAACTTTTCGGGAATATTGCCGATCTAAAAAATATCGATGAAAAGTTCGATTACTTTTCCGAGAGCCAATTGGAGGCTATTCGTTCATTTTGGAAAAACTTCACTCCCCTGCCCGATAAAAAAAGCCAGCTGGAATTCCTCGAAACCTGGAAAGTGCTCCATGCCTTATATACCTTGTTCCGCAATTCGCTTAAAGAAGAGGGCTTAGCCTACGAAGGAATGATGATGAGGGAAGTGGTCGACATGCTTCAGCAAAATCGCATTCCAGCCTGGTTAGCCAACAAGGAATTCGTATTTATTGGATTTAATGCGCTTAATCCCTGCGAAAAAGCGATGATGACCGTACTCAAAAAAATGGGGAAAGCCGATTTTTACTGGGATTACGAAGCCGACACATTGCAGGATCCTGAAAATCCCGCTTCACGATTTTTTATTGAAAACACCACGCTTTTTCCCTCCAACTTCACTATATCCCGTGAAAACCGACCGCTCTCGGACAAAAAAATACATTTAATCAATGTGCCTTCGGGAGTGGGACAAGCCAAACAGGCCTATTCAATTCTGAACACCCTGTATCCCGAAGGAAGTGAAGAAGAGTCGTTTTTGCAAACTGCCATCGTGTTGCCCGACGAACAATTATTAATGCCGTTATTGTACTCGATCCCTTCTCACATTAAAAAAATTAATGTTACCATGGGCTATCCGATGCAACTGACTCCGGTGTCGGGGCTAATGGATCATATTTTTGAAATGCACCGCCGGAAAAAACAGAAAGGCAATGTGTATTCATTTTATCACCAAACCGTTACCAATATCCTGAACCATCAGTTTATAGCAGAAGTGGAAAGTTCGGCAAGTAAGGATCTTATAAAAAAAATTACTGCTGAAAATAAAATCTATATCGAGGATACGTATTTGCACACAAATGATCTTTTCACCGCATTATTCCAAGCCGATATTGATGTTCACAAGTTTCTACCTTACTTAAAAGACACTTTATTTCTACTATACAGATCGTGGAAATGGAAGCACGAAAGCACTTCAAATTCATTAGAAGCAGGTTTTCTGTACCAGTATTATAATGCCGTTACCCGACTTGAGCAATTGATCGAGCAACATTCGGACATCGAAATACTGAATCTTGATACGCTGCTACGCATTGTACGTGAGTTGACGTCCACCATTACGGTTCCTTTTGTGGGCGAACCGCTCGATGGTTTACAATTGATGGGTGTTTTGGAAACCCGCGGACTCGACTTTAAAAACGTCATAATCTGTTCGTTTAACGAAGGTATTTATCCTAAAAAAAGTTTTACGAACAGTTTTATACCCTATCAGCTTCGAAAAGGTTTCGAATTACCCACCTATGAACAATTGGATGCAGTAACCGCCTATAACTTTTACAGGCTCTTACATCACGCCGAAAATATATATTTTCTTACCGACAGTCGTGCCGAGAGCGGCTCTACCGGTGAAGTAAGCCGGTTTTTCTATCAGCTCTGCTACTATTATGGAATCGATATTCACACATCGTCGCCGGCAGTGAATGTATCCTTCGCCACACCGCAGTTACTCACTGTGAAAAAAGACGAACGTTTACTCCGGCTGCTTGACGAATATAAGGTTGAATGCAATGGAACGAGGGCGTTATCGGCCAGTGGTATCAATACTTACATCAAATGTCCGCTCGCGTTCTACCTATCGGTTCTGGAGGATGTCGAGAAGCTCGACACAATTGCCGAAACAGTCGAAAACGATACTTTCGGAAATATATTTCATTACGTGATGTCGGAATTGTATGCCCCCTTTACCGGCCGACTGCTCACCGGCGATACCTTAGAAGGTATGTTAAAAAACGAATCGCATATTGAACGGTTATTATCGCAGGCTTTTGCTTTTTATTTCTTCAAAAAGGACAAAGGTACGACTGTGGAGCTCGAAGGAAACAACCTTTTAATAGCAACAGTACTTCTTAAATACATTAAAGGAGTTGTTCGTAAAGACATCGAATACGCCCCTTTTACTTATCTCGGAGGTGAAAAACCAGTTCGCTCTGTATTACCTACCCTGTACGGTACGATCCGATTGAAAGGCTATATCGACCGGATCGACCGGAAAGAAAATCGCGTAAGGATTCTCGATTACAAAACGGGTAGCGGAACATTGGATTTGAAAAACTGGGACAGCCTGTTCGACCGGAATTTAAAACCTACCGATCGTCCCAAGCACATCTTGCAGACCTTTCTTTATGGTTATCTATATGCGGCGGAAAACGAACATAATGTCATAACACCCGGGCTTTTTTTTACAAAAAAGGTCTTCGACGAACAATTCACCACCAATTTAAGTTATAAAGACGAACAAAATGTAAAAAACACCATCGAAAACTATTATGATTTTGAAAACGAATTTATTCCGCGCATCCGTGCCTGTGTGGAGGAGATTTTTAATCCTCAGGTACCGTTTGTACAAACAGCGGTAAAGGAAGCTTGTTCCTATTGTGATTACAAAACACTATGCAAAAGGTAATTCATCAGCGGATTTTTTACCCCATATGCATACTCTTTACCCCAAATAATCATTTTTAGGCCCAATGAAACCCGGAATTTCCCGTTTTTAACACATCTGTGGTTTGAAACCCCTTACTTTGCGTTAACTTTAATCACAAATAAAAAACTGTCATAAAAAGACGTTCAATTATCATGGCAAAATTTAAAGGAGCTATAGTCGTAAATACGGAAAGGTGTAAAGGCTGCGACCTGTGTGTGGTAGCCTGTCCGACCGAAACGCTGGCATTGTCGAACGATGCCAACAGCAAAGGTTACAACTTTTCGTTCATGGAAAAAGAAGAGAATTGTACGGGATGTGCTGCGTGCGCACATGTATGTCCCGATGCGTGTATAACAGTTTATCGAATTAAGATATGACAAAACATAGCGAAGAAATAACCCTCATGAAAGGGAATGAAGCGGTGGCTCATGCGGCAGTGCGATGTGGATGCGACGGGTATTTCGGATATCCTATTACTCCCCAGTCGGAGATCCTGGAAACCCTTATGGAAATTGAGCCCTGGAAAACTACGGGTATGGTGGTTCTGCAGGCCGAAAGTGAAGTTGCCTCTATCAATATGGTGTATGGAGGTGCCGGTTGCGGGAAAAAAGTAATGACTACCTCGTCGAGTCCCGGAGTAAGTTTGATGCAGGAGGGAGTATCGTATATGGCGGGTGCCGAATTACCCGGTGTGATCGTCAATGTAATGCGTGGTGGTCCGGGCTTGGGAACTATTCAGCCGAGTCAGGCCGATTATTTTCAGGCAGTAAAAGGCGGAGGACATGGCGATTACCGTATGCCTGTACTCGCGCCGGCATCGGTACAGGAAATGGCGGATTTCACGGTATTAGCATTCGACCTGGCCTTTAAATACCTTACGCCTACGATGATTCTGGCCGATGGCATTATCGGTCAGATGATGGAAAAGGTAATATTACCCCCTTTCCGGCCCCGGCGGACAGAGGATGAAATTCGTGAGCAATGTCCCTGGGCTACTTTAGGTAAGACCCCCGAACGGGATCCGAATTATATTTCGTCGCTGGAACTACGTTCCGAGGAAATGGAAAAGATCAACCTCCGGCTGCAAGCCCGTTACCGCGAAATTGAAAAACACGAAGTTCGATACGAAGAAATCCAATGCGACGATGCTGAATATATCTTTGTTGCTTTTGGGACAATGGCGCGGGTTTGTCAGAAAGCGGTAGAATTGGCGCGGGCCGAAGGAATTAAAGCAGGTTTATTGCGTCCGGTCACCCTGTTCCCCTACCCTACTCAACGAGTAAGCGTGCTGGCACAAACGGTAAAAGGATTTTTATCGGTTGAAATGAGTGCCGGTCAGATGGTGGAAGATGTTCGTCTGGCCGTATCGGGAACTGTGCCGGTTGAATTTTACGGACGAATGGGAGGAATCGTTCCTTCTCCGAGTGAAGTGTTGAATGCCTTAAAAACAAAATTCTTATGAGTAGTATCCAAGATATCGTCGATCCAGCCAATCTGGTTTACGAAAAAACAACGGTAATGAACGACACACCCATGCATTATTGCCCGGGTTGCAGCCACGGGGTTGTTCATAAAATTTTAGGTGAAATCATTCAGGAAATGGGTATACAGGAAAAAACCATCGGAGTGGCTCCGGTAGGTTGTGCGGTATTTGCCTACAAGTACCTCGACATCGACTGGCAGCAGGCGGCACACGGCCGTGCACCTGCAGTGGCAACGGCGATCAAGCGTTTACTTCCCGATCGCTATGTATTTACTTACCAGGGCGATGGCGACCTGGCAGCTATCGGTACAGCCGAAACAATTCATGCCTGCAGCCGGGGCGAGAACATTGCCATTATTTATATCAACAACGGAATCTATGGTATGACGGGTGGACAAATGGCCCCTACTACACTTCCGGGAATGAAGTCGACTACTTCGCCCAACGGACGCGACCAACAGTTGGAAGGGCATGCACTCGACATGTCGAAACTGCTGGTACAGCTGGATGGTGTGTGCTATGTAACCCGTCAGAGTGTACATACAGTAGGTGCAGTTCGTAAAACGAAAAAAGCCATTCGCAAGGCGCTGGAAAACTCAATGTTAAACAAAGGAACTTCGATTGTTGAAGTTGTATCGACCTGTAATTCGGGCTGGAGAATGTCTCCGGCCGATTCCAATACCTGGATGGAAGAAAACATGTTTCCGGTGTATGGTTTGGGCGATTTAAAAGATATTTAAGTTATGACAGAAGAAATTATAATATCTGGTTTCGGCGGACAGGGTGTGCTGTCGATGGGTAAAATCCTGGCATATTCGGGATTGGTTCAGGGTCAGGAAGTAAGTTGGATGCCGTCGTACGGGCCGGAGCAACGTGGAGGGACGGCGAATGTAACCGTTATTTTGAGTAACGAACGGATTAGCTCGCCTGTATTAAATGCATACGACACTGCCATTGTTCTCAATCAACCGTCGCTCGAGAAATTTGAACCGATGGTAAAACCGGGCGGGACATTAATATTCGACGGAAACGGGATGCACAAACTCCCCACACGAACCGATATACGTGTATATCAAATCAATGCAACCGAATATGCCTACGCCAATAATGCATCCAAAACCATCAACATGATCATATTGGGTGGTTTGCTAAAGGTCCGCCCCATTGTTGAAATCGAAAATGTGTTGAAGGGATTGAAGAAAACACTGCCTCCCCGTCATCATCATTTATTACCTCTGAACGAAAAAGCAATCCATACGGGAATGGATCTGATTCAATCGTTTACAGTTTAATTGTTGTAACAACTGCCCAATTATTTTTCTCACGAGACGAAATCAATTTCAACCCGTTGTGATTCATTTCTTCTTCCAATACCGGAATATCGGCAGTGTAAAATCCGCTCATGTACAATACTCCGCCCTCATTGAGGCTTGCGGAGTATTGTTTCATATCCTCCAGCAATATATTCCGGTTGATATTGGCAAAAATCACATCTGCTTTTACCGTTTTTAATTTTTCAGCTCCACCTAATTCTATTTGTATCCAGTTCACTCCGTTGGTTTGAATATTCTCGGCCGAATTTTCGGTGCACCATGGATCAATGTCGATGGCGATTACGGGTTTTGCACCTCTCTTGGCTGCAAGAATTGCGAGTACGGCGGTACCGCATCCCATATCCAGTACCAGCTTACCATTCAAATCAACCGAGAGAATTTCTTCGATCATCAAACTGGTGGTTTCGTGATGTCCTGTGCCGAACGACATTTTGGGATCGATCACTATATCGTATTCGGCTTGCGGAACATCGGTATGAAACGAGCTGTGGATCACACATTTATCACCGATTACAATAGGTTCAAAATAGTGCTTTTCCCATTCTTCATTCCAGTTTATCTGATCTACGTTGATTATTTCGTACTGTATATCAGTGGTATACGGAAAATTCGCCAATAAATGCTTCAAGGCATCTTCGTTAAACTCTTCCCGTTGTATATAGGCGACCATTCCATCCACATCTTCTTCAAAACTTTCGAAACCAATTTCGCCCAGGTACGAGGCCAATAAATCGACAATGTATTCTTCGTTGGGCTGAATAGTTAATTTTAGTTCAATATACTGCATACTTCAGATTTAATCGTAAATTTGAAGACAAAGATACGTTTTTTTTATGAGCTGTAAAGCATATCGATTTAACTCATAATGGTATAATAATTGTTACTATCGTATCGTTTGAATTAAAAAAAATTGAAGTAGTTAATTAAAGCAATAGAGTCATGAAACCACTTAGTATTACTATTCTTATGCTATCGCTGATCCTCAATGGATTACAAGCTCAGCAGGTTTTTGATGATGTGTATTTCACGCCTTCGGAAGCAAAAAAAGAGACCTCGGTTACTAAGCCGAAAGTACAAAAGAAGCCCGTTTATAAAAACGGAGCTAAAGAAATTATCTTCATTCAATCGGACGAGGCAAAAAAAATCATCAATAAAGGCGATACCATTTTTGTTCTTTCCGAAATGAACGACAGCCTTGCCAATTTAAAAGATAGCATATACGCCGACGATGAAGGGTATTATTTGAATGACTTCAACGGTACAGAATCCGATTATGAGTATGCCGAACGAATCCGTCGTTTTCATAATCCCAAGTACGCCATTCATATTTCCGATCCTCAGTATACCGATATTTACTTTCTAAATTCCAACGATTGGAACGTATATGTCGATGGTTCGTATGCATGGATCACTCCAACATGGACCAACCCTTCCTGGTTCGATTACCATTACCGGCCCTATGGGTATAGCAGCTGGTACTGGCGCAACAGTTTATGGAGTCCTTATTCTTTATATAGTAGTTGGTACAATCCGTGGTACTACGGCGGATATTATGACGGATTCTACGGAGGTTATTATGGTGGCTATTACGGAGGATATTATGGCGGATACTACGGTAGATACCCTTATTGGGGAAGTACTTACGTTACCCACCGTGAACCTCGAAACAGGAATTACAATGAATCGACCCGCAGGGAGCAATACTACAATGGCGGTACGCGTCAAACCATATCCGGCTCTTCGACCAGGGTAGGAAGAACCAACGAAAGTACCATTGTCACCCGGAATTCGGTAGTATCGGCCGACCGGTCGGTTCGCGTTGTCGACCGATCGGTATCAACTGCCGCCAGAGGTTCGTCAGTTGTTCGTTCACAGGACAATACAGCCAGTAGAAATGAATCTACTTTCAGATCGACCGGCACCAGAGCGACAACTTCGCGCACTTCCGATATTATCAGCACACGTCCGAGAACGACTGAAATCTCGGGAGGCAATCGCAGGGGAGAAACAGTAACTGTTGCAACGCCGCGTACATCGACCGCCACCTCGCGTTCAACAGTGACAACATCCCGTACCAGCACACCGTCGACAGTACGAAGCTCCTCATCGTCGAGCTCTGCTGGAAGCAGAAGTTCTTCGTACACGCCTTCTTCCAGTTCGTCGTCTTCCTCCAGCCGAAGCTCGAGTTCTTCTTCCTACTCCTCTAGCAGCAGTAGCAGCAGCAGTAGAAGTACCAGTAGTAGCAGCAGTGGAGGGTCCTACTCGGGCGGATCGTCCAGAAGTTCGGGCGGTTCCAGTTCGGGAGGAAGAAGATAAATATACCTGCAGAATAAAAATCAAAAACACAATCGAATTAAATATTAACGAATATGAAACGATATAAAGCAGTAGTTGCGATTATTTGCATCTCACTCTCACTTACAGCACAGTCGGAATTCGACGCCCTTAAATACCTGCAGCCCAATATCTTCGGAACTGCCCGGTACAGTGCGATGGCAGGAGCTTTCGGAGCATTGGGAGCCGATCCTTCGGCAATTAAAGACAATCCTGCAGGATTGGGAATATACCGAAGCAGTGAATTATCGGCTACAATGAATGTTCTTTCGCAAAACTCACAAGTGGACTGGAATAGGCACAGCTCGTCAGAAGGGATGTTCAAAGCAGGCTTTCATCAGCTCTCCTATATCATATCGAGCACTCCTTCTTCAAAATTCAGCAGATCGACCGGTATCAAACGTTCTAATTGGGCCTTTTCATACAACCGGCTAAAAGACTTTAATCGCCAGTTGAGTGCTGCCGGCGGTCGCAATGTGTCGGCTTCGGTGACCGATTACATAGGTTATTTTACTGCCGACATTCCTGGAGACGAACTCTACAAAACCAGTAACTACGATCCGTACAATAATGTAACAGTTCCCTGGATTTCGGTTGTCGCCGCAAATGCCGGATTAATACGCGAATATGTATACGATGATACGGGTGAAACGGCCTATTGGCAGACACTTTTAGAGAATAACGAAACAGTATCGCCCAGTTATTTCTTACGCGAATCGGGCTATTTTGACGAATATTCACTTAGCTGGTCGGGAAATTTCAATAATCGAGTGTTTTTAGGCGCCTCGGTTAATATTTATGATATGAAATACCAGATCAATTCGGAATATAAGGAAAACTTCTCCGTTGTAGGTGGCATGTCGCTCAAGAATTACCTGAGTTCGTCGGCTACCGGAGTTGGATTCCGGGTAGGAGGTATTTTCATACCGGCTGATAATATCCGTATAGGAGCATCGGTGCAGGCACCGGTTATTTACACAACAAAGGACATAAATTATGCGGATGTTTATTATAATCACGGCGCTGACAACTTTGGCACCATTTATACCCCTGAAGGTGACAACAATTTCAAATTGCAAAGCCCGCTTGTTTTTAATCTGAGCGCCGCTTTGATTCAGGGTAAAAAAGGTCTGATCGGAATCGAATACATGAATAGCAGCAACAATACTGCAAAATTCATGAATAAAAACAACAACAGTTTCAATTACAAGTACGAAAACGACAGTATCGGAGCAGTATTTAATGCCCAGCATACCGTAAAACTTGGCGGCGAATATAAGGTGAGTAATAAATTTGCTATCCGTGCGGGATATGCCTATTCGACGGAACCGGTAAAGAGCAGGATGCAAAAAGAGATGAATCCCAACACCAACCGTACCGATCTTGAGTACATGGTACCATCGTCCACCAGTTATATTACCGGCGGAATAGGATACAGAGATGCAGATTGGGCTTTTGATTTCGCTGTAGTCAATAAGATGTACGACGAAACTTTTTATGCCTACAACATCAACAAGGTAGCTGATGGTTTCAAAATGCCAACAGCTGCTGTAAGCACCACCAATCTCTCATTTATCGCAACGGTAAGTTTGCGCTTCTAAAAGCACTAACAACTCAAAGGCCCTCGTTTTCAATTCGCGAAACGAGGGCCTTTGAGTTGTTAATCACCCATCAGCCTTTAATCATGGTCAAAAGCATTTTCATCTGCTGAGTAGCCATTACGGCATGAGGTACATTGGCAGGCATTAAGATGCTCTCGCCGGCACCTATTAAATGCGAAACGCCTGCAATACTAATTTCAGCCTCACCATCAAATACCTGTACAAGGGCATCATAGGGCGTAGTATGTTCGCTCAGCGATTCTCCCTGATCGAAAGCAAACATAGTAACGTTTCCTTTATCGTTACGTACCAGTATTTTACTCACAATCGATCCTTCGGCATAAGCCACACTTTCGTTAAAACTGAATTTTTCCCCTTTAGGAAATCCTTTATGCTCCTTTTGGGGCGTGTATTTAAATGTTGTCATAGGGATAAGAATTTTATTTAAACGCAAAGGTAGAGAATGTAAAACAATGGAAGTGTAACAATTGTTACACTTCCACAATTATTTTTGACGAAATAAGGATTTTTCGTACATTTACATCGCAAACATAGATATATGAAGAAAAGAGATCTCAACGCTTGTCCCATCTGCCACAATTTAAACATTGACGACGAGGAAGCATTTCTCGACGATTTAAAATGTACCTTCAGGGTATACGCCAAAAACGACCTGATTATTCAACAAGGGCAATTGTGTGAAGCGTTTTATATGCTTACCATTGGTAGCGTTCGAACTGAAATGGTTTCTGAAAACGGGAATATCATGGGTATTGAAACGATTGAGGCTCCAAAACCAATTGCGGCAGCACTCCTTTTTTCCGACAACAACCGTTTTCAGTTTAATGTAATTGCCTTAGATGATGTAGAAATTATTGTGATTCCTAAATCCGAAATTATGCGCATGATGATGACGAATCCTGATTTCATGCAAAATTATCTTGCTCATAATGCCAATCGAACGCAAGTTCTTACCAGCAGACTGCAGTTATTGTCGATTAAAACAATCAAAGGTAAGCTGGCTCATTATTTATTGGAACAGGCAAAAAACACCGACAAGCCCTTTACGGTATCAAAAACTCAAAGCGAACTGGCTGAATTCTTCAGTGTCGCCCGCCCTTCATTGGCCCGCAGCTTGTCGGAAATGGTGCAGGATGGCATTATTTCAATTCATCGTAAAGTGTATACCATTATCGATCTGAATAAAATGAAAGAGTTATTAGTTTAACCTCAATTCTGAAAACGGAGCATGAATCTATTACTAATCAACGATTTCACCTTACCACTGCAACATCCGGTACTGAAGTTTCTGGTGATACTTGTCATCATCCTTTTTGCGCCCATTATTTTCAACAAACTTAAAATACCCCATATATTAGGTTTGATTATTGCGGGAGCAATCATCGGTCCCTTTGGTATCAATTTGCTTCAGCGCGACGGCAGTATCATTCTTTCGGGAACTGCCGGGCTTTTGTATATCATGTTTCTTGCCGGGTTGGAAATCGATATGGGAGATTTGAAAAAAAACAGCACCAAAAGCTTAATTTACGGTTTACTGACCTTCATCATCCCTATGCTTTCCGGTATTCTCGCCGGTGTTTATCTGCTGAATTTTTCTCTTCCCACCTCCATACTGATTGGAAGTATGTTTGCTTCACATACCTTAATTACCTACCCAATAGTAACTAAACTCGATATTGTTAAAAACCGGGCTGTAGTGGTTACGGTTGGGGGGACTATTATTACAGTCACGCTGGGATTACTGGTTTTGGCTGTCATTATCGGCATGCAATCCGGGGAGGTGGATTCCTGGTTCTGGACACGGCTTTCGGGTTCAATCGTCCTGTTCAGCGCCATTGTATTATTACTTTTTCCGTTCATCGGCCGTTGGTTTTTTAAAAAGTATTCCGATAGTGTTTCTCAATACATCTTTGTACTGGTAATGGTTTTTTTAGGTGCGGTTCTTGCACAGGCTGCCGGCGTCGAATCGATCATCGGAGCATTTCTGGCCGGACTTTCCCTGAATCGTTTGATACCGGTCACATCGCCCTTAATGAACCGCATCTCATTTGTCGGCAATGCTATTTTCATTCCGTTTTTTCTGATTAGCGTCGGGATGCTCATTGATTACAGAGCATTCTTCAACGACACGCATACATTATATGTCGCAGCTATTTTGTCGGCCGCAGCAACATTCTCAAAATACCTTCCCGCATTGATTACTCAAAAGATGTATGGCTACACCAAAGACGAAGGTAATTTGATTTTCGGATTAAGCAACGCTCAGGCCGCAGCAACCCTGGCTGCCGTATTGGTAGGCTATAATGTTATCACCGGCTATGCGGCCGATGGCAGCCCCATTCGATTGCTCGACGATAGTGTATTGAACGGTACGATTGTCATGATCCTCGTCACCTGTACCATTGCATCGCTGGTAACTCAAAAGGCTGCTGTCAACTTATCGCTCAAAGATAGCACTAACGCTGAACCGCACGATTCGGATGGCACCGAACAGATTCTCGTCCCTATTAAGTATGCCGACACAATTGATGAATTAATTAATCTCAGCTCGTTAATAAAGTCAAAACATAATCTCGACGGCATTCATGCTTTAAACGTAATCAGTAATAATACAACCAACGATACCGACTTAAAAAAAGCCAATCAACTGTTGGATAAAGCGGTCAAAAATGCTTCGTCGGTGGATATTCGGATGAACAAATTACTGCGTTACGATGTAAATGTTGTGAATGCAATCACCAGCGTGATACGGGAGCACTCCATCACCGACCTGATCGTATCGCTTCATACGAAGAAAGGAATGACCGATTCGTTTCTCGGTAAACTGACCGAAGGTATTTTGACGCGAAACAATGTAACGACCTTTGTATACAAAGCCGCCCAGCCCATCTCTACCATTAAGCGTCACATCGTAGTGATACCCAAAAATGCAGAAGTAGAAATAGGCTTTCCCTTTTGGTTACTTAAAGTGTGGAATATTGCCCGCAATGCAGGCGCCACAGTCGAATTTTACGGACAGGAGAAAACCATCGGACTTATTCAGGAAGTAATGTCAAAACACCCTATTGAAGCCAGTTTTAATAACTTCGACGATTGGGACGATTTTTTGATTTTATCACGCGACATTCGTCCTGACGATAACCTCATTATAATACTTGCCAGGGAAAAAACAATGTCGTATCACTCCAGCATGCAACGTATCCCCGTTTATTTACGAAAATACTTTGAAAATCAAAGTTACATACTGATATTCCCTATACAAACCGGGATCTTATCCGACGATCATGATAACTTCAACAATCCTTCCATGCTCGAACCCATTGAAAAGCTGGACGAAATGGGGAAAACCCTGGCCCGGTTGTTTAAAAGAAAATAGTCAGGCTAAGAAAGCCGATAATTCTTTCAATGATATCCGTCCTTCATAGAGGGCTTTTCCGGTTATCACAGCCGGAACCGCTTTTTCTTGGAGCAACAGAATATCCTGCACGGAACCGACCCCCCCACTGGCAATAAGAAATAAATCGGGAAATGCGCTGAGAATTTTCTCGTATAACGCAACCGATGTACCTTGGAGCATTCCGTCTTTACTGATATCGGTACAGATCACCTTATTTATGCCCATGTTGGAATAGGAAGCTATAAAAGGCAGCAGCTCCAGCGAAGTAGTTTCGGTCCAGCCGGTTACTGCTATATTCTCCTCCTTCACGTCAGCTCCCAGAATAATTTTCTCAGAGCCGTATTTTTGTATCCAGGAAGCAAAAATTTCGGGTGATTTAACCGCAATACTTCCTCCCGTCACCATCGCGGCTCCCGACTCAAAGGCTATTCGTAAATCATCGTCCGATTTCAGACCTCCACCAAAATCGATTATTAAATCAGTCGAGTTGGCTATACGTTCCAACACCCTATGATTAACAATATGGTTCGCTTTTGCACCATCCAGGTCAACCAGGTGAAGCCTACGAATCCCCGCATCCTCAAACATTTTTGCGACTTCGAGTGGGTTCTCGTTATAGATGGTTTTTTGGTTATAATCGCCTTGCGACAAGCGCACACATTTACCATCGATTAAATCAATTGCAGGAATAATCTCAATCATATTTAGCTTTTTTAGAGCCGCAAAGTTAGTTATAATTGGGATTTTAAAAAACTCAAAATCGAATATTACATGAAATGAACTAAATGAAATATGAGTTGAAAATTGTATTTTTGCAGTCAACTTTTCAATGTTAACATGATTAAAAATTATTTACAATCAAGCTTACTACTTGTATTTCTTACTATTACGTCGTTTTCACAAAGCCAAAATCATCCTTTAAAAAGGGAGATGAGAGGGGTATGGATTGCTACCGTAGCTAACATCGACTGGCCTGCAACCAGAAGCACGAACGCCAATCAACAGCGGGAAGAACTCCGTGAAATGCTTGATCAATTGGAAAAACTGAATATAAATACCATCGTTTTTCAAGCCCGTCCCACTTCTGATGCTTTTTATTATTCTGCGTATGAACCATGGTCGGCCTATTTCACCGGAAAACAAGGCCGGAAGCCCATGCCCTATTTCGATCCGCTTGAATACCTTACCAAAGAGGCGCACAAACGTTGTATGGATATACACGTTTGGCTGAACCCCTACCGGCTCTTGAATAATGAAGCGATAGCTAGTCTCGATAAAACCCATTTATATTTTCAGAAACCTCAGCTTTTTTTGAAGTACGGAGGTAAGTATTATTTCAATCCCGGATTAGATGAAACACGCGCCCACCTGAATCAGGTCGTGAAAGATATCGTAGAACGATATGATATCGACGCAATTCATTTTGACGATTATTTTTACCCTTACCCGGTTGCAGGACAGGAGTTTCCCGATCACGATACTTTTCGAAAATATCCCAGGGGCTTTACAAATAAAGCCGATTGGCGGAGAAACAATGTGAATATGGTAATTGCTGAGCTCAAACAAACCATACAATCGACCAAACCTTGGGTAGAATTTGGAATTTCTCCTTTTGGAGTATGGAGAAACAATACTGTAGATCCAAAAGGTTCGGCAACCCGTGCAGGCATTCAAAATTACGATGATTTATATGCCGACATTCTTAAATGGCTTGAAGAAGGAACAATTGACTATGTTGCGCCGCAATTGTATTGGGAAATAGGTAAAAAAATTGCCGATTATGAAATATTGTTAGAATGGTGGACAAAACATTCGTTCAACAAAAATGTTTACATAGGTCTTTATGCATCGGGGTTAACATTACGTAATGAAGCTGCGTGGAAAAAGCCCAACGAACTTGCCCGGCAAATAAGGATGAACCGGCAGAATAAACAGGTTGATGGTGCAATATTTTACAGTGCCAGGCCTTTTCTGAACAATCCCCAGGGCTTGTTGGATAGTTTACAGACTCAGTTGTTCACTTACAAGGCACTTCAGCCATTCAACCGAAATTTAGGCCGAAACAAGGCTATCCAGCCTGAAAATATTCGATTACTTAAAGATAACAAGGAGGTGGTTTTAACCTGGGACTCGGTGGTAGCTGAAGGCGGCGACGCCATCGCTTATTATGTTGTATATTGTTTCAAAGGAAAGAAACCTGGCAATTTGGAAAATCCTGAAAACATTCTGACGCTCACTACCGAAAATATGGTCAGATTAAACCAACTGAAAAAACTAAAAGGCTATTATACCTTTGTGGTGACAGCCGTCAACAGGTATAAAGAGGAAAGCCTCCCCAATTATGCCGTAACACGTAAGCTATAATAAAACGCCATTTCGTTCAGAGCAACGAAATGGCGTTTCGGCTTTTCATAGCGAATCATTATCAGATATTGATGTGTAAATCGGCTTTTTGAGCGGCTTCAATGTATTGAAAAATTCCACTGAAATCGTCTACTACATCAATAAATTGTTCTTTGGTAACCCCATCCCACATCTTGCCGGCAAGCGAACAAATAAAGAATTTACAATCGGTAAACTCTTTTACCTGACGAAACGAGTCGGCCCAATGCTGAACGTCCAACTCTTTCATTTTCGCAAGCATCTGCGCTTTCAAGTGTGGATATTCAACAAAAGAATCGTTGATAAACTCATTTTCTTTCAAGAATGCCCTTGCTGCCGTAAGCAGCACATACACTTCAATTTCCATATCGTCGGCGGCAGCCCCACTGAGCATTACGCCTAAACCGACTAATTTGTCGATACTTCCGGATGACAATCCGACAACTAATTTTGCCATTTACAGTTCATTTAAAATGTTAGAATTATCCACCACACCCTCCCGAAGGAGCTGCCGCTGCTTTTTTAATTGCACCGCGTACCGGCGACTGCTCAACCAATTCGGGATACAATTGCTGCCAGGCGTCAAAGCCACCATCAATAAGTTGTACGTTGGTGTATTTTAATCGGGGCAATACCGTTGCAGCCAATGCCGAACGTTGTCCGTTATCGCAGTAAATATATACCGCAACGCGTTTTTTAGGTGCCTGATCCGCAATCTCATTCTCCAAAACACCCCGTGGGACTGAGATGGCCCCCTTAATGCAGGCTATATCAAACTCTTCGGATTCGCGACAATCGATCAGATAAAAATGCTTCTCTGATTCTAAAACCGCTTTGAAATCGGCCGGACTAATTATATCGACCTTCGACCGGGCAGCTTCTGTCATTTCTTCAACACCGGCATATATTTTCGTATCGTTGCTTCCGCAGGAGGCAAGTCCCGCAAGAAGCACCAGCAAAGAAATAAATTTTACGTTCATGATTTTTTATTGTTTAATGATTCCAGTCAACCCATGCTCCCTCATATACCTTAACATTCGGGTAATTTAAGATCGATTTCATTACAAAGTAGGTAAAACCTGCAGTAACTCCGGTTTTGCAATAAATAATCACTTCTTTGTCCTTCGGGACGGCTGCAAACAACTTGGCAAGTTCAGTGGCAGGTTTCAGCTTCGAACCTGTCAGCATATCGTCGCTTGGAACACTGATCGCATTTCCGATTTTACCGGCAGCATAATCTTCTTTCTTGCGGGAATCGACTAATACGGCCGTATTTATTTTACTCTTCACATAAGCTTTATCTGCATTTATGGCTGCATTGACAGCCGGAGTAAACGTAGTAGCAGTTAATTTCTTAGGATTTTTAGTAATGGGTTTCCGGGCAGCAAACCACGCGTCCATTTGTCCATCGAGCATACTTACATCGGAAACACCCAGGTATTTTAAAATCCAGTATACACGACCGGCATTGACTCCTGTTTTGCAATATACCACTATTTTTGAATTTCGGGCCACACCATGACTGCCCATAATTTTTGCCAACTCGGCCGCAGGTTTCAGGCTACCTTCAACCGGAGTTGCATTACAAAGTGTAGATGCGTCGATATTGATCGCACCGTCGATATGTGTTTTCATATAATCGCCTGCCGGACGGGCATCGATCACTATTACCGCCGGATCTTTAACCATTTTCGCCAAGTCGTCGACACTTACCAATTGTGCACTAACCGACATTACAGCCAGTACAACCAGTATTAAACCAATCATTTTTTTCATTTTCGTTCCATTTTAAAATTTTGCCTGTAACTGTACCATGATCATATCGTTCATCACACCGGCCGATTCGGCGACATTCACATAATTTACCTGTACTCTTGAATAATCGTTGACATAATAGTTGATACCGATGGTAGTGTAATTGGTGCGTTTCCCGGCCACTGCGACATCAGAATTATAGGTATCGAACTTGAGCACCGGCTCCAGGCTCCAGGGAGTCATATACGAGGCCATGACCACAAAACCATCTTTGGTATAACTACCAGCAGTTTTTGTTTCATAACCCACTATACCGCCACAACCACCATACACAGGCACACGCGATGCAGAATGCAATTGATCTATCCCCCGAATATATTCACCCTGAAGGAATAAATCGCCAAGTTTATAGTGTACTTCGCCCCCAAAACGATAAATATCATTCATCTTCTGGGCCAGATCCGTAGGATTAATCTTGCCTACATTAAAACTTCCCCCGACAGTAAGACCAGCGAAAGGATGAAGAAGAATACGCCCTACGATATTTTTATTACGGTTGTCGTCTTCGACATTCATTCCGGTTCCATTCATAATTCCAAGGCTATATTGCAGGAGAGTAGTATCGCTACCTCCGCTGATCAACAGTCCCATATCCCGCTGAGGACCGGCCAGTTGATTGACAACTTCGGAACGATTAATGGTGTATAATCCCGAACATGAGGTATTTTGCTCCATGCTAAACGGAGATTTAAACTGCCCCAGCGTCAACTTAGCCCACCGGCTGAACCGGGTATACGACACATAGGCATCGAGTAGATGCACATTCTTTTGCTGCGTTTTAAAACTACTGAATTCCGCTACAAAATAATAATCAATATCGTAAGGAATGGATCCCATTACCCCCAACCGGGCACGATTGAAGGTAAAATTATTTGTATTTAAACTATTACCATTTGCATCGGTACCGTTCAGATTGAAGTTATATTGAGGTTGAATAAACCCGGAAACTCCTATTAAATCGCTTCCTCCACCCATACAGCCCTGACCGGCCACGGGCAACACCAACAGCAAGCCAGCTATTGCTGTTAAAACAATTCTTATTTTTTTCATTATTACTTATTGATAGAAGCAGGCCCGTTGTATTTCAACCGGCCCGCTTCATGAATGATTCGTTTTAATTACCTGTCACTACCGGATAATTCCCTACATTGGCAGCCGACCATTTGTTGGCTTTCAATGTAGAATTGATTAATGCATTCGCTCCAAAACCTATACTTTTGGCATTAGTGTATCCCAAAACAGTCAGATAGGCAGAAACCAGCGCCGATGTCTGGCCTGTCCAGCAATAGGTGATGATGGTCGCGTCAGGATCAAGATTTTTGAAACCGTCGGCTGCCAGGGTCAGCGTTTCGTTTACGCGGTAGGCGCCTTTAATATGACCGTGATCGTTTACATTCGTATTCGTCCAGTAATTGTTAATAAAATAATTGGTTGGAGTGGTAAGCACATCTTCTGCTTTTACCGACATGGCCGCATACCCCTTGGCCAGCATTACAGCTACTCTTTCTTTCAAAATACCGGCGCCCGTAGTATCGTTTGCTTCAAATGCCGGTAAAGTAAAGTTCACCGAAGGTACAATAGCATTGGTAGTCGACCAATTGGCATGATTCAGCGCACGGTCGGAGATATTGGCTGTCCAGCGATCAAACTGGGGGGCCCATGAACTCATTCCCCATTTCAGGATTTTACAGGTCGGATGGCCACTCAATCGCAGGGCCACATGGCCCAGGGCGGCGGTCTGACCTGTATAACAAGCGACTACAATAGGTTTCGAACCTGCATTTTTAGCCATTTCAACAATATTGGGTAAGGTCGTATTAATGGCACCCTGTATATGACCGGTTGCAAAATCGGCTGCCGAACGTAAATCGATTATGTAAAAGTTGGTTGGCGCCGCTGCAACATCTTTAGCATCGATGGTCCATTGCGATGTCATATGGTTCAGATCCAAATTGTTGGCTTTCATATAATCGGTCATTTTTTTAAAATGATCAATTTTTACTTCCTCTACCGGGTCGATACACGATGTGAGACCAAAGGAAAAAACTAAAACTGACAAAATCAGTGTTTTGAATAAAATTGTGGTTTTCATAAAATATTTATTTTTAAAAGGTGTTTGAAGTGAAAAATCAACCTCCGCATCCGGCACCCGGGGTTACAGCTACGGCATTCGGGTCTTGATGGGGATTAAATGCAGTATAGCCGCCTTCCAGGTTGTAGACATTGGTATAACCTAATTGCATAAGAGTTTTGGCGGCTAAAATCCCCAATGCTCCATCTGAACTGTATAGAATAATTTCCGATTTTTTTTCGGGAGGATAAATGTATTGCTCCGACCAGAATCCTGCATCCCCGATTTTAAATTCCAAGATACCTCTCGGAATCGATACCGAACCGGGAATATTGGAGGTATAGTAGTCGGACGGCTGACGGATATCGATGAGATAATAGTCTCCTCCGGTATCAATTTTAGTCTGTAATGTTTTTACTGAAAGCTGGTTAATATCCGATCTGCAATCAGCAGCCATCTCTCCGCCATTCTCGTAAATGCCCCGGCAGGAATAAAATTGCCCGGTCAGCACGAGTAACATAATCAATTGAATTATCTTTTTCATGGGTTCTACTTATTAAAATGCACTGAATTTACCGGTACGCTCATTCCACTTCACAAACCAATACCAAAGGCCCAGTAATACGACGATCAGCAGAAAAGCACCATCATATCCCAGGTAATCGGGAAGATAATGACGGAATTTTGCACTTTGAGGCAAAACACCGTCGACCAGTGGTACGAGAAATTTTGAAGAAAGAGGCATAAACAAGACCATGGCCAGTGCCGAAAACCATAATTTAATCTGTCCCTCGCCTACTCTCCAGAGCGTTCCTACCGCGCAGCCTCCCGCCACCGTCATCCCGACTCCGAAAACAAAACCGCCTATTCCGGCTTTGGCCCAGAAATGCGGAAAAACCCAGGTAAGTTCGCGGGCTCGTAAACCGGCCTCACCCATCGCGCCAATTCCAAAGTATTTAATAACGGTAAAGCCTATCAAACTTACCAGTAAACCGGCAATTACACCTACTGATCCCTGAGATTCGCCACTCATGAACGGATCTCTGAAGGATTTCACAATACAGAAACGAGAACGTTGCGAAATCAGTCCCATCAATCCGGCAATAAGAATGAACCAGGTCATGACCGGGTTAGATTTCGCATAAGCGTACGACAGTACTATCACACCCAGCACAACCACCATTCCAACATAAATCTGCCACTGCCCCTTACCCGGTCCGGCGGCAAGATAGGTATAACTTTTGCCCGAACTCCAGCCCGGTTTATTCTCCATTTCCCATATCAGGTATTTCAGTGCTAATATCACTCCTATAAACATACCTGCTGTGAAAATCAAAGCTCCACCCGACAAGGCAGGAACTCCACTGAAAAAGGAGCCGATCGAACAGCCAATACCTACAGTGGCTCCGACTGCCATCAGCGCTCCGCCTAAAAAACCTTTGATCATTTCCCCCCGGGGAGGCACACGTAAAGCAAACTCCTTTGAAAACAATGCTCCGGCAAACGATCCCAGCACAATAAGCACTACCAGCATACCATAATTATTCTGACTAACGGGTACTACTGCTTCGCCGAAAATTCCGGTCACCGAGTACAGGTTATCGCCTACATTGGTTAAGCCGCCACTAGCACCCCAGGGACTTTTGATGGCAAACAACAGGATATTAAGCAGCCCCAGTACAATGCCGCCTACCCAAACCGGCCAGTGTTTACCAAAAAAGGTATTGAACAACTCCAGCAACGGATGTTTTTCTTCCGATGACATTACTTTCCCTCCTATGCTTTTTTCACTAACATACGGTTCACTCCACCTTCCAGATCGGAGATCCCGAGGCATTCGTTTCCAGTCTTGGCGCACCAGCTCGGCAAATCGGTTTTGGTTCCCGGATCGGTGCCGAAAACTTCCAGTACTTCTCCTGACTTAAGCTCTTTCATTGCTTTTGCAATTTTCATCATGGGCATTGGGCACGACAGGCCTTTACAATCTAAGGTCATTTTGATTTCCATATTATTGAAATTTTTAGTTAATGAATCACTGGCAAAGATTGTGATATTTTGCACAGCCACAATGAAAAGATGCGTGATATATTACAAGTATTGCTTATATTTGCATCAGTATAAGACATGATATAGATCAATAAATATGCAGATTTTAATCATGAATTATATCCTTAATAGAATACTGTTATGAAAAGAGAAGAATCGACGAATAGTTGCACGCTGAATACAGCAGTTGAAAATTGTTTTCAAACACTGACGGATGATGAAATGTTGTTGTTGGAAAACAATCTGGTAGTCGTAAACTATAAAAAGGGTGAAATCCTTTGCAAACAAGGAACTTTAGCCTCACATATCATGTATATTTGCAATGGCCTAGTCAAAATATACATGGAGAGTGAGGCCGGGAGCTTAATTCTGAAGGTATTACCGGCGGGTAATCTGATCGGTTTATCGGCTTTGCTCGATAATAATAATATTTTCCGTTATTCGGCGTATGCTTATCAGGATTGCAAATTACGCCTTATCGATATCCGGGTTTTCAAGCAGTTGATCCGGCAAAACAACAGTTTTGCCAATCAGGTAATCAATTTGTTATGCGAAAATCAGATTCAGACACAAACGCGTTTTTTTGCATTTACACAAAAACAATCGTTTGGAAGAATTGCCGATACGCTGATGTGTTTGTCGAACAATATTTTTAAAATGGATGAATTCGAATTACCCTTGTCGCGCAAAGAACTGGCCGAATTAACCGGTTTGACCCCCGAAAGCGTGATTCGTATCTTATCCAAGTTTAAAAATGATCGGGTAATCGAAATTGACGGAAAAGTGTTTAAAATTATAAACAAAAAAAAATTGCAACAAATTAGTGAATATGGATAATTTAGTTTTTCTGGAGCGTATCAATTTCTCAATAATCATCGAGAATTTACCGCAGGTAATCAGTACTGCTGTCATCATTATCGCCGCGGCAGTAATTCGAATTGTTATTCGAAAACTGGTGATTACCTACGCCAATGTTCACGATCATTCCGATTTGAGAGTTTACCAGGTACACCGGTTAACCAAATTTTTTGTCAATGCTGCTGCATTAATTATCTTAATCGTCATTTGGGGAGTCGACACGAAAAACTTTTTTGTGACCTTATCGTCCGTATTTGCGGTGATCGGGGTAGCACTTTTCGCACAATGGTCGGTATTAAGTAACGTTACCGCAGGCGTCATTCTCTTTTTTTCGCCGGCATACAGAATCGGAAATTATATCCGGATTCTAGATAAAGACATGCCAACCGAAGCAAAAATAGAAGATATTTTCGCGTTTTATACGCACCTCAGAACCCGGGACGGAGAATTGCAGATTTTCCCCAATAACCTGTTGTTGCAAAAAGCAATTCAAATCATGGAAGATCCGGCAGAAACCGAAAACCTGGTTTAATTCAGCGGGCTTTATACCGGATCATTACCGGAAAATGATCCGAAGGATACGCATTACCGGTCGATTTGCCGGTAATTACGGTATATTCCTCTACCTTGTTTTCAGAAGTGAAAATATAATCGATGCGTACATCTTCGGAGAACGAATCAACTTGTGTGTTCCACCCGTTGAACGTGCCCACGCTGGGTTCAACAATTCGGGTTGCAATGGTTCGTGCATCGTGTAATGCTTGCGTCAGCTCATTGTACACCTTTTTCTCCGAAGGAGCGGCATTGAAATCGCCCAGCAGAAAAACGGGACGATCGCCGGCAATTGCTTTTACTCGGGCTGCCACCAACCGGGCGCTTTGTGCACGTGCTTCTTTTCCGATATGGTCAAAATGGGTATTAAAGACAAAAAAACGCAATCCGGTTATTTTATCCTGAAGTTCAACCCATTGGCAGATACGGTTTAAGGCGGCATCCCAACCTTTGGAAGCTTTATCGGGCGTATCGGATAAAAAGAAAAAGCCATCCTGAAGACGACGGTACCGGTCCTGCAGATAAAACAGGGCAAGGCGTTCACCCGTGGTACCGGCAGTATTGTCTCTTCCCGTCGAAAACACGGCATACGAAGGCAATGCAGCAGAAAGGTCTTTTTCCTGCTCATGATCGATTAGTTCCTGTACGCCGAAAACATCAAATAAATTACGCTGCACCAGCGAGGCGACCAGCGGTTTCCGGTGTTGCCACGATCGTACTCCTTTGTCGGATGTAGTACGAATACGTACATTGAATGTTGCGATCTGCAAGGTATCGGAAAGTGAAATCACCGGTTCAAATCGGTTACCCGAGGCTGTACAACCGACACCCACTGCAACGAGCAAGGCTAATAGAATTAGTTTTTGTTTCATAAAGAAATTGAATTGAATAACTCATATTTGAATACAAACCTACAAAAAAAACAGATTCCATGCATACTCTTCCTGTATTTTTGCTTAATTTTGGGGTCAAAACTTTTTTTTGAATGATTTCAAAACAACGATACTGGTTATTTATACCGGCAGTGTTGGCGCTGTTGATTTTTTTCATCCTGGATTTAATGCTGGGAAGTATCGATATACCTTTCGGTGACTTTCTCGCGTTGCTCAACGGTAGTCATGAAAACACCATTTATCGTGAAATTCTTCTGAACTACAGGCTCCCCAAAGCCATTACAGCCGTCATTGCCGGTGCGTCGCTTTCTCTGTCGGGACTATTGATGCAAACCCTTTTCCGCAATCCGCTGGCCGATCCGTATATTTTAGGAGTAAGCTCGGGAGCCGGCTTAGGGGTGGCCATTACCCTGATGGCCGCGTCTTTTTTGCCGGCCGTTCTTATCAGTACCGGCTGGGGTACTGTACTGGCAGCCGTAATAGGAGCATCGGCCATTTTATTATTGGTTATTCTGGTATCCTTCCGGTTGCATAATAATGTATCGTTGCTGATCGTAGGGATTATGTTCGGAACCATTGCCTCGTCGATCGTTAGCATACTGCAGAATTTTGCAAATCCCGATGCCATCAAATTGTATGTATTGTGGACATTTGGCAGTCTGAGCGCCGTCAATTGGGCGAATTTGCAGGTTCTAGCTCCTGTTTTTCTTATAGGAAGTACAGTAGCGTTTTGCCTGCACAAAAAATCGGATGGGCTTTTGTTAGGCGAAAACTACGCCAGGGGACTGGGCATCGATATTCAAACGACCCGGATTCTGATGGTACTCTCGACCGGTTTGCTGGCGGGCAGTGTGACGGCCTTCACCGGTCCCATTGCTTTTGTGGGTGTGGCCATACCCCACATCGCCCGGGGCTTGTTTAAAACTTCGGCACATAAAATACTGATGCCTGCCTCTTTCCTGTTGGGAGGAATATTGATATTGATATGTGATATAATTTCTCAGATTCCCGAATACACCTTACCGATCAACACCATCAGCGCTTTATTCGGCGCTCCGGTAATTATCTGGATAATATTAAAACGAACTTAAGATGACTACAAAAGATCGCTATAAACACATCATTGCCTGGTTTGAAGAACACGTTCCGGTAGCCGAAACTGAATTGCACCACGAAGATCCGTTTCAATTATTGGTCGCCGTGATTCTTTCGGCACAATGCACCGATAAACGGGTAAACATGGTCACTCCCGCTCTGTTCAAAGACTTTCCTACTGCCGAAGTGATGGCCGAGGCATCTCCTGAAGTACTTTTCGAATATATCAAATCGATTTCTTATCCGAACAATAAATCGAAGCATTTAGCCGGTATGGCACGCAAACTCAGGGATGAATTCGGAGGAATAGTGCCCGAATCGATTGAAGAGTTGCAAAAACTGCCGGGGGTAGGACGCAAAACCGCCAATGTAATCGCATCGGTCATTTACAACCAGCCAGCCATGGCTGTGGATACGCATGTATTCCGGGTAGCCGAGCGACTTGGCCTCACCACACATTCAAAAACTCCCCTGCAAACCGAATTAACACTCGTCAAGCACATCCCCGAGCATCTCATTCCCCGTGCACACCATTGGCTCATTTTGCATGGCCGCTATATATGCCAGGCCCGCAAACCCCTGTGCGAGGAATGCGGGCTCCGCCCCTGGTGCCGGATGTATCAGAAAAACGTTCGTTCGTAATACTTCGTATGCAATAAATGATGCGAAAGATCGCCGAGCGGTTCTTTCAAAAAATGATCGTAAAGATAAACGATTTCAGGATTCTCGTGCGATTTCCGGATGAATTTATGTGCATCTTCCGCATAGATCGATTCGGCCCGTTTCCGACGAATCTCCTGATTCGTCGGAATGGGTTGCCCACCGCCTCCCAGGCAGCCCCCCGGACAAGTCATCACTTCAATAAACGCATAGGGAGAACTACCTTCTTCCACTTCTTCCAGCAATTTCCGTGCATTTGCAAGCGTATGCGCCACCGCCACCCTGATAGGGGTACCGTTTAAATCGATTTCGGCTTCACGAATTCCCTGAACACCACGAATACTTTTAAAATTCACATCGGGTAAGGTCTGTCCGGTATACACTTCATAAGCCGTGCGAAGAGCAGCTTCCATAACACCGCCTGTGGCACCGAAAATCACAGCTGCGCCAGTGGAAGTACCCAGCGGATTATCAAATTCCTCCTCGGGTAACTGAATGAAATCAATTCCGGTTTCCTGAAACATGCGCCCCAGTTCGCGGGTAGTCAGCACATAATCCACATCAAAGAAACGATCGTTGGCATCAAGCTTCATTTTATCTTTCCAATATTCAAACGCTCCATCCATTTCGGGTCGCTGAGCTTCGTACTTTTTAGCGGTACACGGCATCACCGACACTACGACCATGTTACGCGGATCGAGGTTCGTTTTTTCGGCATAATAGGTTTTAGCAATAGCTCCGAACATTTGCTGAGGCGACTTACAGCTGGAAAGATGTGGTAACGACGCGGGGAAAAAATGCTCGATAAACTTGATCCATCCCGGCGAGCAGGAAGTAATCATCGGCAAACGGCCCCCGTTCTTAAGCCGGTGCAACAATTCGTTACCTTCTTCGATAATGGTGAGGTCGGCCGCAAAATCGGTGTCGAACACCTTCGAAAATCCCAGCCGACGCAAACCTGCCACCATTTTACCGGTTACCAGGCTGCCATAAGGCATACCCATCGCCTCTCCTATCCCTACTCTGACGGCCGGTGCCGTTTGTACAATCACCACCTTGTCGGGATCATGAATAGCCCTCCACACAGCAGGTACGTGATCTTTTTCGGTGATAGCACCGGTGGGACAAACCAACGCACACTGTCCGCAATTGGTACAAGCCACTACACCCAATCCCATCTCCATAAACGTTGAAATCTTGCTTCTCAACCCCCTGCCTGCAAAATCGATGGCTTTTACCGTCTGCATTTCACTGCATACAGCCACACAGCGTCCGCAAAGAATACATTTATCCGGATCACGTACCAGCGAAAACGACGTATCGTCCTTTACCTGCGACACGGGTTTGGTACGCGGGAAACGCCGCTCCCGGATTCCGAATTCATAGGCGACGGTTTGTAGCTCGCAATGCTGATTCCGGTCGCAGGTAAGACAATTATCGGGATGATTGGCCAGCAATAGTTCCACATTCATTTTCCGGGCCGACTGAATACGGGCACTCTGAGTTGTAATCTCCATGCCTTCAGCAGCTCGAGTGACACAGGAGCGCAACAGATTTCGAGCACCCTTCACTTCGACTACACACAGGCCACAGGACGCATTGGCCGAAACATCTTTCAGGTAACAAAGCGATGGGATTTTCACGCCGGCATAGCGGCATGCTTCCATAACAGTAAGTCCATCAGGAACTTCGGTTGCTATTGAATTTATTTTTAGTCGCATGGTTATTATAATTTAAAGGTGAACATCACATCGCAGACAACGATTTACCTCGGCACGCGCCTGCAACCCGGTGTATCCGCCATCTACTTCCAGGAAGTTCCGGTTACGATCTTTCACTGCCAGTTTGTAACTAACATTCTTTGGCGTTTTAACCGGATGAGGCGGAATTGTATTCCGGTAGACAAATCTCCGGAAAAGTCGATCGAATCGTTTTTGTCCCATTAAATATTCATCGATCGATGCAGCAGCCTTTTTTGCCATCCCCATCGCTTCGGCAGCCGTTGATGGTCCGGTAACGGCATCACCTCCTGCAAACACCTTGGGGAGGTTGGTTTGACCGGTAAAGGCGTTTATTTCAACTGTACCCGATCGACCTGTACTGATTTCGTCCACTATGCTGTTGTCCACTCCCTCACCAATAGCCACCACTACAGCATCACAATCCAGGCGATCGAACTTTCCGGTAGCAATGGGTTTCCGGCGGCCCGACGCATCGATACCTCCACAGGTCATCAACTCTATTTTCAGCCCCCGAACACGCCCCGCTGCATTAACAAGCACTTCCACCGGAGCCGACATAAACCGGAACTGAATCTGTTCGGCTTCCGATTCGGCAATTTCGCTATGATTAGCAGGCATGGAACATTTGTCGCGTCGATAAACAATGGTAACCTCTTTGCCATAGCGCCATAAACTACGGGCAGCATCGATGGCAACATTACCGGCACCAACGACAGCCACTCTCCGGCCCATTTCCGGAAGCCTGCCTTCGGACAGTTGCCTTAAAAGCTCCGTCCCCGGAAAAACACCTTCAGCCTCCTCGCCGGGAATATTCAAGGGCAGTTCCTTCCAGGCACCAAATGCCAGGTACACAGCGTCAAAATCTCCTTTCAGCTCATGAAGCCGGAAGTCGGTCCCCAACCGTTTGCCCATCTCAAAACGAGCCCCCAGGCGTGCGATAAGCTCGGTTTCCTTATCGAGCACCTGGTGGGGCAAACGGTACTGAGGAATGCCGTAACGCAACACGCCGCCCGGTTTTTCGAACGCATCGTATATAGTAACGTCGTGACCCAGCCTCAGCAGGTAAAATGCCGCCGTCAGCCCGGCCGGTCCCGCTCCTACGATGGCAATTCGTTTGCCGGTCGAAGGTAGCTTTTCGTCCAGCAGTTTCTTGTAAATACGCTCCTCGTTGCCCAACTTATACATGGTATCGGCCAGGTAACGGTGCACCTCGCCCTGTGCCACCGGTTCGTCGAGCATATCGCGCCGGCAACGCATCTGGCAATGAAAATGACAAATGCGCCCTATAGTACCCGGAAGCGGATTATCGCGTAAGGTAAGTTCAAAGGCATCCTCAATACGATCTTCCTTGATGAGTTCAATATAACCGGGAATATTCATGTGCATCGGGCACGAATTCTCACACAAGGCCATGAACAGACGTTCGCACACACCGGCATGACAGCGTTTTTCGATGATATGTTCCTCGTATTCGTGGCGGAAATAACGTAAGGTCGTCAGTATCGGATTCGGTGCCGTTTGTCCGAGTCCACACAAAGCCGTATCTTTTATCGTACTGCTCAGCAGTTCCAACATATTCAGGTCCGCCATCGTTCCCTGTCCGTTGCAGATACGAGTAAGCACAGCCAGTGCCTGCGATAACCCTTCACGACAAGGCGTACATTTCCCACAGGATTCAGCGGAGTTGAACTCCAGAAAATACCGGGCCACATCTACCATGCAGTTGTCCTGATCCATCACCACCATGCCACCCGAACCCATAATGGCTCCCAGCGAAGCCAGCGATTCATAATCCACAGCTGCTTTGAAATGAGCGGCCGGAATACAACCTCCCGACGGGCCACCCGTTTGTACCGCTTTAACACGTTTGGAAGTTCCGGTGCCTTCGCCAATATCGTACACGAACTGCTCCAGGCTGGTGCCCAATGGAACTTCAACCAAACCGGTATTTTTCACTTTACCGACGAGCGAGAATACCTTGGTACCCGGACTCTTCTCGGTGCCTGTCTGCAAAAACCAACCACTTCCTTTTTCAATGATCAGCGGTATATTGCACCAGGTTTCAACATTATTGATATTGGTAGGACAGCCGTATAATCCTTTGGCGGCAGGATAAGGCGGGCGGGGCGCCGGGCGGCCGGCACGACCTTCGACAGACGCAATCAGAGCCGTTTCTTCCCCACAAACGAAGGCGCCGGCACCTTCCACTACCTCACACCGGAAACTAAAGCCCGAATTCATAATATTATCACCCATCAACCCCCGTGCTGCCGCTTGCTCGATAGCTAGTTTAAAGCGTTGTACAGCCAGCGGATATTCGGCGCGTACATAAGCTATCCCCAGGCTGGCTCCCATGGCATAGGCGCCAATCATCATCCCTTCCAGCACCGAATGCGGATCGCTTTCAATTTCGTTGCGATTCATATAAGCTCCGGGATCTCCTTCGTCGGCATTGCATATAATGTACTTCTGAGGAGCCTGTTGTTGTAACATCAGCGACCATTTCACTCCGGTCGGAAAACCCGCACCTCCCCTTCCCCGCATTTTTGCAGCCGTCACTTCTTCAACAACATCGGCCGGACGCATCCCCTCCAACACATGCGCCAGCGAACGATAACCACCTATGGCAATATAGTCGTCGATACTCTCCGGATTGATAAAGCCTGCGTTGCGCAACACCAGTTTCTTCTGACCCTTGAAAAACGCCAGATCGTTCCACACCGGAATATTTCCGGGCGCTTTTCCATACTCAAAAAAAGCGGTATGATGATCCCATTCCGGAATGCTGCATAAGATATGCCGCCGGTAAAACCTACCCTCGGCAAGCGAATCGAGCACCTGCTTTGCTATTTTCAGATTCACACGCCCGTAAACACGTAATGCCTCGCCGGGTAAATAAGCGATCACCAACGGTTCTGCAGCGCAAAATCCGAAACAACCTACAGGCTTGAGTTCAACGGCCAGCTTCCGGGAATTGATTGCTTGTTGAAGCAACTCATAAATACCGGCAGCACCGTTTCCGATTCCGCAGGTACCCATTCCCACGGTCAACATAGCCCGATCGGGAAGCATCCGGCCTGTCGACTGCTCGCGCAACTTCTCTAATTCTTTCAGATTCATGGCAATAAGTATTAAAGTTTCTGATGCGAAAGTGTACGGAGAATCTTCAGCAACTGTTGAGCATTTACATAACTGTGAATAACCCCATCCACCGATACCACCGGCGATTGTGCACATTGACCAAAACAAGCCACCGTACGGATGGTGTATTCGTTATCGGGAGTAGTAAACGAAGGTTCTCCCTCGCCGGGATCGTACTGAAATCCCAGAATATGTCCCACATCGTTGAGCAATGCCCGTGAGCCTTTGGTATGGCAGGCGGTACCGCGGCACACAATAATCGTATGCCGGCCCTGTGGTTTCAGGTTGAAAAACGAATAAAATGTTGCAACGCTGTACACCTGAGTCAGGGGTATATTCATTTTGCGCGACACAGCTGCTAAAGTTTCCGGCGGAAGAAATTTTAAGGGATTGGCCTCCTGAGCTTCTTCAAGTGCCGAGAGTAAATTGCCCGGCTTTCCGCGATACTTCTCAACAATGCTGTCGAGTACGGTATCTTCAAGTATCTGTACTGAAATCATGTTTCTATAAACTTAAGGTTAACTACTTACTTTCAATACATTAATGAAATAATTAAGCTTTATTTGCGGAATTATTTCCCTAATAAACAACAAAAAAAATCTCCGGAAAGTTCTGGAACCTCCGGAGATTAGCGCAATATTTAGGGAATCGGCTTACATCATGCCACCCATTCCGCCGCCCATCGGCATTTGCGGAGCAGGATTATCTTCCTTCTTTTCGGTGATTACACACTCGGTAGTGAGGAACATACCCGCAATGGATGCTGCATTCTCAAGGGCGACGCGGGTTACTTTTGCCGGGTCGACCACGCCAGCCGATAGCAGGTTTTCATAGGTGTCGGTACGGGCGTTGTATCCATAATCGCCTTTTCCTTCACGTACTTTCTGAACAATAACGGCGCCCTCTTTGCCTGCGTTGGCAACAATCTGGCGCAACGGTTCTTCGATCGCACGTTTAACGATCTCCACACCGGTTGCCTCATCATCGTTGTCGGTTTTCAGACCTTCCAGCGAATCGATAGCGCGCAGGTAAGCCACCCCGCCGCCAGGTACAATACCTTCTTCAATCGCAGCACGGGTTGCACTGAGGGCATCATCCACACGGTCTTTCTTTTCTTTCATCTCCACTTCCGAAGCAGCACCGATAAACAGAACAGCTACACCACCAGCCAGTTTGGCCAGACGCTCCTGCAGTTTTTCGCGGTCGTAATCAGAAGTCGTTGTCGAAATCTGAGCTTTGATTTGTGCCACGCGTTGAGCAATGGTTTCTTTATCGCCGGCTCCGTTTACAATTACCGTATTGTCTTTATTGATGGTTACCTTTTCGGCCGTACCCAGCATTTCGAGGGTCGCTTTTTCGAGCGTCAGACCTTTTTCTTCCGAAATTACGATACCACCGGTAAGAATCGCAATATCTTCGAGCATTTCTTTACGACGATCGCCAAAGCCCGGAGCTTTCACTGCAGCAATTTTCAACGATGCACGCAGACGGTTCACTACCAGCGTAGTAAGCGCTTCGGATTCAACATCTTCGGCAATAATCAGGAACGGACGGCCCGATTGTACTGCCGGCTCAAGTACCGGAAGCAATTCCTTCAGGTTGCTGATTTTTTTGTCGTAGATCAGGATGTAAGGACGCTCCATCTCTACTTCCATCTTTTCGGTATTGGTGACGAAATACGGCGAGATGTATCCACGGTCGAACTGCATACCTTCTACCACATCGATGTGGGTATCGGTACCTTTGGCTTCTTCAATAGTGATCACACCGTCTTTAGTAACCGTACGCATAGCATCGGCAATCAGCTTGCCGATGGTAGCGTCGTTGTTGGCCGACACAGTCGCTACCTGTTCGATTTTGTTGTAGTCGTCGCCTACCGACACAGCTTGTGCGGCAATACTTTCTACCACTTTAGTCACCGCCTTGTCGATACCGCGTTTCAGATCCATGGGATTGGCCCCTGCCGTTACGTTTTTCAACCCTACACTTACAATCGATTGCGCCAGAACGGTAGCAGTAGTCGTACCATCACCTGCATCGTCGCCGGTTTTCGAAGCCACTTCTTTCACCAGCTGTGCACCCAGGTTTTGGAACGCATCTTCCAGTTCCACTTCTTTTGCAACGGTAACTCCATCTTTAGTGATGTGAGGTGCACCGAACTTCTTTTCCAGTATAACGTTGCGACCTTTGGGTCCCAGGGTTACCTTTACAGCATTTGCCAAAGCGTCGACCCCTTTTTTCAGTTCTTCGCGGGCATCGATATCGAATTTAATTTCTTTTGCCATACTCTTTTTTCAGATTAAATGATTGCTAAAATATCAGATTGTCTCATTATCAGGTATTTTTCACCTTCCCACTCCAGTTCGGTTCCGGCATATTTACCATAAAGAACGGTATTGCCAACGGCAACTACCATGGTTTCATCTTTGGTTCCGTTTCCTACTGCCAGTACTTCACCCTTGAGGGGTTTTTCTTTCGCCGAATCCGGAATAATGATTCCGCTGATGGTCTTTTCTTCCGCCGGTGCTGGCTTAATCAACACGCGGTCTGCTAATGGTTTGATATTCATACTGATTCACTATTAAATTGTTAGTTTATTTTTAATTTGTCGGCAGCGCATATTCAGATTCTGTGCCAAAGCGCAATTCTGATTATATTGTCAGAATCAATCGTCCTGTGTCAGTCCGGGTACTGCCAGCTTGTCAGTCGCGCCGGGCAACCGTACATAAATGTGCCAGCTTGTACCAATCGTACAACCGCAAAGAGGGATGGGCCGAGCTCAATTGCCAGCGAAGGAATGGACGCATTACTAAGCCGGTCAGGCTTACCAGGGTAATTAATCGTCTTTTTTTAAGCGATTCAAATGCTTTTAAAAGCTGCGAATCGTTTTTTAAAAACGGATAGTGGCCGGTACGGTATAACTTATACAAATTAGCAACACTTTCTTCCGTCTTCTTCAGAAAGGTATAATTATCATCCAGCCCCTGGTGGATCAGCGTATTATCAATTCTGAAAAATGAAAAACCCGCCTCGTGCAACGCGTGACCAAACAGTGTGTCCTCGTGTCCGTAACCAGCTATACTTTCGTTAAACCGTATCGTTGAAACGATATTTTTTGAAATCAGGAAATTGAACGTAGCGAAATTGTTAAAGGAAGTTTGCCGGTTGTGATACAATAAATTGGCTTCGCGCTTCCTCCCATAGGTCAAGCGGAGACTATACCGGGGATCGTCGAACGATTCATCGTAGGCAGTTCCCCCGATCACGATAACATCAGTCTCCCTGAAAAAATTGGCATACCGCCGTAAATAATCGTCGTGTTGTACTTCGGCGTCGCAATCCATATAAATAAGGTAGGGATAACGGGCCTCGTCGGCCAGCCGGTTCCGGGCAGCCGAACGTCCTATATTTTGTTCAAGCCTGATGTACCTGCAATTGTACCATCCGGCAATTCGGGTATTTTCTTCCAGGAATTTTTCTGATCCGTCTTCCAGTACAATAATCTCAAAATCAAGCATCAGCTCCAGCGCCTGGCGGTGTAAATCTCCCACCAGTTGCCTGATATCGGTATTATAAGTCGGAATAAGAACAGAATACATCAATATTTTTTTACTTCATCGAGTGCTAATCCATAAGCAGCCAATCCGGTAGTCAAATACTCGATGGCTGTATCCACACTGTAATTTTTAGCCAGCCGAACCATTTTAATACCGGTCCGGTGTGTTGGATGCTCATTATAATACGATTCGTCCAGGCCAGCCGGCGCCCGGTATGCCCAATACACTTTATTGGTAACATGATCGACCACAATGCCGGTAATAAAACGGGCGGCATCGTCAACCGGTGCATTATCGATCCGTACAGGATTGCTGCCGCTCAGATTAGCCACCCAAAAACCGGCTTTATCGGCTGGTGCCGTTGCTGCAAAATAGATTTTCTGATTAATGTGATCGATGCTAAACGACCGGATGGCAAATTCGTTCAGAATCGATCCGGTTGCAGGCGGAGTACCTGCCTCTACAACATTGGTTGTAAGTATATCACCGGCTGTAAACCGGTAAATACCTTTCCCCGTCCCTCCTTTCGACCAGAAATACACGAAATCGTAGGAATAGATTCCCGTCGACATACCTGCATGATCGAGACCGTTGCCGTAATACCCAAGCCGATCGGCTTTCACCAGGTAATAAGGCAAGGTGGTTTGCGCATCGGTCGAACCTTTCCATTCAAATGCGCCCACCGGGCCAGCGGCCAGCGGCTGACGGTACACGACACGGTTAAAATCGGACCAGTACAAATTAGCTGCATCTACATACCCCGAAAAGAAACCATTGAGGGCCGTTGTGTTACGGTTGTGTACCAATTCAACAGAAGTATTGTCCGACATATTATAACGGACGATACTCCCATCACCGGTTTTTGACGCGAGTTCGGATGCCTCCGACGACACGGTAGAGCCGGCGTTGAACAAGTACAACTGATTATCGAGCGCCTGAATGGTAAATGGATGCGAACCTGTGGTGAAAGCGGTGGGTTGTACAACTTCTAATCCTCGGTTGAACAATCGTTGGCGATAAATCTTTCCATCGGCCCCTGCAATAATCAGGCTCCGGGACGGTTGATTGAAAACAGTAAATTTTTTCTCCACCTTGTATTCCTTCTCGCCAATTGTAATGGTGAGTTTAATCGTCTCCTGCACATCCCTGTTATTAAAAAACACCTTGAGCGTTGAAGCGGACGATTTCCCATCGGTGAGCGATTCGCTCACAGCATTATCCGAAAACTCCCAATCGTATGTAACCGTGTATCCATAAGGATTATACGCTAAAACCGAAACCGTTACATCTTCGTAATAGATCACCGAATCGGGTTTAATGTAGATGGTGGGAATCGTATCGTAGATGGTGATTTGTTTGGTAGTTACATAATTATCATTCGAATCGGCCCGGAGCGTAATATCGTAAACCCCGGGTTTACGGTAAATATAAGTTGGATTTTTACCTGTCGAAACACCCCCGTCGCCAAATGTCCAGTTCCAATATTCACCGGTTTCGGTTAAATTGGTAAAAGTAACCAATTGGCCAGCCCGGGGAGTTTCCGGAGTGAAGGAGAAATCGGGTTCAATGGGTGTTTTACAGCTGAACAACAGGAAAGAAAGAGCAAGAAGGACGTATGTAAGTTTCATAAACTAACTTAAATTTATCTTTTTTGAATTGAAGCTGCAAATATAAACATTTAAAAACGAAGACTTGTGCAAGCAAGGCTCTAAATATGTTAATTTTTAATATAATGCTTAACAGGGCCGTTGGTTGGGTGGAATTTTTGTAATTTTGTCGCCGCAATATCAACTCCTCACACTTATTTTAATGTCTACATTACCCGCCAACAAACTAAGCACCGAGAAGATCGGGAAGCTGATTTGGGAATATTCCGTGCCTTCGATTGTTGGTATGGTAGTGATGTCGGTCTATAATATCATCGACCGGATTTTTATCGGACAAGGAGTAGGTGCTTTAGCAATCTCCGGATTGGCACTTACTTTTCCCTTTATGATTCTCTTACAGGCATTCGGTATGCTGATAGGCGCCGGCGCTGCTTCGCGGATCTCCATCAATTTGGGTGAAAACAAGACAGCCAGAGCCGAGAAAGTGCTGGGAAATGCGCTCACACTTACAGCCATTATTTCGGGAAGTATTGCCCTGATCGCATTTTTGATGATGGATTATTTGCTAACCTTATTTGGAGGCACCGATCTTACCATCGGATATGCACGGGATTATATGCAGATAATTATACCCGGTTCAGTACTTTCGGCCACATTGTACGGCTTCAACAATATAATGCGTGCCTCCGGATTTCCTCGTAAGGCGATGTACACCATGATTATCGGTGCCGTTGTGAACGTTATTCTTGATCCGCTTTTTATTTTTGTATTTAAATGGGGCATCCAGGGAGCTGCAATTGCAACCGTGATTTCCTTCGTGGTGGGTGCGTGGTGGGTGCTTGCTCACTTCACATTACCCGAATCGCATATTAAATTCAGGAAGGAGAATTTCAAGCTGGACAAGGATATTGTTTATTCCATTATCAATATAGGGATGTCGCCTTTCAGTATGCAGATAGCAACCAGTATCGTTGTCATTCTCATCAACGGAACATTGCTCAGGCATGGAGGCGATCTGGCGATCGGGGCCTATGGAATTGTCAATAGCCTGGCAACGCTGGTGATCATGGTTGTACTCGGACTTAATCAGGGCACCCAACCCATTGTAGGGTTCAACTTCGGGGCAAAGCAGTATGACCGGATGTTCCGAACGGTCAAACTGGCGATCATTACTGGAACTATCCTGACCACTACAGGATTTTTATTGGGGATGTTTTTTTCCGATCTTTCGGTTAGCTTATTTACCACCGACGACGAATTAACAGCCATTGCAGCCAATGCATTACGCATTTCAATCCTGCTCTTTCCGGTTGTCGGATTTCAGATCGTAATCAGCAATTTCTTTCAATCGATAGGAAAAGCGAAAGTATCAATCTTTTTAAGCCTGACCCGGCAATTTATTTTTCTGATCCCGGCAATTTTAATCTTGCCGCCCGTCTTCGGGCTTAACGGAGCCTGGGCTGCCATGCCTGTGAGCGACGGATTGGCAACCTTAACCGCAGGATACACTTTTTACCGGTTTTACAAAACTTTTAAATGGCTTTAAAACTCATATCCAGACTTTTGATAGAATGAGTGAGGGCGCCTACCGAAATAAAATCGACGCCACATTCGGCATAATCATGTAAAGTCGACAGCGTTATTCCCCCCGACGATTCGGTTTCGTACCGTCCGGCAATAAGTGCAACAGCTTTACGAGTGTTTTCAACCGTAAAATTATCGAGCATGATCCGGTCCACTCCTCCTATCGCCAATACTTGATCAAGCTCCTCAAAATTGCGGACCTCAATTTCAATTTTGAGGTTCTTGCCCTTTTCCCGGCAATAATTCCGTGCACTTTGAATCGCATTGGCTATACCTCCGGCAAAATCGACATGATTATCCTTGAGCATAATCATATCAAACAATCCCATTCTGTGGTTTACGCCCCCTCCTATCCTTACAGCTTCTTTTTCAAGCATACGGAGTCCCGGAGTCGATTTCCGGGTATCCAACACCCGGGTCGATGTGCCTTCTAACCGGCGGACATATTCGCGGGTGCGGGTTGCAATTCCGCTCATTCGCTGCATGATATTGAGCATCAAACGTTCGGTTTGCAAAAGCGACTGAATTTTTCCTTCCACCACAAATGCAATGTCACCGGGCTTTACTTCCTGCCCGTCGTTAATAAACACGGTCATGGCCAACTCCGGATCGAAGGCATTAAAAATTCGGCGGGCAATTTCAACACCGGCCAAAACTCCTTTCTCTTTAATTATCAACTGCGACTTGCCCCTGGCCGTTTCGGGAATGCAGGATAAAGTAGTATGGTCGCCATCACCTATATCTTCGGCAAACCAAAGAGGTACTAATTGGTTTAAATAATCAGTCATTGGATGATTCTATACGTAATTGTTGTATTAATTGCTGTTCGTCGGATGTTCGCCGGACAAGAATATATACTCTGTAGCTGGTAGTGCCGGAACGTAGTGTACAAATAGAAAATGCGGAGTTTTCCTTCGATCCTTTGTGCAGAATCTGAAACGAATTCACTTTGTTTTTTCGGAAAAAATCGGCCACGATACCTGTAGCCTGTTTCTTACTGAACACATCATTGATCGATCCTATTACCAATTCAACATTATCGTTGAAATAGGACGACAAGGTAACGGCATCTCCTTTCGACAAAGCGTCGGTGATAGCCGGTGATATATCGCGCTGCGCCTGAAGTGCACCGATTGTTACTGCTAAAAATAAAAGGGTGGAAATAAGTCTCATTGTTCCGATATTTTAAAAGTTCACAAATCATTAAAGGTTGTCACTCGATTTTCGTGTAAAAATCCCATATTTGCATTTCCTTGCCTTTGTGACGCAAAAATACGCTATTTAATTGGCAGAAAAAAATCTTTCGCCCTTTTTAGTGCCGATCAGGATCGATTTTTACCCACAAAACCGCAAAATCTTTGCAAATAGCAGACCATTAAACGTTAAATACTGGATAAGACAATGAAGATTAGTGTACTAATGGTAGGAAAAACAACCCATGAAGGACTGCAAAAACTGATTCAGGACTATCATCAACGCCTGACGCATTACATCGGTTTTGAAACCAGAATAATTCCCGAACTTAAAAACATAAAAAACCTGCCGGTCAACGAACAAAAAGAGAAAGAAGCTGATCTGATTCTTAAACAATTGGAGCCGGCTGACGAAGTAATTCTGCTCGATGAGAAAGGAAAAACCCTTACATCGGTGGGCTTTGCCGGTTTTCTTGAAACAAAAATGCTGGCATCGACCAAAAAACTGGTTTTCGTAATTGGAGGACCGTTTGGGTTTTCCGAACGGGTTTATCAACGGGCCGATCAGCTCCTTTCGCTTTCTGCCATGACCTTTTCGCATCAGATGATCAGGTTGTTGTTTGCCGAGCAATTGTACCGTGCCATGACCATCATTAAAGGGGAAAACTATCATCATCAGTAAGAGAAAACATGCGACCGAATTTCAGCAACATACAAATTTTAATCCTGGCCTTTTCATGCTGCCTGCTGATTGGAATAGTAATTCAGACCTTTGATGTTGAGGGGATAAAACCGCGCTACAATACGGAGAAAATCCAACAGCTGGCACAGCAGGAAATGGCCGGAGCCGATACCTATGCAAGTCAGTTTTTCGGCGCTGAAGCGGGCGATATTAAACAGTTTTTCCTCACCAACGATCAGCAGTTTGCTTCCTACTGGTACGAAAATGGTTTACTAAGCTATTGGTCGACAAACGAATACGCGTTTCGTTTTCCTAACCTGAAAAACCTTCACGGATGGAACTACGAACGTGCCTCCAACGTACATGCACTTTTTAAATGGTATCCGGTTAGCGATTCAACAGGGTTGTTGATAATGATTCCTGTGAAATATGCGTTTCCTTACGAAAATAAGTTTTTGAAAAACAAAGGAGTTCCGCCTTTCGATGGAGTCGATGTGGATATTTATTCCGATACCGCCAGTAAGGCTTCTGCAGTTTACGATTCTACGGGCAATTATTTGTTTAGTGTCGGCAGCGAACAAAGTGTAACTGAATATTCATTTGTTCAATGGATCGGACTCACTGCATTCAGCCTGGCTTTTCTTCTGTTGTTAATGCTCTATCTGCAACTGACCCTACCAGTACGAAAACATCCGAAACGTAATTTTTTCATCGTTTCGTTCTTCTTTGTTCTAGTTGTTACAGTAATATTATGGCTGGGCTATCCTGAATTAATTTTTAAAAATCCGCTCTTTTCTGTCCATCATTTCACCGTAAATCCGTTGATTGCATCGTTTACCCATCTTTCAGCGTACGTTTTGCTGTTTTTTGTGGTCGCAAGAAGTTTTTCAATCATTTTCAGGTCGTCGGTTTCCCGCTTCGTCTCTATCATAATCGTTTTCAGCTACGGATGGCTGCTTTTCGAATTTTTACGGAATATAGTGCTGCATTCAGTTATAACTATCAATTTCTATTTATTAAGCGACATATCGTTCATTACCGTCTGGGTGCATGTTTTACTGTTTATTATGTTGATGGGCGGATATGAAATCCTGAAAGTGGCATTTCCAAAACTCTTCACTTTCCAACTTTCTGCAGCTATCTACCTCGTACTGGCGACAGTACTCAGCCTGGGACTGACTCATCACTTACAGCAACAGAAAAAATTCACAAAGTACCAGATCCTTACCGAAAACGTCCGGTTGAATGGCGCTACCCGCCAGGATCCCATAACTGAACTACTGCTTGAAGATTTATCTTATAACCTGCAAAACGACAGCAACCTAACCGTATTGTTAAACCCTAATGATTCTGCAGATAGGTTCAAGGAATATCTCCTCACCAACCATTTACAACATTTCAGTTCGAAGTACGAAATTGATATTTCCCTGGTCTCCAAACAAAATCAGCAAGTATGGAATTACATTCAAATGCTTCAGCATACAGGTACTAAGGTCGGAACAACCAACTTCTATAATCTGCCTGAATCCTTATACGAAATGAGCTATGCCGGCATTATCAACCTGCTCCCCCTCGATGCCCACCACTATTCCTTGCTTATTGAATTCAAAAACAAACGCAATTTCCGGAGCTACAGTTTGCCCGATCTGTTAATCAATGAAACGGCAAATGCTTTGCAACAAAAAGATATCTCAACCGCGCGGTACGAAAACAACCTATTGGTTTTTAGTGATGCCCGTTACGATTGGCCCGAATCGGGATTGCTTTTTGAAAGAAGTACCGACGGCTTTTTTAAGCTGAAACACCATCGAACCACCTACTTCTTGCAGCAACACGGAAAAACCAAAATTGTAATTACCGAGATGAACAATCCCGGTCGTATCGATAAGATTTTCTATTATATTCTTATCATTGTCCTCTTTTTGCTGGCCGCACGCATCGGATCGATGTTAAATCGGCTTATTCATCATAAAATACCTGTTTCATTAGGACTTACGGGCAAATTCCAAATTGTTTTCACTTCGTTGATCTTGATTAGCTTTATCTCTACCCTGCTGTTTTCGGTAAACTATTTCAGAAAAAACTACGAACAAGAGCAGTTGCAGCTCAGCGAGAAAAAGCGACATTATATTCAGGCTTCTTTACAGGAAACCTTATTCTGGGTCAACGATATTACGGCGTTGAGCGAACAACGGATTTCGGGCATTCTACAGGATCTGGCTTACCGATACCAAACCGATATTCATGTATACAACCAACACGGCGAGTTGGCGGGCAGTTCGCAAAATCTATTGTTCAGCAAACAGCTGGTAAGTAAACTTATTGCTCCGGCGGTTGTGTTCGGAGAAAACATGCCGGTACACCTGAACGAAAAAATAGGGCAGCTGAACTACCTGACAACCTATGCCGAACTCATCAATGGCGATTATATACCGTTAGGATACATCGCTATACCGCAATATTTCAGCCAATCGGAAATCAATCAGAAGATCAATCAGTTTCTGATCGCACTTATTCAGATTTATACGCTGATTATTCTTCTCTCAATTTTCTTACTCATTATTGCGGGCAACCGGCTGGCCAGTCCGTTGAAACTGATGGAAGAGAAACTGAAGACCATGAAATTAAACGGACGGAATGCGCGGATCGAGTACAGAGGAAATGATGAAATCGGCCAATTGGTCGAGCAGTACAACCGCACGGTCGACGAGCTGGAGAAAAGCACGGATCTGTTATTGAAATCGGAACGCGAATCGGCCTGGCGAACGATGGCAAGACAGGTTGCTCATGAAATCAACAATCCGTTGACCCCGATGAAGCTTACCATCCAGCAATTACAACGACTCAAACTTCAGGCGAATGAGGGATTCGATGCGTATTTTTCAACAGCATCGACCACCTTGATCGAACAAATCGACAACTTATCGCGCATAGCGGGCACCTTTTCACAATTTGCACGGCTACCCGAAACCCAGTTACAGGAAATCGATATTGCCGCCCGCTTGTATTCGTCGGTAGAACTATTTAAAAACAATCAGGATGATGTTTCGGTCCATTATTCGGGGCCACAGAGCGGAGTAATGGTGAAAGGCGATCCGGAGCAACTCATACGGGTTTTTTCCAATCTATTGAAAAACGCACTCCAGTCGATTCCGTCGGGCGGATCGGGTCGAGTTGAAACAACGCTTTGGGTCGAACCCGATCAGGTGATTATCAGCATAAAAGATAATGGCGTCGGAATCGAACCTGAAGCTCAAAAAAACATTTTCAAACCGAATTTCACGACAAAAAGCTCGGGCATGGGATTGGGACTTAGTATTTCGAAAGCCATAATCGAAAATGTAGGAGGCACTATTACTTTCAGTTCGGAAGTAAATAAGGGTACCGAATTTACAATTCGATTACCTAAGTTAGCATAAAAAGTTGCATTCCGAACTTTTTTGAATTATTTTTGCGCACTATTATTTTTTTCACATGAAATTGAAACGATTTATTCTTGCAGCAAGCCTTCTTACACTGACGATAAGTGCCGCAGCCAACTTATTGTACGATATTACCGATGGTAAATATCGCCCGGTTCGCCCCGATATGCCTCGCTCGATGAACGACGGCGAGCATTACACCCTGATGAAGAACGGTACAACCCTATTGAAATACAGTTACCGTAGCGGTCAGGTTACCGATACGCTCCTTCATCTTCCGCGGTTAAAGGATGCACCCTTAAAGAGTATCAGTGGTTACATAATGAGTCCGAAAGAGACTAAAATCCTGGTCTTTACCAATGTCGAGCAACGGTACAGGCGGTCGTTTACCGCCGAATATTTTATATTCGATGTGAAATACAAGGAATTCGATCCGCTCTCGTCCAGTAGTCCTCAGGAGGATCCGGTATTTTCGCCCGACGACCGGTATATTGCCTTTGCGCATAACAATAATTTGTACATGAAGAAAGTTGAATTTAAAACCGATATTCAGATTACAAAAGACGGGGTCAAAGGCGGTATCATTAACGGAATTGCCGACTGGGTATACGAAGAAGAATTTGGTGCAACCCGTTATTACGAATGGAGTCCCGACAGTAAATTGCTTGCATTTGTAAAATTCAACGAAAGCAAGGTAAAAGAATTCTCATTTCAGCGGTTTACCGCAGCAAATGAAAAATTGTCGCTCTACCCGGCGTCCGAACAGTTTAAATATCCGAAGGCAGGAGAAAGCAATTCGACTGTTGGAGTCTACATCTACGACGACTTTAACAAAACGACACGCAGCATGAAGCTATTGGACACCAACCCTGATAGCTACATTCCGCGGATACAATGGACCAACGACCAGGAAAAGCTTATGATTTATCAGTTAAATCGTCAGCAAAACAGGCTGGATATGCTTCAGGCTAATCCTCGTACCGGTATCTGCAAGCTTATCATGCGCAGAGACGACAAAGCCTATGTCGATTATCAGGATATCGACGGAACAATTTACACAAAAGATAAGAAGTTTTTTTATACGCTGAACGACAAGGACGGGTTCCGGCATATCTATCAGCACAGGATGGACGGCACTGTTGCCCGCCAGGTTACAAAGGGCAATTGGGACGTGACCGATTTTTACGGAGTCGACGAAGTGAAAGGAACAGTGTATTACCAATCCACAGAAAGTTCTCCGCTCAATCGCGATATTTATGCCATCGACGCCAAAGGAAAGAAAACAGCATTGAGCGATGGAAAAAGTTTCAATAATGCCCGGTTCAGTAAAAATTTCAATTATTTTGTATTGACCTCATCGACTATCGACCAACCCGATCGCATTCAGATTTATACCAATCGCAACACTAAAGTTCGCGATTTGGAAACCAATCAGGAACTAGTCGGTCGTTTTGCCCAATTAAAATTGAATCAAAAAGAGTTTTTCCAGTTTACCACCTCCGGAGGAGTACAGTTAAACGGATGGATGCTCAAACCGACCCAGTTCGACCCCACCCGAAAGTACCCGGTAGTGATGGTTCAATATTCAGGACCCGGATCGCAACAGGTTCTCAACCAATGGAATATCGGGTGGGAGTATTACTTATCGACGCGTGGATTTGTGGTAGCCTGTGTGGATGGACGGGGAACCGGCGGACGGGGTTCCGACTTTTTAAAATGCACCTACCAACAAATGGGAGTTCTTGAAACCAACGATCAGGTTGAAGCAGCACTCTACCTGGGCAATCAATCGTATGTGGATAAAAACCGGATCGGAATATGGGGCTGGAGTTACGGAGGTTCGATGGTTTTATGGACCATGAGTACCGGCCGGCCCGTGTTTAAGGCGGGCATTTCAGTGGCTCCGGTTACCGACTGGCGATTGTACAACACAGCTTATACAGAGCGATTTATGCGCACTCCCGAAGAAAATGCCAGGGGATACGACACCACTTCGGCCATCCAACAAGCAACAAACCTCAATGGACGATTATTGATCATACACGGTACGGCCGACGATAATGTTCACGTACAAAACACCTACCTGTATACCCAGGCATTGGTGGAAGCCGGGAAACAATTTGACATGCACATTTATACCGACAAAAATCACAGTATAACAGGGTCGGCAACCCGCCGGCATCTGTACACATTAAAAACCGAGTTCCTTGAAAAAAACTTATAAACACAGCATTGGATAACAAAATATATGTTTTATAACATAGTATTAGGGATTTATTTTTCAAAACTTCAAAATTTCAGTTCAATAAAAAATATTAACTTTGAGCGCTGAAAAAACTAATATTTAAAACTAATTTTTTACAATTAAAAGAAATGAACAAGGAAAAGAGTAGCAATGCTTTGCCCATTGCAATGATGTTCGCGTTATTTTTCATGATTGCCTTTGTAACCGGTCTTCCAAGTCCGATGGGTGTAATCGTGGCCAAGCAATTTGGCGCCACTAACTTTGAGTCGCAGTTAGGCTTCTTTGCCAATTTTATTGCTTATGCCTTTATGGGAATTCCCGCCGGTTTGATGCTGAAAAAAATCGGATACAAAAAAACAGCCCTTGCAGCCATAGCAGTTGGATTTACCGGCGTTGGAGTTCAATACCTTTCAGGCCAATTGGGAACATTCAGCGTATACCTTATCGGTGCATTTATTTCCGGTTTCTCGATGTGTATGCTCAATGCAGTGGTAAACCCGATGCTCAACACCCTTGGCGGTGGTGGCAACAAAGGAAATCAGTTAATCCAGTTCGGAGGTTCGATCAACTCCATTGCAGCCACCATTACTCCTATGCTCGTAGGATACCTGATGGGCGCCGAAGCCGGACGTAACATCGAAAAAGCAAGTCCGGCCTTATTCCTTGCCATGGGCATTTTTGCACTTGCATTTATTGTACTTGCATTGGTCCGTATCCCTGAACCCCATAAAGAACGAGTTGTTAAAACCAACACCGAAGGTAAAGACAAACATAGTCCGCTTTCGTTCCGTCACTTTATACTCGGAACCATTGCAATTTTTGTATATGTCGGAGTTGAAATCGGTATTCCGAGTACTGCCAACTTATACATGACCGCCTTTACCGAGGAAGTAGCCGATGAAAAAATTGCCGAATTCGAGCGCCAACAGGCCGATGCCGTTTATTTACAACAACTGCAGCTCGAGGACGAACAGAATAAAGCGAACGAATCGTATGTTCAGAAAGTGATCGGAGCAGATTCGTATCAAAAAGCAAAAGATATTAAAACGGGGAAAACCGTTCCGGGTTTGAATATCGATGCCGGTTTGGCCGGAGTGATTGTGGGTATTTACTGGCTCTTAATGTTAGTCGGACGATTGATCGGAGCTTCGGTTGGTGCAAAAGTATCGAGCCGGGCTATGATGATTGCGGTTACCGGCATGGGTCTGGTTTTCCTCACCTTTGCAATTTTCCTTCCGACCAGCATCACTGTTTCAATGCCTATTAACTTCCAGTTCGAGACCACCCAGATTCCTATCAATGTCCTCTTTATTATTCTCACAGGACTCTCTACTTCCATTATGTGGGGTAGCATCTTTAACCTTGCAGTGGAAGGGCTGGGTAAATACACCGAAGCAGCATCGGGAATTTTCATGGTAATGGTTAGCGGTGGCGGAATTGTTCCATTGATTCAGGGTTACGTAGCCGATTCGTTCGGATACCTCAGCAGCTACTGGGTAATGTTTGCTTGTGTGGCATATATGCTTTGGTATGCATTGGTTGGAAGTAAAAACGTGAATAAAGATATACCTACAGAATAATACGCATATGAACAAACCTTATGTAATCGGCATCGATATGGGCGGCACCAACACCGTATTTGGTGTTGTAGATGCCCGTGGAAATGTACTATCGAAAAGCGCAGTTAAAACTGCTACACATTCGGATATCAACTTATATATCGACGATTTGTACAATGAATTGATTAAGCTGATCGATGAAGCAGGCGGAAAAGATAAGATCAAAGGAATAGGCGTAGGAGCTCCCAACGGGAATTACTATACCGGCCGGATTGAATTTGCGCCGAACCTTCCCTGGAAAGGCCAGATTCCGTTTGCCGAGCTCATGTCGGCAAAATTCGGTATTCCTACGGTGCTTACCAACGATGCCAATGCGGCCGCCATTGGTGAGATGACCTATGGTGCTGCCCGCGGCATGAAACATTTCATTATGATCACACTGGGTACAGGGGTGGGCAGCGGAATCGTCATCGATGGTAAACTGGTGTACGGTCATGATGGTTTTGCCGGCGAACTTGGTCATACCACGGCAATACGGAACGGCCGTAAATGCGGATGTGGGAAATCGGGATGCCTTGAAACCTATGCATCGGCAACCGGCGTTGCACGCACGGCCCGTGAAATTCTGGAGCTGCGCAAAGAGTCCAGTTTGTTGCGTAATTTACCCACCGACGATATCACTTCAAAGGATGTGTACGATGCAGCTATCGACGGCGATGCCATCGCACTGGAGATTTTCGAATATACCGGTAAGATCCTGGGTGAATCGCTGGCCGATTTTGTTGCATTTTCTGCTCCGGAGGCCATCGTCCTGTTTGGCGGCTTAACAAAATCGGGCGATTTAATTCTGAAACCAATCATTGAACATATGAATTCGAATGTGCTCCCGTTATGGCGGGATAAGGTGAAAGTAATGTTCTCTGAATTGAAAGAAGCTGATGCCGCTATTTTGGGTGCTTCGGCGCTTGCCTGGGAATTAAAATAGGCAGGTTGAGTATAAAAAACAGGCTGTTCGGCATATGAACAGCCTGTTTTTTTATGTTCTGTAATTCACAAGATACACGGTTTCGGTGGCCCGGGTCAGGGCTGTATACAACCACCGGTAGTAATTACGATCAATGGTCATATCCGGCATTAAGCTCATATCGATAAATACTTTCTTCCATTGTCCGCCCTGCGCTTTATGGCAGGTAACCGAATAGGCAAACTTTACTTGCAAGGCATTGAGAAAGTCATTGTTCTGCATTTTACGATACCGCTCCCGGCGGGAACCAATCTCCAGATAATCTTCTTCAACCCGGGAAAACAACTGATCGTTCAGCTCTTTCGATTGTGCAGGAGTTTCGGCCTGTAAGGTATCGAGCAATACCAATGCATCGAGTTCCCAACCCGAATCGAGCGAACGAAGCGACAAATCGACAAAACGTAATCCGTACATCTCGCGGTGTTTACGTATACGTGTTATTTCCACGATATCGCCGTTGGCTATAAAATTTATTTCTTTGTAAGGCCGGTTCCAGAAATAATTGTTCCGGGTAATCATCAACAAATCACCGTTCGATATTTCATCTTCCTTCTGCATCACCCTTCCCCGGATACCATTATTGAAATAGACAGCACGCTTATTCGACCGTGTAATTATAATCGTATCGGTTGCTCCTACCCCATCATACGAACGCTGCACTTCGTCCACCAGATCCATGCCACTGAGCGAAACAATATCGGTAAACGGCGATAGTTTTAACCGGGGCAGCTGCGAAGTCAGCTCATCGGTCAGGGCCTGACGCAATAGCGTGGCATTGTACAGGATTCCGCTTTCCATGGCCTGGCGCACCACCCTGGTGAGGATAAAATCCGTCACTTTCAGGCCATATTCTTCCAGTACAAGTTTTTCCAATGCCGGAGAACTCTCCTGCATGACAGGAGGCAACTGCGCGGTATCGCCCATAAGCAGCATGGCACAGCCCGTCCCTGAATATACATAATGAATCAGATCGTCGAGCAATCTGCCCGTACCAAAATCGGAATCCATCCCTATATTGGTAATCATGGAAGCTTCGTCGACAATAAACAAGGTATTGGTATGTAAATTATCCGATACCTGAAATACCCTGTCCGAGACGGATTTCTGGCGGTAGATTTTTTTATGGATAGTCGTAGCCTGAACACCGGAATAAGAACTGAACACCTTAGCCGCCCTGCCGGTCGGGGCCAGCAGGATTGTTTTCTGCTGAAGCCGGTGCAATGCACGCACCAATGCGCCCATTACGGTTGTTTTTCCGGTACCGGCATACCCTTTCAGAAGAAATACTTTTTCTTCTTCGGGACGGGCCAGGAATCGAGCCAATTCCGCGATCAGTAATGCCTGCTGATCCGTAGGCTCGAACGGCAATTCCATCCGTATTTTTGAGACTAGAAAATCTGTTAACATGCAACAAAGATATGAAAAATACCCCTTGCAATTAAATTGGTATACCAATTCTGTAAAAATTTTTATATCTTTGCACATCAACATATAAAATTGAAGGCAATGAAAACAAATTATGAACTGAGGTATGCATCACATCCGGAGGATGCAAAAAAGTACGACACCAGCCGTCTGCGCAAAGAACATCTGATCGAGACCATCTTCAGTGCCGACGAAGTGAACATGGTGTATACCATGTACGATCGTTTGGTAGTAGGTGGAGCCATGCCTGTAAATGAAGTGCTGCCCCTGGAAGCCATCGACCCGCTGAAATCCGATTTTTTTCTCTCCCGTCGCGAATTAGGTATTTATAATGTGGGAGGAGCCGGAACGGTAAAAGTAGATAATGAAGTAATTGAATTAGCATACAAAGAAGCCTTGTACCTGGGAGCAGGAAACCGCACGGTTGAATTCTCGAGCAACGACGCTGCCAAGCCGGCTAAGTTTTACTTCAACTCGGCACCCGCACATTGTACTTATCCCGATCGCAAGGTGACCAAAGCCGATGCGATCGTCATGGAGCTTGGCTCTCTTGAAACAGCCAACCACCGGAATATCAACAAAATGCTGGTGCGGGAAGTGATTCAAACCTGCCAACTTCAAATGGGAATGACCGAACTCCGGGTAGGCAGTGTCTGGAACACGATGCCGGCCCATACCCATAGCCGCCGGATGGAAGCCTATTTCTATTTTGAAGTGCCGGAAAATGAAGTTGTTTGCCATTTTATGGGTGAGCCGACCGAAACCCGTCACATTTGGATGCAAGGCGATCAGGCAGTCATATCTCCCGAATGGTCGATTCACTCTGCAGCAGCCACCAGCAATTACACATTTATCTGGGGAATGGCCGGCGAAAATCTGGATTATAGCGATCAGGATTTCCGCAAACATACCGAATTACGTTAATCATCCATTTAAACAACATAAAAAATGAAATTATTTGATTTATCAGGTAAAATAGCCATGGTAACCGGGGGTTCCTATGGTATTGGCTACGCACTGGCTTCGGCCTTTGCCCAGGCAGGAGCGAAAATCGTCTTCAACGATATCAATCAGGAAATGGTCGACAAGGGACTGGCCGCCTACAAAGCCGATGGCATCGAAGCTTACGGCTATGTATTTGACGTAACCGACGAAGATGCCGTAAATGCAGGGATTGCCCGAATTCAGAAAGAAGTTGGGGTCATTGATATTCTGGTCAATAATGCAGGAATCATTAAACGAATCCCCGCCCTCGAAATGACCGCCAAAGAGTTCCGCCAGGTAATCGATATCGACCTCAACGGACCCTTCATCGTATCGAAAGCAGTTGCACCCGGTATGATTGCAAAAGGTGGTGGAAAAATAATCAATATCTGTTCGATGATGAGCGAATTGGGTCGTGAGACGGTATCGGCTTATGCTGCCGCAAAAGGTGGTTTGAAAATGCTCACCAAAAATCTGGCCGTTGAATGGGCCGAACACAACATTCAGGTGAATGGAATCGGCCCCGGCTATATCGCAACACCGCAAACAGCCCCCTTGCGCGAACCGGGTCACCCTTTCAATGATTTTATCATCGGACGTACACCTGCCGCACGCTGGGGAACAACTGAAGATCTGCAGGGACCTGCCATTTTCCTTGCTTCGCCCGCTTCCGATTTTGTAAACGGACATGTACTTTATGTCGACGGCGGAATTTTGGCCTATATTGGAAAACAGCCAAAATAATATTACTTTTGCTGCGTTAGCTTTTAAAAGCTAACGCAGTATTAATTCCAAAAATGTTGTTATTTATGAAGAAACACGTTCTCAATTTATTTCTTATTGCCACTTTATTCAGTCAGGCACAGGTGAAGGTAGAAGTGACTAACCGGTATCCGTTCGACAGAAGCGACGAATTAATTGAAGTAAGCGCTGCTCAAGCCGGATCACTCAGTGCCAATCTGGTTGTTAAAGATTCAACCGACCAGGAAATCCCCTATCAGCTCCTCTATAAAGGTAAAACCACCCCACAGGCCATCCTGTTTCCGGTTACCGTTAAAACAGGAACTAAAAATGTATATACCATCCAGTCCGGATCGCCTTCACCCGTAGCTCCATTAACGTCAGCGCGATTCGTAGCCGAACGTAAAGACGATTTTGCATGGGAAAACGACTATGCGGCTTATCGCATGTACGGGCCTGCTTTGAAAACCGAAAATCCGTCCAATGGTATCGATTTGTGGCTTAAAAGAACGAATGAACTTGTTGTCGACAGCTTTTACAGAGGCGAATTGAAATATGGAAAATCGTATCACGTAGATCATGGACAGGGCCTGGACTGCTACAAAGTGGGAAAAACACTTGGAGCAGGCGGAGTTGCAGGATACACCGACAGTACACTCTGGGTAGGAAGCCACTTCAATTCGTATAAGGTACACGAGAACGGACCCTTACGCTCGGTATTTACCCTTTATTATGATACGGTTAACATCAAAGGGAAAGTATACAAACAAGAAATTACAATTACCGCCGATGCCGGTTCTGTCTTAAACAAGGCAGTAGTGAAGTATACCGGTGCGGCTCAACCGATGCAATTAGCCACCGGAATTTTCCTGCACGACGGTAAAGGTAAATTACAAAAAGGCGGAGGTTTAATTATTTATGGCGAAAATGCCGTTTCGGACCAGGGAGTGGACGCAGGTCAGAACTTTGTTGCGGTTGTATTACCCACAAAAGAAACAGCGTATAAAGTACAGGGCACACATGCTTTATTGCTTTCCGATTATAAACCCGGCACAGAGTTTACCTATTACTTCGGAGGCGGATGGAGTCAGTGGAAATTTCCGGCGCAGAAAGATTGGTTAGCTGCTGTACAGCAAGCCAACAAACAACTCAAATATCCACTTACGATCGCTGTGGTAAAATAGAACAAATAAAAACCGGGATTCCAAAGGATCCCGGTTTTCGTTTGTAAACAAACCACTTAATTAACAAGATGTATATATTTTCATCTATCCATCCAACTTTACGAAAGATCCGCATCGGCTTTCGGGCGAAGGAAAAACAACTGTAGCACAAGCGCTACAAGTACCAATCCGCCCAACATTGCAAAATCGTGACCCAGATTACCGGCATCAGTCGATTTACCTAAGAGATCCGTTACAAATGCACCAGCGAAAACACCTACCATATTCATAAATCCGTAAGCGGTAGCGCGATGACGCACACTCACAAACTGACAAAGAATAGGCATATTATTAGCGTCAAACATACCATATCCGATTCCAAAAAACAATGCCGATCCAACCACGCTCAGATATCCGTGCCCCAGGCCCAAGAGCAATAAGGCAGGAATAGTCATACCAAGCCCGATGGCTCCCGTATACACCCTTCCGCGTATATTCTTCTGTACCCATTTATCCGAGAGTATACCTCCAAATATCACTCCTATGAATGAGGATAGTGCGATGGTAATCGTCGATAAGGGCCCGGCAGTAGCCATATCCAGATTCAGGTTCTCGGAAAACAGCGTCGGTACCCAGTTTTTAATGGCCCAACCCGGCATCGATGGAGCTGCAAAATATATCAGAATAATCCAGAATGAAATATTGGAAAACAAAACCGCCAGCACTTTAAGCGGATTCCCTCTCCCGGATTGTTGTCCGGTAGTGACTTTGGGTGCCGCTTTCTTCTCCTTCAATGCAAATATCAATAGGAATGCATATACAATCCCGATAATGCCAAACCAGTGAAAAGTTGATTGCCACGAGAAGGATGCAGCTATAGTGGCGCCGAATCCGCCAATTGCCTGACCGGCATACAAACCGGTCATATGGATGCCTACAGCCAGCGACCGGGTCTTATCCGAATGATAATCGGCTATCAGCGAAAGGCCTGCGGGAATATACAGCGCTTCACTGACACCCATCAGCGCACGCAACCAAAAAATCTGATCGTAGGAAGTGGAATAACCCATCGCCATAGTAACGGCCGACCATACCAGCAAACTCCCAACAATCAACCATTTACGATTCAAAGCATCGGCTATTAATCCCGATACCGGACTCATCAGGCCGTATATCCATAAAAATACAGCCATCAACCTGCCAAAATTCGCCGCCGATTCCAGCTCCGTTATATCGATCATCATCGATACCTTCATTGTGGAAAGCATCTGGCGATCCATGTAATTAAGAAGTGCCACAATCCATAGCAATCCTACAACTACCCACGGGTATACATTCTTTTTTTGCATATAGGTCGAATTTCTGCATTTAAAATCCCTGCAAAAGTATATAAATATTTTTAATATCAAAAGAAATAGTGTCGTCTTATTTTATTAACAAAACAAGCCCCGAAAATATAAAAAACTGAAAATCAAACAATTATAATTTACAGCCCATTTTTAATCTCCCTGCATCCAGAACGATTTGGCTAAAAACATGTTGCACAACATAAAAACAGACCCTACCCGATCCAAAATAAATTAATAATTTTACAGCACAGTTCAGCATTAAACATATGTTAAATGAAAATATTAAATTTTAATCAAATGAGAACAACTGTTAATGAGACATTTAAATCGGACATCCCTCAACAAAGAAAAGAAAAACAGGGACGTTATCAGAGCGAAAACCCTCGCGTAGGCATCCGTCCGACGATTGATGGACGCCAGAACGGTGTCAGAGAATCGCTGGAAGACCAAACCATGGGAATGGCTATTCGTGTAGCCGAATTAATCAGCAGCCAGCTCAGGTATGCGGATGGCAATCCGGTAGAATGCGTTATCGCCGATACGACCATCGGTCGCGTCGATGAAGCTGCAGCCTGCGACCTTAAATTCAAGAAAGAAGGTGTCGGCCTTGTAATCACCGTTACGCCCTGCTGGTGTTATGGCAGCGAAACAATCGACACCCATCCTTACATGCCAAAGGCGATCTGGGGATTCAACGGAACCGAGCGGCCTGGTGCCGTTTATCTGGCAGCTGCGCTCGCCGGCCATACACAAAAAGGATTACCAGCATTTGGCATTTATGGCAAGGATGTTCAGGACAATAGCGATCAATCGATTCCGGAGGACGTAAAAGAAAAACTGTTGCGATTTACGCGTGCAGGTATTGCAGCTGCCACTTTGCCCGGCAAATCGTATTTGTCGATTGGTTCCGTATCCATGGGAATAGCCGGTTCGATCGTAGATGCCGGTTTCTTTCAGCAATACCTTGGAATGCGTAACGAATATGTCGACATGAGCGAAGTATTGCGTCGCATTCAATTAGAAATCTATGATCCCGAAGAGTTCAAAAAAGCCATGGAATGGACCACCCGGCATTGCAAGAAAAACGAAGGCACCGATTTCAATGCAGCTAATTTAAAGAAAAGCCGTTCAAAACTGGATGAAGAATGGGAGTTCGTAGTGAAAATGACAATGGTAATCCGCGATCTGATGATCGGCAATCCGCGATTGCGTGAATTAGGATATGCCGAGGAAGCCTTAGGACACAATGCGATTGCCTGCGGCTTCCAGGGCCAACGTCAATGGACCGATTTTCTGCCTAACGGCGATTTCTCCGAAGCCATACTCAACTCCTCATTCGACTGGAATGGCATACGGGAATCGTTTATTGTAGCTACCGAAAACGATGCGCTCAATGGCGTGGCGATGCTGTTCGGCAAGTTATTAACAAATTCGGCACAGGTTTTTGCCGATGTACGAACCTATTGGAGCCCCGAAGCTGTCGAACGGGTTACCGGGCACAAACTCGAAGGTCTGGCGGCTAACGGTTTAATCCATCTCATCAATTCGGGTTCGGCTGCTCTCGACGGATGCGGCGAACAAAGCATCGACGGACAACCCGCGATGAAACCTTTCTGGGATATTACCGGCGAAGAAGCGAACAACTGCCTGGAAGCCACAACCTGGTATCCGGCCAATGGAGGCTATTTCCGAGGAGGAGGCTTTTCATCCAACTTCCTTTCGAAAGGAGGCATGCCGGTTACATTGGCCCGAATCAACCTCGTAAGGGGACTTGGACCTGTCATGCAGATCGCCGAAGGATGGACTGTTGAACTGCCTGCCGAAGTACATGCCATTCTAAACGAACGTACCGACAAAACCTGGCCCACCACCTGGTTCACTCCGCGACTCAACGACTCCATCAATTTCAAAGATGTATACAGTGTGATGAACAACTGGGGAGCCAATCACGGAGCATTTTCGTACGGCCATATAGGCGCCGATCTTATTACCTTAGCATCCATGCTGCGTATCCCGGTAAGCATGCACAATGTCGGCCCCGACCAACTCTTTCGTCCGAGCGCCTGGGCATCCTTCGGGATGGATCCTGAAGGCGCCGACTATCGGGCTTGTTCAACCTACGGACCCCTGTTTAAGTAAAAAATATTAACTGCAAGTAGATTTATTAAAAATAATATTTATATTTGCAAGTTGAAAAAAATATTTTTTATGAAGCACTCATTCATCGAAGACATTGAACTTGGTTCCAAAAACGCCTTAATGAAGATCAGAATCATTAGTTATTACATTAACAATGGTGAAAACTCATTGGCCGATTTAGGTAGGGAAATGGATCTGACCGTCCCTACAGTTACAAAATTAGTTGGTGAGCTGATCGACGACGGTTACGTGATCGATTTTGGCAAACAGGAAACGAATGGTGGTCGCCGGCCGAATATTTATGGATTGAATCCCAATTCAGGATATTTTGTCGGAGTCGACATTAAACACTTTCGTATCAACATGGCCCTCATTAATTTTAAGGGCGATCTGATGCAGACGAAAACCGATATTCCATTCCATTATGAGAATACGCAGGCTAATCTGGAGTCCTTATGTGATCTGATCGAGGAATTCATCAGCGGACTTAATGTCGAACGAAAAAAGATTTTCAGTATTGGCATTAATATCTCAGGCAGGGTAAATACCGAAACAGGGCACAGCTACAGCAGGTATTTCTTCAGCGAAAAACCCTTAAGCGAAATTTTCCAGGATCGTCTGGGAATCCATGTGTCGATCGATAACGATTCACGGGCTATGGCCTATGGCGAATTCCTGAAAGGAGTAGTGCACGGCGAAAAGAACATTATTTTTATTAATGTTAGTTGGGGATTGGGCATGGGAATCATTTCCGACGGAAAACTGTATTACGGTAAATCGGGATTTTCGGGCGAATTCGGGCACCTGACAGCATTCGACAACGAGATTATTTGTCATTGTGGCAAAAAAGGATGCCTCGAAACTCAGGCTTCGGGATCGTATATCCACCGCCGGTTTATGGAAAAACTGGAGGAAGGAAATACTTCGATACTGAACAAGAAACTGAAAAACGGAGAATCGATTACCATCGAAATGATTATCAATGCTGCTATGCAAGGCGACATGCTTGCGATCGACCTGATTGAAGAAGTGGGTATTACGCTCGGCAAACACATTGCCGGATTAATCAACCTCTTTAATCCCGAACTCGTAGTAATCGGCGGTTCGCTGGCGTTGACAGGCGATTATTTATTCCTGCCTATTAAGAGCTCGATCAAGAAACATTCGCTGAATCTGGTCAGTAAAGACACCGGTATCAAACTGAGCAAACTGGGCGACCTGACAGGAGTGGTCGGAGCATGTATGCTTGCCAGAAGTAAAGTATTGGGTTTAATCTGATTTGAGGTATTTATACTACAAAAAAACGCTATGCAACAATTGCATAGCGTTTTTTTGTGAGTTACTCCCGGGTTAATAACCCAATTCCTTTTCGATAGCTTCCAATTCCTTACTCATTTCAAGGCGGTAGTACAACATACGCAGGTTGCGTTTGTACGAAAGCTCTTCAGGATTCAGTTCGGCCGCTTTCAGGAAATAATCGATGGCCGATTTGAACACGGCTTTCGACTTAACCTTTGCAGCATTAAACTCGCGATCGGATTTATAAGCCGCATCGTCCAGTATCTTCTGCCCTTCTTCAATCACCATAGCTCCGATCCCGGCATATGCATCAGCATATTTAGGATCCAGTTCCAATGTTTTATCATAGGATTTACGTGCTGCAACCTTATCGCCTTCAGCTTCCGCAATTTTCGCATTTACATAATGATACACCGCCTCATTTGGCAACAATTCGATCGCTTTCGAAATATAGAATTTCGATTCATCGATAAAATTGTTCAACAAATAATAATTGATCAGATTCTGGATAAACCATGGCTCTTGTGGCATTTTTTCAAACCCTTCTTTCAGGGTTTTTACAAAATTGGCGGTATCGTTCATATGAACATACTCGTCGTAAAGCAACTGATATACATACAGCGTTTCATAATCGTCGTCCTTCATGTCCTCATGTATTGCAATCGCCTTTTCGTACTGATTGGCATTTCTGGCTGCCAATCCGGTATAATACTTCACCTGATAGTACGTCGAATCTTTTGTAACCTGATCTTTCATGAAAGGAATCTCGGGAATGCTCATATACAGCTCAAAAGCTTTAATGGCTCCTTCAAAATCTTTCTTTTCATCAAAAAGAGTTGCGGCATAATAAAAGAGATTATGTTTTTCAGTATAATACTCTTTAATTTTTGCAATAATGTCGTTGGCCAGTTTGGGTTTTACCGGACGACCCTTTTTATCCACCTGATTCTGATCCAGCTCGTAAGCTTTCATAAAATAGTTGAACGACTCTACAACCGCCTCGCCTTTTTTTACGAAATCGATTGTTTTCCCCATCGACAGATCCAGGTAGTAACGTTCATTTTCCTTGTACCCGATCATACCGGCCACATGCCAGGTAGTTGGCAGGTTAGCTGTAGTAGGTTCGGACAGTGCCGGAAGTATGGCTTCACGAGCCCCCTTAAAATCAGGGTTCTCCATTAATGTGAGGTTCTTGGCTTTTGATACGTTTTTCTTTTGTGCAAAAACCACAGAAACGCTCAGGATTAAAAAAAGTGATACAATGACTTTTTTCATTTTTTGTCGAATTTAAATTGTGATGTTGTTAATGCTTATTATTCATTATTAGTGTCGATACGCTCTTCAGCAGGTCCGGCGATGGATGATTCATCAGTCAGCTCTTCTTCTTTTTCGGAAAGAACTTTACAAACCGAAGCAATTTCGTCGTTTCTTTTTTCCAGATTAATCAATCGTACGCCTTGTGTTGCTCTACCCATCACCCTGATATCTTCCATTCGCAGACGAATCGTAATACCCGACTTATTGATGATAATCAGATCGTTTTCGTCGGTCACACTCTTTATAGCCACCAGTTTCCCGGTCTTGTCGGTTACATTGAGTGTTTTCACCCCTTTGGCGCCACGATTGGTAATGCGATAAATGGGCTCCCCGTTTTCATCGTCGAGTAAAGTGCGTTTACCGTACCCTTGCTGGGAAACCACTAAAATCGATTCCCCGGATTCCTTTTTAACACAAATCATACCAACAACTTCATCCTCACCATCTTCGTCGAGCTGCATGCCTTTTACTCCGGTGGCAGTACGCCCCATTTCGCGCACTTTCGACTCGTGGAAACGAATCGCCCTTCCGTTGCGGTTGGCCATCACGATCTCCGAATCTCCGTCGGTTAGTCGTACCTGGATTACCTTATCATCTTCACGGATAGTAATCGCGTTGACACCGTTGACGCGCGGACGGGAATACGCTTCCAACGAAGTTTTCTTAATCACGCCATTCTTCGTACAGAATATGATATAATGCGAGCTGATGTAGTCTTTGTCTTCCAATCCCTTCACACGAATGAAAGCATTCACCTTATCGTCGGGGTCGATGTTCAGCATGTTCTGGATAGCACGCCCTTTCGAGTTTTTGGTACCTTCGGGAATTTCGTACACCTTCAACCAATAGCAACGGCCCTTCTGTGTAAAGAACATCATTGTATTGTGCATAGATGCGGGATAGATATACTCAATAAAGTCTTCTTCGCGCGAATCGCTGCCTTTCGAACCTACTCCTCCCCTTCCCTGTGTGCGGAATTCAGCAAGTGCCGTACGTTTAATATAACCGAGGTGCGAAATGGTAATAATCATTTCATCATCGGCATAAAAATCTTCAGGATTAAATTCTTCCGAAGCATACACGATTTCGGTACGACGAATATCGCCGAATTTTTCCTTTACCTCAATGAGTTCGTTCTTGATGATCTCCATACGGAGCTCCACCTTATCCAGAATATCTTTTAATCGGGCAATCAGTTCGAGCACCTCGGCATATTCGGCACGCAGCTTATCCTGTTCCATACCTGTAAGCTGACGCAGGCGCATTTCAACCACCGCACGTGCCTGAACATCCGACAACCCGAAGCGTTCCATCAATGCATTGCGGGCTTCTTCGGGTGTTTTCGATTCGCGAATCAACCGGATGGCTTCATCCAGGTTGTCGAGAATAATCATAAAACCTTCGAGCAAATGTGCACGGCGTTCGGCTTCGGCCAGCTCGAAACGGGTACGGCGAATAATTACATCATGACGATGTTCGACAAAATAGTGAATCAGGTCTTTCAGGTTCAACATCCGGGGGCGCCCGTTAACCAGCGCAATATTGTTAACGCTAAACGACGATTGCAAGGCAGTGAACTTAAACAACTTATTAAGCACTACCGAGGCATTCGCATCCCGCTTCACATCAATAACAATACGCATACCGTCCCGGTCCGATTCGTCGTTGATATGGGCAATACCTTCAATCTTTTTTTCTTCGATCAGCCCTACAATGGAACGGATTAGTTCGGCCTTATTCACCAGGTAAGGAATTTCGCTCACGACGATCTTATCACGACCCGAGCCTTCGGTTTCAATATCTACTTTCGAACGTATCACGACCTTGCCGCGACCCGTTTCAAAAGCTTCCTTTACTCCGGCATAGCCGTAAATAATACCTCCGGTTGGAAAATCGGGAGCCTTTACTATCTTAATCAGCTCCCCTATTTCGATTTCACGGTTATCGATATATGCCACGGTAGCGTCGACCACATCCGAAAGATTGTGCGGAGCCATATTGGTAGCCATACCTACCGCAATACCCGACGAACCATTCACCAAAAGATTGGGAATACGGGTGGGAAGTACGGTGGGCTCTTTCAATGTATCGTCGAAATTCAACTGAAAATCGACCGTGTCCTTATTGATATCCACCAACATTTCTTCGGCCAGCTTCTGCAAGCGGGCCTCGGTATAACGCATCGCGGCAGGACTATCGCCGTCGACCGATCCGAAGTTTCCCTGTCCATCAACCAACGGATAACGCAGCGACCAGGGCTGCGCCATACGTACCAGTGTTCCATATATCGATGAGTCGCCATGAGGGTGATATTTACCCATCACCTCTCCGACAATTCTTGCTGACTTCTTATAGGGCTTGTCCGAGTTGTTGCCCAACTCATTCATCCCGAAAAGCACACGCCGGTGAACCGGTTTGAACCCGTCGCGCACATCGGGTAATGCACGGGAAACTATCACCGACATCGAATAGTCGATGTACGAGGATTTCATTTCCTCGTCGATATTCACCTTAATAATTCTCTCTTGATCCATTTTTATTTTCAGGTTTTATAGCTATTCAAAAAATCACGCTAAATTACTACTTTTTTTTGAATTGCACAACCCAATTTAACCCTCATTCAGGGCATTTTTACGGCGTTTTATGGCATCGCGGAAACGCACGGCCAATTCGTATTTTTCTTCCTGAACCGACATATTCAACAAGCCCTCCAGGTCCTGCACGGCCAAGGCATCCATTTCTTCGTCGGTCATTTCTTCGGCATTGATGTCCACCTCCACTTCGTCCTGATTTGCTTCTTCATCGTCAAAATCGGGCTGCGGCGGCTCGAACTCCATACCGACCACATTCATAATGTCGGTTTTGATATACATCGGGCAATCGGCCCTCACAGCCAGGGCAATCGCATCGGAGGTACGGGCATCGACAACCATCGACATGTCGTTTTTCCGCAAATGTAATTCGGAATAAAACACATCATTGATCATCTCATAAATCACCACCTTTTCGATTTGGGAGCCAAACACACTGAGCAATGTCAGGATTAAATCGTGGGTAAGCGGGCGCGGCGATTTTCGGTTATTCAATTTCAAAGCGATCGACTGAGCCTCCGGCTCTCCAATCATTACCGAGAAGCGCCGGTTACCTTCTTCTTCGTGTAAGATGAGTGCATATGTACCGGCTACGCTCTGATTATATACCAAACCGGCCACCTTTATCTTTATTTCTCCATTCATTTGTTTGATTAGTTACTCGTTAGATGCAAGGTAAATTAACTTGAGCAAAGATAACTCATTTTGCGAATTTATAAAACAGTTGAAAATATTGTTGTACTTTTGCAGTCTCAAAATGATTGGTCATCCTATGCACAAAAGCTCATCTATACTTATTAAAAACAAACGCGCAACCTTCGATTACGAAATCTCGGAACGCTTTACTGCCGGAATTCAGTTAGTTGGGACCGAAATAAAATCGATCCGCGATGGCAAGGCCAGTCTCACCGATACCTACTGCACGTTTATTAACAACGAACTCTGGGTCAAGAACATGCATATTGCCACTTACTTTTTCGGCACCTACAACAACCATGAAGTACGACGCGACCGCAAGCTCTTGTTAACGAAAAAGGAACTTCGGAAACTGAGTCGCGCCACAAAAGAAACAGGTTATACGATTGTTCCGACAAAAATGTATATCAATGCGAACGGACTGGCTAAACTGGAGATCGGACTGGCCCGCGGCAAGAAAAATTATGACAAACGACAGGCACTGAAAGAAAAAGAAGCGAAACGAGAAAGCCGTGAAGTGTGAGCTGGGTGGGGCTGCAACCTCCCCTTTCATCTGCCTGGAGCAGCTCCCTGGTTGCAGTGGCAGCCGGACCTGTTATTATTCCTATTTTTGGGATAGTGTGGTTTATTAAAATATCCGGCGGTTGTTCCCGGCTATTTTTTTCGCTGATACATAAAGCGTTTTATTTTCTGCGATGCCGTTTTTTCAAAAGGCTTGTCCATCACTTCCACTTTTTTCAGCTGCGAGTTTTTATTCAGTTTCAGGTTGATCTCCTTTTTAAGGTTCTCCAGCCACTCGTGGTACTGCTCCTTCTTGTCGTCAATCACTGTTTTTAAATGCTCATACTGTTTTTCGATATTTTCGATATCGAGCAGGATTTTCGCAACCAGGTATCCATCTTCTTCCACAACCAGCGATTCGAGCACATAATGACTATTGTTGATGACCGACTCGATATCTTCCGGATAAATATTCTCACCGCCCGAACCTACAATTACATTTTTCATCCGACCTTTAATATACAAGCGCTTTTTTTTATCAAATTTCCCGTAATCGCCGGTTCTGAACCAACCATCGGGTGTTAATACTTCGGCAGTAGCTTCCGGGTTTTTATAATATCCGACCATCACATTAGGCCCCTTTGCCCATATTTCGCCAATGCCGCGTTCGTCGGGCTCATGAATTTTCAGCTCAACACCCCGAAGGGCCGGACCCGTCGATTGCAGCTTGGTCTGATGAGGAGCCGCTCCCGCCAATAAGGGAGCCGTTTCGGTCAGTCCATATCCGATGGCATAAGGCATACGCGCTTCTTTCAGAAAACGCTCGACACGTGCATCGAGCTTGGCTCCGCCAATTCCAAAAAACTTAAGCCGGCCACCGAAGGTCCGGTACAGTTTTTTTCCGGCGATCCGGTGAATCAGCATACGGAACAAAGGCGTTTTGTAAATCATCCGGGAAAAATGATTTTTCATAAACTTTCCCTGAACCTGAACTTTGTAAATTTTTTCCATGATGAGAGGTACGGAAAGCATCATAGTAGGACGTATTCTGGCCAAAGCAGGCAATAATGCAGCGGCAGTAGGCGGCTTTTCGAGGTAATACACCGATGCGCCGTACATGATCGGATACAACATCCCGATAGCGTTTTCGTAGGTGTGCGACAGCGGAAGGAACGATAAAAACACATCGTTTTGATGGATAGGAAATACATGAAATGATCCCGCTGCTACGAAGGTGATGTTTTTATGCGTCAGCACAACTCCCTTCGAACGGCCGGTGGTGCCTGATGTATAGATAATTGCCGCGATATCGCTTTCGTCAACCGGAGTGTCGAGGGGAGAAACAGCTGCTTCCGGACCGGAACCTTTTACAATTTTAAAATCATCCAGCCGTATGATACTTAGCAGATCAGCATCATCTGAAATTCGTCCGGCGAGCCTTTCACTTACAAACAACACCTTCGACTCCGAATGTTCAAGTACGTTCTTAATTTCTTCAGCAGTAAAATCGGGTAATACCGGAACAATGACCATTCCTTTTGAAACCACCGCGAAAAATGCAATTACCCAATTGGGCATGTTATGGCTAAAAAGTGCCACTTTATCGCCTTTTTGCAATCCGAGGGAGGACAATATTCCTGCAATTCGCTCAATCTCATCCCCTAATTGGGCATAGGTCAACGAGCTCCCTTCAACAAATGAAACCGAAGGTAGTTGCGGAAAACGGGCTACTGAATTAACTATTAACTCCTTAAGCGTTTGATTCGGAAGAATTATTTCTTTGTGCATACTATTACAAATTAACCGGCTGCAAAGATATAGAAATTCCAATCAATTCTGCACAATCGGAATTTAAATGTGCAAAAATGCAATGCTTTAACACGAAAGGAACAACTATTTATTTATAGAGTATGAATAGCGTGGGTCTTTTTGTCAAATCAGGAAGTTGATTCTTCCAGTTACGAATGGTAAGGGTGCGGATAAATTCGGTCGGAGTGGTGATATCGGCAGCAATGCAAAGCTTCATTTCGGCCGGACACAAAGCGAGCAAATCGGCTAAGGTTTTATTGTTCCGGTAGGGTGTTTCAATAAATAGCTGCGATTGGTGTTCGTTGTAAATCCGATGTTCCCATTTTTTCAATATCTTTTGCTTATCAGGCAACTGGACAGGCAAATAGCCATTGAAAGCGAAACTTTGTCCGTTAAACCCGGAAGCCATCAGGGCCAGTAAGATCGACGACGGGCCTACCAGCGGTACCACTTTCAGGTTCAACTGTTGCGCCAATGCAACAACATCGGCACCCGGATCGGCAATAGCCGGGCAACCTGCTTCAGAAAGCAGACCCATGGGCAAACCTTCCTGCAAAGGTGTTAAAAACGAGGCTACCTCCTCCGGACGGGTATGCTGATTTAATACAAAAAACGTCATTTCGTCAATATTGGCCTGAGGCAGACATTTTCGTATAAATCGACGGGCGGTACGCACCTCTTCGACAATAAAATGCCGGATAGTAGCCAATACTGTCGTATTGGCTGCCGGTAATACATCATTCGGCCCGGTGTCGCCAAGTAAAGTAGGAAATAAATACAATGCTGCCATGTTGTTTATTCGGTTTGTTTCAAACTTTCCAGCTGTTCGCTGAGTAACTCCCACTCGTATAATTTATGTTCCAGTTCGCGCTGCTGCGATTGAAGGTTCATAATAAAGGCCGGATCGGACGCGTAAACCGGATCCTGCAGCTGATTTTCCATGACTCCTATTTCCGTTTCGAGCAAAGCAATTGCTTTTTCGGCTTCTTCCACTTCCTTCTCGGCTTTTCTGATTTTTCGACTCAGCTCTTTCCGGGCTTCGTAATTCAGTTTATTATCCGACGGAGCTTTCGTAGCTTCATTTTGTACCCTTACCGTCGTTGCTTCAAGCTCGCGAAGGCTTTCCATCTTTTTATACTGCAGAAAATCGTAGATTCCACCCAGATGTTCCCGGACTTTTTTATTTCCGAATTCGTAAACCTTAGTCACCAACCCGTCGAGGAATTCACGGTCGTGCGATACAACGATAGCAGTACCGTTAAACGTGCGAATTGCCTCTTTGAGTACCTCTTTCGACCGCATATCGAGGTGGTTGGTAGGCTCATCCAGAATCAACAGATTGACCGGTTCGAGCAATAAACGAATCATCGCCAAACGCGATCGCTCACCGCCGGAAAGCACTTTCACTTTTTTATCTGAAGCTTCTCCTCCAAACATAAAAGCGCCGAGGATATCCCGTATTTTGGTTCGGACCTCTCCAACGGCTACCTGATCGACGGTTTGGAACACCGTTAACGAATCGTCCAGTAAAGCAGCCTGATTCTGAGCAAAATACCCTATTTTAACCTGATGCCCGAGCTTCAGTTTACCCGAATATTCGATTTCATTCATGATGCATTTTACCAGCGTACTCTTCCCTTCGCCATTTTTCCCTACAAATGCCACCTTTTCGCCCCGGTTGATAATCATGCCGATCGAATCGAGCACAAGATGAGAGCCATAGGCTTTGGAGAGATGTTCAATTTCGACGGGAATGATCCCCGAATGCGGCGCCGGTGGAAATTTAAGACTCAAACGGGAATGATCCTCCACATCCACTTCCAGGCGTTCGAGCTTGTCCAGCTGTTTGATACGCGATTGAACCTGAACCGATTTAGTAGCTTTGTACCGGAAACGTTCAATAAATTCCTCCGTATCCTGAATCATCTTTTGTTGGTTCTCGTAGGCTCTTACCTGCTGTTCGTGACGTTCTTTGCGCAAGCGGACATATTCTGAATAATTGACGGCATAATCGTATATCTTACCCAACGAAATTTCAATGGTACGGGTGGTGACGGCATCGATAAACGCTTTATCGTGCGAAACCAGTACCACAGCACTACCACAACCGATCAGGAAATTCTCGAGCCATTGGATCGATTCGATATCCAAGTGATTGGTTGGCTCGTCGAGCAGCAGTACATCGGGACGGATCAACAGAATTTTAGCCAGTTCGATCCTCATTCTCCAGCCGCCGCTGAACTCACTGCAGGCACGCTGAAAGTCGGACCGTAAAAAACCCAATCCCACTAAGGTTTTCTCGATTTGAGCTTCATAATTTCCGTTTCCGATAATCTGCAGGTGTTCCTGCTGATGAGTAAGACGGTCGATAAGCCGGTGGTAGTCTTCACTGTCGTAATCGGTCCGGGTCGCCAGTTCCACTCCCAGTTGCTCGATCTCCTTTTCCAGTTCGTGTATATGTTCGAATGCCCTGGAAGTCTCCTCCATCACCGTCGTACCTTCGTTGTGAATCATATGCTGCGGAAGATACCCGATAGTGAGATCGCGCGGAATACTGATATTGCCTTTCGTCGGCGACATCTTACCGGCAACAAGCTTTAATAATGTAGTTTTGCCCGCGCCGTTTTTTCCGACGAGGGCAATACGATCTTTAGGGTTGATAAGAAAACTGATGTCGTCGAACAACGGACTACCTCCGAATTCAACCCTTAGCTGTTCAATAGATATCATATGTCGAGACGTTCGTAGAGCGAATTTTTACTTTTAAACTCAGGTACTATCTTTTTCATAGTCGATACGGTAAGATAATCTTTACAAAGTTTGCTGTAATTAATTAATTTATCAATAAGGAGCGATACTTTATCGTAGTCGTACAGCTGTACGTTCGCTACCATGATTTTCGGATGATGAGTACTTTGCGTTTGCTCTTTCTTGTTTAAAAGCTCTTCGTATAATTTCTCACCCGGGCGAAGACCTGTGTACACAATTTTAATTTCTTCTTCGGGAATATAACCGGCAAGCCGGATCATTTTGCGTGCTAAATCAACAATTTTCACCGGTTTTCCCATATCAAAAATGTAGATTTCACCGCCGTGCCCCATCGAACCGGCCTCCAGCACCAACATACACGCTTCGGGAATAGTCATGAAATAACGAATGATCTCCGGATGAGTTACCGTCACCGGTCCGCCATGTTCAATCTGCTTTTTGAAATAAGGTATAACCGACCCGTTGGAGCCCAACACATTACCAAACCGGGTAGTTATAAATTTGGTCGTCGAACCATTCATGGTTGCATGGAGTTTGCGATACAAGGACTGAACGTAAATTTCGGCGATACGCTTGGAGGCCCCCATTACATTGGTAGGATTTACAGCTTTATCGGTTGAAACCATCACAAAACGTTCGACTTTATATTTCACGGCCAGATCGGCCAGTATCTTTGTTCCCAGCACATTGACCTGAACACTTTCCACCGGATAATCTTCCATCATCGGAACATGTTTGTACGCAGCAGCATGATAAATCATATCAGGACGATACAAATCCATCATGAAATCCATCCGTTCCTTGTTGCGGACATCGCCCAGGAACACGGTTACATTTTTATCTTCAAACTTTTCCTGCAGTTCGAGTTTTAACGTGTGCATGGGCGACTCTGCCATATCGAGCAACACAATGAGTTTGGTGTCAAAATTCATCAGCTGCATCACGATCTCACTTCCGATGGAACCGGCTGCACCCGTTACCAGCACCACTTTATCGCGCAACTGGGCGGCAATATTCTCGGTCGAAATGGTGATTTGCGGACGTTCGAGCAATTCTTCAATCTGAATCGATTTGATCTGACCAATGGTAGGAATTTCGTTTTTCCAGATATTCATCGGAGGCAACGACAATACCGTTAAGTTGTTGTCGATAAACTTCTCGAGAATATTCATCGAATTTACCTGGTTCAGTTTCAACGGCGAAACAATAATTGCCTTGGCTTTTTTCTTAATTACATTGTGGATAATATTGTCCTGCAAATGATATACCCGGACTCCCATAATCATTTTTTCGCTGGCGCTCTTATCGTCATCAATAAAGCCGACCAGTTCGTACTTAGAACCGACCTGTTCCGACATCAGCATCTTGGCGATCCCGATAGCGGCCGATTTCGTACCGTATATCATAACCGGAATAATCACCTCGCCCCGCTGTGTGATAAAGTCGTACAAGGTTTTAACGGTCAATCGCAATAAAAACAGGAAAACAAAGGCTAAAATACTGTAAATGAGAAGTTCGGTAAACGTAAAAAGAATTCGTAATGTAAAGGTGTGGTAAAACAAATTAACGAGCACATACATCAAAACATGGACAGAAATGGCCATCAGGATTTTTTGTGCATCCACAAAACTTGAATAACGTAATACACCTGAATAGGTATGAAAAATCCGGTAGAAAACAACCTGAAGCAACACAAACACAACAATTTTTTGCCATTGATCAATTAAAGGAGTTGCTTCGGCCGAAATCCGGATTCGGTCTTCCAGCAAAATGGCGATAATCAACGCAGAAACAGAAAGGATCACATCAATTACCAATACAACCCATCGCGGAAGGTATTTTAATGAAACAAAATTGTCGAAAAAATCAGACTTATTGAACACGGTGTAATTTTTTGGCATATATTATCCAATTTAATTATCTGTAATGGAAACCTATCTGTTTTTAAACGTGTGAGCCTATAAAAAATTGTATAAGCTTTTTAAAAAATAAAATAGCTATCTTTGCGGCTGCAAAAATACTAAAAATTATGTCAGTTCACAACGAAAATGTAAGACGGGTCACAACGCACCGGCTTACCGAAATGAAAAAAAGAGGCGAAAAGATAAGCATGCTCACCGCTTACGACTTTACGATGGCTAGTATTATCGATCGCGCCGGTATTGATATAATTCTGGTCGGCGATTCGGCATCGAATGTAATGTGTGGGAATTCGACCACCTTACCCATGACAGTCGACCAGATGATTTTTATGGCTAAATCGGTCGTAAGAGGGGTCAAACGTGCATTAGTGGTGATTGATATGCCTTTCGGCAGCTACCAGGGCAATTCGAGGGAAGCCCTTTCGTCGGCCATTCGTATGATGAAGGAAACCCATGGCGATTGCCTGAAAATGGAAGGCGGCGAAGAAATTTTAGAATCGGTAAAACGGGTATTGAGCGCCGGCATTCCTGTCATGGGACACCTGGGATTAATGCCGCAATCGATCAATAAATACGGTTCGTATGCCGTGAGAGCAACCGAAGAGGAAGAAGCTGAAAAATTAATTCGCGACGCACATCTGCTCGAAGATGCAGGCTGCTTTGCCATAGTACTCGAAAAAATTCCGGCCAGGCTGGCTGCTAAAGTGGCTGCCGAATTAACCATCCCTGTAATTGGAATCGGTGCAGGAGGTAAGGTCGACGGTCAGGTGTTGGTGGTTCACGATATGCTTGGGCTGAACAACGAATTCTCGCCCCGTTTTCTGCGTAAATACGCCAACCTCGAAGCCATCATGACGGAAGCCGTAGCCCATTATGTGGACGATGTGAAAACAGGCGACTTCCCGAACGAACGGGAACAATATTAAGCGTATCAGGTATACCTCCCCTTTTTTCTTACACACCATCATTTTCCCGGACAGAATATAATTCCCTGAATTTCAGCAGCCTCAATACGGCAACTGAATATTCGGGGAATTCTTTTTATATTTTTTATCTATCTGAATAATAACTGATTGAAAAAAATGTCGTATCTTCGTGTCCGCACACGACATTGAATTATCAAACAATTTTAAGGTATACTAATCACTTCAATCAACTGACATCATGAAACAGTTTTTAGACAAGGACTTTTTGCTGCAGACCGAAACTGCTAAGCGTTTGTACCACGAGCATGCAGCTCCGCAACCCATTATCGATTATCATTGCCACCTGATACCCGAAATGGTAGCCAACAACCATCAATTTAAATCACTTACTGAAATCTGGTTGGGGGGCGACCATTATAAATGGCGGGCCATGCGTACGAATGGTATCGACGAACGTTTTATCACCGGCAAAGACACTACTGATTACGAGAAGTTTGAAAAATGGGCCGAAACTGTGCCTTACACCATGCGTAATCCATTGTACCACTGGACTCACCTCGAATTAAAAACAGCCTTTGGCATCGAAAAACTTCTTTCTCCGAAAACGGCCCGTGAAATTTACGACGAATGCAATGCGCTGTTGGCCACACCGGAATTCACAGCCCGTGGTTTGATGCGCAAATACAAAGTGGAAGCGGTTTGTACCACCGACGACCCGGTTGATTCGCTCGAATACCATATTAAAACCCGCCGGGATGGCTTTGAGATTAAAATGCTGCCTACCTGGCGCCCCGACAAGGCAATGGCTGTTGAAGTACCTGCCGGTTTCGTCGCTTATATGGAACAACTTGCCAAGGTTTCAGGAGTTACGATTTCTACTTTCGACGATATGATCCAGGCGCTGCAGGTACGACACGATTTCTTTGCCGAACAAGGTTGTAAACTTTCGGATCATGGGATTGAAGAGTTTTATGCCGAAGACTACACCGAAGCCGAGATCAAGGCTATATTTAATAAGGTATATGGCGGAACGAACCTTACGCACGAAGAAATTCTGAAGTTCAAGTCGGCCATGTTGGTCATTTTTGCCGAAATGGACTGCGAAAAAGGCTGGACTCAGCAATTCCACTACGGTGCCATCCGCAACAACAACAGTCGTTATTTCCGTCAGTTAGGTCCCGATACCGGTTTCGATTCGATAGGCACCTTCAATACAGCCAAAGCGATGTCGAAATTCCTCAACCGTCTGGATACGAACAATAAACTCGCAAAAACAATTTTGTACAACCTCAATCCGGCCGACAACGAAATGATCGCCACGATGATTGGTAATTTCCAGGACGGTACGGTACCCGGAAAAATCCAGTTTGGCTCGGGCTGGTGGTTCCTCGATCAGAAAGATGGCATGGAGAAACAAATGAACGCGCTTTCGGTACTCGGATTGTTGAGTCGTTTTGTCGGAATGCTTACCGATTCGCGCAGTTTCCTTTCTTATCCCCGGCATGAATATTTCCGCCGCACCTTGTGCAACCTTATTGGCAACGATGTGGAACAAGGCCTGTTGCCTGCTTCGGAGCTCGACTTCATCGGCAAGATGGTTGAAGACATCAGCTACAACAATGCCAAGAACTTCTTTCAATTTTAGAGTATAAATATTCAGATATTTCCGTAAAATGCTTAAAAAGGGCGGTTAATTTGGTGGACTTAAAAAATTAGCGTATTTTTGGTCAACCAATTTAACAACCCACATTAGTTTAAAGAAAATGAGTAAAAAGATTGTGACTTTCGGAGAAATCATGCTGCGTTTGGCAACTCCGGGATACGAGCGGTTCAGTCAGGCCACGCAATTGAATGCCACTTTTGGCGGTGGTGAAGCCAATGTAGCTGTATCGCTGGCCAATTATGGTATGAATGCCGAATTTGTAACCCGTTTGCCTAAAAACGACATTGCCGAGTCGTGTATTATGGACTTACGTAAACACAACGTAGGAACCAGCAATATTCTGCGTGGCGGCGATCGCATGGGAATTTACTTTTTAGAAACGGGTGCAGTAGCCCGGGCCAGCAAGGTCGTATACGATCGTGCGCATTCGGCCATTGCCGAAATTCAGCCCGGTATGGTAAACTGGCGCGAAATTTTCAAGGGAGCCGACTGGTTTCACTGGACCGGCATCACACCCGCTTTATCGCAAGGTGCAGCCGATGCTTGCCTCGAAGCGATTCAAATTGCCAACGAGATGGGCGTCACCGTATCCACCGATCTCAATTACCGTAAAAACCTCTGGAAATACGGTAAAAAAGCCTCGGAAGTAATGCCTGCCTTGGTAGCGGGATGTGATGTAATACTGGGCAACGAGGAAGATGCCGAAAAAGTATTCGGGATTAAACCCGAAGGATTTGATGTGGCTCACACCGGCGGCGAAGTAAATGCTGCCGAATTCGAATCGGTATGCACCCAGTTGATGAATCGTTTTCCCCGTGCCAAAAAAGTAATTATCACCCTTCGCGGGTCCATCAATGCCAATCACAATACCTGGAGAGGATGCCTGTATTCGGACGGAAGCCTGAAGATTTCCAAGGATTACGACATCACCCATATTGTGGACCGTGTAGGGGGCGGCGATTCGTTCATGGGAGGTTTGATCTACGGATTACTTACGTATACCGACGACGACCAGAAGGCATTGGAATTTGCTGTAGCGGCCTCCTGTCTGAAACATACTATTTACGGCGACTTTAACATGGTAACCGTTGCTGAAGTCGAAGCCCTGATGGGTGGCGACGGTTCGGGACGTGTATCACGCTAATACATACGACAATGAAATTCAGTAAAGTTGAAGTTATACAGGCGATGAAAGCCACGGGGCTGGTTCCCGTTTTTTATCACAACGACATCGAAGTGGCCAGGAATGTGGTAAAAGCATGTTATGCAGGAGGGATCAGAGCTTTCGAATTCACGAATCGCGGCGATTTCGCCCACGAGGTATTTGGTGAACTGGTGAAGTTTGCCAACAAGGAATGCCCTGAAATGATTATGGGGATCGGTTCGATTGTGGATGCGCCGACGGCAGCATTGTACCTGCAATTGGGGGCCAATTTTATTGTGGGCCCGCTGTTCAATCCGGAAGTAGCCAGGATTGCCAACCGCCGGTTGGTGCCTTATGCACCCGGATGCGGTTCGGTTTCCGAAATCGGATTTGCCCAGGAAATGGGATGCGACATTTGTAAAGTATTCCCCGGTGATGTACTCGGAGCTGCCTTTGTAAAAAACCTGAAAGCTCCGATGCCCTGGTCGAACCTGATGGTGACCGGTGGAGTAAAACCCGAGGAAAGTAATTTAAAGAGTTGGTTTGATGCAGGCGTTACCTGTGTGGGAATGGGTTCGAATCTGTTTCCCTCCGAAATGCTCAAAAATGGAGACTGGGAGGGAATCCGCCGGTTATGTGCCGATGCCCTTGCCATTATTCAGAAAGTAAAAAACAAGTAATCTTAAAAAAATAACAAAATGAGTAAAGCACAAGCAGTGACACAAAAAATGTCACAGTATCGATGGCACATCGTTGCCATGCTGTTCGTAGCAACAACGATCAACTACCTCGACCGGCAGGTATTATCGCTTACCTGGAAGGACTTTATTGCTCCTGAGTTTCATTGGACCAACACCCATTACGGAACCATCACCTCCTTATTCTCGCTATTTTATGCTTTCGGGATGTTGTTTGCCGGTAAATTTATCGACTGGCTCGACACCAAAAAAGGATTCATGTGGGCCATCTTTATCTGGTCGATCGGAGCTGTGTTGCATGCTTTTGCCGGCATCGCCACTTCGGGTATCCTTACCGGGAACTGGTTTGTAGGCTTCGCAGAGGCACGTGAAATTATCGCCGGAATCGAAAATGTATCCAGGGTTCTGAACGTAAGTGTCGTTCTGTTTATATTTGCACGTTTGGTACTTGCATTGGGAGAAGCAGGAAACTTTCCGGCAGCCATTAAAGCCACTGCCGAATATTTTCCTAAAAAAGACCGTGCACTGGCCACCAGTATTTTCAATGCAGGAGCTATTATCGGCGCACTTGCCGCACCGGTGACCATTCCGGTTATCGCCAAACATTTCGGCTGGGAATCGGCCTTTATCATTATCGGTGCGCTGGGATTCATCTGGATGGGCTGGTGGCAATGGGCCTATAAAAAGCCGGAGGTTCACCCGAAAGTAAATAAAGCCGAATTGGATTATATTCTTCAGGACCACAACAATGTGGAAGGAGGTGCGGAAGCATCCAAAACTGCCGATGCAAAGAAAATCTCCTTTAAACAGGCAATTGGCTTCAAACAGACCTGGGCATTTGCATTTGGTAAATTTATGACCGACGGTGTCTGGTGGTTCTACCTTTTCTGGACCCCCGCTTACTTAAGCTCGGTTTACGGTCTCGAATCGTCGGATCCGAAGGCTCAGCTTGCTTTATTCGTGCTCTACTTCATCACCCTGCTGTCGATCGTCGGTGGCTGGTTGCCCAATTACCTGGTAGAGAAAAAAGGGATGGAACCTTATGCAGGCCGTATGAAAGCAATGCTTATTTTTGCCTTCTTCCCCTTGTTTGCTTTATTGGCTCAACCCCTGGGAGCGTATTCGTACTGGTTCCCGATCATTATCATCGGTATTGCAGGTGCAGCCCACCAGGCCTGGTCGGCTAATATCTTCTCCACCGTGGGCGATATGTTCCCTAAAGGGGCGATTGCTACCATTGTAGGAATTGGCGGTATGGCCGGAGGACTGGGTTCGGTATTGATCAATAAAAGCTCGGGGATGCTCTTCGACTATGCTCGCGGAACCGGAATCGTTGACGGCGAAACGGTAGTTATGACCCAGGAATACATCAACAAAGGAATCGAATATGTTCGCGAACCGATGGTACTGTTAGGGTTTGAAGGCGAAAAAGCCGGATACCTCATTGTATTCTCGTTCTGTGCTGTAGCCTATCTCATCGGTTGGGTGGTAATGAAAACATTGGTACCGAAATACAAACCCATTGTATTGGACTAATTTTCAATAGATAGACAAAAAAATAAGCTGTCGTTTTCCGAAATGACAGCTTATTTTTTTACAACTTCAAATAAGGATATCGTTTTAAAAGCACCTCTTTCTGCAATTCGGTTTTTCGTATAAAGGCCTGATTTTCGTCCGAATCGGGATGAAGGGAACGGTGCTGCTCCATTCGCCTGAAATGTTCTACTTCGCGAATGATGGTACGCGTATCGGTGGTAAATCCATAATTAATAAATTGCTGCCACACATAATCGACCGCCAAATCGGAGGGATGAACCATATCGTCGTTGAAGAAGCGGTAATCGCGCAATTCATCGATTACTAATTCGTAGGCGGGGAAGTAACCTGTAGAGGGAAAAACACGCTGCAATTCGTCGATTGCCAGGTGCAAAACACTTTTACTCAGGGTATTTTCATGAGCACCGTCTTTCCAATGCCGAACCGGACTGACGGTAAAAATCACTTTCATTTCCTTGGGTAAACCCGGAAGTACCTGAGCATATTCGTTTACGATTTCGTCGACTGTAAGACGACGGCGAATAAATTGAGCACCGGGAAGCTTATGACAATTCGCAACCAGCTCCTTCGTTTCCTTATGCTCGTAAATCCACGAAGTACCGAACGTGAGCAGCAAAACACCCGCAGTTTGCAACAATCCGGAAGCGTTCGCAATCCGTTCGTTCATGTGGTTTAGAGTTTGTTCTTTATCGATACCCGAATGTAAATTACTGAACTGAAAATGATTCCAGACCGAACCATAAAAAAACAGCTCTTCTTCCATCACCGGTCGGGCATGGAGTAAACGTGTGATTGACCTGCTGATTGACAGCGGATTAAACAAAACCCCAAAGGGATTAATGCCTACCCGGAAACCTGCATGGTGCAACCGCCGGCCCATATGCTCAGAAAAGCAAGAGCCCAGGGCGAACCATTGCTGATGGTAACCCAGGGGCTCTTGAAGTGGTGCGATCGTTACCGGTGTAGTAAACGTCGGATTCATTGGTTTTATACGCTTTTCTTTTCCGAACAACAACCAGCTTTCGGCGCTTCGGCAGTTTTGGCGCTATCGCTGCATTTCTTATCGGCTTTGCAATCGGCAGCAGCTGGCTGGCATCCGGCTTTATCAGCGGTTTTTGCCTTGTCGCAACAACCTGCAGCTTTCTCTTTGCATTCGCTTTTTGCTTTATCTTTGCATTCGCCGGTCGCTTTGGCCTGGCAGTCGCTTTTCACTTCGCTGGCAGGTTTGGCAGCCTGGCAACCGGCCGAAGCCGCAGCTTTATCACAACATGCTTTATCATCCTTTACTTTGGCAGTATAACCCAATTTTACAAGGGCAGCCTGCAATTTTTCGGGGCTGGTTTTCTTTGCATCGTAATTGAGCGCTACAGTCTTGTTTTCAAGACTTACCTCCATGGCCTTCACGCCTTTCTCAAAAGCAATGTTTTTTTCAATTTTCTTCTGACATGCTTCGCAATGCATGTTTACGTCAAATACAACTTTATCACTACCCGCCTTGGTTTGTGCAACTACCATCGACGAAGTCAGTACGAGTACTGTTAGCACCAGGGAAAAGATTTGTTTTGTTTTCATGAGAACTTAAATTGTTAATTGATTCGATAACTATAATGGTTTAAATGATTTATTTGTTCAATCTCTATCCAACGACCACCGCAAACCAAGGTATAATTTTCGTCCGTGGGTGGGCCCCCATATATTGGTGGCATCAAAATCGGCTCCACCCGGATTAGCCACATCGATAATGGGATTCGACTGCACAAAGTTAGTCAAATTTTCGACTCCGGCATATACCGACCAGGTACGGAAATATTTAGTAATCTGCGAATTGATGATGGTATATTTATTGAATTCACGATCCCACAATGGATTGAGGGCATCCGGATCGGGCAATCGGCCGCCTCCGTTAAATTGCGTAGTGAAGTCGAATTGCCATTTTTTCAAGGGAGTGGTGTACGATGCTGTAGCCATACCTTTGTATCGGCTGGTAAGCGGTTTTTCACGCAATTCGCCGTCGATTGTCGTTTTCACATCATTAACACGGTGCGCCAGGGTTACCGACAGCCCTTTCAACACTTCCATAGTGGCCTCAACCTGAATACTATGTGCATACGATGGTCCGTCGAGAGCATAGAAAAATACTTTATGAGCATCCTGATCGGTGTCGATTACCACTTGCTTTTTGAAATCGGTATAGTACCATTCGCCCGACAAACTCAGCTCCCGGCCGAACAACGGAATATAAGCCTGCGCACTCACTCCGTAGTTCCAGGCATCTTCCAAGGGGAGATTATCGTCGATTATAAAAAGCCGGTTACTGGCCAGGTAATTATTGTTTTCGGCCAGCATACGGGGCGACCGGTAGGCTTTACCAACGGTGGTGCGTAAATGAAGATACTCCCAGGGCATGTATTTCAGGTGCAAACGCGGTGTTGCAAACCAGCCGTACTCACTCGAGTAATCGGCGCGAATGCCGGCCAGTCCGATAAATTTATCGTGCAGGTGAAGCGAATATTCGGCATACGCTCCGGCAACAAGCTCGTCGTCGTTGATACTATAATTGGGTAATACCATACTCGACGCTACATTACTGATCAGTTGTTCGTTGTAGGAGTCATAATTAATACTCAACCCTGTCGATAATTTATGATGATCGGCCAGCTTGGTTTCAAAAATCAAATTGGAATACAGATTTTTCTGCAAACCATTGTACAATCGATGTCCAAACATGCCGTCCTGATCGTGCCACGAACCACTCACAATCCATCCCACACTCGTTTCGGTGTCGTGGTTAAAAACATACCCGTTCTTCAGGAAAAATTCATACCTTTCGGTATCGATACCGATATGATAGGTCTGATCCATCGTTCCTCCCGTACGTTTTTCCGACAACGCCTTTACAAAAGCCTGAAAAGTATAATCGCCATTATTGAAAAACCAGCGATTCAACAGGTTACGCTGCTGAATTTTAGGCATATCCATATACCCGTCGGCATTTGCGTCGAGCATTATCAACTCGTCCGATGCATGTAGCATGACTCCGGTCGACCAGTCTTTGTTCAATCGTATTCCGGTAGTAACATTAGCTTCCACTCTTCCTGCATCGCTGGCAAACACATTGGCATGTACAATCTCGCTAAGATGAGGTTTTTTATATTCCACATTAATTTGGCCGGTCAGGGCTTCGTATCCGTTTTTCACCGAACTGGTCCCTTTCGATACCGAAATACTCTCGATCCACGGACCCGGAATAAAGCCCATTCCATACAAGGAAGAAATCCCCCGTAAATTGGGAATATTCTCGGTAAGCATCTGAACATAATTTCCCGACAAGCCAAGTAACTTGATTTGCTTGGCACCCGTGGCAGCATCACTGTAAGCCACATCCACCGATGGATTGGTTTCGAAACTTTCCGACAGATTACAACAGGCTGCCTTGGTGAGTTCATGAGCGGTAATCCGTTCGGTTTGTAAAGCGGTAAAACGGGGTTTTATCGTTCCGGGACTGGTTTGAACCACCTGAAACTCCTGAAGTTCAATCACTTCCTTAAGTATCGCCGTAAGGGTGGTCTGCCCTTCGGCAATGTGAATAGTGTCGCGCTGAAAAGCTACATTGCTCAATACCAGCATATGAGCATTAGCGGGTCGGGGAAGCTGAAATTCCCCATTCGTGTCCGAAACGGTTCCGCTGGTCGTATTCATCCAGTAAACATTTACACCCGGTACGGGTATTCCTTTCTGGTCGGTCACTTTTCCTTTCAGGTTGGATGCCAAAAGCGACAATGGCAGTATAAGCACTAAAAATAGAAGATTTTTTTTCATCTGTTTATTTGATAAAGTAAAACATAACGATTCGATCGGCCTTGCCTCAATAAAGTTGACGCAGGCGAAAATGCATGTTTACAGTTATCAAATGATGAGCACCGATTTTTGAGCCAGCAACCGGCGGCCCATCCGAAGCATAGGCTCCGGCGGCGGATAATGAAGAAAAAGATCGGATTGAATGGTGGTGAGCGCCTCCTCGGATAACACTGCTGCCGGCAGCGTAATTACGGCAGCAGCAACCTGCAACTGCAAGGTAGCGGTAACCGGATAATTATCGAGTTGCAGACGCTCCAATTCGCAATGCCCCTCATTCATGGAACAGGTTTCGTCGGCCGAAGCGGCGGAGGGATGTTCGTTATGATGTGCGCAGCCGGCGGTCTCCCCTGTGGTCGCTCGCAAAGCATCCTGATCGTGAGCGGGGGTGCCTGCATGCTCAGGATGATGTAATTCGTGGCAACTATGACTCGAAAGATATTCAATACCAGCCGTTTCACAACTGTCGCAGCAATAATCCACCACGTTGTGCCCCACTCCGGCGAGCACAAAATTGAGTACTCCCAGAAAAGCTGTTAATTGTATAAATTTCGAATAGCTTCTCATATCGGTACAAATATAAAATGAACTTGCAAAAAAATCATCCTGATGGATATATAATTTTATTTTTTTAATGAAATATATCTATTTATGTTGTACCTTTGCAGCGAAAAATAAGATAGAAATTCAATCATGAAGAAAAAAATTTTATTACTGACTATCAGCATTTTAGCACTAATATTTCTAGCCGTATATTTTATCTTTCAACCGGAAACTCCCCAAAATGTACTTACCGAAACGTATCATATTACTGATAAGCAATACCTTACGGAAGATACGACCCGGGGAGCACTTAGTATAGATATTACGGTGGAATATCCGGTCGATTTTTCGGAAGAGAAAATTCTGGAAAAAATTCAGGCGCACATTATTACCAATCTGGTAGGCGAGCAATATATCAATGTACCGAAAGATTCCATCCTTCAGCAATTCGTACGTGAACTGAAGGAAGAATACATTCACAACAATGAAATTGTAGTCGATAAGCTGGATAAAACGGGCCGGCTGGTACTCAACAACAGTTTTACAATGGAAGGGTTCGCCTTGCTGAACGATGAGCAAATATTCACCTACGGGATCTCGAGGGATGTGGATTTCGGAGGTAATCATCCCACCCGGACCCGCTTTTTCTACAATTATAATTTAAAGACGGGCGAACTGATCACCGAAGAAGCCATTTTCGGAAATGAGAACCACGAAAAACTGGCCGATTTACTTCAGCAGGAGGTTCAGCGCCTGAGTCGCGACAACGACGATATGCCGACGATCGACACCTTCGAAGAAAGTGTGTACAATAAAGAAGCGATCCGTCCCAATGGAAACTTCTATATCAACGACGAAGCAATTTGTTACGTATTCAATCCCTACGAAATTGCTCCGCTGAGCTATGCCTACGAAACCGAGGTGCGTCTCCCCTACTCGCTCATAAAGCCGCTGTTGAAAGAAAACAGCGTTATCCAATATTTAGTGCAACAGCACGAGACCTCATTATCAGCAAACAACAATTAATCAAGTTACAAACAATGAAAGCACTTACAACGACCGATTTTAAGTTTGAAGGTCAGAAAAGCGTCTATCATGGCAAGGTCCGTGATGTTTATACCGTTAAAAATGATTTACTGGTCATGGTAGCTACCGATCGTATTTCGGCATTTGATGTAGTATTACCGAAAGGAATTCCTTTTAAAGGACAGATGCTGAATCAGATCGCAGCCAAATTTTTGGATGCCACCGCCGATATCGTTCCGAACTGGAAACTGGCAACACCCGACCCGATGGTTACGGTGGGTTTGCGTTGCGAAGGTTTCCCGGTGGAAATGATTGTACGCGGCTACCTCTGCGGAAGTGCCTGGAGAGCCTATAAAAATGGAGTACGTGAAATTTGCGGAGTAAAAATCCCCGAAGGTATGCGCGAAAACCAACGATTCGAGCAACCCATTATCACTCCCACCACAAAAGCCGAATATGGGATGCACGACGAAGACATCTCAAAAGAAGAAATCCTGAAACAAGGATTGGTTTCGCCCGAAGAGTATGAATTACTCGAAAAATACACCCTGCAATTATTCCTCAGAGGAACCGAAATTGCTGCGCGACGCGGATTGATTTTGGTCGACACCAAGTATGAATTCGGGAAACGTGATGGTAAAATTTACCTGATTGATGAAATTCATACTCCCGATTCGTCGCGCTATTTTTATGCCGAAAGTTATGAGGAACTGTTTCAGAAAGGTGAAGCGCAAAAGCAGTTATCGAAGGAATTTGTACGCGAATGGCTTATGGAAAATGGCTTCCAGGGTAAGGAAGGCCAATCGGTGCCCGAAATGACCGATGCCATTGTGGAAGGGATCAGCGAACGCTATATCGAACTCTTTGAAAACATCTCCGGGCTTGCTTTCGACAAAGCAATAAGCGACAATATTGCCGCACGGATAGAAAAGAATGTAACGGCCTATTTGGCTTCCGTCGAATGAACGAAAGGGCGGGAGCTGTTGTACTTTCAGCTCCCGCCCCTTCTGATTCCTTACTCTTTCTTCCCGACTCCGGCTCTTCCCAGCGCCAACATCGAAGGTATAAACATTGCCAACCCACCAATCAGCGTAATGATAATACCCGAGTAGAGAAATGCATACACTACACCGATTTTGTCGGCTATAAAACCGGTTGCCGTCAGTCCGACGAGCGAGGGTAATACCGAAACACTTCCGAAAAGGGAAAATACACGCCCCAATGCCTCGGGTGCCACTACTCGTTGCACCGTGGCAGTGAAAAGCGAATGATAAAGCGCTCCTGCAATACCTCCCAACGCGGTCAGAACTACAAACCATACAAAGCCATCGGGAGCCAGCACTCCCGACAACAAGAACGACAGCCCCAATAAAATGTAGGAGACATTAATCAGAACAACCTCATTGGTTTTCAGCTTTAAAATCCCCAACAAAGCACCACCGGCCACCATTCCTACCCCCCATATTACTTCGATTACGCTCATCTGGTAGGCATTTCCATTAAAATGCTCCAGCGTCATCAGGGGAAACAATACGGCAATCGGCATTAAGAACAACATTACGATCACCGAAAAGGCAAACAGCCACAGCATCCCCCTGTTGCGGGCAATAATCAGGAACCCCTCTTTCATTTCACGGAAAACATGAGGATTTTCGATCGATTCCGCACTGCGCGGCGCTGGAGGTATACGCACAAACCAAAGTGATACCAAGGCAATGATAGCCCCCAACACATCAAACAACATCACAAAACCCAGGTTGGCCACCGTGAGCAGCAAAGCCCCCAGCGCCGGACCGGCAATATTCGATACCGACATAATCATCTGGTTGATACCAGCTATCCGGGTCAATTCTTCTTGCGGAGCCAGCAATGGAACGGAGGCCTGCATCGATGGACCATGAAAAGCCGAACCTACCGACCGTAGCGCCAGCAGCACATAAATACTGCCCACACTTACCGAGTCGGTAAAAGCCATAATACCGATGGCTAACGAGCAGAGCGCTATAAAAAGATCAGAATAGATCATTATTTTTTTTCGATCCCAGCGGTCGATTAAAACACCGGTGAAAGGCCCGATAAGCGCCTGTGGCAACATGGAGGCAATGGCCGCCATGGCCAGAACAGTAGCTGATTTAGTCTCAAAACTTAACCAGAGGATGGTGGCAAATCCTACCACCGCACTACTCAGGTAAGAGAAAAATTGTCCGGCCCATAAGATTGCAATATCTTTTTTCCAGTTTGAACTCATACATTAATTTATTTTATGGCCATTCGCCGACGAATAACCAATAGGTTTTTTACTACTAAATTACACAGAAAACCCCATCTCCGGAACGGAGACGCAGCAATTGAAAACAAGTCGGTCCGCATCCGATTCAGAATCGGATTCGACTGTAAATAATTATGTTACGAGGAAGGTAATACATAACCAGAGGTATTTAGCGCACAAAAGTACTATCTGAAATTCATTTATCCAATAAGCCGATCAAAAAAGATCTAATATTTTTTTGATTTACACCGGGTGGATTTGTTAATCCCGAAAAATACACTATCTTTGCACCGCTTTACGAAAAAGCATGGAGAGATGGCAGAGTGGTCGATTGCGGCGGTCTTGAAAACCGTTGAACTGAGAGGTTCCGGGGGTTCGAATCCCTCTCTCTCCGCTGAAGAGCTAAGACAAGAATAGCCAAAAAGCAGACAAGTCCTACAAATCAATGATTTGTGGGACTTTTTTCATTTAAGAATGTCTGGGTGTAAAGCCATAAAAAAGCCAATTTTGGACATAGTTGCGTAACCAATTCGTAACCTACTCTCCAAAATTTGAAATAGGTTACGAATTGTCCGAAATTGGCAGTGTGTTGTCCATTATTGGCGGTCTGTATTTATCTCATTATTTGATTGTTAAAAGTAATTTTGAAATTAAATTTTGAGTTATGCAAAAGAGCACATTCAACATCCTTTTCTATGTTAAAAGGAATGCAGTAAAAGCAAACGGTAAAATGCCGATTATGGGACGGATTACCGTCAATGGAGAAGCTGTTCAGTTTGGAGCAAAAACAGAAGTCAATCCTAAAATTTGGGATACGAAATCAGGAAAAGCTGTCGGCAAAACACAGGAAGTGATTGAACTTAATGGTATTCTTGAAAGTATTAGGGCTACCATGACGAAAATCTATCGTGAACTGCAAGAACGGGAAACTACAGTAACACCGGAACGTATTAAAAACATCTTCTTTGGAGTTGAAATCAAGCAACAAATGCTTTTAGAGCTGTTTAAAAAGCATAATGAAGATGTTGAGAAGTTGATTGGCATCAGTAAATCCAGAGCCACTTATCAGAAATATGAAGTAACACGTAAACATCTGACAAACTTCATCAAAGAGAAGTATAGTCGTTCAGATGTTGGTTTGAAAGAAATAGACTACTTATTTATTACAGATTTTGAAGTCTATTTACAGACTATCGGAGCATGTAGTCATAATACTACTGCTAAATTTATGCAATTCTTCAAACGCATCGTTATTATTGCAAAAAATAATGGATGGATTAAAACTGATCCTTTTGCCAATTACAAAATCCGCATCAAAAAAGTAGACAGAGGTTACTTGTCACAAGAAGAAGTTGAAGCAATAATGACTAAGAAGTTTCCGACAAAACGACTGGAGCAGATACGTGATATTTTTGTTTTTTCTTGTTTTTGTGGATTAGCTTACATAGATGTCAAAAAACTGCGAAAAGAAAATATCCGTACATCATTTGATGGTAATCTTTGGATTATAGGTAAAAGGGAAAAAACGGATGTATCTTTTTCTATTCCATTGCTGGATATTCCCAAAAAGATATTAGAAAAATATGAGAATGCTTTTCCCGACAATCGAATACTACCTGTGCCAAGCAATCAAAAGATGAATGCTTACCTCAAGGAGATTGGAACATTATGTGAAATTGATAAGGATATTTCATTCCACCTTGCACGCCATACGTTTGCTACTCTGACACTTAGCAAAGGGGTTTCAATAGAAAGTGTCAGCAAGATGTTAGGACATACTAATATAAGAACAACCCAAATCTATGCTAAAATCACTGATGCAAAAGTAGGTCACGACATGAACGCTTTTGCAGGTAAGGTTAAGGATATGGGGAAAAAATTAGCTGTTAATCAATAAAGCGCAATATCATGGAATTACAAATCATTCAAAGCAAGATTTATGAAATCAGAGGGATTCGTGTCCTCTTGGATTTTGATCTGGCAGACATGTATCAGGTAGAAACAAAAAATCTGAAACGTGCCGTAAGACGGAATATAGAGCGTTTTCCCGAAGATTTCATGTTTGAATTGACGGAAAATGAAAACGAAAACTTGAGGTGCAATTTTGGCACCTCAAGTTGGGGCGGCAGCCGCTATCCCCCATTCGCATTCAGCGAACAAGGAGTTGCCCAACTCTCAAGTGTGCTGAACAGTCCTTTGGCTATTCAGGTAAATATCTCTATTATCAGAGCTTTTGTCGCCTTACGACAATATGCACTGGGTTATGCGGAATTAAATCGTAAATTGGAGGAATTTATGGTGGAAACCAATATGCAGTTCAGCGATATTTATCAAGCTCTTACAGAACTGGCATCACAAAAAGAACTGGAAAATAAGCCCCGTAAACGTATTGGTTTTAATGTTAAACATGATGAAGAATAATATATTATGGAACAAGGATATATCCAAATCAAAGAAAATAGTGAGAATCAACTAATTGTTGAAGCAAAACTTGTAAATTGCACCCTGTGGGTAACGAAACATCAAATTGCCGACTTATTTAATGTATTTGTCAATACGATTGGTAACAATCTACGGAGTATATTCAAATCCGGCTTACTCCGGGAAGAAGATGTTACTCGGATACATAAATTCGAGAGTGATGGGCATCCATGCGAAACAGTACTCTATAATATGGAAGCACTGATATTTGTCAGTTATCGTGTAGCATCTTTTGAAGCACAAGCATTTCGGGAATGGGTAATGAAGGCTTTAACCGAATATACCCGAAACAAGCATAACAAAGCAACCGAAGTGCTGATAATATATAACTTACATTCAAAACTTCCGGCTATTTCAATGAATTAATTAACATTTAATACACTCAGATATGAAACACGTATTTTATTTACTTATCGCTGTTTTAATGGTTTCCTGCGGCTCAAACTCATCAAAGAGTAATTACGAAAAAACCATTACGGATAACCTGTTAAAAGGGAGCGACACAAAAGAAAATCTCAATTTTAAAATTATTGAGCTAAACGAAACAGGTAATATTACGGTTGCAGATAGTATTGCGTATCTTACTGATGAATTTAAAAAAGATAAACAACTTATTATTAACAGGGTTGAATTGGCTAAAAAAATGAGTGAAGATCTGCAAGCTAAAACAAAGAAGAAAAGCGAATTTGATAAGTATGGTGATGATATTGCTGTAATGAACACCCGTATAGATTCTCTCAAAAATCTTACTCCGGATAATCTTAACGGATATGACAGTAAGAATCCGAATGACGTTCTTGCCATGATCGTTAGATGTAAATACTCAATCGCTCCCGGTGGAACATCTGTTGAAGAAACATTTGATTTCTACCTGTCTCCCGATGGCAGTAAATGTTACGGTAAAACAAGAGCAAAATAAAAGTATATATCACAATCCCAACGGAGCCTGTATCATAATCGGTACAGGCTTTTTTATGTATATGGCTTTCCTTTCTGTGGGGAAAGTGCTGCGTTTTATGATGATAAACGCAAAGTAAATAACCGATTCCCTTTTTTCTGTACTTCCCTCGATATAATTTCTTCCTCATTCCGCGATGACCGATGTGGAAAGCGGCTCGGACTAATCGGTTGTCAGTGGCGAAAGTATTTCCGTGTTCTTCACGCCGACGCAAGTTCACGCCGCAAGCGGTTTTACGAAAAATCTTCCAACATCCTGCGGACGTAGCGTATTTATTCGCAAAAAACTTGACTGCCGGCTAAACACTACTTTCTGATAGCCCCTGAAACTCGATCATTCCTCACCGGCTCCGATACGGCATAAAAAAAAAGTCAGAAATTATGAGAAGTACAGAAAAAAATAGGAAACAACGATCTACCTACCTTCCAATTAGCATAAAATTGGTGGTAAAAATTGTATTGGTGGCTTTGGGCTTCTGTGTGTGGGGAGCAGGGTTTATTTGGACTTTAGTGGGCTTGTATCTCTTTCTTCCTGTTATACGGGGTATCCTCTGCTTTTTCGTGGGCATGGGTGCTATCATCCTCTTTATTCTCGCAATGCTGACCTTTTTATAATCCTTAAAATTTAGAGTTATGAGCAAAATATTTTTATTAGGTGCAAACAAAAGCATCGACAGAGCCAAACAAGTGGTAGAAGTCAATCAGGTTATCCAAATGGAGGGATACAGTTACGACAGGTATGTAGTCTATGAAATCCGTAAAAACGATTGGGGCATTGCTTACAAGCTGATTAACCTGCGTACAAAAGAGTTTTACACAGCCGATATTATCCGACCCTTGAAAGAAAAATTCGGTATCGGTTACTATTACGACAGCGAGAACTCTCAATTTATGGACAGTTTTGAGGTAGCTATACTTCTTCAGGAAGCGCAGGCACAGAAGAAACAACAGGAAGAAGAAGCCGAGCAGGAAAGAATCCGCATAGAAGAAGTCAAGAAAACAGGTCGCAAACGTTTTACCGAAATATTTCCCGAAGACGCACAGGCAGTTATCGTGGCACATTTAAGACAAAATGAGAGCGACAGCTATACGGACTACTACTCATATAGCACACAGCGGACGGTTATCATCGGTTTTTCAAAGCATAAAAGGGACATCTTTTCCGAAATGCGCAAACACGCATCCAATTTTGAGGAAACTGCCCATTTAGCCGAGTTTAACGAAGATTACGAACACCGTGAAAAGTACAGCATGGGCGACGGCTACTATTTAGGAGTGAGTAAGTACAGCGGTTGGATAATCGAAAAAGAGCCTGTGTACAAACGAGAAAACACGATAGAGGAATTTGCCTATACCGCAGGAAGCGAAGATAACATCCATATCAATAAACCGAATACCACACCCCCAAGTACTCCGACAAGTACAGTAACAGATAAAGGTACGGACAAAAACAGCTATACAGTAGTAGAATATTCAGCCAAAGCGGTAGCGGTATTCGGAGAAACGAAAGCAATCAAAGACGAATTAAAAGCAATGGGCGGACGCTTCAACAGCCGATTGACATTCAACGGGAAGAAGTTGGCAGGTTGGATTTTTCCGAAATCACAGGAGCAACGGTTAGCCTATTATTTCGGACTGGATTAATCAAGTAATAACAAGAGGCAGAGCCATTCTGCCTCACAATACCCAAAGACATGAAAGCATCAAATCATTTCAAAAATACAATTAAGGCATATTTAGACCAACGAGCGGAAACAGATGTATTATTCTCATTCCAATACAGCAAGCCCGAAAAGAACATAGACGATTGTATAACATACATTCTCAATCAAGTACAGAAAAGCGGTTGTAACGGCTTTGCCGATGATGAAATCTACTCTATGGCAGTTCATTATTATGATGAAGACAACATCGAGATAGGTAAGCCCATGAACAATGCCCATATCGTAGTGAACCATGTAGTAGAACTTACAGCCGAAGAAAAAGAAGAAGCAAGGCAAGTAGCCATACAAAAGGCACAGGACGAGGCATACAGAAAAATAACACAGCCTGTAAAGAAAACCAAGAGAGCAGAAACGAATGTCCAACCAAGTCTATTCGACTTCTAAATTATTGACAGCATGAAACCCAAGAATAAATTCCAACAGCAAGTAGTAGAGGCAAGTAAGACCTTGCAGAAACTCACCAAAGAACAAATACAGTGGGGCTATGATAATGCCATTGAGTATATCGGACGCAGGAACAACAAAGGATTGATTACCTGTACCAAATGTGGTCATTCATGGCAGGGAACAGGGCATTTAGTCGATACACTTACGGATTGTCATTGCCCGAACTGCAAAACAAAATTATCCGTACAAACTACCAAAAAGCGGACGTTTGAAGGTAAATACTATATGACCATTATAACCGCTCACAAAGGTTATCAGGTATTGCGCACCCTTATGGTAAGTTGCTTTGTCAAAGTAGGTGAACAGCCGAAATACATCCACAGTGAAGTGATGCAACGCTGGATTGCCCCTAATGGCAAATACTGCACCTTTGCCAAACTTCGCCAAACATTGGGTACGAGTTATTACGATTCGTGGATATTCCACACTCCATTGGAATTACGGCAGGAAAACGAAGTGTATAACCGCATCTACACAGGTGTAGTCTATCCACGTCAAAGACTTATTCCCCAACTTAAACGGACAGGCTATAAAAAGGCATTGTACGGACAAAATCCCTTAGACTTGTTCCGCATTCTGCTAACAGACAACAGAGCCGAAACAATGCTAAAGACAGGACAAACCAAACTGTTAAAACGCCTGTTGGATATGGGTTGGCAAAGGAATATCGACAGGTATTGGCAATCCATTCGTATCTGTATAAGAAATCGTTACACAGTCAAAGATGCTACGCTTTGGTGCGACTACATCGACTTCCTGCACTTCTTTGGGAAAGACCTGCACAATGCCAAATATGTATGCCCGGCAGACCTGCTTGTAGAACACGACCGCTATATGCAGAAGAAAGCGAAAGCCGATGCACAGCAGGAACTTGAAAAGCAATTGAAAAAAGAAACCGAATACAGAGAAGCCAAAGCAAAGTTCTTCGGACTGATGTTTTCGGACGGACTTATCAGCATCCGTGTGCTGGATAGCGTTGCTGAGATTGTATTAGAAGGTAAGGCAATGCACCATTGCGTAGGCAGTTACCATTCAAAAACCGACAGCCTTATCCTGTCCGCCTGTATTGAAGGAGAACGAATTGAAACGATTGAAGTATCACTCTCTCAACTAAAAGTTATTCAAAGCAGGGGTATTTGCAACAAGAATACAGAACACCACAGCCGAATTATCAAACTTGTAGAGAAAAATATACCACTTATTGAACAGAGATTAGCAGCATAAAATCAATTTTAAACAGTAACCAATATGAAAACAACAGAAGTAAACGAAAAATTAATAGGAAAGTATTGCCATATTTCGGGCGATTTGCAAAATGGATATAAGGACGGAAAGCCTTATATCTGCCACGAAAGTATCACACGAGTTATCACTCGCATAACTGATACCCATGTCATTTGCGAATGTGGCAGAAAGTTCCTGAAAAACCAGCATTTAGAGATTGTAGAACGCTAATTAACCATAGGGCGGAGCAATCCGCCCACAAATCAACATAAAAATGAAAACAAATTCAATCAATCACAACGGCTGTTCCGTATGCGAACAGGGAAAAGAGAACTATACAATTTTTATTGCAGGAGCATTCAGAGGAACGGAATATTACCAATACGACTACCGCCATACGGATGGAGAGCTATTCTCTACTGTTGCCAAGTCATTGGAAGAATGTCGAGAACGACGGGATGAATGGCTTTCAAAAAAGCAGGAGTAAAAGCGGGCGGAAAATTTCCGCCCGCTTCTTTTCCATGAGTCGTTCAAATTATACGGGAGAAAAGAAGCAAAAGCCATTACTGCGCGTTTCTATTCTTGGTTTGAGCGAAACATAACACCTTACCTTCCAAGTCGTATTCCTGTCTGGCAATACCCTGTTTCATCCGAATGAGGTTTTCCTCACTCGGACAATCCATTTGCTCAATTTAAAAAATTGATTTTTTCATTCTATAATTTAATTATAATACCGGCATTCAAGACAAAGCCATCTATTGGCGCATAAATATCCCGAAATTCCGGCTTGGTCATCGAACCTGTATAAATGGTATCGAACCTTGTTTGTCTTCTATCGGTAAAGTTCTCAAAGTTAGCATATATTGAGAATTTTTCCCAAATCCGTTGCATCATTAATCCGCAAATAAGGTAATCCTGTCCTGTTTTACCGTCATTTAATCTTTGTTTTCCAGTATAATAAGCCTCCAATCCGATTTTCCATTTATCTTCCACCTCATACATTAATACAGAGTTGATTTTATGTTTCGGGGTAAGGGTTTTCTGATAGCTTCTGCCGTCTTCCTTAACATTAGCATCCGTATAGGTATATCCGATAAATAAGCTGAAATCCTTATAACCTATTTTCATGTTTGTTTCAGCCCCCTTGCTATCCACATGACCGTCTATGTTGTTGAACTGCCAACGGTTATTATCCGCAGCTTGCAGTTCAAGCGGATTTTTCAGGTAAGTAAAAAAGAATAACTGGTTTATACTCAAAAATACCTGATTGCTAAATAATCCAGTTTTATAAGTAAAATCCACATTTGCCCCATAACTTCTTTCCAGTTTATTCTTGTCATCATTTATCGGCAGGACATTCTGGTACTGAATATGTTCACTATCCTCCGAAAAAATAGTAGGCGCTTTATATCCAAATCCGCCACCTACACGGGATGAAAATTTGTCTGTTATTTTAAAATGCGAGGAAATACGAGGTAAAACTGCAAAACCATAATCTATAACATAATCAGTTCTCAAGCCGCTTTCGATGTCCATCCAATCCGTTATTTTCGTATTGTTCTGTACAAACAAGCCTAAAGTAGTCATGTTGTAATCACGCAAAGGAAAATCAGTCAGTTTCTTTTCGGTAAACTTATCTGTCCATAGATTCGCTCCAGCTACCCATTCTGTTTTTTCCTTTGTATGTATAAAAGATATTTCAGAAAAAGACGATAACTGGTCACCGTCAAATTTGAAATCGGGAATTTCTATTTTACGAGTGAAATAAGTTACACTGTTCTTTACATTCAATTTGTTTTGCTTGTCAAAACGGTGTTCAAATGTAAGCTGGCTTGAATGCCTCTGTGTCTTGTTCCTTTCAAAGTAAGAATGTTCATCATTTCCTTTGCCCTTTACATACTCCATGTCACCACCCAAGCGGTTTTCTATCATGGAATTTATACCAAAATTAAAGTCTGTATTTTCAGACAGGTATAGAAATAGTTTAGGATTCAGTACAAACCTGTCGAATTTAGGTATAGCCGTAAAGCCCACATCTGACGGGTCATAAGCCCAGTTCCGGTTATACGATGCAAATACAGTAGTACCCACCTTATTGAATTTCTGACCGAAAAAGCTGTTTACATCAAGCCCTTTGCCCGTTGTTCCATTCAAATGTATTGAAAAATCCCTTTCCTTTTCAGGTGTTTTCGATATAAGGTTTACCAACCCTGCAATCGCACCGCCGCCATATAAGGTCGAAGAAGAACCTTTTATAATTTCAACCTGCTTTAAATCGAGCGGAGGTGTCTGCAATAAGCCTAATCCGCTTGCAGCACCCGAAAATACAGGGAAACCGTCTTTTAGTATCTGCGTATACCTACCATCCAAACCCTGAATACGGATGGATGAATTGCCCGATATGGCAGATGTTTGTTGCGTCATAATACCCGTACTTTCATTCAGTAACATACGGATATCTCCGGGCTTCATTACTCCTTTTTCGCCTAATTCTTCGGCATTGATAAACTCTATACGGGTAGGAATATCTTTAAAAGTACGTGTACCCCTTGTTGAAGAAACAACCACCTCCTGCAAAGTTTCTTCGTCCGCTTCAACCTTAATAACAATTACCTCATCCGAAGCCAATGGAAAGGTAAACTCTTTTATGGTCTTTTCATACCCCACATAAGTGATTTCAAACATTTGTTTACCATCAGGAATATTGGAGAGTACCGCCAATCCTTCAGTATCAGAAGATGTTCCATTTGTTGTATTATAGAGCACAATATTAGCGCCGATTAACGGCTCATTGCTATCGCAGTCTATTAGTTTAACTCTAAGTGTATTTTGAGCGAAAATATTGGAAAGGCTGAATGTTAAGAATAACATCAGTATAATTTTTGTTTTCATTATGATAATTATTTCAAATCTTCAATTAGGAATAAATAAATTGAAAGTCACGATACTACAAAAAATGTATTACCGTAAAAATCGCAGGAAATTTTCATAATGACCTGTAAACACAAAACTTGGTTTATGCTTGTGGCGGTTGCCAGATTAAAGATTTAAAATCAGGGAGATCGTTTCTTTCTATATAATCTGATTTGCAATCAGATACTAAGCCAATAACTACACTTATAGGGCTGTAATGATGGGCTTCGGGGAAGCCTGAACAAGTATCACAGTGCAGGAAAGGAGAGCAGCAATTATAACCGTTATCGGAACAGTCATCACAGTTATTATGTGTATCGACACCTGATTCAACAGTTGGAATATATACAGATAAACACTTATCCTCAAAACAACATGGCATTACTGATAACAGTAATACATACATGGATAATATGAGGGACAAATATTTCATGGTGCAAAGATAACTAATTCATATTTAAATATACTAAAAGTTGGATTTTCTTAAAAAATGGATGTCCAAAATCAATGATTGAATATTGATTATTATAATTAAAGCTGTAAACCTAAGGTATTCCATGACATTTCAAGATGACGGGGAAAAGCAACAAAAACCGATGCGCAATTAACACTCCGTTTGTTAAACAAAAATATATTTCTGTTTAACAGCGGGGGTGCTGTTGATGCGGCAAAAATTTAAGGTTACTTTCAGAATTGAAGTAAGATAAAAAACAAGTCCCATCCAATTTGGACAGGACTTGTTCAATACTTATTCAATTTCTTCTCCCCATAGCTCTACGTCTGTCGGGGCATTATTCAGCGACAGGGCTATATATAGCCAGCAAAGGACGTTTAGCCCGATAAAACTGCATAAAATCATGGACTGATACTTTTTGTAAATCTTCATCTTCTTCATCACCCCTGTCATTCTGCCAACTGAATGTTTTCTGCACTACCTGACCGAATGAATCTTCTATATATACATCAATAACCTGTTGATCCGTGCTGCGTGATGTGTAATAGAGCCGGAATGTAGTCCTGTCCAACGGGTACAGATCATTTGGTAGAAATACCGTTCCGTCATCCATCCGCAGCTCTCCAACCCCGTCCGGCTGAAAATACCGGATGAAGAATTTCGCCTGCTCATAATTCCCCTCTTTGACTAACGTACATCTGATTTCCGCCGTTTCGTCCTGAACGATTCTTTTCTGGACGGGCATAGTAACAAGATCGAATGAATAAGCCTGCTGAATATCCAAATCGTCACTACAGGCACAGACTATTGCTGATAGCAATAGCGTGTATAAAAAATATGCTAAAAACTTTTTCATTGTAATTTCATGTTTAATTGATTATAAATTTTAACCCTAATCCATACTGGAAATGGAAACGTCCTGTTGAAGTACCCCATAACACCCGTTCACGGGCAGTCAGGAGCAGCACAACACAGTCAGACAAATAAGTTTCCATTTCCAACGTAATAGCACCCCCGTAGATGAAGCGGTCTTTATTATGGAGTGTGGAGCCGTCAAAAAGTGTTTTTTCTCCCCAGTTACTTGTTTCATATCCGGCAAGAGCCGAAGCACCCAAAGAGAAAAGCACTACTTTATTATGGTCGGAAAGAAATTTCAGGAAATAACCACCCTCTCCGGTAAACTGGCTGACAGGTATCCTGTTATCTTTATACGGATAGTATTTATTCAGAAACTCTGTACCGAATACCCACTTATTTCCGCTTTTCGCGTATGTCGCCATCGACAACCCGAAGTAATAACCCAGTTCATTCTTTTTATCCGGCGAATGAAATCCGTCCACCATTCCACCTGTTACCTGTATGCCTTGCATACTGGGTAAACAACGCTGTGCGTGGGCTTGGTCGGCAAAGACCAGGCACAGCACAACCGCTACTATAAGAGATAGCCGTTTCATAACTTACTTTATTTTAAGTTCGTTGATAACTTTCGCCCTTATAAGGTCGGCATTTTCGACAACAAAACTCTGATGCCGTCCGCCCTCTTTTTCGTTCAGTTCGATAATCAGATGCTTATCATCGGGAATAGTGAACTTCGGCAAAGTAAAAACCACACGTTCAGTCCGTTTCCCACTTATCAACGTCAGATTATTATGTGCCCGCAGTGGTACGATTACCTGTTCCTGAATAGCGGTACGTTTTGCCAGTTTTTTATCTACAATCTTGAAAGTGATAAAATCCACATCAAATGGCACATTAGACGAATTTTTGAGTTGCATGTGAAAATAAAGCAATCCATTGTGTGTGTAAATTCCTTTGAGTGTGTACTGAATGCCGAAACGTTTGGAGCCGATATGCTTTATTTCCCTGTCATCATTCTTATAGATAGATTTCATTATCAGCTTAACCAGTAAGGGTGATTCGCTACCCAACTCCCTCATGTAAATCTCCATAGCGTTGTTCGGTCTGTTCACGGCTTCCCCATCGTGGATAAAGTCGGTCATTTCAACTGATAATTTAACCGGCTCATCAGCATATTTTACGTTGAAATTATAATATGCACCGTCTTCCGTTATTACAGCCAGATTACTTTCTTTGGAGAAGTCCCGGAGTGCAGCTTTCACACGCAGCACGTTTTCCGCTCCGTCTGCTTTGGCTGCCAACAGGTCGGAGCTACCTAAGTCCACATAGCGGATCGCCGCAGGGAAAATGATATGTACTGTTTTCGAAAATGTAACCTCCAGTGCATATGGTGGTATCATCCGGTTAAAAGTCAGCGGTCTGGTCAGACCGTCAAAATAGTCTCCGGTAGAGGGAGAAATATTTGCTGTTTGTTGTTTTTCTACGCTCTGTTTTTCAATGTCCTGAGCGTTTACTGTGAATATGCACCCGAAAATAGCGAGTACAAAAAAGAATCGTTTCATACGAAAATTTGTTTTAATTGTTAATTGCTATTGGATTTTTTAGTGGTGGGCTTATGCCCTGATTATACCTTCGGAAGAAGCAATACCTGATGATTAGCTTTCAATGTTACTTCCACTTTCCGCATTTTTTTACTGACGTATTGCGATAACCCCTGAATGGCGCTTCGTCCTAAGTCGGCAGCAAGCTGCGAACCCGCATCGTCTGTTATAGTAATGCTACTGCCCATAGATGTACCCATGTTAGCGGCGATTTCTTTGGCGGCATTCATTTCATCTGAACCCGGAGCCGAGAATCCCCGTAACCCGTCTAAATCATACACATCCATTTCGACAGGTATCACATTATCTGCATACTGTATAGATATAATTGTAACCTGAAGCCGCTCCCCACTAATCTTAGCACTCCCCGTCAGGATAGTGTTTGCAGGAATCAGGATATTCCCGGCTCTCATCGGCTCCAGTAAACGCAGTTGCATTTCTTTCCCGTCGGAAAGTTTAATAGTCTGGTATACGCAAGCCTTAATACCGTTTTTCTCCGTTATAGCTTCCTGTCCGGTAGCCGTAATGAATCCCATGTTACGGGGCTTGCTGTATTGATCCAGAAACTCGTCATTATCCATTGGAGCCGCCAAAAGCGAAACTACACTGTGATGCACTTGTGATACAGGCTTCGGGGTAACTTTCTCACGCAGGTTGATTGTGTTATCCCTGTTTTGTTGCTGCTGTCCGTCTGGCGTTACCTGTTCCTGTGCATTGGGCGTGTATTTGGCGGCAATCTGATACGATTTTTCAATCAGTTCTAACTGCTCATCGGCAGCCGACTTTTCCTGTAACTGCCTTTCGAGTTCCTGAATGCGGAACTCCAGTTCAAGTTGTGCCTGTTCATCCACTTCTGTTGCGGGCTGTTCATACCATGTCCCCAACTGACGGTTTACATCCTGATAAGCCTGTGCCGATGATTGGATAGTCGAAGTACTGCGGGAAGTGCTGTTACTGTAATTGTAGCTGTTTCGCCCGTCCGTTCCGGTGGCTTTGCTTTCGTAATCTTCCTGCGTTTTGAGGTCTTCATCCTCTCCGATAGAAAAAGCAAAGTCTTGTAAATTACGCCTTTTATTTTCTTCTTTGTTACGCATGGCTTCCTGTTCGTAAGCCTTCCGTTTATCCCCTACAATACCTTCATCTTTGGGGATTGGCAGTTCAGGGTTAAATCCGTCAGGCTGCTTTTCATCCTTTCCGCCGTCGGGCGCAAAGATGAGCCACATAGTCCCAATGAACAGCAAGACAAACAACGGATAGACAAGCATCTTTTTACGCTTCTGCATTTCCTGCAGGGTAAGTTCTTTTTTAGGCTTACTCTCTTTCTTTTTTTCGATAACTTCCGGTTTCGGTTCGTTACCTTCGTTTTCCTTACTCATAATCAAATCTGTTTATTAAGTTTATACTATCTGCTTTTTGCTGATGCTCCAGCTCCAGTTGTCTGATATGTTCTATCTGCATCTCCTGACCGCTTTTTTTGCCCATATTGTAAATGGACGAAACCGTCATGTAGATGGAACCTGCACCAAACACAAAAAGCATTACAAGGATTATGATAACCCGTCCGTCGGGCGTTATCCGCCCCAACAACGACCGCAGACCGTCTTCCATCCAGTCCCTTACGGCTGTAAGTTTTTTCTTTATCATGGCTTATCTGTCTATTGTTCGTAAATCCCTGTTTTCTAATATTTCAAAGCGTTCCATAGTAAACCCATGAGGATTATTGTCGCTTCTGACAGAGTTTATCAGGTCGCAGCGTGTAACAAGGCTTCGCTCCGTTACATTACTTGCCCTGATAATCATTTGTCGGGAATAGGTCATCACCTTATAGGGATAAACATCGAGATTACATGCCACAGAATCGATCTGAATAATCTGATTGATATTACCCGACACAATTCTGTTATAGTAACCTTTTTCCTGCATATCCTGATAATAGCGGAAAGCACTTTTGTCCACCAGAAAGAGTGCCCGGTTGATGTTTGATTCAATGGCGCTTTTATCTGGGGACAATGTGAAAAACAATTCATGGAAGCGGCGGACGTGTTCGCGTGCCTCCACGGGTCTGTTTTGGGTCATGTCCTGCGACAGAGCCAGCATCAGCGACTTCCCATTGTCTAATACGTAAATTTTCTGCCGTTGTGCTTCTGCAAAGCTGAATGAGTTCCAGACCGCATATCCGGTAATCCCTGCACACAGCACGACAAACACAATGGCGATAATCCTTATCTGCTTGAAACTTGTTTCAATATTTTTTAAACTTTTGAACTCCATTATTTTTTGTTTTAAATGAATTACTTACCAAGCAAACGACCGCCAACGTTTCCTGCTACTGATCCCGCAACGCCTCCGGCAATTCCACCTGCTTTACTTGCTGTTTTATTTACCGCACCTCCGAATGCACCTGCTCCGCCCGATTGTATAATCCATCCGGCTACTGTCGGTATAGTAAAATATCCGATAATTCCGATAATCAGGAATACAATATATATACCATTCGAGCCGTCGGGGATATAGTTCGGATCTTGCAGCAGGGCTATATCCTGTTCAAGCATCAAAGTCTGTATGCGTGCCAGAATAGAAGAAAAAATGTCGGAAATAGGGAGCCACAGATATACGCTGATATAGCGTGTAAGCCACTGGGTGAGCGTTGCCTGAAATCCATCATAGATAGAAAAGGCAAACGCAATAGGCCCCAGTATGGCCAGCACGACAAGGAAAAATGTGCGTATCGTATCTATGACCAAGGCGGAAGCATTGAACAGCAGTTCAAAGAAATCCCTGATTACCTGCCGGAACCATGCTTTGATATCATACCAAAGCCGTTCTCCCCACATACTGATAATTTCGGGTGTATCGGTAATACCGAGGTCTTTCATTTTCTGGTCATACACTTTATCATCGACAAGCCATGCTTTACCCTCGCGGACACGGGCTTCATATTCCAGATTGTCTTTCTGTTGCTGATAGGCTTTCATATCCATTGTCTGCGATTCCAAAATGCTATGAGTACCCGTAACAATAGGGCTCATAACCGCATTGATAGTTCCTAAGACCAGTGCCGGGAAGAACATAATGCACAAGCCGATTGCAAAGGGACGAAGCAAGGGGAACATGTCGACAGGTTCCGCACGGCTCAACGCTTGCCATACCCGGTATGCCACATAGAACAAGGCTCCCAATCCGGCCAACCCCTTCGCAACCCCAATCATGTTGCTGCAAAGAGGTATCATATCTTGATACAGATTCGCAAGAATCTGATGTAGGTTATCAAAATTCATAATTGACTACATTTATTTGATTACCAATACCTTTCGGCAGGACTGCCATAAAGAGATAATACCCTGTCCGTATCGCCTTTTTCTTTGGCACGGATATACGAAACCGATATACTCTTTTGAGTGTAATACTTCGTCAGGTTACGATAGTCCAACATCTTATTATAAATGTTGTCTATCGCATCCATCCGTTCTTTATCGGACAGGGAAAGCCCGTTGCTTCCGGTAACTACGTTTTTCAAATCCGTTACCAACGCACCCCCTTCCTCCAGTAATCTGGCATAGCCTGTTGAAATTGCCGCCAATTCATTCGGAGTAAAGTTCGGATCACCCACCATTTTATTAAATCCGTTCACATAGATGTCCGTAATTTCGCTGACCATCGCAATGGTTTTCTGTACCTTACGTGCATCTTTTATCAGGTTGTGGACAGACTTCAAAGCGTCGTAGTATTCCTTGCCCTGTTGATAGATTTTGATACTCTCTTGCAGGTTTTTTATCATGTTGGTAGCTGTTGTCGTACCCTGTATAGCACTTGTGATATTTTGCACAAGATTGGTCGGATCAGTTACAACCCATTGCGCTTTCGCCTGAAAAGAGAGCATAGATAGTGCTACTATCAGGCATATAAATATTCGTTTAATTGCGCTTCGCTTGTTTTTCTCCTCCGCGCTTCGGCAACCTGAGCAAACTGTTGCTCGATTGCGTTCTTCTTGTCGTCGATTCATATTTTTACTTTTTAAATGATTATTGATTGTGTGTACTTCAATCGTACACTCTTTTATATTTACCTTCGGTGGTCAGCAGAAGCATATCCCGCTCATCATCGTAGGCAATGCGTATCATGCCGTAGAAATCGAAAAAGGTAATCCCCCAACTCTGGCACAAAGGGACGGTAAACGCCGTATCTTGTTTGTAAATAAACTGTAACCGGAACCGACTACCGTCATGGAATATTTTAAGTCCGGGGGAACCGCAAAGGCTTACCCATGTCCCGCATATCTCACGAAGCGGGAAAGAACTGCGTATCTGCGATGCCGCATCCGGCTTACTCTTTTTTCCTATCATGGCATCTATCCCACGTATTCCTGCCGTTTGCTTTCGGCAATCTGTTTAATCGCCAGTTCGATATTTCCTCCCAATTTTTCGGTCAGTTGTTGCACTTCCAGCTTTTCCGATTCTTCGGTGGTGTAGGTGTAGTATTCTTCCAAACTGACTTCGGTAGCATAAACGGCGGATTGCACACCACCCAGACCGAACCATACTTCTTTATACTTGCGGCTCGGATTATTTGCCATGTTGATAGAGAGTATCTGCGACTTTTCTTTTTCGGTCAGTCCCAGTAACGCCTGTATCGAATCAAATTTGTTCATGTACTTGCGCTGGTCTAACAGGATTTTGCAGTCGCTGTTGTTGATAATACTCTCCTTTACAATAGGACTTGCGATAATATCATCGACTTCCTGCGTTACGACAATGGCTTCCCCGAAGTATTTACGAACAGTTTTATACATATACTTCAGGTATTCAGCCATATTCGCCGAAGAAAGAGCCTTCCACGCTTCTTCTACAATCAGTTGCTTTCGTACACCCTTTAACCGTCTCATTTTCTGAATAAAGGCATCCATGATGATGATGGTTACGACAGGGAAAAGTTCTTTATTCTCCTTAATACTGTCGATTTCAAAGACAATGAAACTCTTATTCAAGAGGTCGATGTTCTTGTCGGAGTTCAAGAGGAAGTCGAAACGTCCGCCCCGGTAATACTGGCGCAGGGTGGTCAGCATGTTGTCGATATTGAAGTCGTCCTTGCTGACCTTAATCTCCCGTTCTTCCAGTTCCTTGCGGTAGTCGCCCAACATATACTCATAAAACGTGTTGAATGAGGGGATGATACTCCTGTCTGCCCGGATGCGCTCGATGTATGCCGAAACTGCGCTGCCGAGTTCCCCGCTTTCGGTTTTGCTCACCTTGTCGTCTTCGGACTTCCAGAGGGTCAGCAGCAGGGTTTTGATGCTGTCTTTCTTTTCCACATCGAATTTGTAATCATCGGTATAGAACGGATTAAAGGAGATAGGGCTTTCTTCGGTGTAGGTGTAGTAAATCCCGTCCTGTCCTTTGGTCTTGCGGCGCACCATCTCGCACAAGCCCTGATAGGAGTTACCCGTATCGACCAGCACGACATGTGTACCCTGTTCCCAGTACTGGCGGACAAGGTGATTCATAAAGAAGGATTTTCCCGACCCCGATGGCCCAAGAACGAACTTGTTACGGTTCGTGATAATTCCTTTCTTCATGGGCAGGTCGGAAATATCCACATGGAGCGGCTTTCCCGAAACCCTGTCCGCCATTTTGATACCAAACGGACTGACCGAACTCCGGTAGTTCGTTTCTTCGGTAAAGAAGCACAAGGCAGGCTCAATAAACGTATAGAACGATTCTTCCGCCGGAAAATCCCCACCGTTGCCCGGCATCGCCGCCCAATACAGCGTAGCGGCATCCACCGTGTTGTGGCGGGGCTTGCATTCCATGAGTGCAAGTTGTGAGCCTACATCATTTCGGATATGTTTCAGTTCTTCCGTATCTTCGCTCCACGCCATGACATTGAAATGCGCCCGGATGGAGGTCAGCCCGAAGCTATGCGCTTCGTTCAGGTACTGGTCAATCCACTCCTTATTAATTTGATTGCCCCTTGAATAGCGGGATAGCGACTGCATATTTCGTGCGCTCTTTTCAAACTTCCGCAGGTTTTCCGCACTGTCTTCGATAAAGAGATACTGATTATAGATATGGTCGCAAGACAAGAGCAAGCCGACAGGCGAAGCGAATGACAAACGGCAGTCGCTCCGGTCGGTCGATAGTTTTTCGTAACGCATATCCGTTCCAATACGTCCGGGCAGGTCTTCCGCATCTGAAAGCGTATGCAGGCAAACGTGTTTGCTGCCTACCCGAAGCCCGTCCGCTCCCAGTTCCATATCCTGCAAGCAAGTGGTATCGTCCAACGACAGGGCGAAATATTTTTCAATTAGTCCTGCTTTGTCATTAGTTCCTGTTATTTCATCGGAAGGGATACGTGTCAATTTGATAAATCCCGAATCGTTCATTATCCGCTCGAACTGCCCGACTGCTTCCAGAAACTTGGTTGCCGTGTCCTTATTGACCTCTTTGGGAATAATGTTTCCCCGGCAGAGCGAAGAGAAGTTGCTCTGCATCCGCATCCGTTCTTTGGTCGTTTTGGTCAGGAACAGGAAACACGAGTGATTCAGGAACGGCCTTTCGTTGAAATGCTTTTCAAAGCTGCGGGACAGGAAACTCATATCGTCTTTTCCCGTTTCCGATTTATAGGTTTCCCGAACAAACCAATCCTGCTTATGCACCACGCTGTATTCGGGCAACACTTTGACGGCTTTTGTCCACGACGAGTGTATAGCTTCGTACTCTGTACTCGTTACAGTAAACAGTTCGGGCAACTCTACTTTGTAGGCAACCGTAATATCCGCATCCTTGCTGATGATGCAGTCGTGTTCTACTGCCAGCAAGGGAAACTTACTCTCAATGGTCCCCGCTTTCATGATATTACGCATACGTTACCTCCTTTCTTTTCTTTCTGAACAAGCGGCGGGGTATTTTCCGGTTAATCAAATAGCGGGGATGCTGTTTGATAGCCATGAGCTTCATCAGCCCATATTCCCCGTATTTTTCATTCAGGTTAAAGGTCAGCCAGATCAATACCGATGCGGCTATCACCCCGAAGCCGATGCAAATCCACTGGTCGATGCCTGCCATGTACATAATGACAAAGACCACGAAGACAGCCAGCAGGCCTCCGGCGAAGATGAACAGGTATTGGGCTTTCAAACCTTTGAACTCCACGCTTTTGCCTATTCCTTTATTAATATTAAACTCCATAATTGTTATAGGATGGAGATTACAAAAAGAAGGAGCGAAGGATAGTCGCCGCCACAATCAGGAAGATACAGGCTCCGAACCAGCTGGCGGCAGTTTTGCTTGTGTCGGGGTCTCCGGAAGAGAACTTTCCATACACTTTTACCCCGCCAATCAGCCCCACGACTGCACCCACGGCGTATATCAATTTTGTACCCGGGTCGAAATACGAGGTCACCATGTTGGTAGCTTCGGTAATACCGCCAATACCGTTGCCCTGTGCGAATGCACTTGAAACAGCAGCTAAAACGAAAGCCGCTGCGATAAGAATCTTTTTCTTTGTCATACTGAGAAATTGTTTAAATGGTAAGCGGGGTGGATGGACCCGCTTACCGGGTTGATAAATCGTTAATACTTTGAATTTTTTTAGTGGGAGTCGCAGACTCTTTTGTTACTGCTTGCGCACGCTAACCGTAATCTCTTTCTTTCATCTTTTCTTGTTTTACATTTATACTAATCCCGCACTATGCGAAATCTCGAATATTAAAATTATCGGGAGCTTTTTTCCCGCTTCCGGAAGTTCCGGCTTCCCTGTCTTTCCGCTCATAGAAAGCTGAAAGGCTCTCCGCCATCAGGTCAGAAACGATTCTCTTCGCATCGGGTTTACCAGAAACAACCTGCTCGAACATATCAGTCTGGCGTATTTCTAACAGCGTATCGCCCGCTTTTCGTTTTTGCTCCGGTGTTGCTTTATCCGATTTATTTACCGTGCGGACGGCATTTCCCAAATCTTCAAATCGAACTCCCGAAGCAAGGGCGGCTTGTGCTGCGCCTTCGACTTCTTCTTCCTCGTCTTCCGGTTCCTCTTCGTTTTCTCCGTCCGTTTCATATTCGAGCGGACAATGTATGTCCATCGGCTTGTTGTCCTCATCGGGCGGCGGAGTATCGGAAAAGGCTTCGTCCAATTCATCCTGCGGCATTTCTGCTGATGGCTTTACCTCGTTAGGCGAAGCAAATATATCGGGTTTTTCAGCCTGATTATCAGATTTTAGCGAGGTGGCAGTGAGTGGCTCCGATTTGGCAGCGAGTGGCGTCGATGCACTTAAAGCAAATGTACTTTTCCCGACAATATCTGCCTTCAAACACTCTGTTTCCTGAGTAGAACTACCCTGACCGATAATGTTCCTTTTACGCCTTTTCCCTGCTCTTGCTCGCAAGAAATAGATTCCGACAAAGAGGGAGTACAGGATAACTACAGTTATAAATATCTTTCCCATCATTGCCTTATCTCCGCTATCTATTAAAAATGGATTGGGTATCATAATTTGATTGTTTTATTGTTAGAAAATTCCTTCGTTGTTTTTATTGTACAATTCCGTTATCTCATCTTGATAAGTGGCAAAATGTTGGGACAGTACATTATCTATATAGCTGAATAAAGACACCTGATTTTTACCGATGACCTGAACAATCTTCATAATTTTTTCATGGTGCTCTTTGCGTATGTAAACAGATTTTCCGGTACGTGCCGTGATGCCGACTTCCTGAATAAACAGGCTTTCGTAATCAGGTGATTTACTGCGTTTCCGTTTCGTTTCTTCGCGGGGAGATTCTTCCTGAATAACTTCCGTTTTTTCAGGCTCCACGCTTTCCGCTTCCTGTTCCTGTTTCTTTTCGTGTTCAGGAACCAATGCTCTGGGTATGGAACTCGGATTGTTCCGGCGTTCCTTATTCTTAAATGAGGATATGACAAAGCTGGCATCAATCTCATTCAGGTTTACTTCTTCTTTCTTTTTCGTCATAACCTGTTATTTTAGAGTTTCCAACATTTCTTCTATCAGGGCATCGAGGTTGCTGCCCCTTACCAATGCTTTGTCCGCAGGGAACAGTGTCGAGCGGAACAGGGCTTTGTGGTTTACAGACTGCTCCCGGCGGAACCGCTTACTATCGGGCAGGAATGTTTTGAAAAGCGGGAAACCCAGTTTATCAATTACATCCTCATACACTTCGTAGAGTTCGGTTTTCTCCCGTCCATCTACAAGATTCCAAAGTAGATATAGCCCTTTGATTTTTGCTTTGCCGGGCGTAATCAGAGCATCATTGACCGTAATCACATATTGCAGGGTGCTTTCCAGTACCAATCTGTCAGCACTGATCGGAGCAATAATGTAATCCATGAGTGAAAGTGTGTGTACAACCGCCGGATTGTTGATTGTTCCGGGCAGGTCGAAGAACACAAAGTCAGGCTTCAAGGCTTCAATTACCTCCTGTGCATCTTCCATAGCGTTTTCAGGGCTACTTTCGATAACTTCATAAGCCTTTTTCCCTAAAGCGGAAAACTGCTCATAAGCCATGAGCTTGTAATGGTCATCATCCATCGACATCTGTAAATCACGCTCACGCATTTCCGCAATCGAGTGTTGCGGAAAGTCGCAGTCAATCACGGCTACGTTGTAGCCTTTCACATAGTGCAGATAAGAAGCTACCAACACCGTAAGGGTTGTTTTTCCGGCTCCACCTTTTTGGGTACTGAAAGCCACATTCAAAGTTTTCTTTTCCATTGTCTGAATTTTTAATTATTATACATCGTTTGTATCTCTGTCCGGCTGAACAACCGTCTGTCTGTTCAGCCATACGTTTGATTAGTTATCTGTTCATCTGTCCGTCCGGCTGTTTAGCTGTTGGAACGTTTAGCCGTTTAGCCAGTCATTTAGTCATTCATCCGGCTGTATCTCCCTCCATATAGCCGACTGTATGTTTTTATGTCCGTACAGCTATCTATTCAACTATCCGTCTGTCTGTTCATACAGTCATTTTCTCTGCAAATAAAAACCTATTTATTAGCAGAATCATCACTTTTTTACGAGGTGGCAGTGAGTGGCGTCGATTTGGCAGCAAGTGGCTTCGATCAGTGGAATACAGCATGTTACTTTAGCCTGTAACTTTGCAGCATGAAACGTCGGGAGGTAATCGACCGCCATTTTAGCTCGCTCGGCTCGCATTCATATCTGCCCCTGTTCAGGGCAGATTTTATTTGCGACATGGCAAATAGCAAGCTGTTTTTTTTGCTGCACGGAAGCCGTTTTGCTGCAAAAAATGCTTGCCCCACAAGGGGGACGCAAACCCTCCGAAGTCGGGTTGCTTATAGAATCATTTCGGGCAATGATTAATTGGCGGCGGATGCCGGAACGACGGATTGTACCACTAAAAAATCCGACATATGAATGAAAATGCAAAGAGTCTCCCCAAAAGGGGAAAAGGGGGCAGAAGCCCCAAGAATGATCCGGCTGCTTACCGCTACTCGGTAAACTTCACGGCTGTCGAACACGCCCAGTTTCTCACCATGTTTGAGCAATCAGGGCTTCAATCTATGGCACGTTTTATCGCTGCCCGTGTATTCGGGGACGAGTTTCGTGTGGTAAAAATCGACCGTTCCGCTATGGAATATGTTACCAAACTCACTTCTTTTTATGCACAATTCCGCTCCGTAGGAACGAATTACAATCAAGTTGTAAAGGAATTGCATACTAATTTTTCGGAGAAAAAAGCACTTGCATTACTCTACAAACTGGAGAAAGCGACTATTGAACTGGTTGAAATCGGGAAAAATATTCTGGAATTATCGGAAGAATTTAAGGAAAAATATTTGGGTAAGTGAGTATAAAAGAAGCTCGCTTATTTTGTTGAACGAGAAAATATTATCTAATGGTTGCAAAAATAAACATCGGGAGCAACCTGTACGGTGCATTGGCGTACAATCAGGAGAAGGTAGATAAGGGTCTGGGAAAGATTCTCGGCAGCAACCTTGTCTTTGAACCTGCCGACGGACAGTTCAATGTATCGGAAAGTATGAATGATTTTATGCAGTTCGTTCCGGCTCACTTCCGTACCGAAAAACCAGTTTTCCATGTGTCAATAAACCCGCATCCTGATGACTGCCTGACGGATGACCAACTGGCAGACATTGGACGTGAATACATGGAAAAACTCGGTTACGGCAATCAACCTTATCTAATCTTCAAACATGAAGATATTGGGCGGGAACACCTGCATATCGTATCGCTCCGGGTGGATAGCGAGGGAAAGAAAATCGACAGTTATAAGGAGCATGAACGAAGTAAAGCCATTACTGAAGATTTGGAGCGAAAATACAATTTGCATCCGGCAGAGGGACAAAAGCGTACCGAACAATGGGAACTTAGCCCTGTCGATGCTTCGGGCGGGGATTTGAAAAAACGTAAGCCCCCGATAAACTACACTAAACTTTGCAACTTTCCGTCCGGAGTTTTACAATCTCCAGCACAAAAACCCATAAATTGTTAGAGTATTATTAGAGTATCGTTGG
>MKVT01000035.1 GCA_001898935.1 Paludibacter sp. 47-17
TAACTTTGCCAGCAAAGGTCTTGATAATTATTTAATACCAAAACGTGTAGTTTATCGGGGGCTTACGTTGAAGTGCGTTTTGAAAGAAAAAAACAATGAACTGTGGAGAGTTTATATTTTGGCTTTGTGCATTTAGACAAGTTTATCGGGCTATTTCGGCTGACTGACAAGAAAAGACAAGAAACAAAACAAACTTATTACGTTGACAAACAGAAAATTAATTTTATCGGATATAACCTGACTCGTTGTGTCAATATCACAAAAGGATTTGAAAAGTTTAAACTACCCATAAATAGCTATATAGACGCCTTTTGTTGTGTTTTTATGCATCAGAAGGCTCGTTTTAAACCATATTGTGACATAGAAATCTCAATACCTGCTTTTCTTTCACAATGACAGGAAGTTAAGTATTCAGCCTTGTATAATGCTGTGAAATGAATATTTTACTACTTTTGGAAAAATTTGGAAGTTGTTGCGCAGACTCACGTTAGCGGTCATTTTGGAGCGCACATATTGAGGCCATTGCAATTGTGAAACTAAAACCCATTAAGATTATTGCAACGAATGTCGATTGAAAGGGCTATATGATAAATTACTCTTAGAAGATGAAGAAACCATTTTTTGTTGTTATGTTTGCATTAATGGAATTAACACAAATTTCTGCTCAGAAGATTCCTATCCCTAATGGATTCTCATTGATAAAATCAGTTGTAGAGGATTTGGATAAAGATAGCGTAAATGAGCTTGTTGCAGCTTACAATACTCGTATAGTAAGTGAAAGTTCTAGTGAAAATATTCCACGTATGTTGGTGATTTATAAAAAAGACGGAGTTAACTGGACCCCGTGGATTCAATCAAAGACAGCATTATTAGGTAGTCAAGATGGAGGTCCAATGTGGGGTGATCCGTTTGAAAGTATTGAAATTAAGAATGGGATTTTGATAATTTATCATTTTGGGGAGGAGGTACAAAATGCTCCTTGACTGATAGATATAGGTTTCAAAACGGTGCATTTTATTTGATTGGACATACAAATCACAGCGGTAGCCCTTGCGATTATTGGGAGACGATAGACTTTAATTTGTCTACTGGTAAACTATTGTTCACATATGAAAAAGACAATTGTGATGACTCATCAAAAGGTGATGTGAAGGAAGAAGAGGTATTACTAATTAAGGGATTGAAAATTACCATTCAAGATAGATATTCGAAAGAGATAAAGTATATGCTGCCTAAAAGACAGAAAGAGATTTACATATCAATTGGAAAATAAAAAAACCGACCGCTAATACAGCTACAAAGTATGATGTATTTGGACGTATTATCTTTAAGGGCACTACAACTGCACTGTCAAGTTCAGCACATGAAAATCTTATAACAAGCTATAAGGACGAATTAATTGTTGAAACCTATACAAACGGAACTTACTCAACTACTAAGTTTGCAGATGCAACGCCCCTTACAATAAACTTTTACGACGACTACGATTTTTGTAATATCCTACCTGAGCCGACAAAAACCAAACTTAATTTTTCAACCCTATCGCCTTACGATGGCCAGCACACTTCTGCCAAAGGTTTACTTACAGGTATACGTACTTATAACTTAGATGGTTCGGGAAATTACTCGGTATCAGCAATGTATTATGATTACCGTGGGCGTATAGTGCAAACCCGAAGCACTAATCATTTAGGCGGTTTCGACATCACATACAATCAGTATAACTTTACCGGACTGGTTACACAAAGCCTGAAAGAACATAGTACTTCAGAAACATTAAATTCTCCATTAACTGAAATATACACCCACGATTACGACCATGCGGGACGCTTGCTAAAAACTAATTATAAACTAAATCAAAATCCGGACGTAATATTGAATGATATGAACGAAACCGGGGCTTACGACGAAATTGGAAGATTAAAAAAGAAAAGACGACATTCACTAAACAACGATGCATTTCTGGACTCCGAAGAATTCGATTACAATATTCGCAATTGGGCTACACGACTAAAAAGTGGAACATTTGAGGAAAAATTGTTTTACAACACCAATTTACCAAGCATTGTCACACCATACTACAACGGTAATATAGCCTATTCTTCGTGGACTTATAATGGTTCGAGATATGCATATACATATAAATACGATAATCTTAATCGTTTGATCAAAGCAGAGGGGTATAGAATAGTAGGATTTTCACGTTTTCCCGATTATGGATATAACGAACTCTTTACTTATGACAAACAGGGTAATATCTTAAATCTGCAACGCAAAAAGGGAACTACTTTTATTGATTGGATTAATCCAGCCTACAATGGCAATCAAATGACTTTTGCAAACGATTATTATTTTTCGCAAAATCAGCCATCTGTCAAAGAATATCATAATTTCAATACCAGCGGCAACGACTTTAGTTATGATGCCAACGGTAATATGACCAAAGATTTAGATCGAAAAATATACACTATTCGATATAATGTATTAAATTTGCCGGAGGTAATCCAGTTTAAAGATGGTCATCAAATAATTAATACTTACGATGCCGGTGGTCAGAAACTAAGCAGCCGATATTATACTGTAATGATACCTACGGAAGTGCCTCTTAGCACATTACAGCCGGGAGATGTATTAAACCTTCAGTACAATATGGATATTATTGATGAAACTGGTACTTTTTATGTTGATAATAAAGAGTATAGCTTTAACGGGTGCGACCCGGGAGTGTATAGGATAGACAAAGTATATAACACCGAAGGATATGCAAATAACATAGCAGGATACTACGGTCCAAATTATCAGTATTATCGTAAAGACCATTTAGGTAATACCAGGGAAGTTTGGAGAGCTAATACCAATCAAACTATTCAGAAAACACAGTATTATCCGAGTGGTTTACCATGGGGAAAGAATAGCGGAGATGATATAGAACTGCCAATTAATGCAAATACCCGAAAATACAACGGTAAAGAGTTTGTGGAGATGCATGGGTTGGACGAATACGACTCCGAAGCACGGTGGTATCATCCGGCGATGATGAGAACTACGACGATGGATCCGCTGGCAGAGAAGTATTATGAGATGAGTCCGTATGCCTGGTGTGGGAATAATCCGGTGAGGTATATTGACCCAACAGGAGGATTTCCGATAGAAACGATTTGGGATATTGGAAATGTGCTTTATGATGTTGGTGCTGCCGTTGTTAATCACATAAAAGGCGACCACCAAGCGGCAAAAGCCAATTGGGTTGATTTAGGATTAGATGCTGGGGCTATGCTAATCCCTTATGTTCCCGCAGGAACAAGTAAAGTCTTAAAGGCGGGAGCAACAGGAGCTAAGGCATTGGATAAAGCGGCTGATGGCGCAAAAACAATGGATAAAGCAGTAGATGCGGGAAAAAGCACTAAAATCTTTGATGGTGGAGTATCTACGAATAGCAAAACAAGCAATAAAGCTAAAGATGCTAATGGAATTCCCCGCCCACAACAACCTGATAAAACAGTTAAACCTAATACTCCAGAAGGCGAAAAAAGCAGGATTAGATTCTCGTAATGTTAAACAATATGAATATACAAATTCTAAAGGAGAGAAAGTTACTATTAGACAGGATAAACCTGCTAATTATCCAGATGGAGGTGGGCAACCTGCTCATTATAATGCAGGAAAAAATAAAAAATTAGATCAACATCATAATTGTTAAATCATATATGTATGATAGAAACAAATGTAATAAAAGAAATTTACAAAGGACATTATCAAGTTATTTTAGATTTTCCAACTCCAAGTGATTTAATAAATATCATAGATACATCTTATAAATATGTATGGAGTATTGAACATCATGAAAATTCATTAGAATGGCAGAAATATGATTATTGTTTATATGGTAAAAAAGTAACCCCCAACTCTGTATTCGCAAGAAATATAGAAATGGAATATTTAGTGGAAACATCTGATTTTTTACAATTGATTTTCGATATTAGAAAAACAGTAAAGATTATACAGACAAATATTATTCCACCTTACTATATAAACATCAAACAATTATCAGGTAAAGGGAGGTATGATTTATTGAAAAATAAAATTGATTATTTATTTGAATTAGAAATACCTGGAGCAGTTGATTATGCTCCTATAATAAGTCCGCATGTTGATTTTTTAGAGACTGTTATTAAAAACTTTACTTCTACAACTTTTTCCAATATTAAATGAATGCTTCAGATTATGAGTTATCGAAATAATCATCTGATTATCAAAAACAATTTTAAAGATTAGGCATAAAGGCAGGGATAAATTCCTTGCCTTTCGCTATTTAATGCCATTTATGAACAACTTAGTTAAACTTGATTAAATCAACTGCCTAAATAATTAAAAAACGCCCTTTTTTACAGAAATTTATCGACAGGGGGTCGAGGTGGCTACATCTCGCTCCCTGTCGGGGTTTCCGCCCTGTGTGCCGCCCGCTCGCCCGCCGCTCCGCCATCCTCTGTTTATCGGTTTTTTAGAGGATTGAAAAGGGGGTAAAAAGAGAGCAAAATGCCCCTATCCCCGAAAACAAAAAAGCAAACAAACTAAAGAGTAAAATACCCACAACAAAATAATAACTAAACGCTAAAATCAACCACCCAAACCGCACAGTCCACTAACAAACAACTACTTACATCGAACCAAACCGCCAAAAAAAACGAACTATAATGCCGCAAGGCGGCAAAGAGGGGGGGCGAAACAATCCGTCTTTGACGGAATAAAAAAATAAATGATAACTTTGCAATATGAAAATATCAACTGTAGCGGACAACATAAACAAGCTCTACGATACGATAACCCAAAGCATCGAAGAAGCACGCAATACCGTTTACCGAACGGCTAACTTTACAATGGTGCAAGCCTATTGGAAAAATAGGCGAGCGATTGTAGAAGAAGAAGAAGAAGAAGAACAAAACGGCAAAGAGCGGACAGAATACGGACAGGAAGTCATCACGCAAGACACTGTCCAAAATTCTGTGTAAATATAAAACGGAGGGTTTGCAAACTCTCCTAAATTCCTATTTACACAGTTTTTGGGATACTACCCACAGTTTTTTGGATACTACCGTAACTTCACAGCCATCTATTAGATATACATCCTTTCCTACGACTGCATAATTATCGGTTCTCTCTTATTTTTCGTTCTTTGTAAGCCAATCTATTGCGTTTATCTTTTTTATACCGTTATAGGTACCTGTGTCGTAGTCCATTGTTATTAAAAGTTTTTCATGATGGTCGGCAATACTGTCAAATGGTGCCAGTTCGCGTTCTAAAGTTATTGTGTTTTGTACTGTTTGTGCAACTTGTAAGTACTGAGTATAGCCTTCGTTGTTGCGAACAACAAAATCAACTTCTAAATTATTGGATTTTCCTATCCATACCTGATTATTTCTGCGTTTTAGCTCAAGATAGATGATATTTTCAAGCAAATGTCCTGTATCGCTTGCCAATTCTCCTCCAATCAATGCATTGCGAAAACCTAAATCTACCAAATAGTATTTTTCCAATGTTGCCAAATGTCGTTTCCCTTTAATATCGTAGCGGTTTACTTTATAAAACAAATAAGATTCAACCAAGGTTTCAATGTACTTCGACACTGTTTTGTTGTCGATTTTCTTTTTATTTGCTGTAAGAACTTTGGCAATATTCCCTGCTGAAACAGTCGACCCAACAGAATCTATTAAGAAGTTTACAACCTCGTGATAGGATTCTTCGGCATAATAGTATAACGTTTAGAAATATCGTTGTCGTAGATGTTTTTAAAAAACATTTGCAAATACTGATTCGCAAAATGATTTCCTTCAGTTGATAGTCTAACAGCTTCGGGAAAACCACCGGTACGCAAATATTCTGCAAAAGCCCGGTCGGGGTTAGTACCTTTGCCTGTGAACTCTAAATATTCAGCAAAAGAAAAAGGCAATACATTTATTTCATAAGCTCTCCCTGTTAACAATGTTGCCAATTCGCTTGATAATAAAAATGCGTTTGATCCCGTAACATACAAATCTATATTGGGGTGAATGTACAAGCCTTCTAAAAGTTTTTCAAATTCCGGAACATTTTGCACTTCGTCTATAAACACATAATTAGTTGCATTTTTTTTGAGATGCTTAATGATGTAATCATAGATTTCCTTCCAATTTTTTTCTGCTAAAAACCTAAATTCCGGCATATCCATATTGATTGCCTGAATGGGAACTTTACCGTTATCTTTACGCAACAGGTCTTGAAATTGCATCATTAAAGTTGATTTTCCATGTTCCACAACGCCTGACACCTGTGGCAACTTTAATTACATTCTTGTCTTTAAGAACACTTAGTGTTTCTAAATACCTTTTCCGTGCTATTGTTTTCATGCGGTAATTATTGGTTTTTCAACGGTCGTATGGAACTCGCATATCATCATTACCTTAACCTTGGATGTGACGTGTTTACATGCTCGTTTCATAAGGCAAAAACAAACAAATTTCCTAAAACATTCGAATATATAAAACTTTTAGGAAATTCATCAGAGATTTTTGAATATGGGTTAAACTGGGTTCTTTCAAGAACAAAGTTATTAAGATATTGCATTTAACTCTCCACAGTGCATTGTTATTTGTTTCAAAATGTAATGAACTCCAACAATCAGTAAAAAAACAATGTGCTGTGACCGCTTTACTTGTTATTAAAAAGCTACAAATGCCACTGAAAGACGTTTGAAAAATAACCATTCGCTCAGGAGATTGCAGGGGGAGTAAAAAACTATGGGTAACTTCACAGCGACCCATTGCAAATTTTAACCAAAACCTTAACTATGAAAAATATGTGCTTTAGGAGCACACACTACAAATGTAGTTTATTTTTGTCTTGGAGCAAATATTGTGAATTAAGAGTATTTGTATAACTTTGTGAGCAAACAGGAGGAAGTTTTACCTTGCAAAAGACGGTTTTTTTATCGGGCTTTGCCTATGCTGAAAATACCTGTCAAATATTAAAAAACATTTGGTTGACATTTGGCTGACAAAATAACAAATAAAAAATGCGCCAACTATTGAACTTCAATTAGTTAGCGCATTTTAAAGTGACCACGACAGGATTCTAACCTGTAACCTTCTGATCCGTAGTCAGATGCTCTATACAGTTGAGCTACGTAGCCGTTTTGCTTTTGCGAGTGCAAATGTAATGCATTTTTCCGAGTCTGCAAAATTATTTTCATTATTTAACGGCATTTTTTAAGCCAGGGTCTTCTTGCCATGTACGGCGTCGCGCAAATTACACTCGCAGGTGCACCCTCCCGCATCGATTAAGCCACTGCGCATCAGCAACTCATATTCTTTTATGAAATTATCGGTAAAAATTCCCGAGTTCAACTCCTCGCAGATCTGTGTCAAGGTCCACCATTTTAAATGCAGGGAATGTTTCGGATTAATACGCTCGATCCGTATCCGTCCGGATAAAAACAAATGAACAAACTGATATTCGCAGGAATTTTCAATTTTATAATTGGTGAGAAAAACAGGACTTAGATTCGTCGAACCATAAAACTCCATCCCCACCCTTCCGATACATTCCTGAATACTTTCGCCGTACTTTACATGACTATCGAGCGCAGTATCCCATTGCTGAACACCCGAATCGCCCTCATAGGTATTCTGATGCAACAATATTTTATTGCCTTCCATAACGATGACCCGGACAACGGGATGAGTGAATTTTTGCCGTTCGATCCACAAGCTGTTGTGATAATGAATCGATCCGATTTCCTTTCCATGCTGATTCACGATAGGCCACCATTCTTCTTTCATCAATTGATTGCGGATCGCAAACACCCTTACCGTCTGGTACATCCCCAACAGGAACAAACCAACGATAAAAAGCTGATGTAGAAAACGAATTGCTTGTGCTTGCTGTTCGAAATCGTACCCGCTTACGACTACATAAAGCAACACGTACATCGCTGTCAGCAGAATCAGAAGCTGAGTAAACCGGATCATTTCCGACAGATTATTCATCATCGATAATTTCTTGGTCGTTACCGATGTAACCCAGACCTGAATATGCTTCCGGATAAAAAACAATACCATCAGTACCGTCAGCATGGTTATTTCGGTATACACCGGCTGGAGGATACCGGTTGGAAATTGTTGCGAAAGCACCGTTGAGGTTAGTGTAATGAGAAAATAAAAACCCAGTGAAAGAGTATACCAATGAATAATCGGTCGATACAGGATCCGGATGTATGCACCCGCCACTACGGCGGCAGGCAACGACATCATCCAGGCCGCACCCAACCCGCTTGCTTCTTCTGCAAACAGAAAAACAAACACAGGTATGAAATGAAGTGCAGGATTGAAAAACGACTCCCTGATTAACTTTTTCAGCATTCTGTCAAAAAAAATGTGCATTATTACTTTTATGTAACAATGCACATTGAAATATGTTTTACAACAGCTTTAAAAAGCCATCATGCGGCTAATGTACTTCCCGATGATATCGAACTCGAGGTTGACCACGGTTCCCGCTTTTATCTGATGAAAATTGGTATGTTCGTAGGTATAGGGAATGATAGCCACCTGGAAGGAGTTTTCGGTGGGCGACACTACCGTCAGACTGACTCCATTAACCGTTACCGATCCCTTGTCGACCGTCATATACCCCCGCCTGGCCATTTCACGATCGAATGCATATTCGAACCTGAAATACCAGCTGCCGTCGGCTTCTTTCACCTCTTTACATACGGCAGTCTGATCCACATGTCCCTGAACAATATGACCATCGAGACGGCCGTTCATCATCATGCTCCGCTCCAGATTTACTTTACTTCCGATTTCGAGCAGGCCCAGGTTAGTGCGTTCGAGCGTTTCTCTGATCGCCGTCACTGTATATTCAGCATCCTTAATATCCACTACGGTAAGGCAAACCCCATTATGAGAAACACTCTGGTCGATCTTCAACTCGTGGGTAAACGAGCAGGTCATGGTAATATGCAGGTTTTCCTGTTCTTTGCGCAGTCCTACCACAGTGGCTGCTTCTTCAACTATTCCTGAAAACATAGGATATACAAATTTAAGATGAATACTCAGGCTTTTGATAACAAATAGGCTTTAAAGGCCTCGAAATCGGCTGTCAACGGTACGGTCTGCTTTTCGCCTTTCATAAATTCGACCAGTTTTTCGGGCAACTCGATGTCTTCGTTCAAGATAGAGCTTACGGTTTCGACAAATTTTGCAGGATGTGCAGTTTCCAGGAAGACACCGTATTCTCCCGCCTGCAAACCATCCTGTAAGGCCTGGTAGCCGCAGGCGCCGTGCGGATCGAGCACATAACCGGTTTCGGCACGACAGGTACGCATCGTACCGGCAATTTGTTCGTCGGTATAACGGTATCCGCTGATTTCGGCCCTGATAGCCTCATGCGAATGGCCGTACAGATCGAGAATACGGGCAAAATTGCTCGGATTTCCCACATCCATGGCATTGGCAAGGGTCGGTACCGAAGGCCGAGGTTTGTATTCGCCGGTTTGTAAATATTCAAGAAAGATGTCGTTGCGATTGTTTGCGGCAATAAACCGTTTAACCGGCAACCCCATCCGCCTGGCAATAAGCCCGGCCGTAAGATTACCAAAATTACCGCTGGGCACACACACCACCATATTGGCCGCCGCCTCTTCCGATATCATTTTCAATTGTGCGTAGGCATAAAAATAATAAAATGCCTGCGGTATAAAACGGGCCACATTAATCGAATTGGCCGAAGTAAGTTGCATCGCCTTGTTTAACTCATCGTCGAGAAAAGCCGCTTTCACCAGAGCCTGGCAATCGTCGAAACTGCCTTCGACCTCCAGCGCCGTAATATTCCGCCCCAATGTAGTAAACTGACTTTCCTGCACCGGACTCACCTGCCCCTTCGGATACAGCACATACACATGAATACCCTCCACATCCAGAAAACCGTTGGCAACAGCGCTCCCAGTATCGCCCGAAGTTGCCACCAGCACATTTACATCGCGGCGCTCGTCCTGACGTTGAATAAAATAGCTCAGCATACGCGACATAAACCTGGCGCCCACATCCTTAAAAGCCAACGTGGGTCCATGAAACAGCTCCAGACTGAAAATACGGTCGGTAACCTTAACCAGCGGCACATCGAAATTCAATGTGTCGTTCACCATCATTTTCAGCATATTGGCATGTACGTCCTCGCCAAACAACATATAAGCGACCGTATACGCCATATCGCGAAAAGCCTGCTTATCGATATTCCGGTAAAACATATCCGGAAGCACCGGGATATAATTGGGCATAAACAGTCCCTTATCGTCGGCCAGACCTTTGATTACCGCCTCGCTCAGGCCAATTCCTTCAACTTGCTTATTCGTACTGTAATAAAGCATGATTTTATCAATTTACTTATTGTTAAACAACGCCTGCATAAACTGAGGTCCTCTCAGCAATCCATATCCACCTTTCCGGCCAGCCATTTCATCGTAAACCTCGACATCGTCGGGGGTGTCACCCGGCCGGTAAATGATAAAAGGAACAGCATCGCGGGTATGCGTACGGAGCGCGCAGGGCGTAGGATGATCGGGCAGCAATGCCACGGTCACCGGCTCATCCCATAACGCAATGGTTTCCAGCACCGTTTTCACCACTCTGCTATCGAGGTACTCAATGGTTTTTATTTTCAGGGCCACATCGCCCTCGTGTCCGGCTTCATCGCTTGCTTCAATATGGAGAAATACAAAATCGTCGGTTTTCAGCGCTTCCAACGCCGCCTGCACCTTTCCTTCATAATTGGTATCGTACAAACCCGTAGCGCCTTCCACCATTATCACCTTCAACCCTGCATACACTCCGATTCCGCGAATGAGATCGACGGCCGAAATCACGGAGCCTCCCTGTATACCAAACAGTTCGGATAAGGTTTTCATGGCCGGACGGTAACCAGGCGACCAGGGCCATATACTATTGGCTTTATCTTTCCCGGCAGCTGCACGTTTCTGATTCACCGGATGATTTTCGAGCAGTTGCTGCGAACGAAGGATAAGCCGGTTGAGTGCAGAAGCCGTAGGGGCGGCATCGTCCGATGCCGGTCGTATCATCACTTCGCCGAAGGGCGTTCCGGGCACATCGTGCGGCGCTGTACAAAGCAGCTTTTTATTTCCACCCTTCACCTTTAAAAGATGGCGGTACGAAACTCCCGGATAAAAACTGAAAAGCTCGTCGCCCAGATGCTGTTGAAGAAAAAGAATCAATTCTTCGGCTTCTTCGCTACTGATATGCCCGGCGGAATGGTTTTTAATTCTACCCTCTTCGATGCAAATAAGGTTGCAACGCATGGCCATTTCGCCCGGCAAAATAGCAATTCCCATACTGGCAGCCTCGAGCGAGCCGCGTCCTTCGAACACCTCAGGCACATTGTAGCCCAGCACGCTCAGGTTGGCAATCTCGCTGCCGGGAGAAAATCCTTCGGGGATAGTATCGAGCATTCCGCTGCGTCCCAGCCGCGCCAATCGATCGATCGAAGGCGTTTGCGCATATTGCAGCGGCGTTTTACCACCGAGAGAAGCGACCGGCTCATCGGCCATACCGTCGCCTAATATAACTAAATATTTCATTTATACCTTTTTAAAACTAATCCTCAAGTTCCAGAAAATCTTTAAACAAGGGGAGCGACTCTTCAAACCGGGTCACTGCCTCGTCGAGACTGGTGTAACTTTCGCCTCCCGAAGCATTCAGATGGCCTCCTCCGCCAAACACATCGGAAGCAAATTTGTTGGCAGGGAAAGTACCCTGGGAACGCAATGAAATTTTTATTTTATCAACATCTTCGCGCATAAATACCGTGAAGTCGATACCGGCAATCGAAAGGGGAATATTCACAAAACCTTCGGTATCGCCTATTTTATAATTAAATTCGTTCAGCTCGTCGAGGGTCAAGGTGATCAACGCCGCCTTATACTCGGGATATACCTTCATTTTTTTGTACAGGCAGTAGCCCATCAATCGTATTCTATGTTCGGAATAGGTATTGAATACCCGGCGATAGATTTCATCTTTATCGACACCGATTTTGATCAGTTCCGAAATAATCGTGTAGATTTCCTGCTTATTGGAATTAAAGGTGAATCCGCCGGTATCGGTCATCATACCGGTGTAAATACATTCGGCAGCGGCCAGATTGATCTTCTCAAAATCGCCCATACGGCATATCAACCTGAATATCAACTCGCTGGTCGACGATATCTCGGGATACGAAATCACCACCTGGGCAAAATCGCCCGGATGCAGATGGTGATCGATCAGAATTTTTTTCGCCGGGGCCTGCAGCACAGCATCGGCCAGACCGGCCAGCCGCTTTGGAACATTGAAATCGAGTGCGAAAATCAGTTCGGCCTCCTGCAGCAACTGTCCGGCTTTTTCTTCATCGTATTCGTGCACCACTACCTGTGAGGCGCCGGGCATCCATGCAAAGAAATCGGGGAATGCCGTAGGCACAATCACCACAGGTTCTTTCTGAAGGGTCATGCAATAATGCCACAGCCCCAGTGCCGAACCCATCGCATCGCCATCGGGCGCCACATGAACTACAATCGCTATACGCTCGGCCTTTTCGAGTGCATCGGTCGTTTTGCGAATCAAATCTTCGGTAATTACTTTTGATAACATCAACTTGTATTTAAGAGACAGCAAAAATAACAAAAATTTACGAATTATCGTGATTTTAGTCGCTCAATCGACGAACTTCAACATAAGCGCCCGATCGGGCCACCGCATAAAAGCAAATGCCCCGGCTACGGCACCAGTCACCGATCCGGCGGGTATAATATCCCGATACTCCTGCGCCAACTATCACCTTCCGGGCACGAAAATGCTGCATGAAATTTTCGACACGTTGACGGGAAAACTGCTGCACGACAAGGTAATCGACTTCGAGGGGCCGGCCGGCCCTGGTATTTCGAAAGCTGGTGTCGTTTACCACAGTAATCCGTTTGCCATTGAACGAGGTATGAAAGGTTCCGGACCGGAGATGCAACTGTTGATTGTGGAGATGGTGTTTCAACCGGTATCTGGAGGCCATGCGTACAAATGCGCTGCTGTCGGAGGTATGAACCCATTCGTCGCGACCCGCCGAGAGCAGGAGATGCGTTGCGTTGCGATCGGAAAAACAGATCATCCGCTCCACTCGCAGCTGTTCAACTCCGACTACGATTTTCACTACTACCGCAACCAGTAAACCTGCTAATGCCAGGGGGATATACAGGTATTTTCGGAACTCTGCATATCCGATAAAACAGGCCATCAACAGGAGCATTACGGCCAGCTCCAGGGGCCCGGCATATACCTGCATCACCGAGCCCGGCAAGCCATGAATCGTCTCGATGGAGGCGTTGAGCAGCGACAGCAACTGCCGGAGCAGCCATCCCACGGCATCGCCCGCAAAAGGCACGGACGAGACGGCCAGAAATCCTGCTGCCGTATAAATAATAAAGGTGGACAAAGGGATGGCAATGTAGTTGGTGAGCAGGAAATAACAGGGAAACTGGTTGAAGTAGTACAACGACAAGGGCAAGGTCCCGATTTGTGCGGCCAGCGAAACCGAAGTAAGTTCCCACCACCACCGGAGTGCTTTGTTGCGAACAGTCAGTAGCGACGCTATTTTCGGTTGAAAATATACAATTCCCAACACGGCAGTATAGCTAAGTTGAAAACCCACATCGTAGAGGTAGGTAGGATGAAAGATGAGCAGGATAAATCCGGTAGAGCTGATGGTATTGTAAATCCGGGCCCGACGTTCGAGCGCTTTACCTACAGCAACCAGCGAGAACATGGCCGATGCACGCACCACCGACGGAGAAAGGCCGGCAATGAATGCATAGCCCCACAGCATCAGTACCATCAGTGCGGTTTTTGGAATGAGCAGGGAAGGCCTCCGGAACACCAGCGACAACAAAGCATTAACAATCAGATAGATCACCCCTACGTGCAGTCCGCTTACCGAAAGCACATGCATCGCTCCCGAAGCGCTGTAATGCGATTTAATTTCGGGCTCCAGCTCCTCTTTATAACCAAGCGTAAGCGCTCCCAGCACCGCAAAATCGCCGGCCGGCAGTTTCAGGCTTCTGAACACCTCCAACAAGGCATTCCGGGCTTGTCCGGCCCTGTGCAGCACGGAGACGGAGGAAGAAGCAGCCCACCATTGCCAATGACTGGAAGCTACATACGCAGTGGCCGCAATGCCTTTATGGCGAAGATAAGCGGCATAATCGAACCCTTCGGGGTTCAGCATCCTTGCCGGCGGCTGAAACCGAAGCTTCGCCAACACCCTGTCGCCCCGGCGCAGCGCCAACGATGCGCTGTCCTTCTGAAAATAAATCAAGACCCCGGGAGGAGCCACGTTCAATCCGAAGGCAGCACGAAACCATGAAGGCAACGCAGGCCGGCCGGTAACCGGCGCAACTACCCCATCGCTGCACGGATAAGCAAGCGCACTGCACAACACCGAACGCGCCTTCACCTCCGGCTGCTCCTCGATATGCAGCCGGTACACCCGGGGCTGGCCGGAAAAATCGAAACGGAGGTTCTGTTCGCTGCGTTGCGACAGCAAATAGCCCGACAGATACACCAGCGTCAGCGCTCCGGCACCAAAGCTCCACCTGAGCCGGTAGCTCCAGCGCACATCGTTTACCGCAAAGGAAAGTATAATTACCAACAAAGCCGTTGCCGCCAGGGCCAACAAGGTCAGGTCGTACAGCCTGAAATAACGGAAAGTTACAATTCCGGCAATCAAAGCAAGCAGCAACCTGAAGAACGGAGTTCTTAACAGGAAATTCATAAACAGATCAATAAGGTTAGGTTGTAAACAACAATATTATGCGTCGAGCAGTTGCCTGATCATGGCAGGCGGATCGGCCGCATTGAAAACGGAGCTGCCGGCCACCAGCACGTTAGCCCCGCATTCGTATAACTGCGAGGCATTCGAGGCCCCCACGCCCCCGTCCACCTGTATCATGCAGGAAGGATTCAGTTCGTCGCGCATCCCGGCCAGTGCACGGAGCCGTTCAAAGCTCTCGGGAATAAACTTCTGTCCGCCATAGCCGGCAAACACAGTCATCAGCAATACCATATCGACATCCGCTATAAAGGGACGGAGTTTGTCGACCGGGACATCGGGATTGATGGTAATACCCACCTTGATACCTTCGGCGCGAATCAGGCGAATAACTACGGCCGGATCGGCGGTCGCCTCGTAATGAAACGTAAGCATGCGAGCCCCTGCTTCGGCAAACCGGCGTACATATTTTTCGGGATTAACGATCATTATATGCACATCCATCAGTTTGGTACAATGGCGGCGAACCGCTTCAATCACCGGAAAACCAAAGGAGATATTGGGTACGAATACACCATCCATCACATCGATATGAACCCATCGGGCATCGCTTCGGTTTATCATTTCGCATTCCGACTTCAGATCTCCAAAATCGGCTGCCAGTATCGAGGGAGAAATAATACGTTCCATTCCTGTTCATTGCTGATTAGTATTGCAAAAGTAATAAAAAAAGCTCCCGCACGAGCAGGAGCCTGTTGTTTTTAGCTGAGAATAATGTCAACGTAATGATTGTTACTTACTTTTTGCGACCGGTAATTGGCTGCGAACTGTAAAATGCGCTGAATACTCTGGTCGGACGGTCCCAATTGCATGGCTTGTAAATCGGTTGAATTAAGCGTAGTAATTTTTTGCATAGGCATTTTGTGTTTGTTTTTATCCTAAAAACGAAAACACAGCCAAATTAGTATATCACTACTCAAAAAAAACTGATTTTCACCTTTTTACTATCATTTTAACTCCAGATACACATCTTTTTCGGCTGCCATCTTACGCATATTCAGCAATGCGTAGCGCATTCGCCCCAACGCCGTATTGATGCTAACCTGTGTTTTCTCGGCAATTTCCTTAAAACTGAGATCCTCAAAAAAGCGCATCCGCACCACTTCTTGTTGTACCGGAGGCAAAAAAGCGACCATGCGAACCACATCATTCAGCACCTGTTCGTTCGACAGAATATCTTCAATACTCAGATCGGACAACTTGTTACTGTTCACAATATCGTATTCGTAAGCATCGGCCGAAATCGTATTTTCGTTTTTTTCTTTCCGGAAATGATCGATAATAAGATTATGCGCAATACGGTTCACCCAGCCCAGAAACTTGCCGGTTTCGGAATAACGGCCCTGCTGTATGGTGACGATGGCTTTAATGAAGGTATCCTGAAAGATATCCTCGGTGAGTTCGCGGTCGCGTACAATCTGAAAGATATAGGCATATACCTTCGACTTGTAACGCATCATTAAAACTTCAAATGCCGTATTGTTTCCCTGCTCGTACAAACTTACCAATTGATCATCGGCGAGTTGATCCAGTGTTTTCATTACTGCTTAATTTAGTGGTGTTAAGCGTAATTGTGTTCAATAGGCACTTACTTTTTTAATGTTAACAAAATTGAATTCGACTGCAAATATAGAAAATTGTTTTTAATAAACAAATAATCCTGCCATTTTTAATACTATTCCACGTACAAAACCAATCCTTTCAGGTATTCTCCTTCGGGATGATAGATGTTTACCGGGTGGTCGGCCGGTTGCGACAGCTGGTGAAGAATGCGTACTTTACGTCCGGTTTCGGCCGCCGCACTGAACACCGCCAGGCGAAACTGTTCTTTGGTAACCACCTGTGAACAGGAAAATGTAAACAGAATTCCTCCCGATTTAATCTGCGCTATTCCGCGGGCGTTGAGGCGTTGATAGCCGCGAAGCGCATTGCGCAGGGCATCGCGGTGCTTGGCGAAGGCGGGAGGATCGAGTACGACCAGATCGTAGGTATGTTCGTTGGCAGCCAGAAACTTAAACGCATCTTCGGCAAACGAAGCATGCCGGCTGTCGCCTGCAAAATTGAGTTCGATATTTTTATCGGTCAGCTCCACAGCCTTAGCCGAACTGTCGACCGAATGCACCAACCGGGCTCCGCCCCGCATCGCATATACCGAAAAACCACCCGTATAGCAAAACATATTCAGCACCTGTTTGCCGTAAGAGTACTGTTCGAGTAATTGGCGGTTGTCGCGCTGGTCGACAAAAAAACCGGTTTTCTGCCCCCGCAGCCAATCTACGTTGAAATGCAGGCCATTTTCGGTTGCCACGTGGCTGCGAACGGCACCCCCGATCAGATAACCATCCTCGGGCTCGAGCCCCGCCTTATAAGGCAAGGTGGTTTCCGATTTGTAGTACACCTGACTTACCCCTTCCACTTCATCGACGATCGCCTGCGCCAACTCCTGCCGCACCAGATGCATACCGGCCGAATGCGCCTGCATCACCGCAGTCTGGTCGTACACATCCACAATCAGCCCGGGCAGATGGTCGCCCTCGCCGTGTACCAGCCGGTAGGTGGTATTGTCGTTGCGCACCAGCCCGATGGCTTTACGCAGCGAATAAGCCTCGCGAATCCGGCTCCTCCAGAAATTTGCGTCGACAGGATCAGGCTGAAACGACACGATGCGAACCGCAATACTCCCGATCTGATAATGCCCCAGAGCAAGAAATTCCTTCCCCGAAGAATACACCTCTACGGTCTCTCCTTCTTCCGGTTTGCCGGTCATCGACTGGATGGCTCCGGAGAACACCCAGGGATGAAAACGTTGCAGACTCTCTTCCTTACGGGGTTTGAGATAAACTCTCTTCATTGGCTGATACTTTTTGGATAGCGTATTGATTCATCAACTCGTATTGTTGTTCTTTGGTGAGCTTGCGGGTCTTCTTCAGCTGAAGATAAATTTTCAGCACCGCCCAGGCATCCGTAGCCGCATATACCTGTTGCTGATCGCTCAGCTCGGGCAGTTCCCAGTTGGTGAGTCGCTGACTCTTCGAAACCTTTTCGCCAAATACAACGGCAAACATTTTCTGCAACCCCAGTTCCAGAATCCCGTATTCTTTTACAATCTTCTGCAAATCAACAATATTCTCGGGCTTAAATTTATGATGCCGGTTGAGTCCCACGAAATCGTCCTTGAGCGCCAAGCCTATCTTTTTAATTTTTTTATCGGAAAGGTAGGCTCCCAGTTCGGGCGGAAAGCCCATCTTATTGAGCCGGAACAGGTAACAGTCGTCGAGTGTGGAAATCTGCAACAGGGCCACTTTATGATGCTGCCCCCTCGAAAACGCAGGCTTGGTCTCCGTATCGATTCCTACAACCGGCATTGCCTTCAGCTGCTCCAGCGCCTGTACGGCCTGCCGGGGTGTATCCACAACATGAATTTTGCCTCCAAACATGGTAATTGGCAGCTCGTTAACTTCTTCTTTGGTGATCTTTGGTTTAAACATGTTATAACAATGGGTTCACGGCGTCGTCGTCATCGCGCAGGAATCCGAGAAACGCGTTTCGGTTCATCTTCAGGGCAGGTTGCAGCTCTTCTTCGTCGTCGTTCAGGCCAAAATCATAACTATACCGTAAGGTATGCAGGGCACGCAGGGTATTCACTACTTTCTGCCCCCAATGCTCGGCAAAAGCGGTAAGGCAATCGGCAAGAGCATCGTTCATTATATCGGTTTCGCCCAGCTGATAATTGGCCGCAAAATCCTTCAGCTCCTGATAGATATCGGCCATATTCTCGGAAATAAATGCCGCAATCGGGGTGTCGCTCAACGACATATCGGGATGAAAAGTTTCCAGAAACGAGTCTTTCCCACCCATCAGCACCGCCACCGCATCTTTCACATCGTTGTAATCGTCTTCGGTCACAAATCGCTCCGTTGCATCGTCGAATACCCGTTCGGGCACACTGAGCAATATGCTTTTCAGGTACAACATCGATAGAAGGCGAAGACTTTTTTCAACAAAATCTTCGTAACCATGCTCACCCGCATGTTCGAGCAACAAGCAGGTCTCGGCCGTAACGGTCACAAAATCGATAACCTGAGGCGAATACACCAGATGATCGGGTAAATTATCTATCTCCATTGTTTCGTAATTAAGCTTGCAAAAGTAAAGAAAAATTCTCTAGTGGTAAAAATTCGGCAAAAATGACTAAACTTTTCATTGTTAAAATATGTTTTACCAACAGACGAAACCCTTTAATTCAAGAGCATATGGACGATAAGTTAGTAAAGTTGAAAACCTACGAAAGGATGGAAGAAGCATTGCTCGATCAAGGCATACTTGCCGAAAACAACATTCAGTGCAGCATTCAAAATTCGGTTTCGGCCGAAATTCTGCCTATGCTTTACGAGCTGGATGAGGGCATCGCCTTACTGGTATTTGAACAAGACGAAAACAAAGCCCGGGAAATTCTGAAGGACTATCATCAGGCCGATATCACTCCTTAAAACATTCTAATTGAAATCCCGGCAGTTCACGCAATGGTTTCATAACAAAATCCCGTTCCTTCATCCGGGGGTGCGGGATTTTCAGTTCCGGATGGTCGATTTGCAGATTTTCGTACAATAAAATATCCAAATCGATTATCCGGTCGGCATACTGCCGGCCGACCGATTTGGTTTTCCGCCCCATACTTCGCTCCACGCCCTGCAACACAGCCAGTAATTCGAAAGGGTCAAGCCGGGTTTCCATCCATATCACCGCGTTCACAAACGGGTTATCCGACTCGAATCCCTGTGGCTCGGAATAATAATACGAAGACACCGCCAGCACCTCTCCCACCTGTTGCTGCAACTCCCCGATGGCTCGTTGCAAATTCTGCTCTTTGTTGCCCAGGTTACTGCCCAGTGCTAAATAAATTTTCATATTTCACTTAATTCCAGCCAACGCATGGTTTTTTCGTCGATTAAATCGGTAAGCCCGGCATAGTGATTCGAAATCCGGGTCGCTTCATCGGCCGTAAGCTGTCCCGATGCCAGCTGATCTTCCACCTGTTTCTTCTCCTGCTCCAACTCTTGTATTTCCAGCTCCAGACTCTCAAATTCCTTTTTTTCCTTAAAGCTCAGCTTCCGTTTCACCGGCTCGCCCGGCCTGCCTCCCTGCGGTACCGATCCGGATGCAGCGCCCTTCTTCGCCGGAGCCGGCTTGTCGGCATCCCGAGTCGCCAACGCGCGCCATTCATCGTCGTCGCGGTATTGCGTGTAATTGCCCGGATAATCGCGAATTGCGGCATCGCCCTCAAATACAAGCAGATGATCGACCACTTTATCCATGAAAAAACGGTCGTGGCTTACCACGATGACACAACCTTTGAAACTGCGCAGGTACTCTTCAAGGATGTTGAGGGTTACAATATCGAGATCGTTGGTGGGCTCATCGAGCACCAGGAAATTCGGATTTCGCATGAGCACGGTACAGAGGTATAGCCTGCGCTTTTCGCCCCCGCTCAGTTTATACACGTAATTGTGCTGGGTTTCGGGTGTAAACAGGAAGTGATTCAGGAATTGCGAAGCCGACATTTTCCGGCCGTTGCCCAGCTGCACTTCTTCGGCAATCTCCCGCACCACGTCGATCACCTTCATCTGCTCGTCGAACTGCAGGCCATCCTGGCTATAGTAGCCAAACACCACCGTCTCGCCGATATCGAACGAACCGCTGTCGGGTTTCACTTCGCCCAGCAGCATTTTAAGAAAAGTCGATTTACCGGTACCGTTTTTCCCGATAATGCCCATTTTCTCGTAACGGGCAAAGGTATAGTAGAAATCCCGGACTATTTTCACATCACCAAAGGACTTGGTAATGTATTTTGCTTCGAATATTTTGGATCCGAGATACGATGCTTTCACATCGAGTTGTACGGTATCGTTGTTGAGGCGGGTTTTCGCCCGTTCTTCGAGGTCGTAAAAGCGATCGATGCGCGACTTGGCCTTGGTGCCCCTGGCCTGAGGCTGACGGCGCATCCAGTCGAGTTCGGTGCGGTAGAGGTTCACCGCCCGTTCGGTTTCGGTAGTGAAGTTTTCGATGCGTTCCTGCCGTTTTTCGAGGTAATACGAATAATTCCCCGAATACTTAAACAGTGTTTTACGATCGATTTCAAGAATATCGGTACACACCCGGTCGAGGAAATAGCGATCGTGCGTAACCATCAGCAGGGCCATCGACGAACGGCGGAGCAAATCTTCCAGCCATTCCACCATTTCGAGATCGAGGTGGTTGGTGGGCTCATCCAGAATAAGCAGTTCCGGTTCCGAAATCAGCACATTGGCCAAGGCCACCCGCTTGAGCTGTCCGCCCGACAACTCCCCGATTTTTTGCTCGAAATCGGTAATTTTCAACTTCCCCAATATCTGTTTGATGCGCACCTCGTAGTCCCAGGCCTTGAGTACATCCATACGGCTCATCGCTTCGGCCAGGCGATCGTTATCGCCGGAATGCAGGCTATGTTCGTAGTCGGCGATGGCCCGTACAGCTTCGTTGTCGGTTTGCAGGCAGGCATCGATTACTGAGAGCGAAGCGGGGAATTCGGGCGACTGATCGAGGTATGCCACCCGCAGGTCGCGCTTGAACGAAATCTGCCCTCCCTGATAATCTTCTTTTCCGGCAATGATATTGAGTAAGGTCGTTTTGCCCATACCGTTTTTGGCAATCAGGGCTACCCGCTGGTTGTCGGAAATGCCGAAGGAAATATCCTCGAACAGCAGATTATCGCCGAACGACTTGGTGAGCTGTTCCACCTGTAAAAAACTGATCATCGTTACTTGTTACTTCTTAATTGTTAATGGCCCGGTCCCGACTCGCGGTACGCGGATCGAACCTGCCGCAAAGGTACAATTTTTCGCCCGCCTGCTAAAATCTGGAATGATTATAAATACGGACCGGATGGTTTAACTGAAGTTCAAAATTTATATCTTTGTAGAATTGAGATTTAGACATGAAATAACTATTCATCCTTAAAAAGAAGTAACAAATGGCATCAATTAAAGGAACACAGACAGAAAAGAATCTGCTTACTGCATTTGCCGGCGAAAGTCAGGCTCGTATGCGTTACACCATGTTTGCGAAACAGGCAAAGAAAGAAGGTTTTGAGCACATTTCGGGAGTTTTCATGGAAACGGCCGAACAGGAAAAGGAACATGCGAAACGTTTTTTCAGTTTTCTGGAAGGTGGCATGGTAGAAATCACCGCTTCGTATCCGGCCGGTATCGTGGGTAGCACAGCCGAGAATCTGCTGGCTGCTGCTATGGGTGAGCACGAGGAATGGGCCGTTGATTATCCGAAATTTGCCGATATTGCCGAAGCCGAAGGGTTCAAACAAGTGGCTGTGGCTTTCCGTAAGATTGCTGAAGTGGAAGCGGAACACGAAAGTCGTTACCGCAAATTACTGGAACGTGTGGAAGCCGAAAAGGTGTTCGAGCGTGAAGAAGAAATCGAATGGCAGTGCCGCAATTGCGGATATGTGCACAAAGGCAAAAAAGCACCTAAAGCATGTCCGGCTTGCTTGCACGATCAGGCGTATTTTGAAGAAAAGAAAAACAACTATTAACGGTTAAACGCTGGAATGCTATCGTGTTTGCCGGTAGCGGCGAACAGCTTTTCCGCTCGTACTTCAACTTCTTTTTACAGCTGAGTATGGCAATCCATATGCTGAATTTTAAAAGGAAGTTGAAGTATTTTATACCTCGGAACTCAGGCTCCCGCCTGCCAGCAACCTCATTTATCAAGTCTACATGTCGCCAACTCATCTGGTTATCACCGCCGACGGATCGCATTCGTTACGCGACGAGCGAACAGGGGAAACCTACCACTCGATACACGGAGCGGTACAGGAATCGCGGCATATTTTCATAGAACGGGGATTATTATGCGACCCGTCCGACCGGCTGAACGTATTTGAAGTCGGCTTCGGCACCGGCTTGAACGCTTATTTAAGCTGGATCGAAGCCGAACGGAGGGGGATGGATATTTGTTACACGACTGTCGAATTATATCCGGTAACATCGCAGGATTGGGACCAGCTGAATTTTGCTTCGGCAGCAGGCGACCGGCCCGATCGGGAACAACCGGATTTCACCACGGATTCCCTGCCCGGGGAGACGGTGTCGTTTCGCCGGCTCCATACCAGCACCTGGGAAACCTTTCATCAACTCAGTCCTCATTTCAGTTTCCGCAAACTGCAGACCGACTTCACCACTTACACCCCCGACATGCAGTACGACCGCATCTATTTCGATGCCTTCTCGCCCGAAAAACAACCCGAACTATGGCGCCCCGAACGCTTCGAAACCCTGGCCCGCTGGTGTAACCCCGGCGCTATTCTTACCACCTATTGCGCCAAAGGCAGCGTAAAAGAAGCGCTGCGCCATGCCGGTTTTACCATCGAACGTCTCCAGGGGCCTCCGGGAAAACGACATATGTTGCGGGCACGGCTATAGATCCGCTTTCTCATCCTTTTCGTCTCCCTCTTTTCCGGCCGGTTTATACGATTTTGTAATCGAATGCGCTGCCAGAGGAGCTGTCAGGTAAATAAACAAAATGATCAGCAAGGTTTTTACATACACCTGAAAATCGCCGAAATACATACTGGCCCCGATCAGCAACAGCAAGATGCCAAAAGAGGTAGCCTTGGTGGATGCATGCAACCTACCGTATAAATCCTTGAAACGCACCATTCCGATGGCAGCAACCAGAATAAAGAACGAGCCCAGCAGCAGTAATACCGAGATGAAGATTTCAGTCATTTTTTTTCTTGATAAAAGTGGATATTGCTACGGTTCCAATAAACGACACCAATGCAATAATGATCGATATATCGAAATACATTTTGTTGTCGATCTGCATGCCGTACACAAGAATAATCCCGATGATTATCGACGACAGCAAGTCCATGGCCGCTATCTGATCGTTGAAACCCGGGCCCTTCAGCAGCCGGTATAGAGTGAGCACCATTGCCAGCATCAGGAAAGCAAAAGCAATGTACAGTACGATTCCGGGTATAGTTATATCCATTGTCATTGGTTTATTAATCGGATAATACGCTTTTCTATATTGTTAATTTCCTGCACGACAGCTTCGTTGCTGCTATTCGAAAACACATGTACCTTCAACACCTTGCGTCCGGCATCGATATCGACACTGATGGTGCCCGGTGTCATCGAAATAAGGTTACAGAGCAACAGCAAGCCTCCCGGCGATTGCACGCCAATCGGATAGTGGATGAATCCTGCTTTTACATTCATGGTCGGCGAAAGCGTATAATAGGCCATCAGTAAATTGGATTGCAGGAGTTTTATCAGATAATACACCACAAATTCGGGGAAATAATAGAGTCGCTTCATGGCAGTTGAGGAGTTAATACAGCATTAATATAGGCCGAAGGTTCAAAAAGCTGATCCCCGGCCTGCATTACATAATCGAATACCGGAGCGGCAAATATTCCCATCAGCAAGGAGGCGCCTGCCAGGATCACGAGCGGGGCATAATCGGCGAATTGCAACTTTACTCCGGGGCCGGTCTCCCGGCCTTCGGGTTGCTTTTTCAGAAAAGCTTCGTTCCAGATTTTTATCATCGAATACAGGGTGAAAAAACCGGTAATCAGCGCTATGGCCGTAATCAGGTATTGTCCGCTGTCGACACCCGCTTTGAGGAGCATGAATTTGGCAAAAAAGCCCGAAATGGGCGGAAAACCTGCCAATGCAAAGGCCGGTATGATAAACAATACGGCCAGTAAGGGATTTTGCCGATATAAACCGCCCACTTCTTTCAGTTCGTAGGTTCCTTTGATCTTTGCTATCAATCCTGCCGCAATAAAAGTTCCGGTTTTGGCGATCATATTGTGAATGGTAAAAAACACTGCGCCGGCTATGGCCAACGGAGTGAAAATACCCAGCCCCATAATCATATAACCGATCTGACTGATGATATGGTACGATAAAATCCGCCGGGTATCGTAATAGGTTGCCGCCGCCATGCCCCCGGTCACCATTGTCAGGCCTGCGACAATAAGTAATAAGTTGTGCCAGAACACCTGATCCTGCACAAAAAACAGGGTAAAAAACCGGATCAGGGTATATACTCCGACTTTGGTCAACAATCCGGCAAACAGCGAACTGATGGTAATATCGGGGGTATGGTACGAGGAAGGCAACCAGAAATACAACGGAAACACGGCGGCTTTGATCCCAAAGGCTACAAAGAAAAGCACCGACGAGGGATTCATGAGTATCGCCTGGTGATCGTTTTTCAGAATCCCGGCCAAATGCGCCATATTCAGCGTTCCGGTTTTACCATACAACAAGCCGAGGCCGGCTAAAAACAGCATCGACCCCATTATATTGAGCGCCAGATACTTGATACCCCCCTCCAATTGCGCTTTCTTTTTGCCGAGCGTAATCAGTACAAACGACGAGATCAGCATCACCTCAAACCACACGTACAAATTGAATACATCACCCGTGATAAATGCCCCGTTGACACCCATGTTGAGCGTAAAAAAGAAAAAATAAAACCGCGAAAGGGGAATATCGTCCGGTAAATTCCGGTTCGCAAACAAAGCAATCACGAAAGCGATGAGCGACGACACAACGAGCATGAGCGAACTCAGGTAGTCGACCACCAGCGCAATCCCGAAAGGAGCAATCCAACCTCCGGTGTTCAGGGTCAGAATGCCGTCCTGCTGAACCTTGAAATTCAAATATACTGCTACGACCAGCATAGCCAGACTACCCAACGGACCTACCCAACGGCTCATTACAGCGGAACGAACCAACAACAGGCCGATAGCGATGGCAAAAGGGAGCAAAAGGGGTAAAGCTATACTGTTCATGGGTGTGTATCGGTTTGTTTTAACTGATCCAGATCGTCGGTACCGGTAATTTCAAAATATTTGTATTTCAGGGCAAGAATAAAAACCACCATCCCCAATCCGATCACAATGGCCGTCAGCACCAAAGCCTGGGGCGTAGGATCGGCCAGATGAGCGGTATCGACCGTCGTATCGTTCACGAAGGCCGGACTACCCTGTACCAGTCCCGCCGACAAAAAAACCAGCAGATTGGTGGCATTACTCATAAAAATAATACCGATAATAAACTTGACTATACTTCTGCGCAACAGCATATAAACACCGGCAGCATATAAAACTCCAACTATGACAGCTAATAATATTTCCATTAGTTCTTTTCTGAGAGTGAAAACAAAAACAGCACCGTAACTCCGATCACTACGAAGTACACCCCGATATCGAATAAGAACGGGGTACCGAATTTATACCCTTCGGTAAACGGAAAAGGAATAGTGAACCACACGCCCTGCATAAGGGTTCCTTCCAGCAACAGTCCCGGCCACAAACTGGCGAAAACCAGCACGAGCCCGATGACCATAAAGTACTCGGGGCGAACCTTCATTTCTTTTTCAACAATATCCTGCGTAAAGGCAAAGCCTTTGTAGGCGAGCGAAAGCCCGGCCAGCAGCCCGCCAATAAAACCTCCGCCCGGCAGATTATGTCCCCGGACGAGCATGATTACCGAAAAAATGATCAATAATCCCCGTACGTATTTCGAAGCAAGTTGTAGTATTACCGAATTCATTTTTTTAGTGTTTTGGATTTAAATAAAGCGGCAACCCCCATGGCAGCAATGACCAGCACCGTCACTTCACCCATAGTATCCAGGGCCCGGAAATCGACCAGAATCACATTCACCACATTTTCGCCAAAGGCTTTTTTGTAGCTGTTGGCCATGAAAAATTCGGAAATGGGACTGCTGAAATTCACGTTGATGGCCATCAGACTTACGACCGTCATGGCGCCTCCAAAAACGAGAGCAATGGCAAGATCTCTGAGCTTACTGCTCTTACGCGACAATTGGGCAAAGAAAGGCAGGCGTTGCAGGATGAGCACGAACATAACCACGATCAGCGTTTCGGACAGAATCTGCGTAATGGCCAAATCCACCGCGCTATAATACAAAAATAGAAGTGCAATGCCGTATCCCACCACACCCATCGAAATAATAGCCCTTGTGCGCGAGGAGGTGATGGTGGTATAAACGGTTGCAATCACGATGACGAGCAACAGGCCGGAGATGTAAAAGGGCTGAAGTGTAAGCGAAAGAGTAAAATCCCAACCCCGTGTAAGGATTAACTGCAGCCACAGCAAAGCAGCGGTAAACACCACGACGGTAAGGATATAATACCGGTGATAGCCATGCTGCAGAAACTGTGTTTTACGTTTCGAAAGGGTAACGAAACTTTCAATCAACCGGGTAAACACATGGGGCAAATTGACAGGGAAGAGTCGCTTGTTTAATCGATCCCACTTCTCCTCCACACTGCGGTTTTTAATGAGCACATACGAAAGCACCGAACCAACTACTACCGTAATGGCGCTGAGCAGCAACACCAGGTTGAACCCATGCCACAACGCCAGTTCGACATTTACCTTCTGTGCAAACACTACGGTTGCTGCGGGTTCGATAATCTCCTTTCCGAGCAGGTTGGGCGAAAGTCCCAGTATCAAACTCAACAGGATCAGCAATCCCGGTCCGAACACAAAAAAGAATTTCTTGTTTATAGGTACCGAAAAGCTGTTTACCGGTTTGCCGAAAAACACCTTAAACAAGATCCGCATCGCGACGGCAAACATGAACACGTTGGAAATAAAGCCAAAAATAAAAATCAGCGAAGCAAAACCCGGCGATTGTACTTTGGCTTCGTAAATCAGCTCTTTTCCGAGAAATCCGAGCATGGGAGGCAATCCGGCCATCGACAGTAAAGCCAGCAGGGTGATGACGAAAGTGATGGGAAACGATTTCATCAATCCTCCCAGCCGGTTGAGATCCCTGGTGCCGGTTTTCTTCTCGATAAAGCCAGCCACCATGAAAAGCGATGCTTTGTAAAAGGCGTGGATAAACAGAAAAAGCACGGCTGCTTTTACCGAGGGTGCGGTATTGATTCCCAGCAGAAGCACCAGCACTCCGAGCGCGTTAATGGTAGTATAGGCCAGTATGGCTTTCAGATCGGTTTGTGTTATCGCGAAATACGATCCGATCAGCATGGTCAGCACTCCTATCATCGGCACTATGGAGGTCCATTCGGGCGTGCCGCCCAACACCGGACTAAGTCGCATGAGCAGGAATACGCCGGCCTTTACCATGGTGGCCGAATGCAGGTAAGCACTCACCGGAGCCGGAGCCTGCATAGCTCCCGGCAGCCAGAAATGAAACGGAAACTGAGCCGATTTGGTAAACACGCCACCCAGGATAAGCAGCAGACCCGGCAGGTACAACTTGCTTTGTTTAATGGTGCCGGCGCCGGCTATCCAATCGTTCAATTCATAGCTGCCCACCTGGCTTCCCAGGAGTAAAATACCGGCTAGCATGGCCAGTCCGCCAACAAAAGTGATCACCAGCGATTGAAACGCAGCTTTGCGCGATTCTTCTTTCTCGTGAAAAAAACTGATCAGGAAAAACGATAAGATCGTGGTAAATTCCCAGAAAACAAACAACTGAATAAGGTTCGACGATAACACCAAACCCAGCATCGACCCACTAAAGAGCAGCAGATAGAAAAAGAACTTGGTAGTACCCTCGTAACTTTTCATGTACGAATGCGCATACAAAAACACCAGCACACCGATACCGCTCACCAGCAAGGCAAACGACAAACTGAGCCCATCGAGCAGAAAACCGATATTAAGCCCCAGCTGGGGCAGCCAATCCACCGCCTCACTTTCGGTGCTGCCTGCCGATACCAACTTGATTTTTCCGGCCAGCCAGCCAAACACAGCCAAAAGCAGGAACGAAATAAATATGGCCTGATAGCCTTTGAGCTTTCGCGGGAGCAAAAACAACACGAAGGCCAGTGAGAAAATAAGGAGTATCAACGTTATCATAGGCTTGCAAAAGTAATAAAAACCGTCCAATAATCGCGATTTATGAGTCCGGCATTCACATTGATTTGCAAAATTAAACGTTAAAAAAAACAGTTTTGTTCTCCCCCTTAGTGTACGTGATTACTGCAATTTTGAAATTAGCATTTTAAAACTTAATAGAGTATTCTCTTCTGAACAGCATAAAAATTTAATGTGTATTTTCTTATTAACACGAATTACACTATAATTTCGAGATAAAAAACTATCTTTGTAATTAACTCATGAATTACAAGAAACACACGGTACAACTGATTGATTGAATCATAAAGGTAATAGATATGGAACTGGAATTTAAAATAATTACAACCCAAACAGTTCAAGAAATAGAGCTAGGACTTCCTCATGGAAGTCTGATTATTAAGTTTGAAAAGTAAATAAAGTCATTGTATTGTAAAATCTGGTCCGATCAATATTACATACAACTTCTCACTCAAACTCGAGCCAATTTAAATTGTCAATGTTGATGGATGGAAAATAATGACACAATAAAAATATTTTCACTTTGTTAATAATCCATTATCTTTGAGTAACTTTTAAAACAAATAAAATGATTATCAAGAAGATTAAACTTCATAACTGGAAAAACTTTCAGAACTGTGAGGTCGATTTATCCGAACGGTGTTTTATTATAGGTGCAAATGCAGCTGGAAAATCAAATTTCATAGATGCACTTCGTTTTCTTCGTGATATATCAAAACAAGCCGGAGGACTTCAAAGTGCGGTTGAAGGAAGAGGTGGCATCACTAAAATACGCTGCCTCGCGGCAAGAACCCAGACCAATGTTTCCATTACAGTCGAGTTAGGCGATCCAAACGAAGCTCATCTATTGTGGAAATACCATCTTGACATTCAACATACAGGCGGTGGCATTATGAAAAGCCAGGTTAAGATTTTAAAAGAACAGGTTTTTTCATTTAAAGAAAATCAATACGTATGCGACAGAGATGATCGTCAAACAGACGAAGATGAAGAAACTTTAAAATACACTCACCTGGAACAGGCTAATGCTAATCGTAAGTTCAGAGAGTTACAGGTATTCTTTCAAAATATTGAGTATTTAAACCTTATTCCTCAACTGGTGCGTGAATCTTCGTCCTTGCTTCAATCCTATTCGAAAGAAGATTATTACGGTCGGAACTTTCTTGAAAAATTAGCAAAAATCAATGAACGTACCCGAAATTCCTATTTTAAAAAAATCAATGAATTTCTAAAAATTGCTGTACCTCAATTGGAAGAATTGAGGTTTATCAAAGATGAAATGGGGGTACCTCATATTGAAGCAAGATATATGCATTGGAGAGCACGAGGAAGCAAACAACAAGAAGCTCAGTTTTCTGATGGAACTCTTCGTTTAATAGGCTTTCTGTTTGCTTTGATTGACAATAATGGTGTAATTCTCCTTGAGGAACCAGAAATCAATCTACATTCAGGAATAATCACCCAACTACCCGAATTTATTGCTAAAATTCAACGTTCTAAAAAAGGAGCTCGTCAAATAATTATCACGACGCACAGCTATGATATGCTGGCTAATCAAGGCATTTCATCTAATGAAGTCATATTATTACAAAATACGTCCGAAGGCACAACGGTAAATCGAGTAAGTGATATAGATGACATACGACCAATTATTGAAGCTGGATTATCAATTGCTGACGCTGTAATTCCATTTACCAAACCTAAGAATATAGAAAAAATGTCTCAGTTAAGTTTAGATTTCTGACTATGAAAGTTTATATTGTGGGCGAAGATGATGTAACCTGTGCAATCATCAAAAGAATCCTTTTATATTGTTCTGAAGGATTTGAAATAATCTCGGAATTACCTGCACGAGGAGGACAAATCAAAAGCAAAATAAATGAGTTTAACAAATTAGCTGCGGTTTATCCTGTTATTTTATTAACTGATTTAGACGCCACCAGTTGTGCGCCACAACTATTGCACCACTTAACCCCTAAAGACAAACACAATCAGTTCATTTTCAACATAGCCGTTGACGAGGGAGAGGCATGGTTAATGGCCGATAGATACGGTTTCGCTGAATTTGCGGGAGTTGATATTGAATCAATCCCTCGTGCAAGGCCAACAAGACAAGGAGGCAGAAAAGCATTAATTGAAATGTGTTTCGCTTACAAACCAAGTCGATTCCTCACACATGAATTGATAAAAAAAAGCAAAAAACCGGACATCATTAAGCAACTTACACCAAAAGAAGGAGCATCAAAGGGCCCGGAATACAATACAGATCTTTTACCTTTTATTCAAAAAAAATGGGATATTGATGAAGCATCTAAGAATTCTGATAGTTTAACTCGAATGGTTAATCGTATAAGATCGTTAATCACATCATACGAAACGGCATTACCAAAACCGTAATCAAGGAAAATGCTTGCGACTGGCAAAGTGACTAACCAAACTAAAATACTCGGCAAATAATCAGCCAACAAATAACACGTTTAAAGTTGTACTTATCGCTTCTATAAATAAATCAATTCAATTTTCAAAACAAAGCACACTTTCTTTCAAAAACTTTTCTTATCTTTGCACGCTTGAAAAAATGAAGGAGAGTCCGCAGTGGCTCGATCTCTATTTATTAACATAACACATTTACAAACATGTATTTAACAGCTGAAAAAAAGCAGGAGCTTTTTGAAAAGTATGGCAAAGGTGCTACCGATACCGGATCGCCCGAAGCTCAGATCGCCTTATTCTCGTTCCGTATCAACCATCTTACCGAGCACTTGAAAGTCAACAAAAAAGACTTTGCTACCGAACGCGCCCTGGTGATGCTGGTAGGTAAACGCCGTCGTTTGCTCGATTACCTGAAGGAAAAAGAAATCGAACGTTACCGTTCAATCATCAAAGAATTGGGTATCAGAAAGTAATTTCAGCCCTGAATCTCATAAAAAAGGCGTTTCAAACTAACTTGAGATGCCTTTTTTGCATTAAACTGCATTGCGGTACGAATGAACAGGAATTAGCAGAACCAACATATGATCCAGCAACTGATTTACAATTCGGGAATAGCGTGTTACTCGGCTGCCCTTACACTTGCGGCGCCCTTTCACCGGAAGGCGGCGCTGATCGTAAAAGGACGCAGACAGGTGTTCGATTATCTACGGCAACACCTCCATCCGGGCGATTCGTACTTATGGGTCCATGCGGCATCGCTGGGTGAGTTCGAGCAGGGCCGGCCGGTAATGGAGGCCCTGAAAGAACAGTATCCCGACACACGTATCCTACTCACCTTCTTTTCGCCCTCGGGATACGAAATCCGCAAGCATTACGCGGGAGCCGACCTGATCTGTTACCTGCCTGCCGACACTCCTGACAATGCCCGCCGTTTACTGGAGCTGGTTCCGGTGACAGGTGCCGTGTTTATCAAGTATGAATTCTGGGCCAATTACCTTACCGAACTAAATCGCCGAGGCATCCCCGCCTATTCCATAGCAGCCATCTTCAGAAAAGACCAGCTTTTTTTCAAATCCTATGGAAGCTGGTACCGCCGGGTGCTGTATCGATTCCGGAAAATATTCGTACAGGATCACGATTCGCTGCAGCTATTGAAGGAACTACACCTGACCAATGCAACCGTAGCTGGCGACACGCGTTTCGACCGGGTAAAGGCTGTAGCCGAATCGGCCCGCCGATTCCCGGAAATCGAGGAGTTTATCCGCGATGGCCGGAAAGTGATCGTTGCCGGAAGCAGCTGGCCGCAGGATGAAGAATTGCTGGCGAAATATTTCATCGAACAGCCCGATGTGAAACTGATCCTGGTCCCTCACGAAATTCACGGGGGGCACCTGGCCGGTATTACGCGATTGCTCCCGGAGAGCCGGCGCTATACCCAACTCAAAGCCGGCGAATTTGCCGACCTGCGATGCCTCGTGATCGACACCATAGGAATGCTCTCGTCGGTGTACCGATACGCCACCATTGCTTATATCGGCGGCGGCTTCGGAGCAGGCATCCACAACACCCTCGAAGCTGCGGTGTGGAAGGTACCGGTAGTATTCGGTCCGAATTATCATAAATTCAGGGAGGCGCGTGAACTGATAGCTGCGGGCGGCGGTTTTAGTATCGATAGCTACGACAAGCTGCGGAAGCAATTCGATGGCTTGCTGCACGACACCTCCTCCGGTCCCCGGGCAGGCCAGTATGTGCAGGCCAACACCGGAGCCACTTCATTAATTATTAATCAACTTACCAACGACTTATATGCAAAAACCATCCATTCCTAAAGGAACCCGCGATTTTACGCCCAGGGAAATGGCCAATCGCAATTATATTTTCTCGACAATTAAAGAGGTTTTCCGCCTGTACGGTTTCCAGCAAATTGAAACTCCGGCTATGGAAAACCTGAGTACACTGATGGGAAAATACGGCGAAGAGGGCGACAAGCTACTCTTCAAAATCCTGAATTCGGGCGACTTCATCGGGAATGTTTCCGAGGCCGAACTCAACGAACGCAACAGTGTGAAACTTACCAATAAAATTTCGGAAAAGGGGCTTCGCTACGATCTCACCGTTCCTTTTGCCCGTTTTGTGGTACAAAACCGCGATAAGATCAGCTTTCCTTTCAAACGCTACCAGATACAACCGGTTTGGCGTGCCGATCGCCCTCAGAAAGGACGCTACCGCGAGTTTTATCAGTGCGATGTGGATGTGGTAGGCAGCGACTCGCTTCTCAACGAGCTCGAGCTCATCCAGATTGTCGACGAAGTATACCGCCGGCTCAATATCCGTGTGGCGATTAAGCTCAACAACCGGAAAATTCTTTCGGGTATTGCCGAAATCATTGGCGAAGCCGAAAAAATCACCGACATCACCGTGGCTATCGACAAACTGGATAAAATCGGCCTGGACAAGGTGAACGAAGAGATTGCTTCCAGGGGTATCGCCGCTGAAGCCATCGCACGGCTGCAGCCCATACTTAAACTGAGTGGCAATAACGGCGAAAAGCTGGAGCAACTGAAGGAGGTACTGAAAGACTCGGCGACCGGATTAAAAGGAATCGACGAAATGGAGACTATCCTCGGTTTGTGCGAAGCCATGAGGGTAGCCACGCCTGTGGAACTCGACCTCACCCTGGCCCGCGGACTCAACTATTATACAGGAGCCATCTTCGAAGTAAAAGCACTCGACGTACAAATCGGAAGCATTACAGGCGGCGGTCGCTACGACAATCTCACGGGTGTTTTTGGCCTCGAAGGGGTTTCGGGAGTGGGTATTTCGTTCGGAGCCGACCGTATTTATGACGTCCTGAATCAGCTCAATTTGTATCCCGAAACTTCGGTGGAACAAACCCGGGTGCTGTTCGTTACTTTCGGATGGAACGAACTGAAATATTCGCTGAGCTGGGCTGCACACCTGCGCTCACAAGGTATTAACGTAGAAGTGTATCCGGAGCCGGCCAAGATGAAAAAGCAAATGAGCTATGCCGATGGAAAACAGATTCCGTATGTGGCAATCGTTGGAGAAAACGAGATGAACAAGAATAAGGTCATGCTCAAGGACATGAAAAGCGGTGAGCAACGACTCGTATCGCTGGAAGACATGGCAGGCGCAATAAGTCAGATCTGACCCGGCCGATGGCCTGCCTTTCGCCCGTTTTGCCTACAGCAATAAAAACAAACCAGCTTATCAGGAAGCATATCCAGTTACACACACAAACCGGGCGGCTTACGGTTCGATAAGTCGCCCGGTTCATTTTTCCCCTACATGCGCTTTTTATTATTCACAGATGAATTGAAATTCCAATTATTATTGTATCTTTGTAAAGCACTCCACTGATTATCAACCATTATTTCTGTTATTATTCAAAAGAAAGGAGGTTCTACGAATAACAACGATTTTCATTATCTGTTACAAACCCTCATTATTTATTCGCAAATTTCTTATCAGAAATTTATAGTAAACAACAACCTCAATCTAACAACAACGTTTATGAAAACACTTCATTTTATTTTTCTGCTATGTGCAGGAGCTACGCTAAATGGATTCAGCCAAGTTGAAATTTCAAGCAATACAAACCCAGCACAAGGAAACTCGGTACGCTAACAGAACGCATTAATCAAACAATAAACGGATCTGCGTTTTCGGCAGAAATTTAGCCCTACGGACTTATTGCCGACAAGTGGCAACAGGTAGATGTAAAACAGATGATTTTAACCGGATAAAGACAGGAAGTATGAGATACTTTATTATTGCACTGGGCATATTCCTCATATATGGATGCGCAGATGTGTGTAAACTGACAGGTGACGATAAAGATTGGTTGTTAGAGAAACATAAATCTTTAAAGTATCGTGAAAATGGCACCAACACCCTAAAAGTGAGCGTCAAGACTCATTTCAGCACCAGTTATAGTAGCGACGATTGGTCTCCTTTCAGTGAAGGACAGGAATGGGGAGAATCAACGCTATATCTACGGGATAGTCTATATATGCTCTCGATTATAAGTTCCGCATGTGACAACAGTGGAAGTATCCTCTTGTATAAAAAAAAACATTCACTACACGTGGTAAGATTTCCTTACTATAAAAACTCCCTGACCAATCATACGGTAACCGTGCTGGGCAAAGAATACGAAAATTGTTTTGTGTATAAGGACAGCACATATATTA
>MKVT01000036.1 GCA_001898935.1 Paludibacter sp. 47-17
CTATTCCGGCGGTACCGCCGGAATAGAGAGATACTAAAAAAACAAGTTTGCAAATTAATTTAAAATGGTATACTTTTGGATTGAAATACCGGTATGCTTTTGGGGTGAAATAAACAAACCGTTGCAAGTGGCTCACGATACGCGACCTCAACCGTGTGAGGGCGTTGTAAGCTGAGCGGTGCGCCCGCCAGATCGACATTCCGTAGAACATGCCGCGAAGCAGGGTGAACAACACCATCGCCGCCCCGACAATCCAAATCATTGTAGAAGTGAGCGTTCCGCTCATCAGCCTGTCCACCGCCCACACCACGAGCAATAGGGGCAATGTGCCGAAAACAAGATGCAGTATGACCACCGCATTGGAGAGCAGGCTGCGACTCTCCCGTTCCTCATCGAGAGGCTTGATTTTTTGTTTATCCATATATCTGTATCGTTTTGATTTTCTAAGATGCAAAAGTACGGAGACGCACAGGGGTAAAATAACCCGAATGAGCATTACACTGCCCGAAAACGATAACTTGACACATATAAAACTCAATAGGGGTATAAGTGTGAATAGTAGGGTTATTTCTTTGTTCGATAGGCGGGTAATTTTGTACGAGTTTTCATAAACAGATAAAATATGTCAATCAACTCAATAGTTCATTTATACAAAAGAATGCTCATCATCAGCATCCTATTGCTGTGGGCTTATCCGATGTTTGCACAACAGCATTCCATCGAAATAAAAGTTATTGATGCAGAGAATGGGAACAGTATAGAATTTGCCACTGTGCAATGGAAAGGTCTGAACGATCCTTCGTACAAGAACGGTACAACCACCAACAGAAAAGGAGTGGCGAGACTAAATACGCCTGCCCATCAAAAACTTGTACTAAGGGTAAGTTACGTAGGTTACCAGACAATTACCGACACGATTACGGCAAATGAGAAACGTCATACCCTGAAGTTACGTCCGGAATCGACGGAATTGGCAAATGTGGTAGTCTTCGGAAAAACAAAAGCACAGGTTATCAGAGAGTCGCCCGAAGCGGTTTCAGTGATAAACGCAAAGGAATTGCAAGGACGTTCCGTTTCTTTAGAAACCATCTTGAACAAAACCATCGGCTTGAAGGTCGGGCAGACAGGTGGATTGGGAAGCAGTTCGAGGATTATTGTTCACGGTTTGGAGGGAAACCGCATTCAAATCCTTTGGGATGGTATTCCGATGAATACTTCGGACGGAGCCTTTTCTCTTGATGAGATTCCGATAGACATTATCGAACGGATAGAGGTCTATAAAAGCATTATCCCTGCACGTTTCGGTTGCGATGGCTTGGGTGGTGCCGTCAATATCGTCACGAAGGAGTTTAGTACGGACTATTTGGATGCTTCGTATGAACTGGGGTCTTACCGGACACACAAGGGAAGTGTCTTCTCGCGCAAGAACTTTCCCAAGAGCGGTATTCTGCTCGGTGCGGGAGGTTATTATACATCGGCAAAGAATGATTACTCATTTAGAGTTCCCGAAAGAGAGAACCTGTTGGTAAAGCGAGACCACGACCGTTTTCGTTCGTATATGCTGAAAGGAAAAATCGCTTTCACGAAACTCTGGTTCGATGGAATCAGTACCGAGTTCGGGTATTACAACCGTTTCAATGAGATACAAGGAGTATTGAAGAATATCCGGCACGCTGAAAACAAATCCGGGATGTTTATGCTCGAAAACAAACTGATAAAAAGCGGAATACTGAACAATCGACTTAACTTCGAGTCGCATTTTTCCCTATCGCATACGACGAACAATTTTGTGGATACTGCACGAGTTAATTATGATTTTGAGGGAAATATATATCCGAGCCCGAACGGACAGGGAGAAACGGGGGACGTTCCTCACAACTCAAACGACAAAGGTTTGGAAATCAACGAACGTATCAACCTTGATTACAAATTGTCCACCAATCACAGTTTGAACCTGAACACGCTTATTAACTATGCCCAAAGACAACCGAATGATGACATTGCAAGTCAGCACGCAGGATTTATTATCGGAGGATTTCCAAGTAAAAAGACCAGCGTCGTCTCGGGCTTGACTTGGGAAGCGAAACTCTTCGGAAGGAAACTGACGAATATGTTCTCGGCAAAGTATTTCCATCTCCATTCTGAGATAGAAGATTTGACCTCTTATGAGATAATCGAAGCACCAAAGAAAAAGAGCAATACGACATCGCAAATCGGATGGATAGAGGCAATGAAGTACGAACCGTTCAGAGGTTTTCACCTGAAAGCATCTTACCAACGGGCGATACGACTCCCCAATTCGCAAGAGTTGTTCGGCGATGGTATCATTACCTTTCCTGCTGCCGGACTGAAACCGGAAAAAAGCCACAACTTCAATCTGGGTTTCTTGATAGATAAAAACGATGTACTCGGATTGTCGCGATTGCAATTTGAGGTGAATGGCTTTTATATGCAGGTGAGCGATATGATAAAACTGATGAAACAGCATATGGCAGCCGGATATGTGAATGCAGAAAAGGTGCATATCAAAGGTATAGAGACTGAATTGAAACTGGATATATCGCCGGCAGTCTATGCCTACGGGAACCTGACTTATCAGGACGTACGCGATGTTTTGGACTATTTGCCCGGCACCCAAGCACCCAATCCGACAAAAGGATTGCGACTGCCGAATATTCCCTACCTGTTTGCCAACTTCGGAGCGGAATATCACAGCGACCGATTGTTCAAGAATTGGTATGTCAAGGCATTTTGGGACGGGAAGTTCACGGAAGAGTTCTTCTACTTTTGGGAACTTACCGAATTGCAGAAACGGCGTATCCCTCGCAGTTTCGTCAATGATATAGGTCTGTTACTGACCTACAAGAACAAATATTCCATTGCCTTGGAATGCCACAACTTGATGAATAAAGGGGTTTGGGACCAGTTCCGCCAACCGTTGGCAGGACGGACATTCCACCTCAAATTCAGATACGTCTTCTCGAAAGGTATTTTATAATTCTAAACATAAATAAAAATGAGAACAACAACATTGAAGAACATAGCCCTTTCTGCTATGCTGGTCGGCTCCATAGGGCTGACCTCTTGTAACAAAAATGATGAACCTGCGCCTACCCCTCAAGAGGTGCAACAGCATTTCGCCTTCGTGCATTACGTGGACAAAAGTGCCTATGTCGGCACATTCGGTGATTTGACACCTCAGGCGACCGACAATAAGAAAGCTTTCGAATTCGGCTTTGGGTGTTATCTCTTCGCAAAAGGAAACACGGTACTTGTGCCCGAAGGGAAATTCGGGGACAAGATATACAGGTTTACCAGAGGAACACACGGAGAGCTGACACAAGCAGGAACAATGACCTTCGAACAAGATGCGCAACCCGGAGAAATCAATTTCATCGACGGGCAGCGGGCATACGTCGCTTTGCACGGAAGGGGAAAGATTGCGTTGATCAATACCGCCACATTGCGAAAAGAGGATGAAATCGATCTCTCTGATTATGCCGTTCAGGACAATAATCCCGACCCCGGTTGCAATGTCATTCGAGACGGAAAGATGTATGTAGCCCTCAACCAGCTCAATTCGCCCCACACCTCCGTTCCGGGGACGGGTGCAGAGGTGGCTGTTATTGACCTTAAAACGAAAAAGACCGAAGTCATTAAGGACAGTCGCACAAGTGTTGTCGGATTGTTCCGTCACTCCGATGCCTTTATGGACGAGCGAGGCGACATCTACTTTTACAGTGCGGGCAACAACTTCAACGTCGCCGACAAGGAAGGGTTCCTGCGTATCCGCAAGGGAAGCGACAAATGGGATACCGATTATCTGTTCAACCTGTCGAAAACGACCATCAAGGGAATAGGAAAGACCGGACAGTATATGATTAAGTCCTACTATGCGGGCAATGGCATTGTATATAGTTGTTTGAAAGTAACGGATACGGAATTCGGAATACTCAAGAAAGACTTCCAGCCCGTGAAAATCGACATTTGGAACAAAACCATCGAGAAACTCGATTTGCCCATGACCGACAGCAACGGCTCTTTTGCCATAACCCGCTACAAAGATTTCATCGTCTTTGGTATGACGTGCAATAACGGAACGGGCTACTATACCTACAATACCAAGACGGGCGAATGCTCCCAAACACCCGTTGTTACAGCCGTGGGAGTACCGTCAAGTTTGGTCGCGTTTGAGTAAATCCATATCGCAAGAGTATTCCCTCAAAAAGGAATACTCTTGTTTTTTTATAGAGCATGTGATTCAACAAGGATAAAAGTATAAGAAAATCTTCTTTTTTTTATCCTTGTTTATTTGTAAATTTGCAGAAAGGTATAATGATATGACCATAGAATTTTGTGCAATCAATAAGCCAGAAGATTGGATGGAGATGGTTGCCGAGCAATTCGGCACATCGGTAACGAACGATGGTTTTACCGTTCCGCCCTCAGTAGGCAGCGGCTTTTTCAAGCAATACTATCCGTTGCCGTGGCTCACATTGACCTATATCAGTTTCATGTCGTACGAACCGATGACAATGGTGCGTCGCTCGGTGGAAAACTCGAAATGGATTCCCGTGATGTTCTACATCAACGAGCATAAACATGAGCAGATTATCGGCACAAGCACAAAAACGGTCGGGGTGGACACGCTTGACGGTATCTTTATGCCTTCAAGCAATATCCCTACGGAGTGGACTTTCACCCCTAAACGGCAGTATGAAAACATCACATTGACTTTCAACAAGGATTGGATAGAGCAAATGGATACGGCTTGCGAAACCTATATCGGTCGGTTGCTCCATTCGGACAAGTCTTTTTATCTCTTCGAGACTATCTGTTTATTTCACCCCAAAAGCATACCGGTATTTCAATCCAAAAGTATACCATTTTAAATTAATTTGCAAACTTGTTTTTTTAGTATCTCTCTATTCCGGCGG
>MKVT01000037.1 GCA_001898935.1 Paludibacter sp. 47-17
TCTTTGAATCAAGGCCATCAAGAGGGGTCAATATCACCGGAATGAGGGGTCAATATCACCGGAATATCCAGGGAGATAGGAATAGGACAAATTTATGAGAAAAACGGTGTATAACATGCACTAAGCGCAACCCTATCGGGTTCGCCGCTTAGTGCCATTCGTTACCGCCAAGTGTAAAAAGACCGAAACGAACATTGAAACTTGATTGTAGATATTTGAAAAAAAGGAGAGAAAATATTGACGCATTGATTGAAGGTTGGTGCAAGAAAAAATTAGTTTTTGCCCTCCCGCTTCTGCCCTTCGGGTCAGTTAGGGAAGCCAACGCACATTGCACACATTTGCAAATCGCACAGGCTAACCCACAATCCAAAATTTGCAAAAGAGTGCAATTTTAGCCACCGCTAAAAAATATACATGGAAGGAAAAATTGTTAAAATATCAGATTATTTAGGTTTTATTGAATATGATATTAATAAAAGAATATTATTCAATGTAGAAGATTCAGACATAAAACTGGGTGACATAGTTGAGTTCGATATAGTACTTACAGAAATAAACAACTCAGAATCAACGTACAATCAAGCTAAAATCAACAAAGTAATTTCAAAATATCAACCTGTTGATATAAAATATTTAAGACTAAGCAAAGCTGCAAGACAACTTAATATTGGTATCTCAACTATAACAAATATTTTATTTCAAAACGGTTTTGACATTTCTAACAATCCAAATACAAAAATAACAGATGAATAAAATTTTTATCCATTTTATTTGTTCACTGCCTATGGAAAGATTTTTTCAATCGGGCCGATTTAGTCTTTATAATGGTAGACAGGCATTCAGCGGGAAACGCACAAATAAAATATTTTTTAGAAAAAATAACGAAACGATGCAGGTTGGTTGTGCACTACAATGCAGTTCTTGTTATTGTTAAAGAAAGAGGAGAGAAACATATTGAAGTGCTTTTTTTAAATCGGTCAGCGCGTTGGAAATGTGATTCTCAACTGTCCGCTTGTGAATACTCAGGCGGGAAGCAATCTCATCACTCGAAAGCCCTTCTTTCCGGCTCATCATAAAAATACGTTGACGTTGCAGGGGCATTTTCGAGATTACCAAGTCGATCAAAAGAGAGAGATCTTTGGCAAACAGTTCTTCTTCCGGCTCATAGGTCTCAGATTGGTTTAAACGACTGAGATTGTATTTTTCCTTTACAAGGTTGTGTTCGTATTGGTTATAAATCATATGTCTTGCCATGGTGAACAAATAAGCCTTAAATGACTTGACTTCTTTCATGGCCGTGCGATTTACCCACACTTTATAAAATATTTCCTGGGCCATATCATATGCTTCTTCCTCATTTTTTATGAAACCCGATAAAAAATGATAGATCTTCGGATGATAGGTAAGGAATAGTTATTCGTAAGAACGATGATCACCCTTTGATAAATTTATTAAGTATTTTGCCTCAAGATGCTTATCCATGCAAAAACATTTCACCAGCTGTTATTACGCAATTTTATTTTACGTTACAAAGATGGTTATTAAATGTTACATAACCGTTAAGAAAATATTACATTTTAATGTGCTTGATCTTTTATACAACAAAAACATCTAATTTCAACAACTCTTTTGCAAAGATGCAGAAATACTATAAAAAAACAAAATATCTAGGATAATTTTAACGTCATTGAGTTGAGCGCGACCACAATGGTACTGATGGACATCAGTACGGCTCCCACGGCCGGACTCAATATGATCCCTACCGGAGCCAGCACGCCTGCTGCGAGCGGAATGGCAATGATGTTATAGCCTGCTCCCCACCAGAGATTCTGCACCATCTTTCGGGTTGTATTCTTTGCCAGCGAGAAAAAATGCAGGATGTCGGATGGGTTGCTTTTGACCAGTACCACATCGGCCGAATCAATGGCCACGTCTGTTCCTGCACCAATGGCCACTCCAATATCTGCCCTGGCCAGCGCAGGCGCATCGTTTACCCCGTCGCCCACCATCATGACCGGCTTCCCGCTATGTTGCCAGGATTGAATGAGTTTTTCCTTGTCCTGAGGCAGGAGTTCTGCGTGTACTTCGGTGATGCCAACCTGTGATGCCACGCTCTTGGCGTAATCTTCATTATCGCCCGTGAGCATTACAGGCGTAATGTGCATCCGTTTCAAACCATCCACAGTGGTTTTGGCTTCTTCCTTAATCTCATCGCCTTGTGCGACAATACCGGCCACTTCATTGTCCACAATCAGATAACTTACCGAGTTCCCTTTCTGAGCCAACTCCTGGTATCGATTGTTGTCGTAAGACAGATTGTGCTGATCAAGATAAGCTGGTTTTACGATCAGCAGCTGCTTGCCTTCTGCCGATCCACTCAGACCGGTGCCACTGATGACCGTTACATTCTGAGGTGCCGGAAAGCGAATATTCCGCTTTTCCGCTTTTTCCATAATGCCGATAGCCAGGGGATGGTTGGAATGGCTCTCCAGCGATGCCATCAGGCGCAAAACTTCGTCGTTGCTCCACTTCTCGGATAGGGACTCAACAGCGGAAACACGAAAATCTCCCTCTGTGAGTGTGCCGGTCTTATCCATCGTGACCACCGCGATCTCTCTCGACTTTTCCAGTGCAACCCTGTTTCGGATAAGCAGGCCGTTGCTCGCACCCAGTGATGTAGAACGGGCCACTACCAGCGGTATGGCAAGCCCGAGTGCATGGGGACAGGCGATGATCAGTACGGTTACCAGCCGCTCAAGTGCGATATCTACATTTTTCGTGAGCAACAGCCAAACGACAAATGCAATTACACCCACCGTGACGGCCACGTAGAACAATGCTCTGGCCACTTTATCGGAGAGTGTCTCTGAGCGCGATTTCTCCTGTTGCGCTTCACTGACAAGCTTCATCACCTGTGCAAGGAAACCCGATTCACCGGTACCTGTCACTTCAATCTTTATTGTACCGTTTCCGTTCACGGCCCCTCCAATCACTTTATCACCCTTGGTCTTCTTGACTGCTTTGGCTTCTCCAGTCACCATCGATTCGTTGACAGTGGTGTTCCCTTCCACAATTTTACCATCTGTGGGGATTTTTTCTCCGGCGTTGACGATTAACAGTTGCCCGATCTGGATTTGTTTGAGATCCACATCGGTAATATTACCATGCTCATCTACCAGACGAGCGCTTCCCGGAAGCAGTTCTGCCATCTTTTGCAGTGCGTTGCCGGCATTGCCTACTGCTCTCATCTCAATCCAGTGTCCCAGCAACATGATGACAATCAGGGTAGCCAACTCCCAGAAAAAGTCCATCCGGTGCTCGGCATCCGGGAAGAAGTGATTCGAAATAAAAGCATAGACGCTGTAAATATATGCCACTGTAATGCCCATCGAAATCAGGGTCATCATGGCGGGGTTTTTCTCTTTCAGTTCCATTTTGGCTCCCTTCAGAAAAGGGGTACCGCCATAAAAGAACAGAATGGAGGACAGTACCAGCACAACCCAGTCTGATCCTGGAAATGAAAACTGAAATGGAAGTCTCTCTCCCATAAATGTGGACAGCAAGATGATCGGGATGGTAATGATGAGTGATATCCAGAATTTCTGTTTCAGATTCCCCATGTGAGACATGTGCCCCAAATGTCCGCCGGCATGATCGTGACCTTCATCACCCGTATGATTCATGTGATCATGTGTCACGCGTGTATGGCCGTGCATATCGTGCCCTTCATGCATTGCATGATGGTGCATCTCGTGTTCATGATGGCTGTGTGAATCATGCACATGTTTTCCGTCGTTATTCACATTTGTGTGTTCCATTTTTTTTCATATTTAAACAGGGGGAAATATCCAAACGGGATATTCCCCCCTAACCAAAAAAATCTATTGCATTAATTAATTTCTGTATTTGCAACATTCGGGCAAGGCATTGTACGCTGCCTGGTCGGCCTTAAACTTGTCGGTGTCGTGACCGGCTTTGGCTACGGCCTTTGCAATGTTGTCGGGCGATGTTTTCTCGGGATCGTAATTCAAATGCAATACTTGTTTCTCCATCTCCCAGCTTGCAAATGAAACGCCTTCCACTTCCTTCGCCGCTTTTTCAATGCGGTCCTTGCACATTTCACATTTTCCATTCACATTGAGCATGGCATGTTCTTCGTGGGCACCACCGGCTGTCATGTGATCCGTTTCGTTGTGTTGGGTGCCCGTTTCCATGTGTTCCATTTCATTATCTGGTGCTGAATTGTTCTTGCCGGATGATCCTGAGTTGCAGGCAATGAATAAGAGTGTACTCAGTGCGAATGTTGCTAAAATTGTTGTTTTCATCTTTGTTACAGTTTAAAATTTTAATAATTTGATTGTTAACCTCTGTATTTGCAGCAAGCAGGCAATGCATCGTATGTTGCCTTGTCTGCCTTATATTTATCGGTATCATGTCCTGCTTTGGCAATGGCTTTGGCAACAGCATCTGCCGATGTCTTTACCGGATCAAAATTGAGATGCAACTGTTTTGTCTTGATGTCCCAACTTGCAGAAGTGACACCACTGACAGATTTTGCTGCTTTCTCAATGCGATCCTTGCACATCTCGCACAAACCCTGCACCGCCAGCATCGCATGCTCACCGCCCACAGCGGCCTGCATATTGTGTCCCTCGTGTCCCGTGGCAGGTGCTGTACTTGCAGGAGTTGTTCCATTCATCGAATGTCCCTCATGTCCTGTTACGGCCCGGCCCGCTTCATCGTTCATCATGCTGCGTTTTCCGGCCAGCTGGGCACTCGCATCGACGGTAAAGGCGCCATTGGTCACAATCTCATCACCATCGTTGATGCCGGACAGTACCACGTACGCGTCGCCGAGTGACGGGCCCAGCTCTATTTCCCGGAGCAGGAACGAGGGCGTTTCTGTATCAGGTTGTTTCACATAGACAATAGAACGCTTTCCAGTCCAGAGGATGGCCGACTTAGGAATAACAACCTCATTGTTATATTGTTTAAGCGGCGCATCGATAAGGGCATTGGCATACATCTCGGGCTTCAGTTCCATACCCGGGTTGGCTGTTTCCACGCGCACTTTGGCGGTACGTGTGGCAGGATCCAGAATGGGATTGATAAAGGATATCCTTCCCGAAAAAGTTTTACCCGGAAGCGACTGAAGTGTGTATTCCAGCCGATCGCCCACCTTTAGAAAAGGAAGGTCGGACTCGTACGCATCGAAAATAGCCCATACCCGTGATAAGTCGGCTATATGGAACAATATGGTGCCGGTATTCACGTAATCTCCCTGGTTTACATTTTTTGAAATTACAATACCGCTTGAGGTAGCAACAACATCTATCAGCGGTGAGACTTCACCCGACTGTTCGATGCGAGCGATCTGTTCATCGGTGAGCTTCCATAAACGTAGTTTTTCTCTTACCGACTGTACCAGAGCGGGTTGTAAATCTTTCATTTTTGCAGCTTCAATGAGCTCCTGCTGGGCATTTAGCAGCTCAGGAGAGTAGATGGTAGCGAGAGGTTGTCCTCGGCGTACGCTTTCACCGGTAAAGGTGACAAACAGCTTTTCGATGCGCCCACTTACGTGAGAGGTCTGCGATTGAGAGAGACGTTCGTCCACCTGAATGGTGCCATAAAGTTGGACCTCCTTCACCGGATTCTGTCTGCTCACGATGGTCGTTTGTACGTTGGCGAGTGCAGCCGCTTCAACAGATAACTGAATAGCATTCGGATCGATAGCCGCATCGCCCGAGCCGGTAGTTTGTAGTGGAATCAGATCCATCCCACAAATGGGGCAGTCACCCGGTTCTTCCATCCTTATCTGTGGGTGCATGGAGCAGGTCCATACGGTTGGTTCAGCTCCATGGTCATGTGCCTCCTCAACTGTTGTTTGATTTGATGATTGATTCCGATTGTTTCCCGAAAAAATAAGCCAGCCGAGAAGCAAGCCGGTCAGCAGGATCAATCCATACCTGAAATAGGGATGCTTGCCAATCTCTTTAATTTTATTCTTATCCATAATGATAGTTATATTTTAATTGTTTGTTGTATCAAAAGAATGTAATTTTTGGATGGATGCCACAATTGTGTTGTATTCGGCAATTACCTCGGCTTGCCGCAACTGATAATCGAGCAACTGCCGCTGCACCTGAATCACGTTGGTGAGATCGCTCTTTGCAGTAACAAATTCCTGTACAACCAACTGGTAGGTTGTTCTGGCCAATTGCTCCTGTTTTCGGTAGAGTGCAATCTTACGCTCGGTATTGTCGAGTTGCTGTTTCAGTTTAAACAAATCGGACTGAAGTATATTTATTGTGTTATTGTACTTTTCCCGGGCCGATTGCCACATAAAGCGGCTCTCCCGCTGTTGTGCTCCGTATTTATTCCGATATAAGGGGAGGGTGATGGAAAACATGGGCATCACCATATCCATACCGGTCATTTCGGGTGCCATGCCCTGATCCATCTGCGCTGTCTTGCTTTCGCCAATCAGCATGTATTGCAATCCGATCCCGAACATGGGATAACTCATTTTCAAGTCCATCTCTCTCTTTGCGCGGTATGCCAGTTCTTCTTCTTTCAGCATTCCCAACATGGGGTTTTGATTTTCTATTTCACGCATAGAAGAAGCTTTGTCGAAGAGATAGTCTACTTTCACGATAGAATCGGGCACCACTACCTCAAAATCGACCGAACGGTTCAGCAACGCGTTAAATCTGGCTTTTTCAGCTGCAATATCCGACAAGAGACTCTCAACGTTGTTTTCTATTTCAACCATTTCCAGTTGCACACGGAGTACATCCGACATACCCGGGGCAGTACTGCCCATACCCGAAGACATACTGCCTCCTGAACTGCTCATGCCGGACATCGAGGAAGAGGAGGTGCCGGAAGAAGTTGTGGATCCTCCCATCGAACCCATCCCAGACATGCCACCGCCGGTTGGTGATGAGTTGCTGCTTTTTGTTGCCGGAGAAGGAGCAGGTACTGAATAACCCGAAGAAGAACCGCTGTATGGCGATGATACCTTGCGAATGGCCAGTTCCTCGAGTTGTTTCAACAGCTGCAGGTTCTCTCGGTTGTTATTCAGTTGCTGTACCAGTGTAGAAAGGACATACCACTGGGTATATACCTCCAGGTAGAGGTTATCTCTTGTCTCCCTGAATTGTTCATACGACATTTTGGCCATGTGGGTGGCCTCGGTTTGTGCCGCCTTCTTGGTACCAAACCAGGGGAACATCTGCATAAGGGTAAAATCAGCTATCTGTCGACCACCTACAATGTCCATCGGTTTAAGAAAAAAGCCGATATCCAGTTTGGGATCTGGCCATGCACCTGCCTGTGGTACCTTTTCCAGTGATGCTTTGTAAGCCAGGAAATCGGCATTCAACCCGGGATTATTTCTACCCGCTATCTCAAGGTATCGGGCGAGTGAATCTGCCGTTTGGCCTTTGACTGGGAGTGTAATAATAAAACCCAGCAATATGATGAATAAGAGGTTGACGTTATATTGTTTCATAATCTGCAATTTTAGCTTGTTGTTTCTCTTTTTTTCGGATAACACCTTCTCTCCACCAACACTGCAGGATGGGCACGATGAACATGGTCATCATTTGAATGACCATTCCGCCAAAAGTAGGGATTGACATGGGTACCATGATCTCTGAACCCTTGCCGGTGGAAGTGAGCACCGGAAGAAGTGCGATCAAAGTAGTAGCTGTGGTCATTACTGCAGGTCGTACTCTTTTTTTACCGGCATAAACAACCGTTTCCCTCACTTCTTCCCTTGTCTGTGGATCTTTCTCCAGAAAGGCGTCATGAATATAGGTTCCCATCAGTACTCCATCGTCGGTAGCAATACCGAAGAGCGCTATAAATCCAACCCATACGGCAATGCTCAGATTAATAGGTTGCATGTTGAACATGTCACGGATATTCATTCCTCCGATATCAAAATTCATAAACCATGGTTCACCGTAAAGCCACAAGAGGATGAAGCCACCAGCCAACGCCACAAATATTCCCGAAAAGTGAATTAATGAGGCCGTGATTGTTTTAAACTGGAAATATAGAATGAGCAGGATAACAAGAAGACTAATGGGTATGATAATAGCCAGCCGCTGAGCTGCACGGGCTTGTTGTTCATAATTTCCGGCGAAAGTAAAGGAAACTCCTTTTGGTAATTGCATTTCACCGGTTCTTATTTTTTCATCAAGTACCTTCTGGGCATCATGAACCACATCTACTTCCGCTTTGCCTTCTACCTTATCGAAGATAACATATCCAATCAGGAAGGTATTCTCACTTTGAATCATCTGCGCTCCCCGTTTATAGGTTATGTCTGTTACATCGCCCAATGGAATCTGCGCCCCCGTGGCAGTAGGCACGATGAGACGTGCCAATTCATCCGGATTCTCTCTTAACTCACGCGGATAACGCAGTCGTACCGGAAAACGTTCGCGATCTTCCACTGTGGTGGTCAGGGACATTCCGCCAACAGCTGCACTGATGATCTCTTGCAGGTCGGCTACAGTAATACCGTAGCGGGCCATCTCTTGCCGGTTTAAGCTGATTTCGATGTAGGGAGCTCCCACCGCCCGATCGTAAAACACGGTGGATGGAAGCACTGAAGGAACATCTTTCAAAGCAGTTTCAATTGCCTTACCACCTTGTTCTATCGACTCCAGGTCGGGTCCGGATACTTTTACTCCCATCGGAGCGCGCATGCCGGTAGAAAGCATCACTGTCCTTGCAGCTATGGGCATTAATTTGGGTGCTGATGTAAGTCCGGGTAAATGCGATACATTGATGATCTCCTGCCATATATCGTCTTCATTCTTTATTTCCGGGCGCCATTGTCTGAAGTATTTACCACGTCTGTCGTGAACGAGACTATCTTCAGGTATCAATCGGAAACCCCCTTCCGGATTATATGTACTGTTGTTGGTCAGAATAAATTCACCTTGCCTGTTTACTTTGAAACGTTTTCGGTTGCCGTCCTGATCCAGAATATATTCCGGGCGGTAGGTGATTGTATTTTCAAACATTTGAGTCGGTGCCGGGTCGAGAGCCGAATTGACACGTCCCCATTTACCGACGGCCATTTCCACCTCCGGAATATTACTGATCCTTTTATCCAGTATTTCAATGTAATCCATATTCTGTTCTATCCCGGTATGAGGCATACTCGTGGGCATGAGTAGAAAAGAACCTTCGTTCAAAGTGGGCATAAACTCCTGACCGACTCCTGGAAACCGGTTGCTTGCAGTTTGCCACAATCCTGTCTGTCGGAATGATTTCCATCCAACAGTTTCGAAACCATTTGCCACAAGGCCAAATGTTTTGTCAAATCCTTGCCAGATAACAATGCCGAACAGAATTGTCAAGATGGGAATGGTCATAAATTTCCATCTGTTTGCAAGGCTCCACCGGAGTATTGGTTCATAATAGATTACCATCGACCACAGTGCTCCCAGGATAACAGCAATTATTAAAATAACAAAGAGAAAATTCCGTGGTGTTCCGGCCTGAGTGCCCATGGGCAGCCAGTCCATTGCAAGAAGATATGCTACCGCAAACAATACAATTCCTAAATTGATATAAGTGGGTATTTTTGAGTTCTTCCACTTATACGAGAAAAGGTTATTCAGGCCTAATAACGCCAGTGAGAATAATAGATAGTACCCTGTAATTATGGCGAGTGCGATACTCGCTGCAATCAATATGATATTTGATATTTTTCGAACCTGTTTTGATGTAATCCTTATCGAGAAGAAATAATACATCAATGTAGGTATCACCATGATACCGAGCATGTATGCACTAACGAGTGCGAATGTCTTGGTGAATGCCAAAGGAACAAAAAGTTTTCCTTCTTGTGCTTCCAGCATGAAAACCGGAATAAAACTTACGATAGTGGTAAGTTGTCCGGTAAGAACTGCTCCGGACACTTCTTTTACACTATTGTAAATTAAATTTGCAAAAGGTTTGCCTTTTCGAATACCTTTATTCTCTTCCATATCCATGTGTCTGAGCGTGTTCTCGACAAATACCACTCCCACATCAACCATGATTCCGATTGCGATTGCAATACCCGATAGTGCTACTATGTTGGCTTGTATTCCCGCATATTTCATTATGATAAAAGTGGCCAGTACTCCCACAGGTAAAATGCTGGAAATAACAACCGAAGCCCTGAGGTTTAAAACCAAAACAATTACAACAATGATGGCGATAAGCGTTTCATGTGTAAGCGAAGTCTCCAGGGTACCTATCGTTTCGTGAATCAGTGCAGTTCTGTCGTAAAAAGGAACAACCGTCACTTTAGAAACAGATCCGTCCGCAAGCGTCTTTTGCGGCAATCCTGCATCCATCTCTTTGATCTTCTCCTTCACGTTGTCGATAACCTGAAGCGGGTTGGAACCATGGCGTGCCACCACTACGCCACCCACGGCTTCTACTCCTTCCTTGTCGAGGCCACCCCGCCGGGTTGCCGGACCAAGGGTCACGAATGCCAAATCTTTAATTTTTACCGGAATACCATCTCTTACGGTAACCACTGCTTCTTCCAGGTCGGATACTTTTTTTATGTAACCAAGTCCGCGAACAAGGTATTCCGCTTTATTGATTTCAACAGTTTCGGCACCGATATCGAGATTGCTCTTCTGTATGGCGTTCATTACATCCATAATAGTGAGGTTGTATGCGCGCAGAGAATTGGGATTTACATCTACCTGGTACTCTTTCACGAAACCACCCACCGAAGCCACCTCAGCCACTCCTTCTGCCGACATTAACGAGTATCTGATATAGAAATCCTGCACTGTCCTCAATTCATCCGGATCCCAGCCGCCGGAAGGTTTACCTGTTTCAGGGTTTCTCCCTTCCAGGGTGTACCAGAAGATTTGTCCCAAAGCAGTTGCGTCCGGCCCGAGACTCGGTTGTACGCCCTGAGGCAATGTTCCGGGAGGCAATGAGTTCAGTTTTTCCAGAATGCGCGAGCGACTCCAGTAAAATTCAATATCTTCTTCGAAAATGATGTAGATAAACGACATCCCAAACATGGATGTGCTTCGGATGGTTTTAACCCCGGGGACACCCAGTAATGAAGTAGTCAGCGGGTAGGTAATCTGCTCTTGAATATCCTGGGGAGAACGCCCCATCCATTCTGTCGCAACAATCTGCTGATTGTCACTCAGATCGGGGATTGCATCTACAGGAACCGGATCCTTCGGCAGCATACTGCCCCAGTTAAAAGGTGTAACTGATATTCCCCAAACTATAATAGTTATTAATAACAGGATAGTAATAAACCGGTTGTCAAGAAAATACTTTACGATTTTGTTGATCATAGAATATATTAATTGAATAAGTTTGCTATAATTGGTTAAGTTTCTTATTTAAAACACCAATGAGTATAAAGTGTTTATGTCTGTATAAATAATTGAATACAGGGCGGTATGGTGCATACAGATCTTCAGGTAAACATACATGTTACCTTTCACTGAATACAATATTCATTGAGAATCAAATACGGTAGATGCAGATGTAGGTCAGCAGACTTACATCTTGCAGGAAAAGTCCCTTGGATGGGAAATCTTTTAAAAAGGATAAAGTGTTTGTTTCGGGTTCCGATAATTTGAACAGGGGAATCAACAACGCTGCAGCCTCGTAAGAAATAGATGCAGTACGGGAAACAGATTGTTCGGTTTTGGTCTGATAATCATCGGTACCGGGTTTCAACAGTTGGGTATCACAGCATGATGCATGAGTATCATCCAGGGTGACACGGTGATCGGCCTCTCCTTTCGGGAGATGGCCTTGTAAGGGGTCTTTGTTTTCCTTAGCGGCATTATTCTCGCAGCATACTCCGGAATTTCCGGTGCCTTGCAGCAGGGAGAATGAATAAAGCTTATCTCCACAAAAATGCATCGCCAGTACGGGTTGCACGGCGGACATCAACATAAAGAGAAGCAATAATATGGCAGTAAATCTTTTCATTCTTTTTTCTGATAGCTAACCTGTAAAACAAAAATCAGAGGGTTTGGTTGCAAAAGTAACAGTTATTTTTGTATTAGCCCGTAATAACCGAGCACTTTAATTGTATTTAATTTTATTTATTACTTTTGTATCGGACAAGCTGATCCGATGGTGATATATTATACCGAAGGATTTCTAAGGGGTTATTACTAATTGTAGTTACCCCTTTTATAATATCCTGTTTATCACTTTCATTTCTTCGTGGCATTGAGCCACTTGAAATGAGGACAAGCTGAACCTCAGGATCCTTATTGCCCGATGGTATATCATCTTTTTCTTTTCGCTGGCTTTCGGCGTACTTTTCCCTGTATTCTACAGGAGAACAGTAATCCGGTCTATGAAATATCCACTCCGTGTTGTAGTCATTAATAAATTGATTAATACTGTTATAAGCTTCCTCAAAGGAAGAAAATGTTTCTATTTGCAACACCTGTTCTTCCAGGGTGCGATGAAACCGCTCTATTATCCCGTTGCATTGTGGAGATCGTACAAACGCTTTGGACATCTCCAGTCCCAGGAATTTCATTTCATTCATAAAATCAGCAGAGTCATATTGTGTTCCATGATCGCTTCTGAGCTGCAAATTTATTCCTTTGCAAACATTCTTCTCTATAGATCCAAAAGTCTTGCGTACAGCAGCCCTGACAGGCTCCATTGCCGCAAAACGATTGCCTTTCTTTGCAATATGCCACGAGATAATCTCATCATTAAAATGATCTATCACACCAAAGAACCAATGCCAGCCCAATCCCTCAATCCAAAACTTTTTCCCATCCGTGGCCCACATTAAAGTGGGCGCGTCAGTGGTTATGGTTCCGTCATGCTCACGTTTATTAGCCTTCCGGGGTCTCCTGTTAGGGCTGAGCAGGTTGTTCTCACGCATGATGCGGTTGACACGCGCCTTGCCGGCCACCAAGGCATTTACCTTCCTTTTTGCCATTCGTTTCTTAACTTTTATATAACCCTCAGAGTTGAACTTGCTGTTCTTAATTTCTTTCTTTATCTCCTGCAAAACCTCTTCATCACCATGTTTGGGTTTCCTGCCACGCCTGCCTGTCCCGGGAGTAGGGTTTTCATACCAGGTACTGCTGCTGTAATCAACAACTTTAAAGATCAAACGCTTCGGATAAGGCTTTCCTGTTAGTGAATAACGTTCATTTATTAAAATGGAAATCATCTCCTTTTTAGTTTTGCGGCTAATTCGTTCTTTTTTTTTGTGAGTTCAAGCTCCATCTGCAATTGTCCGATCTTACGCTCGGCAGCAATGAGCTTTGAATCATCAGGTTTACGCTTAAACCCGTCAGATCCACTCTCGATAAATTGATCCCGCCAATGATGTATGTCGGCAAGGGTGACTCCGTATTCACGGCTAATTAACTCAGGATCCTCTCCACGTAACAAGGATAAAACTATTTCAACCTTGATTTTTGATGTAATATTCTTTCTCTTTTCCATAGCAGTTGTAAAAATAACTTTTATTTTTTACTGCTCGGTTTATTTGAGGGCTAATATAGAAGAAGAAAATGAACTTAGACAAGCAGAAAAACAGAAAACATATTTTGAACATTTAGACAGAAACCAAAAACAAAAAGAATTGCGAGAGAAGTTCTTAAGTGATTTCTCCAAATTAAGTTTGGTTGACAAGATTATTGCAATTATAACAGACACAAAACCCTTACATTATTATCCGACTGATATAGCAGACATTAATATTGATACTTTGAAATCACTGAGTTCTGAACAGCGAACTGGACTTTATAAAATAATAAAAAAGTATAGAATGACTGAGTGGCATGTCACGAAAGAACGAATACAACAACTTGACAGAAAATAGAAATACCACCCCTAATCGAGTGGACTGCCCTGCCGGTAGTTAACCGACAGGGAGAGCCCCTCACCACAAGACACTCGCAACCACAGGCACCGCATGACACCTGCACTGTGGATGCCAACCGATGAATCGAAAAGTCTTCGGATATCTTCCTTTCTTTGACTTACACACTGAACAGTTGAAGAAACGATTTGATCGGATGATTTCAATTCCGGAAATAATCAATACAACTGGTGAAAATCATTTAACTTTGTACTTCACTTAAAACAATTGCAAATGCACAGGCCAATCATAGTCCAACAAATTCAATCAGCTTTACACGAGTTGATTCCTGATGGGAAAGTAATACTTTTTGGCAGTGAAGCTCGTGGTGATGCCAGACCTGATAGTGATATTGATTTGTTGATTCTCATAGAAGGAGAAACTGTTCCTGTTGAGCAAGAAAAAGAGATTATTGGAGTTCTAAGTGACTTAACCGTCCAAACAGGAATTATAATTAGCTCGATAATTCTACCTCGTCATAAGTGGGAAAACAGGGATATCAAATCTCCTTTCTATTTCACTGTAATGAATGAGGGGATTGAATTGTAGGCAATCCCAACGTAATAACTTTTTAGATGGTTATTGTCTGATTCTAATACTCAACGATAACAACACAAAGAACCTTGAAATTTATTTTATATTTCTTTGTCGTTTTTAAATATTTGTTTTATATTTGTGCTTATAATTTAGTTTTCGACAACACATAATCCTAACAAAACAATTTAATAGCAAATTAGTATGAAAAATTCATTCAAAGCAATCTTAACAGTAATAATTGTTTCCTCTTTTATCGGATGTAGCTCAAATTTAAGAACAGCTAATGGAGGTTATAGTGATTTAAGTTTAACACGTGATTCTGAAGGATACACTATCAAAAGAATTCCGGAGATAAGCAGAACGGGAACCGCATTTTGGGGAATTCCTAAAAAACAAATTAAAGAGCAAGATGGAATTATTTTTAGATTTAACGGGATTACTCTCAATCGTTCAAAAAGGTTTTTACCAACTCTAACTCTCATTGGCATGACTGCTGTAGGAGCTGTTGGACTTCCAATTCTTTCATTCAGAGAAGACGAAATCGCACTCTATGCAATTGGTGCTGTTGCATCTTTACCAATTGCTGGAACAATAAATAACATCATCTGGTCAAATTCTGCTTACCAATATGCAGCATATAATATCAACCACAAATTAATTACTGAAAATCCTGAAATTGATGTTTTTCTGAATCCGAAATATGAGATTAAAAGACGCAATAGCTTATGGAAGCAAGAAACTACCATTAAGCTTAATGTTTTGGGTGCTAAAATAATTGAAGATAACATAGTCAACAGTAAAAGTAATCAAAATCATACCTATGTTAAAGAAGAATCAGTCACTCTTGAGCAATCACAAACAGAAGAGGTTACAATAACTCAAAATGTACATGTGAACCAAAACGTGCCAGTTCAACCACCAACGACTATTACAATACCAGAAAGTAAATCTACGACTACAGCCAAATCGACCGAAATCATATCAATTGCAGATGACAAGGGATTTAAAATTGGGGATATTGTAACTTTTAATGAAACTATCGTAAATAGGGGAATCACAATGGATCTGACCATCCGAAATGGTGAGATAATTGCAATTAAAAACAACAAATATACTATTAGCTATGAATTTGATAACAGAAAGAAAAAAACCACAAAAGCATATTCTGAAATAACAAAGACTGCCCAATAAACTTGTTGTTTCAAATGTGTATAAGTTGTAGTAAAATTGATTGTGTTTGCTCCTACAAACAGTCAAGTCAGTAAGAAACTCGCAACCATCGGCAACGCATGACACCTGCACTGCGGATGCCAGCCGATGAAACGGAACGACTTTGGATATTTCCCTTTCTTTGACTCACACACCGGACAGTTAAAGAAACGATTCGACCTAATAATTTCAATTCCGGTAACAAAGTCCAACTGCTGGTACTTTTCATAATCAGCAACACGGTATGCCATGTTAATCTCCGTTCTGGTGAGGCGCATGGCATTCTTGTATGAGCTACGATAGACACCGGGGCCGGGATGATACTTCTGGGCGTTTTTGGAAAGGTGTAGTATTCCATGCTTGTCTTTTACTCTCCGGAAAAGCTTATCCGGATTTTGAAGATACTGGCGCAAGTCCCGACTAAGCTGTGCGGCAGATCGTCCTTCACCTAAAGCGATGTCAATTCCCAGTTCCAATTCTCCTTTGAATTGCCGTGAGTAGTTCCACACACGGTCGGAAAGTCCCAGCCCGTTAATTTTCCGTTCCTGAAAAGCCTTCAAAGCTTCCAGATTTCGGCTTTTAAAGCGTGAAAGCTGTTCTGATGATAGTTTGGTTGCCTGAGACATAAATTCGACAATTTGGTCGTTTTTAAAGCTCGAAGCAAGCCATTCCTGCCGGGACATCTCACGGATATGAGAATACATCTGAGCGTTGAGTAGATTGATGATGGAATCCACCTTTCGCTGAGCTTTGGGAAAGTTTTCAAAAGCAAAAGGAACGGCAGGACTGGCAACAATTCCTTCCACTATCGTAGCTGCTTCATTGATGGCTGACAAGTAGAGTTTTTGCAGTTGCAGAATGTACTGCTCGATGCGTTGGTAGTGTTGGCGGTCGTAGCTAATGCCAATCTCCTTAACGGTGTATTGTGTTTTGTTCATACAGGTTCAATCCATTTGTCGTTAATAGTATCTCCTACCTTGATACGGCCTTGCGCCCAAAGATTATTGAGCGCTTGCCGTACCTTGTCGTAAACCTCCCTTTTAGTTGCGTATGTAGGGAATTTTCGAGCCGATTGTTTCTCCTGAACAATCTCATTTATAACCTGCATCAATGCTTCTTCCATCATACGGATATGGGGAAAGATTGAATAGTGTTGAGTTCTTTTTCTTCCTGTTGAATCTGTCGGAGTTCTGCTTCTGCATCAGCAACAAATCCGGCCATCTTGACCCCTGTTTTTTGCGACATAACAGCTTTATTTCCGGTTGCTGTCATTATCACTTCCAGCTTATCGGATTCATCATCCATCATGAAGGGAGTTATCATGAATTCAATATCTGTTGCTTTGGCAATTGAAGCCAGTTTGGTGTTGAAGTGACCGATGAAAGCCTTAACAACCGATGTTCTGCGCTGAAGGTATTCATCAAACACCTCCATGTGGTCTTGCACCTTTAAATGAGCATCGAGAAACATCAGTTTAAGAGCCTTTCCGGATATTCCTGTTCCGATGGATTTCACATTCTCAAATGCGATGTTTGGAGTTTGACTTATGGTATAGATTAAGTCCAGTAAAGATGAAATCTCTAACTTCACAGCTTCCGGAGCGTGTGTCCATGATAGATAATTAGCTTCTGATTCCTTTTCTCCAACAAGGATTTTTCCACTTTCTCCCTTCTTTGAGAAACCTTTGATGGTACCCTTGACAAAGATCGTAGGTGAAGCATGATAATCGTTCGTATCAGCAAAATTAGATAAGAGTTTTTCAAGGCGTTCAATCATGCATTGAACATCTTCGTAATCGGCTGTTTCTGTTTGAGCGTAAACGATAGGTATTTTACCGATTGGATTTTCTTTTGGGAAACCTTCAACAAGGGTTGCAGCACCTTCTGTAATGTCGAACTTGTAGATGAAGTTATCCGTATAGGTTTCAAAGTAGCGTTTGTTTCTTCCGGCATTTTTAGTGGTGTATTCCCGGGAGAAAGCCACCATATCTCCGTAATCGTTGAAATAGGGATAGAGTACATCTCCCTTCATAGGGTTAAGTATCGACATCCGGAGTTTAAACCGGGAGCCAATACCATAGCGGGGTTCTTCTCCTTCCTCCAAAGGAACAGGATACCACAGTTCGGCAATCTCAGTACAGGAGAATAGAGCCTTGGCAATCTTTCGGTTTAAGGAGTTGATTTTGACATCGTCCATTATCTCTTGGAATGCTGTAAAAACCAACTTCTGCTGTTCGTTGGCCGTTGCCTGAAGTACATATTCAACCGGATTACCAAAGAGGAAAGATGCCGCCCGTTTTACTATCAACTTTTGAAGGGCAAGGGCAATCCGGGCTACTTTTTCGGTTCTGATTTCACCGTTTTCGTTTTTAATCAACTTGTTGGGTCGCTCAATCTCATCGAAGATAAGATGCTTTTGCGGGTCAATAGCTGATATGTATTTTTCGATGTCGGGAAGTTCCGCTCCACGACCTTTCTTTAGTTCCTGAATGATTTCCTCAGGGGTTGTCATTGTAAAAATTTCATCAACACTCATAATCATCAACTTTAAAATCTTAGTAAAATAATCCGCTTAAATCCTGCACGTTATTATGGTTGTGAGGATAGAAGGTGTTAGCCAGTGCATCAAACTTATCGGGTGAGCGCTTAATCCTCTCCACTAAGCTCTCTTTCTTCTCGATAGCTATGGAACCATTCGATTGAAACACCCATTTGATTTCGGTAGCTTCTTCCAACAGCTCATCATCAGGCGGCAAACATGGATGGTTTTTGTTTTTCGGGTCCAGCCAGTCACGAACACACCAGTACAGATAGGCTTTCATGTTCAGGAAGGTGTATACTCCCGTTACATCGTTCAGTCCCGAAGAACTTTCAGAGAATTTACACGAAACAGCATTTTCAAAACCGAGCTCCAACAAACGGGAATAAACTCCTGCCCCCTCACCTATGGTATCAATAAAAGCCATTACCCGCTTATCTTTCAGATGTCGGGCAATCATACCCGTTACATGCATGTGGTCAGCCTTTCCTCCGGATTGATGGAGTTGAAAGCGTTCAACAAACTTTCCGTAGCGATGACAAAGCACCGAACGATCTCGACCCATTCCAGCCACATCAGCACCGATGATTAGTTTGGAGTGATTGATGGGTGTTTCCTGCATGTAAATCTCCCAGTTCCGGTTGGCAATCTCTATCCATTCGTAAGGGATAAGAACATCTTCTGCAACCTTGGGAAACATCCCTCTCACCTTCACACGAAAAAGGTCGTTGGGTCGGTACAGATTACCTTCCCATACAAAGTCACCCTCTCCCTCGTTGAAATCCTCTTCTGAAATAGGTGTTGTCCATGTCGCCACCTTGTCCTTTACCCATGCATAGTCCACCTGTCCGGGAATCCTGTTTTCTTTGGTAACGACATTCTCAGCATTTAGAGAATCCAGCCGGAATTTAGAGAACCGTTCCGCTTTCATTGCCCTTGCAGCATAACCGGTTGTTACGTTCGGATTGAATACAATCAAAAGCCGTGAATTACCCTGCAAGTTACCTTCAATGGCATTGAAAGTGGTTTCAGTGATACCTGATGCCTCCGTAACCACGAACATCGTATTGGAAGCGTGAAAACCTGACCATGCTTCAGTTGCATCATCTCCTGCCTTGAATCCTGTTAGAAACCATTCCTCGTAACTGGTTCGGATGTCACCTGCGACCAACCGCCCGGGCAAACAACCAGCATTGCGAAATAGTCGCCTGACTTCCGGAACCATTATATTCAGCACCTGCCGACCTGTCGGGGCTGTCATTGCTACCTTTGTGTTTTCTACCAGCCTGCCATCTTTAGAGAATTTTGGAGTAAGGTAAAGAAAGCATAAACTGGCGCAAGCAGCCACAAAGTCCTTTCCTCGTGCCGTTCCACTTGCTACGGCAGTCATCGGATTGTGTTGTACCGATGAAATGATAGCCTGCTGTTCGTGATCAAGCCGGGCTTTCAAAACATCCCTTACAAATCGGTTCCAATCCTCCTGCCAGCTTTTGAATTTAGATATATACTTCTCATTCATCATCCACCTGACTTGCAGCTTTCATTAATTCCTCGAATGGATTAATGGTTAGCTGGTTGTCGATAGTTTCGATGTATCCACGTTTCTTGCCTTTGGTTTTGAGAAAGAAGAAAATACTTGCTTCCTTCTGTTCGTGAATATTTTTCTTTAGCATTGATTCTGCCATGTCGAGTACTTCCTCATCCAGCTCCTCTATCCGTTCCCTGAAGTAGGGGTCGGTCTTCATCCATTCGTAAAAGCAGTTCCTCGATATCTTGGTATGCCTGCATGATGCTGACACGTTACATGCGGACTTATCGTAAGCAGACACGAAGGTTAATTTATTCCTCCGTGTCGCAGCAGTTCCTGAGAACTTGGTTTTTTTATGTGTCATATTATGTCATTCCATTTCACTCGAATAATGTACTTTGAATTGATTGTTCGGGTTTGCTCTTCTCCGGCTGATAGGATTTGTACTTGTAGGACTTGAGCGTTTCAATCTCCGCTTTCTTCTGATTTGAAGCATTTAACCAGTTCTTGTCAGTCCAGCGTTTCCGGCAGGCATCACGGTAATTCAACTCATTGGGCTGTACCTTGTGGTTATTAACCAGACTACCTTCGGTGAAAAAGTCATCGATGGTTTTACCTTTGATTTTGCCCCTTCGTGTGTGAATATCCAAAGCGTAATCCGGAATCGGTTTCATCTTCCTATCAATGAAAAGGTGAGAATCAAAGTAGTAGTTTAACGCCCAGTCGGTATGCCTGCTTTTGGGTGAGTTAACTAAAAAAAGAATAGCCTGCACATAGGGCAATCGCTCCTGCTTCTTCTTGTCTCCCTTGTTGGATGATAGCTTCTCGTACTGCCAGTAAAGAGAATTAATTACAACCGTTGCCATAGGATTAGCCAGCCCGATATCCTCCGTTGAGATGATAAACATCCGTTTCCATGCATAGGGTATAAAACCACTTTCGTACAGCTCCACACCCCAATACATGGCTCCTTCTTCATTGCACCTTCTGATTTCTTTCTGAAAAGCGGAAACAACCTCGAACAGGCCGTAACCGTTTAATGTCGTTACTTGCTCCATATCTTTCTGTAAATTAGGTTTTTATATTTATTCAAACTTACAATTGGATAGGTGATTTTGCAAGCTGTCATCTTCGCAGTTTAACGAAGTATAACGATATTTATCTAAGTAGTAACTGATGTCCACATCAACACCAAACCAGCTCGAGCCGGACTTTTCCTTCACTTCAGGAAAATCCTTTTGAAGCAGGTGGATTGTGTTTAAAGCATCCTGTTTGCGGTCGTAAACCTGACAACCACCCTTGTTGGCATTTTGTACTACCTTTAGGCCGGATAAGCCGTAATTAAGCGTATGAAAGCCTTTCTTCCACATGTAAAGAGAGGTGAGTGTATCGGTAAACTCCCGCATATCGGGATTAATTTCTTCAACAGCATCCAGTCGGATCATAGCAATGCCCTGAAGTGGTTTATTGAGGTGTGTCCATTTGTGGAGATTTTTCTTTGAGTAAAGCCAGTATCGGTACTGAGTGAATCGTATCCCACCGATTGATGGGAATTGTTCCATGGCCTGATAGCAGTCTGAAAGAGTCTGCATAAATGCGTCTAATGGTTCTTCCGTATCAATACGGGCAAAACCATCTACATCATCATCGAGCTGGAAAAGGTATTTGAAACCCTTTTCTTTTGCGTATCTTCTGATGTGGTTGAGTGAGTACATTAACCCTTGCTTTGATTCAGGAAGTGTTTCGACTGCATCACCTAAGTAGTACTTATACAGAAAACGTTCCTTTGGTTCAACAAATACCTTTACATTGGGCAGTTCTTTAGCCCACGACATGGTTTTCTTTGTGATGTATTCCGGACGTGAAAGTGATGGAATACCGATGAATGTTTCTTTTAAAAATGGCTGCATAATCAATAGGGAAATTTAAGTGAACGTTCTCCGATGTTTACATTCTGTTTAAGAGCCGTTGGTTCCTTGTACTGAATAGCTTCTCCGAACTTTTGCCGTAAATAGAGTGAGTTTTTAATCATACTCTCACGGGTGCGATAGTCGTTACATCCTCCTATGGCGGTGAAGTTACCATCAGTTATGAAACTATACCGATTATCAATCAGGCAATATCGGTGCATATAAATTGTCAGGCACGAAATGTAGTGATCTTCGCCTTCAGATAGATTCAGGTCGTATGCCAGTCCGTGTCCCCTGATGAAACCACAGAATGAAGCATTCATGTAACCAGTGTGTATAATGGGTGAAAAAGCATTGTATTCAAGTGGATTCCTGATTTTGGAGAATGAGAAAACCCTCGAATTGATTTGCTTTGAGATATATGCCGTTTGATTGATGATTTCAAGTATGGTGTCCGGGTCATCGATAGTTCCGGAACCTTCTCCGTAGAAGTAGTTCTTTCTTACCGATACCACATCATCATCAATCATAAACACATCCTCACTGGCCCAGTTATCCAAGATCCATTGCCGTGTATGAGTTATCCCACGGATATGCGAAGGAACACCCACAACTTCCGTTTTGGGATTGTGAGCTTTATAGTCTTCCGCTTCTCCTGCAGGAACAACCAGTACCAGTGATGGAATGAGTCGGGTTGTCCGAACATTATTTGCCCTTCCTTTTGATGGGCACACTATCTTAATTGACATTTGTTGCCTCCTCCCAAATTTCCTGAAAACGTTGAACAGTAAGTACGTGAGCTTCTCCAATCTTAGAGTTTTTGTAATCCTTCATTTTCTGAAGTTTAAGTACGTTCCTCAGCCAGTTTAAGTCCATTTCGTTATCACAGAAAATCATGATAGTTGAGTACTTCTCATTGAACTGCTGAACGATCGGCATTTCGGCATTATCGTTGGTGATGGCCTTGAATTTTTCCTCAAACTCACTTTGGATTTTGCCTATCTCCTTGTCAGTAAAACCAACTTCAAAAAGGAATTTTTTATCAAAGAACTCGTTAAGCATCTCGAAGTCAAACTCAGCCTGATTCTTATTCAGACGCAGGTTCAACTCCTTTTCCCCTTGTTCATCAAGCGTTACTTCAATACACGGAGCTTCGGTGTAACCCATAGCCTTAGCGATTTTCAGGCGTTGGTTTCCTCCAACAACCATATTCATCCTGTCGGGATGAATGTTCACCACCAATGGCTGAACAAAGCCAAAAGTTTGAAGTGATTTTTTAATATCCTCCCGTTGCTTAGCCGTTATCTTACGGGGGTTGTATGTAGGTTCGATTAATGAATCGATGTCCTTGTATACAATTTTTAGTTTGTTTTCCATACTACAAAACGAATATAAATATACAAATAAATGCTTATTTAATAAGCACTTTTATTGTAAAAAAACTTGATTTTTCTCTAATGTTTCTAATTTTTTCTTGAACAAATCTATCAATATATCCAGCTCTGCATCAGTTAGTTTACAGGAGTTGAAACGTTTTATTTCAAGCATCTCGACGTTCTTTTCACCCACCTTTTCAATCAACCCAAGTCTGTATCCCTGAATGTTTCCTTCTGTAAACCTGTTGCACTGAATGCACTGAGCATTGACATTCATCTCATCGTATCGTGTTGCCATGTGGCGTCGATTGATGTAATGTCCGGCATCACATTTATTGTAGTAAATAACCCGACCACAGCTTATGCAGAATCCGTAGGCGAAACCGCAGTCCCGACGACGGATGTACTGGCTGAAAATTCTGTCCAATCGTGCTATCTTTCTACCTCTGGGGGTGGTGGGTGATGTCTTTTTTTGTCTATTCCACCACATACGTTAGAAAGGCAATCCATTATCATTATCAAGTGTAGGTTCTACCATAGAAACTCGTCTTGGCTCTCCAAAAGCATCCGAACCCGATTGGGGTTGAGATGGTTCCGACTTAACACTCAGCAGTTCCAGGCAGCTGACATCAAGATTGAGTGCTATTTGAAGTGAATTGCTGGCCTGACTTTCAAATAACCTGGCCGTTAAGCGACCTTCAACATAGACCTTTGTTCCTTTTTTTAGATAGGCTATGAGTGATGAATTTTCACCAACACGTCTCAAACAGGATACCCATTGCGTTTTCTCGTGTTCCACTCCCTGACTGTCTTTGTACTTATCAGTATGAGCTACCGAGAATGAAATGAAACTTGCCGTTCCGAATGTTTTAACGACTGCATCCTGTCCCAAATGACCTATAACTGTCAACTTTAGCATAACTTATTTTTTTAATTTTTGTTTGTATTGTTTCCAATTGAAGATGAATTGACTTCTTGCAGCCAAATCACCTTTGAGTTCCTTTAATCTGCGACAATACTCTATGATTGTCATCTCTGATAAGTTCATGTAATTCAATGCCATCATCACTATTTCTGACTAATCGATTCCGGTGAATTTTCTTTTTTATAAGATTTCTGATTTTCTGACGGGCTTGCTTTCGTTTCATTGCCCTGTAAGTTTCGTAGGTAACAGCATTTACAGCCCAAAGTGCCCGCTTCTGTGCCTGACTCTGAAGTTCCAGTTTCTCATCATACCTTCTAATCTCCCTTTGCCTTTCCGAAAGAAATTGATTTTTGGCAGTCATGATCTTTAATGGGTCAACAGTGCCGTAAAATTCACCGAAAGTACCCAGTTTGAGTTTTACCATAAAAAGAGCAACTTCAGCAATATTCAGAAAGTAGCAATCATAGTAGAATAGCGTTGAAAGCTCTTCTATTTGGTAATCAGACATTTTCTCCTTGACACCCACGTAGTCACAAAGATTATCAAACTGTATCTTTAGCCAGTTAATTGGTGCCATATCCGAATATGCCTTTGCAACCTTAGCCAAAGTAGGATAAGGATATGAATGGCATTGAACGTAGTCCGCTCGTTTGGAGAGGATTACGGTCTGAATCCGGGGATTGAAGCGTTGGGCAAAATCCATATAGGTTTGACCGAACAGTCTTTTAACTTCTGTAATCTCCTGAGATTCGGGCTGCTTCCTCTGCAATACGCTGCTTGCGGGTCTCTTTATTATTTCTCCTACAGTTTTCATTGTTCTTTAGTTGAAAAATTCCGGCCCAGTTGTTGGCCATGGATTGTTTACAGATTTGACTGGCTGTCGATGGATCAGAATCGGAAAGCTCTATAAGTTTTTCAGCAAAAGCCTGTACAGACTTAATCGACTTATAGGTTTCCTTACGGCTTTTCTTGTAGGCAAGCCATTCAGCTATAATAGGTTGGAAGTGTATATCAAATCCGGAGAGATCAAATTCCAGCTGTAAACGCTTTGTTTTTGGTTTATCCATTGCAGAATTATTGTCAACATTTACTGAGTTAATGTCAACATTAACCCTGTTATTGCTGACATTAATCCATTTGATGTTTACATTAAACTGGTTTATGTCAACAATAATAAATCGATGATCAGCTTGAATTGATTTCCTTCGCTCACAGGCTGAAAAGTATCTTTTTTGGATTCCTGAGCTGGTGAGGATTCCATACAGCGTAAATAAATCCCTGTCGAAAATGGAGTATTTAAGACAGTCATCAATCACGTTTTGAATAAGCTCCATATCTACGTTTACATTCTTTTTGAACAGCAACAGCATGTCATCGTTCCAGTCGATATAATACCCAGTCCTGTAAATGAGTTGATACAACTTCACCACTATGGCAAAACCTACCAAACCATGCTTTGCTTCCAGTAGCTCAAACTTTGAGTCCGGATTGACATCCAAAGCAAAATAATCTAATCCTGTTTTATTTGGTCGTGCCATATTCTATGGAATTAAAAGTCAGCAAGATTGAATAGAAATTCATCTTCCGAAACATTATCTTCGACTAGTGAAAAAATCACATCCCTGACTTTGTTGTACAAGTCCTGAAATTCCAGTTCATCCATCTTTTCGAAAGATATACTCACTGATTCTTCCACCCATTCCTTGCGCTTGATAGAATATGTGAGGGTATAGTAACCTGCAGCTATCTGTACGCATTTTCGGAAACCTTCCCTATCGTATTTGAAAAATTTGGTTTGCTCCTCGTTAAGATATTCCCAGCCGATGTTGATAAGAGCAAAGTATTTACGGTGAAAGTCAATGTTTCTGGCCTTTACAATGTCCACACGGTAAACTTCGTCAAACTTCAAGCGTTTCTTTGCGTCATAATCATCATCGTACATAGGAATTAATCCCTGTGGTGTATTTTTTACAAATAGTCTCATGATTTTGATTCATCAAAAAGGATTGATTGATATTGATATTGAAAGCCCGGGCTTTGCAATGGCAACGGGCCTGCCGAACTTTTTGATAACTGTATTCTTCATCAACTCAGGATCGGAATTATCACCTGATAGATGTAATAAGATTATGTTATCGACCTTACTCAAATCCTGATAGGATAATGTCCTGATGGTCGTCTGTAGCTCCATGTGAGACATTAAAACCCGGTCTCTGACTTTAGGATGAATAATATTATTTTCCACATTGAAATTGATAATATCATCAACATAGTTGCACTCTATCATCACGTGATTCAGGTTGCTCATACTATAGTCAAACATGAAACTGTCAGTAACGAATAGCAGGTTTCCAATCTTTGGGTGAGAGATATGGAAAGCATAGCAGGGTACATCGTGATGTGCCTGAATAGGGTAAACATTGAAATTTCCAATCCTGAATTTTTTATCAGCAAGAATTTCAGTTGCTCTAACTAACTCATTCGATTCTATCACATGAGAGTGAGTGAAGATGTCAAATACCCTTTGATAGTCCCTACTATATTTTGCGTGGTCACAATGGCTGTGAGAGATCAGAACTCCGGCCACTTTTGAGATGTTGAAATCAAGAGCTTGCTTAGCTTTCGCTAAGCTCACTCCTGCTTCGATGATAAGTGCTTCATTCTCATCCTGAATCACATACCCGTTACCACGACTACTACTACCTAACACTTTAAGTTTCATATTAGTAGGGAGTTTCTTCTGTTTCAGCTTTAGATTCTGTCGATGGTTTTTCCTCCTCGAAAGGTACATCTTCTACATTTATATGCTTTGGTCGAATTTCTGCAATTGCATTATCCCGTGATTCCTGGACTTCATCAGAATCCATCGAAAAGGCGCTTTGCATTTCAACTGATAGATATCCCCATTTCCCGAGTAAGTTTCGCATGCAGGTTTTAAGTGCCATTTCAGTAAAGTTACCCAACCACCCTACCTTGTCGGTACTTTGAGCGGAATTAGCTAAAATCTTCAGACTTTCGACTGTTACTTCCTTGGAGTTTTTAAGGCCGGGTGAGTATTGTTTGGCGTGTTTTGCCATCTTGTCAACCGACACATAAAGTGTTTTAGAATATCCATTGAGTAGCTCAAAATAGGCGAAATATCCTTCGATCTTATCGGACTTCTTTTCTCCGTCTAATGCGATTTCACCAGTAAGTTTACTAACCCTGCGAAGTTCTCCTTCATATACTACATCTGCGTTCAATGTTCGGTACTGTCCGGTTCGCATCGCCAACTGAATATAGCCCCGATATCCGGGTATGAAAGTAGGCACCGGGACTTTTTGCCAGGATCCGTCGGGCATCCTCACTGGATTGTTATACACTACGATATATGCAAAACCGAGCGCTTTGGTTAGTGGAAGTTTCAGGACTGCTGCTTTTAATGCCTGAGCAACTACTAAATTCGGGTCGCATGATTGTAGAGAAGTATCACCTTTGTAAAGGTCAATGATACTTGCGATAAAACTGTTACTATTGGTGCCAAGAGCATTCTTAAACTGCTCTTGTACGCTCTCACTACTCAATGTTTTTTTCAGAACGTCAACTCTTCTGATGGGAGTTTTTGTTGGGTTATCCATAAATTTCAATTATTAAATTATTGTTTAGCATCGAATAAGCGCTTACCATATAAGCACTTTTTGTTTAAATTTTTTTATGCTGTTTTCAATTCAAACGATTCTGTCTGAACTTGTTGTAGTTTAAAGTATCTCGGGTCAACTACAAGATTGATGATTTGAGTTTCCATTTTGGGAATTTCAGTCACACTTTCACGGTTATCAATCCAAATGGGAGCGCTTACTCCATGCTTGTTGGAAATTGCGTGGATAATATCCAGCCCGGCTGCAATTTGCATTGCGTTGTTTAAGGTTGAAAATGGAACTCCATCAACCATACATTCAAAGATTGGAATAATCTGGCCATCCACCTGAGTTTTGAAAAGCCGGAACTTAACAAACCGGAACATCTGATTGATTTTCTCCTCGTACCGTGTATTCTTTTCAAACTCAAATTTTTTGGCTATGAATTCCTTACGTTCCAAAGAAGCAAGCTCCTGATTTAGGATAGATACACGTTCTTCAAGTTGAGCAATACGAGTTTTAGTGTTGTTGATAACATCTTTCAGTGCAATTTTTGATTTTAGTTCGTCTAGCTCCCTTGTTAGCTGGCGCTTTTCATCTATTAATTGAGAATTATCCACTGTATTCGTGACTGTTGACAGTTGAAATTTAAGACCTTCAATCAGTTTTGAGTTCTCAATGTATTGATTCAACATTTCAAAATCTTTGTTTTTCTGATCTAAAGCAGCTAACTGACTATTTAATGAGTCTAAGCGTGTACCGATAAACAACTCTTGTTTTTCACCGCCATTTAGCTGTTCAAGCTCTTGGGTGATTGACTTCAAACGTTCAACCACGGCCAGTCCTTCAGTTTTATTGGCTTCCAAACGTTGAGTTTTTGAGGTGTTGAATTTAGCGGTCAACTCCTGCTGCTTTGCATCTATATCGGCAGCTTCAAGTAATCGTTCACAGGTTGGGCACTTGAATGCATGCTCATCAAAGATCAATTCTTCAGCCTTAATAGTTTTCCACTTTTCCCGTAATGCCTGAAGTTTAGTTTCATATGCACCCTTGTCAGCTTCAAGAGCAATACGACGATTAGCCACCAGTTCAGCCTGTTTCTTTGCATTGATGATTTTGAACTCTACTTCAGCAATCTGAGAGCGAATTTCCGCTTTTTGCTCATTCAGCTTTGATGAGTGCTGGTAGCGTATTTCCTGCTGTTGTAGTTCAAGTTTGTTGATCTCAGCCTGAATCGACATACGAACCCTGTTTTGATTTTCAGCATTAGCTGCAGCATCATTCAGCGCTTGTTCGATTTCATCAACCAGAGCCTGTTTTAATGAAATCTCCGAAGATATTCTTGCTTCATCAGGCATTTCAGGCATCCCTTCTTTGAGTCCTGCAATCCGTTCGGGCAGCCCTGTTAACTCAGGTTTAATACGTGCTTTTTGCGTATTTATCGACTTTTTGTATTCTTCGATTGAAATTCCAGTCAAATCAGAAAGCAATTTTTTAAAATCATCGTTTTCTTCGGCTATTTCTTCATCCGTAATACTTACCATTGAAAACAAAAGTTTTCGCTGCTCGTCTTGCTTTAGACTGGTGAAAAAAAGCGGATTGGTGATGGTTTTAAAAACAATGTCATCACACAATGTAGATACAAGATTATCATAGCGGGACTTACTGACTTTTACATCATCGATAAAATATTCAGTTGTGTGCCCTTTGGATACCTCTTCGATTTCAGTTTTTGGTTTTACCCAAACTTCCTGATAGCATCGACGTAGTTTGCGCATTGCTCCGTCCACTAAAATAATCGCTTCTACTTCGACATCGGTTCTGGGAATAATTTTCCCGGCTTTGTCGTAAGGTTTGATTTCATAGTCTGCTCTTCCGAGGTGATCCTTTCCAAACAAACACCAAACAAATGAATCAAAGAGTGATGTTTTGCCGGAACCATTCCTTCCGTAAATCCATGTTTCGGGCTCTTCAAAACTAAAAGAAATGTTTTGAAGTCCCCTGAAACGGGTAATGTTAAGCTGTTTCAATTCTAATCTCATGATTTTTTCTTTTTTATAAATCGTCCGTTTTTCCCCTTGGATGGCTTGTACTTGAATAATTCCTCTTTTAGCGCTTCAATTTCGCTGTTAAGTTCATCACACATTGATTTGTATTGTTCATTTTTGATTAACAGCTGATTAAGCCGTTTTTTACTTGTAAAAACTAATCCAAACATATGATTATTGATTTGAAGTTAATATGGAATCTAATTGACTTTTTCGAAACCGGAGAATCCCGCCCACCTTATCGGATTTGAGATATCCGACCTTTCGCCACCTGAATAGCGTTGCTTTGCTGATTTTCAAATACTGGCAGGCTTCATCGGTGTTTAAAAACTCTTCCTTTTCAGGAGCTGTATTTAATTCAATCTTTGGCTGTTGGCTTTCGACTAATTCGATAAACTGACCTACGGTTAATTGCCAGATTGGTGTGTTTGGGTCAAGCATCATTGAATACCTTTAATTGATTAGCACTAAGTTCTACGTTTCTCAATAAATTTTCAAAATCGCCAATCGTAAAGTAGATTTCTCCGAAATTTATCGACTGGACGAAATCGTTCCCTTTGAAAACTTTGATAGTTGTACGTTGCCAATCAGTGACGATTGTAAATTGTTCTAATTTCTGCGTCATCATCCGATTAGTCGTATCATGCACGGTACAAAAATTAAAAACGGTGTCCATTAAAATAAATCGTTGATGTTTATCCCGGTTTCTTCAGACAATACTTTCATGTGTTCACTCATACTGGGTTTACATTTTCCTTTTACCCACATTCTCACGGTTGGTTCCCCTACATTGCATCGGCGGGCTACCTTTCTGATAAAATCGCTTTTTGGAGCACTTCTTTCAGGCAAATTGTAATAGAAGTTTGACAAATTCATAACATAAAAACTTTTTTGATTAATACTTTGTTACTTATATATATTTTAATATATTTGCATTCGCTTTAAATTATATATGCAAACATACTAATATATTTATATATATTCCTATGGATCACTTATATATTTATCCCGATTAAATTTATTTAACAATGGAACTTGATCTTCGCAAACTAAGGGATGAGAATAAACTCAAACAAAGTGAACTCGCCAACATATTGGGTGTTAAGCAACCATACATCTCATCCATAGAACGTGGTCGGTACGAAATTTCAAAAGAAATCCTGGAAAGACTCAAAGAAAGATTTCCTGAAATACAGCATATTAAAACAAATATTAGGGAAAAGGAAGTTATCACTGTAGACGAGTCAGAAGCAAAGAACCTAATGAATATAATAGCCGAACAGTTGCAAAGAATCAAAGAAAAAGATGAACAAATAAGTCGCCTGCTTACACTGATTGAAGATTGCCAACAAAAAATAACACAGTTGCAAAACGACATTCGAGGCAAATAATGCAATTATATATTACAAATACTAACAACTAATATATTGATAATATACTATACTTAGCTTCATGTAAACAGAAACTCAGTTAATGTAATCATAAACGTAGTTAATGTCAACATTAACCGGGTTAATGTACTACAGAAAAGTCCAAAGTAAATATTATATATATACATATATAATTCTCTTATATATAGATTATATATAAAGAAAACATAACTCGATTAATGTATACAATAACCCGATTAATGTAAACAGAAACTCAGTAAATGAAAACACAAACCCAGTTAATGTCAACATTTATCCGGTTAATGTAGGAAAAACTAAAAAACAACTTTTTGTATGAACAACGAACAACTGAAACAACTGCTGGAACTTTACAAAAAAGCAGTAGCCAAAAGATTATCGGCTGATGATTTCGTAAAAGAAATTCAGGCAACCCAAATTCAAATTGACCGGTCATTTGTTCAGGCTGGAAAAGAAGATGCAAACCTGGGTGAGTATTTAGAAGAACTGAATCAACTTCAAAACAGCTACATCAATGAGTAATGCGGAAATTGTAATGCGTTTTTTCAAAGTGATTGACACTCTAAAAGCGAATAAGATTATTAGAGGTGAGAAAACTTTTACAGATCGGTATTCAATCAACAGACGGAATCTGTACCAGCTGCGTCAGAATCCGGAACGAAACATTTTTCAAATGGTATGGCTATCCCATCTGATTAACGACTTTGGAGTTTCTCCTGAATGGCTATTGACAGGAGTAGGTGAAATGTTTGTTCCGGGACATATCCACATCCCGTATAAGAATAAGAAGTAATGGTGAACTTACAAAAGTAAGTTCACCAGTTCTGATTTAATATCATCATCGATATCACGATAGCGGGCGAATGCTTTACTTCCTTCTTTGTGACCAGACATACTTCCAACTAAGTTTGGGTCTTTAACTTGTTTGTATAAATTCCCAATAAAAGTTCTGCGAGCCAAATGTGAAGATGCTACGGTATTCAACGGTGCTTGTTCCTGTTCTCTTGTGAGTGGATTTAAAATCGTTACTATTCTTGTGATTTCAACTTCGGTAAAAATCTCTTTTATTGCTTTATTATATTTTTGTGAAGAAATAAATGGTAGTAGTTTATCTCCTTTATGTTCTGAATATCGTTTAATAATTTCTTTTGCCTGATCGTTGAGAGGTACACGTACAGTTATTGGGTCGCCATTTTTTGTTTTTCGGGCTATATACTCTATAGCTCCGTTGATAACGTTACTCTTTTTTAATGAAAGCAAATCTCCTACTCGGCATCCAGTCAAACATTGAAAAACAAAGATATCACGTTGTATCGCAAGCATTGGCCTATCGACAAAAATATGTGAATAGATTTTATTTCTCTCTGCAATGGTTATGTAATAGGGCGTTCCATAGACAGTATCTTTGATTGTATACTTAGAAAATGGATTGATATTTATTATCTCAGAATCAACACACCAAGTCAAAAAAGCTCTTAACATTTTCAATTTATCAGTAATGGTATTGGGGCCTCTGTCTTCGGGCGATCTTGATTCGGGTACCTTAACGATAATTTCAGAATGCTTTTTCAAGTATTCGGCTTCATTAATCATATACTCTTCAAACTCTGCCAAGAAATATTTATCAATATAATCAAAGTGTAGAACAAATCGCCTATCTATAATTTGCTTGAATAATTCAAACCGCATTAATATCCGTTTCAATACTAAGACAGCTCTTACTCGACCTTCCGAAAGTTTTTTTGCCTGTAGATAATCATCAAAAGCTTTGAAAAAATTATCATTAACTTTTTTGTATTTTTCCGGAAATTTGAACATGTCAATATTTGCCACCAACCATTCTTTGCTAATCAAATCAATGTCGGTTGATTCAAAAGAATTGAAAAGATGCTTTTTGAGATTTTCTAAATCATCATCCAATTTAACCAGCATTTTCCTTTCATCTGTATCAATTTTCGGTATAGTGATAGAGTTTTTCTTCGACCACCTATTAACTGGTACAAAGTAACCTGTTTTTGCACGAAACCTTTTTTCCCTGCTAACGGAAAACCTAATTAGAATTTCTGCCTTACCTAAATCATCAGTGGATTTTGCAATAGTAAATGTAATCGTTGCCATACAAAAATCAATTTTGTGGCAAAATTAGAAAATCCCTCCGTGTCCACCAAATGTCCACCAAATGTGATACTAACTAAAACCACATGATTTCACCTAAACTCTTTTTACACCTTATATATTTGATTGATAGTACTTTACAGTACATTTTCAAATCAGCGAAAATCATTGAAAATCAGCTTTGTGACCCCACTGGGGTCACCAAAGCAAACAAACAGCAAATCAGGCATTTAGAATATATTTCTATTTGCCTGTTTTGCTTTTACAGCTACCCAAAAAAGGCAAATATCATGATAAATATGTATTATTGTTTACAATATGTTTACAAAATATGAATTTTGAACCTTGTATTAGATACTTCGATAATTTAGGATTAGCGAAAGTATATGTGAGAATCACTCACAAAAGAAAAATTGGATATATTAAGACTCGTTTTATTGCAAATCAATCCCAAGTTGATGGAACACGAGTAAAAGATATTAAACTACTTGCAAAGATCATCCCTTTAATTCAGGAGTGGTCTGAAATGCTGAACTCTGTTTCTCTAGATGATGTAAACGAAATGATTGAATATATTACTTTAAGTAAAGAAGTTTCGTTTACTGAATTTTCACACGGGTACATAAGAAATGAATCTAAAAAGGGACGGGACAAATCAATGGCTAATTACCTTACTGCTTTACGCTCGTTTCAGGATTTCTTAAAGAAGGATGAAATTTATTCTCTGACTATAATTTCTTCGTAAGCCCCCGATAAACTACACTAAACTTTGCAACTTTCCGTCCGGAGTTTTACAATCTCCAGCACAAAAACCCATAAATTGTTAGAGTATTA
>MKVT01000038.1 GCA_001898935.1 Paludibacter sp. 47-17
AGTCGGACAGTGAAGAAGAAAAAGCTGAATTGGCAGAGAAGCTCAAGATACAGAAAGTGCGCAAAAGCAAATATGAGGGACTTGAATCACAGCTTAAAGCAACAGGTAAAGAACAAATCAGTACGACAGATAGAGATGCTCAATCAGTAGTTCTTTACCGTCACATCACCCAGGTGGGCTACAATGTGCAGGCTTCGGTAGATGCCAAAAATTATAGTCAACCGGTAGGTGCAAGCGTAGGAGACCGCCACACAAATAATTAGACTAAAAGATATGAGAGTTTTAATATTTATTCTATTGATTGTAATTTCAGCAGCATTAAAGGCTCAAAAGAAAAATAATGAATTTTCTCAAGTAGATAAGATTGCACTTCAGATTCCCGATTCATTATCGGGTTCAACAATAGGAATTTCCGATTATATAAATTCCAACTTTATCAGTCAGACTGAGAAATCGAGAGCAATTTTCATTTGGATTACTACTAATATCCAGTATGATATTGAAAATATGTTTGCTATAAATTTTTATCAAAACACGAATGAGATTATTGATAAAGTTTTAATAACAAGAAAAGGGATTTGTATGCATTATGCTGAGCTCTATCATTCTATAGCAAATCAAGTCGGGATAAAATCCTATGTAGTTTCAGGTTACACAAAACAAAACGGTTTCGTGGATTACATTCCTCATGCTTGGATTGCGAGTTTTATTGATTCAACTTGGTATTTAGTCGACCCAACATGGGGCTCCGGTTATATTCAAAATGCGAAGTTTGTCAAGAAAACTAATGATTACTATTTTAGGACTAGACCGGAACAAATGGTTAAATCGCATATGCCTTTTGACCCATTATGGCAATTTTTAAACTATCCTGTAACAAATCAAGAATTTTATGAAGGCAAAACAGGGTTAAATAAGACCAAACCTTACTTTAACTACCAAGATACGTTATCTCAATTTGAGCGGGAAACTGAAATTGAAAAACTTGAATCATCGAGTAGGCGGATTGAGAAAAACGGAGTGAAAAACTCATTAGTTTTCGACAGACTTCAACATAATAAACGAGAGATGGAATATTATTATAATAAAATACGTGTTGAAACCTATAATTCTGCTGTAAATCATTACAATGACGGGATTAATCAGTTAAACAGATTTATTGATTACAGGAATAAACAATTTACACCAAAGAAACCTGATAGTGAAATTAGAGAAATGGTTGATTTACCAGAGAAATCATTTATCAATTCTCGGGAAAAGTTGAAAGAAATTAAAAAGCCTGATCCAAATACTGCAAATTCTATGATTCAATTAAACAAATCAATCGATGAAGCAATGTTAAATTTGAATGAACAGAAAGCATTCCTTGACAAGTATTTTTCGACCGGAAAAATGTTTAGAAAGTCATTATTTTACAAATACACATGGATGGGGATACCATTGAATTGAATAAACGCCAGCGCCCAACATATGGTAGAGTGCATGCGGGTTTCAGAGGTTTTCGAGTGTTTGGGGCTGGTGACAAAATCAGTGTAAACCGATAGGAAATCGCCTCGTAATCCCGCACGACACCCTACCATCAACCCTTAGGCGGCAGTGTAAAAAATGCTCTACTGTGAGTCTTCTCCCAAAAAATATTGAATGTTTGATTTGAAATTGAAGAAACCGGTTTATAGTTAAAATAATAGTCGTATGAAAAAGTTTTTACTTTCCACGCTGTTTTTAGTACTCTGTATAGGTCTCTATGCTCAAAACAAGACCTATACCATAAAGATTGAAAGTATATCTCTCAATTCAGTTGTATTATCTTGGCAAAGAGCTGATGGGACTTCTGAAAAAGACAGCACTCATGACTATACATTATATTATTGTGAATATGGTCTAAAAGGGTTTGAAAGAGGTAAAGGTGTGATTGGTTTAACTGCTTGGGCAGGAAATATAATCAATAATCTGATTCCGGGTACGGAATACTCGTTTTTTATCAGGAAAGCAACGGTTCCTGCCGATTCTTCAGTATGGTTTGAGGAATATAACTTTCAAACATTAAGTTGCAACACTTCAATATCGAATATTAAAACCGAAATGGAGTATGCAAATGGTATCAATATTAAAGATTTACTTAATGTACATATTACATTTGATGCATTGGCAAATTCTTTCGAATTGGAATATGGTCCGCAAGGATTTGATCAAGGTAGCGGGAATGTCATTGTGTCCAATCAGAACAGGTTTTCACTTGGTAATGCAAATCTACAATCAAATACAGAATATGACTTTTATATACGAGGAAAATGTGGTGGTATTTATGATGACTGGTCTGAAAAATACAGCTTTGCAACTGCAAATGTTTTTCATTATCCGGGAAGCGAAGCATTTGATGTCGCTTTTGAACATATAACTAACAAGTCGGCTCGTGTAAATTGGTCAAGGATTGTACCCGGTTACGCCTCCCGGTCATACAAAATAGAATATGGTCCGAAAGGATTTGAAAGAGGGACAGGGCAAACACAAAATCCGATACTAAACATTGCCGATCTGGACGGTTTAGAGGAAGCTACTGAATACTCCCTTTTTATCAGAAGTTACGGAACAGCCACAACTGATTCAGTATGGCTTACAGAACATGTTTTTAAAACCTTACCATGTAATACAGCAATTTCAGGAGTAAAAAGTTCAGAAGTATGGACAACATGTTATTGTGGAGATGGAGCAATTGTAATAGAATGGGATGATCTTTCCGATTCGTATGAACTGGAATACGGGTTGAAAGATTTTCAACAAGGTACAGGTAACTTAATACAAACAGATGTTAGTTATGTAAACATTTTACCAAACCTTGGAAGTATGGATTACGATTTTTATATACGCGCTAAATGTAACGGTACATTTGGTGATTGGACAACTAAAAATTCATTTACTGCTTCTCAAATCTATTATGCTGTAAAAAATATTCAAACTTCAAACTTTGAAATTTATCCTAATCCGGTTGAGGAAATCTTTCAGATAAAATTACAACCAGTTTTCGACAGTAATACTGTTACTGTATTAATTTATGATTTAATCGGTACAATAAGGTTTAAATCTGAATATAATGACAATTATAATATCTCTTCGCTACCTACGGGGATATATATTGTCAACATTAAAGACAAACACTTGTCTGAAACAATGATTATCCAAAAAAAATAATAAGAAAAAGAGCGAGAATCACCGGAAATAAACTATACAAAATAAAAACAAAGAGCATTTTATAAATTAAATTTAAGTATTATGAGAAAGTTATTAATTTTGGGGGTTGTATTTGCCACAGTTCTGACAACATCTTGTTCCAAAGATGAAATTGATGATTTTACTAACCCGGGTTGTAGCCCGCTTGAAATTTTGTGAAACTTGGCAGAAAGTCGCCCGCAATTGGGAACTTTTCATACCGTCATCCATTAGGGGCATAGTAAAAAAATATAGATTAACATATAATGAAAACAGATATGAAAAAATTATTTTTAATTCTCATTGTTTTACTTATAACAATTTCCCTTAAATCTCAAAATAGTTATCAAACTGTTTACTCTAACAGAACAGCATATTTTCGGGGAGAATATAATTTGGTGGAAACTATTAAAATTGACTCTTGCAAGTTCAATAACGACTCCATTCTGTTTCCTTCCAGAACTTTACAACTGATTGGGGATGAATGTTATGATCCTTTCGGAGGCAGTTGGGCCGGTAAAAAAATAATAATACATGACCACTGGAACTATTTTTTCAATGATGATCATGATACAATAAAAATTAAGACCAATGCCACATTAAATGAAAATTGGAATTTATTTCAAAACCCTGACATTACAATTATTGCAACAGTAACCAGTTGGGATACACTTACTGTTTTGGGAGTTCTGGATTCTGTTAAGATTATTACTTTGCATGTTTACGACCATACAATGAAACCCCAGCCACATGAACTTGAAGGAACTACAATAGCCATCAGTAAACATTTTGGTCTGACCAAAACATTAAACTTTACACATTTTCCTACCGTCAAATTCAGACCGGCTTATTATGTTACAAAGAATTTAGATCTTATTGGAATCACAAACCCTGAATTGGGACAACAACATATTAAATGGTTCGATGTATTTGACTTTCAGGAAGGGGATGAATTTCATTATGTTAATTCCTCGAATTCGTTAATGTCTGGTGGAAGTGCCCATGAAAAAAAATATATAATACGTATAATAAAGAGAGAAAACTTTGCGGATTCAATACGATACACAGAGCAGATTGAAACTTTACTCAAATATCGGCAGAATACTTCAAGTGATTATATAACAACATATGACAATCAGCAAGTTACCAATGTCGTTTATAAGAATGCTGAGTTCGATCATGAACCAGGTGTCCCGGTATTTCGGAATGATAGTTCAATGTTGGTAGTTTATCCAAGCTTTAGTGTTAATAGTTCCCCCGAAATATATTTTAAAAAAAATGATTGTTGGCACAAATCAAATGTACTTGACGATGCATGTAATTATACTTCATATGAAAAAGGAAGAGGACTGATAGCGTCCGGTAGTGGGTGTTGGGAATGGCAAAGTTACAATAATACTCAACAAGTATATTATAAAAAAAACTCATCGACCTGGGGTACTCCACTGTTGCTTACAAATATTAATGAATTGTTAGACTTGCCGGAAATAAAAGTTTATCCGAACCCAACAGCCGATAGAATTTACGTTTATATGAATGACTTTTCTCGTTCCTACTCATTTGAATTATTAGATGCTAAAGGAGAAACAATAAAAAAAACAGAGTTGAAAACAAAGAGTAATATCATAAGTTTAGAAGAGTTAAATAGCGGGTTGTATTTTTATCGCTTAATGAAGGACAACAAACAGATAAAATCGGGAAAAATCATTAAAATATAGTTACAATTTCATATTGAAAAATGAAAACCACGATTCCCTAATATACCCCTATGCGCATGGCGGCTGACGTGCACTTTGCGGTTTTTACGCCCGCATTCACTTCACAGTTTTGACAGTAAGCCTATTTACAGATTGCGACTTTATAAAAAACACATTTACACACAAAGACAAAACAAAAGCCTTATTGAAACACTTTTAAAAGAAGATGATGACAAAGCACTTGACCATTTTGCAATGGAACACGAAATGGCAAAAAACACAGGCAAAGAAGCAATGAAAAAAGGTTTTGCAGACTTTAGAGAATTGGTGGTAAAAAACTTCGGGACAGAATTGAATTCCTCTTTTATGGAATCCGAAGAGAAATTTTCAACGAACGCCGAAGAGAATACAACCTGCACTAAGCACAATCCTATCGGGTTTGCCGCTTATTTGTTATGGCTAATAATAAAAAAATAAAAATCATATGGTTATGAAAAGAAATTTCGCATTTGGCTTGTTGCTCTTAATACTAAATTTTTTAAAGGCAAATCCACTTCCAGTACCCAATAATTTTGTTTTGGCAGAACTATTCTTCAATTCTGAAGGGAAATGGACAATTGAACTTAAATTTGTCGATGATTATTACTTTGGTACAGATGGCATTTATGTAAGCTCAATTTCGGGACAATCAGAACTCAAACAGTTAAACGACGATGCAATTTTTAAAACGAAGATTGTGACGATAACGAATGATAGTTTAAAATCTGATTTACTAATTAATCCTTTGGGTGATAGTGTTTTTGTCTATTGCCAAAGCGCATATCCAATTATCCATCCATTAGTTTTTGGTAATCGAGTTACAGCTTCGGTCAGAGCGCCCCAAGTCAGTGAGTCTATTGCATTATACAGTTTTGATTTTCAAGATGATTTTGCCTTCGATTATAGTATTGACAAGTCGCCCTCATTAGGCAACGAAAATGATTCTACCGGAATGTGTGGTACAATCAGAGGCAAAATTTATGACCCATATAATTTACTCCCAGCCAACGCTTGGTTAGCCGGGAATGGAATAATAAATTTTAAGCCGGACGCAAATGGAGATTATTGTGCAAGAATAACTTCTTCGAAACACAATATTGACAAATTATATTATTTCATACCGGAATCAGGAATCTCTTCAGGATATTATGTTAAGGTATTACCCGTTGTTGTTACCACAGAGCCTGATACCATCGTAAATGTTGATTTGCACATTTATGATATAGTTTCTTCTGTTGAAAGTATAAAAAGCAATCAAGAAAATATCTTTAACATAACTCCCAATCCAATTATAGAATCTTCTTTTCATTATGAAATAACTATTCCTGTAAAATCCTCGAATAGTTATATTGAGCTTTTTAATATAAGCGGACAAATGGTCGAAAGGCACTATATTACAGAAAGTAGTGGAAAAATTAATTTAAAACAGCAATTGACAGCGGGCAATTACACGGTCAAGCTTTTTGTGAACAATAAAAACTATGCAAATTCAAAAATAATTGTTGCTAACTAATGAAAAGATTTTTAACGACTATCGTTGTGATTTGCTGTTTTATATTCTTTACAGAAGCTCAAGCAACAATCTCCTTCTTTGAAGAACATATCGACTTTTCTTTGGACAATAATTATTTTACGATTAATGGAATATTTTCATTCGCGAATAAAAGCAACATGCTTCAAACACAACAAATTATTTTTCCATTTGCGAACGAAACACACTCGATCGACTCTATAAGAATTATCAATTTGAACACTTTAAGCAACTTGGATTTTATTCGACTGAAAAGTTCGGTAATATTTAAAATAACTGTTCCTGCAAATGATACTGTTGACCTGAATATATTTTATCGTCAAAAGAAATCTTCAATAAATAAATATATCATCACTTCAACTCAATCGTGGGGAAAACCATTAAAGAAAGCAGTTTATTCTTTATCCACAGAAAAAGAATTAAATATTAAGTCTTTTACATATAAGCCAGACACAATCAAAATAATTGACGATAAGAAACTATATTTGTGGAATAAAACCGACTTTATGCCAAAAAACGACTTTGAAATAATATTAGACGACTAAATTATTGTGCCTGACACAAGTCTATGGTCACAGACTGGCGGACCTGCACTTAGTGGGTTTGACGCCCGCATTCATTTGTCGTTTCACGACAGCAAATGCTCTCGCAACCCGCCCGTTCCCATAGCCTGGGTTATTATCGATCATTGTAAAGCGGGGACTCAACAAATACTAAACAGACAGAAAATATGACAGAAGAACAATTAAGAAAGTACTTTCAACAAATTGAAGACAACTTCAATGGTGCGGTCATTTCGAACAAAGTTGACGAAATTAAGAAGTGTATTACTTCTGACTGGGTTCTCGTGGACAGTCAAGGGGGAATAATTCCTCAGGAAGGTTTTTTCAACGTTCTTGAACAAGGCCTGCTTTCACATTCAACAATGACTAAAGAAGTTTTGAGAGTAAAAGTTTATGGTGATATCGCAGTTGTAACAGGGCGTGGACAAAATACCGGAACTTGGCAAGGACAACTTTTGGAGGCAGACGAATGGATTACAGATATTTACAAAAAGGAGAATGAACAATGGCTTTGCGTGATGACGCATTTGACACCTGTAAAAAAGTAACTTGAAAAATGGTATCGATAGACACTTTCCGGGAATTGGCATTATCGTTTCCCGAAGCGACAGAAGAACCTCACTTTGAAAAAACTTCTTTCAGAGTGAAAAGGAAAATTTTTGCAACCTATGACGAAGTAAAGAAAAGAGCCTGCATTAAATTATCGGAAATAGACCAAGATGTTTTTTCATCTGCCGACAAGACCAATATTTTTCCGGTTGACAATAAATGGGGTAAGCAAGGTTGGACGCTTATTGAAATGAAGAAGGTTAGAAAAGAGTTATTTGTTGACGCTTTGACAACTGCTTATTGTGAAGTTGCACCCCAAAAACTTGCAGCCAAAATCAGACCCAAATCAACAAGTTAAAAATAAAAATATGGAACAATACGTAATTAATAACGACATTCGCGTAATGTATTTGACCGCACAAAAATTTCCTGACGATGTGCCGAACACATACACTAATTTAGAACGAAAAATAGCCGACAAAACACCAAGAAGATATTTTGGGTTTTCACATCCCAATAAAGAAGGAGTGATAGAATACAAAGCTTGTGTAGAAATACTTGTTGAGTCGGAGCCCCATGATTATGGACTTGAAACATTCATAATAAAATCAGGGAAATATGCTTCTATCTTCATTCAAAATCATTATGACGATGGGGCAAACATCCCTAACGCTTTTGGTAAGTTACTCAAACATCCTAAGCTTGATCCTAAGGGTTATTGCTTAGAAATGTATAAAAATTTTTTTAGTACATGACAAAAATTATATAGCGATATAATTATTTGAATATCAATAAAATAACTGTGTTTTTATTTGGTAAAGACCTTGAAATTTTGTATCTTTATAGCTGACTACCAATCAGTTATAATGAAAACAATAAATTCCAAGGTCTCGTACAAAAGTAGTGAATTAACCTTAGTTTTAATTGATCACTTCGGAAAAAGTTTAAACTTAGCCCGAATAAAGTTCATAGGCTTGTTTATTTGCGCTCTTTGTAAAGTTCAGGTCGTTTGTTTTGAAAAGCTCGCCAGCGGCTTCGAAAATGGCTGTAGCGGTGATTCTTCGCTCCGACGAATACAGCGTTTCATGGCTCAGTACAGGCTTGACAAAGACTTAATTGCCAGATTGATATTTGCATTGTTGCCACATGAACCACCTTACTCGATTGCAATCGACAGGACGAACTGGAAGTTTGGTCAAACAAATATCAATATCCTGGTATTAGCCATTGTTTATAAGGGAGTTGCCTTTCCTGTTTTGTTCAAGCTAATGCCCAAACGGGGTAATTCTCATACAGCGGAGAGAATTCAAATCATGAATCATTTCATCCGCTTGTTTGGAAAGGAATCCATTCAATGCTTAGTGGCAGACCGGGAATTTATTGGCGAACATTGGATTAATTATCTGAACTTCAATGGAATAGAATATCACATTCGTATTCGGGATAATTTCTGGGTTACCAATCCACGAACCGGGAAGCAGTTTAAAGCAACATGGCTCTTTTGTGATTTGAAGTTAAATGAAAGCAAGTACTTACACTCGATTTATTATGTTAATAATCAGTTGTGTTACTTGTCGGCATCCAAAATCAAAAACAAAGAAGGTAAACCGGAATTTCAGATAATCATATCCTATTGTAAACCTGAAATTGCGCAAACAACATACAAAGATCGCTGGCAGATTGAAACTGCATTTAGAGCAATGAAAACGAGTGGATTTAATTTAAAAGACACGCATCTGACAGATATTGAGCGAATTGAAAAGCTTGTAGCTTTAGTAACGATTGCATTCTGTTGGGCATACCTGGTTGGTATTTATTTGCACGAACAAGTAAAGCCAATCAGAATACTCAATAATGGTAGAATGGCAAAAAGCTTCTTTAAATATGGGCTTACATTCATTGCGTCTGTGTTGTTAAATGCTGGTTTTCAATCAAATATAGATATATATAAATTTTTGTCATGTACTTAGAAAAATTTTACTGACCCGGATGTTTTATGCCTTGTACCAATATTGGATTAATAGCAATGTACCAACGAACCGCTAACGGGGTATTGCCAAAAGCAGGGCTGAATGGCTTCGATTGGACTTGTGCAAGGTTCAACATTGGTTCTTCGCTTGAACTTTTGTACTATATCTATGCACAACCAACTAACAGCAACGACACTATGATTCTAAACCATTCCGATTCGGTGTATTTCCAGTTCCTAAATACAGTTTGTTGGGCGAAAATACTTTTCATAGGAATAATTTACAAAACAGCAGGATTTCTACCCGAAGAATTAAATCTTGAGAAATATCTTGGACTTAGACTAGGAACAACGCTAAGACTATGAGTCAATGACGACTGTAATCAGCCACTGGGCCTATGCGTGCCCGTTATGGAGCATTATAAAACACTACTAACCATGAAAATATAATGGAACGAATAAAAATGATTTTTGTATTTACAGTTTTAATTTTTACAACTGTTTTTGGACAAGAGAAAGAAGTGATTTGTGACTGCCCTAAGACTCCGTTTGCGGGGACGAAGGCTGACACGACTTTTCACCTTTCAAGCGGCAGGACAATCGTTTTATGCAGTTATAAGCATCCTGAGCGCAAGCCGGCAACGTATTCCGAATTTGTTTTGGCTGTTTGCGGACAAGACACAATCATCGACTTTTGGGGTGCTGTTTGGACTTGTAGACTGAGAGTTACCAATGATACGTTGTTCGTTGACCAACTTCAGAATTTACCAACAGGAGCAAATTTTAGCTATCGAGAGACAGTATGGACAACAGAGAAGATATATTTCAGTGGACAACGAGTTGTTCGAAAAATGCTCGTAAACAGACAAATAAGAAAATATACACAAGCGGAGATTCTACTCGTTATAAAATCATACGAGTCAGCCACGCCAGGCTTTCACAGCAGTAAAATGGAAATTGCCAACCGATTATTCATTGCCTCAATCTCGGGCAACAAAAAAGCAAGGCAATATTTTAAGGAGCTTGAGACTAAAGTTGGAACTCTCGACGGAGCTTTTGCAGAGGAATACAACGACTTAACCGCCATGCTTGCATTATGGGACAAGGCCGAATAACGCGCCATAACAAAAAACTATATGTCAATTGCCGTTTCAGTGCTACAAAAACGTAGCAGCCTGTAAAATCTACCCGATGCAAAGTATGTGTACCATCAGTAAGAAAAACGGTTGCAACATCGACCGAAACGAATTTGCCTCCCTGATGGAACAAAAAGTCGAAAGGATAACTCAAAACAAGGACTACTACAAAGAGCGCCGGCAATTAGCTGGACATCCCTGGAGTCGGCGATAACCTGACCTTTTGTGCCAATATCACAAATGAATTTATTTATAAATTCAAATATAAACAGACAAATATTTTTCACGACCAATGGGGGCAGTAACACACGCCTAAGCACAGTAGCCGAATTTGTGCAATTTTGGAGGTTTATCTTCCGCATGGACTTGTGTGTTGTGTGATCGTATAGCCACCCTGTAACTTAATAATGGGAACTGCGGGATTGATATGGTCGGCGGGTTTTCGGAATGGTTAGAGCAGGAACTGCTTTGCTCTATTTTTACATACGCCAATACAACTGATTTTTAACTTCCATTCGTTATTGAGGCTTGAAAATATAAATAAACTTGAAAAACAAACAATTAAAGGATTGTGTTGAGAATTGAATCGGATTTGAGAAACTATATATGGGCAAGCTAATGCAGCATTGTGTCTGTAAAAAAGAAATTGGAAAAACGACATTACAAAGATGAGATTGAAAGATAAAATAGCACTAATAACAGGTTCGGCTCGGGGAATAGGGCAGGCAACTGCCGAACTATTTCACAAAGAAGGAGCACTTGTCATAGTGTCTGACATTCGAGACGAAGAGGGACATACTCTTGCAAAAAATTTAAAGACTAATGCTGACTATTTGCATTTAGATGTTGGAAACGAAGGTAATTGGTTGGCAGCAACAGAGTATATAAGCAAAAAGTACGGGCAACTTGACATTTTAGTAAATAATGCCGGGATAACAGGATTTTTAGAATCATCAGGACCTTGGGATGCAGAAAATTCTGATTTAACATCGTGGGACGAAGTTCACAGAGTAAACTCCACAGGTGTTATGCTTGGATGTAAATATGCTATCAGACTTATGAAGGACAGAGGTGGAAGTATTGTGAATATTTCTTCAAGAAGTGGTATAGTTGGAATTCCAGGCGCAGTAGCTTATGCTTCAAGCAAGGCATCGGTTAGGAATCATACAAAAAGTGTAGCCTTATATTGTGCGGAAAACGGATATAAGATTAGATGCAACAGTGTTCATCCAGCAGCTATTATGACACCAATGTGGAATGCGATGCTTGGCAAAGGAGAACAAAGACAACAAATAATTGAAGAAGTAGAATTCGGAATTCCAATGGGACACTTTGGAGAACCGATCGATGTTGCTTATGGAGTTTTGTATTTAGCAAGTGACGAAAGTAAATATGTAACAGGAATTGAACTTACAATTGACGGTGGAATTTTAGCAGGAAGCGAAGTAAAACCCAGGAGATAAAAGCAAAACTCCCTTTAATAAGCGTTTGGCTCAATGGTAAGTGATACGGTTGATGGAACATTTTACTTCGCATTAGCCGAATTAGTTAAGACTTAACTGACAGTTTAGGAAAAACCATTTTGCAAACAGGATAAAATATCAACGAATTTCCAATCATTCTTCTTGGGGATTTATAGATAGATACCCTAGGAAATTGTCATTTTGCTGGGTATCTATAGTTTTCTTAATCCTATAGAAGAGCAAGGAATGATACTTGCGAGAAAAGGTGGCAAAGTTTGCTTTTATTGAAAATAGTTGGTAGTTTTGCCTCTTTCTTGAGCGAAGGAAGTATAGTTGCCGACCGACTTCCCACGTTGTTGGTTTGACATGGTATGAATTAATTCTTTTTCAATCTGAATTTATGAATCAAGTACGTATCGGGCTTTTAATACTTGCAATTCTTGGAATATGTGGTGAGTTTGTTTTTGTTATAGATTATAACGATTTAAGTTGGACGAACAATGCCGGGTCGTATCTTACAATTATGTCTATGGTTTTATTAGTTGTAAGTATGATCATTTCTATACAACATGTTAAGAAAGAAACCGGCAAGAAATCAATACTATTTCTCAAAAAACATATTTTATCAAAATGAATAATTAGAACCATGATCGTATTTGGAAAAAAGACAATTCATTTTTGGAAGTTTTGGAGAACAAAAAGTAAGTTGTTTTTCTGTTTGACTTCGGGGGCGGTATATTCAGTGTTTTCATTGGTAGTTACTGTAATTACAAAAGCAATTATGGGGAAAAGCGAAACTATAATTGAAACAAGTTTATGTGTTGCGTTGGGAGCTTTTATAGCTGGTACGTTTATGAGTATTGCATTGTGGTATGAAAACGAAAGGAGGTTTAGGTTATGGCTTGACGACAATAATTTGTGACTCGTGGACTAGTATAGTATGATCCCTTTTAAGGTAAAAAGAAAACGTTTGCTCATTTCGACTGGGAAGTACGGCTTATCGAGCGACTGAATAATCAAATAAATCGCCTGAATGTCGGGAGAAAGTCGGGAGAAATACCTCAGGAATTGAGGATATCTATTCACTAATATTATATCTTTGTCAAAAATTTGGAGTGCAATGAAACAACCGGAATTAGGTAAAAAAATAATTGAACTAAGGAAAAGCAAAGGGTTGACCCAGGAAGAATTAGTTGAAAAATGTAATCTTAACGTAAGAACTTTACAACGAATTGAAGCTGGCGAAGTAAATCCAAGAAATTACACAAAAAAAAGTATTTTTGTTGCCCTTGATTATGATGAAAATGCAGCTTCTATAAATAAAGAAAATACGATTAAAAAAATCTATAACCAACTTCAAAAGTTTAATATGATGAATAACTCAAAATTTTTTTTTCACAACTTTTTCTTGTCAATAGGAATTGTCTGGTTTCTGAGTGCATTAGCAATAGTAATATTTGAACTGAATTTCCAAAAAAAAGAAATACTCTTGACCTTAATTTTTCCTTTTGCATATGCGCTGATTAGACAATTTGAGAAAAGTAAATCTTCAAAAGCAGTTCAAGACTAATCTTATTGACTTGCTTGTGACACAGAAAGACCGGATAAATTACATACAACCAGGAGCTGCTAACACATAACATACGCTTGGAGTTACAGGCTAGCTGATATGTGCTTAGTAGTTTTTTGCCCGCATCATCTCTGGTAGCAGCAGACAATGACGAAGTCCACAATCTCTTATACTGATCCTGTTGCCAACTGTTGCGATGCAATGTGTGCGGTGAAACCGTTCGCTATTTATTTACCATCACTAATTAAGGCAACACCTGCAAAGCCGTAAGAGCAGGATGATACCCTATAAGCATACAAAAAACATGAAAAAAGCATTTATTTTTATCGCCTTTATTTTTATTTCGATTGCTGGGTTTGGGCAAACAGATTCGCAGGCATTCAATACTTTTATTTCAGACATTAACAAAGTTGAAAGCCAATACAAGGAGTATTACAACAAAAAGGAATACAAACAAACCGAAATGTTTTTGAAAGAAATGTTGAGGTTGGTTGAAAATTTAAAACTATCTCCCGATGAAACAGCTAAATTTCAACTTTCCCTACAACGCATTAAAGCAGGAACATACTACAATTTAGCGTGTACATACTCATTGTCAAATCGAAAGAAACAAGCTACCGCAGCATTTGAAAAAGCGATAGAATTAGGATATTCGGACTACAGGCACGCCACAACTGACAGTGACTTAGATAATGTACGTAAAGAGAAAAAATTTATTGCCCTCTTAGACCGGATTAAACAGTTCGATAAGTTGGTTCAGCTTCAAAGCGCACAAGGTTATCAAAAAGAAAATACAGATTCTTTACCACAATTTTCATATCAATCGCCCGAAGATTATAATCTGAAAGAAGTCAGGACCTTTTTTAAGTTAGATTCCGTAGCCGGCAATGGAGATGAATTATCAAAAATTATCAATATCTTGAATTTTATTCATAATGCAATTAAGCACAACGGAAGCAACTATGCCCTTTGCGAATTTGATGCTATTGATATATACAACTACCACAAATCAACAGGCAAGGGTGTAAATTGCAGACATTTGGCCATAGCTCTCAACGAAATGTATCTTTCTATGGGGATTCCTTCCCGATATGTTACCTGTCTTCCAAAAGATGAAAAAGACCAGGATTGCCACGTAATAAACAGCGTATATTCCACTCAATTACAAAAATGGTTATGGATTGACCCGACGTTTAACGCCTACGTAAAAGATGAAAACGGTAATTTGTTGAGTATAGCTGAAGTTCGAGAGCGTTTAATTTCGGGCACACCGCTTGTTTTGAACGATGACGCAAATTGGAACAATCAAACCAAGCAGACGAAAGAATATTATTTAGAAACCTATATGGCAAAGAATCTTTATTGGTTTGAATGTGTAGCGTATAGCAGATTTAACCCTGAAAGCCGTTATAGAAAAATGAATAACCAATATATTGCCTTAAAGCCTATGGGATTCGGAGATAACGCAACAGAGAAAGCCACAGGTTCAACAATCATAACTCATGACCCTGAATACTTTTGGCAAGTACCACAAAAGCATGAGAGCAAAAAAGAATGAAACACCCCGGCACCTGATAGGCATGTCACAACTAAGGTTTATCTTGTTCATGGATACGGTGGTTCGGGTAGAACTAAAGGCTGTATAAAAAACAATTGTCAAAGAAGGTTTTGTCGGTGAAATTGTTACGTATCCAGGTTGAGCGAAGGGTGGCGTTTTCTTGCCGGAGCAGGCTAAAAGGGGAGTTGAAAAAGATGTGTGGCATTAGCTTATTCGCCTCAAAAGCAAACATAGAGATTATTGGAAAAAACAGAGAGAGAAAATGAAAAATGCAATTATTGTTGGGGCAACTTCTGGAATTGGAAAAGAACTTGCCAGGTTACTTGTTAATGATGGGTTCAGAGTCGGGATAACAGGCCGACGCATCGAACTCCTTGAAAGTTTAAAATCGGAAAAGCCTGATTGCTACTTTATAAAGGCTTTTGATGTGAATGATACGAAAGTAGCAGAAGAAAAATTGGAAGAATTGACCGGTGAGCTTGGCGGGATTGATCTGCTTATTTTAAGTTCAGGCACAGGCAATATCAATAACAAATTAGACTTTGAAATTGAACTCCGTACAATTGAAACGAATGTAACCGGCTGGACTTTTATTGCAGATTGGGCGTTTAAATATTTTGAAAACCAAAAATCAGGACATTTAGTAGGAATAAGTTCCATTGGTGGATTACGTGGCAGTCGGCAATCACCTTCTTACAATGCAACTAAGGCTTATCAAATCAATTACCTGGAAGGATTAAGGCAAAAAGCTACAAGACTAAAAACCGGCATATATGTGACTGATATCAGACCCGGGCTGGTTGATACGGAAATGGCAAAAGGTGACGGGTTGTTTTGGGTGATGCCATTACCAAAGGCTGCCCGGCAAATTTATACTGCAATAAAGAAGAAAAAGAATGTTGCATATATCACAAAACGATGGGGCATTATTGCGGCAATTACAAAGCTAATCCCGAAACAAGTGTATAATAGGATGTAACGAAAAGATATGTAACCACCATTGTTGGGATTTCCTGCGTTGGAAAACAACTATTTTACGGTTAATGGAATGTTTTTCATCGAGACGATGAATGATAAGAAACTATACTTGTGGAACAAAACAGACCTTATGCCAAAAGAGGACTTTGAGATAATATTGAACGAGTAAAGTATTGTTTGTCAGACTGTATACCTTGACGGACTAAAGAGTGCTTGGCGGTATGTTGACTATAATCAGACATTAGCCTTCATTCTAGGATCCGAAAATGAGAAGAGTCGTGTATGGGTGCTCGTCTTAGGGTTGCCAATCCGATTCTTCAAGCTCGAAAATATTATGAACGGATTGATTAAAAACCTGAGCGATTTTTAAAGCGAGAGTAGTGGATAAATTGTATTTTCCCAACTCAATTGCATTGATAGTTTGCCGGCTGACCTGCACTAATTCTGCTAATTGAGCTTGCGTGATATTTTTTTTTGCTCGTTCGACTTTAATATTATTCTTCATCGCTTATTTGATTTTTGGATGTATATAGAGCCCAGTTGAAACGAATGAGAAAAAAGATGAGAAGCGTAAACATGTTAAATACGAGGACCCATAAGAATGTCATTTCGTATACAAACATTATTGCTAATATTAGAATTGCATAATTTACATAAGTTGCCCAAACCAACGATTCTAATCTGATTTTGGCGATGAATTCATCCTCGGATTTCTCTTTTGAAAAAGCAATAAGTAATGCTCCGGTAATTAGTAGGATACTTGCAATCTCGTCCAGGACATAATTCTCTGATATGGAGAGGAAATTAGTATTGCTGAATATTTCTTCTTCAGCAATAACGAGCACATTCATGTTAAAAAGACTTATATCGGATGGATACATCAGGTATAATATCCCAAGCAGTACGCCAGGAACAAACAAAAACCAACCAATTTTTTTAAACCGATTCGGAAATAAATAATTTGCTTTCATGATAGTTACTTTTAAAATTAGGGTACAAATGTAAGGTAAAGATTTTAAAATGACAAGTATTCTTTACAAATCGACATGTTAAAATGACAAAAAATAACAATGTTTTCAACTGCCGATACCTACTTTGCGTTTGCTCATTCACCCTATTTCTAAACAGGAGAGGTGTAGTTGATTATAATTGTTGTACCTTTGCTTCTAGTTGTAATTGAAAAGAAAAGATTGTTCAGACCGTCGGTTTTAATTACCAAGCAACATTTGCACAATGATTACGCAACATCAGTACCTGGATAAGTATCCCATTGCCAAAGACAGTGAAAAACTTATCGTTGGAACCATTCATCCTCATGACCATGCGAAGTTTATCATTCCATTCTTCTATGGTAATGTGGCTAGTTTGTGGTCAATTTTAAGTGACGCATTCCCGGATGACTTAAAGCAGCCCCTCACTCTCGACGGAATTTTAGAATTTCTTTTTAAAAAGAAAATATCCATCAGCGATACGATTGTTAGGTGCAAAAGAATAAGCCCGACAGCATTAGATAGCCATTTGATTCCGATAGAGTTGAATCACAAAATTATCGAACAAATTAAAAACTCCGATATTAAAGAAATTCTTTTTACCAGTGGTTTTGGTACGAACAATGCATTTAGGCTATTTTATGAAAATATTTTAGGTCTTAAAATTACCCGGGAAATGAAAGAACGACGCGAAGTATTTCTTGACCCTCAGCTCTTTGGACGAGAAATTAAGTTGACAATTCTGTATTCTCCTTCGGGGGCTTCAAACATAGGAATAGCGAAATCCAAACTATATCTAGACAATAAAATCAAATACGAGAAATCGGCGAGACCTGTTTACGACTTTAAAGTTGATTATTATCGCGACAAGTTTAAAACGAAATAAAAACCGCATTGCCGGCACTCATTGGGCCTAAGCGGCAAGTATAAACATACATTTAGACATCATCTATTATGAGACAATTAACGTTCCTGCTTATTGCAATGGTTGTGATGCTTTCGTGTAATTCAAAATCCGGCGAACCAGTACTTGCTACCGATTTTGGAGCCTCATCAGAACAGATGATGCTGGAAGAAGATCTTGAAGTGGCTCAAAATGAGCCGTTAGCGATTGAAAGGAAACTCATAAAGAACGGTTCTATTGCAATAGAGGTTCGGGACATTAAAACCGAAAAAATCAAAGTTGACTCCTTAGTCCGAAGGTTTCAGGCTTATGTTGATAAGGAAACAACAAATCGCTATGGAAATAAAACAATGTTGATGATCACGATTCGCATTCCTTCTCATCATTTCGAGAAGTTTATTGCCGGAATAGAAAACGGTGAGAATAAAATTACGAGCAAGGAAATAAAAACAGAAGATGTAACCGAAGAGTTTATTGATTTAGAACTGCGTTTGCTCAACAAAAGAAAGTTTATGACCAGGTATCAGGAGTTACTTCAGTCGGCAAAGAGTATAAAAGAAATGCTTGATATTCAGGAAAAAATAAGAGCTCTTGAAGAAGAAATTGAAAGTACGGCAGGAAGATTAAAGTATTTGACCCATCAAGTTAGTTACAGTACTTTGGAAGTTCGTATAGAGCATGAGAATGAGTTTAAATATATTCCGGAGAAGCGGGAAAATGCGGGGGAGAAGCTTAAGCAATCACTTATCGGCGGATGGTTTGTGTTTGTGGATTTTCTTTATATCCTGCTTTACAACTGGGTTTTCATTATTCTGATTGTTGCCGGACTGTATGGGTATCTGAAATATCGTCAAAGAAAGAAGTCGAAATAATTGCTGGTTGTTCCCTGCAGCATAGAAATGCCGGCCGGTAACAAGCGGTTGGGCATCGGGCTCGCTGAAATGTACTTTAAGAGTATCGACGGACAGAAAGCGGCATGCTGAAACAGGACAGACCCCCGACCCAATAAAATATAGAGAAAATAAGATAGACGGATTTTTGTCCCACTTCATTAAATGTTTTTGGGAATTGGATAAACCCGGAAAAGATGTTGATTACACCATCTTACCCGACGGTCATTTCGATTTGATCCTTGAGATCAGACATCGTGAGCTCTCCAATATTTTTCTGACCGGCGTGTGGACCAAACCGATTCATGTGCATATTGATAAAGATGTACAGCTGATTGGAATCAGATTTAAACTGATTGCGGCAGAATATATCTTCAAGCAGTCGATAAAAAACATGCTGAATTCTACGATCGATTTACAGAGAAACCTTTTCGCGGTAAAAAACCTGCCTTTTGACGACTTTGACCTGTTTACCGATTACTTCCTCGAGTCAATCAATTACGGCTTGAAAAACGGGAATGAGCTTGATGATAGAAAGCTCAAATTATTCGAGTTGCTCTACGAGAATAAAGGGAATCTGAGAGTGAGTGAGTTAGCCGGGAGAGTTTTTTGGAGCAGTCGTCAGATGAACAGGTATTTCAATCAGCAGTTTGGTTTTTCACTAAAAACATTTTCAAATATTTTGAAGTGTAATTCATCCTTCCACGAAATTGCCAACGGGCGATTATTTCCGCAACAAGACTATTTCGACCAGGCACATTTTATCAAGGAAATAAAAAAATATACCGGTTCAACACCCAAAGAACTACATAAAAATGAAAACGACCGATTTTTACAATTATCTACCCTGATGACTTCTTAACTTTGCGCTTATTAACGAATAAAAAGGGTAAAAAATGAAAGTAAACAAGCTAACGCCAAATTTCGAAGTAAAAGACATTCGGGAAACTGTACATTTCTATCAATCTGTTTTAGGGTTTTCTCTTGTGATGGCTGTTCCGGAAACCCAAGATAGGATCGAACAATCTATTGACGACGTGACGGAATATGTTTATGCTTTGGTGTCAAAAGATACCGTAGAAATGATGTTCCAGCGAAGCGATAGTTTTAAGCGTGATGTCGAAATGGCAAAAGGCATGCCTGTTGGAGCTTCTGTGTCGTTTTATATGGAAATGACTGGTTTGGATCCATTCTATAATAATCTAAAAGACCAAGTTGCGGAAATAACTGCACCAGCATTAGCCTGGTACGGAATGAAAGAGTTTTATGTAAAAGATCCTAACGGCTACATACTTGGATTTGCAGAGAAATCAGAATAAACAATTGAAACGTATTCAGTTCAGTTTCTATTAAAAGCAGTTGACCCGGTCAACGTGCAATGGAGCCTTGCAAAACTGTTCAATTGAGCGAACAGTTCGGTGCTGTAATTGCCGGGTATTATATGCCGGAGCCACAGCCTCCTTATTTGATGAACGTAAACCTGGCGTAGGGGTTGAAATGCGTTGAGGAGGATGTAGCCTAAATATTGGTTTGTTTGTGATATATATTACTTCGGAGTTAATTTTAGCCGGTTTTTGATTATTTTTGTCTCAGTATTTCTTTTCGGCCGGTCGTATGGTTGATCGTTCATTCATTATAATATTCCAATGAAAATAATAAAATTAACCGGGACTTTGTTTTTATTATTCTTGTATAATGCAACTTATTCTGTTAACTTCGACCAGAAGTTAGCAGAGTTGCTAACAAGCAAAGATTGGTTCGGAATAGAACAATATTATCAAGATCATAAAGACAGTATCAGTGCCAACATGCGCTTGTGGTATATGGCTGAAACTTCCAAAGTTTTTAATCGTCCAAAGGTGTCAATTAGTGCATATAAAGAACTTATTACAGAGAATCCGTTTGGTTGGGATACGCTTTCACTAATTGGATATTTCGGAGTTCCTCTTTTACAGTTGTGTGGTGACGAATTTGAATTTCAGAAAGGAGTTGATGCCAGTAAAAACATGCTCTCGATGATACAGAATGAGTCTGTTTCAGATGAGAATTTACGGCAGGGATATATTCAATATTTAGAAAATGCAATCCTTGCTTTTAAAAAGGGAGCTAAGGATTACTCCAAAACAGATGTAACAAAAATAAAGAAATCTCGTAAAAGCGAAATAAATTTAATTCTCAACAAAAACAGTAACGATATTATTTTTCGATCGTTATGCAACGATAAACCGGTTAAATTCCTGTTTGATACCGGTGCAGGTGTTTGTTTTATCTGGAATAAAAATACAGCAAAAAAAATAGGACTTAAGGTGAATAATAATGATACTATTCTGCTAGGTCAAACAAAAACAGTGTCCGGTATTATAGATAGTCTAGAAGTTGGACCGTATCAATTTAAGAATGTACCTGTTTTTGTGAGTATTGATGAGATCGATAAAAATGATCCTAAGCAGGTGAAATGTGATTCTATATTAAGTAGTGTTGATATAGTGTTAGGTATGCCAATACTTAAAAGGCTGGAGAGAGTTCAGTTGGATTTTAACAAGCACACCATGATATTTTCGGATGAAATCATAAACAACACGGATAGAGATAAGAATATGTATATTGAAAAAAATGGGTTATTTCTGGATATGAAAGTATTAGATAATTCTTTTTGTGCATTCTTCGATACTGGATTTTCTGGTGGACTTGTTGTTAATTCAGCATTTTACAATACAACTAAAGATCTATTTCCTTCTCTTGACAAGATGGATCCATTTACAAATTATTCTGGAGGCTGCTCGGCATCCAATGCTAAAGTTATTGATAACGTTTGGCAATGTAACGATATTAGAATCAGCATAGGCAATCAAACGATTGATTTAATAAAAAATTGTCGGGTTTCCAAAGAGGAAAAAGATGATGCGCCTAATGGGACAAAAAACGGAGGGGTATTGGGAAATCACATTTTGAAATATGGCAAAAAGTTCCTTTTTGATTTTCAGGAGATGAGATTTAGTATTTTATAAACCGATAAACAAGAGACAATGAAACTGAAGATTTTAATTTTAACGGCAATCACCGTTTTTACTGGTTGCGTAAGTACGAGAACGTATTCCACCTATGTTCGAGAAAAGTTAGAAACACAACTCAAAGCGGGGGCTATTCAACATGAAAATATTTTATTTGATTTAACGCACTTAAGAGAACAAGCCGGGTTGGTAGAATCAGAAAAAGTTAACTCATTCTTTATTCCTGCTATTTTGTATTGGGGGTAGGAGAATACGATTGAATGTAGTATCAGTCCGTCCATTGCCGGTGAAATGTTTAAGTCGAATTTCCTGGATAGCGCTGACTCTCTCGGGCTCTTACAAAACTTGAACGGACAAAACCTTGAAATTACTGTTGAAGCCCTACCAACACGCTTCGTTTATACAAACCAAGGAAGCACGATGATTTTTATTATTGCTTATACCGTAAGTACATTAGAAGCGATTTACCCGGAAGAACAAAATCTGGTCATAACATATAAGCTTTCGGCGAATGGACAAGAGACGAAGGCCGGTAGAATTACAGCATTAAATACAGCGATGCCAATTAAAAATATCTGGAAATCAACAAAGAAATTTACATGGATGTATATTGACCGGTATGATCATACTATGAAAACATTAACGCATGATATTGTTCGACAACTTCAAGAACAGCTTTAAATTTTATTTCAACTACTGGGCTCTGTTTTTTCCAATGGGTAATGTTGAGTTTTGTTTGTCGTGATAAAACTAATGAAAAATCTTGTATTTTGTTCGTTTTTTCGTAAAATCAATCAAATAACTTAAACTTGTCAGAAAAAATAATCACCACTCCTTCGGCTAATACCCGTTCCCGCTTCTTGATAAACTCAGGTTCGGAACGAGAGTCCCGGTCACGAGAAGTATGTACCCTGACTTCTCATAACCGGGTCTGAATTGGTTTGGAAGTAAGTCGTTGCGACGGTTGTTACCCAACTGGCGTTCCCAGAACGATGAGTTTGGAATGAAAATCCACGTTGACACAGTTTTTTGGATACTACTACCTTTTAGGGTCTATTCTATCGAATCTAAGCCTACAAACTTGGTTTTATCATATTTGAGTTGATACTTATATTTTACCAATGTATCAGTACAAGTATCATCTAACTTTCTAAGAAATAGAGTATCATTTTGAATGTAGTACTCTTGTGTATCTTTCCAAAAAAACTTACTGCGAAGGTAACTTTGAGAATGTATCCTGTTAAACTGATAACCATTAGTTGAATTTGCTTTCTCAACATACCAAATACCATCAATGTTTTGAAATGCTGTCTTGTAATTGCTTTGTGCATTGTTAAAGCCGATTGTGCCTCCGCAATAGCCTTGTTCAGTATATACTTCAACAGCAGTTTCGTATATCTCATTATTTTCTCCCAACCTTTTCCATGTTCCAAACAACGCTTCATCCCGATATGCATTGGGTTCAGGGAAGTATTCCTTCTCGCATGCAAAAAGGCATATTAAACTAAAAAAAAATATACCGTATTTCATACCTATTTGATTTTGTATTTCTCTACAATATTGTCAGACAAAAGTATATCGGCAGGAGCAATTGTTGGCATCCATCGAACAGACAACCGGTGTGTATTAAAGCCTTCACTATTAAACGAACGCCATGTAATAGTTGTGCAAATAAAGCAATTGTCTCTAAATTTAGCCGTGATAAAATCCCCTCCCGAACAATAGGGCTTACCCTTTTGGCTTTCGGCATAGGCAATCACTTTGTCAGCATTGGGGTAAACATCTACAAATCCACTTCTCAATCCCCTCCAACGCCATTCTCTTTTCCTAACATAACATAAATGGGCTTTGCAGTTCCAATGATAATCCACATTTTCATCACGAACACCACTTCCGTTTTGCGCACTAATAGTTGTTCCATTTGTAGTAGTTAGAGTTGGCAAATTTGTCTTTGTCTGTTTAACTATACTCACATGTCCCGGTGGGTATTTGCCTATTCCCACATACTTCGAAATAGCTAATGGATTGTAATAGTTGAGATAAGCAGAAAGCCACACTGTTCCAGGTAGATTTATCAACACATCGCCTCTGTTGGCATGTGTTCGCAACTGTTCTAGCACTTTGCTGGGTTCAACAAAATCGGGATGATCATTATCCTCCAATTCTTTTCCAATTTCTGGGTCGTTCAGTTTTGGTGTCATAGCTTCGGTATTTGCTATGGTCCATTGTTGTGAAAATAATTCTTTTTCGTCATCCGACAAATCAAAAAAAGAAATTTCTGTACCCGATTCGTCTGCTATATCCAAATTTGCAAATTCCTCTACAATAGGGTTCAACAAGCCATTGGAGTCATCGTTTGTTGCCGATTTAATTTTACTTATCTTATTACTATTGAGCGTAGGAGCTGTAAGGCTAATCAATTTTGCCATGTTACCATACTACCGTTGTGCTTCGCTTCGAAACTGAAATAATGTGCATTAACTTGTGTTCATATCGGTCGTTCTTTTTTTTTGCATATTTGGTAACTCTCCGCTATGTAATCTTTTTATCCAACGGGCTAAAACAAAGCGAGAGTTGAAACCGGCCTGTATGGCCAGTTCGTCTTGTTTCATCTCCGGATGTTTTTCTCTTAGTTTCAGAGCATAAACCACCCGTAGACTATTTACCAATTTGTAAAACGAAAGATAGGGACTATGATGAATTGCCTGCGACACGTATTTCCGGTTAGAGCCTACTGCCAGAGCCAATTCGTCCAATGTCAGTGAAGCCTGTTTATACAATTCCTTTTCCACAAGTACGTTCAGAATTTTCTCGAACAATCGCCCGTTAGCTTTTTCCACGTTCTTTCCGTTTGTTTGCCTTATATCTGCCTCATATACAGGGTGTTGCTTTCTTCCGATTACCGGTAGGGGGGCGACTGCCATGCCTATTCCATCCACTTCAGATTTCGCATTCGGTCTGCGCGATTGCAGCGTATAGCCGACTAACCAGATGTTGCCGCAGGCGTAGCCCACGTCGCGTACCACTTTTACCCAGCCTGAATCAAAAAACGCAGGCAAAATCACACAAAGTACGATATAGAAAGGGACAAACCAAAGCATTATCCGTACCAACCGGGAGGGAAAATCGTCCGGATTGGAAAACAGGCCTTCATCTCGTTCCCGAGCCACCTGATAGTCTTTGTAAATACACATCAAACCGTAAACAAAAATTCCCCCGCCTAAAGCAACAGCTCCCCAGAGGATTACCGTACTGTAGGTTGCAAGAAAGTCGCCGCCTTGTATGGCAAAATAGAAAAGTGGTGCCATATAGAGCGTAATACTTCCCACGATCGGTACCAAAACACGGACAGGAAAGGCTGCGTAAAAAAAGAACAACCGTACCAATACTACGGCAAAAATTGGATAACTGATGATGCTGTAGGCCCGTGCATACAGTAAGGCATCTGATGAAAAAATATTCAGCAGATACGGAAAGTCAAGCATCAGCAATAAGGTAATAATAATGGTGGATTTACGTGCCGGATAATGGAGGGAGCACGCGGCAGCATCCTTCGAAAATTCGGGACAGGTGTGCACCCAACGTATGTAAGCGCAAACGGCCGACGAAAAAACAAATACCAGATTGGCAGCAAAAAAGTAAATGTAAGGCGTGATAAATTTTTCCATGATCTGAAACATAACTGTAGTAACAACAAAAATAAAAAAAATCGTGGAAAAAATAAAAAAAATGACCACATCCACTTTATTTTCTGCAAATAGTAACGGCTGTTCTTTTTATCGTTACAACAAATTCTCTTAGAATCACATAAAATACTACCATTGTCATAACTGCTCCAGGGAATGAAATTAATTTTGCCAGGGAAATAGTGGAAAGCACTGCTGAACACAAATGTCGTTGCTCTGTCTTCCACAAATCTCCCTTTTCAGGGAATGATCGCCTAAGGTGCAAATGTATGAACAGAAGTAAGATATGTTTACATTACTCTTTTTCAACCTTTCTTCGGTGATCGATTTGGCGGAAATTCAAAAATCGTTTAATTCATAGCACCCCAGAAATGAAAACAACAAAACAATTTCTTTTAACAGTCTTGTCCGGTATCCTGTTGATGCTCATGAGTACGGCAGGCGTGCCGGCTCAAACACAGCCCTCGGCGGGCGACGGTTCGGTTGCTAACCCTTACCGCATAGGCACAGCCGATGAATTCAGGTGGTGGGTAAACCACGTAAACGGCGGAAACACGACGGCATCGGCGCGCCTCACGGCGGACATCACGTTCACGAACATGACCGTGAACCCGACCGACGGCACGGTAACCAACCGGCAAACCACGCAAACCGTACCCACCATTACGCAATATGAGGGCACTTTCGACGGCGGCGGCCACTGCCTATCGGGATTGTGTTTGAACTCGCACCTGAATACCTTATTCAGACTTATCGGGCCGGCGGCTACGGTAAAAAACCTGTATCTCCGCAACGTGCTCACCTTATCTACCTTTACCGGCATTTTATGCTATAAAAATGAGGGGATAATAGACAACTGCCACGTAGAGGGAAAAAGTACCGGCGTTAGCAGAAGCGGCGGATTCTGCAATATTAACTCAGCCGCAAATACAGGCAATCGGGGTATCCACCGCTCCTCGCTCAAAATTTATATGGAAGATAGCGGCTATACTTCAGTTACAGGCATTGCCGGCGGATTCTGCCAAGACAACCAAGGATTGATAGAAGACTGCGTATCCGAGGTTACGCTAAACTACACCGTAAGCGGTGCGTTACAGGATTTCGGCTTTTTTACCGGCAAATCCACCGGCTCGCTCAAAAACTGCGTAGCGCTCGGCAATAAAGTGGAATACACCAACAGCGGGGGCGGTGGACGCAACTATGCCTTTGCCGTGGACAAAACGGGTAACTCTACCGATTGCTATGTGGCTTCGATGCTGGGTATCGCCGTGGTAAAAACAGGCAATTCCACCGGTATTACCCGGCAAACGGAAGCAACTATCCGCAGCACGGTAAATATTTACGACGGCGACGGTATCAACATGCTGAACCCTACCGAATTTCAACAACCAACCCTTGCCGCCGACGGTTACTACGAGATAGCCAACGCCGCACAGCTGGCGTGGTTCAGAAATTACGTAAACACCGCCAACGCCGAACCCTACAAAACCGCCTCGGCGCGCCTTGCTGCCGATATTAACCTTGCTGCCGTATGCGGTGAGTACAAAGGCAGTTGGACACCTATAGCCAAATACACACCTTATGCTTTCGCCACCGGCTACGGCTGGCAAGGCGTTTTCGACGGAAATGGAAAGCGGATTAATGGGCTTTATATTAGTGATTTAAGTGGTAATTTTCAGGCACTCTTCGGCATGGTGGAAGGTAGCGTGAAGAACCTTACCGTGCAAGGGCAGCTTACCACGGGAAACACTACTGCGCTCGTGGTGTCGTTACTTGGAGGGAACGGCACAATGGAATACTGTACAGCCGAAGGCAGCGTAAACGGTAGCGCGACTGTGGGAGGAATTGTGGCAGACGTGAAGAGTACTGAAGCACAGGTAAGTCATTGCACCAACCAAGCTTCGGTAACAGGAGGGAGTTCGATGCTCGTCGGCGGCATTGCCGGTTCAACAAGCGGAACGATTTCCCATTCGCTCAACTACGGAGCTGTAACAGGCTTACAAAACGATCCTGACTATCCCCCTACCTCCTACATTGTGGGCGGTATAGCCGGAGCGAAATCGGGAAAAACCGCCCGAATAGAGCATTGTGCCAATATGGGCATGGTAAGCGCTCCCACGGGTAAAATAGGAGGTATCGTCGGACGTCTTGCCAACGGCACGATAGCAAATTGCTACAATGTAGGCGCCGTCACTTCCGGTGCGGATAACGCCACGGCACACAGTGTGATAGGGTTTAAGGAAAACGAAACAACCTCACAAATCAAAATCACCTTTGTCAATAACTACTACCTGAGTGGCGATGGCTTACTGACCGACCCGCTGGCTACTGCCAAAACCGCGCAGGAATTTGCTTCGGGCAGCGTAGCCCGCCTGCTCAACGGTGGCGACGGCACGACAGAAACACCTGCCGGAGCGTGGGGACAAACCCTCGGTACGGACAACACGCCCACCTTGGGCGGTACGCCCGTCTATTGCCTGACCCTCGGCACGGAAAAATACTACGGCAACACAGGAGCTACGGTAGCGATACCCGCCGCATCCGCCATACAAGAATTCGACGGTGCCAGCATCTATGTCCCCGGTTGGTCCGACGACGAGGGAACGCCCTACACCGCTTCGGCATACACGTTCACCAACACCGACATTACGCTTACCAACGGGCGGTTGCTTGCCGATATGAATGCCAACGAAAACAAAACAACCATAGACGGCACGACCTATTATAATATCGACACGCCGAAAAAACTGCAATGGTTTGCCTACTACGTGAACACTGCCAATGCAGAACCTTACAAAACTGCTTCGGCACGCCTTACCGCCAACATCGACCTCGCCACCGTGTGCGGTGCGAATGTGAACGGCACGGAAATCAGCTGGACGCCGATAGCCCAAAAAACGCTTTATGCTTACGACAACGGCTGGACGGGTATTTTCGACGGCAACAGAAAGAAAATCAGCGGACTCTATATCAACAAACCTGAAGAAACGAATCAAGGCTTGTTCGGCTACGTGCAGGGCAATATCAAGAACCTGACTGTGCAGGGACAGGTAAACGGGCTAAGCAATGTCGGTTTGCTGGCATCATTAATCGGCATTAACGCCACGGTCGAACATTGCACGACGGAAGGCGCCGTTAGCGGGGAGCAAAGCGTAGGAGGTGTCGTGGGAATGGTCCGGTTTTCCACCTCGCGCATAAGTTACTGTGCCAATCACGCTTCGGTTACAGGAAGTACGTCGTATAGGGTCGGCGGTATTGCAGGTTCGACAAGTGGCACTGTTTCTCACTCGGTCAACTACGGAGCTATAACCGGCACGCGGACAGACTTTGACGACTCCACCGTGGGCGGTATAGCCGGCATCAAAGAGGGTTCCGGTGGCGACATTGAAAACTGTGCAAACTTAGGCAACGTAAGCTGTTCGCACGGCAACGTGGGCGGTATTGTCGGACATCTTTTTTACGGGTCGCTATCGAACTGCCTCAATGCCGGAACGGTTACTTCCAATACCGACAACGCTGCGGCACACAGCGTAGTAGGAGGCAATAACAATCAAACTGTAACCAATTGCTACTACATAAGTGGCGAAGACCTATTGACCGATCCGCTGGCAACCGCCAAAACGGCTGAAGAACTTGCTTCCGGCGTAGTAGCCCGCTTGCTCAACGGCGGCAACGGTATGGCAGAACTTCCCACCGGAGCATGGGGGCAAAACACCAGCTCGGACTACATCCCCCAACTTGGCGGTGCAGCCGTGTACTGCCTGACTCTCGGCACGGATAAACATTACGGCAACAGCGGCATGGAAGTACCAATACCCGCCGAAGTGCCGGAGTTTGTCGGCAGCCGGATTTACACCGGTGGCTACTTCGATAGCGAGGGAAATCCCTACACCGCTTCGGCGTACACCTTTACGAACGAGGACTTCGCCCTCACGGCAGGGAAACTGATTGCCGATATGGATGCCGAAGAAAACAAAACAACCATCGACGGCACGACTTATTACAATATCGATACGGCGAAAAAACTACAATGGTTTGAATACTTCGTGAACACGGCCAATGACGTGCCCTTCAACACCGCTTCGGCTCGTCTCACCGCCGACATCGACCTCTCCACCGTGTGCGGTGCGGATATCAACGGTACAAAAATAAGCTGGACTCCGATAGCCCAACCCGCGCCTTATGCCTACGACAACGGCTGGCGAGGTACTTTCGACGGCAACGGGCACAGCATCAGCGGGCTTTATATCGACGAACCCAAAAAGGACAATCAAGGCTTGTTCGGCTATGTGCAGGGCACTCTCAAGAACCTGACCGTGCAGGGGCAGGTAAATGCACGCAGAACGATCGGCTTATTAGCCTCATTAATCGGACAGAATGCCACGGTAGAATATTGCACGGCAGAAGGCAGCATTAGCGGGGAGTAAATCGTAGGAGGTGTCGTGGGAATGGTCCGGTTTGCCACGTCGCGCATAAGTTACTGTGCCAATCACGCTTCGGTTACAGGAAGTACGTCGTATAGGGTCGGCGGTATTGCGGGTTCGACAAGTGGCACTGTTTCTCGCTCGGTTAATTACGGAAATATAGCCGGCACGAAGACTAATTTTGACGATTCCTCCGTGGGTGGCATAACCGGCGTCAAAGAAGGCACCGGTTACGGTATCGAAAACTGTGTAAACTTAGGCAGCGTGAACTGTTCGCACGGAAAAGTGGGTGGCATCGTCGGAAGCCTCTGGTTCGGATCGCTATCGAACAGTCTCAATGCCGGAACGGTTACTTCCAATACCGACAACATCAAGGCACACAGCGTAGTAGGAGGCAATAACAACCAAACCGTAACCAACTGTTATTACCTGAGTGGCGACAACGTATTGACCGATCCGCTGGCAACCGCCAAAACGGCTGAAGAACTCACTTCGGGCGTAGTAGCCCGCCTGCTCAACGGTAGCGACGGAACGACAGAAACAGCTGCCGGAGCATGGGGGCAGACATTCGGTACCGACAACACACCACTGCCCGGTAGCAAAGCGGTGTACCGCCTCACGGCCGGCGAAAACAAGCTCTACGGCAACACGGGCACGGAAGTATCGTTACCCAAAGCCCCCCTCGCATTCGATGCAGCTAAAATTTACGGCGAAAACTGGCAGGACAACGATAACAACCAATACACAGACTCTTACACCTTTGCCGACACAGACATCACGCTCATACCGGCGCTCTTTGCCGATATGAACGACCCTGCTAATCGCGTACCAGAAGGTGAAGATAATTATTACCTGATTAATTCAGCGCCGAAACTGGCGTGGTTCTCCTACTACGTGAACACCGCCAATGAAACGCCTTACAAAACTGCTTCGGCACGCCTGACTGCCGACATCGACCTTTCTACCGTATGCGGAGCGGACGTGAACGGCACAGAAATCAGCTGGACGCCAATAGCCAAAGAATCGCCTTATGCCTATAACGACAGCTGGCGAGGCACTTTCGACGGCAACGGCAAACACATCAGCGGGCTTTATATTAATGCCCCCGGTCAAGACACACAAGGCTTATTCGGCTACATGCATGGCAAAATAAAGAACCTGACCGTGAAAGGAACAGTCAAAGGAAGAGTCGATGTCGGCTTGGTAGCAGCGCTGCTTGGCCAAAATGCCCTTGTCGAATATTGTACCGCCGAGGGCAGCGTCAGTGGTACGCAGAAGGTTGGCGGTGTTGCCGGCGATGTACGGTGGGAAACTTCGCACGTTAGTTACTGTGTCAATCAGGCTTCGGTTACAGGAAGTCTTTCTTATCTCGTTGGAGGTATTGCCGGCACAGCCAGCGGCAGCATTCTCCGATCGGTCAATTACGGGTCTGTAACCGGTACGCGGACGGACTTTGACGACTCCACCGTGGGCGGTATCGTGGGCAGCAAAAGCGGTTTAGGTTCCGATATCAAAGACTGCGTAAACTTAGGGCAGGTAAATTGTTCGCACGGCAATGTGGGCGGCATTGTAGGACGACTCTGGTTCGGGTCGCTATCGAACTGCTTCAATGCCGGAGCGGTTATTTCCAATGCCGGCAACACTACGGCACACAGCGTAGTCGGCAGCAATAACGGCAATACCATAACCAATTGCTACTACCAGAGTGGCGACGGCTTACTAAGCGACCCGCTGGCTACCGCCCAAACAGCAGACGAACTGAAAAGCGGAGCCACAGCATGGTTGCTCAACGGTTCCCGCTCCGTCGCGGATGCTCCGTGGGGACAGCGTATCCAAACTACAGGTGTAGGCGACTTACAGCCCATGCTCCTCTTCGCCGAACCCGACAACATACTGAAAAAAGAAGACGACGGCAGCTACAGTTGTGCCAGCCTGTTGTTGGATAGCAACAACTCCTTTTACAGCCCCGAGGATTTTACCGCCCACGGCGTAAGTTTTGCCAAAGATTTTACCGGAGGCAACTACGATGCGTTCATTCTGCCCGTGGCAATACCCGTGAGCCAAATCGAAGGCAACGTGTACCGTCTGCAAGAAGTAAACCACACGACCAAGGAATTTATCGTAGCTCCGGTCAATACAGGCAGCATAGAGGCAAACGTACCTTACATTGTGAAAACAACCGAAAGCGGCAGCCTCTTCGACCCGATGCCCAACACGCTCGTACAAGGAAAATCCTCAACCGGTTCGCTTACCCTCACCGTGCCGGGAGCCGAGTTTACCGGCATTTATATGAGTCGCAGTTTCGACCAGAATGGCGAACGCCGCTACTGCAAGCTTTTGCCCGACGGTACGCTCAACCCCACCCCGTACACCTTCTATATGGGCACATTCGGTGCGGTAATAAGCCTCCCAAAACCGGTAAGCGAAGGGGATTATTCGATTAAAATAGATGCCGTTGTTACTCCCGGCGAAAATCCCTGGCCGGAAGATTTTGAATCGGCTACCAAAGCTAGTTATGATGCAGCAGCAGTAATGCTGACCACTGGTGAATGGCAGTTTAACGATGCATTGTTGGGTTCGGATGTCAATGACAAGAAAAATAATATCCAAAGCGTCCGTATTCAGGGTAGCGGTTCCATATGGATGAACTTCGACAAACCCGGAGGTGCCGGCTCCCTGACCCTTTATCATGCTAATTACGGGTCTGATACCGGCGGAACATTGATTCTTCAATTATCGGTAGACGGCGGCTCCAACTGGGTGAATGTTGGCGACGAGATTAGTTCCACGGGCACGTTAAACGCCTCTACCTTTGTTATCAACCAGTCCGGCAATGTCCGGTTCCGAGTGAATAAAACAGGTGGTAATCGTGTCAATATCGACGATATTCTTATCACCGACTATTCCACGGTTCCGGCATCTTCCACCTGGTGGGGCAACAGTTCGCGTGAATGGCGTCTAGCCTCCAACTGGAGTCATGGCACTCCCGGTGCAAGCACGTCCGTTACCATAGCAGCATCTCCCCATCAGCCGGAAATCCACTCCGATGTAAGCGCCGGCAGTTTAACTCTTGAACCATTGGCCAGCTTAACGGTTCATAGCGGCAAAACGCTCCATCTGAGCGGGAACCTGACGCTTCAGAGTTCTGCCGTCGGTACGGCCACCCTGGTGGATCACGGAACCTTGACTGTTTCGGGTACCACTAGCGTTGAGCAATACCTGACAGCCAAATCAGACCCCTCGGCCAGCGACCACTGGTGGTACATTTCATCTCCGGTTTCGGGTGCTACCAGCGGGAGTATTCTGGTCGAAGGCTCATCCAATAAGCTTGGTTCCTACGACGAGTCTGCGGCAGCTTATCCTCAGATCACAGCTACGGATGTTCCGCTCGGTGCCGGTAGGGGCTACCTGGCTCAAATCAATACCACGGGTACGTATACTTTCTCGGGCCCGCTCACTACGGGCGATGTCACGGTTGGTTTGACGCGTACCCCAGCAGCGGCAGGTAAGCGTGGTTTTAACCTGGTTGGAAATCCTTATCCTTCTCATATCCGTTGGAATGCCATCACGGGTTTCGGCAGCGGCAGTCCTCGTACCGATATCCGTCCTACGGTTTGGATCAGAACGCGCACGGCGAGCGGGGCCATGGATTTCGACACCTTCGATGGAGAAGATGCCGTTACGAAAGGCAAGAGTGGCGTTTTTAACGGTTATATTGCGCCTCTGCAGGCTTTCTGGGTGAAAGTTCACACCGACAACACTACTCCTTCGATCACTTTTAGCAATTCGATGCGTTCGGCCCAGGATCAAGGTGCAGCGGATAACCGTCTGCGCGCCGGTGGACAAAGCACTCGTCGCCTTCTCCGTCTGGAATTGAGTAATGGTATTAATTTCGACCAGACGTTGATCTCGACCAATGCCAATGCTCAAGACAGTTACGATTTCTACGACTCGGACAAACTGTCGGCTGCCACGAGTTCCATTCCTGAACTCTACTCGTTGGTTGAGGGTCGGGAACTGGTGATCGATAAACGCCGTTCAATCGACGCCGGTGCCTCGGCACTGCTGGGTTTCCGTCCCGGAGCTGCGGGTACCTTCACGCTAAAAGCGATCGAAAAGGTGAACCTGGATCATGTACAGGTGATCCTCAGAGACCATCACCACAACACGGAAACCGAGCTTCGTCTCAACGAAAGTTATTCTTTCTCCTCCGACGCTACGGCTACTTCCTCGCGCTTCAGTATCGAGTTCCGGGCTCCGGGTATTACTTCGGTCGAGGAAGTAACATCGTCCAACACACGGGTTTATGTTACTTCTGCCCGCCGGATTGCAGTGGAGTCGGCTGCATTGACCCGTTCCGATCGCATCAGTGTTTACAACCTGGCAGGTGAGCACCTGCTTTCGCAAGAGGCCGAAGGTGCCGTTACCGTGCTTAGCCCTTCCTTTGCCGCGGGCGTATACCTGGTGAAGGTGAAGGATCATGTTCAGAAAATCATTGTCAACTATTAATAGCTATAAAAAATGAAGACGAAAACAAGTTATATTGCCCCTGCAATCGATTTGATTGCCTTGGATAAGGATATCTCTTTACAGTTGGCTTCGGACCCCGACCCTATGGGTGAGCCGGGCGACTGGGTTCAGCACCGTTTCGGTACCGATCCATTGAGCGATAAACTGGCCTGATGGTCGGTGAGTTACCAGGAACAGCCTCCGTTTGAAGCTCCAAACGGGGGCTGTTCGGTTGAGTAATAAG
>MKVT01000039.1 GCA_001898935.1 Paludibacter sp. 47-17
CGACCCGTTTGTACAGGCACCGGGGAATTGGTTGAATTACAACAGGTATAGTTATTGCTTTAATAACCCTCTGAAATATACTGACCTTACTGGGGAGTTTATTTTTACAGCATTACTGCCTGGAGCTGGTGTTTTTATTGATGCGGCCTTATGGGGTGCAGTAATTGGTGGTGCAGGATATACGGCAAATGTTGCGTTTAGCGATGGAGGATTTAATAACTGGAACTGGGGACAGTTTGGCAAGTCGGTAGGTTTTGGAGCAGCTTCCGGTGTTCTTACGGCAGGAATAGGTCAAGCGTTTGGGGCAGTAGGCAGCAATGGAATTATCGGAGAAGTAGGTCGCGCAGTTTCGCACGGTGTGGCAAATGGAATGATGACAGGCATTCAGGGCGGCGACTTTATGACAGGCTTTGCCGCAGGAGGATTAAGTTCTTTGGCGGGGTCTGCATTTATGATGTATGGCGGAAAATTTGCTAACAGCAATTTGGGAATTTATACATTCTCGGCATTAGCAGGCGGAGTAGGCGCAGAACTGACAGGGGGTAATTTTTGGCAAGGAGCTGCCACAGGATTGATGACCGCAGGATTAAACCACGCACAACAAGGATTAAATAAATTAATCTACAATAAAACCTTCAATCGAATAGGTTATGTCCCATTAGACGAAGAAGTTGGTTATCAAATGGCAAATTATAAAATGAGATTAAGAATTTGGCAAAATGGAGATGACCAATTGTCAATGATGGCTGAAACTTTTAATACCCCAGTAGATGGAGATGTTGTTGCAAGTGCTGATGCAAGATTAATGGTCAATAACAAACAAGTAGCGGCACAAGCATTATCATTAAAGCGTAATTATATTTATCCGACGGGCGGATTAAATCCAATAGGAGAGGCATATTTTCAGATGCCGACAAGCGGTAATGTATCTATTAATTTTCGGGGAGGATGGACTGTTTATATGCCCGGTGGAGCAGCAGTACCCATTTATCACCCAATAGGTTATCCTGTTTCAATAAACATTAATCAAAGAATTGTCATTCGTTAATCGTTCAAAGTTGATAGAAATGAAATTAATTATTTATCCATTGTTTATCTCTTGTTTACTGTTTTTTGGCTGTAACTCAAAAGCACAAGAACATAATTATCATAAGGAAGCAACACTATTAAATGATAGTGCAGTTACAATGAGTTTTTGGGGTGATACTGCAAAAGTTATGGAAGCGATTAAATTGTTGAATGAAGCCACCGATATACAGCCCGATTACTATTCGGCTTATTGGAATAAGTTGATGTTTCAGCGTCAATTAGGCTTAATGGACGATGCTTTTGCCACATTAAAAGTAATGGAACAAATTAGGTCTAAAAATCCTGACTTAAAAACGATGCTTGGTACTTTTTACGAGCAATATAAACAAGATACGATACAAGCAATGGTCAAGTATAGAGAAGCGGATTTGTTGTATAAATCCATACTTGATACTATCACTCCTAATTCATTATCGTATCAATCTATAATAACAAGTTATGCTCTAAACTTAAAAATGTTGGGGAAAAACTTTGAGGCTGATAGTATTTTACTTTTGTTCATTCAAAACTATTATTACAATGATAAAGAGGAATATAAGGTCTTTAAACAATTTATAGAAACTAATATCATAAAAAAAACAAGAGAAGAGTTGATAAATCTGAAACCTGCCGACTTCAATTATTGTAATAGTAATAATGATGATTAGAAGTAAAACAATGTGAAGACAAAAAGTAATACCGATTGACGTAAGTTTCCGAATTTGCGCCCTTCTTTTTTGCGGTCGTGCGTGTCGCTGCCCGCGCAGTTGCGCCGTAAATGACTGCCTACAAAAATCCGCTTGCGTTGCTGTCGGCAAGTCCGCACCCACCCGCCTGTCGAGTTTGTTCGTGCAGGGTTTTGCAGTTGGCTGCCCGCTAATCGGCGAATTGTCGCGCAGTAGTCAAAAATGATTGCGTAGAAAATTTTGTTTGTATGGTAATCGGAAGTTCTACGGCTGTGCAGAAAAATCGCCCCGTCGTCCGCTCTTGCGCCGTCGGCGGTTTGAGGTAAAGTGAAATTTGCAAGTACAGTGCAGTTATGCCCCATTTGTGCACTCCCGCCGTTTTGTTCCGTTTTTGTAGGTTTTATTTTCGGCTATTGTCCATTCTTCTATTAAATTTTATCCGTTTCGGTTCATTTTTATCCTCTAAAATCGGCATTTCCAAAAAAGTTATCAACAATAGACATTCTACTCTCAAATTATTTCTTTATAGCTTTTTACCCTCTTTTTCATCAACCCTTTTCCCGTAGGCGTTTCGTAGGGGTGGAAAGGGGCAAAAAACAAAGAGAAAAAGCGGATAATAAGCTAAATATCAGATATAAAAACATCTTTCCCTATCTGCAGGAACAAAAAAAGGGGGGGCAAACCGCCTCCGCAAAGCGGGGCGGCAAAACAAAAAAAACAAAAAAAACAAATGAAAAATTGTATTTGAAACATGCGCTAAAATACTAAAATATAAGGAAATAATAACAACCAAAGAACCCTATCGGCAACCGACCTCCCACAACAACAAAAATAAGCCTAAAATTGAATGAAAATTAACAAAACCACAAACCAACACCAACTAAAAGTCCACAAAAACGGACAAAATTAAATCCGAAAAAATCAATCGAAAAATCGCTAAAAATCGGAGTACAAAATCAACGGGACAACACGAAAAACAAAATATTACCTCGGCGACTACGAAGAAGAACGGGACGATCTTGGAAATACGAAGAAAATCCACTACCTTAGCGGCGGAGCTATTCTGGTTAATACCAACGGTGTAGCGACACTGTATTATGGTTATGCCGATTATCAGGGCAACCTGATGGCTCTTACGAACGAATCGGGAACGGTAGTGGAGCGTTACGCTTACGACCCCTGGGGTAAACGACGTAACCCTGCCGACTGGACACAGGATGATACCCGCACAAGTTGGATTGTCGACCGTGGCTACACCATGCACGAGCATCTGGATGCATTCGGGATTATTAATATGAACGGACGAGTTTATGATCCGCTGACAGCGCAGTTCTTCTCGCCCGACCCGTTTGTACAGGCACCGGGGAATTGGTTGAATTATAACAGGTACTCGTACTGCATTAACAACCCGCTAAAATACACTGACCCAAGCGGGGAAATATTTGGAACGATATTCGGTGTTATCTCCGATTTGGTCAATAATATTTTTGTAAGAACTTTTAAAGGGGATAAATGGGATTGGACACAAACTAAATTAGGTTGGGAAATAGATAAAGGTTTATTCCACACCGACCCAAACAAGAGTACAGGCGGAAGAATATGGGAGTTTGTTTCCCGACTTACTTGGCAATTGCCTCAAACTTTGGTTGGAGATTTGTTTGTTTCGGGCGCAAATGCTTTCGGAGCCGTAAATGATGTAACACACAACTACGGAATGACTGCGGTAGATATGGGATTAGATAATAGCGCAGTAACCATTGGCTATTATACAGCGGGACCAAAAGGATATAAAGCCGATTGGCAAGACCATTTATTTGTACACGAATACGGACATTACATACAAAGCCAGCAACACGGACCCGCATATTTACTTACGGTAGGTATTCCAAGTTTGCAAAGTGCTATTTTGCAGACAAGTAATCCGAACTCTCCACGCCACGATGACCGTTGGTTTGAGGCTGACGCAAGTTATAAGGCAGCAGCATATTTTGATAAACACTATGGCAGTAAAAAAGAGGGTTATGTGGCGGGAAGTCCCGACTATTTTGATAGAAATAGTTTTGTAAGTGGAAGAAGTTTAACTAACTCCCCATATATTAATCCTCGTACAGGACGGCGCAATAATACAGATAATCCCATATCTGGTAAATTTCATTGGACGGATATTCCTATATATATTCCTGTAATTGGGTTATTTCCGTATTTATTTTATTAACTTCTAATTTTAAATTTACAATGAACAAGTATAGATTTATTTTATTGATATTTATTACCGCACTGTTTTGTAACGGTAGTTGCGAAAGACGAGAAAACCAATATTTTATCACTATTCAAAATAATTCGGATAAAGAAATAATATATCAAGGTTCACTTTACTCTTCCATAGCACTTGATACAATGTGCTTTAAGCCAATGTCAAATATGGAATATCAAGAATTAATATACCGTTGCTTGATAAAACCATATTCAAGTAGAAAAATAGAAATAGATATGATATTTAATACCTTGCAAACCAATCCTAATATTATGTGGTCTTTGGGTGTTTTTAATCGGATAGATATAGATACAATGTCTTGCGAGGAATTTGAACGAGCGTTTCCGTTGAAAAAGGAATGGGTAGTTACGTTAGCAGATATGGAAGCGAATGATTGGACTTTGGTATATACGCCAGAGGACTAAGGCTATAAAAATATCATTGAATTAAGGTGTCTTTTTGATACAGCCTCCCTCAACCAATAAAAAACTATATATTTGTTAGGCAAAACTAGTAGAGATGTTTTGGACTGCCAGACACACTGGATGAAACACTACCCGACCAACGCCGTAAATCGGAATATAAAATCAACGGAGTAACCCAAAAAACAAAATATTACCTCGGCGACTACGAAGAAGAACGGGACAATCTTGGAAATACGAAGAAAATTCACTACCTTAGCGGCGGAGCTATTCTGGTTAATACCAACGGTGTAGCGACACTGTATTATGGTTATACCGATTATCAGGGCAACCT